>CAVYUQ010000011.1:0-386571 GCA_963771715.1 uncultured Thermoleophilaceae bacterium
TCGCCCAGCTGCTTGACCTGCATCTCGCCGCGCTCCCACAGCACCAATAGCGCCAGGTACTGCGGGTACGTCAGCTCCGGTGTCGCGCAGCACCCGTCGGTAGATGCCGCCGAACGCGCGCGAGGCGGCGTGCAGGGCGAAGCAGAGCTGGGAGGTCGAGCCGGAGCGGATCGTCCGCCGTGACGCCCTGGCGGCTCTGCGCGGGAAGCGGGGTCGGGCTTGAGATGACATTATGCCATATCCAGCGTTACCTCTTAGTTGTGCACAATTTAATTGTGTGCTCTACTTGGGGCCACTGCCCGGACCCCCGGCCGGATCCTCCGGCCTACCGGGACTCGAAAGGGATTGATCTCCATGGACGCGCTCTACACCGCCGACGCCACGCCACCGGCGGCCGCGAGGGCCGCGCCACAGCTCGGACGGCCGGCTCGAGTCGCTCGCTGCCCGCCGCCCCGGCGGCAAGGCCGGCACCAACCCGGAGCAACTGTTCGCCGCCGGCTGGGCGGCGTGCTTCTCGAGCGCGCTCGGCCTCGTCGGCCCGCAAGCGAAGGTGGACACCAAGCGACCACCATCACCGCCGAGGTCGGCATGGCAGGGACGAGCCGACGGCGGCTTCGGCCTCAAGGTCACGCCTGCGGGTCGAGCTGCCGGGCACCTGCAGAAAGAGATCGGCCGAAGCTGGTCGAGAAGGCGCCAGCAGGTGTGCCCGTACTCGAAGGCGTACGGCCGCGCGCGCGCGCGCGCGCGCGCGGGCAATGTCGAGGTCGAGCTGGATCTCCGAATAGGCCGCATAAGCCGAACAATCCGCATGGCCCGCGCGGGTTACTCCGTCGCCACCCGCACTCCGAGACCGATCAGCGACGGCCCCCAGCAGGGTGCTCCTGAGCCCGCCGCACCCGGCGGGAACGGAGGAGATGGCGAGGTGGTGGTGGATGCCCCAGGCGGTCAGGCCGAGCCCGGCGAACGAGAACAGCACGGCGATCGCCGCCAGGCCCAGGGCGATCGGCACCGCCTGGGCCGCGCGGTCGGCGGGGACGAACTCGGGCAGGGCCGCCACGAAGAACAGCGTCGCCTTCGGGTTGGTCAGATTGGTCAGCAGCCCTTCGGCGAAGGGATTGCCGCCGCGCGGCGCCGCGGAACGCTCCCCAGCGGGATCGGGGACGGCGGCGCCGGGCGACCGCCAGGCCGACCAGGAGCGAGCGCCCGCCGAGGACGACCAGCACCAGGGCGCCCGCCAGCTTGACCGCCTCGAAGGCCGCGTCACTGCGCAGCAGCAGTTCGGCCAAGCCGAAGGCGACCGCGGTCGCGTGCACGAACAGCCCGGCCGCGCAGCCTAGCGCGGTCCGCAGCCCGGCCGCACGCCCGCCCCGCAGCGCGCTGCGGATCACCACGGCGGGTGCGTCCAGGCCGGGCGTGATCGTGATCAGCAGACACAGCCCGAGGAACGACGCGAATCCGGTCATGCAAGCGATTGTCGTACAACGGAGGGCCCAATTCGACCCCCGCGTCAGTCGAACCGAGGCGCAGGTCGTCGGCGTTCGCGTGCGCCGGGTCGAGGGCGTTGGCCACCTCGTGGTAGGCGATCCGGTCGAAGAGCCCGATGGCCACGTGCTCCGAGAGGTCGGACGCGCACAGGTCCTGGAGCACGACGTTCGGACGTCCGGCCCGTTCAGGAACTGGGAGCGGTACGGCGTGACCACCTCGTCGTAGCTGGTGGCGATGACGGTGTAGCGCACGCCGGGCACGGTGTCGCCGCCCGCGTTGAGCTTGGTGAGGAAGGCGGAGCCGGCGATCTGGTCGGCGAGGCCGGGGGTGTGCGGCGCTGATCAGGTCCTCGGCGCCCGGGAAGTACGGCAGCAGCTTGGTGAGCCCGTTCAGCGTGGTGCCGTGGTTGTCGGGTGCGAGGCCGACCAGCGCGTTCACCTTGTCCGCGCCGCCGAGGAACTTGAGGTAGTAGCGCGGCATCATGCCGCCCTGGGAGTGGCCGACGAGGTCGGCCTCGGACGCGCCGGTCGCGGCGAGCACCTTGTCGACGTACGCGTCGAGCTGCTCGGCCGACTTGTCGATGGGGCCGAGGCCGTGGAAGAAGGGCACGCCGGGGAGCTGGCCGTAGTCGAGGGAGAAGACGCAGTAGCCGCGCTTGACCAGGTACGGGGCGAGGGCGAGCCAGTTGTCGACGGAGTTCCCGAAGGTTCCGTGGACGAGGACGACGGGGCGGGGGTGGGCGGCGGAGGGCTTGCAGGAGTAGTTGTTCCAGCCGCTGCTGGGGGCGGCGGCCGGCGGTGCGGCGGTGGCGGCGGGGGCGGGGGCGAGCGGCGGCCAGCAGCAGGGCGGACAGCGGTCTGAGCGGCACGTTTCCAGGGCAGCATCGTGTGATCTCCTTGCGGCTCGAAGGGAGTGCGATGGAGCGTGCGCATTCGTCCTGTGATCCGGATCACAAGGGGGCGGTGCTGCCTGGTCAAATTACGCGTGAGTAGCGAAAGAGTGGGAAGTTACGCGTCGGTAAAAACATCACGTCAGATCGTACGGACGTCCACGGAATCCGGTCCGCCAGGCGTTACGCGGCGAGCGAGCCCGGAACCGACCGCCCGCGGCCCGAACTTCGCCCGCGCCCGGTCCGCCACCGCCTCGAGCCGGCGGGCCTTCTCGTCCGCGGGGTCGAAAGTGAGCTGCCGGGCGGCCTGTTCGGCGGGGGTCAGCCCCTCGGCGCGCAGGCGACAGGCGCGCACCCGGGCCCGCTGCAGGCCGAGCGCGTCATGCAGCGCGTACGCCGCGGCGGTCAGCGCCGCGGAGTGGGCGGTCGGTTCGGCCAGGGTGCGGGTGCGGGTGGTCGTGGAGCGGTCGGCGTAGCGCACGGTGAGCGTCAGGGACCGGCACACCTGGCCCTCGCCGCGCAGCCGGGCGCCCAGCTCCTCGGCGAGCGAGAGCAGCGCCCGGCGGTGCCGGTACCGGGTCCAGCTCGTCGCGGTCGAAGCGGTCGTTCGGCGGCGAGCGAGCGCGGGCGGCGGCGTTCGGGACGACCGGGCGTCGCGGTCGATGCCGCGGGCCCGCTCGTGCACCTCGCGCGCCGGCCGGCGCGCCGAGGATCCGCTGGAGCGCGGCGAGCGGCGCGGCGGCGACCCGGCCGACGGTGTCGAGGCCGTAGTCGCACAGGGTGCGGGCGGTCGCCGGGCCGACGCCGTCCAGCGCGGCGACCGGCTTGTCCGGCGAGGAATCCCGACGGCCTCGGGGTCCTCGGGCACGCACCAGGTCGCCCCGGGCCCGGCCTCCCGGGCCGCCATCCGGGCCAGCATGCGGGTTCGGCCCGACCCCGATCGCGCAGTCCACGCCGTACAGGGCGAGCGCCCGCACCCGGATCAGCGCGGCGAGTCGGCCGGCGTCCCGGCCGAAGTACCGCTGCGCGCCCCGGACATCGACGAGCGCGGCGTCCGGCGGCAGCGCCTGCACGACCGGGCGTGAACTCCGCCGAGCAGCCCGAGCAGCCCGCAGGCGTCACGTCGGGCGTCGTCGGCCCCGAAGCGCACGTACAGCCGCGGCGCCGGGGCAGCCGCGGCACATCGACGGCCGTCCCGGCGGACGGTCATCCCGCGCTCCCCGGACTCTGGTGCCACAACTTCCGTGCCGGTGGCGGGCCGTTCGCCCGGCGGCCGCAGATCCGCCCAGGGGTTCAGCTCGTAGCCCGTGGACATGCGGATCGGCGCCCGGCTCGCGGCCGGCTCGGTCGGCGCGTCGTCGCGGCCGCCTCCGGTCGCTCGCGGGTGCCGGCCAGCCGGGCGCGCGACCGCGTCGAGGCCGCCCGTCGCGCCGCAGCTCCACCAGCTCCGCGAGGTTCCAGGCGGCCGCGCCGACCACGCTGAGGCTGCGCGGGCCGCGCCGCTGCACCACCCCGCGTACCAGCAGCAGCCAGGAGTGGAAGACGGTGTGGGCGCACGCGGCGTGGCTGTCGTCGAAGAAGGCGCAGGTCGACCAGGCCCGTGCCGTCGTCCAGGGTGGTGAAGATGACCCGCTTGCCGGACCGGATCGGCGGGGTCTGGGTGGCCGCCTTGGCGCCCGCGACCAGCACCGTCTGCCCGTGCCGGGCCGCGCGCAGCCGCCGCGCCGGGACCACTCCCAGCTCGTCCAGGAAGGCGTGGTGGTCACCCATCAGATGGCGGGAGGCGTCCATGCCGAGGACGCCCAGCTCGGCGCTGAGCCGTTCCGCGTCGGTCGAGGTCGGGCAGCCCGACCGGAGGCGGTCTTCCGGCCGCCGTCCAGCGGGAGCTGGCCGCCGTACGCCCGCCGCCCGCTGCGCCGCCGGTGCAGTTCGGTCAGGTGCAGCAGCAGGTCGCGGCGGTTGGCGCCGAACGCGTCCAACGCGCCCACCTGGGCGAGCCGTTCGGCGACCGGGCGGCCGGGCCGCGCCCGCTCCCAGAAGTCCAGCAGCGAGGCGTAGGGCTGCCCGGCCTCGATCCGCGCCGCCTCGGCCTCGCTGATGCCGTGGACGTCGGCGAGCGCGAGCCGCAGCCCCCAGACATCCCCCGCATCGGACACCAGTTCGATACGGTGGGCGGCCGCCGACCGGTTCACATCCAGCGGCAGCACCGGCACTCCCCGCCGCCGCGCGTCCGCCAGCAGCAGCCGCTTCGGGTACATCCCCGGGTCGTGGGTGAGCAGCCCGGCGTAGAAGGCCGCCGGATGGTGCGCCTTCAGCCACGCCGACTGGTAGGTCGGCACGGCGAAGGCCACCGCGTGCGCCTTGCAGAAGCCGTACGACCCGAAGGCCTCGACGATCTCCCAGGTCCGGGCGATCACTTCCGGCGTGTAGCCCCTCGCCGCCGCCTGCTGCGCGAACCAGACCTTGATCCGCCCCTGCGACTCGGGGTCGGACAGCCCGCGCCGCACCCGGTCCGCCTCGTCCCGCCCGCAGCCGGTCATGATGTCCACGATCTCGATGATCTGCTCGTGGAAGACGACCACCCCGTACGTCTCCCTCAGCGGCCTCCTCCAGGTCCGGGTGCGGAAAGCGGACCGGCGCCCGCCCGTGCCGGGCCTCGATGAACGGCCGCACCATGTCGGCGGCGACCGGGCCCGGCCGGAACAGCGAGATGTCGACGACCAGGTCGTGGAAGGTGGCCGGCTGGAGCCGCCCGACCAGGTCGCGCTGGCCCGGCGACTCGATCTGGAAGCAGCCCAGCGTCTCGGCCGGACGGATCAGCTCGTACGTCGGCCGGGTCGCCCGGCGGCACCTGCGCCGGGTCGTCCAGGTCGAGCTCCTGCCCCGTCGCCCGCCGCATCTCCGCGACCGCGTGCGCCATCGCGGACTGCATCCGCACGCCCAGGACGTCCAGCTTGAGCAGCCCGAGCTCCTCCACGTCGTCCTTGTCGAACTGCGACATGGGGAAGCCCTCGCCGCTGGTGGGCACCACCGGCGTACGGGCGAGCAGCGAGGCGTCGGAGAGCAGCACCCCGCACGGGTGCATGGCGATCCCGCGCGGCAGCGCGTCCAGCGACTCGACGAGCTCCCACAGCCGCCCGTACCACTCCCCGCGCACGTCCCGCAGTTCGGGCAGCTCCTCCAGCGCGGCGCGGGCGTCGCGGGCCCGGATGTGCGGGAAGGACTTGGCCAGCCGGTCGACGACGGCCGGGTCCATGGACAGGGCGGCGCCGACGTCGCGGACGGCGTGCCGCCACCAGGGAGCTGCCGAGGTCGGCGACACCTTCGACGATCGCGTTGGGCGGCGCCTCGACGACCAGCGTGTGCACGATCGCCAGAGCGAGGAACCCGAACGCCACGAGCAGCAGTCGCTGCGCGTCGGAAAGCGTCGGCGCGTGACCGCGGTCCACACGCGTCGCCATATAGGCAAGCGCCGCGGCCATCGCCGACCAGACGGCCACCAGCGTGGGCCCGTCGAAGGCGTTGGCCAGCCCGATGCTGCCGAGCGCGATCCCTCCCCCGGTCAGGAGCGAGCCGATTTCACGGTGGATGCCGAAGCGGATGGCGGCACCGCCGAGCAGGAGATGGACGGCGGCGAAGCCGAAGATCCAGGCGTTCAGGGCGAGCGCCGAGTCGCCGCCGATCACGGTGCAGCCGGCGCCGACCACGAACACGCTGCTGCAGAGAAGCAGCAGCCAGGAGGAGACCGGGAGCTTCTCTTCGCTCTGACTGCGCAGCTCGTAGCCGAAGGCCGCCGCGGCGTAGAGAGCCCAGAACCCGACCAGGACCGCAAGGACGAGCAGAACGGGCTCGCTGGGACTTGCTTCGCCCTCGAAGGTGATGAAGCCGCTCTCGTAGAGCCAGGAGACCAGCTGGGGCGCCGAGACGGCGAAGGCGCCGAGCGCCAGCCAGTTCCAGCGCTGCCAGAGGAGGACGCCGACGCCGGCGGCGAGAGCCAGGGCGACGAAGGCGATCGAGCCGCCCTCATCCATCGTGCCGACGAGCATCGGCGCGGCCAGCGCGCCGAGTATCCCGACGCTGCCGACCAGCATCGAGGACCAGCGCACCGCGATCGCCACCCCGATGACGCCGATCAGCGCTCCCGCCTCGAGGCCGAGGACGGGCGAGATCAGGTCGTAGGTCTGGGTGGCGACGACGGTGGTCGCGTATAAGCCGGGGATCGCGACGGCGACGGCGACGCGGGCGGCCTCAAGGTGCCCCTTCTTTTCATGCAGCCAGACGCCGAGGACGAGCAGCGCCAGGGAGCCGAACGCGGCCATCAGGGTGCGGACCTCCTCCGTGAACCAGCTGCTGTCCACAGCGCTGCGCATCAGGAAGACGAGGCCGAGGAGGGTCGCGAGACCGCCGATCCAGGCCAATACGCGACCGCCGAACACCCGCTCGAACTCGATTCGGGAAAAGGAGAGCGGCTGCGGTGGCGGCGCGTACTCCCTCGATTCCTGCGGATCGCCGTCCGCCCACTCATTCCTTGGCTCGTCGTTCATCACTGCCTCCTCTGCTTGTTGACCATCGGTCAGCAACCGTAACAGTCTTGTCGACCATCGGTCAACAAGCGCGGTAAAATCCTCGGTCATGGGTGCACCCGCCTACCGCCGCCTCGACGTCGACGAGCGCCGTCAGCAGCTGCTCGAGCGGGGCGCCGAGCTGTTCACCAGCCACCCCTACGAGGAGCTCTCGATGAGCAGGATCGCCCGCGAGGTGGGCATCTCGAAGGCCCTGCTCTACCACTACTTCCCCAGCAAGCAGGCGTATTTCGAGGCGACGCTGAGCGCCTGGGCCGAGCAGCTGCGGGAGCGCACCGAACCGGACCCCGACCTCTCCCCCGTCGAGCAGCTGATGACCAGCCTCGACGCCTTCCTGGCGCTGGTCGAGGAGAACGCGGTCGCCTATCGCAACCTGATGCGAGAGCGCGGCCGGCGTCGCCGAGATCCGCGAGCTGATCGAAGAGGTGCGGCGGAAGACGGCGCAGCGCATCCTCGACGGGCTGTACCCGGACGGGGCGCCGCCGAAGGCGCGCACCGCCGTCAGCGGCTGGCTCTGGTTCATGGACGGCGCCTGCCTCGAACTGGATCGAGCACCGGGACATCGAGCGCGAGCGAGCTGCGCGATCTCCTGCTCGGCGTCCTGATGGGCGCGCTGGTCGCCGCCGACGCGGCGCCGGACCTCGACTCAAGGGAACTAAAGCCCGCGGCTGTCACGGCCGATACAGCGCTTTCATGCGCAGGGGATGGAAGACCACGGGACCGGTCGGCGTGCTGGCCCTGCTCGCCGCACTCGGGACGGCTGCCTCGCGCGGCCTCGGCGAAGGTGCCGCAGGCGACGCTGACGCCCGGCGGGCGCGCGATCGCCCCGGCCTCCGCCCCGCCCGCCGTGAAGGCGATGATCGAAGCGGCGAACCGGATCCGCCACCGGCCCTACCGCTGGGGCGGCGGCCACCGCAGCTGGAACTCGCGCGGCTACGACTGCTCGGGCTCGGTCAGCTACGTGATGCACGCCGCCGGCCTGCTCGACTACCCGCTCGACTCCCGGGGCTTCATGCGCTGGGGCGGCGGCGGCGCCGGCAGCTGGGTGCGGATCTACGCCAACACGGCCACGTCTTCGCGGTGATCGCCGGCCTGCGCTGGGACACCTCATGACCGACGACGGCGACCGCGCGGGCCCCGGCTGGAGCGAGGAGATGCGCGACCCGGGCGGCTTCCGTCTGCGCCATCCGCTCGGCCTGCTCGGCGCCGAACCGCTCTGAGCTACCGCCACGAGGGACAACCGCCGCCGGGCAAAGACTGTACGGCGGTACAAAGGCGCCGGAATCGCCGGGCCATTAGGCTCTTTTGGCTCTTCATAAGGGAGTGAGACCGGTAACCGATCGCGCCTTTCGACCGGCGCGCCAAGTGAGGATCAGCCAAGCGATGAGCTCGTATCCGCCAGCAGAACGTGACCGCAGCGCAGTGGAGCTCCAACGGGGAGGCTCTCGGCGCGCTCGACCTGACCCTCCCCGAGAACGAACCCTTCGGCGCCAACGTCTTCTCCGTCACCGTGCAGCGCGAGCGCCTGCCCCAGGACGTCTTCGAGAAGCTGCAGGCGACCCTGGACGGCGGGGAGGCGCTCGACCCCGAGCCTCGCCGACGCCGTCGCCGAGGCGATGAAGGACTGGGCGCTGGAGAACGGCGCCACCCACTACACCCACATGTTCCAGCCGCTGACCGGCTCGACCGCCGAGAAGCACGACTCCTTCTTCGAGCCGGCCGGCGAGGGCACCTCGCTGGCCGGCTTCTCCGGCAAGGAGCTGATCCAGGGCGAGCCCGACGCCTCCTCCTTCCCGACCGGCGGCGTCCGCGCCACCTTCGAGGCCCGCGGCTACACCGCCTGGGACCCGACCAGCCCCGCCTTCATCCTCGAGAACCCGAACGGGGCGCTGCTCTGCATCCCGACCGCCTTCGCCTCCTGGACCGGCGAGGCGCTGGACGGCAAGATCCCGCTGCTGCGCTCGATGGACGCGCTCTCGCGCTCGGCGATCAAGGCCCTGCGCCTGCTCGGCGACGAGGAGAGCGCAGCGGGTCTTCACCACGGTCGGCCCCGAGCAGGAGTACTTCCTGATCGACGAGCAGTACTTCTTCGAGCGGCCCGACCTGATCGCCACCGGCCGCACCCTGTTCGGCGCCAAGCCGCCGAAGGGGCACGAGCTCGACGACCATTACTTCGGCTCGATCCCGGAGCGGATCCTCGCCTGCATGATGGAGGCGGAACTGGAGATGCGGAAGCTCGGCATCCCGGTCAAGACCCGCCACAACGAGGTCGCGCCGGCCCAGTACGAGATCGCGCCGATCTTCGAGAACTCGAACGTCGGCTCCGACCACCAGCAGCTGCTGATGCAGACGCTGGAAAGCGTCGCCCGCCGCTACGGCCTCGTCGCCCTCCTGCACGAGAAGCCGTTCGCCGGCGTCAACGGCTCCGGCAAGCACAACAACTGGTCGATGGGGACCGACGCCGGCTCCAACCTGCTCGACCCGGGCGACACCCCGGCGGACAACATCCACTTCCTGTTCTTCTGCGCGGCGGTGATCCAGGCGGTGAACAAGCACCAGGGCCTGCTGCGGGCCTCGGTCGCGAACATCGGCCAGGACCACCGGCTCGGCGCCAACGAGGCGCCGCCGGCGATCATCTCGATCTTCCTCGGCGCCGAGCTGGAGAAAACCTTCGAGGCGATCGCAAGCGGCGAAGGCGACCCGAACACGCCGGCCTCGTTCCTCGACCTCGGGGCCGAGGTGCTGCCGTCGCTGCCGATGCACGGCGGCGACCGCAACCGCACCTCCCCGTTCGCCTTCACCGGCAACAAATTCGAGTTCCGGGCGCTGGGATCGAGCATGTCGCTCGCCTTCCCGAACACCGTGCTCAACACGATCGCCGCCGAGGCGATCGACGAGCTGGCCGGCAAGCTGGAGGAGAAGATCAACGCCGGCACCGGGATGCCGGAGGCCGTGATCGAGATCGTCAAGGACGCCTACAGCGCGAACAAGGGGGTCTGCTTCAGCGGCGACAACTACTCCGAGGAGTGGCACGCGGAGGCCGAGCGCGGGGGCTGAAGAACCTGCGCACGACCCCCGACGCGCTGCCCGAGGTGCTCAGCGACTACAACCGTCGCCGCGTTCGAGAACTACGACGTGCTCTCCAAGCGGGAGCTCGAGTCCCGCTTCGAGGTCTGGGTCGAGCAGTACTGGATCCGCGCCAACATCGAGGCGGAGACCACCTTCTCGATCGCCAGGACGATGATCCTGCCGGCCGCCCTGCGCCACCTGGCGCTGATCGAGAGCGCCGGCGTCTCAAGCCTCGAGGGCGAGGTCCGGGAGCTGGTCGACGAGCTGGTCTCGGCGCTGGGCGAGCTGGAGAGCGCCAACGCCGACCCCGGCCTCGAGGGTCTGGAGATGGCGGTCCACGCCCGCGACAAGCAGCTGGCGGCGATGGACTGCCGTTCGCGAGGCGGCCGACAAGCTGGAGAAGGTCGTCGCCGACGACCTCTGGCCTCTCCCCAAGTACGAGGAGATGCTGTTCATCAAGTAGGGGGCTCAGCACGCGGCGGCGAGCATGAGCTCGCCGCCGCGCCCCTCCGGCTGCGCTATTCGTCGTATCCGCGCAGCGTCATCGTGCCGGTGTAGGTGCCGTTCGTGTAGCTGCCTGCCTGGCAGATCAATTTCTGCCCCAGCAGCGAGTAGCTCATCCCGGTCACTTCGAAAGCGACCTGCACTCCCCGCGTGCTCCCGCTCCCGACGTTAATCAGGCCGACGCCTTTGAGGCCGGTCTGCGAGGGAATAACGATCGTGCAGGTGGTTCCACCCGCGGTCGTCATGACGAGTTCGTATGAATTGCCTGCTGGGCAGGACATGTCCAGCGAGCCCTGGTAGGGCGGGCCGGCGTTGGCGACGTGCAGCACGTACTCGCATCCGTTCGCGTTGATGGCTTTCGTGTTGCCGATCGGCGGCGTGCACAGGTAGTAGGACATCCACAGCGTCTGGGCCGTGGTCGCCGCTGACTGCTGATGGTTGAATTCGGCGTCGGCGCAGCTCCAGTTGCCCAGTTTCGTGCCGAACACATGCGAGGTGTCATCGGTGCCGCGCAGGAACGCCGGGTAGCTTTCTGCTTTCAACTTCGGCTGTTTCGCTTCTTCGCCCGATTCTTCACCGTCGACGTATACGCCGACCTGTTCTTTGGCCATCGCGGTCCCTGCCGCCATACCGATCAGGGCAAGGGCGGCAAGCATCGCGACCGCCAGCGCCCCGAAGGCGCCGATCCTTCCACTTCCACGCACCGGTTCATCGCTGGTGAGCATCTCTCTCTCCCTCTCGGCGGGCGGAGCCCGCCGGTTGCGTTTCGACTCGGGGAGAAGGGCCTGAAGAAATTCACAGACCAGTGTGTTTCTCCCCACTGCCCACCCTCGCACGTTATAAATACAAAAGTTTGTAAATCCTTGAACGGGTGGACGAAATGGCCACCTGGACGGCCGACTCGCGCGCGCTGCGAAGCTGCGGCGGCTAGATTGCGCGCTCGCGCAGCTTCATCCGCAGGCCGCCCTTCGGGGAGAGGGTCGGCATCTGGCGGATCGTCATCGTGCGGCCGGGCAGGGCATCGAGCCGGAGGCGCTGAAGCAGCATCGTCGCGACCAGCTTCACCTCCATCTGGCCGAAGCGTTTGCCGATGCAGACACGCTGGCCGCCGCCGAAGGGGATGTAGGCGCCACGGGGCAGCGCCGCCTTGCGCTCACGGGTGAACCGCTCCGGGATGAAGGCCTCCGGCTCGGGGAAGACCTCGGGGATCCGGTGGCTGGCCCAGGAGGAGTAGTTGACGTAGGCCCCCTTGGGCACGGTGTAGCCGCCGAACTCGAAGTCGCGGACGGCGCGCCGGGGGCCGATCCAGGCCGGAGGATAGAGGCGCAGGACCTCGTCGAGCACCATCTCGAGGTACGGCATCTCGCGTTCGAGCTGATCCACGGACGGCGTGGCTCCCCCCAGCACCTGGTCCTGCTCGTCGCAGAGACGCTCCAGCACCTCGGGATGGCGAGCGAGCTCGTGCATCATGAAGGTCAGGGTCGAGGTCGAGGTGTCGTGGCCCGCGAACATCAGGGTCATCACCTGGTCGCGGATCTCGGTGTCGGTGAAGGCCTCCCCCGCTTCGCCTCGCGCTCCGATCAGGAGGCTGAGGATGTCGAGGCGCTCGGGGTCGGGGTTGGCGCGGGCGGAGGCGATCTCCGCGAAGACGATCTCGTCGAGGACTTTGCGCGAGGCGATCAACTTGCGCCAGGGCGAGCCGGGGCCCCGCAGCAGGCGCAACGGGTAGTCGATCCCGTAGAAGCCGAGAGCACGCTCGAAATGATCCGCGGCGGCGGCGCCTTTGCCCGCTCCGTCGGGATCGAGGCCGAGCAGCGCCCGCATCGCGATCCGCATCGCCAGGTTGCGCATCCAGTCGTAGAGGTCGAAGGTCGCGCCGGGCGGCGAGGGGCTCGAGCGCCGCCTCCGTTTCGATCGCCATCGCGTTCACCGCCGCGTCGAGCTGGCGGCGGTGGAAGGCGGGGAGCATGATCGCCCGCGCCCGGTCGTGGTAGTCGTCGTCGATCGTCAGGAGGCCGTCTCCGAGCAGCGGGATCAGGTCGCCGAAGCTCGACTCGCGCCAGTGGAAGTTCTCGGGGTGGGCGACGGTGATGAAGTTGTTGGCCTCCGGGCCGAGCATGAAGACGACCCTGCTGTGCAGCAGCCGCAGGCTGAAGATCGGGCCGTGCTCTTCGTAGGCGCCGAGCAGGATCGGCAGCGGATCGTGGGCGATCTGGTGCGTGCGACCGAGGCTGAAGTCGCCGTCCCCGGGCGGAAACTTGCCGCGCCCACGCCACTCCGCACGCACGTCTTCGGCGATCCGGCGCACCGGGTTGGCGGACATCTGCGGCGGCCGCGAGACCGGCGACGTGGTGTCGACCGTTGCCATCGGGCGATCATAACTGGCTGGCTGGCCAGTTCTCTGTCCCGGTCCCCCCGAACGCCGATGGTCAGGCGCGGGTGGCGGCGAGCTGGCCGCAGGCGGCGTCGATGTCGCGGCCGCGGGTGAGACGGACCGTGGCGGTGAGGCGGTGCTCGGCGAGGATCGCGCGGAAGCGCTCGATCCGCTCCGGCGAGGAGCCGTCGTAGGCGCCGGTCGGGTTGTAGGGGATCAGGTTGACCTTGTAGGCGCGGGGGTCGAGCAGGGCGGCGAGCTCACGCGCGTGCTCGGGCAGGTCGTTGACCTCGTCGAGCATCACGTACTCGACGAAGACCTTGCGGCGGCGCTTCGCCATGTAGCGCCGCAGGCGGCCAGCACCTCGGCCAACGGGTAGCGATCGTTGACCGGCATCAGCTGCGAGCGCAGGCCGTCATTCGGCGCGTGCAGGGAGAGTGCCAGGGCGACCGGCAGCTCGCACTCGGCGAGCCGGTCGATCCCCGGCACCCAGCCGACGGTCGAGATCGCCGTGCGGCGGTGGGTGACGCCGAGCTCCGGCAGCCGCTCGCAGGCGGCGAGCACCGCGTCGACGTTCATCGTCGGCTCCCCCATGCCCATGAAGACGACGTGGTCGATCTCCTCGATGCGGCGGAAGTGGAGCGCCTGGTCGAGGATCTCGTCGGCGCTGAGGTTGCGGCCGAACTTCATCTGGCCGGTGGCGCAGAAGGTGCAGGTGAGCGGGCAGCCCGACTGCGAGGAGACGCAGACCGAGCGACGGCCGTCGCGATAGCGCATCAGCACCGCCTCGATCGGCCGCCCGTCGGCGGTGTCGAAGAGCGCCTTGACGGTGCCGTCGTCGGACTTCGCCTCGACCCGCAGCGCGAGGGTCGAGAGCGGGACCGCGCCGTCCAGCCGCTCGCGCAGCGCCGCCGGCAGGTTGGTCATCTCCTCGTAGGAGCGCGCGCCGCGCGCGACCCACTCCCACACCTGGGCGGCGCGGTAGGGGGGCTCGCCGGCCTCGGCGAGGGTCTGGTCGAGCAGCGCGCGGTCCACCCGGCGAGTGTAGGGACGGCTAGAGCCCCGCCGCGTCGGCGAGCAGGTCGACCTGGGCTGGATCGCTCGAGGAGGGACAGAAGATCAGCTCGCCGCAGCCGGCCTCCGCGAACTCCGCGACGTAGCGGCGAACGGTCTCCGCGTCCTTGGCGGCGCTGCCGACTATGTAAGAGGCGATGTCCTCGCCCAACCAGGCGTAGTAGTCCCGCAGGTAGGCCTCGGCGTCCGCCTCGGCACTGTCGCCGAGGGCGAAGTAGGCGAGGCCCATCAGCCGCGGCTCCTCCTCTCGGCCGGCCTCCGCCCAAGCCGCCTTGGCTCTTGCCGCCATCGGGGCGTACTGCTCGGGTGGCGAACCGCCCGCGATCCAGCCTTCGCCGAAGCGGGCGGCGCGGGCGAACGAAGCGTCGGCGCCTCCGCCGACGATGACTCGCGGCGGGCACCGGCGAGCGACGGACCGACCTCGTCCCCGGCCCAGATCTCCCGCATCCGCTCCAGCATCGCGTCGAGCCGTTTGCCGCGACCCGCCGTCTCGATTCCGCTCAGCTCGTAGTCGTCCTCGCGGCCGCCGAGGCCGACGCCGAGGGTGAAGCGGCCGCCGGAGAGCGCGTTGAGGCTGAGGGCCTCCTTCGCCAGCTCGGCGGCGTTGATCCGCAGCGGCGCCAGCAGGACCGAGGTGCAGAGGCCGATCCGCTCGGTCACCGCCGCCGCGGCGGCAAGCGCGAGCAGGGGCTCGTAGTTGTCGTAGGCGAGCCGGTCGATCGTCCCGAGGGTCGAGAAGCCACGCGCATCGGCGCGTCGCGCCCACTCGGTCATCTCCGCCCCGCTCGCTCCGGGCACGGCGTTGGGAAGTGCGATGCCGACCTTCATCTCAGCCTCTCGATATCCGCTGCTCGGCTCCCGGAAACCTCACTCCGGCAGCTCCTCCTCGAGCCGCGCCAGGGCTTCGCGGGCGTAGTCGAAGACGCGGCGGTCGCCGCTCAGCCGGTAGCGGGCGTTGGCGCCCATCACCACCGCGTAGAGCTCGAAGGCGAAGCGCTCGGGCTGCTCGACGCCGGCGATCCGGGCCTGGCGCTCGAGCTCGCCGATCCAGGCGTCGAGGGCGCCGGCGATCGCGTCGCGGACGGGCCCGGGTCGGTCGTCGTACTCGGCCGAGGTCGCGGCCCAGAAGCAGCCGCCCGAGTAGAGGTCGAGGTGGTCGAGGTAGCGCTCCCCCATCGCCCGCAGCCGCGGGCGCGCCGTCGGGGGCGCTGCAGCGCCGGCTCGATCACCGCGGCGCGGAAGCGCTCGGCGGCGGCCTCGATCGTCGCCAGCTGCAGCTCCTGCTTGGAGCCGAAGTGGGCGAAGAGGCCGCTCTTGCTCATCCGCAGCTCGGCGGCGAGGCGGCCGATCGTCAGGCCCTCGAGTCCCTCGGCGGAGGCGAGGTCGACGGCGCGGTCGAGGATCGCGGCGCGGGTCTGCGGCCCCCTTGGTGGGTGCCTGCGCGCTCGGTCGCGCGGGCATCTGTCGAGGACTACAGAAAAGCACGAACGTTCGTGTTATCGCTTAGGATGGCGGCGAACTTCGAACACAATCGACCGGGAGGAGCAGCAATGAGCAGCACGCGGTGAAGAACATCGACGAGATGGAGGCGGTCTACCTCGGCGCCTTCAAGCGCGCCCGCGCCGAGCTGGGGGTCGAGTCGTTCGGGATGCAGATCATCGACATGCCGCCCGAACTTCGAGCACTACCCCGAGCACGACCACACCCACGACGACCAGGAGGAGGTCTTCCTCGTGATGCGCGGCGGTGGCGAGATCGAGATCGACGGCGAGCGCTTCCCGCTCGACGACGGCCACGTCGCCCGCGTCGGCGCCGGAGACGAAGCGCAAGCTCTGGCCGGGCCCGGAGGGATTCGCGTCGTCGTCCTCGGCGGGGTGCCCGGGCAAGGTCTACGAGGCGCCGGAGATCAGCAAGCTCGGCGTACCGGACCCGATGGCGGCGAGCTAGGAGCAATTATGGACTCGAGGCCTGCCGGCATTAGGCTGGCGGGGTGCTCCGAAGCTTTTCGGTCCTGACCTCACTCCTGGCCGCGCTGGCGCTGGCGGCCCCGGCGCCGGCGGATGCCGCGGCCGGCGGAGGAGGAGACGACGACGATCCGGTCGTGGTCGTCGTCGGAGACGTCCTCGTCCCGCGCGGCGAGACCGTCGGCGGCGTGGTTCTCGCCAGCGGCGACGCGCGGATCCTCGGCGATGTCGACGGCAACGCGATCGTCTTCAGCGGCGACCTCCTGCTCGCCGGGAGGGTGGACGGCGACGTCTTCGTCGCCGACGGCGCGACGCGGATCCTGCCGAGCGCCGAAGTGACCGGCGACGTCGAGTACGGCAGCGAACGGCCCACGATCGCCCTCGACGCCCGCGTCCACGGGGACATCGCCGAGCAGGACTTCCCGGACCTCGGCGGCGCCCTCCCCCTGATCGCAGGCTTCGTCTTCTGGCTCGGAATCACCGTGTCGGCCTTCGTCCTCGGCGCCCTGCTGCTGCTGATCGCGCCACGGGCGGCGGACGCGCTGGAGGCGCGTTCGCGCGAGCGGATCGGCCCGCTGATCGCGATCGGCATCGCGATCTTCATCGTCCTGCCGATCGTCGCCGTCCTCGCCGTGGTCACCGTCTTCGGTCTGCCGCTCGCGATCGCGATCGGGCTGGCGCTGCTGCCGCTCTGGGCGGTCGCCTACGTCGTCTCCGCCTATGCGCTGGGGCGCCGCATCCTCGGGCCACCCCGTCACCGCATGCTCTCCTTTCTCGCGGGCCTGGCGGTGCTGCGCGTGATCGAAATCGTGCCGCGCCTCGGCTGGCTGGCCGGACTGGCCGCGGTGATCTTCGGCCTCGGCCTGATCGGGGCCGCTATCGGGGCCGCTCGCGAGCCGGCCGCTCCGCGCCCGGCTCGAAGCCCGGGCAGCTGAGCACCGGCAGCCGGGGGTAGCGCGGGTAGGCCGCGTCCTCGCGCGAGCGTTCGCAGAGCGAGAAGACCGAGCCGCGGCTGTTCGGGACGAGCCGCTGGTGCCGGCACTCCTCGCAGAGGCCGGGGCGCCCTGCACAGCTCGGTCTCGCGCTCATTGCGCCGATGCTACGCCCGAGCCCGGGGATCCGCCGCGCCCAGGCTCTAGCTTTGGAGCGTGAGCGACGCCGACACCCTGTTCGAGGTCGAGGGCGGCAGCCACTCGACCACCGTCGAGGTGCTGCGCGTGATCTTCAAGGCCGAGGACGGCAGCTACGCGGTGCTCGAAGTGCAGGACGCGGACTCGCGCGACAAGCACCCGCTGATCGGGCCGATCGCCCACCTCAACCCGGGCGAACGGGCCGAAGTCAGCGGCGACTGGCAGCACCACGCCACCTACGGGCGCCAGCTGCGCGCCCAGCGGGCGGTGCCGAGGGACCCCGAAGACCGCGAGGGGCGGATCGCCTACCTGACCTCGCTGCGCCACATCGGCCCGGTCCGCGCCGAGCACCTGGTCGAGGAGCACGGCGAGGACGTGATGGCCGAGATCGCCGCCAACCCGGCCAAGGCCTTCGGCGCCCTGCGCGGGATGACCACCCGCCAGGTCGACGCCGCGGTCGAGTCCTGGCACGCCGGCAGAGCGATCCGCGACCTCCACGTGCAGCTTGCCCCACATGGGCTCGCTCACCTGGCGGCCGCCATTCACACCCGCTTCGGCGAGGAGGCGATGCCGGTGCTGCACGAGGGCCCCTACCGGCTGACCGAGGTGAACGGCGTCGGTTTCGCACGCGCCGACAAGATCGCGCTGGCCGGCGACGTCCCGCCGGAGTCACCGCGGCGTGCCCAGGCGGCCGCCTTCTTCGCGCTCGCCGAGGCCGAGCAGGGCGGCAGCACCTTCCTCCCCCTGGAAGAACTGGCGGAGCGGACGAGCCGACTGCTGGGGACGCCGGCTGACCCCGACGTGCTCGCCGAAGCGCCCGGCATCGAGATCGAGGAGGCCAACGCCTACCGCAAGAGCACTCGCGCCTCCGAGATCGCCGTGGCGGAGACGCTGCTGGCCCGGCTCGCCGCCCCACCCCACCTCGACCACGACCCGGGAGACTCCCCGCCCGCGGCGGAGCAGGCCGGGGACGAGACGACTGGCGCCGGCCTGACCGAGGAGCAGTGGGCTGCAGTGCGTGGCACCTTCCTCTCGCGCATCTCGGTGCTGACCGGCGGGCCGGGGGTCGGCAAGACGATGTGCACGACGGCGATCGTCGACGAGGCGTTGAAAGCGGGTTACCGGATCTCGCTCTGCGCACCCACCGGTCGGGCGGCCCGGCGCCTCGAGGAAGCAACCGGCCAGGAGGCCCAGACGATCCACCGGATGCTCGAGTGGGCGCCGGGCAGCGAGCCCGCCTTCAAGCCCGGCCACCCGCTGCCGGCGGACCTGGTCGTCGTCGACGAGGCCTCGATGCTGAACCTCCGCACGATGGAGGTGCTGCTCGGCGCCCTGGCCGAGTCGACCCACGTCGTCTTGGTCGGCGACGCCGACCAGCTGCCGCCGATCGGGGCGGGCAAGCCGTTCGGCGACCTGATCGCCTCGGGCGCGGCGCCGGTGGTGCGACTGACCCTGGTCTGGCGGCAGGCGGCGCAGTCGATGATCATCACCGCCGCCCACGAGATCAACCAGGGCCGCCCGCCCCACCTCGAGCCGGGGCCCGAGCAGGAGCACGACTTCTTCTTCATCGACCGCGCCAACCCGGAGCGGGCGCGGGAGACCGTCGTCGAGGTGGTCGCCGAGCGGGCCCCCGACCGCTATGGCGTCGACCCGATCCGCGACGTCCAGGTGCTGGCGCCGATGTACCGCGGCGCCGGTCGGGATCGACACCCTCAACGAGCGGCTGCAGGCGCGGCTCAACCCCGACGGCAAGCCCGGCGCTGGGCGAGCGCTTCCGGATCGGCGACCGCCTGATCCAGACCCGCAACGCCCACGATCTGGGGCTGATGAACGGCTCGATCGTCTTCCTCCGCGGGGACGATCCCGAGGAGGAAGCGCTGACCGTCGACGCCGACGAGGGCGGAACCCTGGAGATCCCCTACGACGACGCGGCCGACCTGCGGCTCGCCTACGCGATCTCGGTCCACAAAGCGCAGGGCTGCGAGGTGCCGGTCGTCGTCGCGCGTCTGCCACCGCTCGCACGCCCGGATGCTGACCCGGCCGCTCGTCTACACCGCGGTCACCCGCGCCCGCCGCGGCCTGCGTCGTGGTCGGCGAACAGGCGGCGATGGCGATCGCCGTGCGGCCGCGACGACAGCGGCAACCGCCACTCGGGCCTGGCGACGCGCCTGCGCGACGGCTGATCCGCAGATCCCACCGATCCGTCGGCGGCCCGGCTCAGAATCCGCCGCCATGCGGAGGCTGCTCATGGTCCTGGCGGTACCGGCGCTGCTCGGCCTGGCCGCGCCCCCCGGGACCGCAGCGGCGCCCGGAGCATCCGAAAAGAGCCTGGAAGCGCTGCTCGAACTGCGACACCCGCGCGGTCTCAACCGCTTCGTCCGCGCGGTCTCCGACCCCGCCTCCCCGCGCTACCGGCGGTACGCGAGCGTCGAGAAGCTGGTTGCCCGCTTCGGCGCCTCCGCGGCGGACCGCAACGCGAAGCTCGCCTGGCTCGAGCGGCGCGACCTGCGCGGGACGATCGGCCCGACCGGCACCTATGTGACCGTGCCGATCTCCCGCCGGCGTGCCGCCGCCTGCTGCCCGTCCGGAGGGCGCCACGCGTCGCAGCGGGCCCCGCGCTGGGGCGCGCCGTCCCGGCCGGGCTGCGCGGGACGGTCGAGCGGTCACGGTCCGCACCGGACGGCGACAACGTCGTCGCCGGGGCCGGCGCCGCCGGCGACCGCGACGCGCGCCGCGAAGCCCCCCTACAGCTCGATCCTCCCCCACTGCGGGACGGCCCGAGGCTGCGCGGCCGGACGGATCGGCCCCGGTGGCGCCGGCCAACCGCCGTTCACGCCGAACCAGTACCTGACCGCCTACGGCCACGCCGCGATGCACCGACGCGGCCTCCATGGCGAGGGCCAGACGGTCGCGCTGGTCGAGGTCGGCGGCTTCCGCCGTGCCGACATCGACGCGTTCGCAGAGTGCTTCGGCGTCGAACCGCCGCCGATCCAGGTCATCCCGGTGCAACCGCTGAGCGAGCCGCTACCCGGCGGCAGCGAGACCACGCTCGACCTGGAGATGCTGACGGTCGGCGCCCCGGGCGTCGAGCGGATCGATGTCTACGAGGGGGTTGCGAACGAAGCGGGAATCGTGCTCACCGCCGGCACCGCGCTCGGCGCCCCGGGGAACCGGCCCGACGTGATCTCGATCTCGCTCGGCATCTGCGAGCCGAAGTACTCGGCCGGCACCTCGTCTACCGGCGGGCCCTCGACAACATCTTCGCGATCGCCGCCGGTGCCGGGATCTCGGTGCTCGTCTCGGCCGGCGACACAGGGCTCCAGCGGCTGCCGGGGTCACGGGGTCCGAGAGCACGGCGATGCCGCTGCGCGCCGTCAGCCTGCCCGCCTGCTCTCCCTACGTGACCGCGGTGGGCGGCACCAACCTCCGCCTCGACGCCGAGAACCGGATCGCTCGGAGGTGGTCTGGAACGACTGGCTGTCACCGCCGGGGCGGCGGGGGCGGGGTCAGCCTGCTTTCGCCGCGCCGCCCTGGTGGCAGAAGCGCCGGGGCTGAGCCGCTACGGGATCGGCCGCGAACGTCCCCGACATCTCCGCCCTCGCCGACCTGTTCCCGGGTTACGCCTTCTTCTGCACCTCGGCCGCAGAGTGCCGGGCCCTGCCTCAGGCGAATCCGCGGCTGGGGCTGCGTCGGCGGAACCAGCGCGGCGGCGCCGCTGACGGCGGCCGGGGTGGCGCTCGCCAACCAGTACGCCGAGCGAGCGCGGCGAGCGCGACGCTCGGCTTCCTCAACCCGCTGCTCTACGCGCTCGGCGCCGAGGCAGGGTCCCGGCACTGGGTCTTCCGCGACGTCACCAAAGGCAACAACGACGTCGGCCGCGCGCTGCCGACCGAGGTCGGGGGCGGCCGTCCGCTGGGCTGCTGCCAGGCCAAACCGGGCTACGACTGGGCCAGCGGCTGGGGCTCGCTGAAGATGCCGGGCTTCGCCGGGCTCGCCGCCGGCGCCGCGCGCTGAGCGCGCCGCCGCCGCGTGAGGCCCTGGCGGCACTGCCGCGGGAGCATGCGAGTCGCGGGTGCCGCGGGAGATCGGAGTCACCCTGCGCCGGCATCGCCCTGATCGGCGGCGCTGGTACGCGCGGTCCCCGCCCTCGCGGACGCCTTCGCCGCCGCGCGATCCAGGGCGACCACGAGGAGGTGCGCGAGGAGATCGACAGCCTCGGCGCCTGGGGGCCGCTGCTGATCCTCGCCCTGACCCTGATCCACGCCTTCGTCTTCTACCCGGCCGAGATCGTCGACGCCGCCGCCGGCTACGCCTACGGCTTCTTCCCCGCCCTGGTCGCTGGTGATGTTCGGCTGGCTGCTCTCCGGCCTGATCTGCTTCGCGATCGGCCGCTCGGTCGCGCGGCCGCTGCTCGACCGCTGGCTCGGCGAGGAGCGCTTCGAGCGGACCGAGGCGAGGATCGAGCGCGGCGGCGTCACCCTGCTGCTGGCGCTGCGCCTGATCCCGATCCTCCCCTTCAGCCTCGTCTCCTACGCGGCCGGCGCCGCCCGCGTGCCGGTCTGGCGCTTCCTCTGGACGACCGCGGTCGGCTACCTGCCGATCACCGCGATCTCGGTCTACTTCGGCACCCAGCTCGAGGGACTCTCGCTGACCGATCCGCTGGTCCTCGGCAGCGCGGCGGCGCTGCTGGCGCTGCTCCTCGGCGGCCACTGGGCGGTGCGCGGCAGGCCGCGCCCCCCGCCCGCTGACTCAGCCGACCCGCTCGACCCGGAAGCGGAAGACCGCCGGGCTGCGGTCGAGGTTGCCGAGCGGTCGCGGGCTTTGACCCTGATCACGTGCCTGCCCGGGCCGAAGCGGCGCGAGACGCGCGACCCGCAGGCGCGCAGGGAGCCGCGGTCGACCTTGCAGAGGAAGCCGGTTCCCGGCTCGTCGGCCGAGAAGCGGACGGTGACCCGCGCCGAGCCCTGCGGGTGCGCACCAGCGCCCGCAGCCGCGAGCTGAAGCCGGTCTCGGGGGGGCGGGCGTCGACGGCGAACTGGGCGGCGGCCCGCGCGGCGTTGCCTGCCAGGTCGACGGCGAGGGCGCTCGAAGGCGTGCGATCCGTCGCTCGAGCGGCTGCGGAGGCCCCGAAGGGGGAGGCGCAGGACCGCGAGACGCCGTCGAGGCCGCAGGTGAAGGCGACCTGCTCACTGGCCGCGAAGGCGAAGCTCGGCATGCGGTCGGCCGACTTCTCGGGGCGGGCGCTGCGTGATCACGACGGTCGGCGCGGTCGTGTCGACCGTGAAGGGGACCGTGGCGGTAGCGGCGTTGCCGACCTGGTCGGTGGCGGTGACCACGAACAGGTGGGCGCCGTCGGCGAGAGCGGTGGCAGGGACATGGGGCGATTTGCAGGGCTGTGGGGTCGCCCCGTCGAGCGAGCGAGGACGATCGAAGCCGGCTCACTGGCCGTGAAGGCGAAGGTCGGTTTTGCGATCGCCGAGAGCGCGGGAGGACGCTGGACGAACTGGATTCCCGGCGGCGTCGTGTCGACCGTGAAGGAGAACGCGGCACTGCCGATCGCGTCGACCGCGTCCACCTCGAACACGTGGGGCCCGTCGGGCAAGGGGCCCGGCAGCGTGTAGGGAGAGGCGCACGGTTCGGGCGCGACTTCATCGATCGAGCAGGTGAATTCGGTCCCGGCGGTCGCTTCCCACCCGAAGGTCGGGGTGGGGTCGGCCGTGCGGCTCTCCGGGTGCTCGTCGATCTCGATCGTCGCCGGCGGCAGCAGCGCGGCGACCGCAGCGTCTGCGTCGATCAGGCCGGCGCCGACGGCTTTCGGCCCGAAGGCGCCGACCGGGGTCGCGGTCGAGGCCTGCGCCGCGCGGATCTCTTGCAGGGTCGCGCGCCGGGTTCGGCCTCGTAGCGGCAGCGCCGCGACGGCGGCCGCGTGCGGCGCCGCCGCGGAGGTGCCGCAGAAGCGCCAGATCGCCGCCGGCAGGAAGGCGAAGAAGGTCGTTGCGCCGCAGTCGGTGGCGGCGATGTCCGGCTTGGCGACGCTTCGGGGATCGGCAGCGGTCGGCGCCGGCGGTGCCCTTCGACCGGGCCGAAGTAGTGGGTCACCGGCCCGCGCGAGGAGAACGCCTCGGGCCTGGTCGGCGTCGTTGAACGGGACGGCGGCGACCGCGATCGCGCCGCCCGCCGCGGCGTGGCCGAAGATCGTCGGGCCGACCACGTCGCCGCGCTCGAGCTTCGGGTACTCGGTGCTGGTCGACCCCGCCGCCGTTCTGCAGCAGGACGAACTTGAGCCGCGGCTGCCGGGCGGCGGGTTGAGTCGCCGGCGAAGCGGTTGATCGACCAGCCGCACGACGCGCCGGCGCCTGGTGTTTTCCCACTGCGAGCAGCTCGACCGGCCTCTGGGTCTCGCCGAGGTTGTCGTGTCTTGGGCGGTCAGCGAGCGTTGCCGTCGTCGTCGAGCAGGTAGGCGTCGAGGTCGGTGTCGACGCCGAACCGCGGCTCGGCCCACTGCAGGTCGAGGTTCAGCGTCGCCCCGGCTGGGACCGCGATCCCGAAGCGTGGTGTCGGTCGCCGCGCCGCCGGGGTCGAAGTCCAGGCAGTGGTCGGCTGAAGGCGGCCAGCGGCGACGCCGGCCGGGCAGGCGCCCGCGTCGCGGAAGCCGGCGCTTCCCAGGAGGCGATTTCGTTCTTCGCCGTAGAACAGGTTGTTGTTGCCTGCGGCGGAGAAGTAGGCGACGCCGTCGGCGGCGACTTTGTCGACCGCGACGGCGACCGGGCCGTCCTGGAAGAACGGCTCTTCGAAGTAGACGACGTCGTCGACGATCACCTGGGCGCCGGCGCCGCCTTCGGCCAGGTCGCAGCGTTCGATGTTCTCGGCGAAGGCGAGTTCGCCGTTGAAGGCGGTGGCGAAGGCGAGCGCGGCGCCCGGGCGCGACGTCGTGGACGATCTGCAGCCATCCCCCGGCCCTCGTCGCTCGCTTCGAGCCGGAGAAGTCGTGGAGGAGCGTCGACCGGCGTTTTCTCGCCCGCGCAGGGACTGCCGGGCCCGGCAGGTCGCTGCTCCCGACGTCCGTCGGCGGCGTCGCGATCGGGCCGCGCGCCGGCGGTCGCCTGGTCGAAGGAGTCGGAGAGGACGCCGACCGTGACGCCGCTGCCGTCGACGCCGAATTCTGCCGCGCGCGTCGGCGGCGTGCAGCTGGGCGACGCCCTCGGAGATCACCGAGCCCCCTCGCATGCTCAGCCGCGGAGGACCGGCGGTCGCAGCACCTGGGTCACACCCTCGACCCCGCGCACGGCGGCGAGCCGCGCAGGCGCGCTGGCGCGACCGCAACGGTCACGGTCTGGTAGCGGCGGCTGAGGCGACGATCCTCGCCCCGGCCCCGCGCAGCTCGCCGAGCGCGGCGACGGCGCCGCGCGTCGAAGCGGACGTCGACCAGAACCCGGGTGCCGCGGCGCAGCAGGCTGCCCGGCCCCGCGGCCGCGACGCCCAGCCGCCGCGCCTGGGCGGCCGGCGGCAGCGACCGCACCTCGGGCCGGGCCAGCTCGGCCAACCGGGGCGAGAGCTCCGCGGCGCCGCCGATCCGGACCGCGCGCTCGCGGGCCCCGGGAAGAGGACGAAGGCGAGGAGCAGCAGGCCGAGCGAGAGGCTCCGCGCTGTACGGAAAAGCAGCCGCTGGTCATCTGGGGCGAATTATCGGCACGACTGGTACTCCCATAAACACGCTGGACCGTATTCCGAGCGGCTATCCTGCTACGGTCCCCTGCGTTAGGGCCGGTTGATACCGGCAAAAGTTGTGCGTAGCGCTCGCGTCGTTGCTTCACCGCATCCTCCGCGTTCGCAGCACATAAAGTGGAGGCAATGCATGCCGACTGGAACTGTCAAGTGGTTCAGCGACGACAAGGGCTACGGGTTCATCACGCCCGACGACGGCTCGAAGGACGTCTTCGTCCATCACAGCGCCATTCTCGGCGAGGGCTTCAAGTCCCTCACCGAGGGCGCCAAGGTGAGCTACGAGTCCGAAGAAGGCCCCAAGGGCCCCGCCGCTGCGAGCGTTCAGCAGCAGTAGTCGCCGAGACTTACCCAGTCTGCGAAGCCCGCCACCAGGCGGGCTTCGTCTTGCTGGCAGCCCGCGTTCCCTACCCTCTCCGAGCCCATGAGCACCACCCGAGACGACCTCAGAAACATCGCGATCATCGCCCACGTCGACCACGGCAAGACGACGCTGGTCGACGCGATGCTGTGGCAGACCGGGACCTTCCGCAAGGGCCAGGACGTCGCCGAGCGGGTGATGGACTCGATGGACCTCGAGCGCGAGAAGGGGATCACGATCCTCGCCAAGAACACCGCGGTCGACCACGACGGGGTGAAGCTCAACATCGTCGACACCCCGGGCCACGCCGACTTCGGCGGCGAGGTCGAGCGGGCGCTGACGATGGTCGACGGGGTGCTGCTCCTGGTCGACGCCTCCGAGGGACCGCTGCCGCAGACCCGCTTCGTGCTGCGCAAGGCGCTGGAGGCGAGGCTGCCGGTGATCCTCGTCGTCAACAAGGTCGACCGCCCCGACGCCCGCATCGCCGAGGTCGTCGACGAGGTCTACGAGCTCTTCCTCGACCTCGACGCCGACTCCGAGCAGATCGACTTCCCGATCGTCTACACCAACGCCAAGGCCGGCTGGGCCGCGCTCGAGGAAGGGGTCGAGGGCACGACCTCTCCCCCCTGCTCGACCTGATGCTGGAGCGCATCCCGGCGCCCGACGTACGACGCCGAGGCGCCGCTGCAGGCGCACGTCACCAACCTCGACGCCTCGCCCTACGTGGGGCGGCTCGCCCTCTGCCGGGTCCACAACGGCACGATCCGCGCCGGCCGGCAGATCGCCTGGTGCCGGGCCGACGGCAGCATCGAGCGGGCGACCGTCTCCGAGCTCTACGTCACGAGGGGCTGGAGCGGGTCAGCGCCGAGGAGGCCGGGCCCGGGCGAGATCATCGCCGTCGCCGGCCTGCCAGAGGTGACGATCGGCGAGACGCTGGCCGATCCCGATGACCCGCGGCCGCTGCCGGTGATCGAGGTCGACGAGCCCTCGCTCTCGGTCGTCGTCGGCATCAACACCTCGCCACTGGCCGGGACGCAGGGCGGCAACAAGCTGACCGCGCGGCAGATCCGCTCCCGGCTCGACGCAGGAGCTGGTCGGCAACGTCTCGATGCGGGTCAAGGACACCGAACGACCCGACGCCTGGGAGGTCCAGGGACGCGGCGAGCTGCAGCTGGTCGTGCTGCTGGAGCTGATGCGGCGCGAGGGCTACGAGCTGACCGCCGGGCCAGCCGCAGGTGGTCACCCGGGAGATCGAAGGCGAGGTGCACGAGCCGGTCGAGCGGCTGGCGATCGACGTGCCCGAGGAGCACGTCGGCGACGTCACCCAGATGCTCGCCGCCCGCAAGGGGCGGCTGGAGCAGATGGTCAACCACTCGACCGGGTGGGTGCGGATGGAGTACCTGGTCCCGGCGCGCGGCCTGATCGGCTTCCGCACCGAGTTCCTCACCGTGACCCGCGGCAGCGGGATCCTCCACCACGTCTTCGACCGCTGGGAGCCCTGGGCGGGCGAGCTGCGGACGCGCCAGACCGGCTCGCTGGTGGCGGATCGCCGCGGCAACACCGCGGGCTACTCGCTGATGAGCCTGCAGGACCGCGGCACGCTCTTCGTCGGGTCCGGCGAGGAGGTCTACGAAGGGATGGTCGATCGGCGAGAACGCCCGCTCCGACGACCTCGACGTCAACCCGACCAAGGCCAAACAGCAGACCAACATGCGCGCCGCCAGCGCCGACGTCCTCGTCCGCCTGGCACCTCCGACCCGGCTCAGCCTCGAAGCCTCGCTGGAGTTCGTCCGCGAGGACGAGTGCGTCGAAGTGACCCCCGAGGAGATCCGCCTGCGCAAGGTCGAGCTCGACAAGATCCTCCGCGCCAAGGCCGCCAAGCGCGGCGACGCGGCCCCGAGCCGCTGATCCAGCGCGCCCGACCCTCCCTGGCGGCATGAAAAAGGCCGCCGACCCGAGGGCCGGCGGCCTTGGCACAGCGGGTGCTGAGAGCTAGACCGTGGCGGCTGCCTGCTCGCTCTGGCTCTCCTCGGACGCCTTGGCGGCGGCTTCGGCCTCCGGCGTCTTCTCGTCGATGTTGCGCGGGAGCAGCACCTCTTTGGCGATTACCAGGCGCTGGATCTGGCTGGTGCCCTCGTAGAGCTGCATGATCTTCGCGTCGCGCATCAGTTTCTCCACCGGGTACTCCTTGATGAAGCCGTACCCGCCGTAGACCTGGACGGCGTCGGTGGTGACCTCCATCGCCGAGTCGGCGGCGAAGCGCTTGGCCTGCGAGGAGACCAGCGTGTTGCGTTTGCCCTGGTCGAGCAGGACGGCGGAGTTCCAGGTCAGCAGCCGGCCCGCATCGACCTTGGTCGACATGTCGGCGATCATGAACTGGATCGCCTGATGCATCGCGATCGGGACGCCGAACTGGACCCTTTCCTTGGAGTACTCCGCGGCGAACTCGAAAGCCGCGCGGGCGATCCCGACGGCCATCGAGGCGACGCCCGGACGGGTCCGGTCGAGGGTCATCATCGCCAGTTTGAAGCCCTTGTTCTCCTCGCCGAGCAGGTTCTCGGCCGGGATCTCGACTTCGTCGAAGGAGATGGTCGCGGTGTTGGAGGCCCGCTGGCCCATCTTGTCCTCCTTCTTGTCGACCGTGACCCCAGGGAGGTTCGCGTCGACGACGAAGGCGCTGATCCCGCGGTGGCCGGACTCCGGGTCGGTCTTCGCGTAGACCGTGAACCAGTCGGCGTAGGTGCCGTTGGTGATGAAGCACTTGGAGCCGGAGATCACGTATTTGTCGCCCTGCTTGACCGCGCGGGTCTTCATCCCGGATACATCGGAGCCGGCGTCGGGCTCGGTCAGGCAGAAGGAGGCGAGTTTGTTGCCTTCGGTCAGCATCCCGAGGTACTTCTTCTTGGTCTCCTCGGAGCCGCCGAGCGTGACCGGAGCGGCGGCGAGGCCGTTCGCCATCAGCGAGGTGCCGATCCCGGAGCAGCCCCAGCCGATCTCCTCCTCGATCACGCAGCCGGAGAGGTAGTCGAGCCCGGGGCCGCCGTAGGCCTCGGGAATGTGGGTGTTCATCAGCCCGACCTCGTAGGCCTTGTCGATGACGCTCCTGCGGCCAGGTGCCGTCCACGTCGTACTCCCAGGCAACGGGGCGCATCTCTTTCTCGGCAAAGCTGTGGGCCAGCTCGCGCAGGTCTTTCTGTTCGTCGGTCAGGGTGAAATCAACCACCGGTGGTGCTCCTTTTCGTGGTGCCGTTGAAAGTCGGGTCTGGAGCGCCGCGCCGGGCGAGCGTTCCGCCGATTGACTGGTCAGTCAACCAAGGCGAAGGTTAGCGAAGACCCTCCCCCCTGTGGGCCTCTACTCTTGGCTCGTGGCCCTGCCAGTGGCGATATCCGCAACCGGGAAGTGTGCGGTCGTGCTGTTGCTCACCGGCGTCGCCGCCCCGATCGCCGGACTCGTCTTCCGGCGCGTCGCGGGCGGCTGGGACTCGTTCGGGAGGGGACCGTTGGCGATCGACCAGGCACCTCCCGCTCCCGCACTACCTGCGCAGCCCCGAGCGAACCGTCGACCCGGCGATCCTCGCCGCGGAGGTGAGGCAGATGCTGGAGGCGAAGGCGAGCCGCCGAGAGCGACGGGGCGAGGTGCCGATCGACGTCGAGGCGGAGACCGCGCGCCTGCTCTCGCCGGCGGAGGAGACAGACGTCGCAGCCCGCCAGGACGCCGCACTGCGGGCCGAAGTCCGCCAGCTCGTGGTCAGCCGCAACGAACGGCGGATGCGCAAGGGCCTTGAGCCGCTCGATGTCGAAGCCGAGACGGGGCGTGAGCTCGCCGATCTCCTAAGATCGCGCTGATGGCCCGCGCCGAGGAGAACCTCTACGAGATCGAGGAGCTGCTGGTCCAGCCCGGCACCTATTTCAACCCGCAGACCGAGGTCGTCGTGGTGGTCGACGACTCGGCCTCGATCGACCAGGAGATCTTCAACATGGAGGCCTACGAGGGGGCGGACTGGGTGCGAATCTCCGACGACGTCCCGATCGACGAGGACGGCCGTGACCGCGCCCTCGAGGCCTTCCAGACCCAGTACCACTCGGGCTCGACCGGCTCGGTCTCCGAAACCGCCCTCGAACAGGGCGACGGCGAGATCGACGAGGACGAGGACGGCCAGGACCCCGGTCGCGAGGACGGCACGGCGCCCGAGCGCGAGGACTGACGGAGCGACGATGCTGAGCGAGGGGGATGCGGCGCCCGACTTCACCCTGCCCGATCAGGACGGCAACGAGCTGACGCTCTCCGACCTGCGAGGCGAGACCGTGGTCCTCTACTTCTACCCGCGGGCCGACACGGAAATCAACAGCGTCGGCCTGCCGAAACGCCCCACCTAAGCCGTCAGCCGACAGTCCGCTTGGTTGGGAGCACGAGGTAGGGTCGGGCGGTGAACTGCCGTGTGCTCATTCTGGTACTTGCAGCGTTCCTCGTTTTGCTGGGGACGGCTCTTCCCGCTGCCGCGGCGATGGCGGCGACCCGGTACGCGGCGCCGGGCGGGACCGGCAAGGATCCCTGCGCCAACCCCTCGCGTCCCTGCTCCGTGTACGAGGCGGCCGAGGACGGCGCCCCGGGGACGACGATCGCGGCCGGCGACGTGATCGAACTCGCCCCCGGTACCTACTACGCGAGGGAAGAAGGCGAGTTCGGATACATCCCGCCCGTGCACCTTCCCGAGGGGGTAACTCTGCGCGGCGAACCGGGCAAGCCACGGCCGGTCGTCGTCATGCCGGCGGACTCGTTTGCCGACAGCGCCTTCTACGTTCCGGCGGGGGCCGAAGTCGCCGATGTGGAAATCCGCAACCTGATGGACGGGGCCCGGGCTATCAGCATTTCGGGAGGCACGATCGACGGAGTGATCGCGCGCTCAACGATCACCACTGAACCCACCTGCGATTTCGACGGGGGAACTGTCCGCAACAGCGCCTGCATCGCCTCCGGCGGAGGCCCGGCTATCGTCGGCGGTGGCACCAGAAAGGGAACGTTGAGCGGCATGATCCGCGATAGCACCCTGGTCGCACTCGGTCCAGGTCCAAAGTCGGTCGGGATGGCGTTCGGCTTCAGTGCCTTCAAGCGAAGCTTGACTGTGAACATCGACGTGGCCGGGACCCTGATCGCGGGCGAAGCGAAGGATGTAGCTGCGAGTGGCCGGTCACTCGACAAGGGCCGCGCCAGGGTGGACATCAAACTTCGGAGCTCACGCTACGCGACGGTCGGGGCGGAGGGCAGGGCATTGGTCACCGCGCCGGGAACCAGCGGCAATATCAGGGCGATCCCGCTGCTCGCCCGTGACAACCTGCACCAGCTGCCTGACTCGCCCACCGTCGACAGGGGCGCCGTCGACCGCACCAGCGGCAACCTCGACATCGACGAGCAGCCGCGGACGATGGGTGTCGCGGCCGACATCGGCGCTGACGAGTTTGACCCCTTTGCCGCTCCCTGGGCCAACCTCGCACCGGTCACGAAACTGCTGCACCCTGAAGTCACCGGTTTCCGCTGGACCAGTTTCTCCTTTGGCTCCAGCGACATCGGCTCCCGCTTCGAGTGCAAGCTGGATCGCCGACCCTACCGAGCATGCGCGTCCCCGTATTGGACGAAGGCGGGGCTGGGGGAGCATGCCTTCCGCGTCCGGGCAATCGACCTGCAGGGGCTGGCCGACCCAACCCCAGCCACCTTCCGTTGGCACATCCCGGCCTAGTGGCATCTCTACGTTGAGCGAACTTTAGGGGCGGGGAGGTCTTTCCTGTGAAGCGTTCGGACGGCTCCGCCGGCATCCGAATCAACCGCTGCGCTGAGATAGCCTTCCGCGCGTGCTTCAACCAGGCGACCGAGCTCCCGACTTCGAGCTGCCGGACCAAAACGGTCATCCGGTCAAGCTCTCCGACCTCAAGGGCCAAACGGTCGTACTGTATTTTTATCCCCGCGCTGATACCCCCGGCTGCACGACCCAGGCCTGCGGCGTCCGCGACCGCGGCGGCGAGTACCGGCGAGCCGGCGCCCGGGTGATCGGCGTCTCGCCGGACGAGCCGGCGGCGCTCGAGAAGTTCGCCGGCAAGTACGACCTCGACTTCACCCTGCTCGCCGACCCCGACCACGCGTCGCCGAGGCCTACGGCGCCTGGGGCGAGAAGTCGATGTACGGGAAGAAGTACATGGGGATCGTGCGCACCACCTTCATCGTCGACGCCGAGGGCAAGATCGCCCGGGTCTTCCCCAAGGTTCAGCCCAAGAAGCACGACGACCTCGTGCTCAAGGCCCTGTCCGAGCTCGCCGCCGCGTAGCGCTCAGGCGCTGATCACAACCACGACGATGAAGCTGGCGTAGAGCGCGAACCAGCCGAGCACGGCCGGCAGCTTGAAGCGGCCGGCGCGGTGCAGGCTCTCGTAGGCGAGCAGGCCGCCGGCGAGGCCGAGGCCGACCGAGAGGACCGCGTTCCCGCTCAGCTCCCAGTCGGTGAAGATCAGCCCGATCCCGACCGGGATCGTCGACTGGAAGACCATCGCGCCGGTGATGTTGCCGAGCGCCAGCGCGTCCTTGCCTTCGCGCACCCAGAAGAAGCTGTTGACCTTCTCGGGCAGCTCGGTCGCCAGCGGCGCCAGGATCAGCGCCAGCACGAGAGCCTCGACGCCGATGCTCTCGGCGATGTGGAGCAGCTCCTCGACGAAGAGGTGGGCGCCGCCGACCATCGCCCCGAGGCCGACCAGCGAGCTGGACGATGCAGAGCGCCAGCGACGGGGTCGTTCGCGGCGCTCGCTGCGCGCGCTCGAAGATCAGCGGGTTGAGCGTCTCCTCGCCCTGCACCTCGCCGCCGCCGCGCAGGGTGCGGCGCGATGTAGAAGACGTAGGCGAGGAGGAAGGCGATGCCGACCGCGATCCGCAGCGGCGCCGGCGGCCCCCAGGCGAGCAGGCCGGCGAGCGGCGAAGAAGGCGAGGAAGAAGATCAGGTCGCGCTCCAGGGTCGGCCGGTGCGCGTTCGAGCGCGCAGCCCCTGCTCGCGTCTGTCGCGGTAGAGGTAGGCGAAGAGGCCGACCAGGCCCATCGCCAGCGTCGCCGAGCAGGAAGGGGGCGCCGACGATCGCCCCGATCGCGACGTCTTCGGAGCCCTCGTTGGCGCTGAGCAGGGCGACGATCGCGATCAGCGTCTCCGGCATCGCGGTGCCGACCGCGGCGAGAATGCTGCCGACCGCGCCCTCGCCGAGGTTCGAGCTTGTGGCCGATCCACTCGACCGCGTTGGTGAAGAGCAGCGCGCCGGCGAGGACGACCGCGAAGCTGATCAGGAGGAGGACGACTTCCATCGTGCGCAGACCTACGGGCTAGGCGAAGTAGAAGGCGAGCCCGAAGACGAAGTAGACGCGCCAGCAGCTGCACGCCCTCGAACCAGGTCGACTCGCCGTCCTGGGTGACGTAGTTGGCGATCAGGATCGCCAGCAGGATCGCCCCCAGCTCGAAGCCGTTGAAGACGAGGGCGAGCGGATAGGGGCCGAGGAAGAACGAGGCGAGGACGAGGACCGGGGCGACGAAGAGGGCGATCTGGGCGCTGGAGCCGATCGCGATGTTGACCGCCAGGTCCATCTTGTTCTTCATCGCGACCAGGACCGCGACCCAGTGCTCGGCGGCGTTGCCGACGATCGCGACGACGATCACGCCGACGAAGAACTCGGAGAGGCCGATCGACTCGCGAGGCCTCGCTGATCGAGCCGACCAGGACCTCGGACATCAGCCCGACCAGCAGCCCGGCGACCGCCAGGGCGATGACCGAGGTCCGGGTCGACCAGCCCCAGGTGTCCTCCTCCTCGTACTCGGGGTTGAAGAGCGCTCGGTGGGTCTTCAGCGAGAAGAAGAGGCCGATCACGTAGGTGGCGATGAGGACGATCGCGACCGCCAGCGAGAGGTGCTCGACGGTGCGAGCCGTAGTTGACGGCCTCGGCGCCCGGACCCGGCAGTCCCTTGCCCTCGACCAGCTCGAAGATCGCCGGCATCAGCAGGGCCGCGGCGGCGAGCATCAGCATCGTGCTCTGAACGCTGGCGCTGGTCGCGGTTGAAGGTCTGCTTGTCGCGGCCGAGGCCGCCCGCCAGCATCGCGGCGCCCAGGACCAGCAGGATGTTGCCGAGGATCGAGCCGACGATCGAGGCCTTGACCACCTCCTGCAGGCCCTGGCCGAGCGCGAAGAGGGCGATGATCAGCTCCGGCGCGTTGCCGAAGGTGACGTTGAGCAGGCCGCCGATGCCGGGGCCCGAGCGCGCCGCCAGCTCCTCGGTCGCGCGGCCCATCAGCGCCGCCGTGGGGATGATCCCCAGCGCCGAGGCGGCGAAGACGACCGTCGCCGCGGCGTGCGCGAGCTCGAGCGCGACCGCCGACCGGGATCAGCGGCACCAGCAGGTACGGCCAGCCGTGGGGCGTGCGGAGGAACGCGGCGCCGAGCCGCGGGCGATGGCTCTCCATTTACTGGATCATGCCCGCGCACTGCTGCAGGTCGGCTGAGGTCTGCGCGCCCTTGAGGCATTCGAGGTAGGCCTGCCGGCCTCCCCCGCTTCCGCCGCCCGAACCCGAGCCACCTGACGATCCGCCGTCGCCCCCGGAGAGACCCTCTTCCGCCAGCCCTTCGAGCAGGTCGCCGAGGCCCTCGCCGGTGCTGAGGGCTTCGAGCAGTTCGATCGGGTTGACGCCGAGCTCCTGGAACAGCCCCTCGATCGGCTTCGCGCCGCTGGGGCGCGGAGATCTCCTGCTGCTCGTTGACGCCGCTCAGCGTCAGTTCGAAGTCCAGTTCGACCTTTTCGCCCTTCGTGTCCTTCGGTTCGATCGTCAGTTCGGCGACCACCCGGCGGACGATGTCGTCGTCGCCGACGTAGACATCGGCGTGGGCTTTCTTGATCGCGCTGGTCACTTCGGCCTTCGCCTCTTCGAGTTCCTCGATCGGCAGGCCGCCGGCGGCTTCGAGCTGACTGCTGCAGGCCGGGTCTTCGGCGAGTTCGATGATCGCCTCGGCGGCGGCGCCTGGATTCAGGTCGCCGCTGACCTTGGTCGTGCTGGTGCCGTCGACGTCGGCGCTACCTTCGCTGGTCAGGTCGTCGAAGAAGTCGCCGACGTCCATCCCTTCGGCCGCCTCCTGGCAGGCGGTGACGTCCGCCGCGTTGCCTTCTCCACCCTGGTTCTGGGCCTGTTCGAAGCTTGACTTGACGAGGCCGAAGGTGGTCGGGTCGACTTCGTAGTCGGTCCCTTCGTAGCTGACGAAGGCACGATCGGAGAGCAGCGTCAGGCCGCCTTCGAAGTCGATGTCTTCACCCTCCGCCTTGCCGGAGGCGGTGGCCGCGATCGCCAGTTCGGGCAGGCTCCTCGGTGTCCTTGCCCTGGAACGGGCCGGAGATCTCGACGTCGACGTCGCCGCCTTCCTCTCCTTCGGACTTGACCGCGAGCGAGATGTCGAGGTTGCCGCTTTCGACCCCTTCCAGCGAAGCGTCGTCGAGGACCGCTGCTGCGGATCGTCACTGCCGCCACCGCCACAGGCGGCGAACGCGGTCGTCAGGGCCACCAGCGCGGCCAGCAGGGCGATGATGCGGAAACGGCTCAAGAGATCGGGCTCCTCGTGGTCGAAGGCGGGTCGAACCGGGGATTCTAAGGCGAGCCGGCGTCGCCGGTGCGGCTTTCTTCGATCGACGGCGGTCGGTCCCCGCTGGACAGGTTGGCCGCCAGGGGCAGCAGCAGCGTGCCGAGGAAGATCAGGACGATCCCGGCGGCGACGAGCCATTTCGCCCCGCTCAGGTGGCCGAGGATGCCGACCGCGAAGCCGGCCAGCATCAGCGCGATGTAGGGGTCGGGATCGGTCGGGAGCAGCGCGGCGAGCGGCAGCACGAGTTCGAACACGTAAGCCTGATTATCATCGCCCCCATGGCTGAAGGCTCTGTCGCGGAGACGAAGGAGGCGCTGGCGAAGGTCGGCTACCTCGCCGACGAGCCCGCTGCGCTGGTTTCCTACCTGGCCCAGCAGCTCGGCAAGCCGGTCCTGGTCGAGGGCCCGGCGGGTGTCGGCAAGACCGAGCTGGCAAAGGCGCTCTCCCGCGCCACCGGCCGCGAGCTGGTGCGCCTGCAGTGCTACGAGGGCCTCGACGAGGCGAAGGCGATGTACGAGTGGAACTACCGCAAGCAGCTGCTGCGGATCCAGGCGGGCGGCGAGGCCGGATGGGAGGACGTCCAGGACGACATCTTCAGCTCCGAGTTCCTGCTCGAGCGGCCGCTGATGCAGGCGATCGCCAGCCCCGAGCCCGTGGTCCTGCTGATCGACGAGATCGACAAGACCGACCAGGAGTTCGAGGCGATGCTGCTCGAGCTGCTCTCCGACTTCCAGATCACGATCCCCGAGCTGGGACAGATCGCGGCGACGACGATGCCGATCGTCGTCCTCACCTCCAACGACTCGCGCGAGCTGACCGAGGCGCTGAAGCGCCGCTGCCTCTACCTCTGGCTCGACTACCCGGGCCTCGAGCGGGAGATGGAGATCGTCCGGCTGCACACGCCCGAGCTGCCGGAGACCCTGACCCGCCGCCTGGTCGAGGTGATCCGGATGGTGCGTGCCCTCGACCTCAAGAAGCCGCCTTCGATCGCCGAGTCGATCGACTGGGCCCGCACCCTGCTGCTGATGGGCGCCGAGGACATCGACCGCGAGACGTTCGAGCAGTCGATGTCGATCATCGTCAAGCACCGCACCGACATCGACCTTGTCGCGGAGCGGGTCGGGGTGCAGCTGGCGGAGCGCTCGCCGAGCCCCGCCTCGTAGCTACGAGGAGAATGTGAACGCGGGCAGGGCGCGGTAGGACGCGTCGATACGGGGCACGGGTGGGCACCAGCCTCGCTTCGCCGCCGGCCGCTCGGCCGAGGCGACCAGCAGGTCTTCTTCGGCCGCCAACAGCTGTTCCTCGCCGACGAGTTCGCAGTTGACGAGGAAACCGCAGTTGAGGCTGATCACGATGTCGTCGGGATCGAAGAACAGAATGTCCCGGTTCTGGAGCACGGCTTCGTAGGGCATGTTCGCGAGGCTCGTGCTGCAGCGGGTCCCTCCGCTCGTCCTGCAGTCGCTGAACGAGAGGGCAGTGATCTTTCCCCTGAGGAGCTTGATCGAGTTCGGAGACGTCATCCTCACCCGCAGCGAGGAGCGAGCGCAGGTGATGTCCATGGCAGGGCTTGTGAGGACAACGTCCGTCGACACCGCCCTGAATGAAGCGCCCTCGGCGAGCTCCTGCTCGAACGTGCCGTTCGGGCATTTCCCATCGCCGCCGTCCTCGACTCGCTGGCAGATCTGCGTCGCCGAACCGAGCCCGGAGCCGACGAGCAGCACCAGGGCCAGCCCCACGACCACGACGTACAGAAATCTCACGCCCTCACCCTCCTTCTGCTTCCCGGTGGCACGGGGAACGCCTATCACGATCGGCCAAGATACTCAAGAAGTTCTGCGCGATTGCCGCGAGTTCGCGCGCGAGCATGCGCCTAACATCCGGTCATGAGCGTCGCCACCCCCTTCGGGCCCCGGGCCGACGCCGGACCGCCGGGGCTGGCGGCGAAGCTGCTCGGGTTCTGCGAGGAACTGCGGAGCGAGGGGGTCGCGGTGGGGACCTCGGAGATCCTCGACGCGTTCGCGGCGCTGGAGATGGTCGAGTGGACCTCGCAGGCGGACTTCCGCGAGGCGCTGGCGACGACGATCGCCAAGTCGCAGGACGACCGGCGGGTCTTCGAGCTGCTCTTCGACCGTTACTTCTTCCGCGCCGCCGAGGCGGAGGCGGTGCAGCGCGAGATCACCGAGCGGGGCGAGGAGGGCGCCGAGGCCGGAACGGGCGCTGAACGGCTCGACATGGAGGAGCTGCGCGAGCAGATCCGCGAGGCGATCGCGGCGGGCGACGAGGACCGGCTGCGCGACCTGGCGCGGCTGGCGATCGCCGCCTTCGGCCGGGGCGAGGGCTCGGGTGTGGTCGGGGTCGACGTGCAGCGGATCCGGCGCACGCTCGGATTGACGGCGGGCCAACAGCCGCCAACCGAGGACGGCAGGGAGCTGCCGCCGATCGATCGCGACCAGCTGACCGCGTTCGAGCGCCACCTGCGGCGCGAGCTGGAGCGCGACCTGATCGAGCGCACCGAGACCTTGCCTCCCTCCCGCCCTCTCGCCGAGCTCGATCGCGCCCTGCCGACCAGCCCGACCCAGGACCTCGCCGCCGTCCACCGCGCCGTCTCGCAGATGAAGCGGCGGCTGGCGACGCTCGGGCACGAGCAGCGCGGCCGCCGCAAGGCGAGCGCGGTCGACGTGCGACGGACGATGCGCGCCTCGCTGGAGACGGGAGGCGTGCCGCTGCGCCTCCGCTACCGCCCGAAGCGGCCGCGCCGGCCGGAGATCTACGTGCTCTGCGACGTCTCGACCTCGGTCACCTCGGCCAGCGTCTTCTTCCTCTCGGTGCTGCACGCCCTGCACGACTCGTTCCGGAAACTGCGCAGCTTCGTCTTCATCGAGCGGATCTCCGAGGTGACCGAGGTCTTCGAGCACGAGCGCGACTTCCGGGTGGTCGCCGAAAAGATCTCCAGCGAGGGCGGCGTCGCCGACGTCTCCGGGTACACCGACTACGGGCGCGTCTGGCTCGAGTTCCTGACGGAGATCTCCGACGAACTCGACCCTCGCTCAACCGTGATCGTGCTCGGCGATGCCCGCACCAACGGCCGCGAGCCCCACGCCGAGGTGTTCGCCCGGGTCGCCGAGCGGGCCGGCCGCCTCTTCTGGCTCAATCCCGAGCCGAAGCTCTACTGGAACTACGGCGACTCGGTGATGGCCGCCTACGAGCGCCACTGCGACGGCGCCTTCGAGTGCTGGACGACCCGGCACCTGGAGAACTTCGTCAACGTCGTCGCCGGTGGCGTCCCTGCCGCCGAATGATCGAGGCCGCGGTCAGCGGGCGACCCAGGCGTCCGGGTCGGCTGCCAGCTCGCTGACGGCGCTCGGCAGCTCGCCGGAGACGAGGTCGGCGACGGTGACTTCCTCGAGGACCGCGCGCAGGCTGGCGCGAACCGCGATCCAGACCTCCTGCAGGTGCGCGGCGCTGCCCCGGTACTCGATCGCCTCCGGCGGGGTCGACTGCACGTGCGCGATCGGTCCCTCCACGGCGCGAACGATCTCGGCGATCGTGATCTCGTCGGCCGGCTTGGCCAGCCAGTAGCCGCCCTTGGCGCCGCGGCGGGCACGGATCAGACCATGGTGCTTGAGCTCGAGCAGGATGTGCTCGAGGAACTGCAGCGGGATGTCCTGGGCCTCGGCGAGGCGCTCGCCCTTGACCGGCCCTTCGTCTCCCACAGCAGCGAGCTCCGCCGCGGCCCGCACCGCGTAATCGGCCTTCGCTGAGACACGCATACGACTAGTTAATCAATCGGCCACGGATCCTCGGTCAATGGCGCCCGCCTGCAACCCCGAAGCGCAACGCCCGGCTTGATAGAAGTCCTGCGTGGCCTCAGCACCGGGTCGGGCACCGCAGCCCGTTCCCCGTCCAAGACGTCAGCCCCCGCCAGCCAGCTCGAGTCAGGTCAGAGCGGCGATGATCGGGAACCGGGGCAAGGACACCCGCCCCGAGCAGCGGGTCCGTTCGAGCCTGCACGGGATGGGCCTCCGCTTTCGCAAGCATGCACGGCCGCTCGCCCACCTTCGCTGCCACGCCGACGTCGTCTTCCCGCGCGAGCAGGTCGCCGTCTTCGTCGACGGCTGCTTCTGGCACGGCTGCCCACAGCACGGTCGTGTTCCGCAGAGCAACTCGGGCTATTGGGCCGAAAAGCTGGAACGCAACCTCGAGCGCGATGCGCGCAACTCGGCGGCGCTGACCCAGGCGGGCTGGCTCGTCCTGCGGTTCTGGGAACATGAGCCGATCGAGGAGGTCGCCGCGAAAATCCGCCGGCAGGTGCTTGGCCGACGAGCCGACCTCGACCCGCGATGACCCCGTCGGGCCTCGCACGGCGCAGCCTCAAAGAGGCCATGCCAGAGGACAGGTTCGACGAGATCGTCGACGAGACCGACCAGCTGCTCGAGCGACGCCTGAAGAAGGCGCAGGGATTGATCGACGTCAAGAGCTCGGACGTCAACCTGAACCCGTTCCTGATGCTTGCGCTGGCGCCGGCATACAACATCTTCTCTCCCTACGAGGCCGCCGAGTACCTGCAGGCGTCGAAGCTGCACCACGGCGACGCCACGGCCTTCGGAAAGTTCATCGAGGACAAGATCCTCCCCCCGTTCGGGGTGTCCCACCCTAAGGAGAAGAAGGAACGGCCCGACGTCTACAGTCCGATCGACGTAGAGACGACCGTGGAAGGCTCGCGGTACCTGCTCAGCCTCAAGTCCGGCCCGTGGACGATGAACCAGTCCCACGCGAACGAGATGATCGGCTGCTTCCCGAAGATCCATGAAGAGACCGGGGACGACCTCGTGATCGGCATCGTCTACGGGACGCGGAAACGCCTGAACAACAAGCCGGGCCTGGTCGAACGCAGCACGGGGCCCTACACCCACACGCTGGTCGGCCACGAGTTCTGGGAGTTCATCACCGGCGTCCGGGACGCCCATAAGGAGATCTTCAGGGCGATCCGGGCAGCACAGGGGCGCTTCGCCGACCGGCACGGGGGGAAGACCTTCTTCGAGCAGATGATCGAGGCGCGGCTGACTCTCGCGGCCTCCTTCCGAGGTGCCTTCGACCTGGAGGGCGAGGAGGCCGAGATGTGGGAGAAGATCTTCGAGGGTTCCTTCTAGGCCGCGATCGCGACGTCGCGGCCCTCTCGCCGGACGAAGACCTCACCGTTGCGGTACCACTGGCGAGTCCTGACGTGAGACTCCAGATAGACGCGCCGGAAACGCGGCGTGTCCGATTTGGCCTTTCCTGCGTTCTCGATCGCGCTCGCTGCCAGCTCACCCAGCCTGACCGGAACGGCGTTGCCGACCTGCTCGTACTGGGCGGCAACCGAACCGCAGAACTCCCAGTCGTCGGGGAACTCCTGTACACGCGCGCACTCCTTGAGCGAGAGCACCCGGACCTCCTCGGGGTGGCAGAGCGAGCTGCTCGCATGGTTGGGCATCGTCATCACGGTCGGGCTCGGCAGGTTCCCAGGAGAGCCTCCGCCACCAACCGGAGCGGCCCCCCTTGGCATGGAATGCGCGGCCCATCGACTCCTGCTGAAGGCTTTCCGGCAGCGTCCGCCAGTTGCCGCCCGGCGGGACCAGGTCGAGGTAGCGCTTCTTGCGTGGGCTGAAGTCGAGCAGAACCGGATCGGGGTCGACCAAACCCTCCAGAGCGTCCCGCAACGTGGCGTAGGGGAGGAGCGGTGCAGCGGGCCCGTGGGTCGGCGAGGGGAAGCGCACCTCCCTCCCAAGCCGGTTCCCGAAGAGCAGCGCCCGCTCGCGCAGCTGGGGCGCACCGTAGTTGACGGCGTTGACCTCGAAGCAGTCGAGCCGGTAAGGCCCGATCTCCTCCAGGTCATCTCCCCACATCCGCAGGACCGAGCCCGGCTCCTCGTCGGCCTCGAGGGGAGGCCCGCCTTTGTCGGGACGCTCGGCGATCGGACGGTGCCGGACGGCCGCCGAGAGCAGGCCCCGTACGTTCTCCATCAGGAACCACCGGGGCCTGAACTCCTCGACCGCCCGCAGGAAGTCCCAAAGCAACTCGCCGCGCGGGTCTTGGATCGTCCCGCGCCTCCCTGCGGTGCTGAAGGACTGACACGGGGGCCCGCCGACCAGGAGGTCGAGCTCCCCCTTTCTCAAGCCGAGTTCCTTGCGGAGCGCCGCGAAGTCGAACCCGGCCAGATCCTCATTGAGGACCCGGGAGGACTCGCCCCCGAGGCGGCCGGCCGAGTGGTTCGCCTCCAGGGTGTCGCAGAAGGTCGGGTCCACCTCGAGGAACGCCAGGCTCTCCCACCCCGCGCTCCGCTCGATCCCGATGTCGAGGCCGCCCGCTCCGGTGAACAAGCTCAGCGCGGAGCGGCCGGTGTCGGCGACGTCGGAGGCCAAGGGCGTCTCACCTTAACCACGGTTCCGGTCAGAAACGAGGCGAACATAGGTTCGCCAGGTCGGTGCTCAGCCGATCACGTCAGGCGCGAGGTTGCCGTCGGAGCGGTCGCGCCGCTGCCGTTCGGCAGCTTCCCTCGTCACGCGGCGCTCGTTCCACCAGCGGGGGAACCAAATCAGCAGGCCGAGGCCGATGCCGGCGACGGCTGCGGCAATCGGCCAGACCACCGGGTCGCCCTTCTGCACGGTGACGACACCCGAGGCGATCAGCACGACTCCGAGCGCGGTGCGCAGGAAGCCGGTCGGGGCACGGGCGGCGAAATGCGAGCCGAAGACGACGCCCGGCACCGAGCCGAGCAGGATGTTCCCGGCCAGCATGAAGTCGACGTTGCCGCCCACCCAGTGGGCGATGCCGGCCGCCCAGAGCAGGATCGCGGCGTGGAAGACGTCGGTGCCGACGACCTTCACGGGAGTGAGCCGGAAGACTGCGATCAGGAGGATCGCGATCACGGTGCCGGACCCGGCGGAGGTGATGCCGATCACGAAGCCGGTGGTGGCCCCGATCGCGACTGCGGCGACCTTGTGGCGGCGCTGCAGCACGAAATCGTCGCGCTCTTCGATCAGGTTGCTGAGGATCAGCGCCCGCGCCAGGGTGATGATCCCGACCATCAGGAGGGTGCCGCCGAGCAGCGCGTAGACGATCGAGTCGAGCTTCTCTTCGCCGACCTTGCTCTGCAGGACCGAGATCGCCCAAACCCCGGCGACCGCGGCGGGGACGCTGCCCGCGGCGAGCCAGTAGGCGAGCTTCAGGTTGACGGTGCCCATCTTCAGGTGGCGCCAACCGCCCACGGTCTTGGTCACCGCCGCGTAGAAGATGTCGGTGCCGATCGCCGTCACCGGCTTCACCCCGAACAGGAAGATCAGCAGGGGCGTCATCAGGGTGCCGCCACCCATGCCGGTCATGCCGACCATTGCTCCGATGCCGAAGCCGAAGAGAACGATTGCCGGATCCATTGTGGTTCCGCACGGAGGGTGCTTATCGACTTTCCCGACCACTTTGGTCAGGAGTGCGGAGTCCGGCAGGATACCAGCGATGTCCGTCTCGATTAGCGGCCTCGGCCACTCCTACGGCGAGCTGCAGACGATCTCCCAACTCGACCTCGAGGTCGGCGAGCGCGAGGTGATCGGCCTGGTCGGGCCCTCGGGCTGCGGCAAGTCGACCCTGCTGGAGTTGGTCTGCGGGCTGCAGGAGCCCGAGCGCGGGAACGGTTACGGTGGCCGGCGCCGCCGACGCGGCGGGTCGCCTCGCCCACTGCGCCTACATGCCGCAGCGCGACCTGCTCCTGCCCTGGTACTCGGCACTGGACAACGCGGCGCTGGCCCTGCGCAACCGCGGGCTCGGCAGGGCAGAGGCGGGGCGGCAGGCCGGCGAGCTCTTCGCACGCTTCGGCCTCACCGGCTTCGAGACGAGCGCCCCGGCCGAGCTGTCCGGGGGAATGCGCCAGCGCGTCGCCTTCCTGCGGACCCTCGTCGCCGGCAAGCCGCTGCTCGCCCTCGACGAGCCGTTCGCCGCGCTGGACGCGATCACCCGGGCCGAGATGCAGGAGTGGCTGGCCGCGGCGCTGCGGGCCGATCCGCGCACCGTCGTCCTGGTCAGCCACGACGTCGAGGAGGCGCTCTACCTCTCCGACCGGGTCGCGGTGCTGTCCGGACGGCCGGCCCGGACCGTCGCCGAGCTGCGAGCACCCAGGCCGCGTGCCGTCGATCGCGACGCCGCGGTCACCGACCCCGCCTTCGTCGCCGTCCGCGAGCGGGCGCTGCGACTCCTGCACGAGGGGATGCGGTGAGGCGCTGGCTCCTCCCCACCCTGCTGCTCGCCCTGCTGATCGGCGCCTGGCAGCTCGCCGCCGCGACCGGCCTTCTCGCCGACCTGCTCGGTCTCGAGGACTTCCTCGTCCCCTCCCCCGCCGAAGTCGGCGGAGGCGCTCTGGGAGAACCGGGGGCTGCTCGCCGACAACGCCTGGGTGACGCTGCGGGAGATCGTTCTCGGACTCGGCTGCGCCCTCCTCGCCGGCGCCGGCTTCGCCGTCCTGATGCACCTCTCGAGCGCGGTCCGCGACGCGGCCTACCCGTTGATCGTCGCCTCGCAGACGATCCCGATCGTCGTCATCGCCCCGATCCTCCTGATCTGGTTCGGCTTCGGGATCGGTCCGAAGATCGTCGTCGTGGCGCTGATCTGCTTCTTCCCGATCACGGTCAACGTGCTCGACGGCCTGCGCTCGACCGAGCCGGAGGCGATCAAGCTGATGCGGAGCCTCGACGCCTCGCGCTGGCAGATCTTTCGCCGGGTGGAGGCGCCGACCGCCCTGCCGGGCTTCTTCACCGGCGCCAAGATCGCCGTCGTCGTCGCTCCGATCGGCGCCGTCTTCGGCGAGTGGGTCGGTGCGAGCTCCGGCCTCGGCCACCTGATCCTCGAAGACAACGGCAAGCTGGAGATCGCCCGGGAGTTCGCGGCGGTCGCCGTCCTCTCGGCGATCGCCCTGGTCCTGATCGGCCTCGTCGCCCTCGCGGAGCGGCGCGTCGTCACTTGGCGATAGAACACAGGGGATGAGGTCACTCCGAACCCCGGCGATCGTCGCCGTCCTCGCGCTGTTCGCCGTTGCGCTCGGCCTCGCCGCCTGCGGCGAGAAGTCCGAGGACGGCGGCACCGAAGCGCAACCGCTCAGCCCTGACGCTCGACTTCTATCCCAACCCCGACCACGCCGGGATCTACATGGCGCGAGAAGCTCGGCTATTTCGAGGAAGCCGGGCTCGACGTCGACGATCCAGACGCCGTCCGACCCCGCCGCGCCGATCAAGCTGGTCGCCGCCGGGCAGTCCGACCTGGCGATCTCCTACGAGCCCGAGGTCGCGCTCGCCCACGAGAAAGGGCTCGACGTGGTCGCGATCGGGGCCCTGGTCAACCGGCCGCTGACCTCGATGATCTGGCTGCGGAAATCCGGGATCAAAGGCGTCGCCGACCTGCGAGGCAAGACGATCGCCACCGCCGGCATCCCCTACCAGGACGCCTTCCTGGAGACGATCCTCGCCCGCGCCGACCTCACCCCCTCCGACGTCAAAACGGTCAACGTCGGCTTCGGCCTGCTGCCGGCGCTGCTCGGCGGCAGCGCCGACGCGATGCTCGGCGGCTTCCGCAACGTCGAGGGCGTCGACCTGCGGCTGCGCGGCAAAGACCCGGTCGTCACCCCGGTCGACCAGCTCGGCGTCCCCACCTACGACGAGCTGGTGCTGGTCGCCAACCGCGAGCAGCTCGAAGAGGACCCGGAGAAGTTCCGCCTCTTCCTCGCCGCCCTGGAGCGCGGCACCGACGCCGCCGTCAAGCAGCCCGAACGCGGCGACCAAGGCGATGCTCGAGGCGAACGACGACCTCGACCCGAAACTGACCGAGGCCGAGGTCGAAGCGACGCTGCCGCTGCTCGGCGCGCGCACGCGGGGCAGCCCTACGGCTAATGGACCCCGGCGAGTGGGCCGACGTTCATCGCCTGGATGCGCGACAACGACCTGATCGAGTCGCTGCCGCGAGCCGGCCGCAGCTGCTCAGCAACGACTACCTGCCGGGCGAGATCCCCGAATAGCCGAGCGCCCCCTCGGCGAGCAGGCGGCTGACTTCGCTGCGCCGGCATCGCCGCGTGGAAGAGGTGGCCCTGGGCGTAGTCGCAGCCGAGCCGGCGCAGCTCGGCCAGCTGGGCCTCGTTCTCGACCCCCTCGGCGATCACCTCGAGCGAGAGCGCCCGCGCCATCCCGATGATCGCCTCGACGATCGCCGTCCGCTCCTGCTCGATCCCGAGCGCGTCGACGAAGGAGCGGTCGATCTTCAGCGCGTCGAAAGGGGAAGCGGTTGAGGTAGGCGAGCGAGGAGTAGCCGGTGCCGAAGTCGTCGAGGACGAGCCGGACGCCGATCTCGTTCAGCGCCTCCAGCGAGGCGATCGCGGTCGCCGACTCCTCGACCAGGACGCTCTCGGTGATCTCGAGGCGCAGGTGGACCGGGTCGAGGCCGGTGCGGGCGAGGATCTCGGCGACCGTGGCCGGCAGGTCGCGGTGCGCCACCTGGCGGGCGGAGAGGTTGACGGCGACGTCGAAGGGGCGCTGCGTCCGGGCGCTGCTCGTGCCACTCGAGCGACCTGGCGGCAGGCGCGCTCCTGCACCCAGCGGCCGATCGGCTCGATCAGGCCGCTGTCCTCGGCGATCGAGACGAACTCGCCGGGGTCGAGCAGGCCGCGCTCGGGATGCTGCCAGCGGACCAGCGCCTCGAGGCCGCTGATCTCGCCGGAGCGCAGGTTGACCACCGGCTGGTAGTGGAGGGCCAGCTCCTCGCGCTCGAGCGCGTGGCGCAGCTCGCGTTCGACCTCGAGCCGGCGCATCGCGCTCGCCCGCATCTCGGCGTCGAACAGCACGCAGCGGGCGCGGCCGCCTTCCTTGGCCCGGTACATCGCCGCGTCGGCGTCGCGGATCAGCAGCTCGGCGCTGGCCGCCGCGCCGGCCGGCGGGACGGGCGACGGCGATCCCGATGCTGGCGGTGACGAAGTGCTCGACGCCGTCGATCGAGAAGGGCTGGGCGAAGGCGGCGGCGACGCGGTCGGCGATCGCGACCGCCTCCTCTTCGTCGGCGAGGCGGTCGATCAGGATCCCGAACTCGTCGCCGCCGAAGCGGGCGACGATGTCGCCGGGGCGCAGGTGGGCGCGCAGGCGCGGCGCGACGGCCCGCAGCAGGGCGTCGCCGGCGTGGTGGCCGAGGCTGTCGTTGATCAGCTTGAAGTGGTCGAGGTCGAGGAAGAGGATCCCGACCGGCGAGCCGGAGGCGACGGCCCGCTTGCAGCGACGTCGCCAAGCGCGTCGACGAAGCTGAGCCGGTTCGGCAGGCCGGTGAGCGAGTCGTGCAGGACGCGGTGGCGCAGGGCCTGGTCGGCGGCGTGGCGCTCGATCGCGTCGGCGAGCACGTTGGCGGCCGCCTGGACGAAGGGGACGTCCTTGGCGCGTGAAGCGGCTGGGCTCGGTCGGCGTGGACGTCGAGCACGCCGAAGGGCCGGTCCTTGCCGTCGATCACGACCGCGAGGCTGCTGGCGGCGCCGAAGACGCGCAGCACCGGGGGCATCGAGAAGCGGCTCTCGCTCGACCAGTCGTCGACGATCGCGTGCAGTGCCGGAGTCGAGCGCGGCGCCGGCGTGGGAGTCGCGGGCGGCGGAGACGCGGCGGCCGGCGCCGACCGCCTCGTCCTCGAGGCCGGCGCGCAGGTGCAGTCGCCGGCCGTCGCGGCCGAGCTCCCAGACGCAGGCGCTGTCGGACGCCGTCGACTTCGCCGATCAGCGACGGTGGCGGCGCGCATCAGAGCCTCGGGGTCGCCGTCCTGCAGCGCCCGCTCGCCGAGCCTGGCGACCACCGCCTGCTGGGCGAGCGGCCCGCTGCAGCTCCTCCTCGGCGCTCTTGCGCTCGGTGATGTCGTAGAGGACGCCGTGCCAGACGGGGACGCCGTCCTCGTCGGCTTCCAGCACCGCCTCGTCGAGCATCCAGACGATCGTCGCCGTCGCGGGTGCACATCCGGTACTCGACCGGGCGCGTCTTGCGGTCGCCGAGGATCTCCTCGGTTCTCCTGCGCGAGCGCCTGCTCGCGGTCCTCGGGGTGCAGGAGGCTCGCCCAGAGCCCCGGGTCGGCCTTGAACTCCTCCGCGGCTGTAGCCGAGGATCTCCTCGACCTGGGGGCTGACGTAGCGCCAGCGCCCCTGCTCGCCCAGCTCGGCGGTGTAGACGATCGACCGGCAGCCGCTCGACCAGCCGCCGGTAGTCCTGGCCGCCGGCGGAGATCTGGTCGAGGAATCGCTGACCTCGTGTTCGGGCCAGTTCCTGTCCCCGTTGCTCGGCATCCCGTCTTTATCGACAGATCGTCCAGGGGCTTGACCGCACGTCCGTCCAGGCACGAACTCCTGCACACGGTCGGAGGGTCACTCAGCGCCGGGTCACCTCATGCGGCGAGGCGCAGCGGCGGGCCCAGGGCTGCCCGTCGGTGCAGGCCGGCGAGCGCAAGCGCGCCGGCCAGCCCGCGAAACGGCTCGTACGGCGCGTAGAACTCCTCGACCTCGTCGACCGTCGCGCGGCGGCCGAGACCGGCGAGGCGGCCGACCAGCTTGATGTAGCCGAGGTCGCCGGCCGGCAGCGAGTCCAGTCTCGCCGCGGCCGAAGAGGCCGAGGCACTGAACGGTCCAGGGACCGATCTGCGGGATCGCCAGCAGGCGCCGGTCGGCGGCCGGCGTCGTCGAGCGGACAGCGGCCCGGCGGCGACCTCGCGGGCGACCGCGGCGCAGCGCGACCGCCCGTTCGGGCGCGAGGTCCATCGCGGCTCAGTTCGGCCGGCGCGCGGCCGGCGATCGTCGCCGCCGGGGGCACGTCGCGGAGCGCCCCGACCGTCGCCGAGCCGCGGCCCCCAGCGGCCGACGATGCGGCGCTCGATCAGCGCCGCGCGCTCGCGCCTCGATCAGCTGCTCGACGACCGCCCAGGCGAGCGCCTCCCAGGGCCAGGGCCGGCGCCGCGGGCGGAAGCTCGGCAGCGGCGGATCAGCGGCCCGAGCAGCGGGTCGCGGCGGAAGCGGCGGTGGAACTCGCCGAGGTCGTCGTCGACGCCGAGCGCGAAGCGCATCCGCTCGATCGCGAGCCTCGAGCTCGGCCGGCCGGCCGGCGCAGGCTCGGCCGCCGTCGGCGATCGGCGGCAGCGCGACGGTCGCCGGGTCGACCGGCTCGGCTCGCACGACGACCCGGTCGCCGGCCGGCTGCCAGGCCCGGACGAGCACCGGGCTGCCGCTCGACGTGCGAGCAGGCGGGTCGCGACGCCCGCCGCGGATCCGCATCAGTGCGGTCGCCGCCGCCTGGCGCGGCAGGCGGAAGGGCGAGGGCGGCCGGACCTCGAGCTCGGAGCCGAGCCAGTCGGCGCTCAGCGGCCGAGCAGGTGGACGTCGACAAGGAAGGAGCGGCTGGCGACGACGTTGTGGCCGCTCGGCGGCGCCGCGCGAGGCGGCGCGGGGAGCGCCTCGCTGCGAGCCGACCGCGCCGACCGCGCGCACCGCGGCGACGGTCGCGGCGCCGGCCAGGACGCCGCCGGCCGCGGCCAGTCGCGGCGGTCGCGCACCTCGGGGCGCAGGACCGGCGCCAGAGCCGGGTCCTCGTAGGGCAGCGGCAGCGCCCGGACCGGCTCGGCCGTCGCCCGGCTCGGCGTCTTCCTCGGCGAGAACCTCGCCGTCGAGATCGAAACTCGCTCACCCGGCCCGACTTAGCGAGGGCAGCGTCGGCACGCTCGGGGGTCCGTAAACCCGGAACGTGCGCTTCACGCGCAGAGCTGCCGCTCGTAGACGCGGTAGCGCTTGACGATCTTGCCCCCATCGCCTCCAGGCCGCGGTTCATCGCCTCGTTGGTCTCCAGGATCCAACCCGCCTCGCCGCTTTAACCTGCGCGCCGGGCGGCGGTGTCGAAGTGCTCGATGTAGAGGCCGCGGCGACGCCGGTGTGCTGGTACTCGGGCTTGACGCCGAGGAACGCCGACCCGGACCCGGTCGCCGATCCGCTTGCCGGTCAGGAAGTGCCACCAGCCGGTCGGCAGCAGCCGGCCCGTTCATCTTCGCGCAGCACCTGGTTGAGGTCCGATCACGGTGATCGCGATCGCGATCGTCTCGCCGTCCTTTTCGGCGACCATGAACCATTCGGCGTGAAAACCAGCTGCATGTCGATCGCGTAGGTGTCGAGGTCGGCCTTCGAGTGAGGGCACGAAGCCCCAGTTGTCCGACCAGGCGTCGTTGTAGATCTCGGCGAAGCGGTCGCAGCTCGCGCGCGCAGGTCGCGCGCGCGACATCTTGCGGATCGTCACCCCGTGCTCCTCGCGCGCCTTCATCGGCCGAGCTCGATCGAGCACCGGCAGCATCGTCCTCTGCGGTCGCTCGATCTCGCAGCTCCCACGAGTCAGAGGTCCATCGCCTTCCCGAGGCCGGCCTCCTCGCAGAGGCGCTGGTAGTAGGGCGGGTGCCAGGGCTGGCGGATCATCGGCTGCAGCTCGAAGCCCTCGATCAGGATCCCGCTCTCGTCGTTCATCGTGAAGTCCATCGGCCCGACCATGCGGTCGCAGCCCGCGCTCGCGCAGCCAGGCTCGCGGCCGCGTCGAGCAGGGCGCGCGAGCGACCTCGGGGTCGTCCTCGAGCTCGAGGAAGCCGAACATCCCCCAGCGGCTGCCGTGGTACTCGTTGAAGGCGTGGTCGACCTGGGCCGTCGACGCGGCCGACCGACACGGCCGTCGCGCCAGGCGAGGAAGTACTCCGCCTCGCCGTGCTTGAAGAAGGGGTTGAGCCGGCGGTTGAGGAACAGCCGCCGCTCGAGTTTCAGCGGCGGCACCCACGGGGGTGCCGCGCGTGCAGGCGGAAGGGGAGGTTGACGAAGCGCTTCACGGTCGCGGTCCGCGCACGACCGGGCGGATCGACACGCTTGCCATGGGGGCCGGAACCTACACTCTGCGGCGATGAGCGAGACGGCGAAGGCCCCCGTCGACGTCTTCGAGAAGGCCCGCAGCCACGACCGGCTCGAGCAGCTCGAAGCGGCCAAGGAGCACGACCTCCTCCCCTACTTCCGGCTGCTCACCTCGCAGGCCGGCCCGGTGGTCGAGATGGAGGGCCGGGAGACGATCATGCTCGGCTCCAACAACTACCTGGGGCTGACCGGCGACGAGCGGGTCAAGCAGGCGGCGCGCGACGCGCTGGAGACCTACGGCACCGGGGTCACCGGCTCGCGGCTGCTGAACGGGACGACGCCGCTGCACGTCGAGCTCGAGCGCGAGCTGGCCGAGTGGATGCGGACCGAGGACGCGATCGTCTACACGACCGGCTACCAGTCGAACCTCGGCTGCATCGGCACGATCCTCGAGCCCGGCGACACGGTGATCTGCGACTCCGGCGACCACGCCTCGATCCTCGACGGCTGCCGCCTCTCGGGCGCCAAGCTGCGCCCCTTCCGCCACAACCGCATGGACAAGCTGGAGAAGATGCTGCAGCGGGCCGCGGAGGACGGCGGCGGCGTCCTCGTCGTCGTCGACGGCGTCTTCTCGATGGAGGGCGACGTCTGCGACCTGCCGCGGATCGTCGAGCTCTGCCAGGGCCACGGGGCGCGGCTGATGGTCGACGAGGCGCACGGGGCCGGCGTGCTCGGCGCGCGCGGCGCCGGCGCCTGCGAGCTGTTCGGCCTCGAGGACGAGGTCGACCTGCGGATGGGGACCTTCTCCAAGAGCCTCGCCTCCTGCGGCGGCTTCATCGCCGGCCCCGCCGACGTCGATCGAGTACCTGCGGATCTCCTCGCGCTCCTTCGTCTTCAGCGCCTCGGCGGTCCCGGCCGCGGTCGGCGCGGCGCTGGCGGCGCTGCGGGTGATCCGCTCCGACGGGCCGGCCGCTGTTCGAGCGGCTGCTCGCGCAACGCCGAGTACCTGCGCGAGGGCCTGCGCCACCTCGGGCTGAAGGTGATCGAGCCCGGGACGCTGCCCGACGGCACCGTCGCGACGACGCCGGTCGTGCCGGTGATGGTCGGCGACGACTGGCAGGCGGTGCTGCTCTGGAAGGCGCTCTTCGACGCCGGCGTCTACACCAACGTCGCGATCCACCCCGCGGTCCCGCCCGGCGGGGCGCTGCTGCGGACCAGCCTGATGGCGACCCACGAGCGCGAGCACCTCGACGGGGCGCTCGGGACGATCGCCCGGGTGATCAAGGACTTCCCGGACCTACCGCGCTCCTGACTTCGCGGCGATAACGGATTCTTGACATCCCCCGGGGGTAGTTTCGGGCTTGTCCAGATCGGGACACGGCTCCGCGGGGCCGAAATAGTTGCTCTTAGCGAACGGGCTGCCGCGACGCGGTCGGCGAGCGCGGGTTGACGCGCCGCCACCCCGACGGCATAGCTTGGCCCTCTCGCCGACGCGACCCGGGGCAGGGAAGCGGATCGGATGAGTCATCGACCCAGGCCGCAGCCCGATCTCGAGGCAGCGGTCGCCGGTACCGACGCGAGATACCCAGTTAATCGATTCCTTGAAGGGAGGAGTCCCAGTGGACGCTGCCTCGATCGCCCCTGCAACGACGACCGCATCCGGCGCGCAGGCCCCGCAGCACATGCAGGCGCTGGCACGCGCCAACCGGGTGCGGCTGGCCCGCGCCGAGCTGAAGCGATCGATCGCGCGGGGCGATGTCGACGCGTCCGAGGTGGTCCGCGAGTGCCCCTGGGAGACCGAGAGCATGACCCTCGCCGAGCTGCTGACCAGCCAGCGCCGCTGGGGCCGCACCCGCGCCCGCAAGTTCCTCCTGCCGCTCGCCCTCAACGAGAACAAGCGGCTCGGCACGCTCACCCCCCGCCAGCGGGCGCCTGCTCGTCGCACCGAGCTGGCAGGCCGCGCTCCGACCGTCCGCGGCGAACGTCCGTAGCCGCCTGACGCCGGCCTCAGCCGCGCATTCCGCCGACCCTGAAGCTGAGGCCGCCGGAGGCGCGCTGGAAGGCGCGGCGCAGGCCAGGAAGAAGGCGATCGCGAAGGCGACGGCTCCGCACGGCGAGTGCGATGGCGAGGATCTGGTCGGCGACGTAGAAGAGCCAGGGCGGTGACGAGCACGAAGACGAAGCCGGCGAGCAGGGTCGTGTGGGAGCGGTAGCCGGCGAAGTGCTCGCGGATCGCGACCTCGAGCCCGCCGAGGCCGGCGAGCGCGACGCCGACCCCGATCGCGGTCGGGCTGCCGCCGAAGACCCCGATCACGAGCGAGACGATGCCGGCGAGGATGGTCAGCTCGGCAAGCGGGAACGTGCCCCACGGGGCCGGCGGGCGCTCGTCAGGCGCTGCACGCGTTTCGCGCTCAACGGCCGTAAGCCGCCCGGCTAACGGGCATCCGGAGGAGACCTTGACCCGCCACCAGCCCATCAGCATCCCGAGCGGGCCGAGGCGGGGGCGCGAGTGCCAGTGGCCGCAGCCGGGCAGGCCGAGGTCGTCGCGGGAGATCCGCAGCCACTTGAAGTCGGCGGGCGCGGCGAGCATCCGGCTCGAGCAGCTCGCGGTTGTCCGTCTCGACCTCGGCCCGCTCGCGCAGGGTGCGCCGCGCGTCGGCGACCCGGTCGGCGAGCGCGTCGCGGACCGCCTCCAGCTCGCCCAGGTCGAGGACTCGCGGCTCGCGCCGCGACGGCGTCGACGCGGTGCTCGACCGCGACCCGGCGGAAGCCCTCGGCGAAGAGCGCGGCGAGCTCGCGCTCGAGGCGGCCGATCTGGCGCCGCAGCTCGGCGCGGGCGAGCCGCTCGTCGCCCTCGACGCGAAGCGCCATCGGGCTGTCTCTTGTCGAGCAGATCCGGCATCGGCCTGTACCGAGTGTAGATCAGGCGCGACCGGTCGCACGCGGTTAGCTCGCCGAGGCGCGACCATCCAGAGCGCCTCGTCGACGGCGATCTGCGGCACGCCCTTCGACCTGGATCGCGGCGATCGCGAGGCGGCGGCTGCTGCGCTCGACCCCGTAGCCCTCGGCGGTCGCGCCGAAGAGCAGCCCGACCGGCTGCCGCTCGTCGGCGATCGACCAGCGTTCCCTGCGGCAGCTCGCCCGGCGGCCGGGCAGCGACTCGCCCGGCGCGGAGTCGCGGATGCAGAGACGGCCCTCGAGCCGCTCGGCGTCGAAGGCGCGCAGCGCGACCCCGGTCTCGACGATCGCGATGGTCAGCGCGTCGGCGGGCAGGCCGCTGGCTCTTGAAGGCGCCGTCGTGGAGGCGGTCGAGGGCGAGCTGCTCGACCGGGGTCCGGGTGCGGTCGGGGTCGAGGCCGATCTGGCGGAAGAAGACCCGGTAGGCCCAGGGGATCGGCCGTTCGCGCAGCTGGATCGCGTGGGAGCCGTAGAAGCGGTCGGAGAGGTCGCGCAGGCGCCGGCGCACCGGCTCCGGGCTCCTGCCGGGGCGCGCCGTCGACCTCGACCCAGGCGATCCCCAGGCCGGGGAACTCGGCGGCGAGGTGCGGCGCGACCCAGCCCTGCTCGGGCGCGGGCTCCCACCCGATCCGCGCTCGGCCGCGGCTCGGCTCCATCGTCAGCCCGCCTCCGCCGCCGCGGTCGCCTCGAGCAGGCGCTCGACCCGTGCGGCTCAGCTCGGCGACGCTCGAGCTCGCCGATGCTGGCGCTCTGCAGCGTGCCGCCCGGGATAGACGTAGGCGAAGGTCGGGCAGCCGCCGACCCGGTAGAGGCTGGCGACGGCGCCGTCGCGGTCGTAGCCGACCGGCATCCCCCAGCCGCGCTCGCGGATCAGGTCGCGAACCGTGTCGCGATCGTCGCGCACGTCCAGCGAGAGGAAGTCCACCCGCCCACGGTAGCGCTCGTAGACCGCGCTCGACCACGTCCTGCTGCTCGACGCAGCTGCTCCCCTTTGCGTGAACCAGAACGAGATCACCAGCGGGCGGTCGAAGAGGTCGCAGACGCGGATCGCCTCCGCGGCGTCGATCCGGCAGGCGGGGGTGCGGCGGGCGTCCTCGGGGCAGGGAACTGCGAGGTCTCGCAGTCGTCCTGGGCGACGTTGGCGTCGCCTTCGAGCGTCGCCGGCGGCGCGCGGGCACGGCGAACTCGGGCAGCGGCCAGCGCGTCGGCTGCCGGTCGAGGCCGAGCGTGCCGCCTCCTCCCTCGCCACCCGCGACTGGATCGTGGCGACGACGATCACCGCGAGGAAGATCAGGCCGACGACGATCGAGTAGCGGTCTCTCACCGGCTCCTCGCTCCAGCGCAGGGCGGCGGGCAGGGCGAGCATCACGCCCAGCAGGGCGACCGCGAGGTCGATCGACGGTGACGAAGCCGAAGTCCCGCAGCATCTGCACGTCGCTGGCGATCAGGACCGCGAAGCCGGCGATCGCGGTGACGCCGGAGGCGAGCACGGCGGCGCCGGTGCGCGCGTAGGCGCGCCGCAGCGCCTCCTCGACGCTCGCGCCCCGCCCGACGCTCCTCGTGGAAGCGGCCGGCGAGGATGACGCTGAACTCGGTGGCGATCGCGATCGTCAGCGCCCCGAGCGCCGCCGACATCGGGTTGAGCGGGATGCCGGTGACCCAGAGCACCAGCGACGCCCAGCCGGTGGCCAGCACGGTCGGCACCAGCGGCACGCAGCGCCCGGCGCAGCCGAGCGGTAGACGGCGAGCAGGCCAGGGCGACGGCGGCCAGCCCGGCGAGGGTCAGCCAGTAGCGGCTGCTGGAGAGATCGCCGCGGCCGATTCGGCGGCGATCACCGGCAGGCCGGCGAGCTCGACCTCGACCCCGGCGGCGGGCCACCCGGGGCGCCCGGCTCGCCGATCTCGCCGCGGACCCGCTCGATCAGCGCCTGCTGGTCCTCCAGCGACTGGGCGCGGATGCCGAAGCAGAGCAGCGCCCGGTTGCCGACTGCGCCGGTCTCCGGATCGAGCGGCGCGACCTGCCGCAGGGCGTACGGCGAGCAGCGCGCCAAGCGTCGCGTCGATGCCGCGCGGCGTCAGCTCCTCGCCGCCGCTGACGAGGAAGTCGGAGAGCGCCGGCCCGGGGCAGATTCCGCCTCGAGGCAGCTCGGGTTTTCGCCGCAGAACCCGTTCGCCTCGCAGCACCCGCTGCTTGAAGTCGGCCATCCACTCGATGCGTCGCCGGATCGGTCAGATCGGGCGCCTCGACGCTGACGTCGAGCTGGCCGGAAACGCCGGTCGTCTCCTGCAGCTCGTTCAGGTCTGCGGACCGCGCGAGATGTCCTGCGGCGCCAGCTCGCGGATGTCGGAGATGCGTCTCGACCTGGGTGCCGGCGCCCCAGCCGACGACCGCCAGCGCGAGCGCCAACGCCGAGGACCCGCCGGACGCGGTCGCGTCGCCATGCGCCAGGAGTGCGGTCCGACGAGATGCGGGAGTCGCCTGGCGGCTGCCCGGCGTCCCCGCCCGCCGCCGCAGCGCCAGCGCCGCGAAGCCCAGCGATCAAGCGCGAGAGCGAAGGCGATCGCGACGCCGACGACGAGCAGCAGGCCGAAGCCGCGGACCATCGGGGTCGGCGAGAGCTGAAGGGCGAGGAAGCCCGCGGCGGTCGCGAGACAGGCGGTGGCGATCGTGGGACCGCCCGCCGCGGCGGCCGCTAGCGGCCGCATCGGCTCCCGTGGCGCCGCCCTCCACCGCCTCGTCGAAGCGCGCCTGGAGCTGGATCGCGTAGTCGACGGCGAGGCCGATCAGGATCGGCAGGGCGGCGATCGAGGCCATCGTCAGCGAGCCGCCGAGCAGGCCGAGCAGGCCGAAGGTGAGCGCCGCCGCGGCGAGGGCGATCGCCAGCGGCAGCAGGCGGCAAGCGCGAGCGGAAGACGAGCAGCAGGAGCGAGCGCCATCACCGACGACCGCGACGCCGAGAAGGACCAGCAGCGCGTCCTTCAGCGCCCGCGGCGACGCCGTCGACGACGACCGGGGCGCCGGAGACGACGTAGCTGCCGCCCTCGAGCTGGAAGCAGGGCGCCGGCTCGCCCTCGCTCGGCGCAGGCCCGCGCGCGGCGTCGTGTCGTGGACCGCCGCCTCGATCAGCTCGATCGCGCGGTGGCGCTCGGCCTCGCTCAGGTCCGGCTTCAGCCGGACCACGATCTGGGCCGAGCGGCTGTTGGGGAAGAGGTAGGAGAGCCGCGCCTTCGGCGTGCCGCGGGCCCGGCTCAGGTCGAAGACGACGGTGGCGACGAAGTCCGGGTTGTCGAGGCTCGGCAGCGCTGGTGATCCCGTAGCTGGGTCGCGACCGCGAGCAGGAATTCGCGGAACCGCTCCGGGCGGCACCGTTGTCGCCAGCCGGCGCAGCTGGCGGTCGATCTGGACCACCGCCTCGTTGAGGAAGGTCGCCGGCCCGGAGACGAACTCGACCGGGTCGAGCGCGGCCAGCTCGGCGCAGGGCCCGGGGATCGGCTTCGCCCCTTGCGGCACGTTGCCCGAGAGGCAGCCCTCCAGCCGCAGCAGCCGGAAGAGGTTGGCGGTGAGGATCAGCTGCTGCAGGTCGCCCTTGGCGAGGACGACGACCGGTTCTTCGCCGAAGGCCTCGCGCACCTGCTGCGGTCGCCCGGTAGCGCGGCCGTGTCGGCGTCGACGAGCGTGTCGGCCCCGGCGTCGGTCGGCATCTGCGTCGCCGCCACCGCCGCCGCGAGCGCGAGGACGACCGTGACGGCGAGCACCGCTCGGGCATGGCGAGCGGCCCATGCCGCGACGCGATGCCGATCCAGTGCTCTCCCCGGCGGCCGCGGAGCTCTCAATCCATCGAGAGCGGGCCGGTCACGTCCGCGTTGAGGAACTGGTTCACGAACGGGTTGCTCGGAGTCGAACAGCTCTTCTTTCGGCCCCGACTCGACGATCTTGCCGTTCCAGAGCACGGCGATGAAGTCGGCGATCCGCCGCGCCGTGCCGAGGTCGTGGCTGATCACCAGGTAGCAGCCGCCGTTCTCGGCGTGGACCTCGCGGATCAGCTCGCAGAGCAGCGCCGTGCGCACCGGGTCGAGGCCGGAGTCGGGCTCGTCGAACATCACGATCGCCGGTTCGAGCACCAGCGCCCGGGCGAAGCCGGCGCGCTTGCGCATCCCGCCCGAGAGCTCGTTCGGCATCTTGTAGGTGGCCTCGATGAGGCCGACCTCCTTGAGCCGGCGGTTGACGATCTCGCCGATCTCCTCCTCGCTTTTGTCGGTGTGCTGGCGCAGCGGGAAGGCGGTGTTGTCGTAGATGTTCATCGAGCCGAACAGGGCGCCGTCCTGGAACAGCAGGCCGAACTTTTTGCGCACGTCGAAGAGTTCGTCGTCGGTCATGTTCGGGATCGACTCGCCGTGCACGAGGACGTCGCCGGAGTCCGGGTAGAGCAGGCCGACGATGTGCTTGATCAGCACGCTCTTGCCGGTCCCCGAGGGGCCGAGCACCATCGAGACCTGGTCCTCGGGCAGGCCGAGGTTGAGGCCGTTGAGGATGCGGGCGCGGCCGAACTGCTTGACCAGGTCGATGATCTCGATCGCGTCCTCGCCGCCGTGGTCGCGCTTGCGGCCGGTGTGGAAGCGGTAGGGATCGGCCTCGCGCGGGTCGACGCCGGGGATGACGAAGTCGCGGCCCATCGTCGGCGCCGTCCTCGCTCACGTAGGGGCCGTCGCCGGAGGCCGGCGACCTCGGCCGTCTCGGAGGCGATCTCCGGCGGCGCTTCGGCGCTCGAGGTCGCCTCGTCGCGCAGCCCCTCTTCTTCGATGCGGTTCTCTTCCTCGTGCTCCACGTCAGCCTCCTATCGGCGCCCTCGGGTTGGCCCCCCAGAAGACCAGGGTCCCAAGCATCCCGATGATGTGGACTAAGACGATGTTGAGGACCATCGACTTCGCCGTCGCGGTCCCCACCCCGACCGGCCCGCCCGAGGCCGTGTAGCCGTAATAGCAGCCGACCAGCACGATCGCGGTCGCCATCACCATGCCCTTGATCAGGCTGAAGATGAGGTCGGGGGGGTTCTGGAACATCCAGAAGATCAGCAGGTAGCCGCCCGAGGAGACGTCGCCGATCTGCTCGACCACGGCCAGGTAGCTGGCCAGGTACATGATCCCGATCCCGACCAGGTACATGAACGGGAAGGCGATCCAGGCGGCGAGCAGGCGGGTCGCGCAGAGGAAGGTGACCGGCGGCACGCCCATCACCTCGAGCGCGTCGATCTCGTCGGAGATCCGCATCGCGCCGAGCTCGGCGACGATCCCGGTCCCGACCTTGGCCGCGAGCATGTAGCCGAAGGCGTAGGGCATGATCTCGCGCAGGTCGCACCAGGCGGAGAAGACGCCGGCGTAGGCGGGCGCGCCCTGGGCGCGCAGCAGGTAGGCGCCCTCGATCCCGCACTGCAGGCCGAGGGTGAAGACGAGGCCCCAGATGATCAGCGCCGAGCCGAGGATCAGGATCCCGGCCTGGCGCAGGCTCTCGCCGAAGAAGCGGAGGACGCGGCCGGAGTAGACGAGGCCGGCGACGCGCGAGCCGAAGCGGGCGATCTCCCCGAAGGAGTCGAGCCAGCTGCGCGGGACCTCGAGCCAGGCGTTCATCGGATCGTCTGCAGCTCGGGATTGGTGGCGAGCAGCGTCTGGGTGAAGACGTAGTTGAAGGCGAAGACGCCCATGAAGGAGATCACGACCGCCTGGTTGACGGCGCGGCCGACGCCGGCGGCACCGCCGGAGGCAGTCATCCCTTTGTAACAGCAGACGACCGCGATGATCGCCCCGAACAGGGTGCACTTGATCACCGAGCCGGCCAGAGGTCGAGTGATCGAGGCGTTGGAGAAGAGCGTGGCGAAGAAGCCGCCGAGCGGCTGGTCGTAGAGGAGCTCGGTGAGGATGCCGCCGCTGATCCCGAAGACCAGCGCGTAGATGTCGAGCAGGCCGGTGATCAGCATCAGCGCCAGGAAGCGCGGCACGACCAGGTTCTTGATCGGGTCGACGCCGAGCACCTGCAGGGCGTCGAGCTCCTCGCGGATCTTGCGGGCGCCGAGGTCAGCGGTGATCGCGGTGCCGGCGACGCCGGCGACGACCACGGCGGTGACGAACGGGGCGAACTCGCGGATCGAGGCGAGCACGAAGAAGCCGCCGAGCCGATCGAGGGCGCCGAACAGGGAGAGGAAGTTTGCCGCCTGCAGTCCCGGCGCGCCGAAGCCGAAGGCGACGGTCGAGACGAGCAGCGGGAACCAGCAGAGCTGCAGCGCGAAGAGGAACTGGCCGATGAACTCCTCGCCGTAGGGATACGGCGGCTTGACGGCGGAGACCAGCGTACGCGCGGTGAGGATCATCATGTCCCCCACCTGTTCGAACAACGACTTGGCGGGCAGGAACGCCCTGTTGACCGCGGATCCGACCATCTGCTCCTCCGAGGCGCGTCGCACGCGCGGCCCCACTCGGCGAGTCTATGGGATGGGTCCGGCCTTCACCGTTAGCCGAGTGTTGAGATCCGACTAACCCGCCTGGCCACGCGAAAGGCGCCCGAATGCGGACAAACCGCGTGTTATGTTCCGGCCGCTTTGCGGGGGACCGGACGACATTCCCGGCGGACCCGCCTCCGAGCCGCGGCGACCGGGGTTGCCGCCGTGGCCGTGGCGGTGCTGCTGGCCGCCTGCGGGGGCGACGATTCCTCCTCGGATTCGAACGAACCGAGCGGAACCTACGACGTTCGCGTCAGCGAAGCGAACTTCCCGGCTGAGCAGCGGCCTCGGCCAGACCTCGCTGCTGAAGCTCGGCGTCCGCAACACCGGCGAGGAGACGGTGCCGGCGCTGGCGGTGACGATCTCGATCGCCGGCAAGGCCGGCGAGTCGTCGACGCTGCCGTTTGCGATCCACGACCCGACGCCCGGGCTCGCGCAGGCCGACCGGCCGGTCTGGGTGCTGGCGGCGACCTACCCCCGTCTGCAGGGATCCTCGCGAGCCCGGCGGCGCCTCGACCTCGAACGCCAAGACCTTCGCCTTCGGGCCGCTGAAGCCCGGCGAGACGACCAAAGCCGTCTGGAAGCTGAGCGCGGTGCGCGCCGGCAAGTACACCCTGCGCTACGAGGCCGCGGCGGGACTCGGCGGCAAGGCGAAGGTCGAGACCAAGCGCGGCGTCGTCCCCGGCGGCTCCATCGTCACCGAGATCACCGCGGAACCGCCGAACACGGAAGTGACCGACAGCGGCGAAGTGGTTCGCAAGTCGGACCAGCCGGGCGAGCAGCCAAGCGAGTAGCGGCGGGCGGTTGGGGTAGGTACGCCCGCATGCGCAAGTCGATCTTCGTCCTCGTCGCAGCCCTCGCTCTGGGACTGCCCGCCTGCGGGTCCGGCCGAGGAGCCGGAGCGCGACGCCGGACCCGCGCAGAGCGAGCGACCCGGCGACGGCGTCGACCTGAAGCGAGATCGGCAACTTCGACAGCCGGTCTACGTGACCGGCGCCCCCGGCTTTCCCGCAGCTGCTGTTCGTGGTCGAGCAGCCGGGGCGGGTGATCGTCCTCAGCGGCGGCCGCACGCCGCGGCGCCTTCCTCGACCTCCGCTGCCAGGTCGGCTACGGCGGCGAGCGAGGGGCTGCTCTCGATCGCCTTCCCGCCGGACTACCGACAGAGCAAGCGCTTCTACGTCTATTACACGGACACGGCGGGCAACATCCGGGTCGACGAGTTCAAGCGCCGCAGCGCGACGCGGGCGGCGGCGGGCTCCCGGCGCCGCGGTGATCGAGATCCCCCACCCGGTCAACTCGAACCACAACGGCGGCCAGCTGCAGTTCCTCGGCGGCCTCCTCTACCTCGGGACCGGCGACGGCGGCGCCGGCGGCGATCCGCCGAACAACGCCCAGAACCGGGAGGTGCTGCTCGGCAAGCTGCTGCGGATCGACCCGCGGCCGGCCGGCGGACGGCCGTACTCGGTGCCCGCCGTCGAACCCGTTCGTCGGCGACGCCCGGGCCGCGACGAGATCTACAGCTACGGCCTGCGCAATCCGTTCCGCTTCTCCTTCGACACGGTGACCGCGGCGGCAGCCGCGGATCGCGATCGGCGACGTCGGCCAGAACCGTTTCGAGGAGATCGACTACATCCCGGCCGGCCGCGCCGCCGGGCGCGAACTTCGGCTGGGACGCGCTTCGAGGGCTACGGCGCCCTACCGCGACGAAAGCAGCGGCACGCCCGATCCGGGCGGCACGGTCAAGCCGATCTTCGCCTTCCCGCACAGCCGCGGCGGCAGCTGCTCGGTCATCGGCGGCTACGTCGTCCGCGACCGCAGCCTGCCGCTCCCTCTACAAGCGCTACGTCTACGCCGACTTCTGCGAGGGGGAGCTCCGCAGCCTCGTGCCGCACCTGCGGCGGGCAAGCGACGACCGCAGGCTCGGCCTCTCGATCCCCAGCCCCAGCTCGTTCGGCGAGGACACCCGCGGCCGACTCTACGTCGCCTCCCTGGAAGGCCCCGTCTACCGCTTGGTCAACCGCTGAGAATCCAAAACTCGCGTGTGTACATGAAAGTTTCTTGACAATTTAAGACGAGTCGCCATAAGGTCCGCCTCGGAGCAGGAATCCAGACCGGGGGCAGGTTCATGGACTACGACTCGGCTTTGTTGGAGAGGGTCGCGCAGCGGTTCCGGCGCGATATGTGGAAATCGGTGGTCGCCGAAGCGGTGACCGAATCGGGCGTCGAGGTTGAGCGGTTCGGCCCGGTTCAGGCGACGGCATTCGGCGATCTGCCGGAGGTGCACGGGCTCAACCAGATCCAGGGCGCGGCGGAGCCGGGAGCGGTCGACGATGGCCACCTGGGCGAAGCGGTCGAATGGATGCGGGCCCGCGAAGTCGACTACCGGGTGCCGGTGGCCGAGACCAGGCCCGGCACCGAAGAGGCGGAGAGCTGGCTCAGCGAGCGGGGATACGAGCGTGGGAGCGGCTGGGTGAAGCTGGTCCGCGATGCGTCGCCTCCTGACTGGCCGGAGGATCCGCGCATCCAGATCTACGAGATCGGCGACGACGAAGCGGACGGCGAAGGAATGAGCACGATCGTCTCCGAAGCGCTCGAGCTGCCGGTGACCGCCGGCACGCTCTTCTTCTCATTGCCGCAGGTGGAGAGCTGGCGCTGTTACACGGCGGCACTCGGGCCCAACCAACCCGTGGTGGCCACCGGCTCGATGCTGATCCTCGACGGCGTTGCCCAGCTCGGTCCCGGCATGACCCTCCACGAGGCGCGCGGCCGTGGGCTCAACACCGCCCTCCTGCGCCGTCGCCTGGTCGACGCGATCGCCGCCGGCTGCCAGACGATCTTCATCGAGCTCGGCGAAGTCGACTCCGACACCCTCGCCGGAACCTACCGCCGGCTCTGCCGCGCCGGTTTCGCGGAGGCCTACCAGAGCCGCAACTGGCAGCGCCCGGCGCTGCACCCGGCGCGGATCTAGAGGCTGGCGCAGAAGAACCGGGGCAATGCCCCGGTTCTTCCAAAGGCGCAGCACCATGGATTAGAGCGAGTATGTGTTTGCTTTCGGCGACTCGATCGCAAGGCTTCCGCTCATCGTGACGGTTTCTTTATCCACTGCACCGCCGTTTGTTTGGATGTCGGCTTGGAGAACACCGCTCACCTGGAAGCTCGAGATTGTGTTTGGTTGGTTCGGCGTGAGGGTGAGCGTCCCCGCTGTTGTCACAACGTGTTTGACGAGGCAGAAGATCCCGCCTGTCAGTTGATATGTGATGTCAGACGTTGTCAGCGAGATCGTCGTGGCCGATGCTGTATGAATGGTCCAGTTCGGTGCAAGCGGCGTCAGGTTGTGCATTTGACACGGCGAAAGGCCTCCAAGCCCTTTGCAGTTGGTTGTATCGCTGGTCGGATGCGGGACAAACGTTTCAACCAGCCCTGTGGTGCCGGGGCTCAGCTTGACGCGCATTGTCACTTGGCATTCGACCCCGCCAAGGCTTCCTTGATTTCTGAGATTGCCTGTTAGACCAATGACGGTATCCGTTTGAATATCCGTCGCGTGGTGCTTCCAGTTCGCCGAGCTCGCCGCCGGCAGCACCAACGCTGCCAAACCGGCGGCGATCACCAGCGCGATCGTCTTCTTCCACATCTATCTGTCCTCCTGGGCGCCGGCCGCTTCCGGCGACCGGCATCGTTAGTGCCTGTCTTAGCCCAGGAACGCGGGAACGTCAGGGTTTTCAGTTGTGCGCGCGCGCAAAAGCGCGGGCGCGAAACCGCGCTAACCCCGTTTCGCCTGCTTGCCCTTCTTGCCCTTCCCCTTCGCGCAGCTGTTCCCCACCACCGGCCGGAAGTCCCGCTCCCGGCCGTTCTGGGCGTCGAGCTTCACGGTGGCGTGCTGGGTGCTTTTGCAGAGGTTGCGGGAGTTGACGAGCAGGCTCTTGTTGCCGCCGCGCAGCTTCAGGGTGAACTTGGTCACTGGGGCGTCGGGGACGAGGTCGAAGGTGTTGCGGATGCCGCCGTTCTTGGAGTCGATCCTTCCTGCCAGCTCGATCTCGATCGGCTGGTGGGCGGGGCCCTTGAGGGCGATCACCATGTCGGGGAGGGGGTTGGAGGAGGCGCGCAGGTAGACGGTGCCCTCGAGGGGATAGTCGACCAGGGGGCTGGTCGCGGTGGCTTTGCCGTAGATCGAGCCTTTGGGGCACTGGTCTGCGGCGAACTGCACGCGGGTGCAGATCGTCTGGATGTGCTCCTGGGCCAGGAAGATCGAATGGGGCAGGGCGACCGAGGCGCGTTTGATGTTGGCGTCTCCGGGCCTCGCGGTGAGGGTGGCGGAGAGCTGCTGGTAGGCGCCGCGTTTGGTTTTGCCTTTCAGCTTCAGCTTCAAGTTGGGCTTGAAGCCCAACTTGTCGCAGCCGCCGACCTGGAAGCGGTCAGAGACCGTCGCGGTCGATCCTTTCTCGCCGGTCACCGTGGCGGTCGCCGCAAGCGGTTCGCAGTTGGTCGGGGCGAGGGTGAAGTTGGGGCGGTCGACGTTGACGCGGACGTCCCTGATGTCGAGCAGGATGCCCTCGAGGACAGTCGGGATCGGGTCGGAGACCGCGCTGACCTGGGCGGTGGCGGGGTTGATGTTGAGGGCCGCCCTGACCACCACGTTGCCGAGGTCGAAGGGACCGGTGACCGCGGGGGTGGCGATCGCCAGGGAGAGCGGGGCGCCTTTGTAGGGGCCTGCTAGGTAGACCTTGCCGGTGTCGAGGAAGAGGGGGTCGGGGCCCGCTCCTGCTCCGGCGATCACCGTTCCCACCTGGGAGGCGGCGGGACAGGCGGGGCTGGTGATCTGGGCCGCTCCGGTGTTGGGGCCGGTGGGGATCGAGGCGAGGGCTGCCTCGGGGCAGTAGGGGACGCCTTTGAGGTAGGCGGTGAGGCCCGGGGGCATGGTGGTGGTGATGGCGCGGAAGCGCTGGGTGCCGTCTTCGCGGGAGAGCCGCAGGCGGAACGGGCTGGTCGCACCGGCCTGCTGGCTGTCCAGACCTGCCGAGAGCTTCGGCTCCAGCGCCCCGCTCGGGCAGCCGGTCCCGTTCGGGCCCTGGTCGATGTTGAAGCTGGAGGCGAGCTCGACCGTCTCCGCGTCGCTCGGGTGGGCGGGGTCGGCGGCGGTCCAGGGGGTCATCTGGGTGTGGACGGTGTGGGGACCGCAGCTCGGCGGGTTGATCAATGCCGCCCTGGGGCCGCCGGGGAAGTGCAGGCGGACGCTGGAGAGCGGGGCCTGGGGGTTGTTATCGAAGGAGACGGTGAGCTGGCCCGTCACGGGGTCCGGGGACACTTTGCCCGCCAGCTTGATCAGGATGCCTTTCTCGGGCGAGTCGATCACCAGGTAGAGGGCGAGCAGCGATCCGAAGGGGTTGGAGCCCTGCTTGGCGAGGTAGACGGTGCCGTTGAAGGTACCCGGGAGGATCGGGGTGTCTGCTTCCAGGGTGCCGAGCTTGGAGGAGTCCGGGCAGGTGACCGGGTCGTCGTTGGGTACTCCTGAGGGCGACATCCCGAGCTGCTCCAGGGTGCAGGCGCCCTGGCCCTGGGCCGAGGCGGGGTTTACCGCCATCCCCTCGGGCAGGGTGACCGTGGTGCCCTCGAGCTGGGCCTGGGCGATGCCGTTCGGGTCTTCGAGGCCCGCGGTCGGGAAGGTCAGCTCGACGTCCATCCCGGTCGGCGAGTCGGCCTGGGTGGAGGTGGGTTTGAAGGAGATCGAGGGTTCGAATTTCACGTCCTCGCAGTTCGTGAGCGGGTCCGCCATCGTGAACGTTTTCTCGGCGATCACGCCCGGTTCCTCCCAGCTGTTGGCGAGGATCCGGGTGGTCGGCGGTTGGGCCTCGCAGCGGGTCGGGTTGGTGAGGAAGGGGATCTCAAACGCTCCCGCGTCGTCGGGTTTGTGGCAGCCTTCGACCCCGCCACCGCTGAGTATTGCTCCGTAGCCACAGAGAGTGACCACGCTCTCAAAGATTTCCGGTGCCATCGGCAATGGCTGGGTGACCAGGTCGATCGCGTAGCCGTCCTCGGGCCGCAGCTCGGGCGTGAGCGTGAACAGGAAGTCGGCGATCTCGAAAGCGAACTGGGCGGGGGCCCTGCTTCGGGCTCGATCGCGTAAATCGCCGTGGGTGCAGGGTTTGCCAGAGCCGTGCTCGATACAAAGATTTCCCCCACCGCGCTCGTCGGCGAACAGTCGTCGAGATCTCCCGTGCCTATGTCGCAAAGCTGCGGCACCGCCCGGGGATTGCCGATGAACCCCGGCGGCGTCTCGGTCCCGAGCATGGCTGTAGAGGACATCGGCTTCCTGGCCATAGACTTGAAGGCCATGGCTGGGCATTCCAAGTGGGCATCGATCAAGCACAAGAAGAAGGCGGTGGACGCGAAGCGCGGGGCGCTGTTCACCAAGCTCACGCGTGCCATCACCGTTGCCGCGCGTGAGGGCGGGGGAGATCCCGACGGAAATCCCGCTCTGGCGCTCGCGATCCAGAAGGCGCGCGACGCCTCGATGCCCAAGGACAACATCGAGCGCGCGGTGGCCAAGGGCACCGGCGCGGACTCGGACGCCGACGCCTACGAGGCCGTCCTCTACGAGGGCTACGGGCCCGGTGGCGTGGCGATCCTGGTCGAGGCGCTCACCGACAACCGCAACCGCACCGGCTCGGAGGTGCGGCACACCTTCACCAAGCACGGCGGCAACCTCGGAGAGCCCGGCTCGGTGGCGTGGACCTTCGAGAAGAAGGGCGAGATCGTCGTGGACGGCTCGCGCTACTCCGAGGACGACCTGCTGGCCGCGATCGACGCCGGCGCCGAGGACATGGCGCTCGACGGCGACGTCTGGGAGATCGTGACCGGCCCGGGCGAGCTCACCGCCGTGCGCAGCGCGCTCGAGGGGGCCGGCGTGGAGATCGACTCGGCCGAGCTGGTCCAGCGCCCCACGACGCGGACCCCCGTCGAGGAGGACCGGGTCGGCACGCTGATGCGGCTGATCGACGCCCTGGAGGAGAACGACGACGTGCAGGGCGTGCACGCCAACTTCGACGTGGACGCCGAGGTACTCGAGCGCGTAGCGGCGGCTTGAGATTCGCCGCCGCCACGTTCTGGGTGCTTGCCGGGACGATGCACTTCGTGATCCCGCGCCAGTACCAGGCGATCGTGCCGCTGTCGCTGGCCCGCTGGAAGAAGGAGGTCGTGGTGGCCAGCGGCATCGCCGAGATCGCCGGCGGTGTGGCGGTGCTGCCGGAGCGGACCCGGCGCGGGGCGCGCTGGTGGCTCCTGGCGACGCTGGTCGCGGTCTACCCGGCGAACATCCAGATGGCGCTGCACCCTGAGCGGTTCCCGAAGATCCCGGCAGCCGCGCTCTGGACGCGGCTGCCGGTTCAGGGACTCTTCGCGTTGCTTACCTGGCGCGGAACCCGCTAGCGCGCTACTGCTTGCCGAGCCCGACCACGCCCTCGATCCCGGCGGCGGTCACGCCGGTCTGGCAATCGGTCGGCGTCGCCTCGAAGGCGAGCAGGCCGAACGGGGTGTAGCCGGCGAAGCGCGTCGTCGTGACGGTGAGCGGCACGTCCAGCGGGTCCACCGGCTGGAGCGTGGTGCTGTCGATCACGCTGCCCTGGAGCGCCACGGCCGCCGCCGCGCCGCTGGTGGTGTACTGGATCAGCGTGCGGGTGCCGTCCGCCCATGTGATCAGCGACAGGCCCTGCGTCGTGCTGCTGCCGCAGCTCCCGGTACCCGTGGAGTTGGGCATCACGTAGGCCTTGCCGGTGGCCGGGTCGGTGTAGGTGCCGCCCGCCTGGACGCGGCCGCTGGCCGGACTGCCCGCCTCGGTGGAGCGGCAGCCGGTCAGGTCGCCGCTGAACGAGTAGGTGAACGGCTGCGACGTGGTGCTGAGGCCCGGCGAGAACGAGGCCGTGCCCTTGAGCTGGCACTCGCCGCCGGTCGCGGCTGGTGCCGCCGGTGCGAACGTGAGCGCCGCCACCACGATGGCGGCGACGAAGAGGGCCGAGAGGCCCCCACGATTTCTTCTGGTCATGAGCTCCCCCTGCGGGATCGGCGCACGAGGGCCCCTGCCGTGAGACCTACCGCCCCCTGCCGTGGGGTGGCTCAGCGCGCGATCGGGGCCCTACCCGGTTCGTGTGAAACGAAACAAGGGGGGAGGCGTCCGCCGCCGCACGCAGAATCCCATTCATAGGTGGTCATCCTCGGCATCGACCCGGGCACCGCGCACACCGGCTACGGCGTGGTGCTCTCGCATGGGACCCGGCTGGCGGCGCTCGACGGCGGCGTCATAGAGACGCGCGCGGGCGTGCCGCTGGAGCGGCGTCTGGCGGACATCCACGCGCGCGTATGCGACCTGATCCGCGAGCACGAGCCTGCGGCGCTGGCCGTGGAGGACCTCTACTTCGGCCGCAACGTCCACAGCGCCTTCGCCGTCGGGCAGGCCCGCGGAGTGGTGCTGCTATCGGCCGGCATGGCCGGCATCCCATGCTTCTCGTACACGCCTCAGGCGGTGAAGCAGGCCGTCTGCGGCAGCGGCTCGGCCGCGAAGGAACAGGTGCAGCGCATGGTCGGCACGCTGCTCGCCCTGCCGGAGCCGCCGCACCCGGACCACGCTGCCGACGCCCTGGCCGTGGCCATCTGCCACGCGCACGGGGCGCCCCTCAAGGCGGCGCTGGCATGACCTGGCGCCGCCGGCTCAGGAGGCGCCGCCTTCCGCTGCCCCTGCGTCGCCGGAGGGTGTTCGCGTGATCGCATCCGTACGCGGCGAGGTGCTTTCGCGCCTGCCGGGAGACGTCGTGATCGAGGCGGCCGGTGTGGGCTACCGCCTCTCCGTCTCCTCCGAAACGCTGAGCTCGGTTCCGAGCCCAGGAAAGCAGGCCACGCTCCTGACCCACCTGGTCATGCGCGACGACGGCATGCACCTCTACGGCTTCTCGTCCGAGGCGGAACGCGAGCTGTTCCTGATGCTGATCGGAGTGCAGAGCGTGGGACCCAAGGTCGCGCTCGCCGTCCTGTCCGGCGGCGCCCCGCGCGAGCTCCTGAACGCGATCGCCTCAGGCGACACCGCCCGCTTCCAGGCCGTGCCCGGCATCGGCAAGCGCACCGCGGAGCGCATCATCGTCGAGTTGCGCGAGAAGGTGGCGGGCAAGGCCACCGACGACATCATTGTCCGCCGCACGGCCTCCGACGACCCGCGCACGCTCGCGCGCGAAGGCCTGCTCGGCCTCGGCTTCACCCCGCTCGAGGCCGACAAGCTGCTCGACCAGGCCGGCGGCGAGACCCCCGAGGACCTGATCGCCGGCGCGCTGAGGGCGGCCCGATGAGCGGCATCCGGACTCCCGGGGTGGAGCGCATCCAGGACCCGGCGCCGTTCCCGGCCGAGGACGAGCTCGACCTCTCGCTGCGGCCGAAGCGGCTCGAGGACTTCGTCGGCCAGGAGCGCGTGAAGGAGCAGCTCGCGATCTTCATCGAGGCCGCGAAGGCGCGCGGCGAGGCGCTCGACCACGTGCTGCTGGCGGGGCCGCCCGGGCTCGGCAAGACCTCGCTCGCGCAGATCGTGGCCAACGAGCTCGGCGCCGGCTTCGTGCCCACCGCCGGCCCGGCGCTCGAGCGCAAGGGCGATGTGGCGAGCTACCTCACCGCCCTCGAGCCACGCAGCGTCTTCTTCGTCGACGAGATCCACCGCCTCCCGCGCGCGCTCGAGGAGACCTTCTATCCCGCGATGGAGGACCGCAAGCTGCCGATCACGGTCGGCCAGGGCGCGGGCGCCGCGGTCGTGTCGCTCGACCTGCCCGCGTTCACGCTGATCGGCGCCACCACCCGCACCGGGCTGCTCACCACGCCGCTGCGCGACCGCTTCGGGGTGACCCACCGGCTCGAGCTCTACGAGCCCGCCGAGCTCGCCCGGATCGTGCTGCGCTCCGCCGGCATCCTCGACGTGGAGATCGACGGCGACGGCGCCGAGGCGATCGCGCGTCGCTCGCGCGGCACCCCGCGGGTGGCCAACCGTCTGCTCAAGCGCGTGCGCGACTTCGCCGAGGTGCGCGGGAGCGGCGAGATCGACGAGAGCGTCGCCAGCGAGGCCCTCGACCTGCTGGAGGTGGACGCCGCCGGCCTCGACCGCCTCGACAGGGAGATCCTGCGCGCCATCTGCGAGAAGTTCGGCGGCGGGCCCGTGGGACTCAGCACGCTGGCCGTTGCGGTGGGCGAGGAGTCCGACACGATCGAGGACGTCTACGAGCCATATCTGCTCCAGCAGGGGTTCCTGATGCGGACGCCGCGAGGGCGTGTGGCGACCGACTCCGCGTTCGCCCATCTCAGGCTCGAGCCACCCCGCGGGGGCTCACAGCGCCTCTTCTAACCTGCCTTTTAGGCAAGCCCCTACCCTTGATCTCTCATGCCGATCTTCATCTGCCCGAACTGCGGCAACCGCAGCGAATCCTCGGAGCGCACCGCCGGGTTCCAGACCCGCGCGAAGGCATGCAAGCGCTGCGGATTCGGCTTCCTGTTCGAGCTGCTGGACGACTACTACCCGGCCCCGAACGCCGCCTTCTTCATCCTGGACCAGGAGGCCCGGCTGATCGGCACGGGGCGCGGCGCCCGCGAGCTCACCGGGCTCGGTGACCTCGACGTGATCGGCCGCCCGGTCAAGGAAGTGCTCCACCTCGAGTTCGACGAGGGCGGCGACCACATCGCCACGGCGCTCGAGTGGGGGGTGCGGGTGCTCGACAAGCCGGTCGTCGTGCACGCCGAGGGCGACCGCCCCGAACACGCGAAGGCTGACATCTTTCCCGCGTATGACGACGACGGCGGCCTGCTGCTGGTGCTGACGCCGCGATGACCAACCGCACCAGGAACTTCTCGATCCTCGGGCTCGTGGTGCTGCTACTGGCGGCGGCGGGGTTCCTGATCGCGACCAAGTCCACCCGCCTCGGGCTGGACCTGAAGGGCGGCACCGAGCTCGTCTACCAGGGCCAGCCGACCCCGCAGGTGCCCAAGGTCACGCCGCAGGCGCTCGACGACGCCCTCGAGACGATCCGCAAGCGCACCGACGCCCTCGGCGTGTCCGAGCCGGAGATCCAGCGCTCGGGGCCGGACCAGATCTCGATCGGGCTGCCGGACGTGCAGAACGCCCAGCGCGCCATCGACCAGGTGGGCTCGACGGCCCAGCTCCAGTTCTACGACTGGGAGCCGAACGTGCTCGGCGACCGCGGCCCGGACGTGCCCTATGCGGGCTCGAAGGCGCTCTACGACGCCGTAGAAGTGGCCACGAAGCAGAAGCCGAAGGCCGAGAAGCTCGACGTGCCGCCGGGCTCGGACCTCACCCCGCAAGAAGCCGACCGCCAGAACGACACCACCCGCGACCAGTACTACCTGTTCGGCCCGGACCGCTACCCGATCGGCCCGGACAAGCAGCCGCTTCGCGAGGGCGAGTACAACCCATCCGCGAACTGCAAGGAGCTGCTCAGCGACTACGAGCCCGCGGACGGTTCGGCCCACAAGTACCCCAAGGACAGCGAGTGCCTGAAACAGCTCGAGGCGCTTGGCCCGGCCGGTCCCCCTGACGGCTCGCGCGTCTTCAAGGTCCCCCAGGGAATCGTGGTCGTGGAGGGCGAGCCGGCGCCGAACCAGTCAGCGCGCGTGCACCGCTTCTTCGTGCTCGAGGACGACTCGGAGCTCTCGGGCAAGGAGATCAAGAACCCCGAGCAGAACTTCGATCCGAACACCAAGGAACCGCTCGTGACGATGGAGTTCACGGACAAGGGCCGCGAGGGCTTTGCCCGGGTCACGAAGCGGATCGCTGAGCGCGGGCGCGACTGCCAGACGCTCGCCGGGGTCTCCGAGGACTGCCCGGCCGTGCAGCAGGGCGCGCCACCCGACGAGTTCTTCCAGCGCTTCGCGATCACGCTTGATAACCAGATCGTGTCGCTGGCGACGATCGACTTCCAGGACAACCCCGAGGGGATCGACGGCCGCACCGGCGCCCAGATCACGGGCATCGGCGACATCGGCCAGGCCCAGGACCTCGCCGAGAGCCTGCGCATCGGCGCCCTGCCGATCAACCTCAAGCTGATCTCGCAGACGCAGGTGTCGGCCACGCTCGGGCAGCAGGCGCTCGACCAGGGCCTCACGGCGGCGGCGGCCGGACTCGCTGCTCACGATCCTGTTCCTGCTCGTCTTCTACCGCGTGCTCGGCCTGGTGGCCACGGTCGCGCTCCTGATCTACGCGGTGCTCCTGTTCGCGCTGATCAAGCTGATCCCGATCACGCTCACGCTCCCGGGCATCGCGGGAATGGTGCTCACGCTGGCGGTGGCGGCCGACGCCAACATCGTCATGTACGAGCGAATAAAGGAGGAGGTGCGGTCGGGCAGATCGGTGCCGGCCGCCATCTCGGCGGGCTACGCGAAGGCGCTGCGGACGATCATCGACGCGAACGTCGTGACGATCGGCGTGGCGTTCATCCTGTTCACGCTCGCCACGGCGGGCGTTAAGGGATTTGCGTTCACGCTTGGTGTCGGAACGCTCGTCTCGCTGTTCACCGCGGTGCTCGCCACCTCGGCGATCCTCGGCACCCTTGCGCGAACGCGGCTGCTGCGGAGGCCGAGCGCGCTGGGCGTGGCCACGAAGGAGAGCAAGGGCTGGAAGTTCGACTTCATGGGGAACTCGCGCTGGTTCTTCTCCTTCTCCGGCGCGATCCTCGCGGCGGGCGCGATCGCGATCGCCACCCTGGGGATCAACTTCGGAATCGACTTCGAGTCCGGTACTCGGATCACCGCGCCGCTCCAGCAGTCGGCGAGCGTCGACGAGGTGCGCTCCGCGCTCGACCCGCTGGGCTACGGGGACGCGGAGATCCAGTCGGTCGACGACCCGGAGCTCGGAAAGAACGTGGTGCAGATCGAGGTGGCGGAGCTCGATCCCAGGCAGGTCGGCGAGGTGGAGAACGCGCTCGACGCGGACTTCGGGGTGGCGAGAGCGGACTTCGTGAGCAACTCGGTCGGTCCCACGTTCGGCGAACAGATCGCGCGGACCGCGGTGCTGGCGGTGATCGCGTCGCTGCTGCTGATCTCGCTCTACATCGGCTTCCGCTTCGAGTGGAAGTTCGCCGTGCCGGTGCTGATCGCGCTCGCGCACGACCTGCTCATCACGGCCGGTGCCTACGCCATCTTCGAGAGGGAGGTCACGTCCGCCACGGTCGCCGCCCTGCTCACGATCATGGGTTACTCGCTCTACGACACGGTGATCGTGTTCGACCGAATACGCGAGAACGTGCCGCGCATGCCGCGCGCCACCTTCTCCCAGATCGCGAACCGCTCGATGTCCGAGGTCTTCACGCGATCGCTGGCGACGAGCTTCGTGGTCCTGATGCCGGTCGGCTCGCTGCTGCTGTTCGGCGGCGACACGCTGAAGGACTTCGCGTTCGCGCTGCTGGTGGGCGTGATCTCCGGCGCGTACTCGTCGATCTTCATCGCCACGCCGGTGCTGGTGGAGTGGAAGGAGCGCGAGCACACCTACATGCGCAGGCGCCGCCTGATGCTTCAGGAGCACGCGGGGCACATCCCGGCGTTCGCGCCGGGCACACTCGGCGAGCCCGCGCTCGCGGGCGCTCCGGCAGCGGCCGCGGCCACCCGCGCGCAGGCGCCGGCAGCGGCGGAGCCCGCGGCCGCTCCGCCCGCGGCACGCAGCGAGCGCCAGGCACGCAGGGAGCGGCGCGCGGCGGCGGCCGGAAGCAGGTCGTCGACGACAGCGCCGCAGCGGCCCGCCCCACCGCAGCGCCAGGCAACGCCTCCTCCGGCACCGCCACCCGAGCGGGCGGCGCAGCCCTCCGCGGAGACCCCCGCCTCGCCTTCCGCGCCCGCCGCACCGACCGGCGACGGATCGAAGCCCAAGCCCAAGTCCAAGTCGAAGCGCCAGCAGAAGCGCAGAAAGCACGGGAGGCGCTAGGCGATGGGGATGGTTGTGTGGGTGATGATGGGTATCGCGGTGTGGCACTTCACCGTGTTCCTGCCGGATCGCTTCTGGGGCGGGATCGTGGGCGCCTTCGGCGCCGCGGTCCTGTCGTCCGTGATCGTCGGCTTCCTGGCGAACGGGCTCACCGTGCCCGGCCAGAACGACACCGACATCCTCCAGGCGCTGATCGCCATCCCGGGCTCGATGATCGGCCTCGCGATCTCCTTCTGGTACGGCGCCCGCGTGGACCGCGCGCACGGCGTCGACCACGGCCAGACCCGCGCCGGCGCGCACTGAGCGAACCGCACGTCCGCGGGCGTTCCGTCCGCCCCACGGCGCAGTATCAGCGGGATGCAGTCGAAGCCGTCGCGCTGGAGGTGCGATCCATACGAGGTCGCCGGCGGTCGGCGGCTGGCCGAGGGGCTGGGCGTGTCACCGGTCGTTGGCTCCATCCTTGCGCGGCGTGGCTTTGCCGAGGTTGAGGACGCGCGGCGCTTCCTGGCCGCGGAGGAGTCGCACGATCCGCTCACGCTCCCGGGTGTTCCCGCGGCTTGTGACTTGATTCTCGGCCACGTCGAGCGCGGCTCGGTGATCGCCGTTTTCGGCGACTACGACGTGGACGGCGTCTGCTCCACGGCGATGCTGCTGCGTACGCTGCGCGCGCTCGGCGCGGACCCGGTCTGGGAGCTGCCGAGCCGCTTCGACGAGGGCTACGGGCTCTCGGGTCCCGCGGTCGAACGGCTGCGCGGGCGCAGCGTGGACCTTCTGATCACGGTGGACTGCGGCATCACGGCGGTCGAGCAGGTTGCCGCCGCGCGGGCAGCCGGGCTCGACGTGGTGATCACTGACCATCACCGGCCGGGCGACGAGCTGCCCGACTGCACCGTCGTGCATCCGGCGCTCGGCGAGTACGGCTGCCCCGAGCTGTGCGCCTCGGGCGTGGTGCTGAAGCTGAGCGAGGCCCTCTTCGGCGCCGCCGGTCGCGACCCCGCCGAGGCCGCCGAGGACATCGACCTCGCCGCGCTCGCCACGGTGTGCGACCTGGTGCCCCTGCGCGGCGAGAACCGCCGCATCGTGCGCGAGGGCCTTGTGGCCCTGGGCCGCACCCGCAAGGCGGGCCTGCGCGCGCTGATGGAGGTCGGGGGCGTGGCGCCCGGCGAGCTCACCGAGCACGCGCTCGGGTTCCGGCTCGGCCCGCGCATCAACGCCGCGGGGCGCATGCAGCGAGCCGACGCCGCCCTCGAGCTGCTGCTCACGGACGACGCCGCGCGCGCCGGCGAGGTGGCCCGTGAGCTGGACCTCCTCAACCGCGACCGGCAGGAGGCGGAGACGCGCATCCTCTTCGCCGCCGAGGCCGCTTGCGCCCCGCAGGCGCACCAGGGCGCGATCGTGGTGGCGGGGGAGGGGTGGCATCCCGGCGTCGTGGGGATCGTGGCGTCGCGGCTCGTGGAGCGCTGGCGGCGGCCGTGCGTGGTCATCGCCCTCGACGGCCAGGGCGGGGGGCGCGGCTCCGGCCGCAGCATCTCCGCGTACGACCTTCACGCCGGGCTGGACGCCTGCTCCGAGCACCTCGTTCGCTTCGGCGGCCACCGCATGGCGGCCGGGGTGGAGCTCGAGGCCGGCGCCGTCGAGCCGTTCCGTCGCGCACTGGCCGCGCACGCGGGCGCGGCGCTGTCGCCGCAGGACCTGATCTCGGTGGAGCGGGTGGACGCCATCGTGCCGGGAGGCGACCTCGGTCTGGCGCTCGCCGAGGACCTCGAGCTGCTGCGCCCGTTCGGGATGGGCAACCCGCAGCCCACGCTGCTCGTCCCATCCGCGCGATTCGAGCGCGTGACCGGCATGGGGGAGGACCGGGAGCACTCGCGTTTCACCCTGGTCGCAGCCGGCGGCGCGAAGTCCCGCGGCGTGGCATTCGGTTCCCCGCCCAAGGCGCTCGAGCCCGCGCTCGAGCGGGCGCACGACATCGCACTGCGCCTCGAGCGCAACCGCTGGAACGGGATGGTCGAGCCGCGCGTGATCCTGCGCGCCCTCTGCCCAACGGAGCCCGGCGAACTGCGTGTACTCGGCGAGGACGAGCCGTTCTGGGACGAGCTGGGCGCGCTGCTGGCCGCGCCAGCCAGCGAGCCCGCCGCGGCTGCCTCGCTCGCGGCGGCCCCGCAGCCGAGCCGGGGGCATCGTCGAGGACCGTCGCGGCGAGGGCCTCGCCGGGGTGGCCGGCGACCTCTTCTCGAGCGGCGAGAGTGTGCTGGTCGCGGTGGCGGATGTTCCGCGCCGCCGCGCCGGGCTTGAGGCCGTCGTGGCCGGGCTCTCCGACGGGCCGATGCCGGTCACCTCGTGGGGCGCCCTGGCGGCGCACCCCGCGCTCGCGGAGGGCTTCGGCCACCTCGTCGCGCTCGACCCGCCGCCCGGCGGCATCGCCGACCCGCTGCTCCACAGCGCCCCGCGCGCCCATCTCGCGTGGGGACCGGCCGAGGCCGAGTTCGCGCTGTCCGCATCGCGCGCCGAGCTCGACTTGCGGCCCCAGCTCGCCGAGGTCTACCGCGCTCTGCGCGAGCTGCCGCCGGACGCCTCAGCGGGCGAGCTTGAGGCCGCCCTGCGCGGAAGCGCCCGCTATCCGCGCAACGCGCGAGCCTGCGCCCGCCTCGCCCGAGTGCTCACGGAGCTGAACCTGATCGAGCTCGATACGCACGCCCGAACCTGCCGCGTCCTCGACGCGGCGCGAAGTGAGCTCGAGCGCTCACCCACCTACCGCGCCGCTGCCGACGAGCTGGCCGCAACCGAACGCGTACTCGCCCCAGAGCTGCCCCGCACGCTCGAAACCGCCGCCACCGGCTAGCGGGGCTAGCGGCACCTGGGATCGACGTAGAAGTCGTCGATCCACCAGGTTCCGAGGCCCACGGAACGGACCCGGAACTGCACCGGCGTGTAGTTGCCCGGCAGCAGCGGCAGCAGGTTCGCCACCACGAGGAAGCGCGGGCTCGGCTTCCACTGACCGTTGGGCAGCAGGACGCCGACCGGAGCCGAGGCCTTCAGCCCGAGTGAGGTCTCGAAGATCACCTCGACCGAGAGGGTCGAGACCAGTGCGCTGTTGTTGCGAGCGAACAGGCGCAACGTCGGGTGCTCGAGGCCCACGCACATCACCGGGGAGGTGGCGCTTGCGCCCGGCGGAAGCTTCAGCGAACGCGAGTCGCCGGCGCCGTTCACCTTCCACGGCTCGTTGCCGCTGACGATCGAGGCGCCGCTCAGCTGCCAGGGAGCCTTGCCCGCCTCGAAGGAGCCGCCGGGGGCGAGCGTGTAGTAGGCCTGGTCGCCCCACGGCGCGAACGGCTTGCTCATTGGCTTCGGCCCGCAGTCGGGCGCGGATGCCACGAGCAGTCCGGCGTTGGCGGCCGGCGCGCCCATGGCCAGTGCGGCTGTCGCGATCGCGGCAGCGAGAACGGTGCGGTGGAGTCGGAAGCTCATGCACTGAGACTGCGGCATGCAGACCATTGTCGCTACGGACATCCGTCCACGCACGTTGGGAATGTCCGTCCATAGAACAAACGTCCATAAGGCCCATCGGCCCTTTGGCCGATACAGCGAGCAGCGATGCGGATCTTCGAGGACCTCCGATCGGGGCTCACCCCTGCCGTAGAGCAGCTCCGCGATTCCTGGGACCGCAGCTACCCCAAGCCGCTGCGCGCCCGTGAACTCGCCGTCGAGGGCGTCACGGCTGCCGCTTTCCTCGCCGTCGCGGTTGCCCTGGCGGTTCTCGTGCCCGCCGAGCGCTCCTTCGACGCGCCGCTCGCACTGACCCTCGTGGCCACCTACGCGGTTCTCGCGCAGGTGCGCTTTCCCATCGGCTACGGCTTCACGATCCCCACGCAGATCGTGCTCGTGCCGATGCTCTTCCTCGCCCCGCTCGGGTCCGTGCCGCTGCTCGTGGCGGCCGGGATGGTGCTCGGCAGCCTGCCTGAGTACGTCCGTCGCGAGCGCCATCCGAATCATCTGCTGGGAACCGTTGGCAACGCGTGGCACTCGGTCGGTCCGGTGGTCGTCTTCGCCGCCGCCGGGAGCGTCGCGCCGGAGCTCGGCGAGTGGCCGGTGCTGCTGGGCGCGCTCGCGGGCCAGCTGCTCACCGACAACGGCATTGCGACGCTCCGCGACTGGGCCGGGTTGGGCGTCTCGCCCAAGCTCCAGCCGGAGCTGTTCGGCTGGGTCACGCTCGTGGACGTGCTGCTGTCGCCGGTCGGCCTGCTGGCCGCCATGGCCGCAGTCGCCGAGCCGTACGCCGTGCTGCTCGTGCTCCCGCTCGCCGCACTGCTGTTCGTCTTCGCCCTCGAACGAGGGGCGCGCATGCGCCAGGCGATCGAGCTGAGCCGCGCATACCGCGGCACGACGCTTCTGCTCAGCGACGTTCTCGAGGCCGACGACGAGTACACCGGCGTGCACAGCCGCGGCGTGGTGTCGCTCTCGATCGCGGTGGCCGATGCGATGGGGCTGGACTCGGCCGAGCGCCGCAACGTCGAGTTCGGCGCGCTGCTCCACGACGTCGGCAAGATCGCCGTGCCCAAGGAGATCATCAACAAGCCGGGCCCGCTCACCGAGGACGAGTGGGTCGTGATCAAGACGCACACGATCGAGGGCCAGCGGATGCTCGATCGCGTGGGCGGGCTGCTCAGCCAGGTCGGCCGCATCGTGCGCTCCTCGCACGAGAAGTGGGACGGCACCGGCTACCCCGACGGACTCGTGGGCGAGCAGATCCCGGTGGGCGCCGCGATCGTCTGCTGCTGCGACGCCTTCAACGCCATGACCACCGACCGCTCCTACCGCGACGCGATGTCGCTCGATGAGGCGATGGAGGAGGTGGAGGCGAACTCGGGGACGCAGTTCAGCCCGGCGGTGGTCGAGGCGCTGCTGCGCATACTCCGCGAGGACCCCCGCACGGCCGGCTCGCGCGGCCCGCGCGCCGTGACGGCGGCCTGACGGCGGGAAGCGGCGGGGGTCCGCTCTAAACTCGACCTCATGCCCAAGCTGCCGCGCACCGGCGAGAAGGCCAGCACCAGCGAGCGGGCCAAGAAGCCCGCGGCGCAGCGTGCGGCCGGATCGGGGGCAAAGGCCAAGCCGGCGCCGGCATCCAAGCCCAAGCAGGGCACGCGCACCACCAGCAAGCGCACCGTATCGGCCGGCACGAAGCCCTCGGCCACCACGACTAAGAAGAAGCCGGCGGCGAACGGCGGCGGCAACGGCCGCGCCAAGGCGCCCGAGCGCGACTTCCGCCACCGCCCGGTCGACAAGCACGACAAGCACCGGCCGGCTGGGCCCGAGACCAAGCTCACGGCCGCCGAGCGCGTCCTGCTGGGCGACCTCTTCGCCGTCGTCGAGGAGCATCGCGGCGAGGCCGCCGAGGAGATCGACCGCGACGCGGTCGAGCGCGCGTTTCTCTTCTCCTGCGAGCGCCACGCCGACCAGCGCCGCGCGAGCGGCGAGGACTTCATCGTGCACCCCGTGGGCGTGGCCAAGATCTGCGCCGGGATGCGGCTCGACACGGCCACGCTGTGCGCCGCGCTGCTGCACGACACGGTGGAGGACACGAGCGCCTCGCTCGACGAGGTCCAGGAGGAGTTCGGCGACGAGATCGCCCAGCTGGTGGACGGCCTGACGAAGCTCTCCGGCGTGACCTTCCAGAGCCGCGACGACCGCCAGGCGGAGAACTACCGCAAGATGATGGTCGCGATGGCCCGCGACATCCGGGTCATCCTGATCAAGCTCGCCGATCGCCTCCACAACATGCGCACGATCGGCTCGATGCCGAAGAACAAGCAGCAGGAGAAGGCGAGGGAGACGCTCGAGATCTTCGCGCCGCTGGCGCACCGGCTCGGCATCCACGCGATCAAGTGGGAGCTCGAGGACCTGGCGTTCACCACGCTCCACCCGCGCAAGTACAACGAGATCAGGCAGCTGGTCTCGCAGCAGCGCGAGGAGCGCGACGCCTACGTTCAGCGCGCCGGCGAGTACCTGGGCAAGGAGCTGAAGGCCGTCGGCATCGAGGCCGAGATCTCAGGCCGCGCGAAGCACTTCTACTCGATCTACTCGAAGATGACGAAGAAGGGCCGCGAGTTCAACGAGATCTACGACCTGACCGCCATGCGCGTGATCGTCGACTCGGTGAAGGACTGCTACGGGGCGATCGGCGTGATCCACTCGCTCTGGAAGCCGCTGCCCGGGCGCTTCAAGGACTGGGTCGCGATGCCCAAGTTCAACATGTACCAGGCCCTCCACACGACGGTGATCGGGCCCGAGGGCCGCCCGCTCGAGATCCAGATCCGCACGATGGAGATGCACCGCACCGCCGAGTTCGGAGTCGCGGCGCACTGGATCTACAAGGAGGACGGCGGCAAGCCGGTCGAGGCGAAGGTGGAGTGGCTGCGCCACCTGCTCGACTGGCAGCAGGAGATGGCCGACCCGCAGGAGTTCGCCGAGACGCTCAAGGCTGACCTGTTCGAGGACGAGGTCTTCGTGTTCACGCCGAAGGGCGAGGTGAAGTCGCTCGGCGCGGGCGCCACGCCGCTCGACTTCGCGTACGAGATCCACACGGACGTGGGGCACCGCTGCGTGGGGGCCAAGGTGAACGGCAAGATCGTGCCGCTCCACTACGAGCTCCAGTCCGGCGACATCTGCGAGGTGCTCACCTCGAAGAAGGAGCGCGGGCCGTCGCGCGACTGGCTCGCGCTAGCGAAGACCACGCGCGCCCAGTCGAAGATCCGGGCCTGGTTCAAGCGGGAGCGCCGCGAGGACTCCGAGCGCACCGGCCGCGAGATCCTCCAGGAGAGCCTGAAGCGCGCCGGCCTGCCGCCGCAGAAGATGGCCGGCTCGCCGCTGCTGGCCGACGTGATCCGCGAGATGGGCTTCAGGAAGGGCGAGGACTTCTACATCGCCCTGGGCCAGGCGAAGATCTCGGCCAAGACCGTCACCCAGAAGCTGATGAACCGGCTGAAGGAGGGCGAGTCCGCAGTCGAGGACCCGTCGCCCGCGGCCGAGCTGCTGGAGCGCAAGGAGACGCCCCGCAAGACGGCGGCCTCCTCGACCTACGGCATCAAGGTCGAGGGCGTGGACGACGTAATGCTGCGGCTCGCCAAGTGCTGCCGGCCGGTGCCGGGCGACCCGATCGTCGGGTATATCTCGCTGGGCAAGGGCATCACGATCCACCACAAGGGTTGCCCCAACGCCAAGGCCCTGATGCGCAACCCGGAGCGCTTCACGCCGGTGGAGTGGGAGGGCGACACGACCTCCTCGTTCCGCGTGGAGCTCCAGGTGGACGGCTGGGACCGCCACCGCCTGCTCGAGGACCTCTCGCGCACCTTCGCCGAGACCGGCATCAACATCCTCGAGGCCCGCTGCACGGTGGTCCACCCGATGGTGAAGAACCGCTTCGTCGTCGAGGTCGGGGACACCGCGTCGCTGAAGACCTGCATCACGAGGATCCGGAACATCGAGTCGGTCTTCGACGCGTATCGCGTCACGCCGACTGGCTAAAGCTCGACCTGAGCTTGAGGGCGCCGAACCTGGCGCCAATGCACCAGAGCAGTGAGCGAAACCGTGCGGATGCTGGCCAAAAGTCGAGGTCCAGGTCGCCCCATCCGTATAGCCCGTCCGGGACCACCCGGCGGGAGACTGGTACGGACGTGCGGCCGCTGGGCCGCTTGCGCATTTCGAGATCGTACCTACGCTGATTTCTCGGGCAGAACTTCGACGTTACGTGCCAGGAGCAAGATGACCACCTCGCAGTACGACATGAAGCGCAGCATCGGCGGCACCTACGGCTGGGCGCGGATGCTCACGCTGACGGTCGCGATGTTCCTGGCGCTGCTGGTCCTCCCTGGCGCGGCCTCGGCCTCCGATCCGTTCGGCGATCTGACGGGCGGCTCGGGCGGGACGTTCTCCCCGACGATCAGCTCGGACAAGCCCGACTATGCCCCCGGCGAGACGGTGATCCTCTCCGGCGACAACTGGCTGCCGGGCGAGCACGTCCACATCACGGTCAACGACAACGTCGGGCAGACCTGGGTCCGCGAGTCCGACGTCAACGCCGACGCGACCGGATCGATCCACGACGAGTTCCAGCTGCCGGACTCGTTCATCGCCGAGTACGCGGTCACCGCGGTCGGCGATGCCTCTGGCACCGCGACCACGACCTTCACGGATGGCAACGTCAAGGTTGCATCGGCCGGGGGCCGGCACTTCAACTTCACGTCGACGCTGTACAAGGGGTCGGCGAACTGCACCGGCACGGCCGAGCCGGCTGACAGTGGCACGGGCGACGCGAACGGAGACACGATCGGAGTCGGCAATACCCAGTCGATCCTGGTCACGGCGAACCTGACGGCCAATGCGCCGAACCAAACAGCGGTTTTCAGCAACTGGACGACACCGGGCTCGCCCGCCGTTACGTTCGCGTCCGGCTATTCGGCGACCGACCGGACGGTCTGCGTCGTCGGCTTCCAGAGCGGCACCAGGGATCTCGTCGGGAACTACGTCGTCGACGCGACGGCGCCGCAGGTCAGCTCCATTAATCGCGCCAATGCGAACCCGACGAACACCGCCGGCAACGTCAGCTGGACGGTCACCTTCTCTGAGAGCGTGACCGGCGTGGACTCGACCGACTTCGCGCTCGTGAGCACCGGACTCGGTGGGACGCCCGCCATCACCACGGCCACGGGCAGCGGCACGACGTACACCGTCACGGCCAGCACCGGAACCGGCAGCGGCACGCTGAAGCTGAACCTCAACGACAACGACTCGATCGTCGACGTGGTGGGTAACAAGCTCGGCGGCACGGGGACCGGTAGCGCCGGGGGCGGGGGTGCGGGCAACGGCAGCTTCGAGGGCCAGGCGTACACGATCGACCGCGCTGCGCCGACCATCGCCGCCACGGCGGTCACGCTTCCGGACAACAACGCCTACACCGCGGATACATGGACGAACAAGTCGGTCCGCGTGACCTTCACCTGTACGGACACTGGCGGGAGCGGCAAGGCAACAGATACCGCGAGTGGCGACACGGACGTCACCGCGGAGACTTCTGCGACCGGCACGACCGTCAACTCGAGCGGCACGTGCACCGACAACGCCGGCAACACCGCGGCCGGCGCGAGCTTCGGCCCGATCAAGATCGACAAGACGGCGCCCTCGATCACCGACCTTGGGCCGACCACCCCGGCGAATGCGGCCGGTTGGTACAAGACAGACGTCGTCAACAAGTTCAAGGCCAGCGACTCGCTGTCCGGCCTCGACGGCGCCTGCCTGACCGCCTACCCGGACGCGAGCGGCGACCGCGTCCAGTCGAAGACGACGACGGGCGAGGGCACGGTGGTCAAGGTCAGCTCGGACGCCTGCACGGACGTTGCCGGCAACACCGCGGCGGCGAAGGACAGCGCGGAGTTCAAGATCGACAAGACGGCGCCCTCGATCACGGACCTTGGGCCGACGACCCCGGCGAATGCGGCCGGTTGGTACAAGACCGACGTCACGAACAAGTTCAAGGCCAGCGACTCGCTCTCCGGCCTCGACACGGCCTGCCTGACCGCCTATCCGGATGTCAGCGGTGACCGTGTCCAGTCGAAGACGACGACCGGCGAGGGCACGGCGGTCAAGGTCAGCTCGGACGCTTGCGGCGACGTGGCGGGCAACACGGCGGCGGCGATCGATTCGGCTGCGTTCAAGATCGACAAGACCGCGCCCTCGATCACGAACCTCGGCCCGACGACGAGCCCGAACCTGGCTGGCTGGTACAAGACCGACGTCACGAACAAGTTCAAGGCCAGCGACTCGCTGTCGGGACCCAACGCTGCCTGCGAGACAGCCTTCCCGGACGTGGTCACGGGCGGCCGCGAGCAGTCGAAGACGACGACCGGCGAGGGCACCGCGGTGAAGGTGAGCTCGAGCGCGTGCACCGACGTGGCGGGCAATGCGGCCGCGGCGATCGACTCGGCCGCGTTCAAGATCGACAAGACGGCGCCGTCGATCACCGACCTCGGCCCGACGACGAGCCCGAACCTGGCCGGTTGGTACAAGACCGACGTCACGAACAAGTTCAAGGCCAGCGACTCGCTCTCCGGCCTCGATAGCGACTGTCTGACGGCCTATCCCAACGTGACCGGCGATCGGATTCAGTCGAAGACGACGACCGGCGAGGGCACGGCAGTCACGGTGAGCTCGGACGCGTGCAGCGACGAGGCCGGCAACACCGCGGACCCGCTCGAGTCCGCGGAGTTCAAGATCGACAAGACGGCGCCGTCGATCACGGACCTCGGTCCGACGACGGACCCGAACGCGAACGACTGGTACAAGACGGACGTCGTCAACAGGTTCAAGGCGAGCGACTCGCTCGCGGGGCTCGACAGCGATTGCCTCACGGCCTACCCGGATGTCAGCGGCGACCGGATTCAGTCGAAGACGACGACGGGCGAGGGCATGGCGGTCACGGTCAGCTCGGACGCGTGTAGCGACGAGGCCGGCAACACCGCGGACCCGCTCGAGTCCGCGGAGTTCAAGATCGACAAGACCGCGCCGTCGATCACGGACCTCGGCCCGACGACGAGCCCGAACCTGGCGGGTTGGTACAAGACCGACGTCACGAACAAGTTCAAGGCGAGCGACTCGCTCTCGGGGCCCGACAGCGACTGCCTGACCGCCTACCCGGACGTGAGCGGGGACCGCGTTCAGTCGAAGACGACCACGGGCGAGGGCACCGCTGTCAAGGTGAGCTCGGACGCCTGCACGGACGAGGCCGGCAACACGGCGGCGGCGATCGACTCGGCTGCGTTCAAGATCGACAAGACGGCGCCGTCGATCACGGACCTTGGCCCGACGACGAGCCCGAACCTGGCGGGTTGGTACAAGACCGACGTCGTCAACAAGTTCAAGGCCAGCGACTCGCTGTCCGGCCTCGACGGCGCCTGCCTGACCGCCTACCCGGACGCGAGCGGCGACCGCGTCCAGTCGAAGACGACGACGGGCGAGGGCACGGCGGTCAAGGTCAGCTCTGACCCCTGCACGGACGTTGCCGGCAACACCGCGGCGGCGAAGGACAGCGCGGCCTTCAAGATCGACAAGACGGCACCCTCGATCACCGACCTTGGGCCGACGACCCCGGCGAATGCGGCCGGTTGGTACAAGACCGACGTCATCGAACAAGTTCAAGGCGAGCGACTCGCTCTCCGGCCTTGACACGGCCTGCCTGACCGCCTATCCGGATGTCAGCGGTGACCGCATCCAGTCGAAGACGACCACGGGCGAAGGCCTCGCCGTGAAGGTCAGCTCGGACTCCTGCACGGACGAGGCCGGCAACACGGCGGCGGCGATTGATTCGGCGGCGTTCAAGATCGACAAGACCGCGCCGTCGATCACGAACCTCGGCCCGACGACCAGCCCCAACCTGGCTGGCTGGTACAAGACCGACGTAGTCAACGAGTTCAAGGCGAGCGACGCGCTTTCGGGGCCGAACGGCGCGTGCGAGACGGCCTTCCCGGATGTCGTGACCGGCGGCCGCAAGCAGTCGAAGACGACCAGCGGTGAGGGCACCGCGGTCAAGGTCAGCTCTGACCCCTGCACCGATGTGGCCGGTAACACGGCGGCGGCGATTGATTCGGCGGCGTTCAAGATCGACAAGACCGCGCCGACGATCACGAACCTTGGCCCGACGACGAGCCCGAACCTGGCCGGCTGGTACAAGACCGACGTCACGAACCGCTTCAAGGCGAGCGACTCGCTGTCCGGGCCTGACAGCGACTGCCTGACGGCCTTCCCGGATGTCGGCGGCGACCGGATTCAGTCGAAGACCACGACCGGCGAGGGCACGGCAGTCAAGGTCAGCTCCGACGCCTGCACGGACGACGCGGGGAACACGGCGGCGGCGATCGACAGCGCTGCCTTCCAGGTCGACAAGTCGAACCCCACGTCGCACGCCGATTCGCCGACGGCGACCAACGACTCCCCGTTCACCGTGGACTACACCGCGAGCGACCAGGCGCTGCTGTCCGGGCTCGAGCGGGTCGAGCTGTGGGTGCGTACCCCGGAGGCCGGAACGGGCTACGTCCTCGCGCAGACGGATAACACCCCATCCGGCAGCGGAGAGAGCTTCACCTATACGCCGTCCGCGGGCGAGGGGACCTACCGCTTCTACACGGTCGCCTACGACGTCGCCGGCAACGAGGAGAGCTCGCCGGTCAGCTACGACACGGTGACCGAGGTCGAGACGGGTACGCCCGACACGACGACGATCTTCGATCAGACGAAGCCGGTCACGACGGACGACGCCGACGCCAACTGGCACAACAGCGACGTCACGGTCACGCTCACGGCGACCGACGAGACGGGTGGCTCCGGCGTCGACAAGACGTTCTACAAGGTCGACGGTGCCGCGAGCTTCACGGAGGGCACGTCCGTCCTGATCGGAGCACCGGTCGACCACTCGAACGACGGCACGCACACGATCTACTACTACTCGACCGACAAGGCGGGCAACGAGGAGTTGGCCAACGAGGCCACCGTGAAGATCGATACCCAGGCGCCGAGCGTGCAGTACACGAGCGCCACACCGGCTGCGAATTCGAACGGTTGGCGCCAGGTGGATGTGACCGCGACCTTCACCGCCACCGACGGCCTCTCGGGCTTCGCCGGACCGTCGTCGACCAAGACCGGCACGGCCACCACGAGCGGCGAGGGCGCCAGCGTGACGGTCGGCAGCCCTGCATTCACGGACCTCGCGGGTAACACCGCGGCCGCGGGCACGGCCATCAGCGACGCCTTCAAGATCGACAAGACGCAGCCGACGCTGGCGCCGGTCGTCACGCCTAATCCGGTCACCCTCGGTGGGACCGCAACCGTCGCCTCCAACGCCTCGGACGCTCTGTCCTTGCTGGACACACAGAGCTGCGGCTCGCTGACCACGGGCACCGTCGGCCCGAAGACGGTCACGTGCACCGCGACCGACAAGGCCGGCAACACGAACTCAATGACGGTCAGCTACGGCGTTCAGTACGGCTGGAACGGGTTCCTGCAGCCGATCAACGACACGGCGCACCAGACCGGTCTCACGCAGAGCCGCTTCAAGCTCGGCAGCACGGTCCCCGCGAAGTTCGTGCTCAGGAACGCCGCCGGTCAGATCGTGCAGCAGGCCACGAACCCGACCTTCAGCCGGACGAACCGCCTGCGTGCCTGCGACGCCAACGCGACCACCGAGCCGACGACGTCGGACATTTCCCCCGACGCTGGGGCGACTTACGCGTGGGACGGAAACCAGTACCACTACAACTGGAGCACCAAGGGCATCAGGGACGTCGGCGTCTATCGGATCTACGCGAACCTCGCCGACAACACGCAGCGCTGGGTCGACATCTGCCTCTGGTAGGCCCGGCAGGCCACCGCGCCGGCTACGAAACCGCGAGCAGCCCGCGCGGCGTGACGCCGAACTCCACCTCGGAGTACTCGCCGATGTAGTCGCCGTCGACCTGCACCGGGAAGGGGCGGTCGTCGATCGCCTCGACCCGGGCGCCCGAGAGCTCGAGCATCGGCTCCACCTGCCGGTGGCGCATCACGCTGCGGGCGCTGCCTGACAGCAGCCGCGGGATCAGCGTCGGCAGCTCCAGAGCGGTCGCCCGCTTCAGCACGCCGATCGAGAGCGAGCCCATCTCGAGGCCCGCCGGCTCCACCACGCGGATCGGGCGCTTGCGGAAGTACGTGAACGGATCCGAGTTCTGGACGACCGCCGTCACGCCCTCCTGGACGCGATCGCCGGCTATCACCCGCACTCGCGGCGGGTTCACGAGATAGCGGCTCGTGAAGATCGCCACGGCGGACGCGCTGTAGTACCAGGCTCCGAAGCGCGCCTTGCGGTAGGGGTGCTGGTCCACTCGCTCCACCACCGAGGCGTCGAGCCCGGCGCCCGCGGCGAACACGAAGTGGCGGTCGTCGACCCGGCCGAGGTCCACCGAGCGGGGCTCGAACTCGTCAGCCATGCGGAGCAGGTGCTCGGTGGCGTCCACCACGTCGTTGGGGATCCCGAGCGTGCGCGCCCACACGTTCGTGGAGCCGCCCGGGAGCGCGGTGAGCGGCGTGCGCGAGCCCACCAGCCCGTTTGCCGCCTCGTTCACCGTGCCGTCGCCGCCGAACGCCACCACCACGTCATAGCCCTCGATCGCCGCCTCGCGGCAGATCTGCGTGGCGTGGCCGCGCTCCTGGGTGTCGATCGCCTCGACCGCGTAGCGCGAGCCGAGCGCGTAGACCACGAGGTTGCGCAGCCGGTCCGACACAGTCGTGGCGTACGGATTGACGATCACGAGCATGCGTCGCTTCGGCGTGCGGTCGGGCAGGAGGCGCTCGGCCAGCCCCTCCGCGCGCTCGAGTGCAGTGTCGGTGGCCACGAAGTGATCAACACTACCCGCGACCTGGGTTACTCTGGAGGGTGATGCCCCATTGGAACTGCGAGCGCTGCGGCGCTCGCCTCTACAGCGCAAGCAAGCGCCTCAAGCGCCACCACTGCCCGGTGTGCCAAGGGCGGCTGTCGCCCGTGGGCGACGAACCCTCAGGCCGCTTCGAACACGCTCAGTCCGTCGCGCTTGATCTCCCGGACGCGGCCGTCGTTCAGAAGCAGGTCGACGTGTCCGAGGACCTCTGACAGCGTCAGGTACGCCTGGGTGACGGCGATGTTGCCCCATAGCGCCTGCGCGACCTCGTAGGCCGTCCGCGGCCGCTCGGCCAGCAGCCTGTGGATCTTGTCGGCGCGCCGGCGGTGGAGCGCGAAGCGCTCGTCGATCACGCCGCGGTGGTCGGTCACCGGGTCGCCGTGCCCGGGCAGCACCAGCTCCACGTCCATCTCGCGCGTGGCGCGAAGCGAGTCGAGGTAGGTCACGAGCGCCTGCGGGCGCTCGCTCGAGCCCTCCGGCGGGCGGGTGATCAGCGGGTTCGAGGAGATGTGTCCGAGCAGGTGGTCGGCCGCGATCAGGATGCGCCGCTCGCGGTCGTGGAAGACCGTGTCGGTCGGGCTGTGCCCGGGGCGGTGGTGCACGTGGAGGGTGCGGTCGCGGAAGCTCATCTGCTCGCCGTCGCGCAGCACGCGCGTGACCTCGGCTCGGGCGCCCCATGCGCGGAAGGCGCGCGACACCGAGCTGAGCGCGCTCACCACGTCCTCCGGGATCCCGTGGCGGAGCATGGTCTCGCGCGCGAAGTCGTCGTCCGCCTGGGCCTCCACAGAGAAGTTCTCCACGAACGGCACGGCCACGTCGATCGCGGCCACCTCGGCACCAGAATGCGCCGCCACGAGCGACACGAGCCCGAGGTGGTCGATGTGCTGGTGGGTGAGGATCACGAGCTCGATGTCCTCGAGCCGGTGGCCGAGGCCGGCGATCCCGCGCTGGAGCTCGTCGAACGAGGTGCCCGAGTTGGGCCCGGCGTCCACCAGCGTCAGCGGGTCGTCGTCGATCACGTAGACGTTCACCCGCCCGACCGCGAACGGCGTGGGGATCGCGATCCGGTGGATGCCGGCGGCGGCCGCCGGCGCGAAGGGGTCGTCGCTCACGCCTGGATCACGCCGAGCACCTCGTCGCGCTTCTCCTCCATGTGCTCCTCGGAGACGAGCGACTCGAGGTTCAGGCGCAGGAGCGGCTCGGTGTTCGATGGCCTGACGTTGAAGTGCCAGTCGTCGTAGTCGACCGAGATCCCGTCCAGCCAGCTCACCTGGCCGTCCCAGTAGCGCTCCTCGAGCTGCTTCATCTTGGCGTCCTGGTCCTCGACCTCGGAGTTGATCTCGCCCGAGATGAAGTAGCGCGCGCGCAGCGGCTCGAGCAGCTCGCTGAGCGACTTCCGCTCGACCGACAGCAGCTCGAGGATCAGCAGCGCCGGAATCGTGCCGGAGTCGGCGCAGTAGAAGTCGTGGAAGTAGTAGTGGCCCGACACCTCGCCGCCGAACGCGGCGCCCAGCTCGCGCATGCGCGTCTTGAAGAACGCGTGGCCCACGCGGTTGATGTGGGCGCTGCCGCCGGCCGCCTCGACCACGTCGCGCACCGCGCGCGACGCGCGCACGTCGTAGAGGACCGCGGCCCCCGGCTCCTTGCGCAGGATCGAGTCGGCGAGCAGCGCCGTGAGGAAGTCGCCGTCCACGAAGCGGCCGGTGTCGTCGATGAAGAAGCAGCGGTCGGCGTCGCCGTCCCAGGCGATGCCGAGGTCGGCGCCGGTCTCGTTGACCTTGTCGATGATGAAGCGGCGGTTCTCCTCGAGCAGCGGGTTGGGCTCGTGGTCCGGGAACTCGCCGTCCGGCTCCCAGTAGGTGCGCTCCTGCTCGATCGGGAAGCCGTCGAGCAGCGGGCCGACCATCGGCCCGGCCATCCCGTTGCCGCCGTCGAGCACCACCTTCAAAGGCGCGATCTTGCTCGGGTCGACGAAGCCGAGCGCCTCCTTTCGGAAGTCGTCGCCACCCTCCTCGGTCGTGATCTCGCCGGGCTGCTCGGCAGGCGGCCCGGGCTCGCCCGCCATGACGATGTCGCGCATCTCGCCGATGCCGGATTCGCCCGAGAGGGGCAGCGCCTCGCGCTTCACGACCTTGGCCCCGGTGTAGGCGGCCGGGTTGTGCGAGGCGGTGCACATCAGGCCGCCGTCGAGCCCCCGCGCCCCGACCATCCAGTACAGCTGCTCGGTACCGACCATGCCGATGTCGATCACGTCGGCGCCCTCGTCGGCGATCCCGCGCGCGTACTCGGCGGCCATGCTCTCGGCCGACAGCCGCATGTCGCGCCCAAGCGCCACCGTCAGCTCCTCCACAGGGGTGTCCTGCATGTCCGACAGCACCCGCGCGAACGCCCGCCCGATCCGATAGGCGAGCTGCTCGTCCATCTGCTCCGGGTAGGTGCCCCGGATGTCGTAGGCCTTGAAGATCGAGGGGTCGGTCACCCCTCGGGTTCTACAGGAAGCCGCGCCGGCGGAAGTAGCCGACCATCGCGACCAACACGGCGACCATCACCCCGACGATTACCCAGAAGGTCGTCGAGGCGCCGGCGCCCGGGTCGCCGCCGCCGGGCAGGCCGACGTTCATCCCGAAGATGCTGGCGAGCAGGGTGAGGGGGAGGATGATCACGCTGAAGGCCGTGAGCACCCGCAGGACCTCGTTGACCCGGTGCGAGAGCACCGACTCGTTCGTGTCCTCGAGCGCCTCCACGACCTCCTTGAAGTTCTCGAGCATGTCCCAGATGCGCTCGGAGGCGTCGACGATGTCGTCGAAGTAGACCTCGAGGTCCTCGGCGAGGTAGCGCTGCTTCGTGCGCTCGAGGTCGCGCAGCACGGCTCGCTGCGGGCGGATGATCTTGCGGAAGTTGATGATCTCCTGCTTCGAGTTGGAGAGGTCGCGCACGACCTCCTCCGCCTTGCCCTCGAAGATCTCCTCCTCCATCCGCTCGAGCTTGTTCCCGATCTTGCGGAGCATCGGGAAGCAGTAGTCGAACGAGTCGTCGACGATCCGGTAGAGCAGGTAGCCGCTGCCGTTGGAGAACATCGCCTCGCGCACGTCCTCGTTGGAGCGGCAGCGCTCGAAGAGGTACTCCACCGGGGGCAGCGGCGTGTTCGGGATCGTGATCAGGAAGTCGGGCCCGATGAAGATGTCGAGCTCGGCGGCGTTCAGCCGGCCGACCGTCTTATCGAAGACAGGGAAGTAGAGGACGATGAAGAGGTAGTCGTCGTACTCGTCGATCTTCGGGCGCTGGTTGCGGGAGAGGACGTCCTCGTAATCCAGCGGGTGGAAGTCGAAGTGCTCCTCGAGCCAGGCGCGCTCGGCCGGCCCGGGGCGCTCGATGTTGATCCAGCGCAGCCCGCCCCACTCGACGGACTCGACCTGGGGCTCAGCGCTGGCTGGGCGTGCGGGATCGACCCTTGCGCGGGCGGAGCGCCTGAGGCGTGGCTTCGGCAGGCTCGGCATCGGGTCTGAGGGGGTCGTCCAGCACGTTCACAGTGGTGATTCTACTTCCAAGGGCTGATACCCTGCGACGCAGACATAGCCGTTGCATCGAGAGGGGTGGAGGGACATGGCCCTGTGAAACCCCGGCAACCACTCGGCGGACATGCGTCCGCAGGGAAAGGTGCCAATTCCATCGAGATGTGACAGGGCGCCTGAACAAGGCCTCCGTCACAGCACCGGCGGAGGTTTTCTACATAGAAGGGGCTTTCATGCCAGTTCAGGCGCTTCAGTGCAAGGAATGTGACTCCACCTATCCGCTCGACGCTCGCTACGTGTGCGAGCACTGCTTCGGGCCGCTCGAGGTGGCCTACGACCACAGCGGCCTCGACGCCGCCGAGGCCAAGCGGAAGATCCAGGCCGGCCCGCAGACGATCTGGCGCTACGCCGACTTTCTGCCGTTCGAGGCTCCGCCGCAGCCGGGCCTTCCGGTCGGGCTGACGCCGCTCCAGCGGGCGCCGCGGCTCGCCGAGGCGCTCGGCCTGGGGGAGGTGTGGATCAAGAACGACACCGCGAACCCGACTCACTCGTTCAAGGACCGCGTGGTGGCGGTGGCCCTGGCGAAGGCGCAGGAGCTCGGCTACCAGGTGGTGGCCTGCGCCTCCACAGGCAACCTGGCCAACGCGGTGGCCGCGCACTCGGCGGCGGCGGGGCTCGAGTCGTACGTGTTCATCCCGGCCGACCTCGAGGAGCAGAAGGTGCTCGCCACGGGCGTGTACGGGACGAACCTGGTCGCCGTGCGCGGCACCTACGACGACGTGAACCGGCTCTGCACCGAGATCTCGGGCGACCGCGACTGGGCGTTCGTGAACGTGAACGTGCGGCCGTACTACGCGGAGGGGTCGAAGACGATCGCGTTCGAGATCGCCGAGCAGCTCGGCTTCGAGCTGCCGGACCGGGTGGTGGCGCCGATCGCATCGGGGTCGCTGTTCACGAAGATCGCGCGCGGGTTCCAGGAGTGGCTCGACGTCGGACTGCTCACCGGCAAGCTGCCCACTTTCAACGGCGCGCAGGCCGAGGGCTGCTCCCCGGTCGCGCAGGCCTACGAGGCCGGGCGCGACGTCTGCAAGCCGGTGAAGCCGGACACGATCGCCAAGTCGCTCGCCATCGGGAACCCTGCGGACGGGCCCTACGCGCTCGACCTGGCGCGGCGCTCCTCGGGCTCGATCGACTCCGTGACCGACGAAGAGATCCGCGACGGCATCCGCCTGCTCGCCCAGACCACCGGCATCTTCACGGAGACGGCCGGTGGCGTTACCACGGCGGTGCTGCGCAAGCTGGCCGAGCGCGGCGACATCGGGCCCGACGAGCGTGTGGTCGCGGTGATCACCGGCGACGGCCTGAAGACGCTCGACGCGGTTCGTGGGACCTTCGAGGCGCACGAGATCGAGCCGTCGCTCGCGGCCTTCGAGGACGCGCTCGCCGGAGCCGCAGTCGGCGCTGTGTAATCTGCGCAACCCCATGGCCGTGACGGTCAAGATCCCGACGCAGCTGCGCAGCGTCACGAGTGGCGACGCCGAGACCGCGGTCGACGGCGCCACCACCGTGGGCGAGGTCCTGGACGGCCTCTACGAGCGCTACGACGGGCTGCGCGAGCGGATCGCAGAGGACGGCGACCTGCGGCGGTTCGTGAACGTGTACGTGGGTGGCGAGGACATCCGCTTCCTCGACGGGCTCGACACCGAGGTCGAGGACGGCGACGAGGTCACGATCCTCCCGGCCGTGGCCGGCGGCAGCTGAGCGTCTTCGTAACCGGAGCGCAGGGCCTGATCGGCTGCGCCCTGGTCGAGGCTCTCCTCGCGCGCGGGGAGGAGGTGGTCGCGCTGAGCCGATCCGACCTCGCCGGCTCGCGCTTCGAAACCGAGGGGCTGGGCGAGCGCTGCACGCTCGTCGACGCCGATCTCACCGCCAGGGCCGACCTCCGCCGCGCACTGGAGGCGCACGACGTGCGCATCGTGTTCCACCTCGGTGCACAGACCCAGGTCGGCGAGGCCAACCGCTCTCCGCTCGACACCTGGGAGATCAACATCCGCGGCACGTACATGCTGCTCGAGGCGGTCCGCGAGCACGGCGCCGGCACGCGCGTGGTCGTGGCCTCCTCCGACAAGGCGTACGGGTCGCATGACGAGCTGCCCTACCGCGAGGACTTCGCACTGCGGCCGATGTACCCGTACGACGTGTCGAAGGCGGCCTCGGACATGATCGCCCGCTCGTACGCGGCCACCTACGCCATGCCCGTGGCGGTCACGCGCCTGGCGAACGTGTACGGGCCGGGCGACGTGAACTGGGCCCGCCTGATCCCCGACACCGCGCGCTCGCTGGTGCGCGGCGAGCGACCGGTGATCCGGTCCGACGGCACGCCGGTGCGTGACTACCTCTACGTGGAGGACGCCGCCGCCGCGTATCTGGCGGTGGCGGACTCGCTCGAGGACGCGGCCTTCCACGGCCGCGCGTGGAACGCCGGCTCAGGCGAGCCGCTGTCAATCCTCGAGGTGGTGCACCGGCTAATCGAGATCTCGGGGCGCGACGTGGAGCCCGACATCCAGGGCACGGGAGTGCCGCACGGAGAGATCGACCGCCAGTACCTGGACCCGACGGCGATCCGAACCGAGCTCGGCTGGGAGCCGAAGTGGGACCTGGACAGGGGCCTGCGAGCGGCCTGGGAGTGGTACGAGCGGACGCTCGGCTAGGGCGCGACGGACTCGGAGCGGCCCTGGTAGCGGCGCACCACGAGCAGCGTGCCCACGTTCGTGATCACTCCGAGTGAGTTCGGGATGATCAGGTACGGGTCGCCGGTTGAGATCCCGTACGCGCACCAGCAGCTCGCTCCGACGGCGATCACGACCAGGAACGCCTGCGAGACGTCGTCGGCCTGCCCTCGATCGAGCACGCGCCGCACCTGGAAGAGCGGCGCGAGGGACATCGCGACGCCCATCACGGAGGCGAGGATGCCGAAGAAGTCGGTGGCGTCCATCAGCGTGCGCAGTCGATGCAGAGGGCGCTCTCCGGCGCCACCTCGAGGCGGCCGGGAGCGATCTGCCGGCCGCAATTGTCGCAGCGGCCGTAGCTGCCCTCCTCGAGCTTGGCGAGCGCACGCTCCAGCTTCTCCTCGGTCACGAGCAGGCTGTTGCCGACGCCGATGTCGTTGCGCCGGCTGATCGCCTCGCTCGTGCCGTCGCCGATGCGCTTGCCGAACCCGATGCCCGAGCCGGGCTCGGGAGCCTTGGCCAGCTCGGCGATGCGGACGCGGATGTCGTCGAGCCGACCGCGGAGCAGCTGCTCGATCGCGGTGCCTTGCATTGCGCGGAGGTTAGGCCCTGCGCGTGAGCTCGACCGCCCGGCGCGCCTCGACCTCGTAGCGATTCGCCCGGTAGCGGGTGCGGTCGCGCGAGAAGGTGGAGGGACGCGCGTACGACAGCCAGACCCGCAGCGCCCTGAACTGGAGCTGCCAGACGTGGCAGAGCTCGTGGACGACCAGGTCCTCGTCGATCTCGGGGCCCTTGAGAAGAACCAGGTGCCGTGTGGCGTATCCCCTGAAGCGCCGGAAGCCCGGGATTCGGAACAGCCAGGGCGCGACGACGATGCGCACGCCGCGCAGGTCGACGGGCTCCGGATAGAGCTGGAGCCGATCCAGCCGCGCCTTGGCGCGTTCGAGCGGTTCCATCTGGGCCGGCACGCGGATTGCTTGCGCCAAATCAGTTCCCGGGCGAGTATTGGTCAGGAAATCAAAATCTCCCGCGAATGCGGGGAGAAGGGAAGGCCCGAGTGAGTTTCCGTCAGCGACTTTTTGTCCTCATAGGGACTGGTGCGATTGCGCTGTTCGCGTACGGCAGTGCAGCCTCGGGTCAGTTCTTCCCGGTGCCGCAGCCCGATCCGTCGTGCCCGACCGTGCAGAACACGATCTACGGCACGGACGGCAACGACGTGCGCACCGGTACGCCTGCGAACGACGTGATGTTCGCCGGCGAGGGTGACGACGTGTTTGCTGGCGAGGCGGGCGACGACTGCCTGATCTTGGGCAAAGGGATCGACACCGGCAACGGCGGCGATGGCGCGGACCGCGTGATCGGTTGGGAGGGCGACGATCTCCTCAGTGGTAACGACGGCGACGATCGAATGACCGGCCAGGATGGAAACGACCGGGTCAGCGGCGGCGGCGACAACGATCGGCTCAGCGGCGGTCTGGGCAATGACCGCATCAGCGGCGGCGATGGCACCGATGACGGGTCTGGCGGCTCGGGCGACGACTCGCTCAGCATGGGCGGCGCGGCGGACCACGGGAGTGGCGGGCCCGGCAACGACACGGTGTCCGGCGGGCCACTGGACGATAAGGTGAGCGGCGGCGCTGGCGCCGATCGCGTCGCAGGCGACTCGGGCAATGACCGCGTCAGCGGCAACGCCGGCCGGGACAACCTGATCGGTGGCGCCGGCCGTGACCGAATGGTGTCCCGCGGTGGCGGCACGGACAGGGTGGACTGCGGCCGTGGCCGCGACATCGCCATCGTCGACGAGGACGACACCGTCTCGAGCAACTGCGAGATCGTGCGCGTAGGCTAGGAGGCTTACGAAGCGGGTCGCGGCTGCCAGTCGATTGATCGCACGCCGCGACCCTCGACGAACGGGTCCTCCAGGTCGGCGGCGATGCGCTTGATCCTGCGCAAGCCTGTACCGCGCGGGCTGACCGTGTAGAGCACTCCGCGGCGTAGGAAGGCTATCCGCCTGCCGTCCGGGGACCAGGTGGGCGCAAACCCTGTCCGGTGAGTCACGCGGCGGACACGGCTCCCGTCGCTGCGGACTATGAAGATGTCTCCGCTATAGAGGTCGTCTTCTCCGCTGCGGCGGGCGAAGGCGATCCAGCGTCCGTTCGGCGACCAGGACAGCTGGCTGCTCGCGCCGCGGCGGGTGATCCTGCGCGGCGCTTCGCCTGGGCGCACGACGAACAGCTCGGATCGGCAGTGCAGAAAGCAGCCGTCAGGGACGGTGCCGAGGAAGGCGAGTACGCCCCGCGACGACCAGTCGAACGAATCTCCCCAGCCGGTGGCGTGGTCGGCTTGGGACGGATCCCCGCGGGCGGCGACCCCGAGCTCCACGCCGTCGAGACCAAGCAGCGACAGCTGCGGCACGCCTGAGACCAAGCGCCTGACAACCAGCTGGTTTTGGTCGGTGGACCAGCGCGGACGGCCCGTCGTCCACTGGGGCAGGGAGGTGCGGAGCTCGACCCGGCCCTCGGTGTCCATCACCACCAATTGAATCTGCGCCGCTGGACCCGGCACCACCTCGACGAGTGCCAGGCGGCGCCCGTCCGGGCTCACCCCGAGATCGTCCCAGTAGCACTGCGGGACGTCGCATGCGCCGAGCGTTCGAGTCACACGGGTCCCCGGGGCGACTGCTTCGACGCTGCTCGGGGGGTGGGAGTAGCGCGACTGCCAGCCGACCGTGTAGAAGATCTCCCCGTTGCGTCCCGGGAAAGTCGCCTGAGCCGAGGGCGCGAACACCGCCAGCGAGCCCAGCGCCAAGACCACCAGCATTCCGACCCGCGACCCCATGGTGCGTATGAAACCCTCGACGTCGGACCGAGTTGCGGGCGCGTATTTAGACCGCTCAGGCTCCGCTGCCCGCGATCCTAGGGTTACGCGCCCGGGAGGATTCGAACCTCCGACTTCTGCCTCCGGAGGGCAGCGCTCTATCCACTGAGCTACGGGCGCGGGGAAAATCCAGTGTAGTCCGCGCATGCTGATCGCCGTCATCTCCGACACGCATCTGCCGCGCGGAACTCGGCGACTTCCGGAGACGTGTGTCGAACGGATCGCCGCGGCGGATCTGCTCCTGCACGCGGGCGACTTCTCGACACTCGGACGTGCTCCGTGAGCTCGAGGCGATCGGCCCGCCGGTGGTCGGCGTGCACGGGAACGTGGACAGCGCCGAGCTGCGCCGCCTGCTGCCGGCGGAGCGCGTGGTGGAGGCCGCGGGCGCGCGCATCGCGATGGTCCACGACGCCGGCCCGCGCGCCGGGCGGCTGGAGCGCATGCGGCGCCGCTTCGGCGAGCGCGCCGGCGTGGTCGTGTTCGGGCATTCCCACACGCCGCTCCACGAGCAGGCGGGCGACGGTTTCCAGCTCCTCAACCCGGGCAGCCCGACGGAGCGCCGCCGCGCGCCGACTCACACGATGGGGCTAATCCGCGTCGAGAGCGGCTTAGCGAGGTGTGAGATCGTTCGAGCTTGATACCGTATACGGCATCATGCGACCCGGTGAACTGATCAGAGAGCGTCGGGTGTTTCACGGGCTCAGCCAACGCGACCTGGCATACCGCGCAGGCACCAGCCAGAGCGCGATCGCGCGGATTGAGTTGGGAGACGAGGACGTCACGTGGACCCGGCTGCGGTCGGTCCTGTCCGCGATGGGCGATGAGCCGGCGCTCGGCAGCAAGCGTCTGGCCAGTCGCTACGACTTCGACGACCTGATGAACGACCGAGGGATGACACCGGAGGCCCGGCTGGCCAACGCGGTGAGCTTCAACCGTTTCAGCTCCGAGCTCCGGATCGCTGGGGCGAAGGCTCTGGCTCGCAATGGCCGCGCCTGAGCGCCCGTTCGACGTCAGCGAGATCCTCCGCACGCTGTCCGCACACCGTGTCGACTTCGTGGTCATCGGCGGGGTTGCGGTTCAGGTACATGGATACGTTCGATACACGAAGGACATCGACGTAGTCGTCCGCCCGTCGACCCTCAACCTGAGTCGTTTAAGCGAGGCGCTCGCGGATCTGGAGGCCGAGCCGCGGGCCGCCTCGGCGATCGACCTGGCAGACCCGCACCAACTGCGAAGCGCGCCACTGGTCCCGATCATGACCAGGGCGGGCCCTCTTGATCTGGTCAACATCGAGCACCTTGCGGGTGCCCCGACGAGCTATGACTCGCTACGCGAGGCAGCGCTCCTGGTCGAGCTCCTGGGCGCGGAGGTTGCCTTTGCGGGGCTGTCCGACCTCATTCGGATGAAGCGGGCCGCCGGCCGGCGGCACGATCTCGCAGACATCGAAGCGCTCACACGCAAGCCCGACGACCGCCCCGATGGCGGCGGCGAGTCAACATAGGCGCCACATGGACCTCGACGTTCTCTTCCTCGGCACCGCCGGCTCGTCGCCGAGCCCGCGCCGCGGGCTGCCCGCGACGCTGGTCAGGCGCGGCGGCGACCGGCTCCTGATCGACTGCGGGGAGGGCACGCAGAGGCAGCTGATGAGCTCGGTCGGGCTGATCGAGCTGGAGGAGCTGTTCATCACGCACTTTCACGCCGACCACGTGCTCGGCCTGCCGGGGATGCTGAAGACCTTTGCGCTGCGGCAGCGCGAGCGCGTGCTCACGGTTCACGGGCCACGCGGCCTCGCGCGCCTGTTCAAGCTGCTCGAGCCGGTGATCGGGCGCCTCACGTTTCCCGTCGAGCTGGTGGAGCTCGAGGCCAATGACGAGCTCGGAAGGGATGGCTACCGGATCGCTGCCTTCGGGGTCGACCACGGGGGTCCGTCGATCGGATACGCGCTCGTCGAGGACCCGCGGCCCGGCCAGTTCGACCCCGACCGCGCCCGCGAGCTCGGCGTGGAGTTCGGGCCCGACTTCGGCCGGCTCCAGAGGGGGGAGGAGGTGAACGGCGTGCGGCCCGAGCAGGTGATGGGCAAGCCGCGCCGCGGCCGCAAGGTCGTGCTGACGGGGGACACGGCGCCGTCGGACATGACGCGTCTGGTCGCCTGGGAGGCCGATCTCCTGGTACACGAGGCCACCTTCATGGAGGAGGACGCCGAGCGCGCCGCGGAGACGCGCCACTCGACCGCCGCCCAGGCCGCCGAGATCGCCGCCGCGGCCGGCGTTCGGATGCTCGCGCTCACGCACATCTCGCCGCGCTACGCGGGGGAGAGGTGCGGGACGAGGCGCGGGCGGCGTTCGAGAACGTGATCGTGCCGCGCGACTTCGACAGGGTCGAGATCCCCTTCCCAGAGCGAGGAGGGCCCGTGCACATCAGGGCGTCGGACCGCCCGCCACAGCGCGAGCCAGTGTCTTAGGGGCCACCAGCAGGTAGCTCTCCACCGCCATGTCGTCGACCTCCGCCCAATCGACCGACGGGCGGTCCAGGCGTAGCCCGACCCAACCGCGGTGGTGCATGTAGGCGGGCCGGTAGAAGCGCTCCGGGTCCTCCTCGATCAGCGCGTCGTTCTCGCCGGGGCGGACCTTGCAGACGAGCCCCTCGATGCCCTCGTTGCCGCGGTGGTCCACAAGGTAGTAGGCGAACGTGCGGCCCCGGACCCGGAAGCCCGCGTGCCGGCCGTGCACCTCGCGCTCGGCCTCCGGCAGGGCGAGGCAGATCTTCGTGAGGCGTTCGAGGGTGCTCAGTGCGGGTCGCCCAGGCGGACCAGCTGGGGCGGGCCGCAGTCCTCGAGATCGTGGAGCACCTGCTCCGCCAGCTCGGGGTCCCAGCGCTCGGCGCCGACGAGCTGGCCGGTCAGGTCGGTCACGCGGCTCAGCGCGTCGCGGGCGTCGTCGTCGAGGGCGATGTCCTCGCAGAAGAACAGGGCGTCCCCGGCCTCGCGGAGGACCTCCTGCTCGGCGGGCTCGAGCGCGGCGTCGCCCTCGAGGGCGATCACCTTCATCAGCCTGCCATATGCCTGGGAGCGCTCTGGCGTCACTGCTTCCACAGTAGCGGCCATCGACTTGGGTGTCATCCGCCTGGACCGATGTTGGCGTCCGACCCCGAGTGCTACTCTCGCCGCGGTTCCTTTAACCAGGTCCGGAGAGGCCAGGAAGGGGCAGTTAAGTGAGCGAGAAGACGGTCCTGGACCGCGAAGACGTGCGGCGCACACTGGTGCGCATCGCACACGAAATCGTCGAGAAGACAGGTGGCGAGGGCGTCGCGGTCGTGGGGATTCACCGTCGCGGCGCCGTGCTCGGCGCCCGGTTGAGGGACCTGGTGGCGGAGCTCGTGGGCGAGCCCGTCCCGCTCGGCGACATCGACATCAGCTTCTACCGCGACGACGTGGGCATCCGCGGCGCTGACTACCAGCCCGTGGTGCACTCCACGCACATCGACTTCCCGGTCGAGGACACCACCGTGGTCCTGGTCGACGACGTCCTCTACACCGGCCGCACCGTGCGCGCCGCGATCGACGCCCTGTTCGACTACGGCCGCCCGAACCGCGTGCAGCTCGCGGTGCTGGCCGACCGCGGCCATCGCGAGCTGCCGATCCGCCCGGACTACGTCGGCAAGAACCTTCCGACCGCCCGCGGCGAGAGGGTGAACGTGAGAGTGGAGGAGATCGACGGCGTAGACGAGGTGGCCATCGACGCGGCCGCCCACATGGAGGAGACAATCTGATGCACCCGCACCTGCTGTCGGTGGACGACCTCTCGCGCGAGGACATCGAGCGCATCCTCGGCAGGGCCGAGAGCTTCGCCGAGGTCTCCGGCCGCGAGATCAAGAAGGTCCCCACGCTGCGCGGGCGCACGGTGATCAACCTCTTCTACGAGGCCTCCACGCGCACGCAGTCGAGCTTCGAGCTGGCGGCCAAGCGCCTGAGCGCCGACCTGATCACGCTGAAGGCCACGGGCTCGGCGGTGGAGAAGGGCGAGTCGCTGAAGGACACCGTGCAGACCCTGTCGGCCTACGACCCGGCGGCGATCGTGATCCGCTCGCCGCACGCGGGGGCGGCCGGCCTGGTGGCGCGCTGGACCCAGGCGGCGGTGATCAACGCCGGCGACGGCAAGCACGAGCACCCGACCCAGGCGCTGCTCGACCTCTACACGCTGAAGCGCCGGGCGGGGTCGCTCGAGGGGCTGAGCGTCTGGATCGTGGGCGACGTGCTCCACAGCCGCGTGGCGCGCTCCAACATCCTCGCCTTCACGCGCATGGGCTGCGAGGTCACCGTGTGCGGGCCGCCGACCCTGATCCCGCGCGGAATCGAGTCGCTCGGCTGCCGGGTGAGGCACACGCTGGACGAGCTCGGCTCGGCCGACGTGGTCTACGCCCTGCGCATGCAGCGCGAGCGCATGACCGGCTCGTTCGTGCCCTCGCTGCGCGAGTACGCCGCGCAGTACCAGATCGACGGTCGCCGGCTGGGGCCGACGCAGCTGCTGATGCACCCCGGGCCGGTGAACCGCGGCGTGGAACTGGCCGCCGAGGTGATCGACTCGCCGCAGGCGCTGATCACCGAGCAGGTGGAATCGGGCGTGGTGGTGAGGATGGCGGTGCTCTACGAGCTGCTCGCCGGGCGCGGCGCGCCGTCCGGCGTGCCCGCCGACGCCGAGACGGAGCCCCAGCCCGCATGAGCGCCAGCGCAGCTCCGATGAACGGCGTCGGCCCGCGCGCCGCGATAGAGCTCGACTGCGCGGCCGCGCCTCCCGCGACCGTGCTGGTGCGGGGCGCCCGGCTGCTCGACCCGCGCGCGGGGCTCGACAAGCTCGGCGACGTGCTGCTGCGCGACGGCCGGATCGCGGAGCTCGGCGAGTCCCTGAAGGCGCCCGACGGCGCCGAGGTGGTGGACGCCGAGGGCCTGCACGCGCTGCCCGCCTTCGTCGACCCGCACGTGCACCTGCGCACCCCCGGCCGCGAGGACGAGGAGGACATCGACTCCGGCACCCGCGCCGCCGCTGCCGGCGGCTTCTGCGCGATCCTCGCCCAGCCGAACACAGAGCCGGTGGTGGACTCGGCGCCGGTGCTGCGCTCGCTGCGCGAGCGGGCGCGCGCGGAGGCGCGCATCCCGACGGGGTTCATGGCGGCGATCACGGTCGGCCAGCAGGGCGAGCGGCTCACCGAGATGGCGGAGCTGGCGGAGGTCGGCGCGGCCGGGTTCACCGACGACGGGCTGCCGGTGCGCTCCGCGGGCGTGATGCGGCAGGCGCTCCAGTACCAGCAGCTGGCCGGCCGGGTGCTGGCCCTGCACGAGGAGGACCCCTCGCTGTCGGGCACCGGGGTGATGCACGAGGGAGAGATGTCCGCGCTGCTCGGCGTGGCGGGGATCCCGGCGGTGTCCGAGTCGACGATGGTGGCGCGCGACTGCGCGCTCGCGCTGTACGAGCGCGGCCGGATCCACGTGCAGCACGTGTCGGCCCGGGAGACGGTGGACGCGATCGAGCGCGCCAAGGCGGCGGGCACGCAGGTCACGTGCGAGGCCACGCCTCACCACCTGCTGCTCACCGACGAGGCGGTGCGCACGCTCGACACGAACATGAAGATGAACCCGCCGCTGAGGGCGGAGTCGGACCGCCAGGCGCTGATCGAGGCACTGCGCTCGGGCGCGATCGACTGCATCGCCACCGACCACGCCCCTCACGCGCGCGAGGAGAAGGAGCAGCCGTTCGAGCTGGCGCCGATGGGGGTCACCGGGCTCGAGACGGCCTTCGCAGCGCTGCACACCGGGCTCGTGTTGCCGGGCGTGATCGAGCTCGGCCTGCTGGTGGAGCGCATGACCGCCGGAGGGGCGCCGTTCGGGCTGGTGGTGCCCACCCTGGCGCCCGGATCGCCTGCAAACCTCTGCCTCGTGGACCTCGAGGCGGAGTGGGACGTGGGCGATGCCGGCTACGAGAGCCGCTCCGCGAACTGCGCCTTCGCGGGCCGCCGCCTGACCGGGCGGGTGCGAATGACGATCGCCGACGGCGCGGTGGCCTACCGCGAGCGCAGCTTCGCGCTCGGCGCCGTGGCATGAGCGCCAGCCCCGCCTACCTCCTGCTGGAGGACGGGACGCGCTTCGACGGGGAGTCCGTGGGCGCCGCCGGTGTCGGCACCGGCGAGGTCGTGTTCAACACCTCCATGTCCGGCTATCAGGAGGCGGTCACGGACCCGAGCTACGCGGGCCAGATCATCGTCTTCACGTATCCGCTGATCGGGAACTACGGGGTCTCGGAGTCGCAGATGGAGTCGGACCGCATCCACGCGCGCGCGGTGATCATGCGCGAGGGCGTGGATCGCGAGGACGCGTCGCATGCCGAGGGCGGCTGGCTCACGTGGCTGGCCGACTGCGGCATACCGGCGCTCTCGGGCGTCGACACGCGCGCTCTCGTCCGCCATATACGCGACAAGGGCGCGATGCGCGGCGGAATCTTCGGCGCGGAGGTGGCGGAGACAAAGGCCCGCGAGCGCGTGATGGCGGAGCCCTCCATGACCGGCGCCGACCTGGCGCGCGAGGTCACACCGGCCGAGCCGCTGATGCTCGAGGGCAACGGCCCGCGTGTGATCGCGATCGACACCGGCATCAAGACATCGATCGTGCGCAACCTGCGTGAGCGCGGCGTGCACCTCGAGCTGCACCCCTGCACGGTTACGGCGAAGGAGCTGCTGGCCCGCAAACCGGATGCGGTCTTCCTGGCAAATGGCCCGGGCGATCCCGCGGCGCTCGACTATGTGGTCGACGCGGTTCGCGGGGTGGTCGGGAAGACGCCGGTGTGGGGCATCTGCCTCGGCCACCAGCTGCTCTGCCGGGCGGTGGGCCTGGAGACCTACAAGATGCCGTTCGGCCACCGCGGCGCGAACCACCCGGTCAAGGATCTCGAGACAGGCCACATCGAGATCACCTCGCAGAACCACGGGTTCGCGGTGCTTGGCCCGGGTGGAGAAAAGACCATCGACACCGACGAGCCGGTGCGCTGGGAGACGGACTTCGGCGTGGCTGAGCTGCAACAGCTGAATCTCTACGACCGGACGGTCGAGGGACTGGTCCTGCGCGACGTCCGCGGCTCGACGGTGCAGTACCACCCCGAAGCGGGGCCGGGGCCGCACGATGCGCTTCACCTCTTCGACCGCTTCGTGGAGGCGGTCGCGTGAGCTCAGCCCCTGCGACGCAGGTAGCCGCCGGAGTTGCTCGTGAGGCCATACGCCTCCACGTCGCGCCGCAGCTCGAAGTCGGCACCGGACGGCGTGGCAAGCCAGTCGGCGACGGCTCGCCGCACGCCGCGCGGCCACCAGTCCCTCACTCGCAGCTCGTCGTCGTCGACCACGCCGTCCTCGGCCACGAACCATCCGCCTTCCGGCACGAAGCGGCTGAACCCCTCGAGCGCCGCGAGGGTGGCCTCGTAGGTGTGCGGGCCGTCCTCCACGACGAGACAGCGAGCTCCACTGGGCAGCTCGGCGGCTACGCGCGCCGGGAGCCCGGGATCGCGGATGTCGCCCTCCACGAAGCGGATGTCGCGCCGCTCGCCGACGTTCGCGCGTGCATCAGAGACATCGAGGTCCACGGAGATCACCGCCGCACCGGCGGAGCGACCCTGCTCCTGGAAGCCCCGCAGGCGGTCGTGGAACCACAGGGCGCTGCCACCGGCGCCGCTTCCGAGCTCGATCACCGTGTCCACGCAGCCGGCCCAGAGCAAATGCTCATAGACCCGGAGGTCTTCGGGCATCTTGTGGAGCGGCACGCCGGCGTAGTTGTCGACCATCACGGCATAGAGCCGGCTACGCCACAGGTCTCCCACGCTCACATCGAGCGGCACGCCCAGCAGTCGGGCCTCGCTCCCGACGCGCGGCAGTCTGGGCTCCTCCGGCGGCGGCGGCTCGCGCCGGGGGCGCAGGAGGTGGCGGATGCCGCGTAGGGACGACATTCGCCGGATCCTAGTTCTGGGGTCGGGTCCGATCGTGATCGGCCAGGCGGCGGAGTTCGACTACTCGGGCGCGCAGGCGTGCAAGGTGCTGCTGGAGGAGGGCTACGAGGTGATCCTCGTGAACTCGAACCCGGCCACGATCATGACCGACCCGGAGTTCGCCACGCGCACCTACATCGAGCCGCTGAACGCCGGTTCGGTGACCAAGGTGATCGAGCGCGAGAAGCCGGACGCGCTGCTGCCCACGCTCGGCGGGGGCACCGCGCTCGACCTCGCCCGCCAGCTCTCGGAGAACGGCACGCTCGGCAAGCACCGGGTCGAGCTGATCGGCGCCGACTACGAGGCGATCCGGCGCGCCGAGGACCGCGAGCTGTTCCGCTCGACGATGGAGCGTGCCGGCCTGAGGGTGCCGCGCAGCGCGGCGGTGAAGTCGATGCGCGAGGCCGAGCGGGCGCTGCCCGAGATCGGGCTCCCGGCGATCGTGCGGCCCGGGTTCACCATGGGCGGCGCGGGCGGCGGCATCGCGCGGACCGAGCCGGAGTACCGCCAGGTGGTGGCCGAGGGGCTCGCGGCCAGCCCGATCGGGCAGGTGCTCGTGGAGGAGTCGGTGATCGGCTGGGGCGAGTTCGAGCTCGAGGTGATGCGCGACCGCAACGACAACGTCGTGATCGTGTGCTCGATCGAGAACATCGACCCGATGGGCGTACACACCGGCGACAGCGTGACCGTGGCGCCGCAGCAGACGCTCTCCGACACGCTCTACCAGCAGCTTCGCGACCAGGCCCTGAAGGTGATCCGCGCGGTCGGCGTGGAGACCGGCGGCTCGAACATCCAGTTCGCGGTCAACCCGCAGACCGAGGAGATCGTGGTGATCGAGATGAACCCGCGCGTCTCGCGCTCCTCGGCGCTCGCGTCCAAGGCCACGGGCTTCCCGATCGCGAAGATCGCGGCGCGGCTGGCGGTCGGCTACGCGCTCGAGGAGATCGATAACGACATCACGCGGAAGACGCCGGCCAGCTTCGAGCCGACGATCGACTACGTGGTGGTGAAGTGGCCGCGCTTCGCGTTCGAGAAGTTCCCCGGTGCCGACGGCGAGCTGCACACCTCGATGCAGTCGGTGGGCGAGGCCATGGCGATCGGGCGCACCTTCAAGCAGGCGTTCGTGAAGGCCATGCGCTCGCGCGAGCTGGACGTGCTGCCGTCGTTCGACGGTGACGACGACCTGCTCGCGCGGCTCGCCACCCCCTCCGACGACCGCTACGAGCTGCTCTTCGAGGCGGTGCGCCGCGGCCACAGCGAGGCGGAGCTCTGCGAGCGCACCGGGATCGACCCCTGGTACATGGCTGAGATGGCGGCGCTCGCGCGTGGTAAGGACCCCGAGGCGGGACTCGAGCGCTGCTTCAAGTCGGTGGACACCTGCGCCGCGGAGTTCGAGGCCGAGACGCCCTACTACTACTCCGGCTGGGAGCGCCGGGCGGAGCACGAGGTGAGGCGGGGCGAGCGCCCGAGCGTCGTGATCCTCGGCTCCGGGCCCAACCGGATCGGGCAGGGGATCGAGTTCGACTACTGCTGCGTGCACGCGGCGATGACCGTGCGCGAGTCCGGCCGCGACGCCGTGATGATCAACTGCAACCCGGAGACGGTCTCCACCGACTACGACACCTCCGACCGCCTCTACTTCGAGCCGCTCACGCTCGACGACGTGCTCGGCGTGATCGAGATGGAGCAGCCGGAGGGCGTGATCGTGCAGTTCGGCGGCCAGACGCCGCTCAAGCTCGCGGCCGGGCTGGCGGCCGCCGGCGTGCCGCTGCTCGGCACCCCCGTCGATTCGATCCACCGGGCCGAGGACCGGCCGAGCTTCGGCGCGCTGCTCGACGAGCTGGGCCTGCGGGGGCCGCCGTACGCCACGGCCGAGTCGCACGTGGAGGCGCTCGAGGTGGCCGACGGCGTGGGCTATCCGCTGCTGGTGCGGCCCTCATACGTGCTCGGCGGCCGGGCCATGGAGATCTGTTACTCGCGGGAGGGGCTCGAGGGCTACCTCAAGCGGACCAACGGCGGCACGGGGCGGACCATCTTCCTGGACCGCTTCCTCGAGAACGCGATTGAGATCGACGTCGACGCGCTCTGCGACGGCGAGGACGTGGAGATCGGGGCGATCATGCAGCACGTCGAGGAGGCGGGGGTGCACTCGGGCGACTCGGCGTGCGTGATCCCGGCCATGTCGCTCGGCCCCGACATGATGCGCCAGGTCGAGCAGGCCACCGAGGCGATCGCCAGGGCGCTCGGCGTTATCGGCCTCATCAACATCCAGTTCGCGGTGGCCGGCGAGGACGAGCTGTATGTGATCGAGGCCAACCCGCGGGCGTCGCGGACGGTGCCGTTCGTGTCGAAGGCGATCGGCGTCTCGCTGGCGAAGATCGCGTGCCGGCTGATGCTGGGCGAGCGGCTCGCGGACATGGACCTGAACATCCCGCGCGCGCCGCGGCACGTGTCGGTGAAGGAGGCGGTGCTCCCGTTCGGGCGCTTCCCGCGCGCGGACGCGCTCCTCGGCCCGGAGATGAAGTCCACCGGCGAGGTGATGGGCGTGGCCTCCGACTACCCGGCGGCGTTCGGCAAGGCGCAGGCGGCGGCCGGGGCGGAGCTGCCGAGCTCGGGCACCGTGTTCATCTCGGTCACGGACGGGGACAAGTCGGCCGCCACGCAGCTGGCCGCCAGCTTCCACGACATGGGCTTCCGGGTGGTTGCCACGGGCGGCACCGCCACGGCGATCCGGCGCATGGGCGTGCCCGTGGAGCGGATCAAGAAGCTGTCCGAAGGCTCGCCGAACGTGGTCGAGCGGATCGAGGCCGGCGAGGTGGACATGGTGATCAACACGCCCACCGGCTTCGGCGCGCGCGCGGACGGCTATGAGATCCGCCGCGCCGCGATCGGCCGCGGCATCCCGTGCATCACCACGATGTCCGGAGCCAGCGCGGCCCAGCGCGCGATCCGATCGAGCCGCTCGGGGGAGACCTCCGTGATCTCGCTGCAGGAGCTGCACGGTTTCGAGCGCGTCGTGCCCGAGGCCGCCGGCCGGGCCGCCGCGGAGGGACGCTCTCCCGAGGCGGAGCGCGCCACTTGAGCGAGCCGCGGACGCTCGCGCCGCCGGAGCGGCGCGTGGCGGTCGTCTCGGGCGTCGAGCGGATCGGCGCCTACAGCGTGATCACGGCCCACGACGGCTCGGGCCCGCGCGATCCGCGGCCGGGCCAGTTCTACATGCTCGCCAGCGAGGAGTGCTGGGGCGGGGGCGGCGACGAGCGCCCGTACCTGCCGCGCGCCTTCTCATACGCCCGTGCCCACGTCGAGCCCGACGGCGTGGCGCTCAGCTTCCTGCTCGAGGCGATCGGTCCCGGCACGGAGCGGCTGGGGGCGCTGCGCCCGGACGAGGGCCTGGCGCTCGTGGGCCCGCTCGGGATCGGCTTCCGGGCGCCTCCCGACGGCTTCCGGCCGATCCTCGTGGGCGGCGGCATCGGTGCCGCCCCGCTCCTGTGCCTCCAGGAGGAGCTCGACGAGACCACCACGCTGCTCGGCTTCCGCACCGCCGCGCACGCGCAGGCGGCGGCGCTGTTCAGCGGCGAGCCGCAGGTGACCACCGACGACGGCTCGGTGGGCAGGCAGGGGCTCGTGACCGAGCTGCTTGCAGGCGAGCTCGACGCCGACCCGGGCGCGACGGTCTTCGCGTGCGGCCCCCCGCCCATGCTGGAGGCGGTACGGGCGCTGTGCGCAGAGCGCGACGTTCCGGCGCAACTGGCGCTCGAATCGGGGATGGCGTGCGGCTTCGGGGCCTGCTTCGGATGCGTGGTGCCGACCACCGACGGCTACGTGCGCCTCTGCGTGGACGGCCCCGTGCTGGACGCCGACCGCCTGGAGTCCGCGCTGTGACACCCGATCCCACGCCTTCGGCGCGGCAGGGCGCATTCGAGCTCTGCGGCGTTTCGCTGCGCGGGCCGGTCCTCAACGGCTCGGGCACCTTCGACGCCATCGCCGCCCGGCGCGCCTTCGGCGATGCCCTGCTCGAGCGCTTCCCGTTCGATGCCTTCGTCTCCAAGACGATCACCCTCGAGCCGCGCCAGGGCAACCCGCCTCCGCGGCTCTGGGAGACGCCCGCCGGCATGATCAACTCGATCGGGCTGCCCAACAAGGGGTTGGAGGGCTTCCTCGCCTCCGACCTCCCCGAGCTGGCGCGGCTGCCGGTCCCGCTCGTGGTCTCGGTGATGGGCTTCAGCCGCGAGGAGCTGGCTCAGCTGGTGGCCGCGGTGGGGGAGCGCGACGAGGTCTCGATGCTCGAGCTGAACGTGTCTTGCCCCAATGTGGAGACCGGCCTGATCATGGGCGCCGACCCGGCCGAGACGGCCCTGGCGGTCGAGCGGGTGAGGTCCGAGACCGCGAAGCCGCTGATCGTGAAGCTCACCCCGAACGCCACCGACCCCGCCGGGGTGGCCGCGGCCGCCGAGGGCGCCGGCGCCGACGCGGTCTCGCTCGTGAACACCCTCAAGGGCATGGCGCTCGACCCGCAGAGCGGCGAACCGTGGCTCGGAGGGCGCACCGGCGGAGTCTCGGGGCCCGCGATCCGCGCGATCGCCCTCGAGCAGGTGGCCGCGGTGGCGAGCGCGGTCGAAATCCCCGTGATTGGCATGGGAGGCATCTCGAACGGCCGCCAAGCGGCCGATTTCATCGCCGCGGGCGCCACCGCGGTCGCAATCGGAACCGAAAGCTTCCGCGACCCGGCCGCCGGGCGCCGAATCGCGGCCGAGCTCAACGACCTGTCCCTCTCGAGCGGGACAGTCGCCACTGGCTCGACAGGTGTCTGAGCCCGTTTGGGGGACGGATCGGCGCGCTTTCCACGGAAGATGCGGGAACTTTTCCGTCCGTCAGAAGAATGGCGGCCAATTGCTCACGAAAAGCCCTGCAAACGAAAGGAAAACGCTCAAGGAGCCGCAACCAACCTAAAGCTAAGGTCGAGGTCTAGCTGAATTCGCGCATTTTTTGCAGGTTCCCCCTCGACGCCAGCGGCCCAGCGTGTACTATCGCCGCCCATGCCGGCCGCCCCCCAGTCGCCCGCTAAAGGACACCCCGCGGGCCACGCTCCCGAGCGCTCGCTCACCCAGCGAATGGACGCCCTCCAGCGCGCAAACGACATCCGAACACGGCGAGCGAAGCTGAAGCGAGACCTCAAGGCGGGCCGCGCCCAGATCCACGGACTGCTGCTGGATCCGCCCGAATACGTGCTCACCGCGAAGGTCTTCGACCTGCTCTTGGCGGTGCCCAAGTACGGCCGCGTGAAGGTGAATCGCATCCTCACCCACTGCCGCATCTCGCCCAGCAAGACCATCGGCGGGCTCTCCGAGCGGCAGCGCAACGAGCTCGTCTCGTACCTGCGCCGATAGCCCCGATCCTGGTCATCACTGGGCCGTCGGGCGTCGGCAAGGGAACGCTCATAAAGTCGCTCCTGGAGCGGGTTCCCGGCCTCCAGCTGGCCGTCTCGGCGACCACTCGGGACCCCCGTCCGGGGGAGGTGAACGGGGTCGATTACCACTTCCTCAGCCAGGAGGATTTCGACCGCCGCGTGGCCGCCGGCGAGTTCGTGGAGCACGCCGTCTACGCCGGCAACAGCTACGGCACGCTGCGCAGCGAGCTGGAGCGGCCGGCGCGCGGAATCGTGCTCGAGATCGACGTCCAGGGCGCGCGCCAGGTGCGCGAGACGCTCCCCGACGCCGAGCGCATCTTCATCGAGCCGCCGTCGTTCGAGTCGCTGGTGGAGCGGCTCACCGCACGCGGCTCGGATTCGCCCGAGCAGATCGAGCGCCGGCTCGCCGCCGCGCGCGAGGAGCTGGAGGCGCGCGACGAGTTCCCCAACCACGTCTGCAACGACGAACTGGACCGGGCGGTCGGCGAGCTTGCTGAGCTCGCCGCTAGGATGTGTCCCCCGTGATCAAGCCCCGTCTAGACAAGCTGCTCGATCGAGTCGACTCCCACTACGCCGTGGTCCTCGTGTCCGCGAAGCGTGCCCGGCAGATCAACTCGTACTACCACAACCTCGGCGAGGGGACCTTCGACGAGTACCCGCCTCCCATGGTGGAGACGGGCTCGAAGAACTACCTCAAGATCGCCCTCGAGGAGATCGCCGCCGGGAAGATCAAGTACCGCTACCGCTAGGAGGCGTACTTGGCCCGGATCCTGCTCGGCGTCAGCGGCGGGATCGCCGCCTATAAGGCAGTTGAGCTGGTCCGGCTCGCCACAGCGGCGGGCCATGCCGTCCGGGTGGTGCAGACGCCCGCGAGCCTCCAGTTCGTGGGCCGCGCGACGTTCGAGGGCGTGACCGGCGCGCCGGTCCTCGTCGACGAGTTCGAGCCCGACCCCGCGCGCGGCGCCTTCCCGGGCGACCCGGCGCCGGACCACGACCCGATCTCGCACCTCGAGCTGGTCGCGCGCTGCGACGTGCTGGTCGTGGCGCCCGCCTCGGCGAACACGCTGGCGAAGCTCGCGCACGGGCTCGCCGACAACCTGCTCACCTCCGCCGCGCTGGCCAGCACCGCGCCGCTCGTGGTCGCGCCGGCCATGAACAGCCACATGTACGAGCACGCGGCCACGCAGGCGAACCTCGAGCTGCTGCGCTCGCGCGGCGCCCGCATCGTGGACCCCGGCACCGGCCGCCTCGCCTCCAAGGGCGAGTGGGGCGTGGGCCGGCTCGCCGAGCCGCCGGAGATCCTTGCGGCCGCCGAAGCCGCGCTGGCATTCGCCCCGCGCTCGCTCGACGGCATGCGCGTGCTGGTCACGGCAGGCGGCACGCGCGAGCCGATCGACTCCGTGCGCTACGTGGGCAACCGCTCGTCCGGCCGGATGGGGCTGGCGCTCGCCGAGGAGGCCGCCCGCCGAGGCGCGGACGTGACGCTGGTCGCGGCGAACGTGACGCTCCCGCTGCCCGCGACCGCCGTTCCGGTGGAGACGACGGCCGAGCTCGAGGCCGCGGTGCGCGAGCGCTTCGGCGACGCCGACGTGCTGATCATGGCCGCCGCCCCGTCGGACTTCCGGCCGGTGTCGCCCGCCGACGCGAAGATCTCGAGGGAGGGCAGCGACCGCCTCAGCGTCGAGTTCGAGCCGACCACCGACATCGTCGCCGCAGTGGCCGCCGACCGTCGCCCCGACCAGACCGTGATCGGATTCGCGGCAGAGCACGGCGACGGGGCGGTCGAGCGCGGGCGCGAAAAGCTCGCCCGCAAGGGCCTCGACGCCGTCGTCGTGAACGACATCTCGCGCTCGGATATCGGCTTCGACAGCACCGACAACGAGGTCACGATCGTCTTCGCCGAGGGCGAGCGAGAGGTCGGCCGGAGGCCGAAGACGGAGGTCGCCGAGGCGATCCTCGACGAGGTCGAACGCTTGAGGACGGCGGCTGCGGGGCCGACTACCGTAGAACGAGGGCAATGAGCAGCGAGAACGCGTACGAACTGTTCAAGAAGGGCAGCGAGCTCCTGGAACAGGGCGACTTCATGGCCGCCTCCGTTCCACTGGAGCGCGCGCGCTCCCTGGAGCCCGACAAGGGCTCGATCCGCGAGGCGCTCGGGCGCGCCTACTTCCGCTCGCGCCGCTTCGACAAGGCCGCCGAGGAGTTCGCGGCCGTCGTGGAGCGCTACCCGGTGAACGACTACGCGCACTTCTGCCTGGGCCGCTCCCTCGAGAAGACCGGTCGCCGTCGCGAGGCCCGCCGCCACGCCGCGCTCGCGGCCCACATGCGCCCGGACCGCAAGGACTACCAGGCCCTCGCGAACCGCCTCCAGAAGGTGGCCTAGGCGCCGGCCGGCGGCTCCTCCGCCTGAGGCTCCTCCGCGCCGCGCAGCTTCGCGGCGTGGCCCCGCACGCCGACCACCGCCTCGGTGATCAGGCCGAGCAGGCGGTCGATGCCAGCCTCGTCGACCGCCACGATCGGGATGTCGCCGTGACCCAGATGTCGCGCGCCTGCGAGCAGCCGAAGCGGACCAGGCGCGTCTGGCGGTTCCACCAGAGCAGCATCCACGGGTCGAGGTCGCTCGCCGCGTGGAGCGCGAGCGCCTGGATGCGGAGCAGGCGGTCGGCGATCCGGATGCTCGCCTCGATCGGCTGGCCGCCCACGTTGTCGCCAGGCACGACGATGCCCCACTCGGTGTGTGCGAGCCGGCGCGCGTTCAGCCCCGGCATCGATTCGAGATAGGCCTCGACCTCGTCGATGGCTGCCATTCGGGCAGAGTACGCGGGCGTGCGGGCGTTGGTGCAGCGAGTGAGCGAGTCGTCGGTGTCGGTGGGCGGGGAGGAGGTGGCCCGCATCGGCCCCGGGCTGCTCGTGTTGCTCGGCGTGCGCCGAGGCGACGGGGTCGCGGAGGCGGATCGGATCGCCGCGAAACTGCTCGCATTGAGGGTGTTCGAGGACGCTGAGGGCAAGATGAACCTGTCGGTGCGTGACGTCGGCGGCGAGGTGCTGGTGGTGAGCCAGTTCACGCTCTACGGCGATGCCCGCAAGGGCAACCGCCCGAGCTTCGTGGACGCCGCGCCGCCCGAGGAGGCGGAGCCGCTCTACGAGCGCGTGCGCGCCGCGACCGGCGCCGCGGGCGGCGTCTTCGGCGCCCGCATGGCCGTGGCGCTGGTGAACGACGGGCCAGTGACGCTGCTGCTCGAGGCGTAATCCCGGGCCCGGGCGCGGCGCCTGGCGGAGGCTCCCGGCGCTCTTGCGCGAGGGGTTGGGCGCTTTCCATTGCGAGATGGAAATAGAAAGCGCCCAACCCATATGCGGCGATGCCTGCAAGGGCAACCGCCCCAGCTTCGTGGACCCCGCGCCGCCCGAGGAGGCCGAACCGCTCTACGAGCGCGTGCGCGCCCACGCCGCTCGAGGGTAAGTCGATTTGTGTACCCACTCGGTACATAAATCGACTAGCCCATATCGTTCCGGACATGGCCATCGCATCTGACGCGCTCGTCCGGGACAAGCTCTACATCGGCGGGGAGTGGGTCGAGCCCGCCGGGGAGGGCTCCATCGACGTGGTGAACCCGACGACCGAGGAGGTCGTCGGCCGCATCCCCGCGGGCACGGCCGAGGACGCCGACCGCGCCGTGCGAGCGGCGCGGGCCGCGTTCGACTGCGTGGTCGCAGACGCTCAGCCCGAGGAGCGCGCCGCGCTACTGCGCGGCGATCGGAGCGAAGCTCTCCGAGCGCGGTGACGAGATCGCCGCGCTGATCACCACCGAGCTCGGCATGCCGATCGGCCTCTCGCGGATGATCCAGGCCGGGCTGCCCGAGCTGACCTTCTCGTCGATGCCCGAGCTGGTGAACGAGGTCACGTGGCAGGAGGAGGTCGGCAACTCGCTGATCGTGCGCGAGCCCGTCGGCGTGGTGGCCGCGATCACGCCGTGGAACTACCCGCTCCACCAGATCGCCAACAAGGTGGCGCCGGCGCTCGCCGCCGGCTGCACCGTGGTGCTGAAGCCGAGCGGGATCGCGCCGCTGAACGCCTTCGTGCTCGCCGAGATCGTCGAGGAGGTCGGCCTGCCCGCGGGCGTGTTCAACCTCGTCTCCGGCAGCGGCGCGGTGGTCGGCGAGGCGATCGTCTCGCATCCGGAGACGGACATGGTCTCCTTCACCGGCTCGACGAGCGCGGGGCGGCGCGTGTCCGAGCTGGCGGCCCAGGCCCCCAAGCCGGTGGCGCTCGAGCTCGGCGGCAAGTCGCCGAACGTGATCCTCGACGACGCCGACCTCGAGGAGGCCGTCACGGACGGCGTGGCGAAGTGCTTCCTCAACTCGGGCCAGACGTGCAGCGCGCTGACCCGCATGCTGGTGCCTCGCGACAAGCTCGAGCAGGCCGAACGGATCGCCGCCGCGATCGCCGACGAGGCGTTCACGCCCGGCGACCCCTTCGAGGACGGCAGCGCGCTCGGCCCGCTCGTGTCCGACGACCAGCGCGAGCGCGTGCGCGGCTACATCGAGAAGGGCGAGCAGGAGGGCGCCCGCCTCGTGGCCGGCGGCGCCGAGCCGCCCGAGGGCCTCGAGCGCGGCTACTTCGTGCGCCCCACCGTCTTCTCGGATGTGACGAGCGACATGACGATCGCCCAGGAGGAGATCTTCGGCCCGGTGCTCGTGCTGATCCCGTACGAGGACGAGGAGGACGCGATCCGGATCGCCAACGACAGCGTCTACGGGCTCGCCGGCGGCGTCTGGTCCGCGGACGAGGAGCGCGCGAAGCGCGTGGCCGCCCGGATCCGCACCGGCCAGGTCGAGATCAACGGCGGCGCCTTCAACCCGATGGCGCCGTTCGGCGGCTACAAGCAGTCCGGCCACGGCCGCGAGCTGGGCCGCTACGGCCTCGAGGAATTCCTCGTGGCGAAGTCGCTCCAGCTCTGAGCCCGGGGCCCCGTTCGTTAACGAAGCGGCTACACTCGTCAAGCAACTTCAGTCGTTCGCCGCCCTCCTGGGGCGGCGCCTGAAGGTGGGCCGTGAGGTCCACCTTTTTTGTGCCTAATGCAGATCGAATCCCTCCAGACAGACATCGAGCAGCGCCTCTCGACGACCGAGCCGGACGTCGAGGTCTTGGCATGCGAGAAGCTGGGTCCCGAGCGGCTGCGGCTGTTCATCGACCATCCGGACGGAGTCGATTTGGCGCTCTGCGAGCGGGTTACCAAGCACCTGACGGACCTGCTGGCGGACTACGGGCTCGAGGTCTCTTCGCCCGGCCCGGAGCGCCCGCTGTCGAAGCCTGACCACTTCCGCCGCTTCCTCGGCCAGCGTGCGCGCGTGCGCCTGCGCGAGCCGAGGGACGGCCACAAGAGCTTCACCGGGGAACTGGTCGGCGCCAGTGACGACGAGGTCACCGTGGCCGCCGACACGGGGATCGTCTCGATCCCCTACTCGGAGATCAACCGCAGCAACTTGCTCGAGGGGGAGCGATGACCAAGGAGATTGTCGAGGCCGTCGGGGTCCTCGAGCGAGAGAAGGGAATCTCCGCAGACCGCCTGATGGCGGCGCTGGAGGACGCGCTCCTGTCGGCATACAAGAAGACGCCGGATGCGGCCAAGTACGCGCGCGTGGAGGTGGACCGCTCGAGCGGCGACTTCCGCGTGTACGAGCTGCTGCTGCCGCCCGACCTCGAGGAGCAGCTGCTCGACGAGGTCGAGGAGGAGGCGGGCGAGCCCACCGTCGACCCGGAGACGGGCGAGATGGTCTACCCCGAGCCGCCGGAGATCGACCAGGAGCGGCTGGCCCAGTACCGCGACCAGATCGAGGAGCACGACGTCACGCCCGAGGACTTCGGGCGCATCGCCGCGCAGACGGCGAAGCAGGTGATCCTCCAGCGCATCCGCGAGGCGGAGCGCGACATGATGTTCAACGAGTACCAGGACCGCGTGGGCGAGCTGATCACCGGCATCGTCCAGCAGTCCGACTCGCGCTACACGCTCGTGCAGCTGCGCGAGCGCGTCGAGGCGCTGCTGCCCCGTGGCGAGCAGGTGCACGGCGAGCGCTACGACCACGGCCAGCGCGTCAAGGCCATCATCACCGACGTCTCGAACCAGGCGAAGGGCCCGTCGATCATCGTGTCGCGGCGCTCGCCGGAGCTGATCCGGGCGCTGTTCGAGCTCGAGGTGCCGGAGATCGCCGACGGGCTGGTGGAGATCCAGAACGTGGCGCGCGAGCCCGGCTACCGGTCGAAGATCGCGGTCGTTTCGCACGCGTCCGGTGTCGACCCGGTGGGCGCCTGCGTCGGCCCCCGCGGCTCGCGGGTGCGCATGGTCGTATCCGAGCTGCGCGGCGAGAAGATCGACATCATCCCGTTCAACGAGGAGCCGGCGCGCTTCGTCGCGAAGGCGCTTTCGCCCGCGCGCGTGCGCGAGGTGCTCGTGGACGACGAGGCCAAGCAGGCCACCGTCATCGTGCCGGACGACCAGCTCTCGCTGGCGATCGGCAAGGACGGCCTGAACGCCCGGCTAGCCGCGCGACTCACCGGCTGGCGAGTGGACATCCGCTCCGAGACCGAGTTCGCCGAGGACGAGTCGGAGATGGGCTACGCGGAGGAGGACGTCTCCGGCCGCTGCGCCTGCATCCTCGCGAACGGCAAGCGCTGCCCGAACGCGTCCCTGCCCGGTTCGCGTTACTGCGGCCTTCCGGCCCACCAGGCGCTGGAGGGCACCGGCACCGACTACCTCGTGCCGCCCGAGGACGGCGAGGGCGGGGGCGAGGAGGCCGGCGAAGCCGAGTCCGTAGCGGACGCCGAGCTCGCAGCCTCGGGCAACGGCGAGGTGCCGGCCGAGGAGCTGGCGAGCGACGTGCCGGTCGAGGAGGCCGCGGTCGAGGATGCCCCCGCCGACGAGGCACCGGTCGAGGACGCCGTGCTCGAGGAGGCCCCGGTCGAGGACGCCTCGGTCGAGGACGCCGCTACGGCCGACCAGCCGCTCGACGAGGAGCCGGTCGCTGACGCGGAGCCCGTCGCGGAGGACGAGCCGGCCGACGCCGAGGGCGAGGCCGCCGTCGCGGAGGACGAGCCTCTCGCCGACGATGAGCCGGCGGAGGAGACCGCCGCCGAGGAGGCGGAGGAGTCGTAGAGCCCTTTCGCCGCTGCGTCGGCTGCGGGCGCTCGCTTCCCAAGGGCGAGCTGCTGCGGCTGGTGCGAGGCGAGGATGGCCGGGTCAGAACGGACCCGGCTGCACAGGCAGATGGCCGCGGCGCCTACGTCTGTGCTAACCCCGACTGCGCCGCTAGGCTCGCCAAGAGTCGCCCGCTGGCACGCGCCTTACGCGCGCCGGTAACAGTGCAACAGGAGACCTTAGACTTCATCACCGCATGGCAAAGAAGCGCGTCCACGAGATAGCAAAGGAGCGAGGAATCACCTCGAAGGAGGCCCTGGAGATTCTCCAGAAGGCCGGCCTTGGCGTGACCGCTCCCGCATCGAGCGTGGAGGAGGCCGACGCCGCGAAGGCATTCGGCAATGGCGCGACCGCGACGAAGGCGAAGCCGAAGAAGGCCGCGGCGAAAGACGACGGCGCGAAGGCCGAGCCGGCCGCTGAGGCCAAGGGTGCGAAGGCGAAGGGCGCGAAGGCGAAGCCCGCGAAGGCGGAAGCAAAGGCCGACGACGGGGCCGCCAAGCCCGCCGCGGAGGCGAAGGCCGGGGCTGCCGCGCCCGCGGCCGAAGCCGACGGTGGGGCTGCCGAGCCCGCGGCCGAGGCCAAGCCCAAGGGCGGCTCCGCGCCGAAGTCGCAGCCGACCCGGCCGGCGATCACGCGTCCGCCCTCTCCGGAGGGAGAGGTCAAGCGGGCCGGCCCCGAGGGTCGCGGCCCGCGCATTCTTCAGGAGGCTCCCCCGCCGGAGCCGCCCAAGCCCCAGGGCGCCCAGCGCAGCGGGCCGCGTCAGAGCGACCGCCCGGGTGGCGACGGAGGCCGCGGCCCCGGACCCGGCGGTCCCGGTGGCGGCCCGCGCGGCGGCGGCGGCGGCGGTGGCGGCCCACGGCCGACCCGCGGTGGCCGCGGCGGCGAGGGCGGTGGCGGCGGCGGTGGCGGCGGCCAGGGAGGCCGGCGCCGGCGCGTGGTTATCGATTCTCAGGCGGCGCGGCGCGACCGTACCCCACCGCCTCCGCAGCAGCCGGCCCGCCGTGGGCGCGGCCGGCGGCGGCGTCCGCAGTGGGTGGAGCCCGATCTCGAGGCGCAGGCAGCGGCGGCAGCCGCCGCGGCGCTGGAGGAGGACCCGCCGGTCCAGGTGCGCTCGGGCTCGACCGTGAAGGAGGTCGCCGAGTCGCTCCAGCTTTCCGCCCCCGAGGTGATCAAGAAGCTGATGGAGCTTGGCGAGATGGCCACGCTCACGCAGACGCTCTCCGACGAGGCCATCGAGGTGCTCGCGGACGGCTTCGACAAGAAGGTCACGATGGTCTCCGCCGCGGAGGACGTCGAGGAGGAGCCGGCCTACGAGGACAGCGAGGAAGAGCTCATCGAGCGCCCGCCCGTGATCACGATCATGGGCCACGTCGACCACGGCAAGACCTCACTGCTCGACGCGATCCGCGAGACCGAGGTGGCCTCCGGCGAGGCCGGTGGCATCACCCAGCACATCGGCGCCTACCAGGTGCACCACGGCGACCACACGATCACCTTCCTCGACACGCCCGGCCACGAGGCCTTCACCGCCATGCGCGCCCGTGGCGCGAAGGTCACGGACATCGCCGTGATCGTGGTGGCCGCCGACGACGGCGTGATGCCGCAGACCGTGGAGGCGATCGACCACGCCAAGGCGGCCGAGGTCCCGGTGATGGTGGCCGTGAACAAGATCGACAAGGAGGGCTCCGACCCGAACCGCGTTCGCGGCGAGCTCGCCCAGCAGGGCCTCACCCCGGCCGACTGGGGCGGCGACACCGAGTTCGTCGACGTGTCCGCCAAGACCAAGCAGAACCTCGACGACCTGCTCGAGACGCTCGTCACGCTGGCCGAGATCCAGGAGCTGCGCGCCAACCCCGAGGCCGACGCCTCCGGGTTCGTGATCGAGTCGCGCCTCGACCCGGGCCGCGGCCCCGTCGTGACCCTTCTGGTCCACCGCGGCCGGCTCGAGGTTGGAGACTCGCTCACGGCCGGCGAGGCGTGGGGCCGGGTGCGCGCGATGCACGACTACCGCGGCCAGGCCCTCAAGGAGGCCACCCCCGGCATGCCGGTGGAGATCCTCGGCTTCGACGGCGTGCCCGACGCCGGCGAGCACTTCCGCGTGGTCGAGACCGACCGCGAGGCGAAGCGCCTCGCCAACGAGCGCTCGATCCGCATGAAGCAGGAGGCGCTCGCGCGCCAGGGCAGCCGCCGGGTCTCGCTCGAGGACGTGCTCGCCCGCGCCGAGCGCGGCGAGAAGGAGCTCAACCTCGTGCTCAAGGCCGACGTGGCCGGCTCGCTCGAGGCGCTCGCCGACGAGATCGTCCGCCTGCCGCAGGACCAGGTGCAGGTGAACATCATCCGCGAGGGCGTCGGCGGCATCGCCGAGTCCGACGTGATGCTGGCCGCCGCCTCCGACGCCGTGATCATCGGCTTCAACGTTCGCCCGGTCGGCAACGCCGCCCAGGTCGCGGACCGCGAGGGCGTGGAGATCCGCACCTACTCGGTGATCTACAACATCATCGAGGACCTGCGCGCGGCGATGGAGGGACTGCTCGACGCGAAGGAGGTCGAGGAGGCCGTCGGCACCGCCGAGGTGCGCGCGACCTTCAAGGCGTCCCGCGTCGGAACGATCGCGGGCTCCTACGTCACGGACGGCGTCATGCGCCGCGGCGTCCAGTGCCGCCTCGTGCGCGACGGCACGGTGGTCTACGACGGCCGCATCGGCTCGCTGCGCCGCTTCAAGGACGACGTCCGCGAGGTGACCGCCGGCATGGAGTGCGGAATCGTGCTCGAGAACTACCCCGACCCGAAGGAGGGGGACGTGATCGAGGCCTACGAGATCAAGCAGGTTGAGCAGACGCTCTCTTGAGCTTCGTCTGTCTCCTAGAGATTCACCTGCATTTCCCGGACAACGGCAGTCTCAAGGGCAAGCGGAAGGAATTGAGCTCGCTGAAGGCTCAGTTGCAGCGGCGCTTCGGCGCGGCCGTAGCCGAAACGGACTACCACGATCTGTGGCAGCGCTCGGAGCTGACCGCTGCGCTCGTCGGACGGGACGCCGGCGCGCTGAGGGATAAGGCTGCGGCGGTCGAGCGCTACGTGATCTCGATGTTTCCCGATGGCGCACGAGTGGAATGCCAAATGGTGTCTAGAGAAGACCTTCTCTAGGATGGCCGATCGGATGCGCCGTGTGAACGAGGCGGTGCGCGAGGTCGTGTCTGCGCGGCTCGCGGAGGGCCTCAGAGACCCGCGCATAGGATTTGTGACAGTGACTTCTGTGGACACCAGCCCCGATCTGCGCCAGGCGCGGGTGTACGTGTCCGTGCTCGGAAGCGACGAGGAGCGCGCGGCCACGCTCGCCGGGCTGGAGTCGGCGCACGGTCTCCTCCAGCAGTCGGTGGCCACGGAGCTGCGGATGAAGCACACCCCAACACTTCAGTTCGTGTTCGACGAGTCGATAGATCGAGGGATGCGGATTACCGAGCTTCTGGACGAGGGCGACACATGAGCGTCGCCACCGAACAGGACCAGGTGGTCGGTGAGCTGCGCGCCGCCGACAAGCTCCTCCTCACCACCCACGAGAACCCGGACGGCGACGCCCTCGGCTCGCTGCTCGCGATGCACGGCATCCTCACCCAGCTCGGCAAGGACTCGCTGATGTACATGTCGCCGGACGAGTTCCCGCTGCCCTGGGAGTACCGCGGCTTCCAGTTCGAGGGGCTCGTGGGCGCCCCGCCCGAGGACGTGGCCGAGCGCACGATCGTCTTCCTCGACTGCGGGAACATCGACCGCATGCCGGTCGAGTTCCTCCAGGCCGAGGGCCTCCACATCCTCAACATCGACCACCACCACGACAACACGCGCTTCGGCACGGTGAACCTCGTGTGCTCGGCGGCCTCGTGCACCGCGGAGATCGTGTGGCGGATCTCGAAGGAGCTGGGCGCCGAGATCACACCGGACATCGCGAAGGCGCTGTACGTGGGGCTCGTGACCGACACGGGCCGCTTCATGTACGAGAACACGTCCGCGGACGCTCATCGCATGGCCGCCGAGTTGATCGAGGCGGGGGTGGAGCCGCACATCGTCTACCGCGAGCTGTTCGAGGACCTTCCCTTCCGGCGTCTGCAGCTGCTCCAGCGCGCGCTTGCGAGCGTGGAGCGCTACGACGAGGGAGCGATCACGATCGCCCACCTCATCAAGCGCGACTACGAGGAGACGGGCGCGCTAGAGACCGACTCCGAGGGGGTTGTGGACCACATGCGGGCGGTCGAGGGAACGCGAGTGGCGGTGCTGGTGCGCGAGCTGCTCTCGGACGACCGCCACGGGATGCGCAAGGTCAGCCTGCGGGCCACGGACGGCACTGTGGACGTGTCGCGCATCGCCCGCGAGTTCAACGGCGGCGGGCACCCGCAGGCGGCGGGCTTCTCGACGGAAGTGCCGTACCCCGAGCTGGTGGACCAGCTGCGCGGGCACGTGCGCGACCAGCTACCGGCCACCTAGCGAGCTCATGGACGGCGTGCTCCTGCGGGCTAAGCCGGCGGGGGTGACCTCGCACGACGTGGTGGCGGAGGTGCGGCGCTCGTTGCCGCGCCGAACGAAGGTCGGGCATGCCGGCACGCTCGATCCGTTCGCCACCGGCCTGCTGCTTGTGCTGGTGGGCCGCGCGACGCGCGCGCAGCGGTTCCTGATGGCGCTGCCGAAGACCTATCGCGCCGTGGCGCGGCTCGGCTGGAGCTCATCCACGGGCGACCGCGACGGCGAGCTGGTCGAGACCGGCCGCGTGCCCGACGAGATCTCGATCCCGGTTGGCGAGCAGATGCAGACGCCGCCCGCCTACTCGGCCGTCAAGGTGGGCGGGAGGCGCGCCTACGAGCTCGCCCGCAGCGGCGAGACGCCCGAGCTGACCGCGCGCCCCGTCACGGTGTACCGCGCCGACCTGCTCGCGCACGACGCCGAGCGTGCGGAGTTCGAGATCGTGTGCTCCTCGGGCACGTATGTGCGCACTCTCGTCACGGACCTGGGCGACGCCTACTGCGAGGAGCTCGAGCGCACCGCGATCGGGCCGTTCCGGCTCGAGGACGCCGACCCGGAGCGGCTCGTCCCCCTGCGCGACGCCCTGGCCTTCCTGCCGGAGCGCGTGCTCTCGGCCGAGGAGGCCGTCGCGGTTGGCCACGGGCGAGGGGTGACGCTCGGCGGAGCCGCCGAGGCCGAGCACTTCCGGCTCACGCACGCCGGCGAGCTGCTCGCGATCGCGGAGCCGCGCGCGGCCGAGCTCAAGCCCGTCGTAGTGTTCGCTCCCGCATGAGGGTCGTGTCACTCAACGACGTCGAGCCGGCCTCGCGGCCGCGCAGCGTGGCGATCGGGACCTTCGACGGCGTCCACCGCGGCCACCGCGAGGTCATTCGCGGCGCCGACACCGTGCTCACCTTCGACCCTCATCCGCTGTCCGTGATCCATCCGGAGGCCACGCCGAAGCTGATCAGCACCTTCCCCGTGAAGCGCGACCTGATTGCGGGGCTCGGGGTGGAGGAGCTCGTGGTGATCCCCTTCGACAAGAGCTTCTCCGAGCAGAGCGCCGAGGACTTCGTGCAGCACGTGCTGGTGGACCGGCTCGGCGCCGGGCAGGTCTCCGTGGGCGAGAACTTCCGCTTCGGCAAGGGCGCGCGCGGCACGCCGGAGTTCCTCAGCTCGCACGACGAGTTCGAGACGCGCGTGGTCCCGCTGGTGGAGGCCGCCGGCGAGACGATCTCATCGAGTCACATCCGCGGCCTCGTGGCGGCGGGCGAGGTGGACCAGGCGGCCGAGTTCCTCGGCGAGCCGTTCCTGTTCGAGGGCGAGGTGGTGCCCGGCGACAAGCGCGGGCGCGAGCTCGGGATGCCCACCGCCAACCTCGTGCCGGACGACGCCTACGTCACGCCCGGACACGGCGTCTACGCCGCCTGGGCGAACGGCCATCCCGCGGCGGTGAACGTGGGCGTCCGGCCGACGTTCGCAACGGGCCGCGGCCTGCTCGTGGAAGCGCACCTGATCGGCTTCGACGAGGACATCTACGGAGAGACCCTGCGGATCGCCTTCCTGGAGCGGCTCCGCGGCGAGAAACGCTTCGAATCGGTCGACGAGCTGGTCGCGCAGATGAACCGCGACGTCGAAGAGGCGAAGCGAATCACCGCTTCCAGCTAAGCGGGACGCGGGTGTAACGTCGTTGGGTGCGCGGGACCGCGGAGCGCGTCGTGTTCCTGGTGGCGGTCGCGGTGATCGCCATCCACGTTCTCGACGACTCGTTCATCCAGCCGGAGCCCGGCACCTCTGCGGGCGATCACCTCGTGAGTGGGCTCGTGCCGCTGGCCGCGCTGGCGATCGCCGCCGTCCTGTACCCACGGGTCCGTCCAGGCGCGCGCGCAACGCTCGCGGTCCTGATAGGCGGCTTCGGGATCGTGGCCGGGATCGAGGGCTGGCACTACACCGGGAAGGTCGGAGCGTCGGGCGACGACTACACCGGCCTCGTGACGCTTCCCGCCGGGGTGGTGCTGGTGCTCCTCGGGATCGTGACGCTCTGGCGCTCGCGGCGGAGTGACGGAAGTCGTGCGCGGCGCTACGTCCGCCGGGCGCTCGTCGGACTGGCGGCCGTGATCGTGGGCGGAGCGCTCGTGGCCCCGTTCATGATGGCCTACGGCTACACGCACCTGGGCCGCGCTGTGGTTCCGGACCCCGACCTCGGCGGCGCCGAGTACGAGGACGTGAAGTTCGAGACGAGCGACGGCCTCGAGCTCGAGGGCTGGTACATCCCCTCGAAGAACCGCGCTGCCGTGATCGCGTTCCCCGGCCGCAGCGGCCCGCGCGAGGCGGCGCGCTTCCTGGCCCGGCACGGCTACGGCGTGCTGCTCTTCGACAGGCGCGGAGAGGGAGACAGCGAGGGCGATCCGAACGCGCTCGGCTGGGGCGGCACGAAGGACCTCGAGGCGGCGATCGCATTCCTCCAGACGCGGTCCGACGTGGATCCCGAGCGCATCGGAGGCATCGGGCGCTCGGTGGGCGGCGAGATGCTGCTGGAGCTGGCGGCCGAGACGGACGACCTGAAGGCAATCGTCTCGGAGGGTGCCGGCATCCGCTCCGTCCGCGAGGCGAGCGAGCTGTCGGGTAGCGCAAAGTGGACCTCGCTGCCGACCTGGGGCGCGATAACACTCGGGGTGACCGTCTTCTCCAACGAGAGCCCGCCGCCGAACCTGAAGGGCCTGGTCGGCCGCATCGCCCCGCGTGCGGTGTTCCTGATCTACGCGGACCGGGGGCAGGGCGGTGAGAATCTGTCCGCGGACTACCACGAGGTCGCCGGCGATCCGAAGCAGCTCTGGAAGACCGACAGCGGCCACACCGGCGGATACGACGCCGCTCCGAAGGAATACGAGCGCCGGGTGGTGCGCTTCTTCGACGAGGCGCTCTCCGGCTGAGGGCGAGCGGGGCCTAGGGACCGCGCCTGCGCCGCCGCTCCAGGGCCAGAGCCGCGATCGAGGCGACGAGCCCGAAGGCGATCAGGCCCGGGACGAGGCGGCCCTCGATCAGAGCTCCGAGCAGGGCGGCCACCGCGATGGATCCGAACATCGCGGCCTGCGCTAGCTCCGGACGTAGGCGAACCTGTCGGGGTTGGGGCCGGTCCGGCCGGCCTCACCCCGGTCGAGCCCGGCGATCCGGTCGATGTCGGCGGGCTCCAGCTCGAAGTCGAAGATCTCGAAGTTCTCGCGGATCCGCTCCGGCGTGACCGACTTCGGGAAGACGATGTTGCCGCGCTGGATGTGCCAGCGCAGGACCACCTGCGCCGGGGTCCTGCCGACCCTGTCCGCGATCTCCGTGACCACCGGGTCGTCGAGCACCTCGCCCTGGGCGATCGGCGACCACGCCTCGGTGGCGATGCCGTGTGCCTCGTCGTAGGCGCGCACCTGCGCGTTGAGCAGGTAGGGATGCAGCTCGATCTGGTTCACGGCCGGCACGGTGTCGGTCTCGGCCGCGAGCCGCCCCAGGTGCTCCACCTGAAAGTTCGAGACGCCGATCGAGCGCGCGCGGCCGTCCTGCCGGAACTCCTCGAGCGTCCTCCAGGTGGAGACGAAGTCGCCGTCGTAGAGCGTGGGGAGGGGCCAGTGGATGAGGAACAGGTCGACGTACTCGAACCCGAGCTCGTTGAGGGTGCGGTCGAAGGCCGGGCGCGCGTCGTCGGGCCGGTGGAAGCCGTTGTTGAGCTTGCTGGTCACGTACAGCTCGCCGCGGTCGTGCCCGGAAGCCCGGATCGCCTCGCCCACGCCCCTCTCGTTGCCGTACATCTCCGCCGTGTCGATGTGCCGGTAGCCCACCTCCAGGGCCTCGCTCACCGCGGCGGCGGTCTCGTCCGGGTCGATCTGGAAGACGCCGAAGCCGAGCTGCGGGATCGAGCGGCCGTCGTTCAGCTCGATGTTCGGGACGCTCATGCGCTCGCTTGCGCCCTTGCGTTGTCCACGAAGCCGCGCACGTCGGCGGCCGGCTCCGAGTAGGCGTCGCCGAGCGCCTTCTCCACGGCGCCCATGTACTCGGTCGCCCAGCTCGGGAAGTCGTAGTCGATCGACCTCAGGAACTCGAGCGTCGCCGCCAGGCGGATGTCGGCGATCGAGGGCGAGTCGCCACCGATAAATGTCCGGCCCTCCAGAAAGAAGGCGTGGTAGGCCTCGAGCGGCTCGGCCAGCGCGGCCTCGGCGTCCTGCTGGGCCTTCGCCTTCACGTCCTCGCCGGCGTCGGAGGTGGCCGCCTCGCCCGCGTACTGCGGGAACCCGAGCGTGGGGTAGGTCGCCCGGGCCACCAGCGGGTAGAGCGTTCCGATCAAGTAGAACATCGCGCTGTCGACCATCGCGCGCTCGCCCGGGTCCGTCGGGTAGAACTGGTCGAGGCCATGCTTGTTGCAGAGGTACTGCATGATCGCGCAGCTCTCCCAGAGCGACCCGCGCGGCAGCCCGCTCTCCTCGAGGAGCGGCGTGAGGTGCGCCGGGTCCTTCGCGAGGAACTCCGGCGTGGTGGTCTGCCCCCACACGTCGGTCTCGTCGTAATCGAGCCCGGCGGCGCGCACGAAGATGCGGGCGGTCAGGTTGTTCACGCTCGGCTTGAGGATGCTCAGGTTGTTGTCAGCCATTCGGCCCTCCTTGCTCATGCACTTTGTAACGCTTTCGGGAGCCCGAGGCCCGCGTGAGCGACGCCGATCTCTCGCTGGTCCCGATCGGGCGTGTGGAGTCGCCCCTCACGGAGCCGGGCGACGCGCCCAAGCAGGGTCACGAGGGGGCCCCCGAGGCCTGGCTCGTGCTCGACCCCGGTGTGCGCGAAGGCCTCGAGGGAATCGAGCCGGGCGCCCGCGTGATCGTCCTGACCTGGCTCGACCGAGCCCGCCGCGACGTGCTCCGGGTGCACCCGCGCGACGACCCGAGCAATCCGGAGCGCGGCGTGTTCAGCACGCGCTCGGCGGACCGCCCAAACCCGATCGGCCTCCACGAGGTGGAGGTCGTGTCGATCGAGGGCGAGCGGGTCCGGGTGCGGCCCCTGGAGGCCGTGGACGGAACGCCGGTCCTCGACCTGAAGCCGGTGATCTAGCGGCGCGGCTCGCTAGCCGGCGGCTGCGCTCACGATACTTCCGGCCGTGACTCGAAAGCTCATCCAGGCGGCGGGGCTGTACCCGGGCGTTCCGTACTCCTATGCCGCAGTCGCCGCTCCCGGCGGCACCGTCTTCACGGCCGGGGCGTGTCCCCTCGATCCGGAGGGCGCCGTCGTCGCCGTAGGTGATGTGGCAGGGCAAACCCGGCAAACGGTGGACAACCTCCTCGTCGCGCTACGCGCCGCAGGCTGCGGACTCGAGGATGTGGTCAAGACGACGGTGTACGTGGCTTCGAACGATCGCGCCGACCTGGTGGCGGCCTGGGAGGTGGTCGAGGACTGCTTCGGCAAGGGCGGGCCGCCAAGCACGCTGCTCGGTGTTGCCGCGCTCGGGTTCACGAACCAGCTCGTCGAGATCGAGGCAGTGGCGAAAGCACCGGCGTAGGATCGCCTGCCATGAAGTCGAGACTTGACCACATCGGGCTCGATGTGAGCGACTACGAGGCCAGCAAGACGTTCTACGAGAAGGCCCTGGCGCCAATGGGAATGCGGGTGCTGATGGAGCCGGTTCCCGGCGTCGGTGGATTCGGCGACGACTTCCCGTTCTTCTGGATCGGGAAGCGCGATCGCGGGCCGGACAGCGGCGTGCACGTGGCGTTCACCGCGGAGGACCGCGACACCGTCGACGCGTTCCACGAGGCAGCCGTGGCGGCGGGCGGCAGGGACAACGGCGAGCCGGGCCTCCGGGAGATCTACCACCCGCACTACTACGGGGCGTTCGTGCTCGACCCCGACGGCAACAACATCGAGGCGGTCTGCCACACCCCGGCCTAGCCCGCCCGCTCGACCACGTCGTACTCCTTGACCTTGATGTCGAGCAGGGCCGCCAGCTGGCCGCCGTCGGGACCTGACCCGCGAAAGCGCTGAAGATCCGCGTCCGAGCTCCAGCGCTCGTACACGTTGATGCGATCCGGCTCGAGGAGATCCGCGGACACCGCGAAGTCGAGGCACCCCTCGGCCCGGCGCGCCGCCTCCACGACGCCGACGCACCCCTCGAGATAGGCGTCGCGTCCGCCTGGATCGACGATAAGCGCTCCTGCAACGATGATCACCGCGTCACACCCTTCCGATTGATCGGTGTCTTAGCTCACCCTCGATATCAAGCGGCGACCCTACGATGGGCGGATGTCCGACCTTCGAGAGCTTCTTCGGCTGACTGCGGAACGCGCGGCCGACTACCGAATGAGCGTGGGCGACCGGCCGGTCGCGCCACGCGTCGATCCCTCTGAGCTGCGGGCGGCCCTCGGCGGACCGCTGGCCGAGGAGGGCTCTGACCCGTCCGCCGTGATCGAGCGGCTCGCCACGGCCGTCGAGCCGGCCCTGATGACCTCGGTGGGCCCCCGCTATTTCGGCTTCGTGACCGGCGGCGCGCTCGATGCCGCCACGTGCGCGGACGTTCTCACGACCGCCTGGGATCAGCTCGCCTTCAACCCGACCAGCTCGCCCGCGGCCGCGGCGGTCGAGGAGGTGGTCGGGGACTGGCTGAAGCAGGCGCTCGGCCTGCCGGCTGACGCTTCGTTCGGTCTCGTCACGGGCGGTCAGGGCGCGAACACCGTGGCGCTCGCGGCGGCGCGCCATCGGGTGCTGGCGCGGGCCGGCTGGGACGTGGAGGCAGGCGGCCTCGTCGGCGCGCCGGCGATCAGGGTGGTCGCGGGCGAGGAGCGGCACGCCACGGTCGATCGCAGCCTTCGACTGCTCGGGATCGGCGCCGACGCCGTCGAGCCGGTCGCGGCTGACGCGAACGGCGCCGTGGACCTCGAGGCGCTGGCTCGGGCGCTCGACGCCGCCTCGGGCTCGCCGACGATCGTGTGCCTCCAGGCCGGCAACGTGAACACGGGTGCGTGCGACGACCTGGCCGCCGCCTGCGAGCTGGCCCGCCAGGGCGACGCCTGGGTCCACGTGGACGGCGCGTTCGGGCTGTGGGCGGCCGCGAGCGAGTCCAAGAAGCACCTGGTGAGCGGGATCGAGCTCGCCGACTCCTGGGCTGTGGACGGACACAAGTGGCTGAACGTCCCGTACGACACGGGCTACGTGCTCTGTGCGGACGGCGAGGCCCACGCCGCCGCGATCTCCTACACCGCCGCGTACCTCGAGGGCCAGGGCAGCGGCTCGCTCCGGGCGCCCTCCGACTACGTCCCCGAGTCGTCGCGCCGCGCTCGCGGGTTCGCGAGCTGGGCGGCGCTCTGCGAGCTCGGGCAGCGAGGCCTCGCCGAGCTCGTCGATCGCTGCTGCGCGCTGGCGCGCCGCTTCGGCGAGCAGCTCGGCGCGATCGACGGGGTCGAGATCGCGAACGAGATCGTGCTCAACCAGGTGCTGGTGAGCTTCGGGTCCGACGAGCGGACCGACCGGGTGATCGCGGCGATACAGCTCGACGGAACCTGCTGGATGGGCGGGACCAGCTGGCGCGGGCGCCGCCTCATGCGGATCTCCGTCTCGAACTGGTCGACGACGGAAGCCGACGTCGATCGCTCCGTGGCGGCAATCCGCCGGGTGCTGGAGAAGCTCGCGGACTAATCTCGCCCAGATGCCCTACACGACCGCTGAGGCGCGACAGGAGCTGCTCGACGGGTTTGCCGAGGCCATCGAGCAGATCGGGCTCGCGCTCGCAGCGCTCGGGGCGGCGTACGAGCAGCTCGACGAGCACAACGCGGACCGGCTCGAGGCGGAGCTCTTCGGGCCCGTTCAGCGCGCCTACGGCCGGGCGAAGAGCACGCACGCGCAGTTCGCCGAGCGCCATGGTCTGACCGGGCGGGCGTTCGCCACGCCGGAGCCGGGGATTCCGTCGACCGGCGCGATGGGCTTCATCCAAGAGGCCGTCGACGCCGCCGCCGAAGCCGGGAGCGCGCTCGGGGAGCTGCAGGATTCGTCCTTGCCGACCGAAGTCGGCGATGTGGAGTTGCGGGCCGGGCTCGCCGAGGTGCGGGAGCTGCTCGGCGGCGTGGGGCAACGAGCCCGCGCCCTCACGCGAACGATCGGGCGCTAGAAAATTCACCCGGTCATGCGGTCGCGGGTTCTCCGATCCCTTACCGCCGCGCTCGGCGTCGGCGCATTGGTCGGCCTCGTGGTCGCGGGTGGCGGCTCACGACTCGCGATGGGCCTGATCGCGCTCGCCGACGACCGCGAGGACTTCGGCTCGATCACGGGCTCGGGCGCCTTTGTGGGCGAGGTCACGTTCGGCGGGACGCTCGCGGTCCTCGCCACCGGCATGGTGCTCGGCATCTTCGCTGCCGGCGCCTACGTCGCGCTTCGAGCATGGCTGCCCGCTAGGGCTGCGTACCGCACCCTCGTCTTCGTCCTCATGGTGCTCGGCCTCGGCCTGTTCTTCACGATCGAGGGCAATCAGGAGGACTTCGTGTTCCTCCACACCGGCGCGAGCATCGCTTCGTTCGCGGTCGTGCTCGTGCTGTATGCCCTCGTGGTCCCGCCGCTGATCGACCGCTTCGCCCCTCGATCGGCCGGCAGCTCGCGCTGGGGGCACGCGGTCGTCGCGGGCGTGCTGGCGGCGTCGGTCGTGGTGGGTGCCCTCGCCGTCAAGCACGCGTTCGAGTACGCGGACGGCTCGCGCTTGCCCGGCTGACCCGCCACGCGGTAGGTTCGCTCAAGACGCCGGAATGGCCTGAGCGGTCGCCCAGCTCCCGGAGGTGGCAGATGCCGGATATCAGTGGCTTCCAAGCGCTCGACGTAGCCATTGGCCTTGCGTTCCTGTACTTCGTGTTCAGCCTGCTTGTCACGGGTGTGAACGAGGCGATAGCGAGCGTCTTCGCCCTTCGAGCGCGATTCCTCGAGCGAGGGTTGCGCAGCATGCTCACAGCCCGGCCAGAACAGCAAGGTGGTGGAGCAGGTCGTGAACCACCCGCTCGTGCGAAGCCTCGTGAGGGACGCGCACACCGTCGCCGACACAAGCACGCTGAAGAAGACCTGGAAGCCGTGGAGACAACCGCTCCCGTCCTACCTGCCGTCGCGCACCTTCTCGCTCGCGCTGCTCGACACGCTTGCCCCGCCTGACGATGCCCGTGACAGGAGGGATGCCCTACAGCGGCTGAGAACGACGCTGGCGGAAGACAAATCCGCCGCCATCAAACTGCTGCCGGCGGACGCACGGAAGACGCTCGAGTCGCTCGTAGTCGACGCCGGCAGGGATCGCGATCAACTTCGCACGTCGATCGAGAACTGGTTCGACGACACCATGGACCGCGTCTCGGGCTGGTACAAGCGCCGCATCACGATCATCCTGTTCTTCATCGGAATCGTGGTTGCCGGGGCGTTCAACGTCGACTCGTGGCAGCTCGCCAACACACTGTGGAACAACGAGAGCGTGAGGAGCGCCGTCGTCTCGCAGGCTGAGAAGCAGGCGAAGAAGCCGCTCGACGAGGCCGCGAAGGACGTGAGCGACGTCGAGCAGCTGAAGCTGCCGATCGGCTGGAAGGCACAGGAATCAAAGACCACGAAGCAGGGCGAACGCGACCCGCGGGCGTTCCCGAGGACGACTGGCCAGTACGTCGGGAAGTTCCTGGGTCTTCTCATCAGCGCTATCGCCCTATCGCTGGGTGCGCCGTTCTGGTTCGACGTGCTGAACCGCTTGACCAGGCTGCGGGCAACCGGCCCGCCGGAAGGAGGTCCGCGCGACCGGCGGCCCCGCAGTCCGCGGCTCGAGGGCGAGCCCGCGTAGCGGGCCGCCTGGGTCGGCTACTCCCGCACGGGCAGGCTGAAGTCGTCGATCTTCCAGCCGTCGTTGCCCTTGCGGAAACGCCATGTGCGCTGGAATCCGGTGAACCTGACGTTCGCCACGGCCGCGGCGCCCCGGACCCGCACGAGCGGCACGCGCACGCGATGCCCGTGATCCATCGCGTAAGGGAGATCCACCGAGGCGAGCGCCCCGGGGGCGTGCTCGTCGGTGCACTGCGCCTGGCTGGCAGGGCGCAGCGGCCGACCGCCCACGAAGCGCCGCGACACGGCTCGGGCTCGACCGTCCGGGGTGAGCGCCGCGCAGACCGCCTCCGCGTCGTCAGCCGCGGCATCGTCGAAGAAGTCCTCCACGAGCACGCGTACTTGCTCTCGATCGGGCGTCGGCGCGGCCTCCTCTCCGCATCCCGCGACGGTCGCGCACCAGATCACCACGCAGAGAGCGAACGCACGCGACACGGCAGAACTATGTCCGGTCAAGATTGCGCCGCGGTTAACCGCTCGGCTGAGCTGCGCTTCTCAAGCTCGCGCCGCCTTCGGCCGATGGGTCACGCAGGCAATTACTCGAAGTGGTCCTCGTCGAGGATGCCTGCACGGCGCAACTGTTCGAGCGTTTCCTCGGCGGACGGTCCTGTCCATCGGTAGCGAAGGCCTTCAGGCGTCTCCTCGACGCAGAAGCCGAACGCCTCCGGCGACACGTCTCTGCGCCGGCCGAACTCCTCGACCAGCTCACGGAGGCTGGCTGGACCAGCCGCCGCCGCGCGTCGGAAGAGCGCAGCGACGTCGGCACCCAAGCGCCGCGCGCAATCGTGATGGGGGGCGAGCGCCATCATCAGATCGCGATCGTCCTTCAGCCATTCCTCTTCTCCGCTGACCAGCAGGTCGACCAGGTCGGCCTCCACAAGGCTCGGATCGCCCGCGCGCAGCAGCCGCGTGACCTCATCGAGCGGCACAGCGCCGGTTATACCCCGTGCCAGCGAGAGGAATCGCGCTGCTCCTGAAGTACAGGACGGGCATGACGATTTCCCTGCCAGAGCAGTCGCCGCAGCAGCGAAGGACCGCTCGTATCGCCGGCTGGCTCATGGCCTTGACGTTTGTCACGGCCATCCCCGCCGCGCTCATTCTCTACGACCCGGTGCTGAACGACACCGGCTACATCCTCGGCGCCGGCGACGACACCCGCGTCACGCTGGGCGCCCTTCTCGAGATCTTCCTGATGATCGGCAACGTCGGCACGGCGGTCGTGATGTTTCCGATTCTGAGGCGATACAGCGAAACCCTGTCGCTGAGCTACGTCGCCTCGCGCACAATCGAGGCGACGATCATCGGGGTCGGCGCGATCAGCCTGCTCTCCGTCGTCACCCTGCGCGACGACCTGGCCGCGTCCATCGGCGCGGACGGAACCTCGCTCGACATCGCGGGGCAGACCCTGGTCGCGATCCACGACTGGACGTTCCTGTTCGGGCCGGGATTCTGCGTCGGCGTGAACGGCATCCTGCTCGGCTGGCTGATGTACCGCACTGGATTGATGCCGCCACGGCTCGCGCTGCTGGGCGTATTCGGCGGTCCGCTGATCTTCCTGTCGTCGATTGCGGTCCTGTTCGGCGCCTACGAGCAGGACGGCCTGCACGCCCTCTTCTCGGTGCCCGAGGGCGCCTTCGAGGCGGCGTTTGCGATCTATCTGATCGTCAAGGGCTTCAGGCCCTCGCCGATCCTCGACGACGCTAGGTTTACCGGAGGGGACGGGGGCTCCCTGCGCCCTGCCGAGGCACGATGAGCAAGCTCAGGTGTCATATCTCGATCTCGCTGGACGGTTTCGTCGCCGGCCCGAACCAGAGCGAGGAGAACCCGCTCGGCGAGGGCGGCGAGCGGCTCCACGATTGGGTGGTTCCGCTGGCCGCCTGGCGCCAACCCCACGGCAAGCAAGGCGGCGAGGTGAACGAGAGCGCACGAGTAGTCGAGGAATCGCGCGAGAACATCGGGGCCGGCGTGATGGGTCGAAACATGTTCGGCCCGATCGGTGGTGGTGCCTGGGGCGACGAGCAGTGGACGGGCTGGTGGGGCGACGACCCTCCCTACCACTACCCCGTGTTCATTCTCACCCATCACCCGCGTGATCCCGTGGTGATGGAGGGAGGAACCACGTTCCACTTCGTCACCGACGGAATCGAGTCCGCGCTCGACCAGGCGAGGGATGCCGCCGGCGGCAAGGACGTCATGCTTTGGGGCGGCGGCCAGGTCGCGCAGCAGTACCTGGCAGCGGGACTGCTGGACGAACTTGAGCTCCACGTCGTCCCGGTGGTGCTCGGCGACGGTGCTCGCCTCTTCGACAACCTCGGGGACGCGGACGTGCAGCTCGAGCAGGTCCGGGCCGTCGAGGCGCCCGGCGTGACCCACCTCAAGTACAGGAGCGTGAAATGAAGCGGGTCGCTGCGGGCCTCAGCTAGCGGTTGTGGTTGACGACTTCGACGTTGTGCCCGTCGGGGTCCAGGACGAACGCGCCGTAGTAGCCGGGGTGGTACACGGTGCGCTCCCCCGGACCGCCGTGGTCCTCGTGGCCGGCGGCGAGCGCGGCGGCGTGGAACGCGCGCACCGTGGCGTCGTCGCGGGCGGGGAACGCGAGGTGGACGTGCTCCGTGAGCGGCCGCCCGTCGTCGATCAGCGAGAAGCTGTAGTCCTCGCCCGTGAACTGCACGCGGCCGGGCTCGTCGTCCCCCAGGCGAATCCCGGCGTGGGGCGCGATGGTCGTGTAGAAGCGCTTGGACGCCGCGAGGTCGGCCACGCGGATCCACAGGTGATCGATGCGGCCGTCGGGCACGGGGCGCGCCCGCTCGCCGTGCACGGCCTCGGCGCTGTTGCCGTCCGGGTCGAGCAGGAACCCGCCGTAGTAGTCGGGCCCGTACTCCGTGCGCGGCCCGGGCGCGCCATCGTCGCGGTACCCGGCGTCGATCCCCGCCTGCCAGAAGGCGTCCACGGCCGCGCGGCTCGGCGCGCGAAACCCGACGTGCAGGCCGCGGCTCACGGGGTGCTCGCGGTCCGTGGGCACGATGCCCCAGTCCTCCCACTCGACGATCTCGGCGTCCGCGTGGCTGGGCTCGACCCCCAGCACGGAGAGGACGGTGCGGTAGAACCGCTCGGACGCGGCCAGGTCCGAGACGGCGATTTCGACGTGGTCGAACACCCGGCCGAGGCTACCGTTGCGGGCAACGCGCCATCGGGATCGTCCGGCACGGCAGCGCAGTTCGGAGTAGCGTCATCGGCTCGCTGCTCTACGGCGGCACAACTCGATTCGACGACGTCCAAAGGAGGACGAACGCATGGTCCTGTCCACGGTGAGGGTCGAGGATTTCGAGCGCTTCTGGAACACGTTTTCGACCAAGGGCGCTGAGAAGCGAAAGCAGCACGGCTCGAAGGGTTCGCAGGTCTTTCGCGATCCCAACGACGACAACCGGGTTTGGGTGCTCTTTGACTGGGACGAGGAGGGCTACAAGAACCTTTTGTCCGACCCGGAGATGCCCGCGATCTTCCAGGAGGCGGGGCTCGAAGGCAGGCCTCAGACGGCGGAGCTCGCGCGTCAGGGCGACGCCTAGACTCCAGACCTCCGCTGCCCGCTGATTCGCCCCGAAGGAGGCGTCTGCGGAACCTTTCGCGAGATACTTCGCGGGCTATGTCGAAGGAGAACGTGGAGGCCTTCAAGCGCGGGCTCGAGGCGGGAAACCGCGGAGATGTCGACGCGCTGCTGGACGAACTCCATCCCGAGATCGAGTGGCACTCGGCGCTGCACGCGTTGATAGGAGGGCAACAGACGGTCTTTCGGGGCCATGACGGCGTGCGCAGGATGATCGGCGACCTCTACGAGACCTTCGCCGTGGTTCACATCGAGATGTCGGAGTTCCGGGACCTGGGAGACGGGCTCGTCGCGATCGGCCGCACGCGCACACGCGGCAACGCCAGCGGCGCCGAAACGGACACGCCCCTGGCTCTCGTGACCGAGATCAGGAACGGCAAGACGATATCGATCCGGGCCTACCTCGATCGAGAGGAGGCCCTCGAAGCCGCCGGGCTGTCGTAGCGCTTTGGACGAGGAGCAGGCGTCTCGAGTGCTAGCGACGCCGCTTGCGGAATTCGCGCATTGCGACACTCCACACTGCGCGGCGAAGCGGTCGCTATCAGGCGAAAGCGCTAGTCCCGGCCGACGCGCGAAGATGACTGCGATGCTTCGCGCGGCCACGCCCGCCGACCGCCCTGACCTGATCGCGCTGGCGCTCGCCGAGGACGCAGCGTGGTCCGGCGCGGCAGCGGTGTCTGCGGAGGAGGCCGGCGAGTTCATCGATTCGTATAGGCCGGGGGTGGTCTTCGAGCGCGACGGTCGTGTGGCCGGCTATGCCGCGGTTGGCGAAAGCGGCGGGACGATCGTGCTTGCAGACCCCGGCAACGACCCCGGGCCTGCCTTGGAGGTGCTCGCCGCGTGGCTCGGCGAGCGTGGCCATCACGAGGTCGACACGTACGCGGACGACGCGCGGCGGATCGCGTGGCTCGAGGCGCACGACTTCACCCACCGGCGCTCCTCCTTCGATCTCCACCGCGGCATGAACCCGCCGCTCGCGCCGGTGGTCTGGCCGAGCGCGGTCGCCGTCGCGCGTTACCGGCCCGGCGAGGATGACGATGCGGTCCACGCGCTGGTCTACGTCGACGCTGCATGGGGCGAGGTGCCCGGACACACGCAGCTGTCGTTGGCGGCGTGGCGGTCGATGCTCACGCCCGACTACCGCGGCTGGGTCGCGCGCCGCGATGGGCGCCCCGTCGGCTGGGTCGTCGGCCGCGTGTTCAGTGACGGGCGCGGATGGATTCAGCAGCTCGCCGTCGCCCGCTCCGCGCGCGGTCTCGGGCTCGGCCGCGCGCTCCTGCTGCACTCGCTGACCGAGCTTCGCTGTCGAGGTGCGACCTCGCTCGCCCTCGGGGTGGAGGCCGAGAACGAGAACGCCATCGGGCTGTACCGCGACCTCGGCTTCGAGATCGCACGTGAATGGCGCGTCTACGCGAGGCCGACGGCCTGAACCAACGAATTAACGGCGGCTGTCGCTTCGAGGCAAGAGCAGCACCGCGACACCGCTCGCCGGAGAGTTGCGAGTTGGACGAGCGCCGGTAGCCGCCGCTCGGTCTGACGAGTTCCGTCTCGCTCCTGCTTCGGTCATGGAGCGACTGCTCTCGGCGGATGCTCAGTCTCGTTCTCCGAGCCCGAGGAGGGGCCATGTCCGAGATGCTGCTTGACCGCGCTGGTCGACGCCGATCGCCGGCGACCATGCCTGGCTTCCATGCCGGTCGACCCCCGCACAACAAGGGGCTCCGCTATCCCGCCGATCCGCCCAAAGTCGAGGAGATCGTCGCCGTCATGCGCACGGCCGGCGACAATGCGCACGGCCGACGCCTGCGTGGCTTGATCGTGGTCCTCTGGCGCGCCGGCCTCCGCATCCAGGAAGCGCTCGGCCTCGCTGAAGCCGATCTCGATTACCGACGCGGCGCGCTACTCGTGCGTCGCGGCAAGGGTGGACGTCGCCGCGAAGTCGGCATGGACACGTGGGGCTGGGACGAGCTCCAGCCGTGGCTCGAGTTACGTGTCGGGCTTCCCGCCGGTCCGCTGTTCTGTGTCCTCAACGGCCGGACGCGTGGTCGCCAGTGGTCGAGCGCCGCCGCTCGAGCCGAGTTGCGGCGCACGGCGGTCACAGCGGGGGTCCGCCGACGATTCGCCCCGCATCAGCTGCGGCACGCCCACGCCGTCGAGATGGCTCGCGAAGGCGTACCGCTCGTCGTCATCCAACGGCAGCTCGGCCACAGCAACCTCGGCATCACCTCGGTCTACCTCCAAGGCATCGACAACGCCGAGATCATCGACACCGTCCACACTCGCCGCGCGCCGATGATCCCGGTCAGCACGTCCCTTCGGCACTGATTGAACTCGCGGCGCTGCTCGTCGCGCATTGCGCAAGCCCGGCTCGTCGTGGTCCCCACGCCGGTCGCTGAGGCGCGTGCCTATGCAGAGCGCGGCCCGAGGCCCCACGCGTGGTGCTTCTGAGTTTCGTCCGCAGCGCGCGCCTGCGGGGATGATCCCGAGACGCCTGCTCGTCGCGCTAAGCGGCTGCCAACTGAGAGCCTCGTACCCGGAGCAGTCAGGTCCCAGGCGGACGGTAGTCCACCGAGCGCTTCGCCGCCTCGTCGACCTGCTCCGGTGTAAGCAGAACGGTCGTCTTCGCCGTGATCGCTCCCGCCGCGTTGACTGTCAGAGCGATCGCCGCCGCGGCCTCGTTATCGGGCAGGTCGGCGATCACGTAGGCGTCCTGGTCCCCGAACGCGAAGTAGAACCCCTCGAGCTGCCCGCCCACGCTGGCAACCGCCTGTGCCGCCGCCGCGTCGAGCGGAACCGCCCTTGCTCCGAAGGCCCTCGACACCCTCAGGCGTGTAGGAGATCTCGATGAGATATTTTCGGCATGAGCGCCTCCTCGCTCTTCGAATCGAGGTTCGACTATGACCTCCTACTCCCCGAAACCGAATCCCAGCGAGCTCGGCCCCGCTAGCGCCAGTCATCGATCACATAGACGTCTTCCCTGTTGTAGCCCGGCTCGTTGGGCTTCTCCATCGCGACCCCCTGAAGCCAGGTCTTAAAGCCACGATCGAGCATCTTCCGATGGGCGTCGTGGCGAGCCATGTTGACGCCGGCATCGAGACGGGGCAAAGACTTCGCTGCGGCTAGCGCTTCGCAGGCATCCAAGAGCTGGTCGAAGTGCTCTGGCGCCTTGGGCCCAGGACGCACTGCGCCGAACTTGATGAAGCAGACACCGCTTCCCGACTCCCCCTTGCCGCAATGGCAAACAGCAAACCCGACCAAGGCGGAGTTATCGCGAAGTAGCACGGTCTCGCCTAGCCCCTGCACATCGGTGGCCGTGATCTCCCTCTCCAGATCGAGGCCCTCATAGATCGCATCGGTCACGTCGCGGCACGCATCGCGACACGACTGCCGTTCTCCCTCGGCCAGTTCCGAGTAGACCGACCAATCCGGTCTGGTCGACGGCTTGCCGACCGGCATCGATCCCACGGCGGTCAGGAACCGCGGCCAGAAGCCGAACTTGTTGTAGAGGCCGATGTGCTTCGGACTTTGAGGCCAGGTGAAAAGCCCGGTGTGGCTTACCTTCCACGTGTCAAAGCACTCCATGATCGGCTCCATCAGCTTCGTGCCGATGCCCCGATCCTCAAAATCAGGATGCACGGTGGTCGGCCCGAAGAATCCGAAGCTCCCCCATCTAGTGGCGAAGTTAGAGCCGACGATTTCGCCGTCGACCTCGGCGGCGTAAGCGGCGCTCGGATCGGCGAGCCAGCGTCCGCGTACGTACTCGATGTCGCCGAAGACCTCGAGCGGCTCCGGTACCCCGAGGAAGGTGCCGAAGGCAAGCCGCATGATGTGATCGGCGGCGGGCAGGTCGGCTTCTTCCAGTGGGCGGATGGTGGCGGTCTTCGCCGCCTTTTCTGCCCGCTGGGCGGCACTGCTCATGGCATCCCCTTTGTCGCAAGTGCTGGCGCCCCGCGGGGAGGTCGCCGCCTGAGGCGACCCTACGCCTCCGGAACTGCCATCACAAGAGCGCGAATCCCGCGTTTTCGAGGTGGACTTGGCCGACCTCACGCCGGCCGGGGAGCGAATCCGGGCGGCACGACGATCTGCTGCAATCTCGGTCAAGACGGGCGGCTACCTCCGCTGTGCTGCTCCTCGCGCATTGCGCCACTCTGCAGCCCGAGTCAGGCGCGGCTCCTGCCAGGCGGAGGCAGCAGCGTGTCGGACGACCGCCGCGGCCGACGTACGGCTGCCGCGTTGCTTTCGACGCCACCGCGACGGCACTGGCGCCGGGCGGACGATCCGGAGATGATGGCGGCACCACGAACGGAAAGGACTCGATCACATGAGCACGACACTGGACGATGGCCGGGTCGGTGCGCTCGCGGGGCAGGTCTCCGGGCTCGTCATCTCCCCGCGCGACGCGGGCTACGACGAGGCCCGTGCCATCCACAACGGTCTCGTCGACCGCCGCCCGGCGCTGATCGTCCGCTGCCGCACGACCGCTGACGTGGTCGCCGCGCTCGAGTTCGCGCGAAGCGCGGGGCTCGAGGTGTCGGTCCGGGGCGGCGGCCACAACGTCGCCGGCCGCGCCGTGACGGACGGCGGCGTGATGATCAGCCTCGCCGACATGACGGAGGTCGCGGTCGACCCCGCGAGCGCGACGGCCGTCGCGCAGGGAGGCGCGAGCTGGGCCGAGTTGAACACCGCCACCGGCGAGCACGGCCTGGCCGTGACCGGGGGCGTCATCTCGACGACCGGGATCGCCGGCCTGACCCTCGGCGGCGGCCTCGGCTGGCTGATGGGCAAGCACGGGCTCGCGGCGGACAACCTGCTCGCGGTCGAGCTCGTGACCGCGGCCGGCGAGGTGCTCGAGGTCGACGCGAGCTCGCACTCGGACCTTTTCTGGGCGCTGCGCGGCGGCGGCGGCAACTTCGGCGTCGTCACGTCGTTCACGTACCGCCTGCACCCGGTCGGCATGGTCACCGGTGGCCTGATCGCCCACCCGTTCGAGGCGGCCCCCGAGCTCCTTCGCTTCTACCGCGACGCGGTGCCCGACGTCTCGGACGAGCTGACCGTGTTCGCCGGCCTGGTGCACGCACCGGACGGGTCCGGCGCAAAGCTCGCGGCCCTCGTCGTCTGTCACGCCGGCGAGCCGGACGCGGCCGTGCGCGAGCTGGCGCCGTTTATGGCCTTCGGATCGCCGCTGATGACTGAGGTCGGCCCGCTCCCTTACCCGGTGATGAACACGCTGCTCGACGCCGGGTATCCCAAGGGCGCGCTCAACTACTGGCTCTCGAGCTTCACCCATGGCCTGCCGGACGCGCTGATCGACACAGCCGTCGAGCGGTTCGCCGCCGCCCCGTCTCCGATGTCGGCGATCCTGCTCGAGCACTTCCACGGCGCGGTGACCCGTGTGGGGCGGAACGAGACCGCCGTCCCGCACCGCGAGGCCGGCTGGAACCTCCTCATCCCGACCGTCTGGACCGACCGGGCCGGCACCGACGCCAACATCCGCTGGACTCGCGAGACCTTCGCCGACCTGCAGCCCCACCTGGAGACCCGCCGCTGGCTCAACTACCTCGGCGACGATCAGGGCCTCGACGCCATCCGCGCCGCCTACGGCCCCAACTACGACCGGCTCCGAGAAGTCAAGCGCCGCTACGACCCCGACAACGTCTTCCACCTCAACCACAACATCGCGCCCTGACGGATCCCAGACGGTCCGCCTTGTCCGCACCCCAATCCTCTGCGTGGGTGCTCGTCGGCGCTCTCACGGCGCCGGCGGGCTGCCGACACGTCCGCCCCGACCGTGCGTCGGCACCGGCACGCCGGTAGCGCGGTCGAGTTGGCGCCGGCTATCGCCACTCGCGCTAAGCGACACCCCTCGTCTCAGCCTCGAGGCGTCGCTATCAGGCGATTGCGAAAGTGAGGGTCGTGAGGGGGAACGCGGGGCGGCTGGTCAGACCGCCCGCGCTCTGCCTGTGCAACCGCCGGAACAGAAGATGCCGGCGGTGTCAGTCCGACTCATCGCGGGCGCGCCCGTAGCGCTCGTAGATCACGCGCGAGCCGAACGTCCTGGTCTCGATCAGGTCGAGCGGAACGTGCTTAGTGACCGGCGGCAGGAGCGGCGTGCCGCCGCCGACGAGGACCGGGTTGCGGAAGATGTGCAGCTCGTCGACGAGGCCGAGCTCGATCGTTCCCGCGGCCAGGCCGGCGCCGCCGATCTCCACGTCCTTGTCGGTCGCGTCGAGCGCCGCGGCGACCTCCTCGGCCAGTGGCGCCTCGGCGAGGCGGGCGTTGCCCTGGACGCGGTCGAGCGTCCCTTCCGTACGCAGCACCCGCTTGGCGTGGTGGTCAACCGGCCCTCGGTGTGGCCTGACCGATGATTCCTCCCCGCCGTGCTGGTCTGTACGCCGAATACCAACTCACGGGAGGCTGACGCCATGCGGAAACTGACCTTTGCCATGAACCTGAGCCTGGACGGCTATATCGCCGCGCCCGGCGACGACCTCGGCTGGAGCGTGCCGAGCGACGAGCTGTTCCAGTGGTGGTCCGACCGGGTGGGGGCGACGGGCCTGGCGGTGTATGGGCGCAAACTGTGGGAGACGATGAGCTCCTACTGGCCGACCGCCGACCAGCAGCCTGGCGCCACACCGGCGGAGATCGAGTTCGCCCGCCGGTGGCGGGACATGCCGAAGGTGGTGTTCTCCTCGACGACCAGCACGGTCGACTGGAACACCCGCCTGGTCACCGGCGACGCGGTCACCGAGATCACCCGGCTCAAGGCCGAGGATGACGGCCCCATTGACATCGGCGGCGCCACCCTCGCCGCGGCGGCCATGCGGGCCGGGCTGATCGACGAGTACGTGCTGGCCACCGCACCGGTCTTGGTGGGCGGCGGCACACCGTTCTTTACGGCCCTGGACAACTGGGTGAACCTGACCCTGGTGGAGACCCGGACGTTTTCCGACGGCGTGGTCCTGACCAGGTACGAGACCAGGCGCTGAGTGCCCGCCGTCGGATCGGCGCGGGCTTCGGGCCGCCCAAGGATCTCGTGGCGCTGTGTTCCGAGGCGATCGTGATGCCCCTGCCGGATCACAGGCCGTGTATGTAAGGCATCCCCTAACGCGACACCGGTCCCGTTCTCCGCGGGCGTCCGGAACCGCTCACCGCAGGCTGTCGCTCCGGACGACCAACAAGAGCGCACTCGGCCGGACCGATTGCATGATGGGTGCATAGTCACCACGAGCGCGCGCCAACTCCCGATGGGAGCGAGCTCGAGCACCGTCGCTGTTGCAATAAGGCAGGCGCGATAGTCCTCGCGGATCCGTGTTGGCCGCTGCGCGTGTCGGAAAGGGATAGCGCGCGGCGGCGCCGGAGGGTCGATGGGCGCCGATAGTCGGGTTGGTCCACGAACCTGAGGAGGGATCATGTCCGAGCTTCTGCTCGACCGTGCCGGTCGACGTCGATCGCCAGCGACGATGCCTGGATTCCACGTTGGCCGCGCGCCAGGCAACAAGGGTCTGCGCTATCCGGCCGACCCACCGAAGGTGGAAGAGATCATCGCCGTAATGCGCACCGCCGGCGACGGACCGCACGGCCGGCGCCTACGCGCACTATCGTGACTATGTGGCGAGCCGGGCTGCGCATCCAGGAAGCACTCGGTCTCACAGAAGGCGATCTCGATCAACGCCGCGGCTCACTGCTGGTCCGGCGCGGCAAGGGCGGACGCCGCCGCGAGGTCGGCATGGCACGACGCGCGGCCGCCACTGGTCATCGGCTGCGGCACGCGCGGACCTGCGGCGCACGGCAGCCGTGGCCGGAGTGCGGCGCCGCTTCGCGCCCCACCAGCTCCGGCACGCCCACGCCGTCGAGATGGCTCGCGAGGGCGTACCGCTGATCGTCATCCAGCGCCAACTCGGACACAGTGACCTCGGCATCACATCCGTATACCTGCAAGGCATCGACAACGCCGAGATCATCGACACCGTCCACGCCCGACGATCGCCGACGATCCCCGTAAGCGTCTCGCTGCGGCTCTGATCGACCGCCATTCCGCCGCTCCTCCTCGCGCATCGCGGTAGCGGCGTAAGGTGGAATTGGCGGTCGTGATCTGGACGGCCGTGAACCCAGCGAACCCGGGAGGGTCAAATGCAGCCGCTCGTATACGTCGATACGTCGGAGGTGCGTGAGGGGGCGCTTGGGCAGCTGAGGGAGGCCATCGCGGCGCTGGCAGGCTTCGTCGAGGAGCACGAGCCCGAGCTCATTTCCTACAGCGTTTACTTCAGCGAGGACGGCAGGCGGATGACGGTCGTACACGTGCACGCCGATCGTGCGTCGCTCGACCACCACATGGAAGTCGCGGGACCTCGCTTCGCCGCGTTCGCGGACCTGGTCAGGCTGTCGTCCATCCACATCTATGGGGACCCGAGCGAGAAGGCGGTCGGACAGCTGCGTGACAAGGTGCGGCTGCTCGGCACTGGCGATGTGGTCGTTCACCGCCCGCACGCGGGGTTCGCCCGGTTCGGGGTCTCTGATAGCCGGACGCCCGCTCTCAGCTGACGCGGTGCAACGACGTCGACGTCAAGTGCCGGATGTCGCGCAAGGCAGGAGCGCGCTTAGGTCGCCGGCATGAGTCCGAGCTGGCCGAGCAGCTCTGCCTGATCGAAGTAGAGATGTTCCGAGGCCAGCTCGTCGCCGCGAACCTCGTACCTCGACATCCAGCGGAGGTCGACGTCCCGTCCGGTGGCCGCGACGTCGCCTGCCGGCGTGCGCATGACACCGGTGTGCGTGCCGATGAACCGGCCCTCGGCGGCGACGGCGGATCCTTCGGCGAGAAGGCCCGACGTCTCAAGACGCCCGTCCGGAAACGCCTCCCAGAACACACCGAGGAAGCCCAGGACCTCGTCGCGGCCGTGCATCGACCCGTTCGGGGCGACGAGGTCGGCGTCGTCGCTCCACGGACTGGCGTCCACGTCCCGTGCGTTGAAGGCCTCGACATGCCGTTCGACGACGCGCTTGGGATCAGGCATAGGCCATACCTCCTATCGGTTGCCGTGCGCGGATACTCGCACTCCGCGACGGTCTTCTGACAATCGGCGGCGAGCGCCGCCATGGGCTTGCCCTTTCGCGCGTGAACGCGCCAGCGAGCAGTAGCCCATTGGGATCGACTAAATGCGAACCCCCGCGCGGCTCGACCGGGGCGGTCGGCATCCCTGGACGCAGACCGTGCCAGAGTGAGGTGGGCGAGCGAACGAGCGCGCAGCGCGCGAGCAGGTCTGCGGGAAGGCGATGACGAACGCCCCGCCACCGGCGCCGGAATGCGGGAAATGCCTGCTACGGTTTCGCGTCGCATGAGCCTTGCCGCTGAGAAGAAGAAGGAGATCGTCGCCAAGTACGGGCGCGGCGATGCCGACACCGGATCCACCGAGGTCCAGGTGGCGCTTCTCACTGCGCGCATCAACGAGCTCACCGAGCACCTGCGCACGCACAAGAAGGACCATCACTCGCGCCGCGGCCTGCTGATGCTGGTCGGCAAGCGGCGCCGGCTGCTGCGCTACCTCCAGGGCTCGGACATCGATCGCTACCGGTCGCTCATCCAGGAGCTCGGCCTCCGCCGATGATCGAGCCCGGCTCTCCGGCGCCGGACTTCACGCTTCCAGATCAGGACGGCAACAAGGTCTCGCTCGGCGACTTCCGCGGGCGGACGGTGGTGCTGGTGTTCTATCCGGCCGACTTCAGCCGCGTCTGCACCGATCAGCTGGGCGTCTACCAGGAGGTCCTGCCTCAGCTCGAGGAGGCGGGTGCGGCGCTCGTCGGCATCTCGGTCGACGGGGCGTTCTGCCACAAGGCCTTCCAGGAGCACCTGAACACGAGCCATTCCGCTGCTGGCCGACTTCCACCCGAAGGGCGAGGTCGCGAAGGCCTACGGCGTCTGGTCCGAGGAGTACGGCGTGGCCAGCCGCTCGCTCGTGATGGTGGCCCCCGACGGGGTGGTCCAGTGGTCCTACTCCTCGCCGCCGCTCGAGGTGCCGGGGGCGAACCTCATCTTTGACGCGCTGGAGCAGCGCACCCCCGCCTGACCCGGCGGACGACGACCACGTCCGCGGCAGCGGCCCGGTGGTCATCGAGTACGCCGATCTCGAGTGCCCCTACTGCGCCAAGGCGCACCTGATCCTCAAGGAGCTGGCGGTCACTCGCGTTTTCCGCCATTTCCCGGTCGTCTCGAAGCACCCGCGGGCGCGCGTGCTCGCCGCGGCGGCCGAGGCGGCGGGCTTGCAGGGCAGGTTCTGGGAGATGCACGACTCCCTGCTCGAGGACCAGGGCCACCTCGACGATCCCCACCTGTGGGAGCGCGCAAGACGAATGGGTATCGACATTGACCAATTCGAGGCAGATCGGCGCTCGAAGGAGGTCGCCTCGCGCGTCGAGCGCGACTTCCACAGCGGCATCCGCGCGGGCGTGGGCACCACGCCGACCCAGTTCCTGAGCGGAAAAGCGCATCCCGGGGTGCCGGATGCAAGTTTCATCGAAACACTGCGTTAGAGCGCGTACGGCCTTGGGCAAAGTAATGCCCACATCGACGCGCGGAGGCGGAGGTAACAATGAAGGTTGGGGGAACCGGACTCGCAGTGGTCCTACTCGTGCTGATGCTCGCCGGTCCGGCATCGGCGGCGGGACTCTTGTCGCAGCCAGTCGTCGTGACAAGCGCGGCGGACAAGTCGTGCACGAGCGGCGAGCGGAGCGGGGCGGGGGTCGCCCGGAAGAGCTTCACGATGCCGACCGCGGGCTGGGTTACGGCCGGCCTGACGGCCGCGAGCGGCGACTGGGATCTCGCGATCATCGACAAGGCCGACAACCGCGTCGTCGCCGGTTCCGCCTACGGGGGCGCGGACGAGCTGGCGTCCGGCCTCGCCGTCCAGGGCAGCGATCTGGTGATCCAGGCGTGCCGGCGCAGTGGCGGCACCTCCACCGCGACGCTGAGCATCGGCACCACACCGGTCGACACGAGCACTCCGGCGAAGAAGAGCCAGCTCGTGCGAGTGGCGACAGCCAGCCTCGAGCGCAAGAACCAGCTGGCGGACCTCGGTCTCGACCTGACCGAGCACGGCGGCCCCGGATTCGTCGAGGCGGTGCTCTACGGAGCCGGCGACGCCCAGAAGCTCGTTGACAACAACTTCTCCTACACCGTCGAGGTGTCGGACATGGCGGCGCAGGCGAGGCGGGACCGGGCGGCCGACGCCCAGTTCGCCGCGGCGAACGCCGCGTCCGATCTCCCGAGTGGCCGCACGACCTACCGGCGCCTCTTCGACTACAGCGAGGACATGAAGGCGCTTGTCGAGGCTAATCCGGGCCTGGTCAGGCCGATCACCCTCAACCACGAGACCTACGAGGGACGTCCGGTCGAGGGGATCGAGATCGCGACGAACGTCGACGCGCGCGACGGGCGCCCCGTGTTCACGCAGCTGGGCGTGCACCACGCGCGCGAGTGGCCCTCGGGCGAACACGCGATCGAGTGGGCGCATGAGCTCGTCAACGGCTACCGGAACGGCGACGCGCGCGTCCGGAGCCTGGTCAGCAGCACGAGGACGATCGTCATCCCGATCGTGAACCCGGATGGCTTCAACACGAGCCGTGAGGCCGGCGAGCTGCTGGGCCACGGAGCCGGCCATGACACGGACTACGTCGAGGACGGCGAGGTGACCGATGCGGAGTTCGTCCTCGCGGCTCACTCGAGCCCGAACGAATACCGGCGCAAGAACTGCCGGTTCCCGGCGGGCCCGGCGGCCGGTAGCTGCGCCGGAGTCGACACCGGTCTGTTCGGACACGGAGTCGACCCGAACCGCAACTACGGCGCGTTCTGGGGCGGCGGCGGCTCGAGCGGCATCTTCCTCGAGCAGGACTACCGCGGCCCGGGGCCGTTCTCGGAGCCGGAGACCCGGAACATCCGTGAGCTGATCTCGGGACGCCAGGTCACGACGCTGATCACGAACCACACGTTCTCGAACCTGGTGCTGCGCCCGCCCGGCACGGCCGCGCAGGGCACGACCGTCGACGAGCCGATCTTCAAGGCGCTCGGCGACTCGATGGCTGCCGAGAACGGCTACTCGAGCCAGTACGGCTACCAGCTCTACGACACGGACGGGACGACCGAGGACTGGTCGTACAACGCCACCGGCGGACTCGGCTTCACGTTCGAGATCGGCGACCTCGGCTTCCACCCGCCGTTCGCGGAGACCGTGGGCGAGTGGACCGGCAACACCGACGACGCCACCGGCGGCGGCAACCGCGAGGCGTACTACAAGGCGCAGCAGAACACCGCCGATCCGACCAAGCACTCGGTCCTGGCGGGGCAGGCGCCTAACGGGGACGTCCTCCGACTGACGAAGACGTTCGACATGCCGACGTCGGTGGACGGGCTGACAGTCCCCGACAAGCTCGACAGCACGATGGTCGTGAGCGACAAGAAGGGCAAGTTCGAGTGGCACGTGAACCCGTCCACGCGCCCGCTCGTGGCGAAGTCGGAGGGCGAGGAGATCCCGGGCGACCCGAGCCCGCCTCAGGTGTTCTCGGGCGGACCGAGCAACGACGCGAGCCCGTGCCCGGCGTACTTCGAGCTGCCCGATACCCGCGACCCGACGTGCTGGAACGACCACGCGTTCGAGGTTCCGGCGGACGGCAACGGCATCAACAACGAGTACGCGCACGTGGAGATCACGTGGGCCACGCCGGCGAGCGACTGGGACCTCGAGGTCTACCGCGACTCGAACGGGGACGGAAGCTCTGAGAACGAGGGCGAGCCCGTCTCCGACTCGACGAGCGGGCAGACCAGCTCGGAGCGCGCCACGCTCGGGCCCGACGTCGAGCCCGGCCGCTACGTGGCCCGGGTGATCAACTACGCGTCGACCGAGCCCTACGAGGGCACGGTCACCTTCCAGGCACCCGACCCGTTCGAGCCTGGGTTGCAGGAGTCCTACACGCTGACCTGCGAGACACCGCAGGGGGTCGTGAAGGCGGAACGTCAGGTGTACGTCGCCCGTGGCGAGCGGCTGGCGCTTGACCTCAGGAAGGTCTGCCGCCGCTAGACCCGCGTTCCTTGCGAACCCGAGCGGCGACCCTATTGCTAGAGTCGCTCGGGTTCGCAACGGAACGTAAAAGAAGTGCCGCCAACCGGAGGCGGCCGAAAGGAAACATATGACTGATGGCACGAGCCGGGTCTCGCTCGAGATCGGCGGGAGCTCGATTAGCTTCGAGACCGGCAAGTACGCCAGGCAGGCCAGCGGCGCCGTCGTAGTTCAGGCGGGCGAGACGATGGTCCTGTGCACCGCGACCGCGGGAGCGGCTCGCGATGTTGACTTCCTCCCATTGACGGTCGACGTGGAGGAGCGCATGTACGCCGCGGGCAAGATCCCCGGCAGCTTCTTCCGCCGCGAGGGCAGGGCAGGCGAGAAGGCCACCCTCACCGCGCGCATGATCGACCGGCCCCTGCGGCCGCTCTTCCCGAAGGGCTGGAACCGCGACACGCAGCTCGTCTCGATCCCCATGTCGATCGACCACGAGCACCCCTACGACATCCTCGCGATGAACGGCGCCAGCGCCGCCCTGATGGTGTCCGACATCCCCTTCCCGGCGCCGGTCGGCGCCGTGCGGATCGGCCAGGACGCCGAGGGCAACTTCCTCGTGAACCCGGACGAGGAGTGGCTGCTCGAATCGCCGCTCGACCTCGTGGTCGCGGGCACCGAGGAGGCCATCCTGATGGTCGAGGCGGGCGCCAACGAGATCACCGAGGCGGAGATCCTGGATGCGCTCGACATCGCGCACGCCGAGATCAAGCGGCTCTGCGAGGCCCAGCACGACCTGCGCAAGCAGGCCGGCAAGGAGAAGACGGAGATCGAGCCGCCGCAGGTGGACGAGGCGATCTCGAGCCAGATCCGCGACCGCTTCGGCGACGCCCTCGACACGGCCACCCAGGTGGTCGACAAGCTCGAGCGCCAGTCGGCGACGAAGGCGGTCGAGGAGGAGGTGCTCGAGGCTCTCGGCACGTCGGCTGAGGCCGACGAGGACGGCGCCGCGGCACACCGCGCCGCCGTGCAGCTCGCCTTCGACAAGCTCGAGAAGGAGATCATCCGCAAGCGCATCGCCGTGGACAAGAAGCGTCCCGACGGCCGCGCCCCGGACGAGATCCGCGACATCTGGATCGAGGTGGGGGTTGGGCCGCGCACACACGGCTCGGCGATCTTCACCCGCGGCCAGACGCAGGCCTACTCGGTCGCCGCGCTCGGCACGACCCGTGACGAGATGAGGCTGGACACGCTCGGCCTCCAGGAGACCAAGCACTACTTCCACCACTACAACTTCCCGCCGTTCTCGGTGGGCGAGGCCGGCTTTATGCGCGGCCCGAAGCGCCGCGACATCGGCCACGGCGCGCTCGCGGAGCGGGCGCTCGTGCCGGTCGTGCCGTCGGTGGACGAGTTCCCGTACACGATCCGCGTGGTGTCGGACATCTTCGAGTCGAACGGCTCGAGCTCGATGGCCTCCGTCTGCGGCTCGTCGCTGTCGCTGATGGACGCCGGCGTGCCGATCAAGGCGCCGGTGGCCGGAGTGGCGATGGGCCTCATCAAGGAGGGTGAGGACCACGTGGTCCTGACCGACATCGCGGGTGTCGAAGACCACCTCGGCGACATGGACTTCAAGGTCGCCGGTACGTCCGAGGGCATCACCGCGCTCCAGATGGACATCAAGATCACGGGCGTCACGTTCGAGATCCTGCGCGGCGCGCTCGAGCAGGCCCAGGACGCGCGCATGACGATCCTCGGCAAGATGAAGGACGCCATCTCCGAGCCGCGCTCGGAGCTCTCGCCCTACGCGCCGCGGATCTCCGCGATCCAGATCAACACCGAGAAGATCGGTGCGGTCATCGGCAAGGGCGGCGAGACGATCCGCGCGCTGTCGGAGGAGTTCGACGCGCAGATCGACATCGACGACGACGGCATGGTGCGCATCTACGCCCAGACGGGCGAGCAGGGCGACGCCCTGGTGGACCGCATCCGCTCCATGACGAAGGAGGTCGAGCTCGGCGACGAGTTCACCGGCAAGGTCGTGAAGACGACCACCTTCGGCGCGTTCGTCGAGCTCGCCAAGGGCACCGACGGGCTGATCCACATCTCCAACATCGCTCCGGGCCAGCGCCCGAACACGGTCGAGGAGGTCATCAACCGCGGCGACGAGCTGCGTGTGAAGGTAGTGGAGGTGGACCCGGAGCGGGGCCGCATCGGCCTGCGCCTGGCGGACGACCCGGAGATCTCCGGCAAGTCGCCCGAGGAGCTGGCTGCCATGGGCACCGGCGACAAGGGACGCGGCGGCGACCGTGGCGGACGCGGCGACCGCGGCAACGGCCGCGGCGGGCGCGGCGGAGGCCGGGACCGGGAGCGCCGCCCGCGCGACCGGGACCGCGAGCGCAGCGAGTAGGCATTGAGCACCGAGCCTGCCCGGCTCACAACCCTGGACTCAGGCGTTCGAGTCGTCACCGAGGCGATGCCCTCGGTGCGCTCGATCGCCCTCGGGTTCTGGGTCCGGGCCGGCTCGCGTGACGAGGACCACGAGCACGCGGGGATCTCGCACTTCCTCGAGCACCTGCTCTTCAAGGGCACGGACCGCTTCAGCTCGCGCGAGATAGACGAGGCCTTCGACGCAATGGGGGCGGAGGTCAACGCCGGCACCGGCAAGGAGACCACCTCCGTCTACTCGCGCTTCCTCGACAACCACCTGGAGCGGGCGTTCGACGTGCTCCAGGACATGGTGCTGCGGCCGGCCTATCCGGACATCGACTCCGAGCGCCAGGTGGTGATCGAGGAGATCGCCATGTACGAGGACGAGCCGCAGGACAAGGTGCACGACGTGCTCGCCGGCGCGATCTTCGGGGACCACCCGCTCGGCAGGCCGATCATCGGCCGTGCCGACGTGGTGTCCTCGGTGCCGGTGCCCGAGATCGCCTCGTGGCACGACGGCCGCTACGTGTCGCCGAACATCGTTCTGGCGGCCGCGGGCAACCTCGAGCACGACCGCATCGTGGAGCTGGCCGAGGCGGCGGTCGGCAAGGCCGGCACGCGGCCGCCCGCGCGGCTGGACGCGCCGGAGGCCGCCGGTCAGGTGCTGCGCTTCCACCAGAAGGAGACCGAGCAGTACCACCTCGCACTCGGGGGCCCCGGCATTCCGCGCGGCGACGACCGCCGCTTCGCGCTGCGCGTGCTGGACACGATCCTGGGCGGCTCGACCTCGTCGCGGCTGTTCCAGGAGGTGCGTGAGAAGCGCGGCCTCGCCTACTCCGTCTACTCGTACGCGAGCCACTACGCGGACACGGGCCAGGTGGCGCTCTATCTCGGCACCCGGCCGGACAACGTGGCCGAGGCGGTGGACGTGATCGGCTCCGAGCTGCGCCGCCTGCACGACGACGGCGTGACCGAGGAGGAGCTCGAGCGCGCCCGCGACAACGTGAAGGGGCGCACGGTGCTGTCGATGGAGTCCACGCTCACGCGGATGAACCGCCTCGGCAGCTCGGTGCTGATGGAGGTGCCGCTCCTGACCGTGGACGAGGTGCTCGCCGCCTTCGACGCCGTTACGCTCGACGACGTGAACGGGTTGGCTGAGGGGCTCTGGCAGCCCGAGCGCATGTCGGCCGCCGGGGTGGGCGGCGACGAGGCGGCCTTCCGCGGCGCGCTCGAGGCCGTCTCGCCGGCGCTCGCCGCGGCATGATCAACGTCGCCGTGTCCGGCGCCGCGGGGCGCATGGGGCAGACGGTGTGCGGCGCGGTGGAGGCGGCCGACGACATGGCGCTCGTGGGCCGTGCCGACCCCCTCCTACAAACGTCTCTCCTCGACCTCCTCGCTGATGCCGATGTGGTCGTGGACTTCTCCACCCCGGACACCGCATTGGAGAACGCACGACATTGCATCGAGGCAGGGGTCCATTGCGTAATGGGGACCACGGGCGCGGACTTCTCCGAGCTCGAGGGCGTCGGGACCGCCAACCTCTTCGTTGCCCCGAACTTTGCCATCGGGGCGGTCCTGATGATGCAGGTGGCGCAGGAGATTGCGAAGCACATGCCGGAGTGCGAGATCATCGAGCTGCACCACGACCGCAAGCTCGACGCCCCGTCTGGCACCGCTGCGCGCACGGCCGAGCTGATCCGCGCTGCGGGCGGGAACGTGCACGAGCCGATCCACTCCGTGCGGCTGCCCGGCCTGGTGGCCCACCAGGAGGTCATCTTCGGCGGGCCCGGCCAGACGCTCACGATCCGCCACGACTCGATCGACCGCGAGTCGTTCATGCCGGGCGTGCTGCTGGCGATCCGCAAGGTCGGCACGCTCGAGCGCTCGCCGACCGTCGGCCTCGAGCACCTGCTCTAGAGCGCGATGTCTCCGGCAGAGCGCCTCAGGGCCCGCCTGACGGCGCAGCTGCTCGCCGGAGAGCCCGCGCAGGACGCCGTGGCGGTCGCCGAGCGGCTGCTCGCGGTCCAGGCGCAGGATCCGCGCGGGGCACGGCTCGCTGTCCGTGCGCGCAGCGAGGGCCTCTCCGCCGCTCACGTCGACCGCGCGCTCAGCGAGGACCGCTCCTTGATCGTGAGCTGGCTGAACCGCGGCACGCTGCACCTGGTGCGGAGCGACGACTACCCGTGGCTGCACGCGCTGACCACGCCACCGCTCTTCGCGCAGAGCAAGCGCCGCCTCGCGCAGGAGGGCGTGCCGCCCGACGACGCCGACCGTGCGATCGCCGAGATTGAGCGCTCGCTCACCACGGAGGGGCCGCTCACCCGCGAGCAGTTGCGCGAGCGCGTCGACGCGATCGGGGTGCGGACGGCGCGCCAGGCACTCGTGCACATCCTTTTCGCGGCAACGCTTCGCGGCCTGATCGTGCGCGGGCCGATGGTGGGGGCAAGCCAGGCGTTCGTGCTCGTGCGCGACTGGCTCGGCGAGCCGAAGCCGGTGGACCGCGATAAAGCGCTCGCCGAGCTGGCGCGCCGCTACCTGGCCGGACACGGCCCGGCAAGCGACCGCGATCTCGCCCGCTGGGCGGGCCTCCCGCTGCGCGACGCACGCGCCGGCCTGCGCGCCATCAGCTCCGCCATCGACGAGCTCGGCGACGCTCTGGTCGATCTTCGCGGCCGCCCACCCGCGGCCGAACTGCCGCCGCCGAGGCTGCTCGGCGCCTACGAGCCGCTGCTGCTGGGCTGGACCTCGCGTGAGGACGTGCTCGGCCGCCATCAGGAGCTCGTGACGGTGGGCGGGCTGTTCCGGCCCTTCGCTTTGGTGCAGCGGCCGCGCCGCGGCGAGCTGGAGCATGCCGCAGGGGCAGATCGAGATCGAGCCCTTTGGACGCCTAGGCAAGGCCGATAGAGCCGCTCTGGACAAAGAGGCACAAGACGTGCGCCGTTTTTTCACAATCGGTTAGCGTGCGCCATGGCCGCTGGACTCGCGTCCGCGGAGGTGACCCTCCGCGGGCTGACGAAGCGCTTCGACGACGTGGTCGCGGTCGACTCCGTCGACCTTCACGTGGCGGCGGGCGAGTTCCTCTCGCTGCTCGGCCCATCGGGGTGCGGCAAGACCACGACGCTGCGCCTGATCGCGGGCTTCGAGCGGCCTGACGAGGGCAGCATGCTGATCGGCGGCGAGGACGTGGGCCGCCTCCCGCCGTACCGGCGCGACGTGAACACCGTCTTCCAGTCGTACGCGCTGTTCCCGCACCTGAAGGTGCTCGACAACGTGGCCTACGGCCTCAAGCAGCGCGGACTCACGAAGGCGCAGCGGCACGAGCGCGCCCGGGCGATGCTCGAGCTCGTGCGGCTCCCCGAGGTGGAGGCGCGCAAGCCGAAGCAGCTCTCGGGCGGCCAGCAGCAGCGGGTGGCGCTCGCGCGAGCGCTCGTGATGGAGCCCAAGGTGCTGCTGCTCGACGAGCCGCTGGGCGCGCTCGACCTCAAGGTGCGGCGCCAGCTCCAGATCGAGCTGAAGCGGATCCAGGAGACGGTGGGCGTCACGTTCGTCTACGTGACGCACGACCAGGAGGAGGCGCTCGCCATGTCGGACCGCGTGGCGGTGATGAGCGCCGGGCGTGATCGAGCAGGTGGGCACGCCGCGCGAGATCTACGACAGCCCGTCGAGCCCGTTCGTGGCCGACTTCATTGGCGAGACGAACTTCATCGAGAGGGAAGGGACGATGATCGCGGTGCGCCCCGAGCGCGTGCAGCTTCGTCCCGGGGGCGAAGGAGGAGGCGACGGCATCGCCGGGGAGGTGGTCACCACGATGGTGATCGGCCCGGCCGTGCAGTGCCTCGTCCGGGGAGACGACGGCCAGGAGGTGCTCGTCCGCCAGCAGCGCAACGGCGGCGACAGCCCACTGGAGGCCGTGCAGGCGGGAGAGCGTGTGTACGTACATTGGGCGGAGGATGCAGCCTTGGTCCTCGCCCGGGAGAGAGAGGGGACTGGCTCATGATCGATCCGGGATGGGAGCGCCACCTGACCCGAAGAGGGGTCTTGGCGGCGGGGGCGGCAACCGCCTTCCTTGCCGCCTGCGGAGGTAGCACCGACTCCGAGAGCGAGGACGACGACAAGTCCGCCGACAAGACCAAGGCCGCGGCGGAGCTCGGCGGCACGCTGCACTACTACAACTGGGCCGACTACGTGAACCCGGAGACCTACAAGGCGTTCACGGCCGAGACGGGGGTGAAGATCAAGAAGGACTTCTTCGTCTCGAACGAGGAGCTCCAGGCCAAGCTCCAGGGCGGGGCGCGCGGGTTCGACCTGGCGTGTCCGACCGGCTACATGGTGCAGATCCTCGGCGACGCGGGCCTGCTGGAGGAGATCGACTGGAAGCAGCTCCCAACCGTCGAGAAGAACCTCGACACTCGCTTCCGGAAGCTCCCGTACGACCCGCAGGACAAGTGGTCCGTGCCGAAGGACTGGGGCACCACGGGGTTCATGTACCGGAGCGACCTGGTGAAGGAGAAGCCCACCACGTGGCGCGAGTTCGTGGACCTCGCCAAGGGGCCCTACTCGGGCAAGGTGACGGTGCTCGACGGCATCCCCGAGTGCGTCGGCTCGATGCTCGTGATGCTCGGGTACTCGTTCAACTCTGAGGACGAGGGCGAGATCGACGAGGCCAAGAAGGAGCTGATCGACCTCAAGCCGCACCTGCTCGCGATCACGTCGACGGAGTACAAGCAGATGCTGATTGGCGGCAAGGCGGTGATGTCGCTGGGGTGGAACGGCGACGGCGCCGCCGTGGCCGCGAAGAAGCCGGCCGAGTACGTGGTGGCCGAGGAGGGGGGCGAGTTCTGGGTCGATGCCTACGTGATCCCGACCGGCGCCAAGAACCCCACGGCCGCGCACGCCTGGATCGATTACGTCTACGACCCCGAGCACAACGCGCTCGAGACGGAATACACGTACTACGGCTCTCCGGTGAAGCGTGACCTGCTCGAGCCGGTGATGGACAAGAAGGTGTTCGCGAACGACGACGTCTTCCCGCCGGAGGACACGCTCGAGAAGATGGAGCCGAACTCCGTGAGCCCCGAGGGCACCAAGCTGCGCGACCGCGCCTGGACAGAGTTCAAGGCCGCGTAGTCCCCGGGTGGCTGTCGCAGCACCCAGACCAGGCATGCGCCGGCGCGCGGAGGAGCGCGCCGGCGCAGGCGGTCCGCGCTACCCGGCGTGGCTCTCGCTGCCCGCGATCGCGCTGGTACATCGCGTTCTTCGTCTGCCCGCTCGGCATCATGGCCGTCTTCTCGTTCTCGAGGCGGGAGGGCTTCAGCGACATCGTCTACGACTTCAACCTCGAGAACTACAAGGACCTGCTCGACCCGCTCTACGGCGAGGTCTTCACGCGGACGCTCGGGCTGGCGGCGGTGGGAACGATCGCCACGCTCGTCATCGGGTTCCCGCTCGCCTACTACCTGGCCCGCTACGCCAAGCACAAGACGCTGCTGCTCCTGCTCGTGGTGGTGCCGTTCTGGACCAGCATCCTGATCCGCACGTACGCGTGGCTGATCATCTTCGACCCGGACTTCCCGGTGATCGGCGGGCTCGACCTGCTCTACACGACGAAGGCGGTCTACGTGGGGGTGGTCTACACCTACCTGCCGCTGATGGTGCTGCCGCTGTACGCGGCGCTCGAGCGGATGGACTGGTCGCTGGTGGAGGCGGCCGAGGACCTCGGCGACAGCCCGCTGCGGGCGTTCCGGCGGATCACCGTGCCGCTCGCGACGCCGGGCATCGTGGCGGGGTCGCTGCTCGTGTTCATCCCGATGATGGGCGAGTACCTGAACCCGGTGCTGCTGGGCGGCGACAAGACCATCTACGCCGGCAACCTGATCGGGCAGCAGTTCCTGCTCTCGCGGGACTGGCCGTTCGGGTCGGCGATCGCGATGGTGCTGATCCTCTCCATGACCGTCGTGGTGCTCGTGTACGCGCGGATGACGAGCAGGGAGGAGGCCTACAGTGGGTAGGCGCCTGATCGGCGGCTGGGCGGCGCTCGTGTACGTGTTCCTGTACGCGCCGATCGTCGTCGTCGTGGTCTACGCCTTCAACGGCGGGCGCCAGGTGCTCAACTGGGAGGGCTTCTCGACCAAGTGGTTCGGCGAGGCGCTCTCCGACCCGACGATCACCGAGCCGCTGAAGAACAGCCTCGTGATCGGGGTGAGCAACGCGGTGATCGCGTGCGTGCTGGGCACCGCCCTGGCGCTCTCGATGCCGCGCATGCATCGCTGGGTCCGGGTGCCCGTCGACGGACTGGTCTACATGACGCTCGTGACGCCGGAGATCGTGTTCGGAATATCGGCGCTGATCTTCTTCGTGCAGGCGGGAGTGGGGCTCGGCCTGAAGACGATCCTGATCGCCCACGTGGTCTTCAACGCCTCGGTGGTGGCGCTGATCGTGCGCGCGCGCTTCGTCGGAATGGGGGAGTCGCTCGAGGAGGCCTCATACGACCTCGGCGCCGGCCCGCTCAGCACGTTCCGCCAGGTCACGCTGCCGCGCCTGGCGCCGGCGATCCTGGCGGGCGGGCTGCTCGCGTTCACCTTCTCCTTCGACGACTTCATCACCTCGTTCTTCGTCTCTGGAGCGGGCACGACGACTCTGCCGCTGCGGATCTTCTCGTCGCTGCGATTCGGGATCTCGCCCGTGGTGAACGCGACGGCGGTGATGATCCTCGTCCTGACACTGGCGGCGGTGGTGATCGCGTACCTCGTGCTGCGGCGGACGGCGCAGGGGAGGCGGGGCGGCGGGGCCCTGCCGGGGGTGTAGCACCAGGGCTTTACAGCAGCGGTGAAGGGGTGCCGGTTCGGTTGGGCAGGGGGGGTTCCGTCACTTAACCGCGATATAGACCGTTAACTGACGGAGGTCCCCCTTCAATGCCCGTTTTTCGGCGCGCTGCCGGCTGCCGCGCACGCTCCGGGCTAGGGTCCGCCGCCATGGCGCCCGACGACCTGAACCTCACCAACCACGCCGTTCGCAACCGCGAGGTCTGGAACGCCGACGCTCCGAACTGGGTCGCCCATGGGCGCAAGGCGTGGGAGAGCGCCACACCGTGGTGGGGGATGTGGGAGATCCCGGAGGAGGAGCTGCGGATCCTTCCTGAGCTCGCGGGCCTCGACGTGCTCGACCTCGGCTGCGGCACCGGTTACTGGTGCGCGTGGTTCCAGCGCCTCGGCGCGCGGCCGGTCGGGCTCGACCTCTCAGAACAGCAGCTGGCCACCGCGGGCGCGCTTCAGGCCGAGCACGGAATCGAGTTCCCGCTCATCCACGCGAGCGCCGAGGCGCCGCCGCTGCCGGACGCCTCGTTCGACCTGGTCTTCTCGGAGTACGGCGCCGCCATCTGGTGCGACCCCCGCGTCTGGATCCCGGAGGCGTACCGGCTCCTGCGGCCGGGCGGCCGGCTGATCTTCCTCTGCCATTCGGTGCTGGCGATGCTCTGCTCGCCGCTGGCCGACGAGCCGACAGGGCAGACGCTGGTTCACCCGCAGCTCGGGTTGCACAGGATCGAGTGGCCGGACCCGGATGGCACCGACTTCCACCAGGCTCACGGCGAGCGCATCCAGCTGCTGCGAGACACGGGCTTCGATGTCGAGGCGCTGCACGAGCTGTACGCAGCGGAGGGCGACCCCGAGGAGGTCCGCTTCTTCATGCGCCGAAGCTGGGCGCAGCAGTGGCCGTGCGAGGAGGTCTGGGTAGCGCGGCGCTAGGACGGACGTCTACTCGAGCGCAGGCGGTAGGCGGCGCCGCCCAGGCTGAGCCGGTCGCCGGGCCGTACCTCCACGGCCTCGATCACGCGCACGCCGTTCACGCGGGTGCCGTTGCTCGAGCCGAGGTCGCGCAGGAACCAGCGCTCGCCGTCGCGGCGCAGCTCGGCGTGACGGCGGGAGACGCAGTCCTCCGGCAGCACGCAGTCGCAGCTCGGCGAGCGGCCGACCGTCAGGCGCGCGCCCTCGGTGCTCGGCAGCGCCAGGCTCGGCACCCGCGGGCGCGCCCAGGCGGCCTCGATTTCGGCGTCGAGCGCCGAGAGCCATTCGATCGCCGCGAGCAGCAGCCGGCGCGGTCCGCGCCTCGGGTGGACGTCGGACACGAGCTCCGCGAGCTCGGACCGGCTCTGGGCGCTGTATGCGAGGCCGACGCGGTCGGCGAAGGTGTCGGTCGAGAGGCGGCCTTCGACGGAGCGGTCGCGAAGCACGCGCACCACGCGCTCGCGGTCGTCGGTGGACGGCCGGATCGGCACCGGGGTGTGAGCGTCGGTGCTCACATGCCCATTGTGCCCTACGCCGCTGACTTGTTCCCGTTCCGCCGCAGGGTCGCGCGGGATCACGAAGCGGATGCCCGAGCGCTCGTCGTCGATCGAGCAGGTCTTGTTGTCGATCAGCCCGAGCCGCTTGGCGTAGGGGACCAGCGCCATCTGATTGAGGTAGCGCTCGTGTCCCCGCTTGCGGGTAATCACCCACAGGTAGCCCGTGTCCCGCAGGCGGGCGCGGTAGCGGACGAGCGTCTCCTTGGCCTCGTCCTCCGTCTCCACCAGCACGATCGCGCCGTCGAGCACGCCGGAGCGCACCAGGCCGCGCCCGATGGCCTCCTTCACGTCGCGCCTGAGGCCGGGACCCACGTCGCCGGCTATCTCTACGCGCTGATCAGGCATCACGCCGAGCTTCTGCACAGTGGAGCGGTGGCTGTAGTCGCGTTCCGTGGCCATCGCTCATCGCAATTCTGTCATTTGCAGCCGGGCTTTCGAAAGGGATGACCCCCGGATTGCACGGTAAGGTTCGGCCACGCCAACGAGGGAGGACCGCATGGGCTTCATGGACAAGGCAAAGAAGCTCGCCGAGCAGGCGCAGGAGAAGCTCGACGAGGCCCAGAAGAACTTCAACAAGTCGGACTCGCCGCAGTCGGAGCCGCAGGGCGACGCCGTCAAGTACGACGAGCACGGGCGCCCGATCCAGGACGCGCCTCCCGCAGGCGCCACGGCCCCGCCGCCCGCGGAGCCCGCCGCACCCGCGCCCGCGGCCGAGCCGACGCAGGAGCAGCCTGCCGCCGACGCTCCGCCGCCGCCCCCGAAGCCCAGCGGCGACGCCGACGCCTCGCCCGACCCATTCAAGCCGATCCAGTAGTGGCGGAGCGCTTCTCGCGCGAGAGCATGAGCCTCGGCGGAGTCCTCACCGCGATGGTCACCCCGTTCGACGCGGACGGCGGCCTCGACGAGGACGCCGCCGTGCGCCTCATGCACCATCTGCTCGAGAATGGCTCAGACGGGCTGGTCCTCGCAGGGAGCACCGGCGAGGGTGCCACCCTGACCGACGAGGAGAAGGTTCGGCTCTGGGAGCTCGGAGTGGCCGAGTCGGGCGACGCTCCGGTCATCGCCGGCACGGGGACCTACGACACGCGCCACTCGGTGGAGCTCACCGAGCGCGCGCACGAGGTGGGTGTCGACGCGATGCTCGTGGTCACGCCGTACTACGTGCGGCCGAACCGGCGCGGGATCAAGGCTCACTACGAGGCCGTGGCCGCGGCCACCGACCGCCCGATCGTGGCCTACAACATCCCTAGCCGCACCGCCACGGACATGCCGAACGACCTACTCGCCGAGCTGGCCGAGATCGACAACGTCGCCGCGGTGAAGCAGGCCCGCTACGAGGACATGGCGCCGATCGAGGGCATGGACCTGCTCGCCGGCAACGACGACGTGCTCGCGAGGGTCATGGACATGGGCGGCACCGGAGGCATCCTGGTGGCCTCGCACCTGGTCGGCCGCGAGATGCGGCGGATCATCGACGAGCCGGACCGCCGGCACGAGATCGAGGACGGGCTGCGCGACCTCTACAAGGCGCTGTCCGTGACCACGAACCCGATCCCGGTCAAGACCGCCATGAACATGACCGGCCAGGAGGTCGGCGGGCTGCGCCTGCCGCTCGTGGACGCGTCCGAGGATGAGCGCGCCGTGATCCGCGAAGCGCTCGAGCGCCACAACCTGCTCGCCGCGGTTTGACACCTAGCACGCTCCGAGTCCTCCCGCTTGGCGGCCTCGGTGAGATCGGGAAGAACATGATGGTCGTCGAGTACGACGGCCGCATCGTGGTCGTGGACACGGGGCTGATGTTCCCGACGCCCGACCAGCTCGGGATCGACCTCGTACTCCCGGACTTCACCTACCTGCGCGAGCGCTCCGAGGACATCGACGCGATCGTGCTCACCCACGGGCACGAGGACCACGTCGGCGCACTGCCGTTCGTGCTGCGCCAGCTCGACCACACGCCGACCGTCTACGGCGGGCCGCTCACCGCCGCCATGGTGCGCTCGAAGCTGGACGAGCACCGGCTGAAGGACGCGCCGGTCGAGGACGTGCTGGCCGGCCAGAGCTTCGACGCCGGCCCGTTCTCGATCGAGATGGTGAAGATGGCGCACTCGATCCCGGACTCGTTCGCCGTAGCGCTCACCACCGAGCTGGGCACGATGCTGATGACGGGCGACTACAAGTTCGACCAGACGCCGGTGGACGGCGTGCCGGCGGACGTCTCCAGGCTTGCCGAGCTGGGGCGTGAGGGCTTGCTGCTGCTCTGCGGGGACTCCACGAACGCCGACCGCCCCGGCGTCTCCCTGTCCGAGTCGAGCGTGGGGCCGCGCCTGGAGGAGGTGTTCGCCCGCTGCCGCGGCCGCATCATCGTCACCTGCTTCGCGTCGAACATCCACCGCGTCCAGCAGGTGGTGGATGCCGCGGCCACGGTCAACCGGCGCGTCTCGCTGGTGGGCCGCTCGATGCGCAAGAACACCAACATCGGGCGCATGCTCGGCCACATCGACATCCCCGAAGGCCAGCTGGTCGGCCCGAAGGAGATCGAGGACTTTCCCGACAACAAGCTCGTGATCGTCTCGACGGGGTCACAGGGCGAGCCGCTCTCGGCGCTGCGCCGGATGGCCCACGGGGACCACCCGAACGTCGATCTGCACGACGGCGACACGGTGATCTTCTCGGCCACGGCGATCCCCGGCAACGAGCGAGCGGTGAACGAGACGATCGACCGCATCTACAGGCTCGGCGCCACCGTGATCACGGCGGCCGACGTGCCGGTGCACGCGTCCGGACACGGCTACGCCGAGGAGCTGAAGCTGATGCTCAACCTCACGAAGCCGCGCTACGTGATGCCCGTGCACGGCGATCACAAGCGGCTGCGTCTGCACTCCCAGCTCGCCGAGGCTGTCGGGATCCCGCCCAAGTCGATCTTCCGCGGCGAGAACGGCCTCCCGCTCGAGATCGACGCCTCCGGCGCCGGCTTCGGCGAACGCGAGCAGGCCGGGCTCATCTTCGTGGACGGGATGGAGGTGGGTGACATCGAGGACGTGGCGCTGCGCGACCGCCGCATGCTCTCTGCGGACGGCATCTTCCTGGTGGTGGCCACCATCTCGGAACAGGACGGCCGCTCTGTGGTGCCTCCCGAAATCATCTTCCGCGGGGTGCCGTTCGTGGACGAGGCCGATGCGTTCGTCGACGAGCTGCGCGGCGCCGTCGAGAAGTCACTCGCGCACTCGGCGGAGGAGGAGATCTCGGAGATCGACCTCCTCCAGGACCACCTCCACGACGACGTCGCCGAGTTCGTCTACGAGCGCCTCAAGCGGCGCCCGATGATCCTGCCGGTCGTCGTCGAGGTCTAGCCCTGCGAGGGCCAGGTGCCCGTGGAACAGGCAGGAGCCCGCGCGCTGAGTGGCATCCGCGTAGCATCGCGACCTGGCCGGTGAAGAGCCTTGCCGTCCGGAGCCGAAGCGAAGACACTGCGTGAGCGTTGCGGCCCGGTTCGCCGCCGGCCGGATCTGCACATCGTACGAGTTCTCGAACGGCATCGAGATCCGGACGATGTCGAAGTCGGCGTCGCGGATGGCTCGCGCCGACGCGAGTTGTCCTCGCTCGTGTCGATGGCCATGAGCCGCGCGGGTGTCTGCCCGGCGTCATCGATGCACGTCGCCGGACAGCGTCAGCGGGCCGTGCGTGGCGAGCGTGACCGGATCGGCGCACCCTCGGCCATCGTCGTCTGCGGGATGATCTTCAGGGTGCTCCACGCCGTGTTGCGCTGTCGGCCAGCAGGGCGCTCGGCACCTTGCCCAGCGTGTCCTCCTTCACGTCCTCGCCGGTCACCGTGTTGAGCGCGATGTCGCGGCCCTGCACGGTGCTGTTGCGGATGTCGATTCCGCGGACCTCGTTGTTGCGCAGGTCGCGCGTGCGGATCTGGTTGTTCCGGATGTCGAGGCTTCGGATCTCGTTGTTCTTGATCTCGCGGCTGTCGATGAATCCGGTCGCGACGCCGTAGGAGACGCCGCTCAGGGACACGAACAGGGCGATCAGCGAGATGACCAGTGCCGGCGAGGGGCGCCGGCGCAGAATCGACTTCACGGTTACTGCTCCTTCGACGTTTCGGGAATCTGCTTCGGCTGCACCAACACGCTACTGCGACCATCGGAGCGGGTAGCTTCGGCCACCGGAAGGGTTATCACGAAGCGGGCACCGCCGCCCTCGGCGTCGCCCAGCTCCACGCGACCCCTGTGGGCCTCGGTCACGGCCCTCACGATCGCCAGCCCGAGCCCGCTGCTGTTGCTGGGAGCCGCATCCCCGTCGCCGCGGGCGAAGCGCTCGAACACCCGCTCGCGCATCGACTGGGGCACGCCCGGCCCGCGGTCGGCCACCTCCAGCACCGCGTTGGGCCCCTCGCGGCGCACCGACACCGTCACGGGGGTGCCGGCCGGCGTGTGGATGAGCGCGTTCTCGATGAGGTTGGCCGCGAGGCGGTGCAGGTCGTCGTCCACGCCGCTCACCATCACCGGGCCGGGCAGGTCGAGCGAGAGCGGGTGGTCGGACGAGAGCGCGCCCGCCTCGCGTGCCGCCTCGGCCGCAACGGCCGACAGGTCCACGGGCGCCCGCTGCAGCTCGCGCCCTGAGTCGGCCCGGGCGAGCAGCAGCAGGTCTCCCACGAGCCGGCGCATGCGGCGCGAGGAGCGCAGCGCCGAGCCCGCCATCTCCTGCTGCTCGCCGGCCAGCTCGGCCTCGAGCAGCTCGAGGTTGGCGAGGATGCTGGTGAGCGGCGTGCGCAGCTCGTGCGAGGCGTCCGCCACGAACTTGCGCTGCCGCGCGAGCGTGTCCTCGGTCTCGCCGCGCGCGGCGCTCAGCTCGCCGAGCATGTCCTCGAAGGTGTGAGCCAGGTCCGACACCTCGTCGTTGGCCTGCGGCTTCGGGAGCGTGATGTCCGGGTCGCGCGTGCGCGCCACCTCGCGTGCCGCGCGGGTCAGGCCCTGGATCGGTCGCATCGCGCGCTTGGCCACCAGCAGGCCGCCGAGGAAGGCGAGGAGCGTCCCGCCGGCCACGCCCAGCGCCAGGAAGAGCCGCACGCGATGCACGGTCGTCTGGACGCTGCGCTCCGGCTTCGCGTACTGCACGTAGCCGATCGGCTGGGCGACCGGGCGCGGCAGGTCGAACGGCCCGGAGCGCGGCGTGCCGGGAACGACCAGCTCACGCGACGTGACGTGAAGGTCGCCGATGTCGATAACCCCGCCGATCGGCGGGCCGAGTTTGACACCGGGATCGCTCGCCCAGCGCGTCCTGTTGTAGGTGTCGACCACGCGCACGATCGCGTCGCCGGCGGCGAAGGCCCGCAGCGTGTCGACGTCCGAGTCGCTGAGCTGGATGCGGCCGTCGCCGGTCAGCTGGAGCGTGATCCGGTCCTGGAGCTCGCCCACGTTGGCCCGCAGGTCGTCGTCGAAGCCGCCGACGATGCGCTGCTCGGCCGCGGTGCCGACCACGACGGCGAACAGGCACAGGATCGCGAAGGTGAGCGCGGCGCTCAGCACCGCGACCTTCAGCTTCACCGGCAGGCGGGTCCTCACGGCTCCCTCAGCACGTAACCCGCGCCCCGCATCGTGTGCAGCAGGCGTGGCTCGCCGCCGGCCTCGAGCTTGCGGCGCAGGTTCGAGATGAACACGTCGACGGTGTTCGTCTCCGCGAACGGGTGGTAGCCCCAGACCTCGTCGAGCAGAGCCTGGCGCGAGACCACGATGCGCTCGTTCCGCATCAGGTGCTCGAGCAGCTCGAACTCGCGGGCCGTGAGCTCGAGCGCCCGCTCGCCGCGGTAGACCTCGCGGCTGTCGGGGTTGAGCCGAAGGTCGCCCACCACCATGAAGGCGCTGCCTCGTGGCGGCCGCCTCCGCAGCAGCGCCCGGATGCGGGCGAGCAGCTCGTCCCGCTCGAACGGCTTGACGAGGTAGTCGTCCGCGCCCGTGTCGAGACCGGCCACGCGCGCGTCGAGCGCGTCCCGCGCGGTCAGCATCAGGATCGGAACGTCGCCCTCGGCTCGCATGCGGCGGGCGACCTCCATGCCGTCGAGCTTCGGAAGCCCGAGGTCGAGCACGACCGCGTCCGGCTCGAACACGCCCGACTCGTGGAGCGCCGACTCGCCGTCGCCCGCCACGCGCACCTCGTAGCCCTCCTTGTCGAGGGAACGACGAAGCACGCCGGCGATGTCGGCGTCGTCCTCGACCACGAGCACACGCGGGCGTCCGCTCATGGCTCCCATGGTAGGGAGGGTGCGGCTTTCCGCCGTCGAATGCACGCGTTATGGCCAATAGCCGTCGCAGGAAGCGTCGCCGTGCCCGCACGGCCTGGATGCCCCAGTTCGAGCTGCCAGTGCTGGAGCAGCGCCACTGGGATCTGATCGGGCTCGCCCTGGTGGCCTTCGCCGCCTTCTTCGCGTGCGTCTTCTACCTCGGCTGGGCCGGGGGCGAGGTTGGTGAGGTCCTGGCCGACGCGATGCTCTTCATGTTCGGCGGCGTGGGCTATGGCGCGCCGGTCGTGCTGTTCGCCGCCGGCGCGCTGATCGTGATCCGCCCGATGATCCCCGCGGTCCACCCGTTCAAGACCGGCACGCTCTGCCTGGCGGCGGCGCTCACGCTCGGCCTGGCCGCCGGCTCGCTCGGCCTCGGACCCGGCGACACTCCGCGCGACGGCTTCCTCGACGCCTCCTACCTCGAGCACCACGGCGGGCTCGTGGGCGAGTCGCTCTTCTGGGCCTCCGCGAAGCTCTTCTCGACCGCCGGCTCGCACATCCTGTTCACGTTCCTGCTGCTCGCGGGCGTGCTGCTGCTCACGGGCGCGTCGGTAGCCGGGATCGTGACCGCCACGCGCGAGGCGGCGGTCACCACCACGGAGCGCGTGCGCCGTACCACCGGCACGGTCCGGCTGCCGTACGAGCCGCTGCCGCCGATGACGCCCCCGGAGCCCGAGGACCGCGAGCCCGTTGTGCGCGCCACGCACGTGGAGGTCCCGGCACCGGAGGAGGACGAGTTCCAGGACTTCGAGCCGGAGTACGAGGACACGGAGCCGGAAGTCGAGCCCGAGCCCGAGCCGGAGGAGGAGGCGGCCGACGCCGAGGACGAGCTCACGCCGATGGGCAACCGCCGCTCGCCGGTCACCGAGTCCGACGACATCGACTACCGCATGCCGAAGCTGTCATTCCTCAAGCGATCCACCGGGGCGCAGAAGCTCGACACGAAGGGAATCGAGCGGACGGGGGCGCAGCTCGTGGAGGCGCTCAGCCACTTCAACGTGGAGGCCCGGCTGATCGGGACCGTGAGCGGCCCGCACGTGACCCGCTACGAGCTGCGCCTCGCGCCCGGCATCAAGATGTCGAAGGTCGCGACCCTGAAGGACGACCTCGCCTACGCGCTCGCGGCCGAGCAGGTGCGAATCCTGGCGCCGATCCCCGGCAAGCAGGCCGTTGGCGTGGAGGTTCCGAACCGCGTGCGGACGATGGTGCATCTCGGCGACGTCTTCCAGGACGCGCCGAAGGGCTGGTCGCCGCTGTCGGTGTGGCTCGGCAAGGACATCGCCGGCAAGGCGATCGGCACCGACCTGGCCAAGCAGCCGCACATCCTGATCGCGGGCACCACCGGCTCGGGTAAGTCGGGCTGCGTGAACTCGATGCTGTCGAGCGTCCTGCTGCACGCCTCGCCGAACGAGGTGCGAGTGGTCCTCGTGGATCCCAAGCGCGTGGAGCTGAACCACTACGAGGGCATCCCGCACCTCCTCACGCCGGTGGTCACCTCGCCGCGGCTCGCCGCGAACGTGCTCAGCAATCTCATCAAGGAGATGGAGGAGCGCTACGGGGTGATGAGCCGCACGAAGACGCGCAACCTCGTGGAGCTGAACCGGGTCCGCGAGCGCTCCGGCGAGGCGCCGCTGCCGTACATCCTCTGCGTGATCGACGAGCTGGCCGACCTGATGATGGTGGCGCCGGCCGACGTGGAGGACTCGATCATCAGGCTGGCGCAGAAGTCGCGCGCCGTCGGGATCCATCTCGTGCTGGCCACGCAGCGCCCGAGCGCGGACGTGATCACCGGCATGATCAAGGCGAACGTGCCGGCGCGCATCGCCTTCGCGGTCTCCTCTCAGACCGACTCGCGCGTGATCCTGGATCAGAACGGCGCCGAGTCGCTGCTCGGCCAGGGCGACATGCTGTTCCGCCCGGCCGGCGAGTCGCGCACCGCTCGGATCCAGGGGGCCTTCATCGCGGAGGAGGAGATCGCGCGGCTCACGGACCACTGGCGCCGCCAGGGCGAGCCGGAGCTCCAGGAGGAGCTGCTCGAGGCCGTCGAGCCCGAGGAGAGCGCTGACGGCCACGACGGGGACTTCGACCCCGACCAGGACGACCTGCTGGCCGACGCCATCGCGACCGTCGTGCAGATGGGCACCGCCTCCACCTCGATGCTCCAGCGCCGCATGCGGGTCGGCTACACGCGCGCGGGCCGTCTCATCGACATGATGGAACGGCGCGGCGTGATCTCCGGCTACGAGGGCTCGAAGGCCCGCCAGGTGCTGATCACCGAGGCGGATCTGCCGCGCGTGCTCGAGGCGCTCAGCGAGCCCGCGGTCGGCGCGCCTGTCGAGGACTAAACCCTTTCGTCAGAATGCGGGGCCGATGCCGAGCATTGGCGAAACGCTGCGCGAGGCACGGATGCGGCAACGGCTCGACATCGCGGACGTCGAGGACCGCACCAAGATCCGCGCCAAATACCTGCGGGCCCTCGAGAACGAGGAATTCGGGATGCTGCCCGGACCCACGTTCGTCAAGACGTTCCTGCGCACGTACGCGGAGATGCTCGGGCTCGACCCGCACGTGCTCGTGGAGGAGTACCGCGCGAGCTTCGACCACGAGGACGAGATGGAGCAGCCGTTCGGGCCGCCGGCGGTGGCCGGGCGCGACCGCCGGCACGGGCCACGGCTCGGGCCCGGGTCGCTGGTGCTGCTGGTGCTCGTGGGGATCGTGGCGGCGCTGGCGGCGATCGGCCTGGCGACCGACGACGGCGGCGGCGGCACGGATCAGGCCGCGACGACGGAGACCACCAAGACGAAGCCGAAGGCGAAGGCAAAGCCGAAGCCCCCGCCGCCGCGGCGGGTGGCCCTGCGCGTCACGCCCGCCACGCCGACCTACGTGTGCGTGGACCGCGGGCCGGGCACGCCCGTGCTCTTCGAGAACGTGATCGAGAGCCCCCAGACGTTCCGGGGCAAGCGCGTCCGCGTGAATCTCGGCAAGCGCGACGTGCAGCTCAGGATGAACGGCAAGCCGGTAGAGGTCACGCCCGGCCCTGACCCGGTCGGCTTCGCCTTCACGCCGCGCCGGACCCGCGAGCTCCCGAGCGGCGAGCGCCCCTGTGCGTAGTGTCAGAGGCCTTGAGTGCGAGAGCTGGCATCGTCGTGACCGGCACGGAGGTCCTGACCGGGCGGATCCAGGACCGTAACGGCCCCTGGATCTCGGACCGCCTGCTCGAGCTCGGTGTGGAGCTGGCGCACATCACGATCTGCGGGGACCGGCCGCAGGACATCGAGGCGCAGCTGCGCTTCCTGGCCGCCCAGGGCGTGGACCTGATCGTCACGAGCGGCGGTCTCGGCCCGACGGCGGACGACATGACCGTCGAGATGGTCGCGCGCTTCTGCGAGCGCGAGCTGGTGCTCGACGACGAGCTTGAGGAGAAGATCGCGGAGATCCTGAAGCCGCTGATGGCGCGCTTCAGCCATTGGGACTTCGACGCGGTGCGCGCCGCGAATCGCAAGCAGGCGCTGGTGCCGGAGGGGTCGTTCATCATCGACCCGGTGGGCACGGCGCCGGGCGTCGTGGTGCCGGGCAAGCCGACCGTGGTGGTGCTGCCCGGCCCGCCGCGCGAGCTCCAGCCGATGTGGCGCACGGCCGTGAACACGGACGCGGTGTGCGAGGCGATCGCGGGGCGCACGACCTACCGCCAGGACACGGTGAGGATGTTCGGGCTGCCGGAGTCGGGCCTCGCGGACACGTTGCGGGACGCAGAGGAGGGGATCGTGGGCTTCGACTCGCTCGAGATCACCACCTGCCTGCGCCGGGGGGAGATCGAGATGGTCACGCGCTACGAGCCCGAGGCCGCCGGCGTCTACGAGCAGCTGGTGGAGCTGGTGCGCGAGCGGCACGGACGCGACATCTTCTCCGAGGACGGCTCGCGCGTGGACGACCTGGTGGCGCAGCTGCTGGCGGGACGCCGGGTGGCCACCGCCGAGTCGTGCACGGCTGGGCTGCTCGCCGCGCGGCTCACGGAGCGCCCCGGGTCCTCCGCCTACGTGGCGGGCGGCGTTGTGGCCTACGCCAACGAGGCGAAGGTCGAGCTGCTCGACGTGGATCCGCGGCTGATCGAGGAGCACGGCGCGGTCTCCGAGCCGGTGGCCGAGGCGATGGCCGAGGGGGCGCTGAAGCGCTTCGAGGCGGACACCGCGGTGGCGATAACGGGGATCGCGGGCCCGGATGGCGGCAGCGATGAGAAGCCGGTCGGCACCGTCTGCTGGAGCGTGCAGCTCGCCGACGGCCGCTCGATCACGCGAACCATTCGCCTGCCGGGAGACAGGACGGACATCCGCGACCGCTCCACCACGGTTGCCATGCATTTGCTCCGGCGCATCCTGTCCGAGTGAGCGGTCCGCGGGCACGCCTGTTCCTGGCGCTCGACCTGCCCGAGCCGGCGCGGGCCTCGATCGCCTCGTGGCGGGACATGCTCGTCTCTGAGCGCCGGGACCTCCGTCCGGTCCGCCCCGAGGCATTGCACGTGACGCTCGTGTTCCTCGGCTGGCAGGACGAGTCGGCCGCCCCGCGGATCGCCGAAGCCGCGTTCGGCGCGCTGCCTGCGGGGCCGCCGCCGCGACTGACCCCCGCGGGCGTCCGCTCGCTGCCTCCGCGCAACCCGCGCCTGTTCGCGCTCGATCTCGAGGACGAGGGCGGCTGCGCGACCGCGATCCAGGCGGCGGCCTCGAGCGCGCTCGAGACCGGCGGCTGGTACCGCCCCGAGAAGCGCCCCTTCTGGCCGCACCTGACCTTGGCCCGGGTGAAGCGCGGCGAGCGGCGCGTGCCGCCGCTGCCAGAGGATCCGCCCCCGCCGCGCGAGCCATTCGAGGCGCCCGTGGTGACCCTGTACCGCTCGACGCTGCGGCCTCAGGGGGCGCTCTACGAGCCGCTGGCGCGTACCGTGCTGGTGGATGCCGGCGATCCCGCTTCCCAGCCCTCCGCTGACGGCCGAGGACCTCGCTGACGGGCCCACGCGCGGCGTAGGCTAAGCGCATGGAGCAGCGCGTCAGCCTGATCACCCTCGGGGTGCGCGACCTCGCGCGGGCGAGGGCGTTCTACGAGGCGCTCGGGTGGACCACGGGGGCGGGGCCCGATGACGACGTCGTCTTCTTCCAGGCGGGTGGGATGGTCGTGGCGCTGTGGGACCGCGCGCAGCTGGCGGAGGACAGCGGCGTCGAGGACTCCGGCGGCTGGGGCGGCGCCACGCTCGCCCACAACGTGCGCTCACCGGCCGAGGTGGACGCCGTGATCGAAGAGGCCCGCGCAGCGGGCGCGACCATCGTCCGCGAGCCCGCCGAGACCTTCTGGGGCGGCTACTCGGCCGCCTTCACCGACCCCGACGGCCACCCCTGGGAGATCGCCCACAACCCGCGCTGGACGATCCGGGACGACGGCTCGATCGAGCTGCCGGCATGAAGCGCGCGATCGCAGCAGCCGCCGCCGCATGTGTGATCGCGCTCGTGGGCGCGGAGAGCGCGCAGGCGTGCTCGTGCGTCCGGCCGGAGCTTCCGACCGCGTTGGAGGAGGCCGACGGTGCGTTCGTCGGGCGGCTCCTCGCGGTCCGGGTGGTTGACCCGCCCGAGCCGGGCGAGCCGATCTCGACCGCGGAGCCGACCGACTACGTCTACCGGGTCGGCCGCGTCTACAACGGCGGACCCGGGCTGCAGCGCGGCCGTACGGTGAGGGTGCGAAGCATGCGCTCCGGCGCCACCTGCGGGCTGCCGCGCGTCCGCGGCAGGCTCTACGGCCTCCTGGTCACGAGCCGCAACCGGCGCTGGCACTCGAGCCTCTGCAATGTCGTCTCGCCGGCCGCCATGCGGGGTGCTGCGACCGCCGACTCGGCGGCTGGCGGCGGCGGCACGCCCTGCGGCTAGCCGGGGCGCGGAATGCTGGGGAACAGCCTGGCGTCGAACACGTGCTCCTTGCCGGCGGCGTCTCGCCAGTGCACGCCGGTCGGCATGGGCCGGATCTTCGACACATCGATGTAGAAGACGTTTTCCCTCACCGGGACCACGATCTCGTCCGCGTCTGGCCGGGTGAGGCGGACCTCACCGATCCCGTCGACCACGACGCCGTTGACCTCCCACCTGGCGGGGCGCCCGTCGCGCGCCGACGAATAGCTGGTCCCGATCGCGACCCCGCCCACGTTCAGCAGGCTCTCGATTCCGATGCAGCCGCCGAACGACGAGCAGACGCCATCCGTCATCGGCCAGAGGTAGACCGGCCCACTCGGCAGGTCCACCCGCCGCGACTTCGTCGGGTCCTCACCCGGCTGACGGTCGGGAATCTCGTCCAGGTCAGCCTTGGTGAAGCCGTGGTCATCTCGCGGCGTTGCCTCGCGCCTGAAGGCCGCGATCAGGTCGCGCAGCTCGGGCGTTCGTCCGTCTGGGATGTCGAGGCCGAGCGGGCCCGCCGCGGGCCGGCTGTCGGGGCGCCGCTCGGGCGAGTCGCCCGGCTCCCCGATGGTCACTGCGAACAGTGCGGCGACCAGCGCGGCCGCGCCTGCCGCAGCCGTGCGCGTGACACGCCGGCGCCTTCCCGACCGCCCGCTGGCGGCGTCGGTGAGCTGGCGCTCGAGATCCGGGATCAGGGTCATGTGCCTTCCTCCATCTGCTCGCGGACGGCGGCGAGCCCACGGCTCACCCGCTTGCGCACGACCGCCTCCGAGCAGCGCAGGTCCTTGGCGATCTCCCCGTACTCGCGCTCGTCGACGACACGGGCCTTCACCGCGTCACCCTGATCGACGGGGAGCTCGTCGACCAAGGCGACGACCGTCCCATCGAGCGCCTCTATGCGCTCGATCAGCTCGTCGGTGAGCACAAGCTGCGGCATCCCGAGGCGCTGCCGGGCACGCGCCTCGACTCGACCCCGGCGCCGGCTCATCGCCAGCGTGTTGTGCGCGATGCCGAACAGCCAGGCCGCCGCCGGCTCCCTCCGCCGCCGGAACCGATGCGAGGACTCGAGGGCTGCCGCGAAGGTCTCGGCGGTGAGGTCGGCGGCCACCTCGGCGTCGCCCACGCGTCCGAGGAAGAAGGCCAGCATCCGCTGCTCGTGGCGGCGGTAGAACGCCCCGAAGGCGAGCGGGTCCGCGCGCGCGGCGCCGAGCAGCTCGTCGTCCGAGGAGCGGTCCCAGACCGTCTCCATACTTCTACCTTGCGTCTGAGGCCTCGCTTGTGACCGTCACCCGGTAGCGCGGCCTGCGGCTGACCGTCCGGCGGTACCCAGGACTGCCAACCGTCTGCTGGAAGGTCGGCTGGCCGCCTGAGCGGATCCCGCGCTCCTCGTCGCCGGCACGCTCCTGACCGGCGCGCAGACGAAAGCTGAACCGGCCCCTCGAGTCCGTCCTGAGCAGGGCGGTATAGAGGATGGCGATGCACGCCTCGCCGGGCCGGCAGTAGGCGCCGAAGCTCACCCTCACCCGCCGGTTCGCGCGCCAGCCGCGGCCCGTGAAGCGGAAGACGCTGCCCTCGGGTGCCGCGCGCGGCTCGACGGCCATGCAGAAGCGCTTGCAGTCGGGCGATTGGCCCGTCTTGTAGGCCGCCGCGGCGCTCGCGGGGAGCACCAGCAGAGCGGCGAGCGCCACCGCGGTGGTGACGGCCCATCTGTTCACGTCGCGTGGGTGAGCTCGATCACCGGGATGCGCCGGTGTGCGGCGCGCTTTCGGTACTGGACCCAGCCCGGGTAGATCTCGATTCCGCGCTCATACCACTGGGCTCGCTCCTCGCCCTCGAGCTCGCGCGCGGTCATGTCACGGCGAACGCCGTCGAAGAGGACCGTGGCCCGCGGATTGGCCCGCAGGTTGTGGTACCAGGAGGGGTTTTTGTACTGCCCGTAGTTGGACGCGATCACCACGAGCGTTCCGCCCTCCCCGGGAATCGCCAGCACCGGACAGGTCCGCTGCACGCCGCTCTTGGCGCCGGTGGTGGTGAGCCAGGCCACCGGCAGGTCGGCCAGCCACGAGGTGAACGTGGCTCGCCCACGGGTGATCCGGAAGACCGCCCGGTCGATCAGGTGCAGCGTGCGCGCGTAGAGCCAGGACAGCGGCCGCCAGCCCGCGGAGCGGCGAACTATGCGCCTGAGGAGGTTGGTTTCGTCGTGGCGGTACACGGGGCGAGGATCCATCCGACCGTACTCCTACGTTGTGACCTCAAGACTTCGAGGAGATCACACTTATGGAGAAGGAGCAAGAGAAGGCCGCCAAGGCGCGCGAGGCAGCCCTCAAGGGTGCTCTCACGCAGATCGAGCGGACCTTCGGGGCCGGCTCGATCATGAAGATGGGGGACGACGCCGCGCAGGTGAAGGTCGCCGCGATTCCCACGGGTGCCCTGTCGCTCGACTTGGCGCTCGGCGTCGGTGGGATACCCCGCGGGCGCATAGTCGAGGTGTTCGGGCCGGAGTCGTCCGGTAAGACGACGCTCCTTTACCACGTCCTCGCGAACGCCCAGAAGGCCGGCGGCATCTGCGCGTTCATCGACGCCGAGCACGCAATGGACCCGGTGTACGCGAAGCGGATCGGCGTGGACGTCGACGAGCTGCTCGTGTCGCAGCCCGACCACGGCGAGCAGGCGCTCGAGATCGCCGACCTCCTGATCCGCTCCGGTGCGGTCGACGTGGTTGCGATCGACTCCGTCGCGGCGCTCACGCCGAAGGCCGAGCTCGAGGGTGCGATGGGCGACCAGACGGTGGGCCTCCAGGCGCGCATGATGTCCCAGGCGATGCGCAAGCTGGCCGGCAACCTGAACCGCGCCAACACGCTCTGCATCTTCACGAACCAGATCCGCGAGAAGATCGGCGTGATGTTCGGCTCCCCGGAGACTCAGCCGGGCGGCCGGGCGCTCAAGTTCTACTCGTCGCAGCGCCTCGACATCCGCCGCATCGAGACCCTCAAGGAGGGCACCGAGGCGGTCGGCAACCGGGTGCGCGTGAAGGTGGTCAAGAACAAGGTCGCGGCCCCGTTCCGCCAGGCCGAGTTCGACATCGAGTACGGCCAGGGGATCAGCTCCGAGGGCTGCATCCTCGACCTCGGGATCGAGCACAACATCGTGCAGAAGTCCGGCTCGTTCTTCTCCTACGGGGACGACCGCCTCGGCCAGGGCCGCAACAACGCCAAGGGATTCCTGCGCGAGAACCCGCAGGTGGCCAAGGAGATCGAGCACAAGATCTACGAGGCGCTCGGCGTGGACCCGGCTGCGTCGCTGAGCGTGGTCGAGCCGCCGACCGATGCGGAGGAGGCGGAGCCCGCGGCGCCAGCCGCGGCCGATGCGGTGCCGGAGGAGCAGGCCGCGTAAGCCGTGAGACGCACGGAGAGCGAGCGGGCGATCGACCTGGCCTACAAGGCGGTCGCCCGCCGTGAGCTCACCGTCGCGGAGCTGCGCACCCGCCTGGAGCGCAAGCGGGTGCCTGCCTGAGGCGATCGACGACGCCGTCGAGGAGCTAGAGGCCACCGGCTTCCTCGACGACGCCCGCTACGCCCGCCAGTTCACGGAGGACAAGCGGGAGCTCGACCAGTGGGGAAGCGAGCGGATAGCGCGCGACCTCCACCGGCGCGGGATCGCGCCGCATCTGATCGAGGCGGTGGTGGCCACCCGCAGCCGCGACTCCGAGCTGCGCACCGCGATCCTGCTGCTGGAGCAGCGCCACCCGACCGCGCCCCAGGACGACCGCGAGCGCGACCGCGCCTGGCAGATGCTGGTCCGCCGCGGCTACACGCCGGAAATCGCCTACGACGCGATCCGGGCGTACGAACGCGCCGCCCGCCAGCGCCGCCGGGCGGCGTAGGCCGAGTCGGCCGCGCCGCCTAGGCCGAGTCGGCCGCGCCGCGGGTGGGGCATAAATCTGTCGCCAGGCGACAGATTTTCAGCACACACCCCGGTCATTGGCCGAGAAATCCGGTCCGCCGGTTGCTGATCGGGGCTCGCGGGGATAGTCTCAGGTGAACGCGGCCGGCGTGGCCGCCGTGAGACCAAAAAGACGAGCAAATCGCCCGATTTATGCCTTACCTGAACGTGATCCTGACCACCACCTACGACCAGCCCGAGAGGAGCGTTCGGGAGGGTCCATAGACGCTGCACCGCGCGCGCCCTCGGGCGCGTGCCTCGTTCCCAGGCGATGTCTGGTCTCGCGGCCCCCGCGCCGCACCGCTCAACGAACTGAGTGTTGAGGTGACCCCCGATGCCCCGCTTTGCGGGGCAGGGGGCAAGGGAGACGGAGATGGAGATCGTGTTGGCGGCGCTGGTCGCGGCGGGAGTCGCGGTTGCGGTGGTGATGCTCGTACAGCGCCCGCGGACCGTCCAGGCGGGCACGTCGGGGCTCGCGACGCCTGAGCCCGCGCCTGCGCCGGCCGAGGCCCGCCCGCCCGTCCGGCGCGACGGGCTCGAGGAGGAGCTGCTCGCCCGCCGGACCGAGCTCGCGCGGCTGGAGGAGCGGCTGCGCGCGAAGGAGAGCTCGCTCGAGCTCCAGGGCCACGAGCTGGACGAGCGCGAGCGCTCGCTGGAGGACCGGCGGCGCAACCTCGACCACACGCGCGAGGAGCTGAAGACGGAGAAGGCCCGTCAGCTGCGGGAGCTCGAGCGCGTGTCCGGCCTCAGCGCCGGCCAGGCGAAGCAGATCATGATGCGCGAGCTCGAGGACGAGCTGCGCCACGAGAGCGCCCGCATCATCAGGCAGGTCGAGGACGAGACGCGCCACGACGCCGACCGCCGCGCCCGCAGCATCCTCGCCGCGGTGATGCAGCGGGTGGCGTCGAGCCACGCGGTCGAGACCACGGTCTCGGTGGTGGAGCTGAAGTCGGACGAGCTGAAGGGCCGGATCATCGGCCGCGAGGGCCGCAACATCCGGGCGCTCGAGACCCTCACCGGGATCGACTTCATCATCGACGACACGCCCGGGGCGGTGCTGCTGTCGGGCTTCGACGGCGTGCGCCGCGAGATCGCCCGCCTCACGCTCGAGCGCCTGCTCACCGACGGGCGCATCCACCCGGCCCGAATCGAGGAGGCGTTCCACCAGGCCAAGTCGGAGATCGACCAGCACGTCGTAGAGGTGGGGGAGCAGGCGGTGTTCGAGGCCAACGTCGGCTCGCTGCATCCCGAGCTCGTGAAGCTGCTCGGCCGCCTCAAGTTCCGCACGAGCTACGGCCAGAACGTGCTCCACCACTCGATCGAGTGCGCCCGCCTGGCGGGGATGCTGGCGGCCGAGCTGGGGGCGGACCCGCGCGTGGCGGCCCGAGCCGCGCTGCTGCACGACATCGGCAAGGCGGTCTCGCACGAGACCGAGGGCCCGCACGCGCTGGTGGGCGGCGAGCTGGCCCGCCGCTACAAGGAGTCGGAGGGCGTGGCGCACGCGATGGAGGCGCACCACAACGAGGTGGAGCTCCAGACCGTGGAGGCCGTGATCGTGCAGATCGTGGACGCCCTGTCGGGAGCGCGGCCCGGCGCCCGCGGCGAGTCGCTCGAGCAGTACGTGAAGCGGCTCCACGAGCTCGAGGCGATCGCGTGCCGGCACACGGGCGTGGACAAGGTCTACGCCATGCACGCCGGCCGCGAGATCCGGGTGATCGTGCACCCCGGGGAGGTGGACGACGACGCCGCCACGCTGCTCTCCCACCAGATCGCCCGCGACGTGGAGAAGGAGCTCGAGTACCCCGGGCAGATCAAGGTCACGGTGATCCGGGAGAGCAGGTCCACGGACTACGCGAAGTAGCCGAGGGCTATCCTCGGCCGTCGATGCAGCCGTCAGGCAAGCGCTACCACCTGACCACCTTCGGGTGCCAGATGAACGAGCACGACTCCGAGCGCATGAAGGGCATGCTCGAGTCGCTCGGGTACCGCGAGGCGCCCGATCGCGAGGGCGCCGACCTCATCCTCTTCAACACCTGCTCGATCCGTGAGAAGGCGGACAACCGGCTGGCTGGGCACCTGGGCGAGGCCAAGCGCCTCAAGGGAGAGGACCCCGAGCGGGTGATCGGCATCGGCGGCTGCTGGTCGCAGTCCCTGAAGGAGCAGGTCTTCGAGATGTTCCCCTTCGTGGACGTGGCGTTCGGGCCGGGCCAGGTGCACAAGCTGGCGGAATTCCTGACGAGCGACAGCCTCACCGCGCAGGGCTTCTTCGAGTTCGAGGGCTTCACCGGCCACCTGCCGATGAAGCGCGAGCGCGAGTACCAGGCCTGGGTGCAGATCTCTGTGGGCTGCAACTGTGCGTGCTCCTACTGCATCGTGCCGTCCACGCGAGGGCGTGAGGTCTCCCGCGGCGCCGCGGAGATCGTGGCCGAGGTCGAAAGGGTGGCGGCCGACGGCGTGAAGGAGGTGACGCTGCTCGGACAGAACGTCTGCTCCTACGGGCGCGACCTTCCGAAGGGCTCGAAGACGAGCTTCGCGGAGCTGCTCGCGATGGTCGACTCGATCGACGGCATCGAGCGCATCCGCTATACGAGCCCGCACCCGAAGGACATCCGCGAGGACGTGATCGCCGCGCACGCGGAACTGCCGAGCGTCTGCGAGCACATCCACCTGCCGCTCCAGTCGGGCTCCAGCCGGATCCTCAAGGCGATGCGGCGCACCTACAACCGCGAGCGCTACCTCGACCGCGTGGCCATGATCCGCGAGCTGGTGCCCGACTGCTCGCTCACCACCGACATCATCGTGGGCTTCCCGGGCGAGACCGAGGACGACTTCGCCGACACGCTCGACCTCGTCGAGCAGGTGCGCTACGACTCGGCCTTTACGTTCATCTACTCGCCGCGGCGCGAGACCGAGGCGGCCACGCTGCCCGACCAGATTCCGCACGCCGTGGCGAGCGAGCGCATGGGGCGGCTCGTGGAAGCGATCCAGCGGCACGCCAGCGAGCGGGCGCAGCGGTTCGTGGGGCGGACGATGGACGTGCTGGTGGAGGGGCCGTCGCGCACGGACCCGTCGAAGCTGCGCGGGCGCATCCGCCACAACAAGACGGTCAACTTCGCCGGGGTGGCCGCGCCGGGCGAGCTCACCGAGGTGGAGATCGCCTCGGCCACCAGCACGACGCTGGCGGGCGAAGAGCTACTTGTGGCTCGTCTGGGATAGCCCCGCGCGCGCCTGCTCGAGCTCCGCGCGGAGCTTCTCGAGCTCAGACTTCAGCTCCCGCTCCGTGAGGGCGTGAACCTGCGCCTGGCGCTCGTTCTCGTCGCGCAGCGCGCTGAGGGCGGCGCGGGCGGCCTCGGCTCGCCGGTCGGCGTCCGCGGTCAGCTCGAGCTGGTCGCGGGCGTCGGCGAGCTCGCGGGCCAGCTGCCCGAGGCGCTCCGAGTCCTGCGGGGTAGCGGACGGGACCGCCGTGCTGGCGGCCTCGAGCTCGGCCTCGTGGCGCGACTGCTCCTCGGCGAGCGCCTCCTCGCCGCGGGAGCGCAGTGCCTCCAGCTCCTTCGCGTTGCGCTCACGCTCGGCGTCGATGGCGGACGCCGTGCGGGTGCGCTCGGCCTCGACCTCCTCGACGCGGCGCGCGCGCTCGGCGGTGAGCTCGTCGTCGTGGACGGCCTTGAGCGCGGTCACGGTCTCCTCGTGGGCCGCCTTCAGCTCCGCAACCGTCTCCTCGTGCTTGGCCCTGAGCGCGGCCATGGCCTCGTCGTGGTTGGCGCGCAGCGCGGCCAGGGCCTGCTGCGCGCTCGACCGCTCGGCCCGCAGGGCCTCCTCGGCGGCGTGCTCGTTCGCGGCCAGAAGGCGCTCGTGCTCTCCGCGCAGCGCGGCCAGCGCCTCCTCGCGCTCGCGCTGCGCGGCCGACTCGGCCTGCTCGCCGTGCGCGGCAACCTCGGCCAGCGCCTGGTCGCGCGCCACGAGTGCCAGGGCCAGCTCCTCGCGCAGGCGTGAGAGCTCGCGCTCGTCCGCCTGGCTCCGCTCAGAGGGGGCGCTCGCCGCCGCCGCGCCGGCCGGGCTCTCCACCGCCGGGCGCTCGCCGTTCTCGACCTCGGGCGGCTCGCCCGCGGCCTCGTCGTCCGGCGGCACGATCACCGTGCTCACCGGCTGGCTCTCGCCTGGCGCCGGCTCCTGCATGAATACAAGCGTGTCTAGCAGCTTCACGATCTGACTGCGAGCCGCAACTGCCGGGCGCACCGCCAGCTTGGTCATCACGGCGATGTCGCTGAGCCCGAGGGCATCGCCCGGGTCGGCCACCGCGAGCACCAGCGCGCCGTCGTCGGTGAAGCCCACCGGGGCGGCGAGGTAGCGCTTGGCGGCCGTCTTGCGCAAGAGGCCGGCGGCCGAGGTGTCGACCGCGAACTCGGTCAGGTCGATGTGGTCGAGGCCGTAGCGCTCCGCGAGCGCGCGGGCGAGCTGGTCCTCCGTGATCGCGCCGTTCTGGAGCAGCACCTTCTCGGGCGTGGGCTTCCCGGGGTTGCGGGCGGTCTGCACGGCGTCATCCGCCTGTGCCTCCGTCACGAAGCCGAGCTCGACCAGGATGTCGCTGAGGAAGCGCCTGCCAGCCCCGCTGAGGCTGGGCGGCGTGACGCCGGCCCCGGACAGCGGCGCGCCGGTGCCCGGACCGGCGATCGAGGCGCCCGTGACGGGGTCCGTGCTCATGCGCTCCCCTTGGTCGGTCCGGTGCCGAGCGGTGTCCCGTTGCGCCTGGCGGGAGACGTGCGGGCTGAGATCTCGGCGAGCTCGAGCGCCTCGTTGGTGGAGCCGGCGTCCGCGAGGCGCTGAATGCCGTACGAGAGCTGGAGGTTGGCCGGACGGCCCTCCGTCACGCGCTCCAGGGCGCGCTCCGCGCGGCCCAGGAAGGCAAGCGCGCCGTCGGGGCCCTTGCAGCCCACGAGCACGGCGCTCAGGGCATCCGGTGAGACGCGCGCGAGGTAGTCGGTGCGGCGGATCGCGCCGCCCAGCACCTCGGCCACGTCCTTCAGCAGCAGATTGGTCATCGCCTCGCCGTGGCGCTCGGTCAGGGTCTCGCGGTCGCGCAGGTGGCACACCACCACGTAGGACTCGACGGTTCCGCGCTTGCTGAGCTCCCACTCGCGCTCGATGGCCGCGAGCAGCGTCTCGCGATTGGGCAGCCCGGTGACAGGGTCGGTGGTCGCACGGTCGCGCGCCGCCTCGGCGAGCCTCCTCAGCTCGGCCCGGGACGAGATGCTCTCCCACTCGTACGACAGGAGCCGCGCCCCCACGAGCAGCAGCTGCGCGATCTGGCGCGGCGGCGCCGCGCCGTCTGCACCGGTGGCGAGCAGCACGCCGACCACGCGCCCGTCGGCGGCGTCGAGCGGGGCGGCCACCCAGTTGGCCGGGCAGAGCGCCGCGAGCGAGTCGCCGTCCAGCAGGTCGCCGGCGGCGGAGCCGGTGGCCGGCACGCCGCGCGCGAGCGGGATCACCGAGCCGCGCGGCACGCCGTCGCCGCGGGCGTCGATCACGCGGCACTCGCCCTCGTCCCAGTCGACCTGGCCCAGCGCGAGGCTGCCGCCGGGCAGGGCGCTTTCGAGCAGGCCAAGCACCGCCGTGGCGGCATCGGCGAAGCTTCCGAACCGCCGCGAGGCGAGCCGGGAGAGGGCGTCGAGGATCTGGGTGCTCATGCTTCCCCGTCTTGATCGGCAAAAACGGGGTGCTCCCGAAGGGTCGGCTGAGAACTGGCTTAGAGAGCGCGCTCTATGTCTGCAAGTGCGGCGCGCGCTGCAAGCAGGCCACCACTGGACCATTCCGGTCGTGGCCTGAGGCGGATGACCTCGGAACCCTCGCTGCCGAGCTGAACTCCGATGTCCGTGAGAATGCTTTCCGCGAAGGGAGTGGGCTGTGGAAGCGACACGACCAGCTTCTGGCCGCCAATTGCGCCCTTCACCCTCGCCACGCGGTTGTCCCAGTCGATCAGGAGCCGCTCGGCGTCGTTCGTGCGCCCGAGCGCCTCGCCGTGGAGGCGCAGGTTGAGCTTCCAGTCGTCGCCCTCGCTCATGACGGTCGGCGCGATACGGCTCAGCTCCTCGTAGAGGTCACCGTCGGCCTCCTTGGTGCCCAGGATCACGTCGGGGTCCGCGGCCTCGGCGGCGGCCAGGTCGAGCTCGGTCAGCGGCGGCACCACGTCGACCCCGCGCGCCTGCGAGCGCAGGTAGCCGGGCAGCCGGCCGCCGGGCAGGGCCGCGCGCACCGGGCGGACGCCGAGGGCGAGCGTGTCGCCGAGCGTGTCGGCGCTGAGCGTCATGGGGCGCTCGGCCAGCCCGGGCACCTTGGTGCCCGTGAGCGGGTCGAGCGCGTGCTGCACCTTGAGCGGGCGCTGGGTCTCCTTGGACTCGTCGAAACCCGACTCCTGGCAGCCCGCAAGCGCGGCCACGACCGCTAGGGCGATGAGAACGCGTCCGCGCACGAGCGGTATTACTAGCGATCGTGGCGAGCCCAGCCTCCGTCATAGCCATCTTCGGCCCCACCGGCGTGGGCAAGACAGCGGTGGCGATCGAGATCGCCGAGCGGCTGCGCGAGCGCGGCGAGGACCCGCTGGCGATCTCGGCGGACGCGCTCCAGGTCTATCGCGGCCTCGAGATCCTCACCGGCGCCGCAACGCCGGAGGAGCAGCGGAGGCTCGAGCACCGGCTGCTCTCCTTCGTCCCGATCAGCGAGAGCTTCTCCGCCGGGCAGTTCGCCGCCCTGGCGCACGCCGAGATCGACGCCGCGCTGGCGGAGGGGCGCCGCCCGATCGTGGTGGGGGGCACCGGTCTCTACCTCCAGGCCGCCCTGACGGACCTCGAGCTGCGCCCGCCGCCGCCACCGGGGGTGCGTGAGCGCCTCCTTGCCGAGCTGGAGGAGCGCGGCCCCGCGGCGCTCCACGCCGAGCTGGCCGAGCGGGCGCCCGCGGCGGCCGCGGCGGTGCCGCCGGGCGACCGTACGCGAGTGGTCCGCGCACTGGAACTGCTCGAGATGGGGGAGGAGCCCGCGCCGGTGGGCGAGGACTCGCGGTTGTGGACCGCCGAGCTGCGCAGGCCGACCGTGCTCTGCGGGCTCACGATGGAGCGGGGGCGTCTCTACGAGCGGATCGACGCGCGCGTGGACGCGATGCTCGCCGCCGGCGCCGAGGAGGAGGTGCGCCGGGCCGACGCCGCAGGCGCATCGCCCACGGCGCGCAAGGCGCTCGGCTTCGACGAGCTCCTTCGCGGCGACCCCGAGGCGATGAAGCGCCGCACGCGCAACTACGCCAAGCGCCAACTCACCTGGATGCGACGGCTCGAGGGTGCCAACCTGATCGACGCTGCGGCCGATCCGGCGAATAGGGTTGTCCGGCTCACCCAGGAGGAGGACTCGTGAAGCGCATCGTCGTGGCGGCCATGACGGCCGCCTGCTGTCTCGCGGTCGCGGGCCCGGCGGCGGCCGCGCCTCTGGACTTCGGCAGGCAGACCTACAGCATCCTGCCGCCCGGCCAGTCGGGCGCGGTGCCGTTCGACCGTCACAGCACCGACCAGCTGCCGCTGTACGACGCGCTGACGCCGCTGTTCGACGATGTGCGGCCGAGGCACATCAAGACCCTCTTCAGGTCTGCGCGTTTCTTCGCTCCGAGGGGTGGCAGCGTCGAGCATCCGAAGCGCGGCGTCACGATCCGAACCGACCGCCCGTGGGGCGTCCCGCACATCCGGGGCAGGACGCGCTCGGACGTCTTCTTCGGCATCGGCTGGGCAACGGCGCGCGACCGCGGACTTCTCATGGAGACGCTTCGCTACCCCTCCCGCTTCGCGATCATCGATGCGCCCGGGTACAGCGCCTTCGGCGTGGCCTTGAGCCTGCGTGCATTCACACCCAGCCGCCAGACCGAGCGCTTCATCGGCGCGCAGCGGCGCCTGCTGAGGCGCGCGGGCGCGCGCGGCCGGCGCGCGATCGCCGACGCGGAGGCGTACGTCGCGGGCGTGAACGCCTTCAACCGCGAAGCGGGCAACGACGTGAAGCCGTGGACCACGACCGACGTGGGAGCCGTGGGCGCGTTGCTCGGGCAGGTGTTCGGCGGGGGCGGCGGCGACGAGGTGCGCAGATCGATGCTGCTGGCCGAGCTGCGCAACCGGCTCGGCGCCGCGGGCGACGACGTCTGGCACGACCTGCGCTCCTCGCTCGACCCCGAGAGCCCGATGACGACGCGCAGGCGGTTCCCATACGTGACCGAGCGACGCGGCAACACGCCGGGCTCCCTCGTGGTGGATCCCGGCTCCTTGAGCGCCGCCGGCATCCACGCGGCGCGCGTGAACCAGGCCGCGCGAGCGCGGGCCTCGAACGCCGTGCTGATAGGGCGCAAGCGCTCCGCCACAGGACATCCGCTCGCGGTCATGGGCCCCCAGGTCGGCTACTTCTATCCCGAGCTTTTCAACGAGGTCGATGCCCACGGCGGCGGCATCCACATGCGCGGCGGGACGCTGCCCGGGCAGCCGTACGTGCTGATTGGCCGCGCCCGCGACTACGCGTGGAGCGCCACCGCGGCGAACAACGACAACACCGACCAGTTCCTCGAGGAGCTCTGCAACCCAGACGGCAGCCCGGCGACGCGCGCATCCACTCACTACCGCTACAAGGGCCGGTGCCGCGCGATGAGGACCTTCGACGCGGGCACATTCGCCGCCACCTCCACTGAGCCGGAGAAGCGCGTTACGTTCCGCGAGACCGTTCACGGGCCGGTGAGCGGCACCGTGACCGTCGCGGGGAAGCCGTATGCCGTCGCAAGGCGGCGCTCCTCGCGCGGCCGGGAGCTGCTGAACGCCCTCTTCATCTCGAGCCTCAACGAGGGGAGGCTGCGCTCGGCCAGGGACCTGCGCGCTGCCACCCGGGGCTTCAGCTTCACATTCAACTTCTTCTACGTGGACCACCGGGACATCGCGTTCATCTCGACGGGGCGCCTGCCGGTCAGAGCGCCCGGGACGAATCCGAGCCTGCCCACGCTCGGCACGGGCCAGTACGACTGGCGCGGCTTCATGCCGGCGCGGCAGCACGCTCAGGCGATCAACCCGAAGAGCGGCGTGCTCACGAACTGGAACGGCAGGCCGGCGGCGGGCTGGGGCTCGGCGGACGACGACTGGAGCTACCAGTCGGTGCAGCGGGGCGAGCTGCTGAGCGGCTTCAAGCAGCGCAGCCGGCTGCACGACGTGGTGAGCGTGGTCAACCGCGCCGCGACCCAGGACGCGCGCGCCGTGAAGGTCTGGCCGGTGGTGAACCGCGTGCTGTCTGGCGGGCCCGCGCCCGACGAGCGCAGCCAGCTGGCCGCGAACCTGGTGAACGCCTGGGTCTCGAAGGGGGCCAGCCGCCTCGACCGCGACCTCGACGGAAGGGTCGACGACCCGGGGGCCGCCGTGCTCGACCAGAGCTGGGCCCAGCTCTCCGAGACGGTCCTGCGCCCGGTGCTGGGGGATCTGGCCGCGCCGAGCGGCCTGTTCTCGCAGCTCGTGACGCGCGACGACTCGCCTCGCAACCAGAACGGAAGCTCATACGGGAGCGGCTGGTACGGCTATGTCGAGAAGGATCTGCGCAGCCTGCTCGGCGAGCGCGTGCGCGGCGCGTACAGCCGCCGCTACTGCGGCAACGGCGACCTGGCCGCCTGCCGGGCATCACTCTGGAGCGTGATCCAGAGCTCCGCGGACGCGCTGGCCGCCAGCCAGGGCACCGATCCGAACGCGTGGCGCGCGGATGCCACAGCCGAGCGGATCCGGTTCAGGCCCGGCGTCCTGACCGAGACGATGCGCTGGACCAACCGGTCCACGTTCCAGCTGCTGATGGAGTTCGAGGGCCACCGCTAGCGTCACTTCGGCGGCAGGCTCGCGGCGAACTCCTCGCCGCGCCTGACCCAGCGCTCGAGGTCGCGGTCGTCGGCGGTCGCCTCGGGCCCTACCAGCAGCCAGCCCTTCATTGGGCGTCCGGTCATGTCGAAGCGGCGGGCGCCAGGCTCCTCGAGCAGTCGCTCCGACTCGTCGCGATCCGCGCGTACGATCAGGTCGTCGCCGCTGACACCGCACGCCATGTTGCCGGCGATCAGGAACGCGATTCCGCCGAACATCTGCTTGTCGGCGACATCCGAGCGGCCGTCGAGCAGAGCCCGAACCCTCTGTGCAAGTCCCTCGTCGAAGGCCATGCGCGCAGGGTACCAGAATTTAAGTTGACACTTACGTTAGAGAGTGCTTACATATGTTCCGTAATGGAAGCCGCCCTGAAAGCCATCGCCGCGCCGCACCGGCGCCAGATCCTGTCGCTCGTGCGCGACGAGGAGCTCTCCGCAGGTGAGATCGCCGCTCATTTCGACGTGACCCGGCCGGCTGTCTCCCAGCACCTGGGCGTACTGAAGGAGGCCGGACTCGTGGACGAGCGACGCAACGGCACGAGGCGCCTGTACCGGGCTCGCCCGGAGGGCCTCCAGCCGGTCAGGGAGTTTCTCGAGCAGTTCTGGGGCGAGCGGCTCGATGCGCTGAAGCGCGAGGCGGAAATCGAGGAAAGGAAGAAGCGAGATGGAAGCGAGCACTGAGACCGCCGTCCGGCGTGAGATCGCGATCGCGGCGACCCCGGAGACGGTGTGGGAGTTCCTGGTGCAGCCGGAGAAGGCGACGCGCTGGATGGGTCAGGCGGCGTCGCTCGACCCGCGCCCCGGTGGTGAGTACCGCGTGGAGGTCCTTTCGGGCAACGTCGCACTGGGCGAGTTCGTGGAGGTCGATCCCCCTCACCGCCTGGTGTGGACCTGGGGCTGGACCGACGAAAGCCAGAGCCCGGTGCCGCCGGGCTCGACCAGGATCGAGGTCGAGCTGGAGCCCGACGGCGACGGCACGCTCCTGCGCTTCACGCACAGCGGGCTGCCCGACGCCGAGGCCACTGCCAAGCACGCCCACGGGTGGGATCACTACCTCGAGCGTCTCGAGATCGTCGCGCGTGGTGACGACCCGGGCCGCGACACCTGGCTCGACGGAAACATGTAGCTGCTTGCGTAGAGTCCGGCGCCGTGCGCTTCGAGAAGTGGCAGGCGCTGGGCAACGACTACGTAATCGTCGAGGAACGTGAGCTCCCGTTCGAGTTGACCCCTGGGCGCGTGCGCGCCATCTGCGCGCCGCACACGGGGGTCGGCTCGGACGGGATTCTGCTCATTCGGGAGACAGACGAGCCGGGCTCGGTCGCCGAGATCCGCATCTACAACCCCGACGGCTCGGAGGCGCAGCTGTCCGGCAACGGGGTCCGCCAGGCGGTGATGTACCTGCGCCGCAACGGATGGACGGAGAACGACTCGTTCTCGGTGCGCACCGTCGCCGGCGAGATCCGCCCGCGCATCGAGGGCGACCTCTGCACGTTGGACCTCGGCCGCGCGCGCCTGCGCGACGAGGCTGACTTCCCGAGCGGCGGCGACGACGGCACCGGCACGCTCGCCTCCGCGGGTCGCGAGTTCGGCTTCCAGTTCGTGCAGGTGGGCAACCCGCAGGTGTCGATCGAGGTGCCCGACGACCTCGAGGAGCTCGACCTCCAGCGCTACGGGCCGGAGATCGAGCGCAGCGAGCGGTTCCCCAACCGCACCAACGTGTCGTTCTGGCGGCGCAGCGGCCCGGCCCAGATCCGCGCGCGCATCTTCGAGCGCGGGGTGGGGGAGACCATGGCGTCCGGCACCGGTGCGACGGGTGCCGCCGTGGCGGCCGCCCTGCGCGGCGTGGACAGCCCGGTGACCGTGGTGCTGGACGGCGGCGAGCTCGTGGTCGAGGTGGGCGAGGAGCTGCACGTGAACCTGACCGGCTGGGCGCGCCCCGTCTACGCGGGCACGCTGAGCGAGGAATTCCTGAAGGAGCTGAATGCAACCGAGTAGCCGACTGGACCGCCTGCCGCCGTACCTGTTCGCGGAGCTGGAGCGAAAGATCAGGGAGAAGCGGGCGGCGGGGGTGGACGTGATCAGCCTCGGGATCGGCGATCCCGACACGCCGACGCCGCAGCCCGTGATCGACGCGTTGGCCGCCGCCGCGAGCGACCCCGGCACGCACCAGTACCCGTCGAACCGCGGCCGCCCCGAGCTGCGCGAGGCGTTCGCGCGCTTCTACGAGCGCCGCTTCGGCGTAGCGCTCGACCCCGAGTCCGAGATCATCCCGGCGCTCGGGGCCAAGGAGTGCGTCTTCAACCTGAACCTGGCCTTCCTGGATCCCGACAGCGTGGCCCTGGCGGCCGACCCCGGCTACCCGGTCTACACCGGCGGGCCGCTGCTCGCGGGCGCCGAGGCGGTGCTGATGCCGCTGCTGCCGGAGCGCGGCTTCGCTCCCGACCTCGACGCCATCGGCGGCGACGTGGCCGAGCGCGCGCGGCTCCTGTACCTGAACTACCCGAACAACCCGACGGGCGCGATCCTGCCTGACGGCCTGTTCGAGCGGGCGGTGGAGTTCGGCCGCGAGCACGGCGTCCTGATCGTGCACGACGCGTCGTACACCGAGACGACCTTCGACGGCTACGTGGCGCCGAGCTTCCTCGAGACGCCCGGCGCGAAGGAGGTCGGCGTGGAGGTGTTCTCGCTCTCGAAGGGCTGGAACATGACCGGCTGGCGGACGGCGGCGATAGTCGGCAACGCCGACGCCGTCGCGACGTACTGGAAGCTCAAGACGAACATCGACTCGGGCATGTTCGAGGCGGTGCAGCTGGCCGCCGCGGCTGCCCTCGACGCCGGACCGCCGGCCGAGATGCCCGCGATCTACCAGCGCCGCCGCGACCTCGTCTGCGACGCGCTCGCCGAGATCGGCGTGGACGTGACGCCGCCGAAGGGGACGATCTACGTCTGGGCCCCGGTGCCGGCGGGACACACCTCGGCGTCCTACTGCGAGCTGGTGCTCGAGGAGTCCGGCGTGGTCGTGTCGCCGGGAGGCTCCTACGGCCCGAACGGCGAGGGCTTCTTCCGCATCTCGCTCACGGTCCCGGACGAGCGCCTCGCCGAGGCCGTCGAGCGCCTGCGCGGAAGCCTCGGGGGATAGGTCCGTGCACTACTGCGGCGTCGTCCCGATGCAGCGCGAGCTTCAGCTGGCGATGCTCGAGGAGGTGCGGGCGCCTGAGCCGCCGATTCGCCTCAGCGCGATCTTCTTCGAGCCGGGCTCCGCGGCGCAGGTGGCCGAGGAGCTGCGCTCACTGGGCGACGTGGTGGTGGGCGTGGGGGCGCCGCTGTCGGGCCGGCATCCCGAGCTCGAGCGCCGCGGGGTGGCGCCGCAGCCCGAGAGTCCAGAGGCGGCGCGGCTCGTGGAGCTGCTCGGCCTGCCGGTCTTCGCCTCGGACCACGGCACTGAGGGTGAGGGCACGGTCCCGGAAGGCGCCTACCACGACTTCCCGGTCTTCGAGACCACCGCCGACGGGGTGTTCTACGCGCTCCAGGGCCGCCGGCTGCCGGCGAAGCGCCATCCCTACGGCATGCAGCTCCGGATCGAGGAGCTCCTGGGCGACCGCGTCAGCGACGAGGGCGGCGACCTCTGGCACCGCCGCATCGAGGAGCTGGACGCCGTGGCGTGCGCGCTGAGCGCGCACCGCTACGCGGTGGGGCACGCCTCCTGGATCGGCGATCCGAGCGAAGGAGTGGTCGTATTGCCGGGCGCGGGCCTCCCGGAGACGTTCCGAAGCTCGGGCGTGCTGCCACCGGTGGAGCGGCTCCAGCTACCGCCGGACCGGGGCTAACCGCTCCGGCTGTCCTGCCTAGGTGTTGCCACCCAACCTTTAGGCAGGACGGTCGAACGAGCTGTTCGATCGTCTCGCGCAGCCCCGTATCGAGATCCCGCGGCCCATACCCCAGCTCCCGCCGCGCCTTGTCGTCCTTCGCCCAGTAGGTCACGTTGTGGGCGGCCGAGATCATCTCGCGGAAGTTCGGCGGCAGCCCCATTGCGGGGCCCACCCAGCGGCTCACCGGGATCATCGCCTTCAGCATGACCGGCGGGACCTTCATGCGGGGCGGCTTCTGGCCGCCGATGGCCGCGGCCTTGTCGATCAGCGCGCCCTGGGTCGTGATCTCACCGCCGAGCACGTAGGACTCGCCGGGCATTCCCTTGTCGTACGCGAGCAGGATGCCGTCCGCCACGTCGTCCACGTGCACCATGTTGAGCCCGAGCTCGGGGAACGCCTTCGCCGGCATCTTGCCCGTGCTCGCCTGCTCGATCATCTGCCCGACGAGCGCGTGGTCGCCAGGCCCGTAGACGGACCCGGGCTGCACGATCACGACCGGGGCGCCCTGCGCCGCTCGCTCCTCGGCCAGCTTGTGCGCGCGGTACTTGGTCTCGTCGTAGGTTGAGACGAAGCCATCCGCCTCGTCGCGCTCGTAGCTCTCGTCGACCGTCTGGCCGTTCGTGTTCCCGAAGATGTTGATCGTGGAGACGTAGACGATGCGGTCGACCCCCGCGTCCGCGGCCGCGTCGAGCACGCGTTCCGTGCCGCGCACGTTCGAGTCGCGCATCGACTCGCGCTTCGACGCCGCCATCCCAACGCGGTAGTCGGCGGCGATGTGGAAGACGGCCTGGCAGCCCTCCATGCCGCGCCGGATGGCGTCGGCGTCGCCGAGGTCGCCCTGAACCACCTCGGCGTCGAGTCCCGCCGCCTTCTCCGGCGAGCGCGCGAGCACCACCACGTCGTCGCCACGGTCGCGCAGGCGCTTCACCACGCGCGACCCGATGAACCCCGTTCCACCAGTCACAAACGCTCTCACGGCGCGGCACTCTAGCTCTACACTCAGAGCAGTGCAGCAGTCATCGAACGGCGACACGAGACGCGCAGCTCAGCGCGCGCTGACGATCGGTGTCGCCCCCAACGACCTCGACCTGACCGAGCTTCGCGAGCTGCTCCGCACGGCCGGCGTGGCCGTGAGCGGAGAGATGGTCCAGCGGCGCGATCGCCCCGATCCGGACCGCTACTTCGGCCGCGGCAAGCTCACCGAGCTCAAGCAGGCCGTGAAGGACGCGGACGCCAACCTGGTGGCGGTGGACGACGAGCTGCTGCCGCGCCAGGAGCGCAACCTCGAGGAGGAGCTCGGCGTGCCGGTGATCGACCGCACGGCGATCATCCTCGACATCTTCGCCGACCACGCCCGCTCGGCCGAGGGCAAGCTCCAGGTGGAGCTCGCGCAGCTCGAGTACAACCTCGCGCGCATGCGCGGGCTGTGGACGCACCTCGAGCGCCTCGGCGCCGGCCGCATCGACGGCGGCATCGGCACCAGGGGCCCGGGCGAGTCGCAGATCGAGACCGACCGCCGCCTGGCGCGCGACCGCATCTCCGCGCTCCGGCGCCGCCTGCGCGAGACCAAGGCCACGCGCGCCACGATGCGCAGCGAGCGCGAGCGCGCCGGCCTTCCGACGGTGGCGCTCGCCGGCTACACCAACGCCGGCAAGTCGACGCTGCTCAACACCATGACCGGCTCCGACGTGGGCGTGCGCGAGCGCCTCTTCCACACGCTCGACCCGACCACGCGCTCGTTCGAGATCTCGGGGCGCCAGTACCTGCTCACCGACACGGTCGGCTTCATCCGCAAGCTCCCGCACCAGCTGGTGGAGGCGTTCTCGGCCACGCTCGAGGAGGCGATGGGCGCGGACCTGATCGTCCACGTGGTGGACGCCTCGGCACCCGAGGAGGACCTGCACCAGATGATGGCCGCCGTCGACGACGTGCTGGACGAGATCGGAGCGGGGGACAGGCCGCGGCTGCTCGCGCTCAACAAGGTCGACCTGCTGGACGCCGAGCGCCGGCGCGAGCTGTCCTTCCGGCTGCCCGACGCCGTGCAGGTGTCCGGGGCGACGGGCGAGGGACTGGACGAGCTGCGCGAGGCGATCGAAGCGCGCTTCCTGGCCACCCTGCGCCCGATGGAGCTGCTCGTGCCCTACGAGGAGGGCGGCAGCCTCTCGGAGCTCCACGACCTGGCCGGCGAGCTGGAGCGCGAGGACACCCCCGAGGGCGTCCGCATCCGCGCCCGCGTGCCGGCGGCCGCGGCGCAGCGCTTCGAGCGTTTCTCAGACAACGGTTCTGCCCGCTAATCAGTGCATTTCTCGTAAGCGCCCACACGGCGACATAAGGGGATGGGAGGGTCCGCCCACCATGGAAAAGCACGGTTCCGAGAGCTATTTCGTCATTGGCGAGGGTCTGCTGGGAGAGAGCATCGAGGGCCGCGACGCGCCGGTCATCGCGAGCGTGGCTGGTGTAACAGCGCCGCCGTTCCGCTTCTCGAGGATGGGCCCGCGCGGCGTGAACCGCCAGCTCGGCGCGCCGAACAGGCGGCGGATCGCGAACGCCATGGTCGGGCGCGGCTCGGCCGCGGGGTCGATCCCCGCGGGCTTTACCTACCTGGGCCAGTTCATCGACCACGACCTGACCTTCGACAAGACGACGGTCACGCTCGGCACCCATATCTCCCCGGCCCAGCTGATCCAGGCGAGGTCGCCCAGCCTCGACCTCGATTCGCTCTACGGCGCCGGTCCGCAGGAGCCAGCCTCGGCTGACTTCTACCAGGCCGACGGGCTCCACCTGAGGATGGGGAGAACCGTCGGCCCGCCCAACCGGCAGGGGTTCGACCTTCCGCGCGGCGCCGGCAGCACGAACGCTCAGCGCCGGAGGGCGATCATCCCGGACAAGCGAAACGACGAGAACCTCGCCGTCGCGCAGACCCATCTGGCGATGATCCGCTTCCACAACCGCGTGGTGGACACGCAGCTCGGCGGCGTCCCCGCTTCGCAGCGGTTCGCCCGCGCGCGCGAGATCGTGACCAAGCACTACCAGTGGATGATCCGCACGGACTTCCTGCCGCGGATCTGCCGCACGGGCGTGGTGAACGACGTCTTCAACAACGGGCGCAAGGCGTTCGAGGTCGGCGCGACGCCCACCGACCCCCCGACCATGCCGATCGAGTTCTCGGTGGCCGGTTTCCGGCTAGGGCACTCGATGATCCGCGGCGCCTACAACTGGAACATCAACTTCCCCAGCGGGGCCGGCACTCTCGACTTCCTGTTCACGTTCTCGGCGACGGGCGGGAACCTGGGCGGCGACACGCGGCTCGCGGACATCTGGGTGGCCGACTGGCGCCGGCTGTACGACTTCACCGAGGCGAACCGGCCGAATCTCAGGCCGCCTGCCGGCGAGGGCAACCGCGCGATGCGGATCGACACGCGGCTGGTGAACCCGCTCGGCAGCCTGCCGCGCGGCTCGTTTGGCGGGACCGCCGCGGACGAGAACACGTTCGCCGCGAACCTGGCGTTCCGCAACCTGACGCGGGCGAGCATGCTGCGGCTCGCCACCGGGCAGCAGATGGCGCGCTTCATGCGAAATCACGGCGTGAACGTCACGACGCTCACGCGCGCTCAGATCCGCGACGGCAACAACGGGGCCGACATCGGCAACCTGACGCAGCCGATGCGCGAGGCGCTGCTGCGGAACACGCCGCTGTGGTTCTACATCCTGCGTGAGGCCGAGTTCGGCGGCGGCAGGCTGCGCGGCGTGGGCGCCCGCATCGTCGCGGAGACGCTCCACCGCGCGATGGAGGGCAGCGAGCACTCGATCGTCAGGGATACGGCGTTCCGCCCGAGCCTCGGCCCGAACAGCAACACCTTCCGCATGGTGGACCTGATGCTGTTCGCGTTCGAGGGCAAGAAGACGCTGCTCGCGCCGCTCGGCTGACCGGCGGCATTATCGTCGGGCCATGGGAGAGGCCCTGGAGATCGCGCGGCGCCACTACGACGCCTTCCATAACCAGGACTGGGATACCTTCTTCGCGCTCTACGACCCCGAGGTGGAGGTCGACCTGTCCCGCTCCGGGATCCCGGACGGTGGGATCCACCACGGGCACGACGGGCTCCGCGCGGCCTGGGCGAAGTGGCGCGGCGTCTGGGACGACTACAGCTTCGAGGTGGAGGAGCTCACCGAGCTAGGTGACCGCGTGCTGTCGCTCACCCGCATCCACGCTCGCTCCAAGGGCCGGGGAGTGGTCACCGAGGTCAGCGCCGGCGAGCTGCTCACGGTGCGCGACGGCCTGATCGTGCACTTCGTGAACTTCCTGGACCGCGACGACGCGCTCCGCGAGGCGGGCCTCGGCTAGCGCGAGTCGCCGCTGCCCGCCAGCACGCCCCGCTCCTGGCGCGACAGCAGCTTGGACAGGTTCTCGTCGGCGATCGCGTCGAGGTCGAGACCGGCCTCGGTGGCCAGCTGGGCCACGTACCAGAGCACGTCGCCGAGCTCGGCCGCCAGCGCGGCCCGGCGCTCGTCGGTGAGCACGCCGCCGTCGTCGCGAAGGGCCTTCTTGACCTTCTCCGCCGCCTCGCCCGCCTCGCCGCAGAGGCCGAGGGCGGGGTAGGTCAGGTTGTCTCCGGCGTCGGGATAGACGGCCGTGGCGCGCGAACGCTGCTGATAGTCGGAGAGTTGCACCAAGCGACCGTAGCGCGCGCGGAAGACAGAGAAGACATAGGATGGCCGATGCCGTGATTTCGCTTGCCGTGGAGCGGAGTCGAGTGGATGGATACGAGCTGCTCGCAGTAGAGGGCGAGCTCGACATCGCCACGGCTCCTCGCATGATCGCTGCGCTCAACGAGTCGTTCGCGCAGCTGGATATGCCCCTGATCGTGGACCTCTCCAGCGTCGACTTCATGGACTCCACGGGCCTCGCCCTGCTGATGAACGCGTACCGGCGGGTGAAGCGGCGCGGGCAGGGATTCGCGATCGTCTGCCCCGGCGGGCCGATCTCGCGGGTGTTCGAGATCGCGGACATGGTCGACAGCCTCCACGTGTTCCCGGACCGGGCCAGCGCGGAGGAGGCTGCCACCAAGCGGCAGGGGGGTTGATCCAAAGGGCGTCCCTGCCGATACGGGTGGGGTATGGATGCTCAGGCAGCCTCTGCCGGGCCGTTTCCCGTTCCTGGGCTCACTCCACCCACGAAGCGGACCGGGATGAAGCGGCGCATCGGCGATGTGATCGTGCAGCTCGGCTTTGCCGAGCGTGAGCTCGTGGAGAGCGTCGTCGAGGATGGGCGCCGCAAGGGCCTGCCGCTCGGCCAGGCGCTGCTCGGGGCCGGAATCGTGAACTCGGGGCAGCTGGCGCAGGCGCTCGCCGAGCGCAACGGCCTCGACTACGTGGACCTGAACGTGTTCGACGTGGACACGGGCGCTGCGAGCATGATCGACGGCGGCAAGGCTCGCCGCTACCGCACGATCCCGATTGCGTTCCTCGCCGACCGCGAGCTGCTCGTGGCCACGGCGGACCCCGCGAACCTGCTGGCGCTCGACGACATCACGATGGCCACGGGCCTCGAGGTTCGCCGCGCCGTGGCCTCTCCGGAGGACATCGACGCGCTGATCGAGAACCTTGGCAGGCTGGAGAGCTCGGTCCACGAGATCGAGGACGAGGAGGCCGAGGCGCAGGTGATCGAGCTGCGCGACTCGGCCGACGACGCGCCGGTGGTGAAGCTGGTGCATGCGGTGATCGCCGACGCCGTGCGCCGCGGCGCGTCCGACATCCACTTCGAGCCCTATCCGAACGAGATGCGGGTGCGCTGCCGCGTGGACGGCGTGGTCTTCGACTCGACGACGGTGCCGCGCCACCTCGCCTCCGGCCTCGTGTCCCGGATCAAGATCATGGCCGAGCTCGACATCGCCGAGAAGCGCATGCCTCAGGACGGCCGCATCGGCCTGTCGGTGGACGGCAACTACGTGGACCTGCGGGTGGCGACGCTTCCGGTGGTGCGCGGGGAGTCGGTGATCATGCGCATCCTCGACTCGCGCCAGATCGTCATGGACCTCGACGGGCTCGGTATGGGTGACGCGGACCGCGCTCGCCTCGAGGCCGCCATCGGCGCGACGCACGGCGCCATCCTCGTGACCGGTCCGACCGGGTCGGGCAAGACCACGACGCTGTACGCCGGCATGGCCGAGCTCAACACGCCCGACCGGACGATCGTGACCGTGGAGGACCCGGTCGAGTACGAGCTCCCGGGCGTGAAGCAGGTGCAGGTGAACTCGAAGACGGGCCTCACCTTCAGCACCGGGCTGCGCGCGATGGTGCGCGCCGACCCGGACGTGATCATGGTCGGCGAGATCCGCGACACCGTGACCGCGCAGATTGCGATCGAGGCGGCGCTCACCGGGCACCTGGTGATGACGACGCTGCACGCAAACGGCGCACCGCTCGCCGCGGCGCGGCTGATCGACATGGGGATCGAGCCCTTCCTCGTGACCTCGAGCGTGGAGTGCGTGGTCGCACAGCGGCTCGTGCGGCGCCTGTGCGAGTGCAAGACGCCGGCGAAGCTCACGAGGCATATGCTGGCCGAGAACGGCTTCGACCAGCCGCGCGGCTTCACCGCGTACGAGCCCGGGGGTTGCGTGCGCTGCGGGCAGAGCGGCTACAAGGGCCGCACCGGCCTCTACGAGGTCATGACCATGACCGACGCGCTGCGCCGGCTGATCCTCGATCGCGCCAGCCACGACGACCTGCGCGCCACGGCACGCGAGCAGGGCATGCGCACGCTTCGCGAGGACGGCCTCGAGAAGGTTCGCCAGGGCATCACCTCGATCGCCGAGGTGCTGCGAGTGGCCGGCAACGCCGCGAGCTAGGCGCTACACGCCGGCCGCGCGCCGCGCGGAGGCGTGGGCCGCGTCCTCGAGCTCGTCGCCCGGCAGTCGCTCCAGCTCGATGCCGAGGGCCAGCTCGATCAGGCGATCGGCCAGCCATACGTTCTTGGGCAGCAGTGGGCCGTGCAGGTAGGTGCCGATCACGTTGCCGCGCTGGACGCCCTCGAAGCCGTCCCTGCCGTTGTTGCCGTGCCCGCTGAGCACACGCCCGAGCGGCTGCTCGTCAGGCCCGAGGTAGGTGCGCCCGCCGTGGTTCTCAAAGCCGGCGATCACACGCGGCCCGGCCCCTAGGTCCGCCTCGATCGCGCAGTTGCCGATCAGCCGCGGGCCGGGCTCGCGGACGGTGCGCAGGTCCACGAGCCCCACGCCCGGGAGCATCTGGCCGTCCACCACGTATGACTCGCCGAGCAGCTGGTAGCCGCCGCAGACCGCCAGCACCACCGCGCCGCGGCCCGCGGCCGCGTGAAGCGCGGCGGTCTTCGTCTCGACCATGTCCTGCGCCACGGCGGCCTGGTCGCGGTCCTGCCCGCCGCCCATGTAGAAGAGGTCGTGGGCCTCGGGGTCGAGCGGCTCGCCGAGGCTCGAGGCGGCGTGCTCGAAGCCGAGCCCGCGCCACTCGCAGCGGGCGCGCAGCACGGCGATGTTGCCGCGGTCCGCGTAGATGTTCATCAGCTCGGGATAGAGCGAGAGGACCCTCAGCGCCGGCACAGGACCACCGTGCTCCCGATGTGGTCGAGGGTCTCCGCGATCTCTCTGCGCTGCCGCCGGCGCGAGACCGGCCTCCCGCAGCTCGGCCTCGAAGTCGTCGAGCGTCACCACGTCGAGCTGGATCAGGGCGTCCTCCGCCTCCAGCTCACCAGCCGGCGACACCGACTGCCGCCGGCGCTCGATCACCACACGCCCGTCCCGCTCCCGCACCGAGACGGGCTGGCTCGAGAACACCCAGCCGTCGCGCTCGAGGATGTCGGGGAGCGGGGAGAGGCCGACTCGTCGGGGACGGCGTCGTGAGGGTCGGAGAGCGCGGCGGCGAACACTCCGCCCGGGGTGAGATGGGCATGCACGCGCTCCAGCATCTGGGCGCGCCCGTCGCGGCCGCCCAGGATCTGCACGAGCTGCATCGGGGCGAGGATCAGCGCGAAGCTGGTGCCGAGCGTGAAGCTGCGCGCGTCGGCGTGCACGGTGCGTCACCGACGCGGCCCGCTCGGCGAGCTCCGTCAGCAGCTCGGCGTCGCTGTCCAGCGCCACCACCTCGTAGCCGTGGGCCGCCAGGTCCACCGCCACGCGGCCGGTCCCGGCGCCGAGGTCGAGGACCGGACCTTCCGCCGCCGCGGCGAGCTCGCGCCACAGCGGGAGGTCGGCGTCGTAGGCGCCGTGCTCCACGTCGTGCCAGGTCGCGGCCGTGGAGGTCACTCGGACCACCGCTTCGCGAGCCCGCGGTCCGCCAGCAGGTCGCGCAGGTCCAGGAGCGCCGTGTAGGTGGGGAGGGCGTAGACGCGCTCGTTGGCGGCGTTCCGCACGGCGGCGTCGAGCGAGTCACCGAGGTCGCGCTGCACGTCGAGCTCGGCGTCGATGCCCGCGTACTTCAGCCGCAGCGCCATCTCCTCCGCGCGCGTGCCGGAGCAGGTGATCCGCCGGACGCGCCCGGCGAGGACCTCGAAGTCGGCGTCCCAGATCCACGACACGTCGCGGCCGTCCGCGATCTTGTCGTTGAGCGCCATCCAGAGGTCCAGCTTGCCGTCCTCGAGCATGAGCGTGCGCAGGACCTCGTTCGCGCCGGCGGGGTTCTTGATCAGCAGGATCGAGACCTGCCGGCCGTCGACCGCGATCGTCTCCACGCGCCCGAACGCGCCGCTGAAGCCCTCCAGCGCCTCGCCGACGGTGGCGAGCGGCAGGCCGAGCTCCAGCGCCGTCGCGGCGGCGGCCACGGCGTTGTAGACGTTGTAGAGGCCGGGCAGCGGGAGCCGCAGCTCGATCTCCCCGCTCGGCGTTCTCAACGTGAGGCGCGAGCCGTCCATCCCCTCGAGCTCCACGCGCGTGGCGGCCACGTCCGGTGTCGGGCCGAGTGCGCCCGCAGTTCGGGCAGCGGTAGCGGCCGAGGTGACCGAGGTAGACCGCCTCGTACTCGTACGGCGTGCCCGCAGTTGCGGCAGTGCTTCGAGTCGGCAGCGTGCTGCATCCCGGGCAGCGCCTGGGAGTCGTCCTCCACGCCGAAGTAGGTCACGCCGCTGCGCTCGCGGCCGAGGTCGGCCACCAGGGGGTCGTCGGCGTTCAGCACGAAGCGCGCGCGGCCGTCGAGCTCGCCCACCAGCTCCGCCCAGCGGTCCGCGAGCAGCTCGAGCTCGCCGTAGCGGTCGAGCTGGTCGCGGAAGAGGTTGGAGAGCAGCAGCAGCCGGGGGTCCACGTCGTGCGCCACGGCAGGGAGCCACGCCTCGTCCACCTCGAAGAGCCCGAGCTGGCCGCGCTCGCGTCCGGCGTCGAGGAGCGCCGTGGCCACTCCCCAGGACATGTTCGAGCCGGCGCGGTTGTGGACCACGGGCCTGCCGGCGCGCTCGAGGGCGGCGGCGATCATCGCGGCGGTGGTGGTCTTGCCGTTCGTGGCCGACACGAGCACCGAGCCCGCTTCCAGCTCGCGCGACATGCGCCGCAGCGCGCTGGGCGACGCCTTCAGCAGCAGGCGGCCCGGGGCGGTGGTGCCGCCGCTGCGTCCCACGCGGCGGCTTGTGGCCCGAGCGAGCCGGGCGAGGAGGCGCGCGAGCCGGAACATCAGGACGGCGTGATGACGCGCAGGCAGCGGCGCTCGACGCGCACCATCGCGGGGGTGGCGCCGATCGGGTCGCCGTCGGCGTAGATCACGAAGGGGCGGTCCGCGGTCACCTCGATCTCCTCGCCGCGCAGGAACTCGACGTGCTCGGAGTCCACGTGCGTGCCCTTGAAGACCTTCGGCAGCTCGATCAGGCAGCGCAGCTTGGAGAGGTCCTTGGTGAGCATCACGTCGAGCTTGCCGTCGTCGAGCTCGGCGTGGGGGAGGATGAACATGCCGCCGCCGTAGGCCTTGGAGTTGCCCACCGCCACGGAGTAGCCGCTGAACTGGTGGCGCTCGCCGTCGACCGTGACCGTGAACGTGGCCGGCTTCCAGGCGGCGAGGGCGCGCAGGGCGGCGTACACGTACACGGCGTTGCCCTTCACGAGCTTGGCCTCGTTGGCGATCCGGTTGGCGTCGGAGTCCAGGCCGAAGCTCGCGATGCTCATGAAGGGAGTGCCCTCCACGTTCGCCACGTCGAACAGGCGCTCGCTGCCCTCGACGGCCACGCGGCTCGCCTCGGCGGGATCGGTCGGCACGCCGAGCACGCGCGCGAAGTCGTTGCCGCGCCCGCAGGGGATCAGGGCTAGGGCGCTGTCTGTGCCCTTGAGGGCGCCCGCGAGGGGGCGCAGCAGGCCGTCCCCGCCCAGGGCCACCACCGTCTCGCCCTCCTGAGCCGCCCTGCCGGCCTCCTCGTAGGCGTGGTCGATGCTGCGCGTGGTCACGGTGCGATGGCTCGCGCCGAGCTCGTCGAGCGCGGCGTGCACCGTCGGGAGCGCCTCCAGCGCGCGCCCGCCCGCCGAGGCTGGGTTCACGAGCAGCGCGAAACGACGGGCGCCGGCGCGGAGCTGCCCGTCGGCCGCGCTCTCGCCGCTGGCCGCCGCCCGCGGCTCCGCGCCGCTCACTCGGCGGCCGCCGCTGCCCGCGCCCGCTCCGCTGCGGCCCGTCCGCGCTCCGCTCCCCGCAGGTGCGGCGCGAGGTCCACCTTCTGGATCTGAGCCCGCGAGACCAGCTCGTCGCCGAGCAGCCGCTCGGCGTGCGGCTCCTCGAGATCGTTGGGGTCGAGCGTGAGCAGCACGTCCTGCTGGACGCTGTGCCAGCCGGGCTCGTCCGTGACCTGCTCCGAGGCCACCAGCAGCTGACCCGGCCGCGCCAGCCAGTGCAGCTCGAAGAGGCCGAGGCGGTAGGCGAAGAGCTTGTCCCCGTCGGAGAACAGCACGTTGAGGCCGCTGAACGGCGAGCACTCGACCACGGCCCGCATCGTGGCTCTGAGGCTCTCGACGGGGCGCGCGGGATCGAAGTCGTGCATGAGCCTGTTGAACAGGTGCTCGGAATCGGTGTCGCCCTGCGGCCGGCGCATCCCGGGGTCGAGCAGGCGCGGGTAGCGCACGATCGTGCCGTTGTGGCCGAGCGTGTAGTTGCCCAGGCAGAAGGGATGGGTGTTGTCGAGGCTGAGCTCGCCCATGGTGGCGCGCCGCACGTGGACGTTGAAGATGCGGCCGCGCAGCTCGGTCGCCCTCACGAACCCGTCGTCGGCGTGGGCCGCCTCGGGGAAGCGCACGAGCTGCGGCTGACCGCCGCCCGCGCGCTCGTGCACGGCCATGCCCCAGCCGGAGTCGTGCTCCTCGGACTGGCGGATCAGCGGATTCTTGGCCTCCAGCAACTCGTGCCGGATCGAAACCGGCTCCGCGGCGACGCAGCCGAACACTCGGCACATAGGCGGCGGATGCTACCGAGGGGGCGAATCTCCATCCGCGCGGGCTTCCACTCGCATGAGCACCAAGGAGCAGCAGCCCAGGCGGATCTGGTGGGCCCGGCCCGGGAAGCTCTGTGGCCTGGAGCGGCCAGGGGGAGGGGGGAGGAGCCACCGGGCCGAGCGCCGGAGCGCCGAGATCGCCTACCTGCTCGGCAAGGGCGTGCGCATGTGCATCTCGACGATGGCCTCGCGCCACAACCTCGGCGCATACGAGGCGGCGGGCCTGGAGTGGCATCACGTGCCCGTGGAGTCGGCGGCGCGCGGCGCCGAGGCGCTCGAGGAGCTGCTTCCGCTGCTGCGCCGCGAGCTCCGGCGCCGCGGCGCGGTGGCGGTGCACGGCAACCGGCACACCGACTTCGTGGCGGCCGTGTGCGCGGCGCATCTCCACGAGGCGCGCGGGGTGGACCCCGCGGACGCCCTGGCCCGAGCGGCGGCGGCGGGCCTGACGGTGAACGGCTACACCTGCGCGCTGCTGGGCGTGGAGCCGGCGGAGGTGGACCTGCGGATGCGGAGGGCCGACGCGCCTGAACGGCAGCACCCAGGACGTGCTCGGCCACCTGAGCAGGTGGCGCAGGCTCAGCGGAGCAGGTCGGCGAGGGTGTCCGTCACCGCCACCGGCTCGGGCTCGAACCCGTTCAGCGCCTCGCGCTTCGTGCCGCCGCTCAGGACCAGGGCCGCATCGAGCTGAGCGGCCGCTGCGGCCGACAGGTCCGTGTCCACGCGGTCTCCCACCACCAGCGTGCGCCCCTCGCCGAGCCGGTCGAGGGCCGTGAACAGCAGCTGCGGCTGCGGCTTGCCCACGATCTCCGCGGTCCGGCCGCTCGCCACCTCGACCGCGGCCAGGATCGCTCCGGTGCCGGGCCAGAGGCCGTCCGGCTGCGGGTAGGTCGGGTCGCGGGCGGTGGCGAGGAAGTCGGCGCCGCGCCGGGCGGCCAGCGAGGCCACCCGAAGGTCCTCGTAGACCAGCTCCTCGGTGCCCCCGACCACCACCACCTCGGCGCGGGAGGCCAGATCGGTGCCGTTGAGGATCTTCAGGCCCGCCTCGGCCACGTGGCGCCGCAGCGCCTCCGTGCCGATCACGAAGGCGGTCCTGCCCGAGCGCGTCTCCGCGAGCAGGTGCTGCACCGCGCCGCCCACGGTCACGACGTCCGACATCGACGCCCTGATGCCCATCTTCCACAGGCGGGCCACGTAGTCCTCGGTTGCGCTGCGCGGGTCGTTGGTCGCGTACGCGACGTTCTTGCCGGCGTCGCGGAGCGCCTCCACGGCCTCCACGGCGCGCGGCGTCGGCTCCTCGCCGATCCAGACGCAGCCGTCGAGATCGAGGATGAACTGGTCGTACGCAGACGCGATGGGGGACAACGGCACGTCGCTAGCCTACGCGGCCATGCTCAAGCCGCTTTCAGTGCTGCTTTTCGCGCTGGCGCTCGTGCTCCCCGCGTGCGGCGACGACGACGACCAGGCCGCGGACAAGAAGGCGGCATCACCGGCCGCCGAGGAGCAGCAGGCGGGCTGCAAGGACGTCGAGCAGCCCCCGCCGCGAGACGGCGGCGGCGAGAAGCCCCCAGAGGCACCGCTCGATGCCGGGAAGACGTACGAGGTCGAGCTCAGCACCAGCTGTGGCGCCTTCACGATCCGGCTCGACCAGAAGACCTCGCCGAAGGCGGCGGCGTCGTTCGCGGCGCTGGCGGAGAGCGGCTTCTTCGACGACACGATCTTCCATCGCATCGTGCCCGGCTTCGTGATCCAGGGCGGCGACCCCACGGCGAGCGGCACCGGCGGCCCCGGCTACTCGACCAGGGATCCCGTTCCGGCGAATGCGGCGTATGTCCCGGGTGTGGTCGCGATGGCAAAGGCGGGCAACGAGCCGGCGGGCACGGCCGGCAGCCAGTTCTTCGTGGTGACCGGCGCCGACACCGGCCTGACGCCCGACTACGCGCTGCTCGGCAAGGTCACGAAGGGCATGGACGTGGTGCAGGCGATCGGCGAGCTCGGCGACCCCGCGAGCGGCGGCACCGGCACGCCGCTTCAGTCAGTGGTGATCGAGGGGGCGAAGGTCCGTGAGCACTGAGGCGCAGAACGGCGTCGTATTCGACGTCGACGAGGCCGAGTTCGAGCAGCGTGTGCTCGAGCGCTCCAAGGAGGTCCCGGTCGTCGTGGACTTCTGGGCCGACTGGTGCGGGCCCTGCAAGCAGCTGACGCCGGTCCTCGAGCGGGCCGCCGAGGCGCGCGCCGGCAAGGTCGAGCTGGCCAAGGTGGACGTGGAGAAGAACCCGCGGCTGCAGGCCGCGTTCCGCATCCAGGGAATTCCTGCGGTGAAGGCGTTCAGGGACGGCCGCGTGGCCGCGGAGTTCACCGGCGCACTGCCACCCGCCGAGGTGGAGCGCTTCTTCGACGGCCTGGTGCCGTCCGAGGCCGACGAGCTCGCCCAGAGCGGCAGCGAGGAGGACCTGCGCCGGGCGCTCGAGCTCGACCCGAATCATCCGACCGCGCGCCGCGAGCTCGCCAAGCAGCTGCTCCGGCGTGGGGAGACCGACGCGGCGACCGAGCTGCTCGAGGGCACCCAGGGCGACTTCGTGGCCGATGGCCTGCTCGCGCGCGCCGCCCTGGCGGGCGACGAGACGCTCGCCGCGGCGTTCGAGGCGTGGGACGAGGGCGACCGCGCGGCGGCGCTCGAACGCCTCCAGGAGGCCCTTCAGGCGGAGCAGGACCCGGAGCGCAGGGACCTGATCCGGCGCGTGATGGTGGCGCTCTTCACCGAGCTGGGCCCGGACGACCCGCTCGCCCGCGAGCACCGGCGCCGGCTCTCCGCTGCGCTGAACTGAGCTAGCCGCCCGCGGCGCGGGAGGCCTGGGCTCTGGACTGTCTGCGCCTGCCCAGCAGTACCAGCACGCCGAGCGCGATCACCACCAGCAGGAAGCCGAAGAAGACCGAGCTGCCCACGCCGATGCCGCCGAACGCGAGGCCGATCAGCTGCACGACGCCCGGTGCCGATCGCCAGCAGGGCGATCACCAGCGCGAGGATCAGGAGGATGCCGCGGATGCGGGCGAGCATGCCCGCGCTCGAGGGCGGGATCAGCAGGCCCATCAGCCGGAGCATGAACAGCTGGCGGCCCGAGGGCGCCTGCTGGCCGAGCTTCTCCATCGCGTCGCGGAGGTCGTCCGGGCGGCGCTCCGCCAGGGCGAGCGACGCCTTCATCATCTGGCGCAGCGCGGGACGCTCCTGCGGATGGGCGCCGGCGAGCGCCTCGTTGAAGTAGGCGCGGGCCGTCTTGGCGTCGTAGCGCTCGGCGGCGCGCGCGCCGAGGATCGCCTTCGCGGCGACCCGGTGCTTCGACTCGCTCATCAGCTGCTCGTCGGTGCGCGACTCGAGCTGCGGGATGGCCGACAGCGCGCCCACCTGCATCTGCATCTTGATCTGCTTCTGCTTCGCCACGGGGCTCAGAGTCTTGCAGACGGTTTGCGGGGAGCGGCAGGGCGGGTACCGGGTCTAAATGACCATCGCCATCATCGTCGCAGTCTGCATAGTCCTGCTCGTGCTCGCCTTCCTGATGCCGCGCCTTTCGGGGCACCCGCAGCGCGGGGTGGACCGGACCCTCGGGGTCGGCCAGCGAGCCGGAGGCAAGGCGCCCGGGCTGCTCGGCCGCTTCTTCTCCAAGTCGTTCGGGACCTCTCGGAAGGCCACGAACAAGAGCGCCTCGACGGGCCGCCGCGCACGCGGCAAGATGCCGCTCTAGGAAGCTGCCGCTCTAGGAAGCGCCCGGCGCGGTGTCGTCTTCGCTGTCGTCGGCGCCGCCGGGGAGGACGTCCAGGTCGACCTCGCCGGTCGTCGGAGGCTCCTCCTCGGTATCCGGCTCCGGCTCGGCCAGCATCCGCGGCAGCGCCACGCGCTCGCTCGCGTCCTCCGCGGTGGCGAGCACCTCGTCGGCCAGCTGCCGGATGTCCTGGATCAGCCGCTGGCGCTCCTCCCAGAGGAGGCGGGTGTCGACCACCACCTGCTCGGAATACGAGTCGGCCTGCTGGCGCAGCATGTCGGCCTCGCGCTCGGCACGCTGGATGCGCCCCTCGGCCTGGGCGCGCGAGCGCGCGGCGATCTCGTCGGCGGTCTCGTGGGCCCGCTGGAGGATCCCGGCGGTCTCCTCGCCGATCTCGTCCAGCGCGCGCTGAACGACCGACTCGCGCGTCTGGCGGCCCTCGAGCTCGGAGACGAGCTCGAGCACCTCCTGCACGAACTCGTCGACGGCGTGCCGGTCGTAGCCGCGCACGGCGAGCGGGAAGTCGCGGTTGGCGATCCTCTCGGTCGCGCTGCGGTTGAAGCGCGTGGCTTGGAACTCTGAGGTGTCGGAGTCGGCCATTTCCAAAGTATCCCCTCCGGGCGGGAGTACTACCCGCCCTACCTGACCTTCACGACCTGTGACATCTGCACCGGGTGGATCGAACAGTAGAGCCGGTACTCGCCCGGGACGGTGAATCGGTGGCGCTCGTCGCGGTTGCGAACGGTCGCGGTGGCGAAGCCGCGCGGGCCCCGCACCACGGTGGCGTCGTGGATGAAGCGGTCGCGGAAGCTCCATCGCAGGGTGGCGCCGCGGGGGATCGAGACGAGCGGCGGGTTGAAGGCGAAGTTCTTCACCACCACGCGCGTGTTGCCGTTCGCCTGGGCGAATACGCCCGACGGGCGGTCGATCAGCCTCGCCCTGCCCATGCCGCGCCACTGCGCGAGCGTGAGGCGAACGCCGGGCGGGGCGTCGCGTCCGTCGAAGTCGGGGCCGAGCGTCTGCTTTTGCGTTGGCGCCGGCGCGCAGCCGCGCGGGACCGACCTGTCGGCCGCCAGGTACACGTGGGAGATGCCCATCACGCGCATGTGCGGGCGCGTGCCGTCGTAGACGGCGCTCACGCGCAGCCTCTCGCCGCGGCCGATCGCCCAGCCGTCGCTCCACTGCGTCCAGGAGATCGACTTGGGGTCGGGCTCGTGGAGCAGCGGGTGCACCCTGTAGATGGGATCGTCGGGGACCGCGTAGGTCGGGTCGCTCCGCGCGATCGTGCGGTTGCCGCAGGCCGGCTGGGTGAGCCGCAGCGCGTGCGAGCCGCCGTGGAGGTGGCCGCCCACGGCCACGATGCGGCCGGCCTTCGGCATCACGAAGGTCTTCGACTTCGTGTGCGTGCTGCCCGGGCGCCCGCCGCCGGGCACGGTGTACTGCGGGTCGGAGACGCACGGCACGACGCTCAGCCAGTACGGCGTGACCGGCGTCAGCTTGGCCGGATCGACGGTCACGCGGTACTCCACGTAGGCCTCGCGGCGCTGGTGGCGGTGGTTCATCGCCATCCAGATCATCTTCCAGTTGTCGTCGGGGGACGTCGGGTATCCATAACCACGCGGCAGCGTGAGCGGCCGGAGCTCCTCGCTCGTGCCGTAGAAGCGCTCCTTGACGGCGTTGTTCGGGCAGGCGCCGTCCTTGCGCGTGTTGTCCGGACCGCCGTTCGTGAAGACGTTGTGGTGCAGCATCAGCTGCGCCTGCGGAACCTCGTCGCCGTTCGGATCGACGATCCGAGCGTCCATACCGACGATCGAGCCGGCCACGGGCGGCGGCTTGACGATGTCGTTGTGCCTGAAGGTCTGGTAGCCGCCGATGCTGAACGGCCCGACCCGGAACACATACGTCTTCAGCGACGAATCCGCGTGGTGCTCAGGCGGCGGCGACGTGACCGCCTGAAGCGGAAGCTGAGCGGACGCCGAATCGGGCGACCCGCCAGGAGCCACCAGGAACACGACAACCGCAGCGGCAGCCGCAAGGGCGGCGCTCAGGGCCAAGAAACGCACGGGGACCAGTATGCCCATCGAGGCGCGTCCGCGACGCGTGCGAACATGCGAGCGCACGAACACCGATCCTGCTACCCGAGAATCAGTCCACCTCACGAAAGTCTCAGCGAACATCGCGTCCAGGCGGTGAAGCCGCGATCCGCAGCGCGGACGGCGGCCCCTGGCTTGAACGCCGCCGAGGGCTTCCGTTGCTGGAGACGGCAGTTTCTCGATAAGTGCCGAACAACGCAGGCGCATAGTGGGGTTGCGGCTCCAGGTGAAGCTCCGCGCCGATGACACGCCCTTGCTCACGGCATGCGCGACTGGTCGGGCACCGGGCAGTTGTCGCCGGTTCCGGCGCGTGGCGGCTCCCAGCCTCAGACGGCTTGGGTGATCGGCCGGCAAGCCGACTGCGTGAGCGTCAGCGCGATCCTCGAGCAAAGTCCGCTCCGCGGCCGAAAGGCTCGCGAGTACGAGATCTGGCGCGAGGCGGTCGAATTCTCTGGATCGCCACGCGGTACGGCGCTGACCCCGCACTCGAGGAACTGGAGCGCGGCTGCGAGCGCTGCGCGACGATCCGGGCCGGCCTGTCGGGTTTCCATAACTGACGACTACTTCGCGGCATTTCTGGCCGGCTTCGCCTCGGCTGAGGCTTACTTCGGCGCTCGGATGTCGGCTAACCGCGCTTCATGATCAAGCTGCAGGACGAGACGATCGGTCCGCTGCTTGAGGCTGTTCCAGGCGCGGCTTCGGCATTGGGCCATCTTGCCGACGTCGACCCGCCGGCCGGTCCCGGGCGGCGGTGTCGTGGCGCGTCGGGCGCCTTGCTGAACTTCGGCGCCTGGTGGAGTTGTTCGACCGGTATCCGCCGCGCGGGCGGGCGGCGCGGGTTTACCGGGCATGGCGCGAGCTGGTCGTTCTGGAGCCACGTAGGGGCTCCGCACGCCGCGTACTGGCGGAGGATGTCGGCGCAGTCGCGCCTTCCGGCCCGAACGAGCCACGTTTCGAGGCCGACGTGCGTCGAGCAGCGACAGGTGCGGTGCGTCGAGGCACTCCGCCGGTGGACGGCCAGCCTCGACCGCCCAGGCAGCGCCCAGTGAATACGAGACCTGGCGCCGGACGGTCGCGCCGAGCGCCTCCAACGCGCAATACGGTGGCCGCCGCATTCGGCTCCTGGCGGGCCGCACTGGCGGCAGCCGGAATCGTCTGCGAGCGAGCACGGGCGCCCGAACTCGTCGAGAAGACCCCGCATCAGCAGATTGGCGGCGCGTACGGCTGCGCGCGCGAAGCGCCGCAGCCTGGTCCTTGACACGGTCACGGCCTGTGTCGTCGACCTCGGCCGCGAGCCCCGCGCCACCGAGTACCTGCAGTGGCGTCTTCAGCACGCACCGGAATCGCCGTGCCAGATGACTCTCTTTCGCGTCTTTCCCCGGGGCTTCCAGGAGGTGCTCGCTGGCGCTGCGCGGCCGCTCAGTCCGCCAGCTGCGCGTCCAGTTCGATCGACTCCACGGCCGCCAGGGCCTGCGATACCGGGCAGCCTTTCTTCGCCGCCTCGGCGTGCTCCTGGAAGTGGGCGTCGTCGATTCCGGGCACTGAGGCGCGTGTGCGCAGCTCGATGCGCTTGATCGCGAAGCCGTCCTCGACCTTCTCCAGGTGGACCCTCGCCTCGGTCTCGACGCTCTCCACCTCGTGGCCGTGCTTGCCCAGCTCGCCCGACAGCGCCATCGAGAAGCAGCCGGCGTGCGCGGCGGCGATCAGCTCCTCGGGGTTCGTGCCGTCGCCCTCCTCGAACCGGGACTGGAACGAGTACGGGCCCTCGTAGGCGCCGCTCGCCATCCGCATCGTCCCCTCGCCCTCGGTCAGCGAGCCGTTCCAGCGGGCGTTGGCGGTCCTTGTGGGCATCGGGGCTCCTTAAGTTCGAGTTGTGTTCGTGGGAAGCATCCCGGATGTTGGCCAGAATGCGTGGCTCGTGCAAACCCAGGACCGCAAGCCAGACCGCTACGAGCCGATGCCGGGGATCATCGATCTCCCGGGCTGGATCTGGCGCCGCATGCCGCCCGTGGCGAGGGTCGGCCTGGTGCTGGCGCTCGTGGCCCTCATCGCCGTCGCGGTGGCGATCGCACCGGGCATCCGGGAGTCGAAGAGCGAGCGCGAGCGAGCGGAGCAGCAGGAGCGCCAGCGGGCCCGCGCCGCTCGCGAGGCCCGCATCCGGCGCGAGCAGCGTCCCCGCTTCGTGAACCGGCCCTGCGGCCACCACGGGTGTGGCCTCGCGGCGGCGGCTGCTGGATGCGGCCAGCGCCTCGGTGCTCGCCGACGCCCGCGAGCGGGTGGCCGCCGGCAATCTGCGCGGCCCGATCAGGCGCATCGACTGCGAGCCGTTCCCCCGCAATGTCGCGGGCATCGGCGCCGAGGACGGCACCGCGCAGCGCTACGGGCGCTACGCGTGCCTCGCCGTGACCGCCGAGTTCACCGAGACGGAGGCCACCTCGGGCGGACTGCTCGGACACCCCTACCGCATGCGGATCGACTTCGACACCGGGCGCTACGCCTTCTGCAAGATCGCGGGCCGGCCCGCCGAGGGACAGCTCAAGCGCCGCCTGGGTGTGACGGTGCCGCCCGAGTGCGGAGGCGGGCCGTGAGCGAGATCCAGGACCGCCCCTTCGACGAGCAGGACCTCACCGACGACCCGCTCGCCCTGTTCGGGCGCTGGTTCGAGGAGGCCCAGGAGCACGGCGCCTTCGAGCCGCACGCCGTGGCGCTCGCCACGGCCACACGCGACGGAGCGCCGTCGGCGCGCATGGTCCTGATGAAGGGCTTCGACGACCGCGGGCTCTCCTTCTTCACCAACTACGACAGCCGCAAGAGCGGCGAGCTCGACGCCAACCCCCAGGCGGCGCTGCTCTTCCACTGGCCCGAGCTCGGCCGCCAGGTGAGGATCGAGGGACCGGTCTCGCGGGTGGATCGAGAGGAGACCGAGGCCTACGCGCGCGGCCGCTCGCGCGCGAGCCAGCTGAGCGCCCTCGCCTCGCCGCAGAGCCGCCCGGTGCCCGACCGCGGCTGGCTCGAGCGGCGCGTGGAGGAGCTCGACCGCGAGCACGACGGCGCGGAGCTGCCGGTGGGCGACGACTGGGGCGGCTACCGCCTCGAGCCGCGCGCCTGGGAGTTCTGGCAGCACCGGCCCAACCGGCTGCACGACCGCTTTCGCTACGAGCGCGCGGGCGGCGGCGCCTGGCGGGCGGAGCGGCTCGGCCCCTAGAGCACCGCCTCCAGCTCCACCATCGTCTTCAGCCGCGCGAGCTGCGCGGCGATCCGCCTGCGCATGCTGCGCCGCACGAGCGGCCGCGCCACGACGAACACGAAGCGCGCGAGCGCGTCGTCCGGGCCCGGCCGTGACCGTCTGGCGGACGCGCGTGCCGCCCACGTCGGGCGAGAGCTCGAGCGTGCTCTCGAACGGAGACGAGCCGGCCACCGATCGCACCACCTGCCGCCGCGGCGCGGCCTGCTCGACGATCTCGTAGTCATCGGGGTCGACGCCGGCGAGGTCGGGTTCCCAGCGGTGCCAGTGGCGAGGGTCGGAGGCCCACTCCCAGACCGCCTGAGGCGGGCGCTCGATCACGATTTCCGCGGAGGCCCTCACCCGTCCGCGAACGGCTGGATCGGTACGCCGTGGTCCTGCTCGCGCATGCCGAGCTCGTACGCGGCGCCGCCGTCCACCACCAGCTCCGACGCCGCCTTCCCGCCCCGGCTCACGCTCAGCCGCATGTCGGCGATCGAGCAGTTCACGGTGTGGTGCTCGGAGCCATCGGGGTCGGCGTAGACCCAGCCCACGAAGCGCTCGAGCGGCGCCGACACGCTGCCGCGCACCCGGACCCCGCTCCCCGACAGCGTGAAGGTGCAGTGGCCCGGCGCCTCCGTGACCTGCACCTTCCGCAGCGCGAAGCGGTCGCCGGCCAGGCTGAGCGCCCCGTTGCACGATCCACGGCGTGGTCACCAGCCCCAGCTTCACCCTCCCGATCGCCGCATCGAGCCAGTCGCCGTCCCCGGTCAGGCCGTGCAGCCAGATCCAGCGCTCCGCGTGCTGCGCGCCCCAGTTGTGGCCCGCCATGCCGCGCCAGCCGTCCACCGGGATCTCGCGCCCGTCCACGGACAGGCGGCCGCTGAAGCGCGCCGCAGGCGCCGGCGAGAGCAGCTTCGTACGGGGCACCGGCGCCCGGTACATCCAGCCCAGCGGGAGGTGGAAGAGCGGCTGCTCGGCGCCGTCGAGCGCGAGCTCCCACCCGATCTCGTCGCCGATCCGGCCACTGGCTCCGTCGTCACCCACGCGCGCCTCCCCCACTCTCAGCCAGTGGCGCCCGCCAGTCGCCGGCTCCGGCGCCGTGAACTTGGCGGCGCGCGGGCCCCCGGGCTCGAAGAGCGTGAACCAGAGCGAGCCCGTCGGCGCCTCGCCCGGTCGCTTGTGCACCGTGTAGCGGATCCAGGCGCCGAGCGGCTCCGACGGGTGGCAGAGCTTCAGGTAGAAGCTCTCGTAGTGCCCTGCCTTGGCCGGCACGGCGGGGAAGCGAGCCGCGGTGGGGTCTACGGGGGCCACGCGCGCAGCAGCGTAACCTGCCCGCATGAACGAAGAACAGAGCCGCGCCGCGGGCGACGCCCGCGGCTTGGCGCAAGGCGAACCAGTCCTAGTGATCACGGGCGCCAGCACCGGCATCGGCGCCGCCACCGCGCGCCGCGCAGTCGAGTTCGGCCAGCGGGTGGTGCTGGCGGCGCGCTCGGAGGACAAGCTCGAGGCGCTCGCCAACGAGCTGGGCGGCGACGAGAAGGCGATCGCGGTCCGCTGCGACGTGACCAGCTGGGACGACCAGCAGGCGCTGGTCCAGACCGCCCTCGACCGCTTCGGCCGCATGGACTCCTACTTCGCGAACGCCGGCTTCGGCGCGAAGCGCGGCTTCCTCGAGGAGTCGGTGGAGCACTGGAAGTCGATGATCGACACGAACGTGCTGGGCTGCGCGCTGTCGATCCGCGCCTCGCTTGGCCACTTCAAGAAGCACAACGCCGGCCACCTGATCCTCACCAGCTCGATCGCGGGCCGGCGCGCGCTGCCGGGCTCGCTCTACTCGGCCACGAAGCACGCCGTCACGGCGATGGGCGAGGCCCTGCGCCAGGAGATCGCGGAGACCGACATCAAGATGACCCTGATCGAGCCCGGCGCCGTGGACACGCCCTTCTTCGACAACCGCCCGAGCGGCGCCCTCGAGCCGGACGACATCGCCCGGGCGGTGATGTTCGCGCTAACGCAGCCGCCTCACGTGGACGTGAACGAGATCCTGATCCGCCCTATCCACCAACCGATTTAGAGCGTCTGGACCGAGCATTACGCTCGGCTGGTGAGGATCGCGCACGTGGACATGGATGCCTTCTACGTGAGCGTGGAGCTGCAGCGGCGCCCCGAGCTGCGGGGGCTTCCGGTGGTGGTGGCCGGGAGCGGGCCGCGGGCGGTCGTGACCACCGCCAGCTACGAGGCGCGGAGGTTCGGCATCTTCTCCGCCACGCCGGCCGAGCGCGCCCGGCGGCTGTGTCCCGACGCCACCTTCGTCCCGCCCGACTTCGAGCTCTACCGCGCCCGCTCGCGCGAGGTGATGGCCGTGCTGCGCAGCCAGGTCGAGCGCGTGGAGGTCGTGGGCCTCGACGAGGCGTACCTCGACCTCACCGGGCTCGACCGCCACCGCTCGGCCGCCCGCCGCGTGAAGGAGGCGGTGCGAACCGAGACCGGCCTCACCTGCTCGGTGGGGCTCGGGCCGAACAAGCTGGTGGCCAAGGTGGCGTCGGACGCCGAGAAGCCCGACGGGTTCGTCGAGCTGAGCATCGACGCCGCGCGCGAGCGCTTCGCCGACGCCTCCCCCGGCCTCGTCCCCGGAATCGGGCCGAAGACGGTGGCGCGCCTCGCTCAGCTCGGGATCCGCACGCTGGCGCGGCTCGGCGCCACGCCCGACGAGCAGCTCATGCAGTGGTTCGGCGCTCGCCTGGGCCCCCACCTGGGCGCGCTGGCGCGCTTCGAGGACGAGCGCCTTATCGAGACCGTGCGGGTGGCGAAGTCCGAGTCGCGCGAGACCACGTTCGACCACGACCTGCGCGGCCTCCCCCAGCTCGAGCCGGTGCTGGAGCGCCTCACCGGCGAGCTCTGCGAGACGCTCGCGCGGGCCGAGCGGCGCGGCCGCACGATCGGGATCAAGGTGCGCTTCGACGACTTCTCCACGGTCACTCGCGCGCGCAGCCTCGAGGCCGCCGTGAACGACTCCGGCACGGTCGGGGCCGTGGCGCTGGAGCTCCTGAGGCGCCTCGACCCGCCCCGGCCGGTGCGCCTCCTGGGCGTGCGCGTGGCCGGGCTGGACGAGGAGTCCGCGCAGGCCGCTGCGGATGACCAGCTGAGCATGTCGCTCTGATCTAGTCTTGGACCCATGTCCTCGGATCGCCTTACTGGGCTCGACGCCTCGTTCCTCCACCTGGAGGACGGGGCCTCCCACATGCACGTGGCCGGAGTGATGATCTTCGAAGGCTCTCCCCCGCCCTACGACGAGCTGCTCGAAGCGATCGAGCGCCGCCTGGGGCTGGTGCCTCGCTACCGCCAGCGGCTTGCGTTCGTCCCGCTGGGGCAGGGCCGCCCCAGGTGGGTCGACGACCCGCACCTGAACCTGCGCTACCACGTGCGCTCGACCGCGCTGCCGGCCCCGGGCTCGGAGCAGCAGCTGAAGGACCTGGCCGGGCGCGTGTTCGCCCAGCAGCTCGACCGCGACAAGCCGCTCTGGGAGATCTGGCTGGTCGACGGGCTCGAGGGGGACCGCTTCGCGATGCTGTCGAAGACCCACCACGCGCTTGTGGACGGCATCTCCGGCGTGGACATCATGTCCGTGCTCTTCGACACCTCGCCCGAGCCCGCCGCCCCGGCCGACACCGGCGAGCGCTGGCTGCCGCGCCCCCTCCCCTCCTCCGCGCAGCTGCTCGCCGAGGCGGTCCTCGAACGCGCCACCGTCCCGACCGAGATCGTGCGCTCGGTGCGAGCGGTGTTGCGCGGGCCGCGTATCGTGGCCGAAAGCCTGCGCGACGCCGCGGTGGGCGTCGGCGCCATGGCCTGGGCCGGGCTGAACCCCGCGCCCCCCACCCCCTACAACCAGTCGATCGGCCCGCACCGGCGCTACACCTGGGTGCGGGCGAACCTCGCCGACCTGAAGGCGATCAAGAACGAGCTCGGCGGCACGGTCAACGACGTGGTGCTCGCCACGATCGCGGGCGCGCTCGGCAAGCACCTGCGCCGGCGCGGCCAGAACACCGACGGCCTGGAGCTGAAGGCCATGGTCCCGGTGAGCGTGCGCGCCGACGTGGAGCGCGGTGCCCTCGGCAACCGCGTGGCCGCGATGATGGCGCCGCTCCCGGTCTGGTGCCAGGACGCGGTGGCCCGCCTCGACATCGTCCGCGAGGAGCTGAAGGGCCTGAAAGCCGGCGGCCAGGCCGTGGGCGCTCAGGTGCTCACCCAGCTCTCGGGCTTCGCGCCGGCCACCGTGATGGGCCAGGCCTCGCGCGTCATGGCGCGGCAGCGCTTCTTCAACGTGGTGGTCACGAACGTGCCCGGCCCGCAGATCCCGCTCTACCTAGCGGGCAAGCGCATGATCGACACGTTCCCGATGGTCCCGCTCGCGAAGAACCAGGGCCTGGGCATCGCGCTCCTGTCCTATGCGGGCCGGATCAACTTCGGCCTCGTGGGCGACTTCGACCTGCTGTGGGACCTCGACGACTTCGCCAACGACGTGCAGGAGTCGCTCGCGGAGCTGGCCGCCGAGGCCGGCGTCGAGCTGACCGTGGACGAGAATCCCGTCCAGGCGGTGCGTGCGTGAGAGACAGGCTCGCGGAGTGCGCGCGCGACCTGGGGATCGAGGTGCAGGTGCAGCGGTTGCAGGCCTCCACGCGGACGGTCGCGGATGCGGCTACCGCCGTCGGCTGCGAGGAGGCCGAGATCGCCAAGTCGATCGTGTTCGTGGCTGACGGGGATCCGATCGTGTGCGTGGCGTCCGGACAGCACCGCGTGGACACCGAGAAGGTGGCCGAGGTGCTCGACGTGGCCGAGGTCCGCCAGGCCCAGGCTGACGAGGTTCGCGCCGCCACCGGCTTCGCGATCGGCGGCGTGCCGCCCTTCGGGCATGATCTCCCGGTGCTGTTCGACGAGGCACTCCTCAATCACAAGCGCGTCTGGGCGGCGGCGGGCGACCCCCACAGCCTCTTCTGCGTGGATCCGCACAAGCTGGCCAGCTGCGTGCGTGCGCGCATCGTCGATCTGGGCGAGTAGTACAGAGGTACAAAGCCTCCGCCTGAATCCTGTACGCCGGGCGCATGACGGATCTGGGCCCTGCTCCCAGTATTCCGGACATGGAACCCACCCTTAAGGACGCCATCCCGGCGATCGAGACCACCTGGGTCGTCGTGGCCGCGGTGCTCGTCATGTTCATGCAGGTCGGCTTCCTCTTCCTCGAGGTCGGCTTCTCGCGGATGAAGAACGCCGGCACGATCGTGCCGAAGATCCTCGCGAACTTCTCGATCGCGGCGCTCTGCTACTGGGCCGTCGGTTTTGCGCTCGCCTTCGGCGGCGCCGGCTGGTTCGCGGGCACCGAGGGCACGTTCCTGGGCACGACGGACCCGGCCGCGTTCCCGGCCATGGAGTTCTCGCAGGCGGCGGTTCCAGCCAAGTTCTTCTTCCAGTTCGTGTTCTGCGCGGTGTCGCTCGCGATCGTGTGGGGCACCACCATCGAGCGCATCAAGTTCGGCGCGTACCTGATCTACGCGGTGGTGTTCAGCGCGCTGATCTACCCGATCATCAGCCACTGGATCTTCGGCGGCGGCTGGCTCCAGGCGAACTTCGGCATGCAGGACTTCGCCGGCTCCACGGTGGTGCACCTGATCGGCGCCACCGGCGCGCTGGCGGCGCTGCTGCTGCTCGGCCCGCGCCAGGGCAAGTACGGCGACGACGGCAAGCCGAACGCCATCCCCGGCCACAACATGCCGCTCGTGGGCCTGGCCGTGCTGGTGCTGTGGTTCGGCTGGTTCGGGTTCAACGCGGGTTCCACGCTGGGCGCGATCGGCGGCCGCTTCGCCGACGTGGTGGTGGTCACCCAGCTCGGCGCCGCGGCCGGCGTGCTGGGCTCCCTGCTCACCAGCTACCTGATCACGCGCAAGTTCGACATGGGCATGACCGCCAACGGCGCGATCGCCGCGCTGGTTGCGATCACCGCGCCGTCCGGCTACGTGGAGTTCTGGGCCGCGCCGCTGATCGGCTTCGTGGCCGGCGTGGTCGTGGTCGGCGCGATCATCGCGATCGACAAGAGGCTCGACGACCCGGTCGGCGCGCTCTCGGCGCACGGCATCGCGGGCATATGGGGAACGCTCGCCTGCGGCCTCTTCACGAGCCCGCGGCTGGCCGAGCTCAACGCGATCGGCGAGGGCGGACTGTTCTACACGGGCTCGTTCCACCAGTTCGGCGTTCAGGCGCTGGGCGTGGCCGCTGCCTTCGCCTCGGTGTTCACGGTGAGCTTCATCGTCTTCTACGCGATCAAGAAGACCTACGGGCTGCGCGTGAAGCCAGAGGAGGAGCGCTACGGCCTCGACATCGTCGAGCACGGCATGTGGGGCTACCCGGAGGCGTTCATGCCCGTCCCGGGATCGGAGTACCGTCCCCCAGCGATGCCGAAGGGCTGGCCACCACGCCAGCCGGCGCCGGTCACGATGGCCGCCACACGAGTCCAGGAGGGCTAGAGCGCGATGAAGAAGATCGAGGCGATCATCCGCCACGAGCGGCTCCAGGAGGTGCAGGACGCGCTCGACCAGCTCGGCGTCTCCGGCCTCACGGTCAGCGAGGTGGTCGGCTGCGGCCGCCAGAAGGGCTACACCGAGCAGTACCGCGGCGTGCGGGCCAACATCTCGCTGCTGCCGAAGATCAAGGTGGAGTCCGTGGTGCCGGCCGACATCGTGGACCGCGCGGTCGAGGCGATCGCGAGTGCGGCGCGGACGGGCGAGATCGGGGACGGGCGCGTGTTCGTGTACCCGGTCGAGCAGTCACTGCGGATCCGCACCGGCGAGAGCGGCGAGGAGAGCGTGCGCCACGAGGAGCCCGTGGGCTGGGGCCACTAGCCGGGCACGTCGGCGGGCTGCTGAGGACGGCCGCGCGGATGTAGGCGGTCGGCCTCGAACAGCCGGTGGAGAAGCTGGATCGCCACCGAGCCCTCCCCGACCGCAGAGGCCACGCGCTTCACCGACCCGTGGCGCGCGTCGCCGGCCGCGAAGACTCCTGGCATGCTCGTCTCGAGCAGGAACGGACTGCGCTCGAGCGGCCAGGCGCGAAGGTCCGTTCCCGTGAGCACGAAACCCTGCTCGTCCCTGTCGACCTCCGGTGGCAGCCAGTCCGTGTGCGGCCTTGCCCCGATCATCGGGAACAGGCCCCCGGCATCGACGGTCTCCTCGCCTCCGTTCGCGCAATCGCGAAGCACCAGCTGCTCCAGCCAGCTGTCGCCCCCACCGCCGACGATCTCGGTGCCGAGGCGCACCTCGACCTTCGGCGTGGCCTCCACCTGACGGACCAGGTAGTGCGACATGCCTTCGCCGAGTGACCGCGCACGCACGACCAGCGTGACGCGCCGGGCGTAGCGAGCGAGGTTCAGCGCGACCTGTCCCGCCGAGTTGGCGCCCCCGAGGACGTAGACGTGCTCGCCGGCCATTGCCGGTGCCTCGGAAGCCGGGCCCCCGTAGAAGACGCCGGCGCCGTTGAGCGCCTCGAGCTCCGGCACGCCGAGGCGGCGGTAGCTGACGCCCGTGGCCAGGATCACCGCCCGGGCGCGCACGCGACCGCTCTCGGAGAGGGTCACGAACAGCTCGTCGCCCTCGCGCCCCACGTCGATGACCGTCTGCATGAACGAGAAGTTCGCCCCGAACACCCACGCCTGCTCGTACGCCCCCCGAGCCAGGCGGCGGCCGCTCACGCCGCGAGGGAAGCCGAGGTAGTTGCGAATCAGCGAGCTCGAGGTGGCCTGGCCGCCGAGCCCGCCTTCGTCGACCACCAGGGTGCTGAACCCCTCCGATGCGCCGTAGACGGCTGCCGACAGACCGGCCGGTCCGGCGCCGACGATCACGAGGTCGAAGTCCATGCGCTCGGGGTTCACCGGCGAGCCCGCCGCGCTTGCGAGCTCGGCGTTGCTGGGATCGGTCAGGACCGTGCCGTCGGGAAAGACGACCAGCGGGAGCATCGCGCCCTCGCCCGCCTCGGCAACGAGGGCTCGGCCATCGCTCGAATCGGCGAGCGTGAACGAGTGCGGAATCGCGCAGCGCCCGAGCACCGCCCGGAGCTCGTAGGCCCTGCCGGACCAGGAGTCGCCGACCACGTGGATCGTGTACGGCGATGCGCGCTGCGCCTCCGCCCAGTCGAGCAGCAGGCTCGAGATCGCCTGATGAAAGAGCTCGTCCGGTGACACCGACGGCCTGAGCACGTACTGGTCGATGCGACCGTGGGCGATCGAGTCGAAGATCGCCTCGCCCGTTTCGCGGTGCCCCCACCCGCCCCACGGGATCAGCAGGCCGCGCTTTGCGTGCGGGTGAAGGTGACGAGCCTGCTCCAGCAGCTCGCTCCCGGTCATCCCAGAGAGCCACTGTGCCGCGAGGACCAGGGCGACCTGCTCGCCGGCACTCGCAAGCTCCTCCAGGCGGGCCAGGGCCTCCTGCGGCGATCGCGTGCACATCACGCGGTAGTGCCGCGCGTAGCGGTCGCGCAACTCTCGCAGGACGTCCCGCAGCGCCTCCGGATCCTCGTCGACGGCGATAAGGGCGGGGCCGGCCAACGCTAGTGGTACTCCCCGAGCAGGCGGCGGTGCGCGCGAGCCGGGCGCGGTAGCGCCTTCAGGGCGATCGTCAGTCCCGTGCCCAGCATCACCCAGGCGGGCCAGAAGTAGCTGCTGCCGGACGCCAGCCAGATGCCCACGATGAAGATGTTGAGGATCACGAGCGCGCCAGCGTAATGGCGGAGCCGCCGCCGGTCCACGAGCTTGCGGAGCGAGGCGTCGCGGTCCTCCGCGCCCGTGAGCTCGGTCTCCCGCAGCGGCGGCGTCGAGTACACGCGCCAGGCGTCGAGCCCGGCGATCAGGCCGATGCCGAGCAGCGGCCAGACGATCCAGGGCAGCTCCGGCCCCGTGAGCGCCCAGATCGTGACCAGCACGGCCGCGACGATGCCCAGGGCGCCCGTGCGGATCCGGAGGTTGTGAAGCCGCTGCGCGCTGGAGGGCCTCCGCTTCGGCGGGCGCCAGCACGCGGATCGCGCCCAGCTGCGGGCCGGGCTCCTCCGCCGCCTCGACGTCGATGAGCGGGATCACCGCGGTCACCCGGGTGCCCGCGCCCGGTGGGCTGTCCACGGCGAGCGAGCCGCTGAGGGCGCCCACGCGGTCGGCGAGCCCCTGGATGCCCGAGCCACCGTCAAGCGCCGCGCCGCCCACGCCGTCGTCGCTCACCTCCACGGTCACGCGGCCGTCGCGGACGCTCACCGCCACGGTCGCCGTCTCGGCGCTCGCGTGCTTGCCGATGTTCGCGAGGCACTCCGACACCACGAAGTAGGCCGCGGCCTCGACCGCGCCCGGCAGGCGCTCGTCCGGCGCGGCGACGACGTCCACCGGCAGCGTGGCCCGCGAGGCGAGGTCCTCGAGGGCGGCCGGCAGGCCGCGGTTAGTGAGGATCGCCGGGTGGATCCCGCGCGCGAGGTCGCGCAGCTCCTTGAGCGCGAGGTTGGCCTCCTCGCCCGCCTGGCGCACGAGCTCCACGGCGGAGGGGTCTCCGTCCGCGGCCCGCTGCTCGGCCATGCGCAGGTTCAGGGCGAGCGCCACCAGCCGCTGCTGGGCGCCGTCGTGGAGGTCGCGCTCGATGCGCCGGCGCTCGGCGTCCGCCGCCGCGATGATGCGCGAGCGGGCGCCCTCGAGCTCGCTCACCTGCGCGGTCAGCTGCGGGTCGGCGTTCGAGCCCAGCAGCTGAGCGGCCAGCCAGCCGTACAGGCGGCCGAGCGCGCCGAGGCCGGGGATGCCAACGAGGAGTATCAGCGCGCCGAGCGGCATCAGTGCGAGTGCCGCGGCGAGGCTGTCCACCTGGATCCACCCGAGCCAGTTGGCGTCCGACGCCACCCAGTAGTACAGCGGCTCCGCGAGCGTCCCGACCCCGACCGCCAGCACCGCGACCGTGACGGTGAACGAGAGGACGCCGAGCGGCAGCTGGAGCAGCAGGAACGCGAGGTCCTTCCAGGTGGCGGGGTCCGCCAGCCGGGCCGTGAAGCGCCTCCACCAGCGCGCGCCGGGCGGATCGGGCCGGTACGGGCTCGGGATCTCGATTCCCACCAGGGCGCCGATCAGGCGGCGCTCGAGCTGCGCGAGCCAGCGCCAGGCGAAGACGGTCCCGATCAGCACCGGGATGCCGATCAGCGTGACCGCAGTTCCGAAGCCGAAGGAGATGGCCGTGACGAGGAACGCGAACTCCGCCACGCCGAGCGGCAGCGCGAGCAGCAGGTAGAGGATTCGCCTGTAGGTGCGGGCGTCCAGGATGTTCCGGATCAGGGTGTTGATGCGTCCAGGCTACGAGCGCTTCGCTGCGCCGTCGATACGGGCACCCGTACCATGTCCGGTCGTGCGCATCCGGCACGGCATAGCCGTCGTGGTTGCGTTGCTCGCGCTGCCCGCCTCAGCCGAGGCGGCGCCCGGGACGCTCGACCTGCGCGAGTCGATCGATCGATCGCGCGGGCTGTACGTGGAGGGGTCGGTCTCGTACGTGCGGGTGCTCGGCATACGCGGCAGGCTGGTCGTCGCGCGGCGCGTCCGGAAGCCGCGCTTTCGGATGCAGCGCCGGCTGCCGCCTGGTCGCTATCGGGTGATCAGCTACCAGCGGCCGTGCGACGGCAACTGCGGGCTGCTCGACCCGCCCACGGACCGCTGCGCGCGGCCGGTGCAGATCCTCTCGGGCGGGCTCACCGAGGTGGCGGTGAGGGTCCGCCCCGGACGTGGCTGCACTATGAGCCGCCGCGCCCTCCCGGCCCGCTTCCCGGCGATCCGGCGCATGCGCGCGGTCCAGAGCTGGCTGCGCTCACGCGGCGGCGTGAACTCGTGGGCCCTGATCGACTCCTGGGGCCGGCCGCACGGGTTCGCCCCGCACCGGACGTACGTGAGCGCGAGCCTCGTCAAGGCCATGCTGCTGGTGGCGTACCTGCGCGGCATCGGCAACCGCGCGCCCGACGCGGGCGAGCGCGCCTCGCTCGGCCCGATGATCACTGTGTCCTCGAACGACGCGGCCGACACGGTCTACTACCGAGTCGGCGACGCCGCGCTCTACCGGCTCGCCCGTCTGGCCGGAATGAAGAGCTTCTCGGTGGCCGGCTACTGGGGGAACGCCCACTTCAGCGCCGAGGACCAGGCGCGCTTCTTCAACCGCATCGATCGCCTCGTGCCGAAGGAATCGCGCCCCTACGCGCGCGGCCTGCTGTCGTCGATCGTGAGCTACCAGCGCTGGGGCTTCTCGCGCTACTCCCTTGGAGTGGGCTTCAAGACGTTCTTCAAGGGCGGCTGGCGGGGAACGGGAGCAGGGCAGCTCGTTCACGAGGCGGCGCTCTTCGAGCGCGGCCCCACGCGGATCTCGATGGCCGTGCTCACGGACGGGAACCCGTCGCACGAGTATGGGACCGAGACGCTGCGGGGGGTGGCGCGGCGGCTGTTTGTGAGGAGGCGGCCCGCCGGGGCACAGGTACAGCAGCCGGCACCCGAGGAGGCCGGCACGCCCGCTCATCGGCGTGCCGGGCTGGTCGACGTGCATCGCTTCGGGCCCGGTATCCGCGTAAACCTCTCCTACCGAACGAAACACAACGAGACGGGGGCGCCGCTCCCCGGCTACTGCGAGAACTGGGCCCTGATGCACGAGCGAGCCGCGTTCAGCCTTGGCCAGGTGCAGCGCCACCTGCGCCGCAGGGGCCTCGGCCTCCTGATCCTCGATGCCTACCGGCCCGTGCGCGCCACCGAGGCGCTCGTCCGCTGGGCCGAGCGCACCGGGCAAGGCGGAGCGGTGGGCACGTACATCGCGCGCCGCAGCCGCCACAACACGGGGAGCGCGGTGGACATCACGCTGGTCCGCTACCGCGACGGCGCGCGTCTCCGCATGGGCGGCTTCGCCCTCGGGCCGAGCTCCAACACGTACAACGCAAGCGGACGCATCCTGCGCAACCGCCTGACCCTCAAATCCGCGATGGAGCGCTTCGGATTCAGCGGCTACTGGCGCGAGTGGTGGCACTTCGAGCACCACATCCGCCCCGACCGCTATCTGGACCTGACGCTCGGCTGCTGAGCCGCGGCCGCCAGGTGGCAGAAAAACGTTGCGAAAAACGCAACGATTCTCTGCCGCTAGGCCGATCCCGCCTTCAATGCGGTCTTTCGGGCCCCGCGCCCGCGATAATGGAGGCATGGCCGAGCGCACCGACCTTCTCCGGGTTGCCCTGGCGCAGCTCAACCCCGTCGTCGGGGACATTCGCGGCAACGCGCGCCGGATCTCCGAGAGCATGGCGCGCGCGCGGGACGAGGGCGCGGCGCTCGTGGTGTTCCCGGAGCTCGCGCTCACGGGCTACCCGCCCGAGGACCTGCTGCTGAAGACGAGCTTCCTCGAGGCCGCCGACGCGGCCCTCCGGGAGCTCGCGGGCCAGACGCACGGCATCGCCGCCGTGGTGGGATATCCGGAGAAGGCCGAGGACGTCTACAACAGCGCCGCGGTGCTGGCCGACGGTGACGTGCTGGCCACCTACCGCAAGATGTACCTCCCCAACTACGGGGTCTTCGACGAGCAGCGCTACTTCCAGTCGGGCGCGGAGGCGGCGATCGTCGAGCTGAACGGCATCCCGCTCGGGCTCAGCATCTGCGAGGACATCTGGGAGCCGGGACCGCCCGCGATGACCGAGGCGCTGGCCGGCGCGCAGGTGATCCTGAACCTCTCCGCCTCGCCGTACCGCATGGGCGTCGGCGCGCGGCGCGAGCGCATGCTGATCCAGCGGGCCGTGGACAACCTCACCGCCGTGGTCTTCGTGAACACGGTGGGCGGCCAGGACGAGCTCGTGTTCGACGGCCACAGCCTCGCGATCGACCAGGACGGGCAGGTGCTCGCGAGGGCGCCCCAGTTCGAGGAGTCGCTCACGTTCTGCAGCATCGACCCGCGCGCCATCACCGCCGCGCGGCTGCGCGACACGCGCCACCGCGCCAACGTGCGCCGGCAGCGGCGCGCATCGCAGATCGCCGAGCCGCCGGTGTTCACGCTGGCGAGCATCAGCATCGAGCCCGACAGCGACGTGGAGGTGGTGTCGGGAGACCTCGCGGGCACGCTGGGTCCCGAGGCCGAGGTCTACGCCGCCCTGCGCACCGGCCTGCGCGACTACGTCGAGAAGAACGGCTTCGAGCGCGTGGTGATCGCGCTCTCCGGCGGGATCGACTCGGCGCTGGCCGCGTTGGTGGCCGCCGACGCGCTCGGGCCCGAGCGGGTCACGTGCGTCTCGATGCCCTCCCCCTACTCGAGCGAGGGCACGAGGAACGACGCGCGGACGATCGCCGAGAACCTCGGCGTGGACTTCCGCGAGATCGGCATCGAGCAGGCGATGCAGGCCTACGACGAGATGCTGCGCGAGGCGTTCGACGGCCGCGAGCCCGACGTGGCCGAGGAGAACGTGCAGGCGCGCATCCGCGGCAACGTTGTGATGGCGCTCTCCAACAAGTTCGGCTGGCTCGTGCTCGCCACCGGCAACAAGTCGGAGATGTCGGTGGGCTACGCCACCCTCTACGGCGACATGGCCGGCGGCTTCGCGGTGCTGAAGGACGTCTACAAGACCTGGGTCTACAGGCTCGTGCGCTGGCGCAACGAGCAGGAGGGCCGCGAGCTCGTGCCCGCCTCGGTGATCGAGCGGCCGCCGTCCGCCGAGCTCCGCCACGAGCAGCGCGACGAGGACTCGCTACCGCCCTACGACGTGCTCGACCGCATCCTCGAGGGCTACATCGAGGAGGACCTCGATGCCGTGGAGCTCGTGCACCGCGGCCTGCCCGCCGAGGAAATCGAGCGCGTGATCCGGATGGTCGACCGTGCGGAGTACAAGCGCCGCCAGGCCCCGCCCGGAATCAAGATCTCCGCCCGGGCGTTCGGGCGCGACCGGCGCCTGCCGATCACGAACCGCTACGAGACCTCGACGGACGCCGCCGAGCGCCGCCTGCGCGCGCTGAAGTAGGTGCGCGTCGGCGCCACAGACGCCGGCTCCCTTCGCTCCCCGCTCTGGGGCTTCGCTCTGGTGCTTCCGCTCGGCGGGCTCCTGCTGCTGCTGGCGGCCCCGAGCGCGGACGTCCACTGGGAGCACCATCCGTCGCACTTCTGGCTCGTGCTGAGCACGGCGGCGGTGAGCACGACGCTCGCCTTTGCCACGAGCGCCACCGCGCTGCGGCGCGCGGACGCGCGGCTGTTTCTGATCTCGCTCTCGTTCCTCGCGGCCGCCGGCTTCCTGACCCTGCACGCCCTCGCGACGCCCGGCGTGCTGCTCGACGGGCCGAACCAGGGCTTCACGATCGCGACGCCGGTGGGCCTGCTCCTGGCGGCGGTGTTCGCAGGTTGGTCGGCCCTGCCGCTTCCGCCGTCGCGCGCGCAGGCGCTGATGCGGCGCGCCCAGCTGCTCCGCGCGGGACTGGTCGCCGTGATGGTCGCCTGGGCCGCCCTCTCGCTCGGCTCCGTGCCGCCGCTCGACGACCCGACACCGGCCGAGCGCGCGAGCGGCGGCCTCGTGGCGCTCGCCGTGCTGGCGCTGATCCCGTATGCCTTCGCGGCGTGGCGCTACGCCACGATGGCAATGCGAACCGGCGCGCCGCTGCTGCTGGCAGTGGCGAGCGCCTTCACGCTGCTGGCGGAGGCGATGGTGGCCGTCGCGCTCGCGCGCAGCTGGCACGCGAGCTGGTGGGAGTGGCACGTGCTCATGCTGATGGCCTTCGGGGCGATCGCATACAGCGCCCGGCGCGAGGACGGCGAGGAGCGCTTTAGCGACCTCTACCTCGACCAGACGGCCGCCGGCAAGCGCGAGGTGAGCGTGATGTTCGCGGACCTGGAGGGATTCACGTCCTTCGCCGAGGGGCGGGACCCGCGCGAGGTCTCGGAGATGCTGAACGCCTACCTGCGTGTGGCGATCCCGCCGATCGTGCGCGAGCACGACGGCGAGATCGACCGGCTGATCGGCGACGCGATCATGGCCACCTGGGGCACGCGCGGAGACCAGCCCGACCACGCGCGGCGCGCCGTCGAAGCGGCGCTGGCGATGCAGCGCGAGACGGGGCGCATCGCCGCGGAGCACCCCGGCTGGCCGCGTTTCCGCGCGGCCGTGAACAGCGGTGAGGTGCTCGTGGGCGTGCTCGGCGCCGAGAGCGGGCGCAGCTACACGGTGATCGGCGACACGGTCAACCTCGCAGCGCGGCTCGAGTCACAGGCGCCGCCGGGCCGCGTGGTGATCGGCGGGAACACCCTGCGTGCGCTCCCCGGCACGCGCGTGGAGGCGCTCGAGGGCATCCGCGTGAAGGGACGCGCCGACCCGGTCGACGCCTACCTCGTGGACCACGACGGCGTCAGCCCTTCGGCGCCGGCCTGACCGCGAGGGTCACGCGTGAGGCGGCGCAGAGCCGGTCGTCGTCGTCGGTGAAGCGCACGTCCCAGACCCAGCTGGTGCGGCCGCGGTGGATCGGCGTGCCCTCCGCGTGGACGGCGCCCTCGGTGGCCGGACGGAAGAAATGCGTGTGGTTCGACTGGCCGACGGCGAAGTTGCCGTCGCCCTGGACGGCCAGGTGCGTCGTGGCCGACACCATCGACTCCGCCAGCGCCGCGTAGGCGCCGCCGTGCACGAGGCCCAGCGGCTGCTGGACTCGCTTCTCGACGGCGAAACGGCCGCGGCAGCGCTCCGGCGAGGCCTCCAGCAGCTCGAACCCCAGCACGTCGTCGAGAGTCCCGGGCGCGGGATAGGTCCCAACTGGCGAGTCCATACCGGCGGGCACACTACAGTTCGGCCCCGCATGGCCACGTTCGATCAGCTTTCGCCCGAGCAGCGGGCGATCGTCGAGCTCGTCCTCCAGCAGGGGAAGACCTATCCCGAGCTCGCGGACATGCTTGGAATGCCCGAGTCGCGCGTGCGCGAGCTGGCGCGCGACGCGCTCGTGGAGCTCGCTCCCGTGAGCGTGCGGGGCGTCGAGGAGGACTGGCGCGGCCAGCTCGCCGACTACGTCCTCGGCCAGCAGGCGGGTCCGGAGGCCACCGCGACCAAGGGCCACCTGCGCCGCTCGGAGGCAGCGCGCAGCTGGGCGCGCTCGCTGCTCGACTCGCTCGAGCAGCTGTACCCGAACGGCTCCGTGCCGGCGATTCCGGAGGGCGAGCGAGGCCGCGCAAAGCGGGCTGCCCCCGAGCCGAGTGCCGGGCCGGTCGCGGCCGGGCCCCTGGCGAGCGGCGACGCGGTCATGCGGCGGCGCCTGCTGGCCGGTGCGGCGGCGGCGGCCGTGATCCTGCTCGCCGTACTGCTCTGGCCGATCGGTCTGCTCACGGGCGACGACGACGAGTCCACGAGCAACGCCAGCAGCGACAACACGCCGGCCGCGCAGACGGGCAACCAGAACCAGAACCAGGCCGCCGCGACGGGACAGCCCGCGGGCATCGCGATCGTGGTGGACCAGGGCGGCAAGAAGCAGCTGCTCGTGCAGGCGGCGGGGCTCGCGCCCAGCGGCCAGAACGAGGGCTACTACGTCTGGCTCTACAACAGCCCGAATGACGCCAAGTCGCTCGGCGGCCAGATCACGGACCAGCAGGGCGGCTACCAGGCGATCGGCGCGTTCCCGGCGGACTACGCCAAGTACAAGTTCATCGACGTGACGAAGCAGCCGGTGGGCAACGACCCGAACGTGAAGCACAACGGCGAGTCCGTGCTGCGCGGCCCCATGCCGAAGCTGCGCAGGGCCACGGGCACGGCCAAGAAGCCCGCCGCGCTCGGCCAGACGGTCCTGAAGCCGCCCGCCTAGGCGGCTTCGCGGCTACGGCAGCAGCTTCCCGGGGTTCATGATCCCGGCCGGGTCGAGCCGCTCCTTGGCCGCGCGGATCAGCCCGATGCCGAGCTCACCCACCTCCGCGCGCATCCAGGGCCGGTGGTCGCGCCCGATCGCGTGATGGTGGGTGATCGTGCCTCCCCCGCCCATGATCGCCTCCGAGGCGGCCGTCTTGGCCGCGCGCCACTGCGTCAGCGCGTCCTCCTCCTGGCGAGCCAGGAACGTGAAGTAGAGCGACGCACCGGAGGGATAGAGATGCGACACGTGGCACATCACGAGCGGCGGCGTGCCGCGCTCGCCGAGCGTGCTGCGCAGCGCGCTCGCCCACGGCCCCGTGCAGGCTCTCCAGGTTGGCCCAGGTCGTGGCCGTCTCGAGCGTCTCGGCCATCACTCCGCGGTCGAGCAGCTCGTCGCGCAGGTACGGGCCGGCGTAGCGGCTGCGCAGCCACGCCTCGCCCGGTCGGCGGCCCAGCAAAACGCCGCCGCCGGCCCGCAGCAGCGCCGACGTGCGCCGCCGCCTGCGCTCCACGTCCTCCTCGTCGCCCTCGAACCCGAGGATGGCCAGGCAGCCGCCCTCCTGGCCCCGCAGGCGCAGGTAGCGCCGCCCGAGCCGCTCCGCCCTGCTCCCGGTCGAGGCCATCGCCATCGACAGGCGCGTCTCGTCCTCGTCGGAGAGGCGGCTTACGTCCGCGGCCGCATCCGCCTGCTCCATCACCCGGAACGCCGCGCAGCCCTCCGCGAAGCTGCGGAACGACCAGCCCTCGTAGCGACGCGCGGCCGGCGCGGGCCGTACTCGCACGGTGGCCTCGCAGATCACGCCGAGCACCCCCTCGGAGCCCACGACTAGCTCGCGCAGGCTCGGCCCGGCCGCCGACGCGGGCAGCGCGCGGGTGCCGAGCTCGCCCACGGGGGTCACGCAGCGCAGCCCCTCGACCAGCTCGTCGATGCGCCCGTAGCCGGTCGACGCCTGGCCGGCGGAGCGCGTGGCCACCCAGCCGCCGACCGTCGAGTACTCGAACGACTGCGGAAAATGACCCAGCGTCACGCCCTCGGCGCCCAGCCGCCGCTCGGCCTCGGGGCCGAACAGCCCGGCGTCGAGGCGGGCGGTGAGCGAGGTCCGGTCCACCTCGACGGTCGCGTCGAGCCGGCGCAGGTCGAGCGAGATCGCCGCCGCCATGCCTTCGCGCACCGGCTCCACGCCGCCCACGACGCTCGTGCCGCCCCCGAACGGCGTGACCGCCACCCGCTGCTCGGCGCACGCCGCGAGCACGGCAGCCACCTGCTCGGCGGAGCCGGGCAGCACCACTGCGTCCGGCGCGCTCGAGGCGTCCCCGGCGCGGATCCGCACGAGGTCCGGATACGAGCGGCCGACCGCGTGGGCGATGCGGTCGTCGCGCGCGTCCCGCACCTGCTCTGCGCCCACGGCCGCGGCGAGACGCTCGCGCGCGGGCGCGGGAAGCCGGGAATCGGGGAGCGAGACCTGGTCGAGGCCGACCGGCGCCCGGCGCGTGGCCGGATCGACGCCGAGCTGCTCGCGGAGCAGTTCCTCCGCGACCGGAGGGAGTGGGACGGCGTGTCCGTCCTCGCCCCAGCCCCACCAGCGCATCAGGTGGGTTCTCCCACCAGACCCGCCAGGCCCTCCAACGCCCCCTCCGCCTGCCTGACGGCGGCCGTGCGCAGCTGGAAGGGACTGAACCTCGCCCAGCCCCGGGGGCGCTGGTTCAGGGTGAGTCTCACCCTGGTGCCGCCGCCCGGGTCCGGCGCGAGCTCGAGCTCGGTCGTGGATTCCGCAAGCAGCCGCTCGAACGGCGACTCCTCCAGCTCCTGGCGCCACCGAAGCCACTCCGGCTCGCGCGCCTCGACGAGGCTGTAATCGGCGCGGACGCTCTTGCCCTTCGGGGAGACCAGGACCGTCGTCCACGCGTCCCGACTCGCCTCCTCGACCCGCGACACCCCCGGCCACCACGCCGGCAGGCGGTTCGGGTCGCTGACTATGCGCCAGATGTCGGTGGGCGCCCCCGACACCACGCGTTCGCGGCGGACCACCATCACTCGTCGTCGAACACCACGAGCGACCGCAGGTCGTAGCCGCGGAGCCGGTCGCGGCCGTGGAGGAACGCCAGCTCGATCACGAACGCGCATCCTGCCACGACTCCGCCGCTCTGCTCGACCAGCTCGCAGAGCGCCCCGGCCGTGCCGCCCGTGGCCAGCAGGTCGTCGTGAACCAGCACGCGCGCCCCGCCCTGGACCGCGTCCGCGTGCACCTCGAGGGCATCCACGCCGTACTCGAGCTCGTACTCCACGGACGCGACCTCGCGCGGGAGCTTGCCCGGCTTGCGCGCGAGGATGAAGCCCGCGTCGGCCGCCACCGCCACCGCCGCGCCCAGCACGAACCCGCGCGCCTCGGCCGACACTATGTAGTCGATCTCCCGCGAGCGCGCGTAGTCCGCAAGCTGGTCCACCGCGTAGCGGAGCGCCTCGTGGTCGAGGAACAGCGGCGTGATGTCCTTGAACACGATCCCCGGCTTCGGGAAGTCGGGGATGTCCTGGATGTAGTCCTCGAGGCGCACCGTGGCCCCGGTCAGCGTGCGAGCTTGCGCAGGTCCCGGATCAGCAGCAGGTGCTTGAGGTGCGAGGCGATCGCGGCCAGGTTCTCGAGCGCCTCCACGGCCTCCTTGCGGCGCTCCGGGTTCCGCGAGCGCAGCGCCGGCGCGAGGATCTGCTCGAGCAGAGCCGCCTCGCGGTCGGCCGAGGTGCGGAACACGCGCAGGTTGCGTCCACCTACTCCGAAGCGCTTCAGCTCTCCCACGGCGCGGATGATCTCGCGCTCGGTGTCGTCGTAGAGCGTCTCGCCCTCGTGGCGCTCGCCCTTGATCACGCCGAAGTCCTCGAGCTCCTTCACGAGCGCCTGGTCGGCCCCCGTCTCCTCGAGCACCTCGGCCAGCCGGTAGAGCGAGCCCGGCCCGCGCAGCGCGAAGCTGGTGCGCCGCACGGCGCCGCGCGGCTCGGGGGCGGCATCCGGCGTGGCCACGTCGGTGTCCGCGCGGCCCGCCGCCAGCTCCTGCCGGATCACGCGCAGGGGCAGGAACTCGTCGCGCTGGAGGCGCAGGATGGTGCGGAGCCGGTCCACGTCGGCGGCCTGGTAGAGCCGGTAGCCGCCCGGGGTGCGCCGCGGCGCCAGCAGCTTCTGGTCCTCGAGATAGCGGATCTTCGAGATCGAGATGTCCGGGAACTCGCGCTCCAGCTGCTTGGAGACCGCCCCGATCGTGAGCGCCTTCTCCTTGCGCGGAGGCGCCTCGCGCGATACCTCGGTGCTCACCGCTCCTCCAGGTAAGTCAGTTTGTACTTGCCCACCTGCAGCTCGTCGCCGTTCTGGAGCCGGTGCGACTCGATCCGGCGCCTGTTCACGTACGTGCCGTTCAGCGAGCCGAGGTCGTCGATGTAGAGCCCGTCGCGCCGCTGTACGAGCAGGGCGTGGTTGCGCGACACCGTCACGTCGTCCAGGAACACCTCGGCGTCCGGGCTGCGCCCGATCGTCATGCGCTCGCCGGCCACGATGAACGCCTCGCCGGAGCGGCCGCCGCCCGAGCGGATCACGAGCGTCGCGCCCTCGTGGGTGACCGTGTCGAGGTCCACCGGACGCAGCTCGCCGGTCTCGTCGACCTGGTAGACCTCGGTGGTGTCCCCCTTGCCCTCGGACTGGTCGCCGAGGAAGGCGCCGCACTTCTGGCAGTAGTTCGCGCCCTCGGCGTTGGCGAAGCCGCACTCCGGGCAGTGCATCGCTACTCGATGTCCGCGTCCGCCGGAATGCCCTTCCCGGCGAGGATGTCGGTCAGCTGCTGCACATCGGCGCCGCTGATCACGGACTCGCCCTCCTCGTGTTTCTTGCGCAGCCGGTTCACGAGCTCCGCGCGCAGGATGTCGATCTTGCCGTGCAGGATGCGGCGCTTGTAGGAGACCTCCTGCTCTTCCTCTGTGAGCTGCTGGATGAGGTCCTTCAGCTCCGTATCAGAGAGCGCGCCGAGATCCGGGAACGTGTCCACTGCGGTCCTTTCGAGAGAGTCCGGCGACTATAGCGCTTCCTCAAGTTGAGGTTGAGGCTTTGCGCATCGCCCGCACCCCATCTTGCAGGTAGCGGGCGGTGGCCGCAAGGGTCATTGCGAGTCCGACGTAGAGCACGACGTCCAGGAGCCAGCCCTCGACCACCAGCGCGAGCGCGAGCGCACTCATCACGGGCCAGACGGCCCAGCGGCCGAGCATCGTCACGTTGAGGTCGATGCCACGGCGCAGCGCGAGCTCGGTGAGCACCAGCATGAACGCCTCGCGCGCGGCCAGCACGGCGAGCGCCCAGCGCGGCAGCGTCTCGTAGTTCCAGGCCACCACCGCGCCGGCAACCACCAGCAGGCGGTCGGTGAACGGGTCGAGCAGGGCCCCCAGGCGGCTGTACTGGCCGGTGATGCGCGCGGCCATCCCGTCGAAGTAGTCGCTCCAGGCAATGAATGCGAATAGAGCGAAGGCCAGCCCCGAGCGGCCGTCGCCGGAGTTCAGCCCCACGACCAGGAACACAGGTACGAGGGCGAGGCGGGCGAAACCGATCGCGTTCGGGATCGTCCACGGGTTGAGCGGCTCGCCCCTGCGCGTCTGCGGCGGCGGGCCTCCGCTGCGGTCCAGCCCCACGAGCCGCCGAAAGGTCAGCGGTTCGCGCTCGCGCCTCAGGGGAGGGTCCGCCACAGCTCCGCGGCCGCCTCGGCGGCGCCGTCGAGGGGCAGGGAGCCCTTCTCCCGGCCGCGGCGCACCTGCACCTCGATCTCCCCGGCCTCCACGCTCTTCTTGCCGATCGTCACCCGCAGCGGGCAGCCGAGCAGCTCCGCGTCCGCGAACTTCTCGCCGGGGCTCGAGTCGCGGTCGTCGTAGAGCACGTCCAGGCCGAGCTCGCGCAGCTCGTCGTAGAGGCGGTCGGAGAGCGTGCGCGCCTCCTCCCCCGGCTTCCCGAGCGTCACCAGCTCCACGTCGAAGGGCGCCACGGAGCGCGGCCACGAGATGCCCTGCTCGTCGGCGAACTGCTCGATGGCGGCCGCGACGATGCGCGCCGGCCCGATCCCGTACGAGCCCATCCAGATCAGCTGCTCCTTGCCCTCCTCGTCGAGGTAGCGGGCACCCAGCGGGTCGGAGAAACGCGTGCCGAGCTTGAAGATGTTGCCCACCTCGATCGCGGGCTCGATGCGGATCGGCTGGCCGGCCGGGCAGAGGTCGCCCTCCTCGACCCGCCGCACGTCCACCCAGGTGGGCTCGAAGTCGCGGCCGGGCTCCACGCCGGTCACGTGCACGTCCGGCTTGTTGCCGCCCGCCACCAGGCCGTGGAGGCCGCGCAGCGCCTCGTCGGCGAGCACCTCCACGGGCGCGCCCACCGGGCCCGATGAAGCCGGGCTCGGCGCCGAACGCGCTGCGCACCTCCTCGGCCTCTGCGGCCCGGAACGGCGCCCCGAGCGCGTTCTGGAGCTTGATCTCGTTGAGGCGGTGGTCGCCCCTGATCACCACGAGCACTGGGCCGCGCTCCTCCACGAGGATCGGGAACGCCTTGACGATCGCCCCCGGCGGCACGCCGAGCATCTCGCAGACGGCCTCCACGGTCGCGGCTGCCGGCGTCTCGACCTCCTTCGGCTCGGGCGAGGCCTCCGGCAGCCCCTCCACCGGCTGCGGCGTGGCGCTCGCGATCTCCATGTTCGCCGCGTAGCCGGAGTCGGAGAGCGCCACGTCGTTCTCGCCCGCCGCGCAGGGGGCCATGTACTCGTGCGCGCCGAAGCCGCCCATCATCCCCACGTCCGACTCCACGCGATACCACTCGAGCCCCGAGCGGTCGAAGATGCGGTCGTAGGCCTCGATGTAGAGCTGGTAGGAGGCCTCGAGGCCGTCCGCGTCGCGGTCGAACGAGTACGCGTCCTTCATGATGAACTCGCGCGTGCGCAGCAGGCCCGCGCGCGGCCGCGGCTCGTCGCGCTCCTTGGTCTGGAAGTGGTAGAGCAGCTTCGGCAGGTCGCGGTAGGAGCGCACCTCCCGTGAGATGTGGAAGGTGAGGTTCTCCTCGTGCGTCATCGCGAGCACCAGCTCGGCGCCGCGACGGTCCTTGAGCTTGAAGACCTCGTCGATGTCGTAGCGGCCGGACTTCTTCCAGAGCTCGGCGGGCTGGAGCACGGGCATCAGCATCTCCCCCGCGCCGATCGCATCCATCTCCTCGCGCACGATCTGCTCGGCCCGCCGGTGGGCCCGCCAGCCGGCCGGTAGGAAGGTCCAGAGCCCCGCACCGACCTGGCGCGCGAGACCGGCACGAACGATCAGCTTGTGGGAGATCGCCTCCGCGTCGGCGGGCGCCTCTCTCGTGGTTGGCAGGAAATAGCGGGAAAGGCGGGTCACGAGCGGGCGAGTCTAGTCAGTTGGCCCTCATGTTCCGCCCCCGCAGAGCCGATCCAGAGCGGAGCACGAGGTACCCCATTTGATGGACGTCTCACCGAGACTCAGGGTCGGGTTGCGCGCGTTTGCGGCGCTCACAGGGCTTGCCCTGCTCGCGTACGTGGCTCACACCGCGTTCGGGCTGGGTTCCCCCAAGCTCGACCGGTTCTTCCAGGACTGGGTCTACTGCGCTCTCGTGAGCGCCGCCGGCGCAGCGTGCGTGATGCGCGCCGTGGTGGTTCGAGAGGAGCGGGCGGCGTGGACCGTGATGGGCCTGGGCCTGCTTGCGTGGGCCGCCGGGGAGGTCACCTGGACGCTCCTCTACAGCGATGATCCGGACCCGGCGTCCCCGTCCGCCGCGGACGTGATGTACCTGTCGTTCTACCCCGCCAGCTACGCGTCGCTGCTCCTGCTGGCGCGCTCGCGGACCGACTCGTTTCGCAGCAGCCTCTGGCTCGACGGCGCCATCGCCGCGCTCACGGTTGCGGCGGTGATCGCGACGCTCGTCTTCCAGCCGATCGTGGACGCCACGAGCGGCGGCCCGGCGGAGATCGCGGTGAACCTGGCGTACCCGGCCGGCGACCTGCTCCTGCTGGGGCTGGTGGTGGCCGTCTTCGGCCTGAACGGGTGGCGGCCCGACCCGGTGTGGCTGCTGCTGGGCGGCGGCCTGGCGCTCACTGCGGTGGCGGACGGCCTCTACCTGTTCCAGACCGCGACCGACCAGTACGTCCAGGGCACGCTGCTCGACATCGCCTGGCCGGCGTCCGCGCTGCTCGTGGCGGCGGCGGCCTGGCAGCCGGCGCGCGAGGAAGATCACGATCCAGGACTGGTTGATCGTGGCGGTGCCCGTGGGCTGCGGCATCGTGGCCGTGGAGCTGCTCGTGTACGACCACTTCGAGCGCGTCAACGCCGCTGGCCGTGAGCCTCGCGGCCTGGGCGCTGCTGCTGGCGCTGGCCCGCATGGCGCTCGCGTTCCTCGAGAACCAGCGCACGCTCAGCCTCACCCACACCGAGGCCCGCACCGACTCTCTGACCGGGCTGAAGAACCGTCGCAGCCTGATGGCGGACCTGGAGGTCCAGCTCGAGCTCGCCAGCCGGGCCTCGCCCCGCGCGCTGCTGCTGTTCGACCTGGACGGGTTCAAGGAGTACAACGACGCCTTCGGGCATCCCGCCGGCGACGGGCTCCTGGTCCGGCTAGCGGCGCGCCTGGCGGACGCCGTGGGGTCCAGCGGACAGGTTTACCGCCTCGGTGGCGACGAGTTCTGCGCGCTGGTGCCAGCGAGCCCCGACGCGATCGACGAGCCGCTTGCCGCCTGCTCCGCGGCCCTCAGCGAGCGCGGCGAGGGCTTCGAGGTGAGCTGCTCCTTCGGATCGGTCGTGTTCCCCGAGGAGGCCACCACGCCCACGCAGGCGCTCCAGCTGGCCGACAGACGCATGTACGCGCGCAAGGGCGGGCGCCGGATGTCGGCGGGCCGCCAGTCGCGCGACGTCCTGCTTCGGACGCTGTCCGAGCGCCGCCCCGACCTTCACCTGCGGCTGCGCGACATCGGGCAGCTGGCGCTGGCGGTCGGGCGCGAGCTGCACATGGGGCCCGAGGGGCTCGACGAGGTGGCCCGAGCCGCGGAGCTCCACGACGTCGGGAAGATCGCGGTTCCGGACGCCATCCTCGACAAGCCGGGGTCGCTCGACCCCGTCGAGTGGAGCTTCATGCGCCGCCATCCGCTGATCGGCGAGCGCATCCTGCTCGCCGCGCCGGCGCTGCGCCCGGTGGCGCGGCTGGTGCGCTCGAGCCACGAGCGCTGGGACGGCGGCGGCTATCCGGATGGGCTCAGCGGCAACGAGATCCCACTCGGAGCCCGGGTGGTGGCCGTTTGCGATGCCTTCGACGCCATGACCACCGAACGGCCGTACCGCGACTTCGGTGAGTGATGCAGACGCAATCATGGAGCTACGCCGCTGCGCGGGGACACAGTTCGACCCAATAGTGGTAGCGGCGTTTTGCAGGGTGATCGCAAGGGAACGTCCGGTGCATGGGGAACTATCCGTCTAGGTCATGATCACGACGCCCCGTCCCGTCTGCCAGGTCTGCCATCGGCCGCTCGAGGAGAACGATCAGTACCTCGTGCGCTTCGACGGGCATCGCGCGACAGCGGTTCACCGGAGCCTCTGCTTCCCGCCCGCCCGCTCGGCCGATAGCAAGCCCGCCCAGCGCGCCGCGGCCTAGCCCGGAGCGCGCGTGAAGCGGCGCCCCGCCGTGGGCGACGCTTCCTCGTCGAGCGGTATCCGCTTGGCCTTCGGCGCGCCGGCCATCGGGAGCGACTGGCCGTTGTCGAGGGCGTCCTCGGTCGCGGCGGCCGCCTCCATCGCTGCGATCCGCTCCGGGGTCAGCTCGTCGGCGTTCTCCTCCTCGATCTGCTCGAGCCAGGCGGCGCCCTCCGCGGACTCGCGCTCGTCCACCAGCACGGTGCCACGGTCGATCGACTTGTCGATCTCCACGAAGAGAGCGTCCACCAGCTCGTCCTGAGGCACCTTCCGAAGCGGCTTGCCGTGGGCGAAGATGAGCCCCTCGTTCTTGGCGCCGGTGATGCCGAAGTCGGCGTGCGAGGCCTCGCCGATGCCGTTCACAGCGCAGCCGAGCACGGCCACCTCGATCGGATCGTCGTACTGGCGCAGGCGCTCCTCGATCTCGGCCACGACGGTGTCCATGTCGAACTGGAGCCGGCCGCAGGTCGGGCAGGCGATCAGCACGGGCCCGCGCTCGCGCAGCTTCAGGGCCTTGAGGATCTCCCAGGCCACCTTCACCTCCTCCTCCGCGTGGAAGGTGGAGAGCGAGATGCGGATGGTGTCTCCGATGCCGTCGGCCAGCAGCGTGCCGAGCCCCACCGCCGACTTCAGCGAGCCGGACCACTTCGTGCCGGCCTCGGTGATGCCGAGGTGCAGGGGGTTCTCGATCTTCTGCGAGAGCAGGCGGTTCGAGGCGATCGTGTTGGGCACGTTCGTCGACTTGATCGAGACCTTGAAGTCCTCGAAGTCGAGGCGGTCCATCAGCTCGACGTGCTCCAGCGCGGCGGCCACCAGCGCATCGACCGGGTTCTCGCGCTCCAGCTCGTGCAGGTGCTTGGGGAGCGAGCCCGAGTTCACGCCGATCCGCATGGGCACGGCGGCTGCGCGCGCCTTGTCCACCACCAGGCCGACCTTGTCGTGGCCGCCGATGTTGCCCGGGTTGATGCGGATGCAGTGGGCGCCCGCGTCGATGGCCTTCAGGGCGAGCGTGTAGTTGAAGTGGATGTCGGCGATCACCGGGATCGGCGACTCCGCGACGATGCGCTCGAGCGCCCGCACGTCGTCGTCGCGGGGCACCGCGCAGCGAACCAGATCCCCGCCCGCCTCGGCGATCGCGTGGATCTGCTTCATGGTGGCGTCGAAGTCCGCGGTCTCCGTCTTCGTCATCGACTGGACCGCGACGGGAGCGCCGCCGCCGATCTTCACGCCGCCCACGTCGATCTGCTTCTTGGAGGCCATCTGCGGCCTCGAAGCCTAGCTAGGCGTACAGCTCCTCGATCTCGCTTCGCGTACTTCTCGTGGATCGGCTTGCGCTTCAGCTTCATCGTGGGTGTCAGCTCGTCGCCGCCGGGCTGCCAGTCCTCGTCGAGCAGCTTGTACTTCTTCACCTGTTCCACGCGGGCCAGCTGATCGTTTGCGGCCCCTATCCCCCGCTCCAGCTCGGCTAGGAGCGCGTCCCGGCCGTGCTGCTGCTCGTACGCCGGCGCCACGTCCGGGTCCAGGGTCACGAGCGCGACGTTGTAGGGCCGCGCGTCGCCGATCGCGATCGCCTGCCCGATCACGGGGCTCGAGGCCTTCAGCTTCGCCTCGATGTTCGCGGGCGACATGTTCTTGCCGCCGGCGCTGATGATCAGCTCCTTCTTGCGGTCGACGAGCTTGAGATAGCCGTCCTCGTCGAACTCGCCGATGTCGCCGGTCTGGAGCCAGCCGTCCTCGTCGATCGCCTCACGGGTCTGGTCGGGCTGGTTGCGGTAGCCCGTCATGATGAACGGCCCGCGGATCAGCACCTCGCCGTCGTCCGCGAGCTTGATCTCGGCGCCCGGCGCCGGCGGCCCGACGGTTCCGATCTTGATCCTGTCGGGCGGGTTGCAGGTGCCGTAGCCGGTGGTCTCGGACATGCCCCACAGCTCCGCGAGCGGGATGCCGAGCGCGTGGAAGAACTCGATCACCTCCGGCGGTGTGGGCGCCGCGCCCACGTTCACGGACTCCACCTGGTCCAGTCCCAGCCCGGCGCGGATCTTGGACAGCACGAGCTCGTCGGCCTTGGCGTGCTCCTCCGCCACGTCGTCCCCGCGGACCTTGCGCAGGCCCACGTCGAGCGCCCACTGCGTGGCCTGCTTCTTCGCCGGGTCCTGCTCCGCCTCGATGCCGGCTTCGATCGCGGCCTTCAGCTTCTCCCAGATGCGCGGGACGGCGAAGAACCAGCTCGGGCGCACCTCCGGCAGGTAGGCCGCCACCTGGCGCGGGTCCGGGCAGCAGGTGGTGGAGAAGCCCACGAACATCGGCAGGTAATGCGACGACGCCCGCTCGGCTATATGCGCCATCGGTAGCCACGAGATCACTCGGCCCGCGGCCGGGAAGTTGATGATCTGGTCGAAGCCGTTGATCGCCGCAACGAGGTTCGAGTGCGTGAGCTGAACGCCCTTCGGCGGGCCGGTAGTGCCGGACGTATAGATGAGAGTGAGCAGGTCGTCGGGCTTCACGGCCCGCCATGTCGCCTCGAAGTCGAAGCTCTGAGGGGCGTGGGTTTCGACCGGGTCGGCGCTCTCGTCGTCGACGAAGATCACGTGGTCCACGTTCTTCAGCTCCCGGACGCGGTCCTCGAACGCCGTCTCGGTGACCACGATCCGCACCTCGGCGTCGTCCACCTGGTACTGGATCTGCTCGGCCGTGTAGGTGTTGTAGACGGAGAACGGCGTGGCGCCGAGGTGCAGGGCGGCGGCGTCGAACCAGTGGAACTCGGGTCGGTTCGTGAGCATCAGCGCGAGCGTTGCCCCGCGCTCGAGTCCCAGCCCCGCCAGACCGGCGGCCACGGCCCGCACCTTGTCCGCGTACTCGCGCCAGGTGATCGAGAACTCGTCGCCCTTCGTGCGAAGCGCGCAGCGGTCGGGATGAGCCTGCGCGGTCACCTGGAAGGCCTCCGCCACGGTGCCCGCCTGAAGCCCGGCGGGCCGCCCGGCCCGCTCGGTCGTTACCGCCATGTGCGTAACGTAACGCCGCTGGCACGGCGCCGCCATGCGGCCGGCTCAGCGCACCCGGAATCCCTCGCCGCTCAGGCGGTCGATGTCGTTCGACAGCCCGATCAGGAAGATCAGGATCACGAGCATGAAGCCCACCACTCCGGCTCGTTCCATCACTCGGAGGGATACCGGCCTGCCGCGCAGCTTCTCCACGATCGCCCAGAAGATGTGGCCGCCGTCCAGGGGCAGGAACGGGAACAGGTTCACGATCGCCAGCGAGAGCGAGATGATCGCGAGGATCTGCACGACCCGCTCCACGTCCACGAGGATCACCTGGCGGGTCGTCTCGTAGGACCCGACCACCCCGGAGATCTCCTTGCGCTTCACCGGGTCGATCAGGCGCGCCGGCAGCTCGAGCGTGCTCTTGGTGATGAACCAGAACTGGTCGGCGCTGACGTCGAGTGCCTGACCGAGGGGCAAGGCGTCGCGCGGCCCCGGCACGTAGCCGAAACCGACGCGCATCCGGCCGCCCACGTCGGCGGTCGGGTCATATTTGGGCGTGAGCGTGAAGGTGCGCTCGCGACCGTCGCGGTCCACCGTGAGCGTCACGGGCTCGGCGGCCCGGCAGCCGGTCTTCCACGTGCGCTTCGGACCCGGACAGCGGTGCGAGTTGATCCGGTCCGACAGCTGCTCGGGCGTGCCGGGCGTGCCGTCCACCGCCACCACGCGGTCCCCAGGTTGAAGAACGCCCGCAGCCGGATAGCCCTTCTGGATCTGATCCACGGTCCGCGTGGGGTCCGGGAGCCCGATCGCCCACCAGAAGACGAACAGCAGCACGAACGCCAGCACGAGGTTCACCGCCGGCCCCGCGGCGATGACCACGATCCGCTTCCAGACCGGCTGCGCGTGGTAGGCCCGGTCGCGGACCTCGTCAGGGAGGTCCTCGTCCGGGTTCATCCCGCTGATCTTCACGTAGCCGCCAGCGGGGATCGCGCCGATCGCGTACTCGGTCTCCCCCACCTTCTTGCTCCACAGGGTCGGCGGGAAGAACAGCGAGAACTTCTCCACCCGCATGCCGACCGCCTTGGCGGCGCTGAAGTGGCCGAGCTCGTGGAGGATCACGAGCAGCGCGAAGCCGATGAACGCCAGGACGAAGCTGAGGAAGGTCACGCGGCCACTCCCCTCGCCACCTCGCGCGCCTGCGCGTCCGCGGCGTAGAGGTCGGAGAAGTGCCGCACCGGCTCGGCGGGCAGCTCGTAGAGCGTCGACTCGACCACGCGAGCGATGCCCGTGAAGGGCAGGTCCCCCGCGAGGAACGCGTGGACCGCCACCTCGTTCGCCGCATTCAGGACGCACGGCGCGGTGCCGCCGCCTTCCGCGGCCTCCCGCGCGAGCCGCAGGCACGGGAACGCGTTCAGGTCAGGGGCCTCGAAGGTCAACGCACCCAGCTCGACCAGGTCGAGCGCGCGCACCGGCACGTCCACGCGGTCCGGGTAGTTCAAGGCATACGAGATCGGCACCCGCATGTCGGGGTAGCCGAGGTGCGCGAGCGACGCCCCGTCGTTCAGGTGCACCATCGCGTGGATGATCGACTGCGGGTGCACCACCACGTCGATGCGCTCGTACGGCAGGCCGAACAGGTGGTGCGCCTCGATCAGCTCGAGGCCCTTGTTCATCAGGGTCGCCGAGTCGACCGTGATCTTGCCGCCCATGTCCCAGGTGGGGTGCGCGAGCGCCTCCTCGCGGGTGACCGAGTCGAGGTCGGTGCGGCCCGCGGAACGGGCCGCCGCTGGCGGTGAGCACGAGCCGGTCGACGGTGCCCGGCCGCTCGCCCGCGATCAGCTGGTGGAGCGCCGAGTGCTCGGAGTCCACCGGGAGCAGCTGCGCGCCCGTGGCCTCCGCGAGCGCGGTCACCAGCTCGCCGCCCACCACGAGGCTCTCCTTGTTCGCGAGCGCGAGGTCGATCCCCTCGCCGAGCGCCGCCACCGTCGGCCCGAGGCCCGCCGAGCCCACGAGGGCGTTGAGAACGAGGTCGCACTCGGTGTCGGTGATGAGCTCGACCAGACCCTCCGGCCCGGCCAGGACCTCCACCTTGGAGTGCTCACTCGCCCGCGCGGCGGCGTCCGGATCGGCAAGAGCCACGCGCGTGACCCCATGGGCAGCCGCCTGCTCGAGCAGCAGCTCCCAGCTCGAGGCCGCGGCAAGGCCCACCACCTCCAGCTCCGCGTTGCGCTCGACCACGTCGAGCGCCTGCGTGCCTATGGAGCCGGTGGAACCGACTATGAGGATCCTGCGCACCCGCCTGAGTCTAGGAGGCGTAGCCGAGAGCTACTGCCGCGTAGTACGCCACAGGAACCGTGAACAACACGGCGTCGAGCCGGTCGAGGACGCCTCCGTGGGCGCCGAAGAGCTTGCCGGTGTCCTTCACCTCGAGGTCGCGCTTCACCATCGACTCGAACAGGTCGCCCACGGGCGCGGCGATGGCCACGAGGCCGCCGATGAGCAGCGCATGCGGGCCGGTGAGCCAGTCCTGGTAGAGCCCGGCGACCCAGAACGACAGGGCCGCGCCGACCACTCCCGCCACGAGGCCCTCGAGCGTCTTGTTCGGCGAGATCAGCGGCGCCAGCGGCGTGCGCCCGTACATGCGCCCGCCGAAGTAGGCGAACGTGTCGCCGAGGAAGGTGGCCACGAGCACGTCGATCACGAGGCCGTCGCCGTGCGGCAGCTCGCGCAGCCAGACCGCGTGCACCATCGCAAGCCCGATCCAGAGGACCCCGAGGAAGGTCACGGCGATCGCCCAGGACACGTGCTCGCGGCGCGGGCGCAGGACCGCGAAGAAGAACGTGACCGGGAACGACGCCGCCAGCACCATGATCACGTGGCGCGGCTCGCCGTAGAGCGCGGCGATCAGCATCGCGGCGAGCGTGAGGAAGCCCGCCAGCGCGGGCGGCCGCACGCGGCCCATGAGCGTGTAGAGCTCGCCCATCGCGATCACGCCGAGCGCGAAGATGCCGAGCGTCCAGACCTCGCCACCCTGGTCGACGATGATCAGCGCGAAGATGATCGCCGGGATCGCCACGACGATCCGCGGGGCGAGATCCCGTCCCGGGCCCGGCTCGCGCCTGGCGGCCACGCTCTAGCGCCCCCCGAAGCGGCGCCGGCGCGCCGCGTACTCGTCGAGCGAGGCCTCGAAGGCCTCGCGGGTGAAGTCAGGCCAGCGCTCGTCGCGGAACACGAACTCCGCGTAGGCGAGCTGCCAGAGCAGGTAGTTCGAGATCCGGAGCTCGCCGCTCGTGCGGATCAGCAGGTCGGGATCGTGCATGTCGGGTGCGTAGAGGTGGCGCCGGAACTCTTCCTCGCTCTCCCCGGTGAAGGTTCGCGCTGCGTCCACGATCTCCGCCCTGCCGCCGTAGTTGAAGGCCACGAACAGCGTGATGCGGTCGTTCGCGTCCGTGAGCTCCTCGGCCCAGTCCATGCGCCGAACGAGCCCGGCGCCGAGACCCTCGCGGCGGCCCACGAAGCGCATGCGCACGCCCTCCTCGTGCAGCTCCGGCGTCTCGCGGTCGATGCGCTCGGCGAACATCGCCATCAGCCCGTCGACCTCCGCCTTCGGCCGGGCCCAGTTCTCGGTGGAGAACGAGAACACGGTCAGCTCGCGCACGCCCAGCTCGACGGCGTCGCGCAGCCGCGCCTTCACAACGTCCGCGCCGGCCTGGTGCCCCGCCAGCACCGGAAGGCCGCGATCCTGCGCCCAGCGGCCGTTCCCGTCGGTGATGATGGCCACGTAGCGCGCCCGCGCCGCGGCGTCGCTCACACTTCGAGGATTTCTTGTTCCTTGCCGGCGAGGGCGTTGTCGATGTCGCCCACGTGCGAGTCCGTGAGCTTCTGGAGCTCTGACTCCGCCCGGCGCTCGTCGTCCTCGCCCACCTCGCCCTCGCTCTTCAGCTCGCGCAGGTCGTGCATCACGTCGCGCCGGACGTTGCGCACCGCCACCCTGCCCTGCTCGGCGATCCCGTGGACGATCTTCACGAGCTCCTTGCGGCGCTCCTCGGTCAGCTCGGGGATCTGAAGACGGATCACCTGGCCGTCGTTCGAGGGCGTCAGGCCCACGTCGGACTCCAGGATCGCCTTCTCGATCGCCTTGATCGAGTTCTTGTCGTAAGGCGTGATCGTAAGCAGTCGCGCCTCGCTCGCGGAGATCTGCGAGAGCTGCCTCAGCGGCGTCGTGGCGCCGTAGTAGTCGACCTCGATGCGATCGAGCAGGTGCGGGGAGGCGCGGCCGGTTCGCACGGTCGCGAACTCCGTCTTGGTGGCGTCCACCGATCGCTGCATCCTGGCCTTGGCGTCGTCCAGGAAGTCCTTCAGGACGTCGTCGCTCATCCGCTTCTCACCACGGTTCCCACGCGCTCGCCGCACACTATCCGGTCAATGTTTTGCTCGTCATCCATGTTGAAGACGTGGATCGGGAGCCCGTTGTCCATGCACAGCGACAGGGCGGTCGAGTCCATCACCTGGAGGCGCTGCTCGATCGCCTCCTGGTGGGTGATCTCCTCGATGAAGCGGGCGTCCGGGTCCTCGCGGGGGTCGGCGCTGTACACGCCCTCCACCCCGTTCTTGGCCATCAGGATCGTCTCGGCGTGGATCTCGAGCGCCCGCAGCGCCGCCGCGGTGTCGGTGGTGAAGAACGGGTTGCCGGTGCCGGCGGCGAAGATCACGATCCGGCCCTTCTCGAGGTGGCGCATGGCGCGCCGGCGGATGTACGGCTCCGCCACCTCGGAGATCGTGATGGCGGACTGCACGCGCGTGTCGGCGCCCCGCTTCTCGAGCGCGTCCTGGAGCGCCAGGGCGTTCAGGACGGTGGCGAGCATGCCCATGTAGTCGCCGGTGGCGCGGTCCATGCCGTCCCCGGCGCCCTTGAGGCCGCGATAGATGTTCCCGCCGCCGACCACGATCGCGATCTCCACGCCGCGATCGGAAACGGCCTTGACCTGCTTGGCGATGTCGGCGATCCGCTCCGGGTCGGCTCCGTAGGGGAGGTCGCCCATGAGCGCCTCCCCGGAGAGCTTCAGCAGGATGCGCCTGAAGGCGGGTTCGGTCACTCCTCCCCGACCTGGAAGCGGGCGAACTTGCGGATCACCACGTTCTCGCCGGTGCTGGCCGCGATCTCGGTGCGCAGGTCACCGACGGTCTTGCCGCCGTGCTTCTCCTCGTTCACGTGCGTCTGGTCGAGCAGGACCACGTCCTGGAGCCACTTCTTGAGCCGGCCCTCGACGATCTTCTCCTGCACGTTCTCCGGCTTGCCCTCGGCGGCCGCCTGCTCGCGCAGCACGCGCAGCTCCGCCTCCTTGGCGTCCTGGTCCACCTCGTCCTCGGACACGTACTGCGGATTGGCCGCAGCCACGTGCATCGCGACCTCGCGGGCGAACTCCTGGAACTGGTCGGTGCGGGCCACGAAGTCGGTCTCGCAGTCCACCTCCACCAGCACGCCGATCTTGCCGCCGGCGTGGATGTAGCTGGACACGACGCCCTCCGCGGCCGCGCGCTCGCCGCGCTTGGCGGCCGAGGCCTGGCCCTTCACGCGCAGGATCTCGATCGCCTTGTCCAGATCGCCTCCGGACTCCTGAAGGGCGGCCTTGGCGTCCATGATCCCCGCGCCCGTTCGCTCGCGCAGGCTCTTCACGTCTTGGGCGGAAACGGTGATGCTCATCAGGACTCCTCGTCAGGGTCGAACGTGCGGCGCTCGCGCGGGCCGGAGGCGCCGGTCGCGGCCTCGGGCCGCGTACCGCTCGGCGTGGCGGGCTCGTCCGGCGAGAAGCCGGCCTCCTCGGCCTCGCGGCGGGCGCGCTCCTCGGCCTCGCGGCGCTCCAGCTCCTCCGCCTCGCGGGCAGCCTTCTCCTCGGCCTCCTTGCGCTCGGCCTCCTCGCGCTCGCGTCGGGCGGCCTCCTCCTCGGCGCGGAACTGCGTGGCGCGGTCGCGCGCCACGTCGGCGATGCCCTCGATGATGATCTTGCAGGAGCGGATCGCGTCGTCGTTCCCCGGGATCACGAAGTCCACCGGGTCCGGGTCGCAGTTGGTGTCCACGAGCCCGATGATCGGGATCTTCAGGCGCTTTGCCTCGCGCACGCCAATGTCCTCGACCTTGAGGTCCACCACGAACACCGCGTCCGGCGGGCGCTGCATGTCCGCCACGCCGCCGAGGTTCGTCTCGAGCTTGTCGCGCTCCGACATCGCGGCGATGCGCTCGCGCACCGGCAGCAGATCCATCGTGCCGGACTCCGTCCAGTCACGAAGGTCGTGCAGGCGCTTGATGCGCTTGTTGATCGTCTGGAAGTTGGTCAGTAGCCCGCCCAGCCAGCGCTGGTCGATGTAGGGCATGCCGCAGCTGTTGGCGGCCTCCTTGATCGAGTCGCGGGCCTGCTTCTTGGTGCCGACGAACAGGATCGTTCCGCCCCGTCCGGCGAGGTCGCCCGCGAACTCCTGGGCGGTGTGGAGCAGGCGCTCCGTCTTTTGCAGGTCGATGATGTGGATCCCGCCGCGCTCGCCGAATATGAAGCGGCGCATCTTGGGATTCCAGCGGCGCGTCTGGTGGCCGAAATGGACGCCGGCCTCCAGCAGCTCCCTGATGCCAATCTCGGTGGCCAAAGAGTTGCTCCCTTAAAGGTTGTGATGAACGTCTGCCCGCCGGCCGGCTCGCGGACCCGGGATTCTCCCGGGCAGGGCCGCGGCCGCTGTTCCCAGCGGGGTAGCTTGCTTAACGACATGAGGATAGCCATGTGGGTCGCAAACGGCATCCCAGAACGAGACGAGGCGGTCGGAAGACCGCCTCGCTCGTATGTCTCAGCCCCCGTCTGGCCCTCCGGAGACTGGCTCCCGCCGAGCGCTGTCAAGTGCATGACTCAGCTCGGCGGGTGGTTTGGACTCGCAAGCGACAAATTCCCCGCTGAACGGATGCCTAAACATCAGTTTTGAGGCGTGCAAGAACTGTCGCCTGAGGCCGAGGCGGCGGCCGCTCGCGGCGCCCCCGTATTGGGGGTCGCCCACGACCGGATGCTCGATCGCCGCCAGGTGCGCGCGGATCTGGTGGGTGCGCCCTGTTTCGAGGCGCACGCGCAGCAGCGCGGTGCGCGGGAGGCGCTCCAGGACCTCGAAATGCGTGACCGCGCTGCGAGCCCGGTCGGTGCGGGTGGACATGACGGTCCGGTTCCCGCGGTCGCGGCCGATCGGGGCGTCGATGGTGCCGCTCTCGGCGTCCGGATGCCCCTCGACGAGGGCGGTGTACTCGCGCGTGATCTCGCGCGCCTTCATCATCCGCTGGAGCGCGGCGTGCGCCTCGTCCGAGCGCGCCACCACCAGCAGCCCGGACGTGTCGCGGTCCAGCCGGTGCACGATTCCCGCTCGCTCCGGGTGTGCGCCGCCGGCCGCCAGCGGCGCGAGCGCCTCCGCCAGCGTGGATCCACGGTGGCCCGGTGCCGGGTGCGTGACCACGCCCGCGGGCTTGTCCACCACCAGGAGGTGCTCGTCCTCGTGCACGATCTCGAAGGAGACCGGCTCCGGTTCGGTCGGCTCGAGCCCCTGCGCGGGCGCCTCGACCACCACCCGCTCCCCTTCGCCGATCCTGTGGTTCTTGGCGCGCGGCTCGCCGTCCACCGTCACGGCGCCGCGCTCGATCAGGCGCTGCGCCGCGGCACGGGAGGGCGCCGCCCCCCTCGCCGCCAGGAAGGCGTCCAGGCGCAGGCCGGCGTCCTCGGTGCCCGCGATCAGCTCGTCCGCGCTCGTTTCGGCCTCCCCTCCACCACCCAGAGCAGCATCAGCACGCCGATCACGATGCAGGCGTCCGCGAGGTTGAACGCGGGCCACGCCACGGGGTCGATCCAGTCGATCACCGCGCCCTCGCGCGCGCGGTCGGCGAGATTGCCGAGCGCGCCGCCCAGCAGCAGCCCGACCGGCAGCCACAGCAGCGGCATGTCGCGATGCAGCGCGAAGTAGCCCACCAGCAGCGCAAGCGATAGGCCGATCAGAATCGCAACCACGAGCCCGCCGCCCTCGAAGGCGCCGAATGCCACGCCAGTGTTGCGCGTGTTGGTGAAGTCGAGGCCGAAGAAGACGTTCACCTCGTCGCCCCGGTCGATGTCGTGCACGGCGATCTGCTTCGTGACCTGGTCGAGCGCGACGACGACGCCGGCGGTGGCGATCGCCGCGGCCGCGCCTCCCCGGATCACCCGGGTCGGATCAGGCCGACCACGATGCTGCTCACGATGATCAGCACGAAGGTGGCGACGATCGGGCTCAGGTCGAGCGCGCCGGGACCCATGCGAACCGGCGGCAGGATGCGGCGGAACAGGTTCAGGTACGGGTCCGTCACGTCGCTGACGAACTTCAGGAACGCCGCGAGGTAGCGGTTGTAGGGCATCCGCGGGATCCAGCTGGTGATGATCCGGATGAAGATCAGCACCAGGTACACGAGGACGAGCGTGTTGATGTAGTCCGCGATATCCGTGCGGGTGATCGCGAGCCAAGTCGTCATCGCGTGGCCTCCACGACCGCATCCACCGCGGAGCGGCAGACGTCGCGCAGGCCGTTCTCCTCGAGAGCGATCAGGCCCTTCTCGGTGGTCCCGCCGGGGGTGGCCACCCGCGCGCGCAGGTCGGGGCCGTCGTAGTCGTGGCGTGCGAGGTAGTCCGCCGTGCCGCCCATCGTCTCGACCACCATGCGCATGGCGTCGTCGGCATCCAGGCCGTGAGCCACGCCCGCGTCGGCGAAGCTCTCGGCCACCAGCGCCATGAAGGCCGGCCCGCAGCTCATCAGCGCCATCGCCGGCTCGATCAGCGGCTCGTCGTCGAGCCGGATCACCGCGCCCGCGCGGCCCATGAGAGCGAGGATCTCGTCCTCGGGGCCGTCAGCGGCTCGCGGCCCGGCGACATAACAGAGGACGCCGCGCCTGACGTCCGCGTTCATGTTCGGAATGAAGCGATAGATGGAGGCCTCGGGGTAGGCGGCACTGAGCTGCTCCGTGGTGGTGGCGGCGAGGATCGAGATCACTACCCGCGCGCGCTCGCCCCCAACCTCAGCGGCCACCTCCTCCAGCTGCTTCGGCTTGTGGCAGAGCACGAGCACGTCGGCCTTCTCGGCCAGCTCGGCGTTCGATCCCACGACCTCGCCGCCCAGCTCGTCGGTCAGCGCCCGCGCCTTGGCCTCGTCGATGTCGTGCACGAGCACCGGCTCGCCGATGCCGCGCGCGAGCGCGGACGCCATGTTGCCTGCACCGATCAGACCCAGCTTCATCGCCGCCGCACTCTATCGGCGGCAAAAGCTCAAGACTGGTTGAAGAAGCCCTTCTCGATCAACCGAGCGCGCTCCTCGGCCGACACCTCGACGTTGCGGGGCGTGAGCAGGAACACCTTGTCGGCGATCCGCTGCATTCCCCCGTCCAGCGCGTACGTGAGGCCGGACGCGAAGTCGATCAGCCGCTTGGAGAGGTCCGTGTCGGTGCTCTGGAGGTTGAGGATCACCGGCACGCCTTCCTTGAACTGGTCGGCGATCTGCTGGGCGTCGTTGAAGCTCTTGGGGATCACCAGGTGGACCTGGATGTCCCCGCCCGCCCGCGAGCCGCCGTTGCCGCCCACCGGGCGCAGGACGCGGGTCTCACGCCCTCCACCGCGGGGCTCGTCGGCGAAGATGTCGTCGAACTCGTCGCGGCGCCGGCGCTGAAGCCGGCGCACGTTCGGCCGATCGCGGTAGCGATCCTCTAGCTCTGCCTCAGGTTCCGGCTCCGAGATCGCCTCGTAGCGCGGATCCTCCTCCTCGGCCAAGCCGAAGTAGACCAGCGTGCGATGCCATGTGTCGCGAAGCGCCATACGACCGTGAGTTTCGAGCGTAAGAGGGAAACTCCTTGTCACTGGGGAGCGTAGCGCCTGCTTGGCTTGACTACGCCACCTGGCGTATCCTTGGACGCTCGGGATCGAGGAGCGCGAAAGCTCATGGCCCACTCCCGTCGTTCGGCGCGTTTCGCGTCAGTCACCCTCATCTGCGGCGTCGCGGTTGGCTCGCTTGCGGGAACAGCGTTTGGATCAACTGCGCAGTTCGTGGATGTTGTGATTCCCTCGGAATGCAAGTACGTCCCCCCCGGCTTCACTTGCCTGCCCGGGTCCGCCAAGGTCCTCGTGTATCGGGGCGGGCCAGGCGAAGCCAACCTCGTCCGCCTCACCGGGAGTCAGGAGGCCGCGCGCATCGACGACCCCGCCGCCGCCATCGAGCCGGGGGAAGGCTGCTCGGCGATCGACGCCCATAGCGTGAGCTGCTCAGCACCGGAGCCTGATGTCGTCTATCGGGTCTATGTATCCACGGGGAGCGGGGCGGACGAAATCAGGTCAAGCCTCCCCGGGCCGGTGATCCTCGACGGCGGCCCCGGCGATGACGTTCTACTCGGAGGGCCCGGCGGCGACGAGCTCTACGGTGGAAGGGGTGCCGATGCTCTTCGCGGCGGTGACGGCGCCGATGCTCTCTTCGACGCGTCCCCGCGGGAGGCGTTGCGGAGCGGGGACCTGGACCCGTACCACGAGGAGACAGTGGTGGCACTCGCCGACCCCGGTCGCGGCCGCGACTCCTTCAACGGCGGCCGGGGCCGTGACATGGTCAGCTACGAAGGTCGCTCGGCGGGCGTCAGGGTCGCCCTCGCGGACACAGGCGCGGTCGGCGGGGCACGGGGTGAGCACGACTCCGTCAAGTCGGTGCAGAGCACGGTGGGAGGCGCCGGCGACGACCGGCTTGCGGGAAACACGCGCTCGAACTCGCTCAACGGAGCCCTTGGTGACGATCGCATCTTGGGCGGGCGCGGCAAGGACTACGTCGACGGCGGCCCCGGCCGCAATGTGGTCATCGCTGGCCCCGGCGACGACGAGCTGTCCCTAGGCCGCGCCGGCGAGGGCCGGGAGCGAGCGCGTTGCGGAGCGGGCCTGGACCGGGTGTTCGGCGTCTCGCGCAGCGACTTCCTGAACGACGACTGCGAGCGGCTGGTGTTCCCCACCGCTTTCGAGAGGCTCACCGGACCCTACGTCAGATCAGACCTGCCCCTCCGAGCCGGGCGGGCGCCAGGCGTGCTGAGCGCCACGCTCTTTTGCGCGCCGTTCGACGTACACGCCCCGTGCCACCTTCGGCTGGAGGTGCGGGTCCATGGCCCTGGCGCTCGGCGTGGGACCGCGCCCCCACGGGGCACTCTGCTGGGCTCGAGCTCGTACAGGTTTGCAGTAGGCGAGGAGAAGATGGTGAGTCTCGGCCTCTCCCCCGTGGGGGTCCAGCTGCTGCGCCGCCACCGGGCACTGCGTGTGCAGGTGACCACCAGTGGGAAGCCGCCTTACGGACCGGCCGGCTACCTCACGGTGCTGCACAGCCCATAAACCCTTGCCACAGTGTGCGACCCGTGGAGACGACCGAGTTCCAGGTCCTGCGCCAGCTGCCGGGCGCCGGATCGATCACGCTGGAGGGCGAGCAGGCGGGCGACGGTCCGCCCGTGGTGCTGCTGCACGGGCTCTCGGCCACGCGCCGCAACGTGGTTCAGGGCTCGCGCGCCCTGATCAAGCGCGGCTACCGGCTGATCTCCTACGACGCGCGCGGCCACGGCGCCTCCTCCCCCGCCCCGCGCTACGAGTACCGGGACCTGGTGGCGGACCTGTCCGCGGTCCTGGAGCACCTGGAGCTCGAGCGGGCCGCCCTGGTGGGGAGCTCGATGGGAGCGGCGACCGCGATGGCGTTCACGCTGGAGCACCCCGAGCGGGTGCCGGCGCTCGTGCAGGTAACCCCGGCGTACACCGGCTACGCCCGCACCGGCGACGTGGACGGCGAGCTTTGGGAGCAGCTCGCGACGGCGCTGGACGGCGGCGTCGACGAGTTCGTCCAGGTGGCCCAGCCGGAGGGCCTTCCGGAGCGCTGGCGCGAGATCGCCCGCGAGGCCACCAGGCAGCGGATGGAGCGCCACGAGCATCTCGAGGCAGTCGGGCAGGCATTGAGGGAGATACCGGGGTCCGTGGCCTGGAAGGGCCTCGAGGCGCTGTCCTCGCTCGAGGTGCCCGTCCTGATCATCGGCTCGCAGGACGATGCCGACACGCTGCACCCGCTCGGGATCGCCGAGGAGTACGCCCGCAAGCTGCCGAACGCGGAGCTGGTGGTGGAGGACAAGGGCGACTCGCCCCTGGCCTGGCAGGGCGCGCGGTTGTCGAACGTGATCGCCGACTTCTTCGAGCGCGTGGGCTACGCGCCCGACCGCCGGGACTGAAGGCGTCCGATCTAGTGGGTAAGTCGACTTGTGTACCGAGGTGGGTACATAGATCGACTCACCCGTACAGGACCGAGCCCAGGCGGACGATGGTGGCGCCCTCCTCGACCGCCACCTCGTAATCCTGCGTGGTCCCCATCGATAGGCGCTCGAGCCCATGCTCGCCCGCCAGCTCCGCCAGCCGGGCGAAGTGGCGCCGGCTGTCCTCGGCCCGCTCCACGAACGGCGGCATCGTCATCAGGCCGGTCACGGGCACGGGGCAGCGTGCGATGAAGTCGCCGAGTTCCTCGGGGGCGATCCCGGCCTTCTCTTCCTCGCCGGCCACGTTCACCTGGACGAGGACCTCCTTCGCCGGGTACTGCTCGAGCTTCGAAAGCGCCGACTCCGACGCGAGCGAGTGGATCAGGCGCACGTTCGGCGCCACGTCCTTCACCTTGCGGCTCTGGAGCTGGCCGATGAAGTCCCAGGTGAACAGGTCGCCGTGCGCCTCCTGCTTGGCGAGCAGCTCCTGAGCCCGGTTCTCCCCCACGAGCTCGATGCCGGCCTCCGCGAGCGCCGGGAGGTCGTCCGCTTCCACGTACTTCACCGCAGCGAGGACCTCGACCTCGGTGCCGATCTGCTCGCGCACCCGCTCGAGGTTGCGCCGTACGCGCTCAGGATCCATCGCGCACGATGATGCCCGCCTGGCGGCCGGTCACGCCGTCGTCGCGGCGGTGGGAGAAATACAGCTCGGGAGAGCAGCTCGTGCAGCCGTCCACGTGCTGGACATCGTCCACCCCCGCCGCTGCGAGCTGAGCAGCGATCACCGCCCGCAGATCGAGCATGCGCCCGGCGGCCGCCCCCTCGATGCCGGAGAACGCCTCCAAGACCTCGCCTCCGACCTCGTAGCAACAGCCGCCGATCCCGGGGCCGACCGCGGCGGCAGGCGCGGATGCAAAGCGGCCCACCGCCTTCTCGATGATCCCGCCGGCGAGCGGCCGCCAGCCGCAGTGGAGCATCGCCACCTGCTCGCCGTCCGACAGCGCGACCGGGTAGCAGTCCGCCACCAGCACTAGCAGGCCGATGCCGGACTCGCGGGTGAGGTGGCCGTCCACTCGCGCGAGGTCCTTGTCGCCCGGCTCGGCGTAGGCGCGGTCCGGCGGCGGTCCGGTCCACTCCTTCAGGTCGGTGCCGTGCACCTGCCAGCCCATTGCGATCCGCTCGGGCTCCACCTCGGCCTGGGCGGCCGCTCGGCGGCGATTCTCGGTCACCCGCTCCGGATCGTCGGCGGTCAGGATCCCGAGGTTCAGCGATTCGTACGGTCCCTCGCTCACCCCGCCCTGACGGGTGGTGAAGGCCGCGTGGGCGCCCGGCAGCCTCACTGCGCGTGCTCCCGCGCCAGCAGCATCGCCGTCTCAAGCTCCGCGTCGCGCCCCGACACGAGCCCGTCCAGCTTGCGGTTGAGCGTCTCGTCGAGCGCGTGCCCGAGCGCCGGGCCCTCGGGCAGGCCGGCGGCGAGCAGGTCGGCCCCCGAGATCTCGAGCTGCACGGGCCGCAGGTCCGAGATCCAGCGCAGAACCGGCTCCGACGGCGCCCGCAGCGCCAGCGCCAGCGCGAGCGCCTCCAGCGGCTCGCGCCCGAGCAGCGCGCGCAGCTCCGAGGGCGAGTGCTCGCGCTCCCGCAGGGTCATCGCGATCCTCGGCGCCACCCGCGCGGCGCGGGCGGCCGTGTCGCGCTCCTCGGCCAGCAGGTGGAGGTCGCCGAGCCAGAGGTCGAGCTTCTCGGGTGCCTCCTCGATCAGGGCGGCCAGCGCCGCGACCGCGCGGTCCGCGCCGATGGCCGTGGCGCCAAGCGCCGCGGATGCCACGAGCTCCGGGTCCGGGTCGAGGTCGGGGTGCAGCGCGCTGTGTATCTCGAGGTCGCGCATGCGCTCGATTCCGGACGGCCCGTCGGTCTCGCGCAGCAGGTCCATCAGCTCGTCGCGGATGCGCGCCCCGGACACGGTCGAGAGCGCGTCCGCCGCCACGGCCTCGCGCGCGAGGCGCTCCGTCTCCGGATCGAGTGCGAAACCGAGCCGGGTGGCATAGCGAAGCGCGCGCAGCAGGCGCGTCGGGTCGTCGAGGAAGCTGCGCTCGTGGAGCACCCGCACCAGGCCCGCGTCCATGTCCGCGACGCCCCCGAACGGGTCGTACAGGTGCCCGAGGTCGTCGCCGGTGAGACCCACCGCCATCGCATTGATGGCGAAGTCGCGCCGGCCCAGGTCCTCCGCCAGCGAGGCGGGCGTCACCCGCGGCAGCGCGCCGGGCTCGTCGTAGCTTTCCTGCCTCGTGGTCGCGAAGTTGTACGTGCTGCCGGGGGTCTCGACGGTCGCCGTGCCGAAGCGCTCGTACTCGCGGGCGCCACTGCCGAGGCGCTCCGCGACGGCCCGCGCCGCGGAGCGGGCATCGCCCTCCACCGCGATGTCCACGTCCATCGGATCCTCACCGCGCAGCAGGTCACGCACCGCCCCGCCGACGAGATAGGCGGGCGTCAACCCCTCGAGCGCGCGCAGCAGCCGTTCCATCCCCGGCATGCGCCGAACGCGCTCGCGCAGCTGTGAGGCCGTCTCCGCCATGGCTATAGCCTGACCGGGATGCCCGCGTCGCGCATGCGCTCCTTGGCCTGGCGGACCGTGTAGTGGCCGTAGTGGAAGATCGACGCGCAGAGCACGGCGTCCGCGCCGCCCTTCTCGACGGCCTCCACGAGATGGTCGAGAGTGCCCGCTCCGCCTGACGCGATCACCGGCACGTCCACGGCGTCGGACACCGCGCGCGTAAGCGTCAGCTCGTAGCCGTCCTCGGTCCCGTCGCGGTCCATGCTCGTGAGCAGGATCTCCCCCGCCCCGCGCTCCACGCCCTCGCGGGCCCAGTCGACCGCGTCGCGGCCCACCGGCGTGCGGCCGCCGTTCACGTACACGCCGTAGCGGTCCTCCTCGCGCCGCGCGTCGATCGCCAGCACCACGCACTGCGCGCCGAACACCTCGGCGAGCTCTGACAGCAGCTCCGGGCGCGCCACCGCCGCGGAGTTCACCGACACCTTGTCCGCGCCCGCGTCCAGCACGGCCTGGGCGTCGGCCACCGAGCGCACGCCGCCTCCGATCGTGAACGGGATGAACACGTCGTCGGCGCAGCGGCGCGCGAGCTGCGCCACGGTCTCGCGCTTCTCGTGCGAGGCGGTGATGTCGAGGAAGACGATCTCGTCGGCCCCCTCCTCCTGGTAGCGCACCGCCAGCTCGACCGGGTCGCCGGCGTCGCGCAGATTCACGAACTCGACTCCCTTCACCACCCGGCCCTTGTCGACGTCCAGGCACGGGATCACGCGCCGCAGCAGCATCAGGCGAGCGCCTCCTGACCCTCGCGCACGCCGAAGCGGCCCTCGTAGAGCGCCTTGCCGGAGATCACGCCGGCGAGGTTCAGCAGCCGCATGTCGCGCAGGGCGCGCAGGTCATCCACGGAGCCGATTCCGCCGGAATAGAGGAAGCGCCCGCGGACGGCCTGCGCGACGCGCCTGACCTCCTCGAGGTCGGGTCCCTCGAGCATCCCGTCGCGGTCCACGTTCGTGTACACGAAGCGCGTGGCGCCCCGCTGCTGCATGCGCCGGATGGCGTCCTCGCCCCTCACCTGCGTCTCGCGCGTCCAGCCCGCCACCGACACCATCCCGCCGCGCACGTCCACTCCCACCAGGATGCGCGAGGTGAAGGCCGACAGCGCCTCGTCGAGCAGGTCGGGGTCCGTGAACGCCGCCGTGCCCAGCACCACCCGGCTCGCCCCCGCGGCGAGCGCGCGCCGGATCGAGGCGATCGAGCGCAGGCCGCCCCCGAGCTCCACGGGCACGTCCAGCTCGGAGGTGATGCGCTCCACGTGCTCCAGGTTCACCGGCTCGCCCTCGCGCGCGCCGTCCAGGTCCACGACGTGGAGGAAGGTCGCCCCCGCCTCCACGAACGAGCGGGCGGCCTCGAGCGGGTCGTCGGCGTAGACCGTCTCGTCGTCGAAGTGCCCCTGGCGCAGCCGCACGGCCTTGCCGTCGCGGATGTCCACGGCGGGAAGCAGGATCACGGCGAGGCCAGCGAAACGAAGTTCTTCAGCAGCCGCAGCCCGTCCGGGCCCGACTTCTCCGGGTGCGACTGGAGCCCGTACACGGGCGCGCGCTCGACCACGCTCACGAACTCGCTTCCGTACTCGGCGGTGCCGAGCACGGCGTCCGGGTCGGCGGGCCGCGGCGCGAACGAGTTCGCGTGGTAGAAGGCGCACGGCGCGGGCAGGCCCTGGTTCAGCGGGCTCGCGCGGCGCCAGCTCACCGGGTTCCAGCCGATCTGCGGCACCTTGAGGCCCGGTGCGTCGAGCGCCTCCACCGGCCCGCGCAGCAGCCCGATGCCCTCAGCCCCGCCCATCTCGGTGGTGGAGTCGAACAGCAGCTGCATGCCCATGCAGAGCCCGATCACCGGCACGGCGGCCTCGACCCGCTCGCGCAGCAGCTGGTCGAGCTTCAGGTCCCGCACCCGCTCCATCGCCTTCGGCATCGCCCCCACGCCGGGAAGCACGATCCCGTCCGCCTCGCGGACGCGCGCGTGGTCGCTCGTCAGGAACGGCTCCGCTCCCACGTGCTCGAGCGCCTTGCCGACCGAGCGCAGGTTCCCCATTCCGTAGTCGAGGATCGCTATGCGCGTCAAAGGACGCCCTTGGTCGAGGGCACGCCCTCGACGCGCTCGTCGTTCTCCACGGCGGCGCGCAGCGCGCGCGCGAACGCCTTGAAGGACGCCTCGACCATGTGATGGGCGTTGCTCCCCGCCTCCACGCGCACGTGCAGCGTGAGCTTGGCGGCGTTCGCGACCGCGCGGAAGAACTCCTCGACGAGGTCGGTCTCGAGGTCGCCCACGCGCTCGGCGCCGAAGGACCCCTCCAGGGCCGTGAACGGCCGGCCGGAGATGTCGATCGCGGCAGCGGCGCGCGCCTCGTCCATCGGGACCACCGCGTGGCCGAAACGGCGAATCCCGGCGCGGTCGCCGAGCGCCTCGTCGATCGCCTGGCCGAGCGCGATGCCGGTGTCCTCGACCGTGTGGTGCGGCCCGGTCTCGAGATCGCCGTCCACGCGGACGTCGAGGTCGAACAGCCCGTGGCGCGCGACGGCGTCGAGGAGGTGGTCGAAGAAGCCGACGCCCGTGGCGCGCTCCCCGGCGCCGGTGCCGTCGAGGTCGAGCGACAGCTGGACGTCGGTCTCGCCCGTTGCCCGGTGGATCTGCGAGGTGCGGCTCACGCGCGGCGCTCCATGGATTCTGCGTGCACAGGAAAGCCCTCGGCACGCGCCAGAGCGGCGCCCGCGGGCGCAAGGCGGGCCGGGGCGTCGCCGGGCAAGGATACGCGAGCCATCCGTCGCCGGAAGGTCGCGGGCGAGAGCGCCGACTGGAAGCGCGCGGCGCCGCCGGTGGGCAGGACGTGATTGGAGCCCGCCACGTAGTCGCCGAAGGCCGTGGCGGCGCCGGCCCCCACGAAGAGGCAGCCGGCCGAGCGAACGCGATCCGCGAGCGCCTCGGCGTCCTCCCCCACGAGCTCGAGGTGCTCCGGCGCGATGGCATCCGCGATCGTCAGCGCGTCGCCGAGGCTGCGCGTCCTGATCACCTGAAGCTCGGCGTCGCGCGTGCTCGCGCGCGCACCCTCGAGCGCCTCCAACGCCTCGACCACCCCGTCCAGCAGCTCTCCGATCCGGCGAGATCACCCACAGCGGGCTGTTCTCGCCGTGCTCGGACTGCGCGAGGAGGTCGAGGGCGATCAGCTCCGGCTCCACGCCGTGGCCCGCGGCCAGGACGGCCAGCTCGCTCGGGCCGGCGATGCCGTCGATGCCCACGTGCGTCCACGCCACCTGGCGCTTGGCCTCCTGCACGTAAGGATTGCCGGGTCCCACGATCACATCCACGCGCCGTACCGACTCCGTGCCATACGCCAGCGCGGCGATCGCCTGGGCGCCACCCATGCGGTAGACCTCGTGCACCTCGCAGAGCACGCACGCGCCGAGGATCACGGGATGCGCCCGTCCGCCGGGCCCCGGCGGGGCGCACACGACGATCTCCTCCACGCCCGCCGCTCGGGCGGTCACGGCACCCATCACCACGGTCGAGGGATAGGGCGCCTCGCCGCCCGGCACGTAGACGGCCGCGCGCCGCACGGGGCTCTCCGCGACCTCGACCCGGTGACCCTGCGCAAGCTCCACGGCGGTGGGTTCGCGCAGCTGCGCCCGCGCCACGGCTCGCACGTTCTCGATCGCGGTGCGCAGCCCTTCCAGGACGGCCGGCTCGAGCACACCGACCGACCCCTCGAGCTCGTTCGCGTCCACGCGCAGCTGATCCGGTCCGAGCTCCGCGTGGTCGAAGCGCTCGGTCAGCTCGAGCACGGCAGCGTCGCCGCCCCGGGCCACCTCGTCGAGGATCGCGCGGACGGACTCCTCCACATCGGCGGCGGGCCGCGGGCGCGACCAGCCGTTCTCGATCCGCTCGATCCTCACCCGCGCAGCCGCTCCACGATCGAGTCGATCTGCTCGGCCTTGAGCTTGTGCGCCACCGGATTCGCGATCAGCCGTGCCGTGCAGGTGCCAATCGTCTCCACGACTCGCAGGTGGTTCTCCTCCAGCGTCTTGCCGGTGGCCGTGAGGTCCACGATGCCGTCCACCAGGCCGGTCAGCGGCGCCAGCTCCACCGAGCCCTTCACCTCCACGATCTCGGCCTGCCGCCCGGTTGCCGCGAAGTGCTCCGTGGCCAGGCGCGGGTACTTGGTGGCGATCCGGACCCGGCCGAGGCGCCGCAGGGCGTCGCCGATCGGGTCGCCGCGGTCGGGCGCCGCCACCACCATCTCGCACTGGCCGTAACCGAGGTCGAGCAGCTCGTAGACCTTGCGCTGCGACTGCTCGAGCAGCACGTCCTTGCCCGTGATGCCGATGTCGGCGGAGCCGTGCTCCACGTAGGTGGGCACGTCGCTCGGGCGCATGGTCACGATGCCCTGGTCGGCGAACAGCAGCCGGCGCTCGTTCGAGCGGACCTCAGAGGTATCGATGCCGAGCCCGTCGAGGAGGTCGAGCGTCCCGTCGAACAGCGCGCCCCGCGGAACGGCGATCGTGAGGCGCTCGCTCATGTGAGCGCCTCCTCAGCCGCCTGCGCCAGATGCACGCGCTGCACGTCCAGTGCCAGCCCGCAGGCCGGGCAGGTCGCGGCCGAAGCGGCCGATCAGCTCGTCGTAGCGCCCGCCGCCGCCGAGGGCGAAGCCCACGGCCGGGTCGTAGACCTCGAACACGGCGCCCGTGTAGTAGCCGAGCTCGCGTACCAGCCCGAGGTCGAAGATCACGCGGTCGGCCACCCCGCGCTGCTCGAGCCCCTCGTGAAGCGCGCGCAGGCCCTCGAGGGCCGCGCTCGTGGGGCCGCGCCCGGCCGGCCCGCCGGCCACGGCGCCCTCCAGCACCTCGCGGCCGCCGCGAATCTGAGGCAGCCGCACGAGCAGGTCGTGCTCGCTCTCGCCGAGGCCGAGTGCGCTCACCTGCGCCTCCAGCCCCACGAGGTCCCGCCGCGAGAGGCTCTCCAGCATCGGCAAATGGGCGTCCTCGGACACGCCGAGGGAGGCCAGCAGCTTCCGGTAGAGCGCGCCGTCGCCGATTCCGATGCGGTGGCGGCGCAGGCCGGCCTCGTCGAGCGCGGCGATCGCAAGCGCGACCACCTCCGCCTCCCGTCCGCTCCCGGGACGCCGATCAGCTCCACGCCGCCCTGGAGGAACTCGCGCGACTCCCCCACCCCGCGCTCGGTGGCCCGCCAGGCGCGCGCGAAGTACGAGAAGCGCAGCGGCGGCTCGGCCTCGGCGTAGCGCGTGGCCACCACCCGGGCGATTGGGATCGTCATGTCCGAGCGCAGCGCCAGCACGGCGCCCTGCTCGTCGAAGGTGCGGTAGCGGGCGCCGGCGGCGCGCTCCTCGCCGCGCCTGAGCACCTCCTCGTACTCGAGCGCGGGCGTGTGGATCTCGCCGTAGCCGGCACGCTCGAAGCAGCTCCGCATGCGGTCGCCGATCGCGCGCAGCTCGCGCATCTCCTCGGGCAGCACGTCGCGGGTGCCCGGGGGAATCGGGTGGCTCATTGCGCGGCTCCCGGGGCTCTACGCGGGCACGCGCTCGGCGGCGACGCGCTCGATGCGCGCGCCGAGCGACCGCAGCCGCTCGTCGATCCGCTCGTAGCCGCGGTCGATCTGACGAATGTTCCCGATCTCGGACGTGCCGTCGGCGCACAGCGCCGCGATGAGGATCGCCATTCCCGCCCGGATGTCCGGGCTCTCCATGCGCTCGCCGTGAAGCCGGCTCGGGCCGCTTACGACCGCACGGTGCGGGTCGCAGACGATCACCCGAGCGCCCATCGTGACCAGCTTGTCGACGAAGTAGAGGCGGTTCTCGAACATCTTCTCGTGGATCAGGATCAGGCCCTCGGCCTGGGTGGCCATGGCAACGGCGATGCTGGTGAGGTCAGCCGGGAACGCGGGCCAGGGGCCGTCCTCGATCTTGGAGATCGCGTCGCCCTCGTCCGACTTGACCCGCAGGCGCTGGCCGGGCGGCACGATCACGTCGTTGCCCTCGAACTCGATGCGGCAGCCGAGCCGCTCGAAGGCGAGGCGCGTCATGCGCAGGTCGTCCGGGATCGTGTCCTTGATCCGCAGCTCGCCGCCGGTGCAGGCCGCGAGCGCGATGAAGCTTCCGATCTCGATGTAGTCGGGGCCGATCGCGTAGTCCGCGCCGCCCAGCTCCTCCTGCCCGTGCACGATCATGAGGTTGGAGCCGATGCCCTCGATGCGCGCGCCCATCGCCATCAGGAGGCGCGCGAGGTCCTGAACGTGCGGCTCGGAGGCCGCGTTGTGGATCACCGTCGAGCCGGGTGTGAGGGCGGCGGCCATCACCGCGTTCTCGCTCGCCATCACCGAGGGCTCGTCCATGAAGAAGTCGCAGGCGTGCAGGCCGTCGGGGGCGGCCAGCCGGTAGTAGTTGCGGTCCACGTGCACGTCGGCGCCGAGGGCGCGGAAGGCGTCCAGGTGCGGGTCGAGGCGCCGGCGTCCGATCACGTCGCCGCCGGGAGGCGGCATCTCCGCCCGGCCGCGGCGCGCGAGCAGGGGCCCGGCCAGCAGGAAGGAGGCGCGGATCCGCTCCGCCCAGTCGCGGTCCACATCGCTGTGGCTGAGCTCGTCGGCCCGGAGCGCCACCACGTTCTCGTCGCGCCACTCCACCTTCACGTCGAGGCGGCGCAGCAGCTCCAGCATGGCCTCCACGTCGCGGATGCGCGGGATGTTGCGCAGCACGACCTCCTCGCGCGTCAGGAGCGACGCGGCGAGTGCCGGCAGAGCAGCATTCTTGTTGCCGGCGGGAACGATCGTCCCCGCCAGGGGCGTCCCGCCCTCGATGATGAACTTCTCCATGCGTAAAACCCGTTCGGGAGCCGCCGAGGATACCCTGCCACGCATGGCAGCCCCCACGCGCGATGAAGCCTGGGATCTCGTCTGCGAGTGGACGCAGTCGGACTCGCTGCGCAAGCACATGCTCGGCGTGGAGGCCGCGATGCGGGCCTACGCGCGCGAGTTCGGCGAGGACGAGGAGCTCTACGCCGCCACCGGCCTGCTCCACGATCTCGACTACGAGCGCTACCCCGACCTCGGCACCGGGCACCCGCGCGAGGCGCTGAAGCTGTTCGAGGAGAAGGGCTACCCGCCGGAGCTGATCGACGCGGTCGCCGGCCACGCGAGCTTCCTGGGCGTGCCGCGCGAGTCGCGCATGGCCAAGACGCTGTTCGCGGTCGACGAGCTGTCGGGCTTCATCTCCGCCTGCGCGTACGTGCGGCCCGACGGCATCCACGGGATGACGCCGAAGTCGGTGAAGAAGAAGCTGAAGCAGCCGAGCTTCGCCGCCGGCGTGAACCGCGAGGAGGTCCGCACCGGCGCGGAGGAGCTGGGCGTGGACTTCGACGGGCACGTGGCGTTCGTGATCGCCGCGATGGAGGAGCGCGCGGACGAGCTGGGCCTGGGGCCGCGCGAGGCGGCATAGATCCGTCCTGGGTCGGCACGAACATGTGTTCGTGCCCACCGAAGCCTCCGTCCTCCACGCCGACCTCGACTCCTTCTACGCGTCCGTGGAGCAGCGCGACGACCCGTCCCTGCTCGGCCGGCCGGTGATCGTCGGCCCGGGCGTGGTGCTCGCGGCCAGCTACGAGGCGAAGGCGTGCGGCGTGCACAGCGGCATGGGAGCCAGCCGGGCGCGCCGGCTCTGCCCGGAGGCGGCGGTGGTCCCGTGCCGGATGGAGGCCTACTCGGAGGCGAGCAAGGCCGTCTTCCGGATCTTCGAGGACACCGCGCCCGTGGTCGAGGCGCTCTCGATCGACGAGGCGTTCCTGGACGTGCGCGGCATGGAGCACTTCGCGGGCACGCCCGTGCAGATCGCCGAGCGGCTGCGGCGTGAGGTTCGCGAGCAGGTGGGGTTGCCGATCAGCGTGGGCGTGGCGCGAACGAAGTTCCTGGCCAAGGTCGCTAGCGCGGTCGCCAAGCCGGACGGCCTGCTGGTGGTGCCGCCCGACGGCGAGCTCGAGTTTCTGCACCCGCTGCCCGTCGAGCGGCTCTGGGGGGTCGGCCCGATCACCGCGGCACGGCTGCACGACTCAGGGCTCAGGACCGTCGGACAGGTGGCCGAGCTGAGCGAGGCCGTGCTGGTGGAGACGCTCGGCCGCGCAGCGGGGCGGCAGCTGCACGCGCTGGCGCACAACCGCGATCCGCGGCGGGTCCAGCTGCGGCGGCGGCGCCGCTCCATCGGCGCCCAGCACGCTCTCGGCCGTCACTCGCGCTCGCCCGAGGCGGTCGACGCCGCCCTCGTCGGGCTGGTGGACCGGGTCACGGGCCGGCTGCGCAAGGCGCGGCGCGTGTGCCGGACGGTGGTGCTGCGGCTGCGCTTCTCCGACTTCAAGCGCGCCACCCGCTCGCACACGCTTCGCGAGGCCACCGACCGCACGGAGACCGTCCTCGTGGCCGCACGCGCGCTGCTCGCCGCCGCGCAGCCGACGCTCGCCGAGCGCGGCATCACGCTCGTGGGCGTGGCGCTCTCGAACCTCGACGACGCCGGCCCGGGCCAGCTCCCCCTCGACGACCGCACCGCCACGCTCGACTCGACCCTCGACGAGCTCCGCGAGCGCTTCGGAACCGACGCGATCACCCGCGCGGTGCTACTGGATCGCGACGAGAGGCCGGTTACGCCGCTCCTGCCGGACTAGGCCCAGCGGCCGCCGGCCTTGGCCCACGCCGCCATGTGGTCGGCGGAGCAGAAGGCGTCCGGGACGCGGTGCTCGCCGCGGTGGCGCACCAGCAGCACCTGAACGTCGCCGAGCGGCTCGCCGCAGTGGGCGCAGGTGTCGATCGAGTCGGAGATCCCGCTCGGCTCCTGGATGTCGCCCGCCTCCCAGTGCGCGCCGCGGAAGTTCCACGGGACGATGTGCTCGAGCCGGCAGAACGCCGCCTTGCGGGCGCCCGGAATCTCCTGCGCGCGCCAGCCATCCTCGCGCTCGATCCGGTCGCCGCACCAGGAACAGCTGTCGGTAGATTGACCCGCCATGGCCGAGGAACTCCGAATTATCGTCCTCGAAGGCGACGAGACCGGGCAGGAGCTGCTCGAGCAGTCGCTGCGCGTGCTCGACCCTGGGGTGATCAAGGTGCCGGTCGAGCTCGAGCACTACGACCTCTCGCTCGAGAACCGCCGCCGTACCAGCAACGAGGTCGTGACCAGCGCCGCGCAGGCGATGCGCGAGGCGCGCTTCGGCCTCAAGGCCGCCACCATCACCCCCGAGGGCAAGGACGACGTGGGCAGCCCCAACCGGCTGCTGCGCGAGGCCATCGACGGCAAGGTGATCATCCGCACCGGCCGCCGGATCCCGGGCGTGACTCCAGTGGCGGGCGTCCACTATCCGATCGCCGTGGTGCGCATGGCGGTGGGCGATGCGTACGGCGCCGAGGAGGGCCGCGAGCAGCAGAACGGCGACGAGGTGGCCTTCCGCACCGAGCGCATCTCGCGCAGCGTCTGCCGAGCCGTGTCGGAGTACAGCTTCCGCACCGCCGCGCGGATCCACGGGCGCGTGTACGGCGGGCCGAAGTGGACCGTCAGCCCGGTCTACGAGGGGATGCTGAAGGAGGAGATGGACGAGGCCTCGGAGCGCCATCCCGAGGTGCCCTACAGCCCCGTGCTGATCGACGCCACCTACGCCGGCCTGATCAGCGGCGCCGCCGACGCGCCGCTCGTGATCCCCGCCCTGAACCGCGACGGCGACTGCCTCTCCGACCTCGTGATGCCGATGTTCGGCTCGATCGCGGGGGCCGAGTCGGTCCTGCTCGCGTTCGACGAGAACTACGAGCCGAAGGCGGTGATGGCCGAGGCGCCGCACGGCACGGCCCCCGCGCTCCAGGGGAAGGACATCGCCAACCCGATGGCGATGATCCTGGCCGCCGCGGCGGTGCTGCACTACGCGGGCACGCTCGGCCACGAGGGCTGCGAGACCGCGTCGCGGGCGGTCTACGAGTCCGTGCTCGAGGCAGTGGCCACGGGCGTGCGGACGCCCGACCTCGGCGGGCACGCCACCACGAGTGAGTTCACGAGCGAGGTGATCTCGCGCGTGCGCACGAAGATCGACATCTGGGCGTCGCTCTAGCGCCTGTGAGTGCTTCGGCCCACGGGCAGCCCTGCCGCTGCGCGGCTCGGGTCGCTCAGATGCTGGACGCGCCGCGCCACGTAGTAGCGGCGCTGGATGTACAGCGTGAGCACGCCGGCGAGCACGATCGAGGTCAGGTTGATGCCAAGCTGCGCCGCCGCGCCACCGGCCTCCGACCAGTCCCCGTACGCGGCCGCAACGCCGATGTTGGACGCCGCCGGGATCGTGGTCACGGAGATGAGGACGCCGATCAGGGCGCCCGACTTCGCGTTCGTCAGCGACAGGATTCCGGCCGTCCCGGCCACGAAGGCGACGAAGAACGAGAAGAAGTCCGGATCGGAGATGAAGCCGGTCAGCTGGTGCTCGGAGGGCAGGAAGTTGTCCGGGCTCGCGCCGATCCACTTGAAGACGAGCGTTGCGAGGCACGCCAGCACGATCCCGGTCGGGAATCCGACGCCGAGGGCCGCGAAGGAGCGCCGCGCGAGGTCCTTCCGGCGCTGCACCAGCGCCACCGACAGCCCCGCCAGCGGCCCGAACTCCGGGCCGACCACCATGGCGCCGACGATCAGGATCGGCTGGTCGAGCAGGATGCCGACCGCCCCGATCTGCATGGCGAGCACCATGAACGCGACGAAGCTGACCGACAGCTCGGTGTTCTCGCTCGTGCGCTGCTCGACCTCCTCCCAGACGACGGCGTCGGAGGGCAGGCCGGGCGCAGCCTTCTCGGCCGCGACGGCGGCGTCGGAGAGCGCGGTCTCGATGTGCTCCACGGCGATCGAGCCCACGCGCGGGATCTCGAGCTCCTTGAGATCGCCGATGATCACGCTCGCCTCCTCGCGCGCGACGTCGCAGAGGATCAGGTCGCCGTCGGGCTTCGTGGCGGCGGCGTGCAGGTGCACGACGTTCAGGACCGCCGGCGAGCGGTTCAGGATCTCGAGCGCCTTGTGTGCGGCGTCCTCCGGGGCGACGATCCTCAGGTGGATCATCCGGCGTACCGGCCCATGCCGACCCTGACCTCCTCGGGGATCTCCCGCTTCTCCAGGGAGTCGGGGTCGATGAAGACATGGCGGAGGTCGGCCTCGGCGAGCACCGCGCCGTCCGCCACGCGCTCGGCGGTGAGGTGGGTCACGGTCGAGGTCGTGCCTATGCGCGTGACCGCCGCCACCAGGTCGAGCTCGTCGTCGAAGCGCGCCGCCTCGCGGTAGCGGATGTTCGCCTCGGCGACCATCGCGTCGGTGCCGTTGGCGATCATCCCCGCGTAGCCGCCGCCGAAGGCCACGCGCCAGAGCTCGGTGATGGCCACGTCGAAGTACATGAGGTAGTTCGCGTAGAAGACGACGCCCTGCCCGTCGCACTCGTTGAAGCGCACTCGGATGCGGTGGCGGAACGGCTCGGGCACGCCGCGCAGCGTAGCCCCGCTGCAAGCAAAGTTGCAGCAAATAGGCCCTTCCATCCGACCCCCGCCGTACCTTCTCGAACGCATGTTCCCCCGGCTCAGAGAGCAGATCGGCACCGCGCTCGACCTCTTCGTCGAGTTCTCCACCCTGGGCGAGTACCGCCTGGGCGCGGAGGCCATACCCGGCGCCTCGAGCGCCCCCGCCGATGCTCCTGGCCAGGCACCGCAGCTGGGAGGCGCAGGCGTAACAGCACTGCGCGCTGCGGTCCGCCGCACCGTCGCGGGTGGGGCGACCGGCTCGACGCCGGTCGCGACCCCCGCGGCCCGGCGGCTCATGAAGGCAGCCCAAGGGCGCCGAGGCGCGCACTTCGCCACGCCCGCCCCCTTGTGCCGGCGGCCCGCCGCCGTACGTCCGCCGCGCCGTCACGCGCCACGGCCCGGCCCACCGCGCGCGTCCGCAAGGGCACCCCAGCGGTGGCCGAGCAGCTCTGCCTGGCCGTGTAGCGGCCAATCGGCCTACCCGAGGCGGGCACCTGTCTGGCCACCGGCGCCACTCCGGCGGCCGGGGCTAGTCGATTTATGTACCGAGCTGGGTACACAAATCGCCTTACCCCCCGGGCGGTCAGCTGTCAGTGCTGTCGTTCGCTCGGTCGACGCGGCGCGGCGCCGCCGGAGCCGGGCGGCCCGGCCGCGTGCTCGAACACGCCACGCCGGCCCAGCTCCGCCTTCAGCCAGCGGATCGGCTCGTGGTTCTTGCCCTCGGTCGAGCCGTCCAGCTCCACGAAGCGCAGGAACAGGTCGAGGTCGGGGATCCGGTCCAGCATCTCCGACAGCGCGTGCTCGTCGAGCCGGCCGCCGCGGCGGACGCGGCGCCAGAGGCTGTACGGGCGATCGTGCTGCTCGATCGTGGCGAGCAGACGCTCGTCGTCGACGTAGCGCTCGGCGAAGCGCCGCGCTCGCATCGCGTGATGGTTCTCGCCGGTCTTCGGGCGCCAGTTCTGCACCTTGTTCTTGAGGGCGTCGTGCACCAGCGCGAGGAAGCGCAGCTCCTCCCTTCGCTTGCCGGTCTCGCCCCAGCGGTCGATGGTCTGGAGCAGGTCGGAGACATGAGCACCGACCGAGCCCTCTGGATGCCCGCGGCGCGGCTTGCCCCAAGCGAGCCCCTCCTGGAGCACGGGATCAGCGCTCAGCGCCCGCTCGAGCTCCGTCTCGGGCGCGAAGCCGGGGATGTCGGCGGCGGAACCGCTCGGGGCCACGCGGCGCGACGCTAGTCGACGCGCTCGGCGGACCAGCTGTCGCCCTGGCGTGCCAGGACAACGCGTGTCTCGTCGCCGCCGTCGCCGATCGCCACGAAGTGCGCGCGGTCCTCCTCAATGCCCGGGCGGTCGTCCACGAGCACCAGATGGATCGCGCGATAGGCCCAGCCGGGCCGCTGCTGGTCGAGTGCGCTGCGCGCGGCGGATTCCATCGCCTCTCGCTGCCAGCCGCGGTCGGAAGCGGCGGCCTGTGCAAGCGCGGCGTCCGCGGACCGCACCGCCTCCTCCCAGGAGCCGGCCCGGCGGCGGGCACGGGCACGGGCGCCAAGCAGCCCGAGCAGGATGAAGACGGCGAGCACAGCGCCGACCGCGATCAGCACGATCGCGAACGTCGAGATGGCGAGCGGTGCAATGGACATGCGCGCGTCAGTGTACGGATGGCCCGGAACAAAGAAGGGCCGCCCCGACGGGGCGGCCCTAATGAAGAACGGCGGCGACCTACTCTCCCAGGGCCGCGAGGCCCAAGTACCATCGGCGCTGAGGGGCTTAACTGCTCTGTTCGGAATGGGAAGAGGTGTAGCCCCCTCGCTATCACCACCGAAAGTGGTGAGCGACCAAGCACCGTCGCCGGAGCTTGAAAACTGCACTGCATGGCCGCCAGCGACGCGCACGAGGCGCTCCGCCGGCAACGGAGGATCAAAATATCCGTCAAGCCCTCGAACCATTAGTACCGGTCTGCTAAGCGCATTGCTGCGTTTACACATCCGGCCTATCACCTGGTGGTCTTCCAGGGGTCTTACTCCCTCAAGGGGATGGGAGAGCTCATCTCGAGGTCGGCTTCCCGCTTAGATGCCTTCAGCGGTTATCCGATCCGCACGTAGCTAACCAGCAGTGCCCTTGGCAGGACAACTGGTACACCAGAGGTGCGTTCATCCCGGTCCTCTCGTACTAGGGACGACTCCCCTCAACTCTCCAACGCCCACGGCAGATAGGGACCGAACTGTCTCACGACGTTCTGAACCCAGCTCGCGTACCGCTTTAATGGGCGAACAGCCCAACCCTTGGGACCGACTACAGCCCCAGGATGCGACGAGCCGACATCGAGGTGCCAAACCGGGCCGTCGATGTGGACTCTTGGGCCCGATAAGCCTGTTATCCCCGGAGTACCTTTTATCCGTTGAGCGACGGCGCTTCCACTTGCTACCGCCGGATCACTAAGGCCTGCTTTCGCACCTGCTCGACATGTCTGTCTCGCAGTCAAGCTCCCTTATTGCCTTTGCACTCTACGCACGATTTCCAACCGTGCTGAGGGAACCTTTGCGCGCCTCCGTTACATTTTGGGAGGCGACCGCCCCAGTCAAACTACCCACCTGACACTGTTCACCGCCCGGTTTCACGGCGCGGTGTTAGAAGCCCGAGACACCAAGGGTGGTATCTCAAGGGTGGCTCCACCAGGACCGCAGTCCTGGCTTCACAGCCTCCCACCTATCCTGAGCGAGGTGCCTCAGACTCCAATATCAAGCTGTAGTAAAGGTTCACGGGGTCTTTCCGTCTTGCCGCGGGTACTCGGCATCTTCACCGAGACTGCGATTTCACCGAGCCCATCGTTGAGACAGCGCCCAACTCGTTACGCCATTCGTGCAGGTCGGAACTTCACGCTGATCCCCTGTTACCAGAGGCGCAGACTATCCCTTCACCTCACTGAGCGTCCGTAGGAGTGTGGCGGCAGAGTGCCGGCGCTTCCCGAGATTCATCTCGGTCGCGATACGGACTATGTTTGCCATTCCCTCCGGTCTCAGATGATCTCCTTGTCCGATCATCTGGCAGACCTCGGCGAACCCGCGAAAACTGTGACGCTTTGCGCCACGAAGCGGATACGCCTCGAAGTGCGGCACGATGCGATCCGAGAGCTCCGGCGCCGAGCGAACCTCGTACTTGAAGGTTCGATCGGAGCGCGACTCGCGGATCCAGCCACACTCGAAAAAGGCCTGTAGATCCCCCAGCAGCTCGCGGTCTCTCTCATTCAGCGAGAGCGAAAACGAAGGCCGAGCCTCGAGGCCCACCTTCATCTTCGGACGGATCGCGATGGATACACAGAAGCATCCTTCGCCCTCCGCCAGGCCGGACACGAACCAGGGGTCCAACCGGACTGCAACTCCATAGACGTCCCTTTTCCTTGAGTGAGGGCCGGCGTGTTGCATGCCGTGAATCCTGACAACAGCTCAGGACGGCACGCCTCTCCTTTCGGATCAGTCGTTACGGGGTCAAGGGAGACGAATCTCCCCGACTTCCCTCGGGATTACCCGCTGCCTTGCGGCAGGTAGGGCTTCCCCGATATGAGCCGGTTTGCACTGCTCTTCACAGAGCAGGAGGCAAGTTTTCCTTACCCGACAAGGAATTTCGCTACCTTAGGACGGTTATAGTTACCGCCGCCGTTTACCGGGGCTTAGTTTCAGAGCTTCGCCGTCCGAAGACGGCTAACCCCTCCACGTAACCTTCCGGCACCGGGCAGGCGTCAGCCCCTATACGTCGTCTTGCGACTTAGCAGAGACCTGTGTTTTTGGTAAACAGTCGGTTGGGCCAATTCACTGCGGCCCCCTCGGGCTCCGGTCGCGAAGACCTTCACCCTACCGGGGCGCCCCTTCTCCCGAAGTTACGGGGCCATTTTGCCGAGTTCCTTAACGATGGTTATCTCGATCACCTTAGTATTCTCTACTTGTCCACCTGTGTCGGTTTTGGTACGGGCACGAACTGTCCTCCCTAGAGGCTTTTCTTGGGGGTATGGCGTCAGGGACTCGCCGGCCTTCCGGCCAGCTGGCATCGCGCCTCGCCGTAACGAGCTCCCGGATTTTCCTAGGAGCCCTGGCTACACGCTTACCCCCGCTCAACCGTCGGCGGGGTTCCCTTAGCCTTCCCCGTCCCCCCATCGGTGATAACGGACAGACGTGGTACGGGAATATCAACCCGTTGGCCATCGACTACGCCTTTCGGCCTCGCCTTAGGTCCCGACTGACCCTGAGCCGAAGAACGTTGCTCAGGAAACCTTGGACAATCGGTGGAGGGGATTCTCACCCCTCTTTCGTTACTCACGCCGGCATTCTCACTTCTGAAGCATCCACGGCTGGGTTACCCCGCCGCTTCGCACGCTTCAGAACGCTCTCCTACCGCGTACGTGATCCCGAAGGATCGCGTACACCCGTAGCTTCGGTGGTTAGCTTGAGCCCCGTTACATTTTCCGCGCCCGAACACTTGACCAGTGAGCTGTTACGCACTCTTTCAAGGGTGGCTGCCTCTAAGCCAACCTCCTGGTTGTCTCGGCACTCGGACATCGTTTTCCACTTAGCTAACACTTGGGGACCTTAGCTGACGGTCTGGGTTGTTCCCCTCTTGCCTACGAAGTTTATCCCCCGCAAGCTGACTCCCCGGGTACACCTAACGGTCTTCGGAGTTTGCCTGAAGTCGGTAACCTGGTAGGGCCCCTAGTCCAAGCAGTGCTCTACGGCCGCAAGGCATTGCCGGAGGCTATACCTAAATATATTTCGGAGAGAACCAGATATCTCTGAGCTTGATTAGCCTTTCACTCCGACCCACAGGTCATCCGCCCAGTTTTCAACCTAGGTCGGTTCGGCCCTCCACGGGGTCTTACCCCCGCTTCAGCCTGCCCATGGGTAGCTCGCTCAGTTTCGGGTCTACCGCCTCTGACTAAATCGCCCTATTCGGACTCGCTTTCGCTGCGGCTCCGCTCATCGCTTAACCTTGCCAGGGACGAGTAACTCGCCGGCTCGTTATGCAAAAAGCACGCCGTCACACCACGAAGGTGCTCCGACCGCTTGTAGGCACGCGGTTTCAGGTACTATTTCACTCCCCTTCAGGGGTACTTTTCACCTTTCCCTCACGGTACTAGTCCGCTATCGGTCACTAGGGAGTACTTAGCCTTGGAGGGTGGTCCCCCCAGATTCGGACCGCGTTTCACGGGTGCGGTCCTACTCAGGAACGGGCTCGGGAGACCATCCGCTTTCGCCTACGGGACTGTTACCCGCTGTGGTGCCCGTGTTCCACGGTTCTTCGGCTAGCAAATGGTTTTGTGACTCCCGCCGAGAGATGCAGCTCTCGGAGGCCCGTCCTACAACCCCGGCTACGCAACGCCTGCACGCTTGCACGTAGCCGGTTTAGGCTGTTCCGCTTTCGCTCGCCACTACTCGCGGAGTCTCGGTTGATTTCCTTTCCTCGAGGTACTGAGATGTTTCAGTTCCCTCGCTTGCCCCCCTGCGCCTATGTATTCAGCGCAGGGTGACACCGCATTACCGGTGCCGGGTTTCCCCATTCGGGTATCCGCGGGTCAAAGCCTGTTCAGCAGCTCACCGCGGCTTATCGCAGCCGTCCACGCCCTTCATCGACTCCTAGTGCCAAGGCATCCACCGTGTGCCCTTACTATCTTGACGGTGATCGTTGATAACTGTGATGCCGAAGCATCACGGTCATTCAACGGTGATCTTTCCGTTGTTTGGCCATGCAAATGCAGTTTTCAAGGTCCGGCGAGGGTGCCACCGGGGGGACTCCCCGGGTGGTCTCTCAAAACTCAGCAGTACGCGCCCGCCGGCACTAGGCCAACGAGCTCCAAGCTTGGTCGACGTTCTAGATGCGCCGCGCGAGGCAGAAGCCTCGGCGGCCGGCTCGCTTTTGCGAGCTCCCTAGAAAGGAGGTGATCCAGCCGCACCTTCCGGTACGGCTACCTTGTTACGACTTCACCCCAATCACGAGCCCCACCTTCGACGGCTCCCTCCCGTAAGGGTTGGGTCACCGGCTTCGGGTGTTGCCCGCTTTCGTGGTGTGACGGGCGGTGTGTACAAGACCCGGGAACGTATTCACCCCGGCGTTGCTGATCCGGGATTACTAGCAACTCCGCCTTCATGGAGGCGAGTTTCAGCCTCCAATCCGAACCAAGACCGGCTTTTTGGGATTCGCTCCACCTCGCGGTATCGCAGCCCTCTGTACCGGCCAATGTAGCACGTGTGTAGCCCTGGATATAAGGGGCATGATGACTTGACGTCATCCCCACCTTCCTCCGGTTTGTCACCGGCAGTCTCGCATGAGTCCCCAACTAAATGCTGGCAACATGCGACAGGGGTTGCGCTCGTTGCGGGACTTAACCCAACATCTCACGACACGAGCTGACGACAGCCATGCACCACCTGTGATCCTGCCCACAAGGGGAAACCGTGTTTCCACGGCGGTCAGGAACATGTCAAACCCAGGTAAGGTTCTTCGCGTTGCGTCGAATTAAACCACATGCTCCGCTGCTTGTGCGGGTCCCCGTCAATTCCTTTGAGTTTTAGCCTTGCGGCCGTACTCCCCAGGCGGGGCACTTAATGCGTTAGCTCCGGCACGGGAGGAGTCGACACCTCCCACACCTAGTGCCCATCGTTTACGGCGTGGACTACCAGGGTATCTAATCCTGTTTGCTCCCCACGCTTTCGCGTCTCAGCGTCAGTAACGTCCCAGCGAGCTGCCTTCGCCATAGGTGTTCCTCCCGATATCTGCGCATTTCACCGCTACACCGGGAATTCCACTCGCCTCTTCCGAACTCTAGTCCGGCAGTATCGACCGGCATCCCAGGGTTGAGCCCTGGACTTTCACAGCCGACTTACCGGACCGCCTACACGCTCTTTACGCCCAATGATTCCGGACAACGCTTGCCCCCTACGTATTACCGCGGCTGCTGGCACGTAGTTAGCCGGGGCTTCTTCTGGAGGTACCGTCACCCGAGTCGGCTATTAACCGCCCGGGCTTCGTCCCTCCTGAAAGGGGTTTACAACCCGAAGGCCTTCTTCCCCCACGCGGCGTTGCTGCGTCACGCTTTCGCGCATTGCGCAAGATTCCCCACTGCTGCCTCCCGTAGGAGTCTGGGCCGTGTCTCAGTCCCAGTGTGGCTGATCGTCCTCTCAGACCAGCTACCCATCGCAGCCTTGGTGAGCCGTTACCTCACCAACAAGCTAATGGGCCGCGGGCCGATCCCAATGCGGAGGCCGAAGCTTCCTTTTCACCCCCCACTGGTGTGGGGGGAGCACATTCGGTATTAGCCCGGGTTTCCCCGGGTTGTCCCGATCATTGGGGCACGTTACCCACGTGTTACTCACCCGTTCGCGGCTCTGCCCCAGGCCGAAGCCTGGTTCGTCGCTCCACTTGCATGTGTTAAGCACGCCGCCAGCGTTCGTCCTGAGCCAGGATCAAACTCTCCGTGAAAGTCTGGCGTGGTTTCAATCCGCCGGCCGGAGGGAGACCCCCAGACCGTCGGTTCCACTGTCAGATCATGGAAAGCTGTCAAGTCGTGTGAGCCTCCCGCGTACACCTGCGGGTCCGCTCAACTTGACGGGTACTGTTTCTCAGGCCCTTCGCGAGGTCGCCGAAGCGTCCCCGAAGAAGGGTTCAAACCTGGACGCGACCTGCGCCGCAGCGCAAGCTTCGCTTGCGGGGCGGCGTTACGGTCGCACGTACTGCTGAGTTTTCAAAGACCGTGCGCCCTCATCAGGGGTGGGGACTCCACCCCGCTGCAGCGCGACGGAGGAGTGTAGCACCGCCCAGTGGGCGCGCCACCAACTCCGGACCCGTCAGTCTAGCGCTTTGGAGGGCCCGCGAGTCAGCCGCGGCGAAGCCGCTTGAATCGCCGCTTGCCCACCTGGAGCACGGCTCCGTCGAGTTCCTCTGTCGGGAGGTCGAGACGGTGCTCGTTCAGTTCGGCTCCGTCCAGCTTCACGCCCCCCTGGGCAAGCAGGCGGCGAGCTTCGGAGCGGGACAGGTCGAAGGCTTCCGACAGGAGCGCCGGGATGTGAACCGAGCCGTCGTCCGCGCTGAAGGCGAATTCGTCGATCTCTTCGGGCAGCTCGCGGCGTATGTGCAGCGTGTCGAACCGCTCCCGAGCCGCACGAGCGGCCTCCTCCCCGTGGTAGCGCTCTGTCAGGGCGTAGGCCATGTGACGCTTGGCGTCTCGTGGATCGGGTTGCGGGGTGTCGTCCAGGAGCAGCTCGTAGTAGACCGGCATCGCGTCGTCCGGCACCCGCATCAGCTTCCCGAACATCTCCTCCGGCGGATCGTCCACGCCCACGTAGTTGTCGAGCGACTTCGACATCTTCTGCACGCCGTCGATGCCCGCCAGGATCGGCATCGTGAGCATCGACTGCGGCTCGACGCCGTAGGCCTTCTGTATCTCGCGCGCGAGGAGCAGGTTGAAGCTCTGGTCGGTTCCGCCGAGCTCGACGTCCGACGTGATCGCAACCGAGTCGTACCCCTGGAGCAGCGGGTACAGCAGCTCCAGGATCGAGATCGGCTGCCCGCCCGCGTAGCGCTTGGCGAAGTCGTCGCGCTCGAGCAGCTGGGCGACCGTGGACGTCCGCGCCAGCCGAAACAGCTCCTCCATCGGCATGTCGAGCCACTCGCTGTTGCGGCGCACCTCGGTGCGGTCGCGGTCGAGCACCTTGTACGCCTGCTGCTCGTAGGTGTCGGCATTGCGGTCGATCTCGGCCGGGATCCACCTGCGGCCGGGTGGCGGATCGCCCGCTCGGATCGCCCACGCGCGCGGTGTAATCGCCCACGATCAGCACCACCGTGTGACCCAGGTCCTGGAACTCGCGGAGCTTCCGCAGGACCACCGTGTGACCCAGGTGGATGTCAGGCGTGGTCGGGTCCACGCCCAGCTTCACGCGCAGCGGACGGCCCTTCGCGAGCTGCCGCTCGAGCTCCCCCTGAGGCAGCGCATCGACGGCATTTCGGGTGAGGAAGCGGGCCGCCTCGCCCGAGGAGTCCGTCATGGCCCCAATGCTAGACTGCCTCCCTCGCTGGGCGCCTGTGATTGCCGTGCGGTCGGGCGCCGGATTCGCTGTTTCATGCCCGCGCGGAAGCGGGGAACCCCTCATCGGGGGCGCTCACGTTATGCAGGAGCCGCCGACGCCCATCATTCATCCGACTGCCACGCGCAGCGAGCGCTTTCAGCGCACGAACGGCGTGCCCGCACAGCCGCCGGCGGCCCCGCCCCCGCCCAAGCCCAAGCTGAAGAAGCTGCGCCTGGCGCTCGTGATCGCCGGCCTCTCGGTCCTCGCCTTCATCTCCACGGTGTTCGGGATGCTGATGGCGGTCGCGAGCGACCTCCCCAGCCTCGAGAACCGCGCCGCAGTACCAGCGGGCACAGAACTCGGTGCTCTACGCCGACACCCCGGGCTGCAAGGACCTCGAGGATGACGTGGCCTGCCAGCAGATCGCGAAGCTCACCGGAAACCAGAACCGCATCCTGGTGGGCGAGGGCGAGATCTCCCCGAACGTGAAGAACGCCGTGATCGCGATCGAGGACCGGCGCTTCTACTCGCACAAGGGCGTCGACTACACCGGTATCGGCCGCGCACTCGTGCAGGACGTGCTCAAGCGCCGCGCCGCGCAGGGTGGCTCGACGATCACCCAGCAGTTCGTGAAGAACGCGCTCGACGCCCAGGGCGACCGCTCGGTGTTCCAGAAGCTCCGCGAGGCCGCGCTCGCCTACCACCTCGAGCGCAAGTGGGCGAAGGACAAGATCCTCACGCAGTACCTCAACACCGTCTACTTCGGGAACGGCGCGTACGGGATCGAGTCGGCCGTCCGCACCTACTTCGGGGACGGTGACGAGCCGGACGAGCGCGCGGGCGCCGACGACGCCGGCGTGAGCTACACGCCGCCGGTCGTGGAGGAGCAGCAGGACCCGGACGCCCGCGAGGCCATCGACGTGGCGCCGCACGAGGCCGCCCTGCTCGCCGGGATGATCGCCTCGCCGACGATGTACGACCCGGTGCAGCATCCGCAGGCGGCGACCGCCCGGCGCAACGCCGTGCTCCAGCGCATGCTCGACATGAAGGCCATCACCCAGGGTCAGTACGACTTCTCGATCCGCCAGAGCCTGCCGGCCGAGGACGACATCGACCCGCCCAACACGGAGTCACAGCAGCCCTACTTCACCACCTGGATGACCGAGCACCTGCTGGACATCTACCGCCCCGGCAAGGTGTTCGCCGGGGGGCTCAAGGTCAAGACGACGATCGACCCGGAGCTACAGCAGGCCGCCGAGAGCGCCATCGTCGGCCGGCTCGCGGGCGTGGGCCCGGACGCCGCGCTCGTGGCGATCAAGAACTCGACCGGCGAGGTCAGGGCGATGGTCGGGGGATCGGACTTCAACGCCCGTCCGTTCAACCTCGCGACGAACGGCCACCGCCAGCCGGGGTCTGCCTTCAAGCCCTTCATCCTCGTGCGCGCGCTCGAGGACGGAGTCGACCCGAACAGCTCCTGGGCGTCCCAGCCGAAGACCTTCTACTCGAAGAACGGCCGCGGCCAGAAGGTGCGCTTCGACGCCAAGAACTATGAGGACTCCTACCTCGGCACGGCCTCGCTCTGGTCGGCCACCGCCACCTCCGACAACTCGGTCTTCGCCGAGCTGGGCATGAAGGTGAAGCCGCGGCGCGTGGCCGCGATCGCGCAGAGGATGGGGATCCGAACCGACGTCTCCACCAACCCGTCGATGCTCCTCGGCGGTCTGAAGGAGGGCGTCACGCCGCTCGAGATGGCGTACGCGTACTCGACGATCGCCAACGACGGCGTGCGCGTGTCGGGAGACTTCGCACCGAACCAGACCGGCCCAGTGGCGATCCAGAGCGTCGAGGAGGCCAACGGCGAGATCCGCAAGAACAAGGCCGTGAAGGAGCGCGTCTTCCCGGCCAAGGTAGGGCAGGTGGCGAAGGACATGCTCGGGCTCGTGGTGAGCACCGGCACCGGCAAGGCCGCGCAAGTGGGCGACGAGTTCATCTGGGGCAAGACCGGCACGACGGAGAACTACGGCGACGCCTGGTTCGTCGGCGGCAACGACGACCTCACCGTGGCGATCTGGGTGGGCTACGCCGACAAGCTCCAGCCGATGGAGTACGAGCACGCCGGCGGGCCGGTCGCGGGCGGCACCTACCCGGCCGAGATCTTCCACGACTTCATGTCGTCGTGGATCGAGATGCGGGAGCAGCGCCGGCTGGAGCGCGCCGCCAAGCGGCAGGACGACGACGAGACGGACTCCACGGCGCCCGCCCTCCCGATAGCCCCATCCGACGTGCCCTCGGCCGACGAGCTGGCGCCCACCGAGACGGCGCCCACGGAGACGCCCGGCCAGCGCGCCCCGGAGGAGCAGGCGCCTCCCCAGCAGCCGGCGCCGGAGCCCGAGCCTGCCCCCACCCCGGCACCCGCGCCGACCACGCCGCCCGACGGGGGCGGCGGAGGCGGCGGAGCCGGGCCGGGCGCAGACGGCTAGGCCGCGCGCGCAGCGCGCATCGCCGCGGGCCACGGCCGCGACACGTGCCGGCTGTCGGCGTCGCAGAAGCGCCACGGCAGCTCGACGGCCTTGGTGATGCCGATGCGCTCGCCCGCCACCACGCGCGGCGCACGGGCGCCCGGCTCGCGGGTGAGCAGCTCGATCGGGCCGTCCACGAGCGAGCTGCCGTTGAGGGACAGCCCGATGCCGAGCGCCTGCGTGAGCTTCCCCGGGCCTGAGCAGAGCTCCTCCTCCCGCTGGAGGCCGCGCCGCTGGCGCATCAGGTCGACGCCGTCGTGCGGCTCGAGCGCCCTGATGAGCACCGCGGCGCCCACTCCCTCGCCCTCGGCCACCGCGTTCAGCAGCGAGTGCATCCCGTACGAGAAGTAGACGTACGCCCGGCCCGGCTCGCCGTAGAGCGTGCGCGTGCGCTCGGTGACCCCCGCGAACGCGTGGCAGGCGGGCTCCTCCATGTGGTAGCTCTCGGTCTCGACTATCTGGCCGGCCGTCTCCCCGTGACGCACCGTACAGCCGATCAGGTCCCGCGCCAGCTCGTGGACCGAGCGAGCGTAGAAGTCCTGCGCCAGTCTCACGAGCGCGCCTCGCGGAGCACCTGGCGCGCCTGGGCGAGCTGGTCGCGCACGCGGGCCATCGCCGTGCCGCCGTCGGAGACCTTCGACTCGAGCCACGACGTCCGGTCGAGCAGCTCGTAGAACTGGCTGTCGAGCTGAGGCGCCAGCTCCGCCAGCTCCTCCTCGGTGAGCTCCGAGAGCTTCTTCCCGCGCTCGACCGCCGCGCGCACCACGCCGCCCACGATCCCGTGCGCCTCGCGGAAGGGCACGCCGCGCCGCACCAGCAGGTCGGCCACGTCCGTGGCCGCGATGAACTCGTCCGACGCCGCCTCGGCCATCCGCTCGCGGTTGAACTCGATGCTCTCCAGCATCTCCGCGGCCACGCGCAGGCAGAGCTCGACGGTGTCGATCGCGTCGAAGAGCGGCTCCTTGTCCTCCTGGAGGTCCTTGTTGTAGGTGAGCGGCAGGCCGTGCAGCACGCCGTGCAGAGTGACCAGGTGGCCCGCCACCCGCGGCGCTTTCGCGCGCAGCAGCTCCGCGGCGTCGGGGTTCTTCTTCTGCGGCATCAGGCTGGAGCCGGACGAGAACGCGTCGGCCACCTCGCAGAAGCCGAACTCCTGCGTGGACCAGAGCACGATCTCGCCACCGAGCTGCGAGAGGTGGGTCGCGCAGGTGGCGGCCGCGGCCAGGTAGTCGAGCACGAAGTCGCGGTTCGAGACGGCGTCCAGCGAGTTCTCCGAGATGCCGCCAAAGCCGAGCTCCTGGGCCACGAACATCCGGCTCGTGTCGAAGTTGACCCCGGCGAGCGCGCCGGCGCCGAGCGGCAGGTCGTCCGTGGCCGTCATGCAGAAGTTGAAGCGCTGGAGGTCGCGGCGGAACTTCCAGAAGTACGCCAGCAGGTGGTGCGAGAGGTAGACCGGCTGGGCGCGCTGGAGGTGCGTGTAGCCGGGCATCGGCCAGTCCATGTGGCGCTCAGCCAGGTCCGCGAGCGTCGCCAGCAGCCGCTGGAGCAGCTCGCGCGCCTCGAGGCTGTGGGCCCGCACCAGCATCGCCACGTCGGTGGCCACCTGGTCGTTGCGCGAGCGGGCGGTGTGGAGCTTCCCCCCGACGGGGCCGATGATCTCGGTGAGCCGGCGCTCGATCGCCATGTGGATGTCCTCGTCGTCGTCGGTCACGACGAAGCTGTCGTCGTCGATCTCGCCGCGCACCGCCTCGAGCCCGCGTTCGATCAGCTCGAGGTCGTCGTCCCCGATGATGTTGCTGCGGGCGAGCATGCGCGCGTGAGCGAGCGACTGCTCGAGGTCATACGGCGCCAGCCGGTAGTCGAAGGCAATCGACGAGTTGAGCGCCTGGAACAGCGGGTCCTGAGGATCGCGGAAGCGGCCCATCCGGCCGCAAAGTTATCCCACCGCTGCGGCGACCTGGCTCGCCAGAGCGAAGCCCATGAGGTACAGCGAGACGCCCCAGCCCATGTACACGTTTCGGAAGCGGAGCTGGGCCGGGAGAACCAATGGCAACATCACGAGAAGCCCCAGGGCGATCAGGCCGAAGCCCGACCAGCCGGTTAGGTAGCCGGGATCGAGCCGGAAATCCGCCGCGATCGCGGCGATTGCGTGGTGCCAGAGGGCCACGGGAACCGCGGCCGCGCAGAGGAACGCGAACAGGGGCACACTGGCCTTATCGGCCGATGGCGCCCGGGACCGTAGGATTTCTGTGGTGCGGGTTCGCAAGGCGGGTCAGGCCGATATGGCGGCGGTGGCGGCGCTGTTGTTCGAGAGCGCCCCCGACATGTACATGCGCTTCTCGGGCGGGCGCAAGCGCGCGCTCGCCACCCTGGAGCGCGCGTTCAGCGAGCCCGGCAACGTGTCGAGCGGCGAGGTGGCCTGGGTGGTCGAGCTCGATGGCCGCCCGGCCGCGGCGATGGCGGCGTTCCCGGTGGCCGAGGCGGCCGCCCGCTCGCGGGCGTTCCTCCGGCTGACGCTGCGCGGCACTCCGGTCTGGCGCTGGCCCGGCACGCTGCGCCTGTACTGGGCAGGCGGGCACGCGAACCCGAAGCCGCGCGAGGACTCCTTCTACGTGGACGCGCTCGCCACGGACGAGGCCTTCCGCCGGCGCGGCGCCGCCCGGGCGCTGCTGGACGAGGCCGAGCGCCAGGCGCGCGAGCGCGGCATCCCTGCGATAACGCTCGATACGGCCATGAACAACGAGGGCGCGCGGGCGCTCTACGCGGCCGCCGGCTTCGACGAGGTGGCCTACCGCGCGCCGGCGCGCGGGCTGCCGGGCTTCGTGGCGTTGCTCAAGCTGGTCGATCGATGACCGCTCGCAGCGATTCCACGACCTGCTCGACCTGAACGTCCGTCAGCTCCGGGAAGAACGGCAGCGCCAGCGAGCGGCTCGCCACGTCCTCGCAGACCGGGAACTGGCCCTCCCGGTGTCCGAAGCGCTCGCGGTAGAAGCTCATCAGGTGGATGGCGGGCAGGTAGGGCTTCGTGTCCACGCCGCGCTCGCGCATCGCCACCACGCTCGCGTCGCGGTCCACGCCGGGCGGAAGCTGCACCACGTAGACGAACCAGCTGCGACGGTCGCCGCCCTCGTCGGGGCACGGGAGGCTGAGCCCCTCCACGCCGGCGAGCGCCTCCGCGTACAGCGCCGCAACGCGAGCGCGCTCCGCGAGCAGGTGGTCCAGCCGCTCGAGCTGGGCCACCCCGAGGGCGCAGGAGATGTCGTCGAGCCGGTAGTTGAAGCCGAGGCGGTCGTGGTCGAGCCAGCCCATGTCGGGGGCGCGGCCCTGGTTGCGCTCGGAGTCGATGCGCTCCTTGACGGTCGAGGACGGCGACACGACGGCTCCCCCCTCCCCGGTGGTGAGCTGCTTGTTCGCGTAGAAGGCGAACACCGAGAGGTTGCCGCGCCCGCCCACCGGCGCGCCGTCGGAGTGCTGGGCGCCGAGCGCCTCGCAGGTGTCCTCGACGAGCCACAGCGCGCGGTCCGCGGCCAGGCGCTCGAAGGCCGGCATGTCCGCGGGATAGCCGAAGATGTGGACGGGCAGCAGGCCCGTCGTTCGGTCCGTGATCGCGTCGGCCGCCGCCTCGGCCGAGATGTTCAGCGTGCGCGGATCGATGTCGCAGAACACCGGCCGGGCGCCCTCGTAGAGCAGGCAGTTGGCGGACGCGACGAACGAGAAGGGCGTGGTCACCACGTCGTCGCCCCGCTCGACCCCCGCTGCGCGGATGGCCAGATGGAGACCGGTAGTGCCGGAGGAGACCGCGGACACGTGCTCCACGCCGAGCCTGGCTCCGAGCCCATCCTCGAACTCGGCCATGCGCGGACCGAGCGCCAGGCGGCCGGAGCGGAGCGTTTCGAGCACCAGCTCCTCCTCGCGCGCCCCAAGAACCGGGCGCGCAAGCGGTATGAACGCGCTCACGGGCGCGCCGCGCGCGGTCACGGCACCGTGGCGCGCGCCCGCGAGTGCTTGGCCCGGCCGGGCAGCATGCCCGCCTCGAGCGAGTCCACGAGCGCGTCCCAGCTCGCCTCGATGATGTTCTCCGAGACTCCGATCGCGCCCCACGTGTCCTGGCCGTCCGTCGTATCGAGCAGCACGCGCGTGACCGCGCCGGTGCCCTTGCGCTCGTCCAGGATGCGCACCTTGAAGTTCACGAGCTCGATGTCGCGCAGGTGCGGATGGCGCTCCCCGATGGCGGCGCGCAGCGCCTTGTCGAGCGCGTTCACCGGGCCGTTCCCCTCGGCCGTTCGCACGTAGCGCTCGCCGTCCACCCAGATCTTGATCGTGGCCTCGGTCTCCACGCGGCCGTCCTCGCGCTTCTCCACGATCGCGCGCCAGGACTCGAGCCGGAACAGCGGCTCGTACTCGCCGGTCTCCTTGCGGACCAGCAGGTCGAAGGAGCCGTCGGCGGCCTCGAACTGGTAGCCGCGGTTCTCGAGCTCCTTCACCCGCTCGACAACGCGCGCGGCGGTCTCGCCGTCCACGTCGGCGCGCGCCTGCACGGTGCCCTTGCCCGACAGCTCGGACACGAGCACGCGGCGGTCGGCGCCCACCTCCGCCGGGTCCACGTGCTCGAAGGTTCGCGCATCGCGGTTCACGCCGGCCACGTGCATGCCGCCCTTGTGGGCGAAGGCGTTCGCGCCCACGTAGGGCTGGTTCGGATTCGGCGTGATGTTGCAGAGCTCGTCCACGAGGTGCGCGATCTCGGTCAGGCGCTGGAGGCGCTCGCGCCCGATCGACTCGTACCCGAGCTTCAGGTCGAGCGCCGGCAGGATGGACACGAGGTTGGCGTTGCCGCAGCGCTCGCCGTAGCCGTTCATCGTGCCTTGCACGAGCCGCGCGCCCGCCTCCACCGCCACGAGCGTGTTCGCCACCCCGCAGCCGGCGTCGTCGTGCGTGTGGATGCCCACCTGCACGGAGTCGCCGAGCTCGGCGACCACGCGCGCCGCGGCCTCGCTCACCTGGGACGGCAGCGAGGAGCCGTTCGTGTCGCAGAGCGTCACGTTCTCGGCGCCGGCCTCGGCGGCCGCGCGCAGGCAGCGAAGCGCGTACTCGGGGTCGTCGCGGAAGCCGTCGAAGAAGTGCTCGGCGTCGTAGATCACGCGCTTATCCTGCCCGGCGAGGAAGCCCACCGAGTCGGCGATCATGCGCAGGTTCTCCTCCTGGTCCACCTGTGTGACCTTCTCCAGGTGTAGCGACCAGGTCTTCCCCACCAGCGTGCATACGGGGGCGAAGCTGTCGGCGAGGGTCCGCAGGCCGGCATCCTCTTCCGCCGTTCCGTCACGGCGACGGGTCATCCCGAATGCCGCAATCTCAGCGGTTCGGAAGCTCTCCTTTGCGAGCAGCGCGAACAGTTCCTCCTCCTTGGGATTGGAGGAGGGAAAGCCGGCTTCGATCAGGTGTACCCCGAGGTCGTCGAGCGCGTGTGCGACACGGATCTTCTCGTCCACGGAGAGAGACATTCCCTCTCCCTGCATGCCATCCCGAAGCGTTGTGTCATAAACGACGATCACGCTTGGGACGGCACAGGCACGAGGTCGAGCCAGTCCGCGTAGCGGGCGTCGCGGCCGCTGAGTGCGTCCTCGAACACGCCCTGGATCTCGCGCGTGACCGGGCCCGGCGGGCCGATCTCGATGTCGTCGATCTCGCGCATGGGCGTGAGCTCGGCGGCGGTGCCGGTGAGGAACACCTCGTCGGCGAGCGCCAGCTCCGCCCGCGCGATGTCGCGCTCCACGACCTCGTAGCCGAGGTCGCGCGCGATCTGGATGCACGACTTGCGGTTGATGCCGTCGAGGATCGAGGCGGCCTGCCCGGGCGTGTGGATCACGCCGTCCTTGATCACGAAGATGTTCTCGCCGGTGCCCTCGCAGACGTTCCCGCTGTCGTCGAGCAGGATCCCCTCCTCGTAGCCGGCCTTGACCGACTCGATCTTCGCGAGCACCGAGTTCAGGTACTGGCCGGAGGCCTTCGAGTGCGGGATCAGCGAGTCGGACGAGATGCGCCGGTACGAGGACACGCGCGCGCGGACGCCGTTGCGCTTGCCCTCCTCGCCGAGGTAGGCGCCCCACTCCCAGACGGCGATCATCGCCTCGACGGGGTTCTCGAGCGGGTTCAGGCCCATCGGCCCGTAGCCGCGGTAGACGAGCGGCCGGATGTAGCAGCTCTTGAACCCGTTGCGAACGATCAGCTCGTGCGTGACCTCTCGGAGCTGCTCCTTCGTGTAGGGCAGGTCCATGTAGTAGAGCTTCGCCGACTTCTCGAGGCGGGCCAGGTGGTCCTGGTTGCGGAAGATCGCGGTGCCCTGAGGAGTCTCGTAGGCGCGGATGCCCTCGAACACGCCGGTCCCGTAGTGCATGGCGTGCGTGAGTACGTGCACCTTGGCGTCCTCCCAGGCGACGAACTCTCCGTTCAGCCAAATGAGGTCGGCGGTGTTCACGTACGGGTGCTCCTATAGGTGCGCGAGAACCGCCCGGGTGGCGGCCTCTGTCGATGCTTCCCCGCCCAGGTCCGGAGTCCGGAGGCCCTTCCCGAGTGCGAGGTCCACGGCCGATTCTACGGCAGAAGCGGCGTCTCCCCAATCACTGAAATCTCTCAGCATCATCGCGACCGAGAGGAACATCGCGAGCGGATTCGCGGTGCCGGTGCCCGCGATATCGGGCGCGGAGCCGTGCACGGGCTCGTACAGGCCCGGGCCGCCGTCGCCGACCGACGCGCTCGGAAGCATGCCGAGCGAGCCGGTGAGCATGGCCGCCTCGTCGCTGAGGATGTCGCCGAACATGTTCTCCGTGAGGATCACGTCGAAGTCCGTCGGGCGCGAGACGAGCTGCATCGCGGCGTTGTCCACAAGCATGTGTTCGAGCGGCAGCGGCTCCTCCTCCGCCAGCCTCTGGACGGTCTTTCGCCAGAGGCGCGAGGTCTCGAGGATGTTCGCCTTGTCGACGCTCGTGACCTTGCGCCGCGCCTTCCGGAAGCCGACCTTCGCGATGCGCTCGATCTCGGCGACGCTGTAGACGCAGGTGTCGTGGGCGCTGTCGCCGTCGAGGCCGCGGTCGCCGAAGTAGATCCCGCCGGTCAGCTCCCGCACCACGATCAGGTCCGTACCCTCGATCCGCTCCCGCTTGAGCGGGCTCGCGTCGAGCAGCGCGGGGCTCGGGCGCACGGGCCGGATGTTCGCGAACAGGCCGAGTCCCTTGCGGAGGCCGAGCAGGCCCTGTTCCGGCCGCGGCGCGTCCGGGTCGGTGCTGTCCCACTTCGGGCCGCCCACGGCGGCGAGCAGGACCGCGTCGGCGTCGCGGCACGCGTCGAGGACCTCGTCCGTGAGTGGTGTGCCGTGCGCGTCTATCGAGGCGCCCCCGACCAGGTGCTCCTCCGTCTGGAAGTCGCCGACCGCCGCGAGCAGCTGCTTGGCCGCCTCCATGATCTCGGGGCCGATGCCGTCGCCGGGCAGCAGGACGATTCGCTGAGTCACGGCGGCGGATCCTAGATGCCAGCGAGGCGTATCTAGGCCGCCGCTGGGACCGTCTGCGGGCGGCCCAGGTGGTAGCCCTGGCCGTACGTCACGCCGAGTCGGCGCAGCTCACACAGCTGCAGCTCCGACTCGATGTGCTCCGCGAGCACCGATGCTCCGCTCTCGCGACCGAATTCGATCAGTGCCGCGGCGAGCGAGCGGCGGCGCGGGTCGGCGTCGAGCGAGTGCGTCAGTGAGCCGTCGAGCTTTATGAGCTCGGCGTTCAGCTCGAGGATGTGGCGCAGGCTCGCGAAGCCGGCACCGGCGTCGTCGATCGCCAGCCGGGCGCCGCGCTCGCGCATGCGACCGATCGCGACGCGGAAGCGCGGGTAGTTCTCCACGGGCGCGTGCTCGGTCACTTCGAGGACCACGTGGTCCACGTGCGCGCAGTCGAGCAACTCGAGCAGCTCCGGGCGCTCGGCCGTGACAGGCGAGACGTTCACCGCCAGGAACACATCGCTGGGCAGGAGCTCCGAGCGCTCACAGGCCAGGCCCACCGCAAACAGCTCGAGCTCCACTCCGAGCCCGACCTCGTGCGCCTCCGCGAACCACTCGGCCGGTCCCCGCCTCGAGACGCCGTGGAAGCGAGACAGCGCCTCGTACCCGACGACGGCGCGGGAGCCCAGCTCGACGATCGGCTGGAACGCGATGTCGAGCGCCTCGTGCTCCATCACCGACCGGATCCGGGCGCGCTGGCGGGCACGCTCCTCGCGGGCGAGGTTCGTCTCGTGCACCTGGTCGAGCAGCTCGTGGAGCAGGTCGTGCCCCGCCACCTCGCGGTAGCTCGAGACGCCGTTGCGAGCGCCGCGCAGCGCGGCTGCGAGGTTCTCGGCCGGCGCGTTGCGCACCACGGAGCCGCTCGCCCCGGCGCGCAGCATCCCGGTGACGGTGTCGTCGTCAGACCCCGCCGAGCAGGCCACCACGCGCGTGGCCGGCGAGGCCGAGAGAATCTCGTCGAGGGCCGCCTCGGCCCCGCCCTCGAGCCCCACGTCGACCAGCGCCACGTCCGGCCGCGTCAACGCCGCCAGCCCGCCGGCCTCGAGCGGACTCGCCGCCACGCCGACCAGCTCGAATTCGCCCAGCGAATCCAGTGCGGCGACCTTTCCGGCCGCCAGAACATCCTGATTGTCCGCGATCAGTACGCGGACAGGCACCCCTGCCATGCGCACATCTCACCCGGGGGGAGATGAGAAGTCAATACCCAACCGTGCCAACTGGGCGCGAAGCCGCGCAAGTGCGCAGGTTTTTGCGCCTAAGCAGGTGTTTTCGCGTCGATATTGAGCCGGACGTAGTCGAGCTCGGGGCCGGAGCGCTCGCACACCGCCTCGAGGTACGAGTCGTGAAGCTGCTCGGGGAGCCGCTGAAGGTGGGGACCAAGACAGACGACGCGCACGAAGGCGTGCGGGTCAGGTGGCGTGACGGGATAGGGCTCCAGCCAGGTCTCCACCTCCGTGAAGCCGGCGCGCTCCAGGCGCGCGGCCGTCTCCTCCGCGCCCGCGAAATGCCACGGGCCCTTCCAGTCGGCGAGATACGGGGCGTACGGGTCGAGGGAGGCCACGGCGCGAGCCGCCTGGTGGAAGCGCTGCACGTTCCCCTCTCCCCCGCACTGCGCCACCAGCCGGCCGCCCGGCCGCAGCGCGGCGTGGAGGCGCGCGAAGAGGGCGTCGTGGTCGGCGATCCAGTGGAAGACGGCGTTCGAGAAGGCGGCGTCCACGGGCTCGTCGAGCACGAGCTCGGTCAGGCTCGCCTCGAGGACCGTCGCGCGCTCCGGGTCGAGGGCCTCGCGTGCGTGCGCCACCATCGACGGCGCCGAGTCCACGGCCACCACGCGGCCGCGCGGAAGCCGCTCGAGCAGAAGCTGGGTCACGCGCCCGGACCCGCAGCCGGCGTCCAGCACCGTCTCGTCGCCGCGGAGCGGAAGTCGCTCCAGGACCTTCCGGGCCCACTCGACCTGCGGCGCCGAGACGCGGTCGTAGCCGGTGGCGTCCCAGTCGCGGGTCACGACAGGGCGGTGGTCACCGGCCCGCTGCGCTCCCGCTCCGCCTCGAAGCGGTCGATGGCGTCCTGCTGCTGGAGCGTCACGCCGATGTCGTCGAGGCCCTCGAGCAGCCTGCGCTTCAGCTCGGGGTCGATCTCGAACGCCGCCTCTCCCCCGTTCCAGCTCACCCTCTGCTGGGCGAGGTCGATCGACGCGTGCCCGGAGTCCATGACGGCGCGCACCTCGCCATCGGCGAGGACCACGGGCAGCAGCCCGATCTTGGTGCAGTTCGAGTAGAAGATGTCCGCGAAGCTCGGGGCGATCACCGCCTCGAAGCCGTAGTCCTCGAGCGCCCAGGGAGCGTGCTCTCGCGAGGAGCCGCAGCCGAAGTTGCGCCCGGTCGCGAGGATCGGGTTGCGCGGCAGGTCCCAGCCGGGCTGCTTCGCCCAGTCGTAGAACAGGAACTCTCCGAACCCGGTGCGCTCCACGCGCTTCAGGAACTGCTTCGGGATGATCTGGTCGGTGTCGACGTCGCTGCGGTCCAGCACCGACACGTGGCCCTCGATCAGGCTCACCGGCCTCATTCCCACTCCCTGATGTCGACGAAATGGCCCTCGATGGCCGCCGCGGCCGCCATCTTCGGGCTCACGAGATGCGAGCGGGCGCCACGCCCCTGGCGCCCCTCGAAGTTCCGGTTCGACGTGGAGGCCACGCGCTCGCCCGGCGCCGCGATGTCCGGGTTCATCCCGAGGCACATCGAGCAGCCGGCGGAGCGCCAGTCGAAGCCCGCGGCGCGGAACACCTCGTCGAGGCCCTCGGCCTCGGCCTGCGCCTTCACCTGCTGCGAGCCCGGCACGACCATCGCGTTGACGCTCGACGCCACGCGCCTGCCCTTCACGAGCTCAGCCGCCTCGCGCAGGTCGCCGATCCGCGAGTTCGTGCAGGAGCCGATGAACACGCGGTCGAGCCGGATCTCGGACATGGGCGTGCCCGGCTCGAGCGCCATGTACTCGAGGGCGCGCTCGTCCCCCTCGCCGGCCGGCTCGGGCACCGCGCCCGTCACGCCCACCACCATGCCCGGCGTGGTGCCCCAGGTGACCTGCGGCGAGATCGCCGACGCGTCCACCTCGACCTCCGTGTCGAAGCTCGCGCCGTCGTCGGTGCGCAGCGCGCGCCAGTCATCGAGCGGCAGCGGGTCCGGCGCCGCCTCGCGGCCCTCGACCCACTCGAAGGTGGTGTCGTCCGGGGCGATCATTCCGGCGCGCCCGCCGGCCTCGATCGTCATGTTGCACACCGTCATGCGGCCCTCCATCGAGAGCCGTTCGATCGGCGGGCCCGCGTACTCGACCACGTGGCCGACGCCGCCGTCCACGCCGATCTGCCCGATCGTGGCGAGGATCAGGTCCTTGGCAGTGACGCCGTAGCCGAGCTCGCCGCGGTAGCGGATCCGCATCGACCGCGGCTTGCGCTGCTGGAGCGTCTGCGTGGCGAGCACGTGCTCCACCTCGCTGGTGCCGATCCCGACCGCGAGCGCGCCGAAGGCGCCGTGGGTGGAGGTGTGCGAATCGCCGCAGACGATCGTCATGCCGGGCTGCGTGATGCCCATCTCCGGGCCGATCACGTGCACGATTCCCTGGCGGCTCGACCCGATCGAGTGGATCGGCACCCCGAACTCCTCGCAGTTTCGCTCGAGCGTCTCCACCTGCACGCGCGAGAGCTGGTCGCGGATCTGGTCGGCCGCCGTCGAGCCGTCGGTCGGCACGTTGTGGTCGGCCGTGGCGAGCGTGCGGTCGGGGCGGCGCACCGGCCTGCCCGCCAGGCGCAGGGACTCGAAGGCCTGCGGGGAGGTCACCTCATGGACGAGGTGCAGGTCGATGTAGAGCAGGCTCTCGGCGACCTCGTGCGCCTCCCAGATCTTGTCGAAGAGAGAACGGGGGCTCGCGGGCACCGCCCGCTCGCGTGTCGGGGTCTTCGGCATCTAGCTCCTCCTCAGGCCGGCGGCCACCACAGCGTAGAAGCGCGCCTCGCCGTCGCCGGGGTTCTCGAAGTGGTGCGGCAGGTCCGCGTCGAAGGTCACCGAGTCGCCCGCGTCGAGGTCGTGGCTCACGCCCCCGCAGATGAAGCGCACCGGCCCTGTCTCCACGACCGCCGTCTCGCGGCTGCCGGGCTCGTGCATCGGCGGGTCGTCCGGCCCGGCGGTCGATGACCCCGCGGCGAGCGCGTGCAGCGAGACCTCGGCGCGCAGGCCCGGCAGCGGTGGGGTCAGCACCTCGTAGCGGTGCCCCGTGCCGCCGCCGCGGCGGCGATCGCCGGCGCGCACGACGCTCACGCCATCGGTCTCGTCGAGTCGCAGCAGCTGCGAGAGCGTCAGCTCGAGCCCCCCGGCAATGCGCTCGGCGAGCGCTAGCGTTGGGCTCGTCTCGCCCCGCTCGACCTGGGAGAGCATCGGCGCCGATACGCCGCTGCGGTCCGCGAGGTCGCGCAGTGACAGGTCCATCGCCTCACGAAGGCTGCGAATCCGACCCCCGAATGAGCCGTTCATCGACACCCGCGTACGTTATCACGTACTTCTGTACGTCATAGTGCTCGGTGCCTTCGCCGGCTGCGGTGGCGGCGATGACGACGACACCGGCCCGCCCACGCGAACGACCGCGTTCAAGCGCACCGAGCTCACCAAGCCCGCCGAGAGCGGCACCCTCGACGCCCACGCCTGCCGCGTGCTCCCCCGCGGCCTTCGTCGCCCGCAGCCTGCGCGTCCGGGCGGGCGAGCTCGAGGCCGAGCCGAACGACTCGCTCGACCTGAGCATCTGCGACTGGCACGGCGGGCGCGTCACGGACGTCAAGCTGATGGTCGACTCGGCGCCGCGCGCTCAGCTCCGCTACTACAACCTGCTCTCCGAGCAGCACGAGTACCACAACGCCGATGCGGCGAATAAGGCGCGCCAGATCAAGGGAGTTGGCGAGGATTCGGCCTACGGCGGCGCGGGGGCCTGGTGGACGCGCTCGAGGAACCAGCTCGTGGCCTACGACCAGGACAAGATCGTCAAGGTGCGGGTGAACGTGCAGGGCTTCGGGGACCGCAAGGCGCGTGCGGCTGCGGTACGGCTGGCGAAGAGAGCGGTGCGGCGCCTACGCGCCTAACGCGCCTCGAACAGGCGCTAGCGCGACTGTCCGGTCGGGCGAACGAGCACCTCGTTCACGCACACGTGCGCGGGGCGCGTGACCGCGTGCAGGATCGCCTCGGCGATGTCCTCTGCCTTCAGCACTTCGCCGATCTGCTCGCGCGCCCGCTCCGTCGCCTGGCGCACGAGCGGGTTCGTGTTGTGCCCCTGGAGCTCCGTCTCCACGAAGCCGGGCGCCACCGTCGTGACCCGGATTCCCTCGTGGAGCGCCTCCTGGCGCAGCGCCTCCGAGAAGGCGTGCACTCCGAACTTGGTCATGTTGTAGACCGCGGCACCGGCGTCGGCGCGGCGGCCGGCCACGGACGATAGGTTCACGATGTCGCCTCCCCCGCTCCGCGCGATCAGCGGCAGGGCCGCGTGCGTGCAGTAGAGGAGCCCGAGCAGGTTCACGGCAATCATCTGCCGCCAGTCGTCGGTGTCGGCGTCGGCGACCGGGCCGAGCAGCATCACACCCGCGTTGTTCACCAGGATGTGGAGGCCGCCGAGCTCGTCGTTCGCGGCCTCGACGAACGCGCGCGCCTGCTCCTCGTCGGAAACGTCGAGCTCCCTCACGAGCGTCGGCCCGTCGAGGCTCTCGGCCAGGGCCTCGAGCCGGTCCGTGCGCCGCGCACCGAGAGCCACTCCGGCACCCGCGGCCGACAGGGCGCGCGCGGTGGCCTCTCCAATTCCCGACGAGGCGCCGGTCACGGCCGCCACGCGGCCTTCGAGGGGTCCGGGCATGCGGGCGGGATGCTACCCGGCCAGGCGCCGTGCCCGCAGGGCCAGCTCCAGCTCGAAGCGGGCGTCCGGGTCGTCGAGGCGCGGGCCGAACAGCTCGCGCAGCCGAGCCAGGCGGTAGCGCACCGTCTGCGGGTGCACGTGCAGCGCCTTCGCCACCGCCTCGGTGCGGCCGCGGTGGCGCAGCCACGCGTCGAGCGTGGAGCCGAGCCGCTCGCGCGAGAGCTCGGTCTCGGCCTCGAGCGGCGCGAGCGCCGTGTCGGCCACGTCGCGAGCCAGGCGGCGGTCCACCCCGAGCAGCAGGGAGAGCTTGTGGCTCTCCGCCAGCAGCAGCCCGCCGCTGTCCTCGATGCCGCCGTCGCGCGCGAGCCGCAGCAGTTCGCGCGCCCGGGCGAAGCTCACGCCGGCGTCCTGCCAGCCGACCGCCGGACCGAGCGCGGCCCGGCGCCCGCGCACCGCGGCCTCGAGCTCGCTGCGACGCCCGGCCGCGGGCACCAGCGCCACGATGAACGGCGCCACGTGCACCACGAGTGCCTCGGGCCCGAGGCGCAGGGCCAGCCTGTCGGCCTGCTCGCCGCTCCCCTCCGCGTCGACCACGAGGGCGGCGAGGCTGCGCGGCAGCCGCCAGGCGGCGTTCTCCGCCGCGTGCCTCGACGGCGGCCGGCGTGGCGGGCGGCTCCTGGACCAGCATCGCGGCCAGCCGCTGGCGGCGGCGCTGGAGCGCCCCGGCGGTGGCAGCCTGCTCGCGCGTGTAGCCCTCGATCGAGTCCGCCGACAGCTCGTCGATGTAGGCGAAGATCGCCTCCGCTAGGGCGTAGAGCGTGTGGGGCTCGAGACCGGCCTTCTCCCCCGCGGCCGCCAGCCGCCGCCACGCGACTCGCGCCCCGAGCCGGTACGCGGCCAGCAGGGCATCCATGCTGCGCCCGGCGCGCATCTCGCCGCGGCCGAGGTTGAGGTAGACCTCGCGCCCCGCCTCGGGATCGGCGTCCGGGTTCTCGACCATCGTCGTGAAGCGGCCCAGCGCCTCCTCGACCCCGGTGCGAAGCGCCTTGCCGAACGGGCCCTCGAGCGGGCGTGCGTAGTCAGGCACGCCGTGGCTCAGCTCGGCCACGATCTCGTCCGCGAGCGCGGGCAGCTCCGGCCGCAGCACGTCGGCCACCCCCGGCGGCAGTGCCTCCCATGGATGCTCGGCGACCACTTGTGCGGAACCTACAAGAAATGACGCTCAGATAGTGACCGCATGCGTGAACGAGCGCCGCTTCTGGTACGTAGCCTTCAGGAACGACATGACGAAAGCCCATCGCAACATCAACATCGCGGCCGTCGTGCTGCCCTTCGTCGCCTTCCTGGCGGCGGTTCCGATGCTCTGGAACAACCTCGTGGGGCCGACCGACCTGATCCTGCTGGTGATCATCTACGCGATTTCGGTGGGCGGGGTCACCGTGGGCTATCACCGGCTGCTCACGCACCGGGCCTTCGCGACCTACAAGCCGGTCGAGTACCTGTACGCGATCCTAGGCTCAGTCGCGGTGGAGGGCCCCGTGATCGGCTGGGTCTCCGATCACCGCAAGCACCACACCTTCCCCGACGCGGAGGGCGACCCTCACAGCCCGCACGTGGACCACCACGGCGATACGCCTGGGCCGCTGCGCGGCCTCTGGCACGCCCACGTGGGCTGGCTCTTCCACCACGCCACCGCGGTGGACGCCCAGAAGTACGCGCCCGACCTGCTCGAGGACCGCGGCATGCGCATCATCCACAGGCTGTTCCCGCTCTGGGTGACCCTGGGCTTCGTCATCCCCGCGGGCATCGGCTGGCTCGTGGCGGGGAACGTCAAGGGCGCGCTCACCGCGTTCTTCTGGGCCGGCCTCGTGCGCTTGTTCCTGGTCCACCACATGACGTTCTCGATCAATTCGATCTGCCACTTCTTCGGGCGCCGGCGCTTCGAGACCGAGGACCGCTCCACTAACGTGTTCTGGCTCGCGCTGCCGACCTTCGGGGAGTCCTGGCACCACAACCACCACGCCTTCCCGCGCTCGGCGATGCACGGCCTGCGCTGGTGGGAGATCGACCTCGGCGGCATCGTGATCCGCGCGATGAAGCGCCTAGGCCTCGCGTGGAACGTCGTGATGATCACGCCCGAGCGCCAGCAGCAGCGCACGCGCCAGTTAGAGCGCCTCCCGCAGTAGGGCGAGCAGCTCGTCCTCGCCCGGCGGGTCGGGCGTGTTGGCGAGCGCGGGGTGCTGCATGACCGCGGACGCCACCGCCGGCAGGTGCTGCTCCTCGACGCCGAGCGTGGCCAGGCGCGTGTGGCCGCTGCGCGCCGCCAGCTCCGCGGCGCGGCCGGCCGCGGCCTCGGGGCTGCCGTCCGGATCGCCGAGCGCGCGCGCGAACTCGCCCATCACGCGCGGTGCCCGGCCGGCCATCATGCCGGCGAAGTGCGGCAGCATCACCGCGTTCGTCTGCGCGTGCGGCGAGCCCGCGGTGCGCACCAGCAGCTGGCAGGTCGCGTGGTGCACGGCGAAGCCCGTCATTCCCGACGCCCAGCCGCACAGCAGCGCACCGAGCGCGAGGTCGCCGGACGCGATCAGCTCCGCACCGCGCAGCGCCGCCCGCTCCGCCACCGGGTTCGCGAGCGGCGTGTAGAGCGCCTCCATCCCGTGCGCGAGCGCGTTCATGGCGCTCGCCGAAAGCTCCGGCTCGGGATGGGAGGCCATCAGCGCGGGATCCGCGATCACCAGCGAGGGCCGCACCAGGCGCGCCCCCTCCACCCCGGCCGGCGTGCGGTGGAAGGGCGTGAGCTCGGCGCCGGAGAGCGTGGTCGGTATGGCGGCCACCGGCGCGCCCGTCACGCCGGCGATCGCCTTGGCGGTGTCGATCACGCGACCCCCGCCCAGCGCCACGAGCGGCGCCTGCACCACATCCGCGAGGAGCGCTGCCGAGATCTCGTCGACGCGCCCCGGCGGCACGTGCACCACCTGCGTCGCGCCGTCCTCGAGCGGCAGGCTTCCGGAGGCGCGCTCCGTGGTCAGAAGGGCGTACTCCTGGAAGCCGGACTGGCTCAGCAGCTCGGCTGCCTCGGCCGCGGAGCCCTCACCAAAGCGGATGGTGCGCTCACCGTCGCGCATGGTGAAGGACTCGGCGGCCAAGGCCTCCGATTCTGCCGTATTGCTAGCTGGGACCTCCCGACAGCCCGCAGAACAGGTCGCCCAGCACGCCCTGGCCCGGGAACGACGTGATCGACAGGGTGATCGGCGAGGTCCGGTTCGGCCCGTACAGCTCGACCACGAGGCCGAGGAGGTTCAGGTCGAGCGGCCCGAGGACCAGGTTCAGAACCCGGCAGCTCGGCGTGGTCTGCGCCGCGCGGGCTCCATCAGCGGACAGCCGCGCGGTCGCGCGGAACGCCCGCATCGGATGGTCCTCCAGGCGCGAGTTCATCGAGCGGACGAGCCTCCGTGCCACCGCCAGCTCGCGGTCGGCCGACGCCGCCGAGGCGCCGCGCAGGCGGAGCGTGCTGCGCGACAGCGCGCAGAACAGCCGGCCCAGGACGCCGCTTCCGTCGCCACGCCGGAGCGCGAAGATCCGCAGGTTCACCTTGCTCAGGTCGACCCGCAGACCCAGCAGGTCGAGCTGGAGGTCGTCGAGCGTGAGGGTGAGCACGTGACAGCGGCCGGCCTGAGCGCTCACGGCGAACGTGACGCGCTTCCTCGCCGCCTGGCTCTGGCCGGCGCCCTCCACGCGGCTCGTCAGAACGCCGCGCGCGACGATGTTGCGCCCGGAGAGCGCGAACCGGTTGATCTTCGCGCCGACGATGACCTTGCCGTCATCGCTCGAGGCGGCGGCCTTGCCCCTTGCTTCGGCGGCCGCGGGCGCCAGCAGGGCAAGCATGCAAATCGCGGCTAGTAGAAGTTTCTTCATGCGCCCCCGCCTACCCGATTCGGGGGCGCTGACTCCTACGGGGTAGGTGTCTTCTTCGCCTCTCGCTGGAGCATGCGCTCGGCCTCGGCGGCCACGTCGTTCGCCAGGGCGTTCGAGATCGCGCGCAGGTAGGCCTTGCCCGACGCCTCCAGGATGTCCGTGGACACGCCCACGCCGGACGCGAGGTGCCCCCGGAGCTCGAGCAGGACGTTCACCTCGCCGAGAGCGTCGCGGCCGCCCGTGACCGCGGACACCTGGTACTCCTTCAAGCGCGCCTCGTGCCCCGTCGCGGCGTTGAGCGCGCTGAAGAAGGCGTCCACCGGGCCGTCGCCCGTGAAGCTGCCGGACTCGACCTCACCGTCCGGCATGCGCACCTTCACGTTCGCGAGCGGCGAGCGCGTGGACGACGCCTCGATGTCGAACGACACCAGCTCGAAGGCCGCCGGCGCCTGCTTCATCTCGTCGGAGACGATCGCCTCCAGGTCGAGCGCCGTGACCTTCTTCTTCTTGTCCGCGAGCTCCTTGAAGCGCTTGAAGGCCGTGTTCAGCGCGGCGCCCTCGACCTTGAAGCCGAGCTCCTCGAGCGCGTTGCGCAGGGCGTGGCGGCCCGAGTGCTTGCCCAGCACGAGCGAGTTCGTCTCGAGCCCGATCGTGGTGGCGTCCATGATCTCGTAGGTGGTGCGCTCCTTCAGCACGCCGTCCTGGTGGATGCCCGACTCGTGCGCGAAGGCGTTGCGGCCCACGATCGCCTTGTTCGGCTGCACCTGGTAGCCGGTCAGGCGCGAGACCATGCGGCTCGTGCGCGCGATCTCGCGCGTGTCCACTCTGGTCCAGAGCCCGTGCGCCGCCTCGCGCACGTGGAGCAGCATCACGATCTCCTCGAGCGACGCGTTGCCCGCGCGCTCGCCGATGCCGTTGATCGCGCACTCCACCTGGCGGCAGCCCGCCCTCACGCCCGCGAACGAGTTGGCCACCGCCACGCCGAGGTCGTCGTGACAGTGGACCGAGGTGGTCACCTCGGCGAGTCCGGGCACGAGCCGGTAGAGCTCGCGCCACATCTCCGCGTACTCGTCCGGCATCGAGTAGCCGACCGTGTCGGGCACGTTGATGGTGGTGGCGCCCTCGTCGAGCGCGATCTGGAGGACCTCGGCGGTGAACTCGAGGTCCGCGCGCGTGGCGTCCATCGGCGAGAACTCCACGTCCTCGCAGCGCTCGCGGGCCTGCGCCACGGCGGCGCGCGCCTGGCCCTTCACGTCCTCGCGGCTCGACTGGAGCTGGTGCTCGATGTGGATGTCGCTGGTCGAGATGAAGGTGTGGATGCGCGGCCGCTCCGAGTCCTTGACGGCGTTCCAGGCGGCGTCCACGTCCTGCGCGTTGGCCCGTGCGAGCCCGCAGATGACGGGCCCGTGCACCTCGCGGGCGATGGCCTGGACGGCCTCGAAGTCCCCCGGCGAGGAGATCGGGAAGCCGGCCTCGATCACGTCCACACCGAGCCGCGCGAGCTGGTGCGCGATCTCGAGCTTCTCCTGCTTGTTCAGCGAGATCCCCGGCGACTGCTCCCCGTCGCGCAGGGTGGTGTCGAAGATCTTTACTCGGTCCTTCTCACTGCGGTCCATGTCGCTCACCCGTACCTCTTGTCGGCCTTCCCGGTTTCCCTCAATTCGCGGCTGTAGGCGGCCGCCACGCGCTATTCATCCCCCGAAGGGGAGAAGCAGGGAAAGTCGGAGGCTAAGCGGGGCGAGCACTGCTTGGCAGAGTACCAGCGGTGCTCGCAGCTGACGAGGGCGGCCCGAGCGGCTCGGGCGTACACGACGGGCACTAAAGGGGGGACCTATCGGAGTTGACCGCGAATGTCACGGCTAACTCCGATAGGACCCACCCCTTCACCGCTGGGGTAAGCGTCACGCGACCCGGCGCCCATCCGGGCTAGAGCGTCAGCACGACCTTGCCGACGTTGCTGCGCTCGTGCACGTAGCGGTGTGCGGCGGCGCCGTCGTCGAGGCGGAACTCCTTCGCCACCACGGGTCGCAGGCTGCCGTCGGCGATCCAGTCGCGGAGCGGATCGATCAGCTCGTCGAGCGACTGCTTCGCGTCCCAGAGCGTGAGCATGTTGAGCCCGATCACGGACTTCGATTCGCGCATCAGCTTGAGCGGGTTGAAGCGCGGCATCTGAGCGACCACGCGCAGCGCGCGCAGCGGGCTCCTGCGCTCGCCGGCCTGCACCTCGGAGGCGCCGAAGCAGACCAGCCGCCCGCCCGTCCGCAGCAGCGCGAAGCTCTGCTTGAAGCTGCGCCCGCCGATGGCGTCGAGCGCGAGGTCGATCGGCCGCTCCTCGCCCGAGATGCGGCGCACCTCGTCGACCACGTCATGGGTGCGGTAGTCCACCGGATGGTCCACGCCGAAGCTTCGGATCGCGTCGTGCTTCGACGGGCTCGCCGTGCCGTACACCTCGGCGCCGAGCAGCTTGGCTATCTGCGTGGCGGCGATGCCGACGCCGCCGGCCGCCGCCTGGATCAGCACACGCTCTCCCTCGCGCAGGCCGCCGTATCGCACCAGCCCCGCGTACGCCGTGCAGTACGTGACCGGCATGGCGGCGCCCTCGCTGTAGCTCCAGCCGTCCGGCATCGGGAGCAGCGAGCCGGTTTGCGCCACCGCGAGCTGCGCGTATCCCCCGAAGCGGCAGGCGCCCATCACGCGCTGCCCCACCTCGAAGCCCTGCGCGTCCTCGCCGAGAGCGTCCACGTCGCCGGCCACCTCGTAGCCCACCACGCACGGCGGCTTCGGGGCGTCGGGGTAGAGCCCAACGCGGCCGAGCAGGTCGGCGAAGTTGACTCCCGCGGCTCGCACGCGGACGCGCACCTCGCCGGGGCCCGGCTCTGGGTCGGGACGCTCCTCCACCCGCAGCACGTCCGGCGGGCCGTGCTCGGTGATCACGAGGGCCTTCATCCGGCGCGCACACCCTATATCGTCGAAGTGGCCATGAAAACGGCCTCGGGCACCAGCGTCGACGTAAAGGACTCGATCCTCGATGCGATCGGCGACACGCCGCTCGTACGCCTCTCGCGCCTCGGCAAGGATCTGACCCCACAGCTGGTCGCGAAGATCGAGGCGCTCAACCCCGGCGGCTCCATCAAGGACCGCGCCGCGATCGCCCTGATCGAGGCGGCCGAGCGCGACGGCAAGCTGAAGCCGGGCGGCACGATCGTGGAGCCCACGAGCGGCAACACCGGCACTGGGCTCGCCATCGCCGCCGCGCTCAAGGGCTACCGCGTGATCGCGGTCATGCCCGACAAGATGTCGAAGGAGAAGATCGACCTTCTGCGCGCCTACGGCGCCGAGGTCGTGGTGGCGCCGACGGAGGTTCCGCCCGATTCGCCCGAGTCGTACTACCGCGTGGCGGACCGGCTCACCGAGGAGATCCCGGGCGCCTTCCAGCCCAACCAATACAAGAACCAGGCAAACCCCGAGGCGCACTACCGCACCACGGGACCCGAGCTCTGGAGGCAGTCGGGCGGGCAGATCACGCACCTGGTGGTGGGCGTGGGGACCGGCGGCACGATCACCGGGGTGGGCCGCTACCTGCGCGAGCAGAAGCCGGACATCCAGATCATCGGCGCGGATCCCGTCGGCTCGATCTACTCCGGCGGCGAGGACGGCGTGAAGCCGTACCTCGTGGAGGGCGTGGGAGAGGACTTCTGGCCGGAGACATTCGACCCCTCGATCGTGGACCGCTACATCACGGTGTCCGACCGCGACTCGTTCCTGTGGACGCGCCGGCTAGCCGAGACCGAGGGCATCCTCGCGGGCGGCTCCGGCGGGCTCGCGCTCTACGCCGCGTACCAGGTGGCTCGCGAGCTGAACGACCCGTCCGCGATGGTGGCCGTGATCCTGCCGGACGGCGGCCGCTCCTACCTGTCGAAGGTCTTCAACGACGCGTGGATGCGCCAGTACGGCTTCCTCGAGCGCGACGCGGAGCTCACGGTCGGCGACGTGCTGCGCCGCAAGCACGCCGAGGGCGAGATCCCGCCGCTGCTCACGGTGGAGACGCACGCCAAGGTGCGCGACGCCGTGGCGCTGCTCCACGAGCACCGCGTGTCGCAGCTGCCGGTGGTCTCGGGGCACGACCCCCACACGGTGGTCGGCTCCGTGAGCGAGCGCGGCCTCTTGCGCCACGCGATGGACGACCCCGCGCTGCTCGCCGCCGAGATCGTCGCGGTGATGGAGGCGCCCTTCCCCGCCATCGCCGCCGAGGACGGCGTTCGCGAGGCCGTGGAGCTGCTCGCCGACAGGCGCGAGGCCCTGCTCGTGAACATGGACGGGCGCGCCGCCGGAATCGTCACGCGGGCCGACCTGCTCGAGTCGCTGGCCCGGTGAAGCGCCTCGCGACCCGCGTCGTTCACGCCGGTCTGGATCATGACCCAACCTTCGGATCGGTAATACCGCCGATTCACCAGACCTCTACGTACGTGCAGCCGGCGCCGGGCGAGTACGTCGAGGACTACGACTACGCCCGCTCGGCCAACCCCACGCGCACTGCGCTGGAACGCGCGCTGGGCGAGCTCGAGGGCGGCCTCGGCTCGGCGTTCTCGAGCGGCATGGCCGCCACGCACGCGCTGCTCACCGCGCACTGCTCCGCGGGCGACCACGTGATCCTGCCGCTGGACCTCTACGGCGGCACCTACCGCCTGGTGGACAAGGTGCTCGCGCGCTTCGGCATCGAGTACGACATGGTCGACCAGACCGACCTCGACGCCCTCGAGCGCGCGCTGCGCCCCGAGACCAAACTGATCTGGGTCGAGACCCCGACCAACCCGCTCCTGAACGTGGTCGACATCGAAGCGGTGGTCGCGCGCAAGGGCGACGCCATCGTCGCGGTGGACAACACCTTCGCGACCCCGATCGTGCAGCGGCCGATCGAGCTCGGGGCCGACGCCGTGGTCCACTCGGCCACCAAGTACCTCGGCGGCCACTCGGACGTGGTGGGCGGGGCCGTGGTGGTCGCCGACGAGGAACTCCACGAGCGCGTTCGCTTCATCCAAAACTCCATCGGAGCGGTGCCCGGGCCGTTCGACTGCTTCCTCGTCCACCGCGGGCTGCGCACGCTGCACCTGCGGGTGGCCGCGCACACCGAGAACGGGCGCGCGGTGAGCGACTTCTTGCGCGACGCCCCCGGGGTAGAGGACGTCCGCTGGCCGGCTTCGGCGGCATGGTGTCCTTCCGCCACCCGGAGGCCACGCGCATCGCGGCGGCCACCGAGATCTTCTTGCTGGCGGAGTCGCTCGGCGGGGTCGAGTCCCTGATCGAGGTGCCGCAGGCGATGACCCACCAGTCCGTGGAGGACTCGCCGGCGGCCGTGCCGGCGGACCTCGTGCGGCTCTCCTGCGGCGTCGAGGCCGCGGAGGACCTCGTCGAGGACCTGCGCCAGGCGCTCGGCTAGCGGCCTTCGAGGCTGACGGTCCGGCCGGCGTGGAAGCCGTCGCCGGCCACGATGCCGTCGACCACCTCGCGCGGCACCGGGTTGTCCGCCGTCACGATCATCACCGCGCCGGCCTCGGGCTGACGCCCCACGGCCGCGGAAATGATGTTGATGCCGCGATTGCCAAGCTCCGTCCCGACGCGTCCCAGCATCCCTGGCCGGTCCTCGTAGCTGAAGATCGCGAGATGCCCTTCCAGCTGAAGGTTGAAGCGCGAGCCCCAGGCCTCGAGCAGATGAGGACGGTGCAGCTGCCCGAGCGTGGTTCCGGTGACGCGAGTGCGCTCGCCTCCGCTCACCACCGCAACCCGCAGCAGGTCGGTGAAGTCGCGCGCGTGGGCGCTGCTCGTCTCGGAGATGGCGATCCCTCGCTCCTCCGCGATCGAGGGCGCGTTCACCTCGTTCACCTCCTCCTCGGTGTGGCCGGCGAGCACGCCCTTCAGCACCTGCACGGTGAGCAGGCGCGTGTCGCGGCCGGCGATGCGGCCCAGATACTCCACCTCGACTGCGTCCACGGAGGGGCGCTCGGCGAGCGCGGTGGCGATCCGGCCCAGGTCCTGCGCCAGCGGCAGGAACGGACCCAGTGCCTCGAGGTCCTCGGGAGCGATGGCGGGCACGTTCACGGCGCTGGTCACGACGCCTCCGGTGAGCGCCGCCACCACCTGCTCCGCGGCCTGGTAGCCGGCGCGGTCGGTGGCCTCGGCGGTCGAGGCTCCGAGGTGCGGCGTGACCACCACGTTCGGATAGTCAAACAGCGGGTGCTTGGTCGCCGGCTCCTCGCGGAACACGTCGAGGGCGGCTCCCGCGACCTTGCCGGAGTCGAGAGCGGCGCGCAGGGCGTCCTCGTCCATCAGCTTGCCGCGTGCCACGTTGATCACGCGCACGCCGTCCTTCATGGCGGCGAAGGCGTTCGCGTCGAGCCAGTTCTCGGTCTCGGCGGTGACCGGAAGGTGCACGGTGAGGAAGTCGGCGCGGCCGTACACGTCCTCGGACGACTCCGCGCGCTCGACGCCGAGCTCGCGAAAGCGCTCCTCGGAGACGTAGGCGTCGAACCCCACGACGCGCATTCCGAAGCCGAGCGCCCGCTGGGCCACGAGCTGACCAATGCGGCCGAAGCCGAGCACGCCGAGCGTCTTCTCGTACAGCTCGACACCGCTGAACTGGGAGCGCTCCCACGCCCCGCCTATGAGCGACCCGTGCGCCTGCGGCACCTTGCGCGCCAGCGCGAGCAGCAGCGCGAGCGTGTGCTCGGCCGCCGTGATCACGTTCGACTGCGGCGCGTTGGCCACGATCACGCCGCGCTTCGTGGCCGCGTCCACGTCCACGTTGTCCACCCCCACCCCGGCGCGCCCGACCGCCTTTAGGCGCTCGGCGCGGTCGAGCAGGTCGGCATCGAGCTGCGTGGCGGAGCGGATCAGGATGCCGTCGAACTCGCCGATGCGGCGCTCGAGCTCGTCCTGGTCCCAGTCCGTGCCGATCTCGACCTCCAGCCCGGCGTCGCGCAGCAGCTGGACTCCGGAGTCGCCGATCTTCTCCTTGACGAGAACCTTCACGCGTGAATCGCGACGCCCGCGTCGGAGAAGACGCGCTGCGCGGCGGCCACGCCCGCGCCCGGCTCGGTCTCGTGGCCGAGCTCCCTCAGCGTCATCTCGAGCGCCGAGACCGTCACGATGATGTCGAAGGCGCCGAAGTACCCGCAGTGGGCCACGCGCGCGATCTTGCCCTTCAGCTTGCCCTGGCCCCCCGCGATCGTCACGCCGAACTTGTCGCGCATCAGAGCGGGAACCTTGCCACCGTCGACCGAGTCCGGAAGGACCATTGCGGTCACAACGTTGGCGTTGTCGTCGGCCGCGCCGCCGAGCAGCTCGAGGTCGAGCGCCTTGGCGGCCTCGCGCGTGGCGCGCCCGAGCAGCGCGTGGCGCTCGTACACCTGGTCGAGGCCCTCGCGCTCGATCATCCCGAGCGCCACGTCGAGCGCCTTGATCAGGCCGACGGCCGGCGTGAACGGGCTGTCGGGCGGGTCCTTGCGCTGGCCGCTGACCGTGCGCTCCCAGTCGAAGTAGTAGCGCCGGCCGGGGATGCCGGCGGCGCGCTCGAGCGCGGCCTGGCTCGCGCTGGCGAAGCCGAGGCCCGGCGGCGCCATCAGCGCCTTCTGCGAGCCCGCGACCACCACGTCCACGCCCCATTCGTCCTGCGGAAGCGGGACCGCGCCGAGCCCGGACACCGCGTCCACCGCGATCAGCGCGCCGTGCCGGTGCGCGACCTCGGTGAGCTCGCGGATGTCGTTGACCACGCCGGTGGACGTCTCCGAGAAGGTGGTGAAGACGAGCTCCACGCCCTCGTTCTCACCGAGCAGCCGGTCGAGCTCCGCGGGGTCGACCTTGCGTCCCCACTCGCTCTCCCAGTGGATCGTCGCCGCGCCGTAGGCCTCGCAGAGCTCGAACCAGCGCTCGCCGAACTTGCCGCACGACGCCACGAGCGCCGGCTCGCCGGGCCGGACGAGGTTCGCGACGGCCGATTCCATCGCGCCGCTCCCTGAGGCCGCGAAGACCTGCACCTCGTTCTGCGTCTGGAACACGTCCTTGAGCCGCTTCAGCACCCGCGCGTAGACCTCCACGAACGCGGGCGCGCGGTGGTAGAGCATCGGCTCGGCCATCACCTGCGACACCGCAGGGGGCAGCGGCGTGGGGCCGGCGGTCATCAGATACTGCTTGACGTAGGGATTCGCCACGAACGGGCGAGAATAGCGTCAGCTTCCGATGACTCGCACCACGGCGCCGACCACCGTGGCGGTCGCTCGGACGGTGTTCGGGTTCGAGTCCCAGTCCCAGTCCTCGTCTGCGATCGCGAACGCGAGCAGCACGCCCCACGCGATCGTGGCCAGCACCGAGAGGCCGAGGCCCACCCAGCCGACGATGAAGCCCGCCTGGGCCAGGCCGCGGTGCTTCGGAGTCTCGCCGGCCTCGACCTTCCGCTTGCCCTTGCGCGAGTAGACGATGCCGACGATCGCGCAGGCGATCGAGATCACCGACGAGAAGCCGGCCGAGATCACGAGCAGGCCGACGGATACGAGTGAGAACACGAAGCCGACGACGGCCGGCCCGTTGTCCGGCACCCGCTGCTGGGGGTAGCCCCACGGCGGCGGGTAGGCGTAGCCCGGCGGCGGTGGAGGCGGGTAGGCCTGGCCTGGTGGCGGCGCCTGGTAGCCGTAGCCGGGCGGAGCCTGCGGCGGCGGGTACGCATAGCCGGGAGGAGGAGGCGGCGGGTAGCCGTACGTCTGCCCGGGTGGGCCCTGCGGCGCGGGCGGCGCCGGAGGCGGCTGCGGCGGTGGCGCCTGCGGCGGGCGGTCGCCGAGCTCCGGCTCGGGACCGGTCGGCTCGGGCGGAAGGAAGCCCCTGTCCTCGCTATCGGCGCCGTGCTCCGCCAACTCAGAACTCCGTGTCGATCCAGTCCATCATCGAGCGCAGCTCCTTGCCCTCGCGCTCGATCTGGTGGTTCTTCTGCTCCTCGCGCATGCGCTTGAAGTTCTCCTGCCCAGCCTGGTTCTCGGCAATCCACTCGCGCGCGAAGTCGCCGGACTGGATCTCGGCAAGGATCTGCTTCATCGCCTCGCGCGTCGGCTCGCCGATGATCCGCTTGCCGCGCGTGAGGTCGCCGTACTCCGCCGTGTTCGAGATCGAGTAGCGCATGCCGCTGATCCCCTTCTCGTACATCAGGTCCACGATCAGCTTCAGCTCGTGGAGGCACTCGAAGTACGCGAGCCGCGGGTCGTAGCCGCCGTCCACCAGCGTCTCGTAGCCGGCCCGCACCAGCTCGGTCACGCCTCCGCAGAGCACGGCCTGCTCGCCGAACAGGTCGGTCTCGGTCTCGTCCTTGAAGCTGGTCTCGATCACCCCGGCGCGCGTGCAGCCGATCCCGCGCGCGTAGGCGAGCACGAGGTCGCGCGCCGAGCCGCTGGCGTCCTGGTGGATCGCGACGAGGCCCGGCACCCCGTTCCCCTCCACGTACTGGCGCCGGACGAGGTGCCCGGGGCCCTTCGGCGCCGCCATGCCCACGTCCACCTCGGGGCCGGGGTCGATCTGGTTGAAGTGGATCGAGAAGCCGTGGGCGAACATCACGAGGTTGCCGGGGGCGATGCCGTCCCGGATCTCGCTCTCCCAGACCTCCGCCTGCTTCTCGTCCGGAAGCAGCACCATCACCACGTCGCCCTCGCTGGCGGCGTCCGCGATCGAGGTCACACGCAGCCCGTCGGCCTTCGCCTTCTCGACCGAGGAGGAGTCCTCGCGCAGACCCACGACCACGTCGACTCCCGAGTCCTTGAGGTTCAGCGCGTGGGCGTGTCCCTGCGAGCCGTAGCCGAGGATGGCGACGGTCTTGCCGTCGAGCTTGGAGAGATCGGCGTCCTTGTCGTAGATCATGAGGCGGAGCACTCTAGTGCCCCGCAACTAACCTACGGGCCCGCATGGCGACGACGCGCACGATCCGCCCCGCGGCCGACTGGCAGCGCGCGGGCGACTACGAGGACATCCGCTACGAGCTGGCGGACGGGATCGCGAAGATCACGATCGACCGCCCGGAAGTGCGCAACGCCTTCCGCCCGGAAACTCTGATCGAGATCTCCGACGCGCTCATGCAAGCGCGCGAGGACACCTCCGTCGGAGTGATCATCCTGACCGGCGAGGGCCCGCTCGCATTCTGCTCGGGCGGCGACCAGAACGTGCGCGGTGACAGCGGCTACGTGGCGAGCGGCGCGAGCGTCGGGCGCTTCCACGTGACCGACCTTCACGTGCAGATGCGCCGCCTGCCGAAGCCGATCGTCGCGATGGTGGCCGGCTACGCGGTGGGCGGCGGTCAGGTGCTGCACGTGGTCTGCGACCTCACGATCGCCGCCGACAACGCCCGCTTCGGCCAGACCGGCCCCAAGGTCGGGAGCTTCGACGGCGGCTTCGGAGCCGGCCTGCTCGCCAACATCGTCGGCCCGAAGAAGGCCAAGGAGATCTGGTTCCTGTGCCGGCAGTACTCCGCCGAGGAGGCGCTCGACATGGGGCTCGTGAACCGCGTGGTGCCGCTCGAGGAGCTCGAGGAGGAGACTGTCGCGTGGTGCCGGGAGATGCTTCAGCTCTCGCCCTTTTCGCTGAGGCTCCTGAAGGCCAGCTTCAACGCGGCCGAGGACGGCCTCGCGGGGATCCAGCAGCTGGCGCACGACGCCAACCTGCTCTTCTACGGAAGCGAGGAGGCGCAGGAGGGCCGGGACGCCTACCGCGAGAAGCGCCGCCCGGATTTCGGCAAGTTCCCGAAGCGGCCTTGAGCCACCTGCGCCTGTGGCTGCTCGCGGCGCGCCCGCGGACGCTGCCCGCCGCGATCGCGCCGGTGCTCGTGGGCACCGCGCTGGCGGGGTCCGAGGACACGTTCCGCGCGCTCCCGTTCGTGGCGGCGCTGGTGGGAAGCGTGTTCATCCAGATCGGCACGAACCTGTCGAACGACTACTCGGACGCCCGGCGCGGCGCCGACACCGAGGACCGGCTCGGCCCGGTGCGCGTGACGGCCGGCGGGCTGATGCCACCGCGGCGGGTGCTGGTGGGGACCTACGTGGCCTTCGGCGTGGCGGTGGCGGCGGGCCTCTACCTCGCCGCGGTCGCCGGCTGGGAGCTGCTCGTGGTGGGCGCCGCCTCGATCCTCGCCGGCGTGCTGTACACCGGCGGTCCTCGCCCGTACGGGTACGAGGGCCTCGGCGAGCTGTTCGTGTTCCTGTTCTTCGGCGTGGTGGCGGTGGCCGGCTCGTACTTCGTGCAGACCGAGGAGCTGCCCTGGGAGGCGGTGGCGCTGGGGGTGCCCGTCGGGCTGCTCGCCGCGGCGATCCTGGTGGTGAACAACGTCCGCGACATCGACACCGACCGGCGGGCCGGGAAGCGCACGCTGGCGGTGAAGCTCGGCCGCGAGCGAGCGCGCAGGCTGTTCGTGGCGATGGTGGTCGTGGCGTTCCTGATTCCGCTGGCACTGGTGCCCGCGCTGTCGGCGTGGGTGCTTCTGGTCCTCGCCGCTCTGCCGCTGGCGCCGCCGTTGGTTCGAACCGTTACCACCTGCACCGATGGCCCCTCCTTGAACGCTGCCCTTGCCGCCAGCGGCCGGCTGCTCGCCGTGTACTCGGTGCTCCTGGCCGGGGGCGTGCTCCTCTCGTGAGCGCGCGTGTCGAGCGCACGGTCTTCAGGCTGTCGATTCCGCTGAAGCAGCCCTTCGTGACCTCGGGCGGCGTGGTCTCGGCGCGCGAGCTGCTGCTGCTCCGGCTCGAGGCGCGCGACGGCACGGTCGGCTACGGAGAGGCCGCCCCGTTCGAGCCCTACGACGGCGTGCCACTCGAGCGCGCGGCCGCGGCGCTCACGGGCGGCGGCGGGCGTCGCCCGCCGCAGGCGCGCGCAGCCGAGGAGATCGCCCGTCTCGACCTGCACGCGCGCCAGGAGGAGCGCCCGCTGGCGGAGCCGCGCAAGGATGCGCTGCCCGTGAACATGACGCTCGCGGCCGGCCCACCGGAGGAGATCGCCGAGCGAGCTCGCGAGGGTCTTGGCCAGGGCTATGCGTGCTTCAAGCTGAAGGTCGGCCTGCCCGACGATGCCGAGCGGGTGGCAGCCGTGCGCGCGGCGGTCGGACCGTGGCCGGCACTGAGGGTGGACGCCAACGGGGCGTGGGACGTCGATGCTGCGGTGCAGGCGATTCGTGGCATCGAGGAGTACGACCTCGAGTTCGTGGAGCAGCCCTGCCGCTCCCTGCGTGAGCTCGCCGAGGTGCGCCAGCGCGTGTCGACGCCGATCGCGGCCGACGAGTCGGTGGCCACTCTGCGCGAGCTGCGCCGGGCAGTGGAGCTCGAGGCGTGCGACGTCGTGAACGTGAAGCTGGCCGGCGCCGGCGGCTTCAAGCCGTCGCGCGAGCTGCTGCGCGAGGCGCGCTCGAACGGGCTCGACGCCTTCCTGTCGAGCACCCTCGACGGCCCCTGGGGAATCGCGGCCGCGCTCCAGCTGGCGGCCGCCGAGGAGCTCACGCTCGCCTGCGGCCTCGCAACGCTGGACCTCTTCGACTCGCCCGTGGCGGCGGCGCTGCCGCGCCCGCGCGGCGGGACGCTGAAGGTGCCGACTGGCCCGGGGCTCGGGTTCAGCATTGAAGATGACGCCCTGGCCTCGGTGATGGTCGAAACGCTCGCCTGAAGGGCCTCAGTGCAGGCCGTCGAGGAGCTCGACAAGCAGGCGGGCCACCTCCTCCGGGCGCTGCAGGTGCGCCGCATGCCCCGCCTCCTCCACGATCGCCGCCCGGCCGTTCGGTGCCGTGGAGGCGATGCGCTTCGCCGCTCGGGTGTATCCGTCGTCGCGGGCGCCGGCTATGGCCAGCACCGGCAGCTCGAGCTGCGAGAGCTCGTGCCAGACGGGCTCGAGCACGCCCTGCCCCGCGGTCCGCAGCAGCAGCGCGAGCGAGCGCTGGTCCTGCGACAGCCGGCCGGGGCGCTGCGCCTCGACGAGCGCGTCCGACTGGTCGGCGAACAGCGGCTGTCGCTCCCACACGGACACCACGTCCTCCATCGACGCCGCCTCGATCCACGATGCGAGCCGCTCGTCGGCCTCGGCCCGAGCCGCCCGCAGCGGAGCCTCCTCAACGCCCGCCGTAGACCCCACGAGAACAACAGCGCTGAAGGAATCGGGAGCGCGCAAAGCGGCCCGCAGCGCGAGCCGGCCGCCGAGGGAGTAGCCCACCAGCACGCGCGCGCCTGCCGAAAGAATCTCGCCGAGCCGCCCCTCGAAGCTGTGCTCGGCGTGGTCGAGCATCCTGCTCGGATAGCGTTCCGGCAGGAGCTCCGCGACCGGCCGCCAGGCGTCGCCACGCTGCATGAAGCCCGGGATGAAGAGCACCATCGCTCCAGCATGATCCCGATCAACCGCACCTACGCGCCGCTCCAGGCCTTCGTCGAAGAGCTGTACCGCTGTGGCGTGCGCCACGCCGTGACCTCTCCGGGCTCGCGCAACGCGCCGCTCGCGCTCACGCTTGCCGCCCAGGACGGGATCGAGGCCGTCTCGGTGCTGGACGAGCGCTCGGCCGGTTTCGTTGCCCTCGGGATGGCGAAGGCGAGCGGCCGGCCGGTGGCCGTGACCTGCACGTCTGGCACCGCGGCGACGAACCTGCACCCCGCCGTAGTCGAGGCCTGGGAGGCGCGCCTGCCGCTGGTCGTGCTCACCGGCGACCGCCCGCCCGAGCTGCGCGAGGTGGGCGCCGGCCAGGCGATCGATCAGATCAAGCTGTACGGCAGCGCAGCCAAGTGGTTCGTGGAGGTGGGCACCCACGACCCGGGCCGCGAGACCGCCGTCCACCACCGCGCCCTGGCCTGCCGCGCCTACTGGACGGCCGCCGGCGGGCGTCCCGGCCCCGTGCACCTCAACTTCCCGCTGCGCGAGCCGCTCGCCCCCGCCCCCGAGGAGCTCGAGGCCGCCGACTGGGAGGGCCGCCCGGACGGGAGGCCGTGGACCGAGCTGCGCGAGCACGCCAGCGCGCCGCATGCGGACGACGTGCACGCCCTGGCCGAGCGCATCGCGGCCGAGCCTCGCGGCGTGATCGTGTGCGGCGCGACCGGCGAGCCGGTCGCGGCGGCCGCCGCCAGGCTCGCCGCAGAGGCGGGCTGGCCGCTGCTCGCGGAGCCCACGTCCGGCCTCCGAGCCGGCGAGCACGACCGCTCACACGTGATCGCTCACTACGACGTGCTGCTGCGCGTGGAGGATTTCGCGCGCGAGCACGCGCCCGGGCTGGTGCTGCGCGTCGGCGACATGCCCACTTCGAAGCCGCTTCGCGCATTCGTCGCGGAGTCGTCACAGATCTGCATTGACCCGTATGGCGCCTGGCACGAACCTACGAGGACCGCCGAGCTCGTGCTTCAGGCGGCAGCCGCCCCTGCCCTAGACGCCCTCGCTTCGGCGGTGGAGATGCGCACGGGGGCTCGCGAGGAGGGCTGGGTGCGCGGCTGGAAGGAGGCGGACGCGAAGGTCTGGGCGGCCGTTCAAGCGGCGCCGGACGGCTTCGAGGGCAAGGTCCTGGCCGCGCTCGAGCCCGAGCTGCCCGGCGAGGCGATCGTCTGGGTCAGCTCATCGATGCCGATTCGCGACGTGGAGGCCTACTTCCCGCAGTCATCCAAGCGCCTGCGCTTCCTCGCGAACCGCGGCGCGAACGGGATCGACGGGGTGGTGTCGTCGGCGATGGGAGCCGCGATCGCCACCGGGCTGCCCACCTGGGTGCTGATCGGCGAGCTCGCCCTACAGCACGACGCCGGCGGCCTCCTGGCCGCCCGGCGCGCGGGCGTCGAGCTCGAGATCGTGTGCATCAACAACGGCGGCGGAGGGATCTTCGACTTCCTGCCCGTGGCCGAGCACGCCGATCCCGCCGCCTATGAGACTCACATCGCGACGCCCTCGGACGTCGGCGACCTGGCGGCGCTCTGGCCCGGGCTCATAGAGATCCGGACCGACCGCCGCCAGAACGTCGCGCTCCACCGCCAGTTGGTGGAGCGGGTGGCTCAGTCGCTGTAGCCGAACCTGTCGATCTTGCGGTGGTAGCGCTCGCCCGCCTTGCCGCCGGCCATCGCGGTCAGCAGCGACAGAACCAGCACCGCAACCAGCGCCACGGCGGCACCCGCCGTGAGCGTGCCGTTGTCGATCGGGATGTTCGGCAGCCCGAGCGCGTCGAGGACGTTGTACTCGGCGCCGAAGATCGCGCCGGCCACGGCCAGCGTGACCGTGACGGCTACGCCGATCGCCCACGTGCCGAAGCCCTGGCGGCCGCCGTCGAAGCGCGACATGCGCCCGCTGACGTATCCACCGAAGAAGTACGCGATCGCGAGCACCGCGACCAGCAGGATCCCGCCGACGAGCCCGATCGTCTCAGCATTCGCCCTCGCCTCCGCATCGCTCACTTCGGTCAGGCCGAAGGCCGTTCCGGCAGCGCTCAGCAGGCCGAGCAGGATGGCTGCCATGCCGACCGCGACCAGCCAGCCGAAGAACGCAGCGCCCCAGTTGAGGCCGCCGTACTCGGCGCGCTGGCGCGCGCGGACGTCGCGCACTGTCTCGCGCGTGGCCGGCGCGGCCGTCGTGTCGCGCTCGAAGCGCCCGCGGTCAGTCGGCTACGGCGCGGTCGTCGTCGGCCGGCTCGCGCACGGCCGTCTCATCGCGGGGCGCTGTTGCAACGCCCGCCGCGCTCTTCACGGTTGTCTCTCCTGAACCTCTCGAACATCTGTTCCAGGTACCCCCGCCGGGGGGCGCGAAACCCCCTATGGGGTGGCAGGCTGGGTGCCCTGGCGGCCCGTCGGAGCGGGCACGAGCGGGGCCACGCCACGGCGCAGGCGCGGCCACTTCTTGCCATTCCAGAGCAGCGGAGGCTGCTCGTAGCACGGCGGCTCGGCCTCCTCGCCCTCGCCCTCCGGGTTGGTCTGCTCGCCGCCGTTCGGCTTGCAGTCGAAGCTCTCGATAACGCCGAGCGGGACGGCGCGGTCGTAGGCGTTCGGGGCGATGTACGAGTTCGCGCGCTCCCAGTCCGGCCGGTCCGGCCGGCGCTGGAACGAGCGGCCGTCGATGATCGCGATCTGCGGGAGGTAGTGCTCCACGCCGCCGTTGCCCATGTAGCCGCCCTCGCCGTTGCCGGCGAGCGCCGCGCCGCCGACGGTGATGAACTGCGCCAGCTGCACCGCGCGCGAAGCTGAGGTAGGACAGGATCGGGTTCAGCTCCGGCATGAACGTGTGCGTGGCCTCGAGCACCGGCTCCGCGCCCTTCAGGAAGCGCTCCGCGGCGGGCACACCGGTCCTCGACGCCCGCACGAGCGGGTCGATGTCCCGGAAGAGCTTCTCCAGGTCCGGCGAGAGGTCGCCGAGGTCGCGCAGCGTCGGCGCGAGGTCGCGGGCCGGCTCGCGAAGGTCGCGCACGAGCGGATCCGTGTTGCGAGCGAAGGCCTCGAGCCGGCGCACGGTGGCGCGCGTCTCACGCAGGAACGTCGGGAAGACCGAGAAGGTCTCGGCGAGCGCGTCGTCCCGCGACGCCAGCGCCCCGAAGGTCGCATCGCCGCCGGTGATCAGGCCGCGCAGCTGGCCGTCCTCTCGCGAGACGGCGTTGAAGACCCGGCCCGTGTCGCGGAAGACCCGGCGCAGCGCCACCTCCTGCTCGGCCAGCGGCCGCAGCAGGTCGGCGCCGCCCTCGAAGAACGGGGCCGCGTTGCCCAGCGAGTCGTTGAAGTCGCGCGCCCAGCGCCCGGACGTGACTATCCCCGCCTCGTGCAGCCACTGCTGGAACGCGTCGCGCGTCTCGGGGTCGAACACTCTGAAGACCTCGTCGAGCTCGACCGTGTCGTCCACGTTCGCCCGCGCGAGCGTGCCCCCGTCGTCGAGCTTCTTCCCCTCCGGGCTGCCCGGCGTGAGCTCCACGTAGGTCTCGCCGAGGAGGCTCTTCTGGCGCAGGATCGCCCGCGCGTCGCGGCCGATCGGCGCGAAGCGGTCGTCCAGCTCGATCTCCACCAGCGTCGTGCGCCCGCCCGGCCCGAGCTCCTTCGACTTCACCTTGCCGATGTTCACCCCGGCCATCCGCACGTCGGCCTCCTTCACGAGCAGCGAGGCCTCCGGGAACGCCGCCTTGAAGCGGTAGCTCTGGGGCGCGAGCGGCAGCGTCCCGCCGAAGGCGGTCCACAGGAACATCAGGAGCGCGGCCACGGACAGGGTGAACCCGACCATGGCGGCGATGCGTCCGATGCTTGGTGGGTTCTTGTTCATGGCGTTGGCAGCGACGGCAACGGAAGGTCGCCGAGGATCGGGAGGCCGCCGCCGCTGCCCGGAGGCGGCACGGACGGCAGGGCGTTGAAGTTGCAGGAGCCGAACTGCGTGGCGAGCAGCTGGCTCACGGGGCTCGTGCCGGTCGGGCCGGTCGCGTTGTTGAGCAGGTCGGCGAGGGCCGGGTTGTGCTCGGCCACGTCGGCGAGCACGCCATTCACGATGCCCGTGAGCGCCGCCGCCGGGACGCCGCAGATCGTGACCCGGCGCCATGGCCCCTGGCCGTCGGCGCTCGAGAACAGCGAGCTGCCGTTCTGCGAGACCCATGCGAGCCAGTAGAGGAAGCCCTCCTGGCGCTGGCGCTGCTGGGAGATCGACTTCCCGTCGAGCCCCTCGGCGCCGCCCGGGTTGTACGCGCCCATGTTGAAGAAGCGGTTGAGCTCGCCGAACGAGGTCTTCAGGTCCGGCATCGCCCTCGCCGTTCCGCGGGCCGCAAGCCGCAGGTCGTCGGTCCACGGGCGCGCCGCGCGCACGAAGGGCCGGATCTCGTTCCGGATCACCGGCTCCGTCTCGCGCAGGAACGGGATCACGGCCTCGTTCGTCGCGGGCAGCTTGCGGATCGGCTCCCGCAGCGACTCGAGCGACGAGCGCAGCACCGGGGCGAACTCGCGCACCTTGCCGAGCGCGCGCTCAGATGCGCGCAGCGACGCCGGCAGCTGCGCCACCGACGCCGAGATCGCGTCGTCCTCGTTCGCCAGCGCGTCGAACACGGTGCGCGACGCGGTCACGAGCCGGCGCAGGTCCTGCGGGTGGCTGCCGAGCTCGGTCATCAGCAGGCCGTAGTCGTGGATCAGCTCCTTCAGCGCCCCGCGCCGGCGGGCGCTGGCACGCGTGACCCGCGCGAGGTCGCGGTGGATCGGCTCGAGGCGGCGGAACACCTCGCGCAGGTCGTCGCCGCGCCCGCGCAGGCCCTTACCGGCCCCGGCCACGAGCAGCTTCAGGTACGGGCGCGTGTCCGCGTCGAGCGCCGAGTAGACCTCGTCCGGGTTGATGTCCGGCAGCGAGTTCGCGACGCTGATGCGCCCGCCCTCCGGCAGCGTCTTGCCCGTTCCCGGATTCACCTCCAGGAACATGTCCTTGAGCGCCGTCTTCGGCCGCAGCAGCGCGGTCGCGTCGCGCTTGATGAGCGTCTCGTAGTCCTTCTCGATGTCGAGCGTGACCACGGCGACGCCGTCCTCGAGCTCCACGTCGGCGATGCGCCCGACCTCCACGCCCGCCACCCGCACGGTCTGGCCCTGGCCTGGCTGGACCGCCTGCGCGTTCGCCAGCTCGATCTCGACCTGCTTGGGCTTCTCCTGCACCAGCGGGAAGCGCAGGCTCTGCTGGCCCAGGATGTAGACGCCGATCGCTACGCCGACGATCGCCATACCCGCGATCGCGAGGAAGTCGCGCCAGTGCTTGCGGATCGCGAACATCATGGTCCGCCTCCGTACAGCGTCGCGTCGCCACCCGGGGCGTTGAGGTTCGGCGGCTCCTGCGTCTCGCAGGGCACGTCCGGCCGGTGCGGCGGCGGCATGTTGGCGTCGGGCGGGGCCGCGGGCTCGATCTTCCCGGTGGCGAGCTTGACCGGGTTCACGCCCTGGATGTGGAACACCGGCGTGTTCGCGTCGTTCACGCGGCTCTCCCCGGCGAGGCCGACGAAGCTGCGGTTGATCTGCTCGCGCACGAGGTTGCCCGAGTTGCCCTCCTCGAGACTCGGGATCTCCGACTCCATGAACGGCACCAGCACGTTGTTCGTGCACGAGGAGAGGGCGCGCAGCTGCTGGAGGAACGGCACCAGCCGCGTGTTCAGCCGCACCAGGCTCGGCACGGCCTGGCGCAGGTCGGCGGCGAGCCCCTTCAGCTCGCTCTCCTGCACCAAGCCGGCGGGCCTGCTCGAACCACGGCGTGGCCGCGGCGAGCGCCGGCACCGACGAGCGCACTCCCGGCAGCGCCTCGCGCGAGAAGGTCCGCAGCGTCGGCAGCGCGGCGTTCAGCTCCGCGAGCGCCGGCGAGCCCACGCGCAGGGTGTCCCGAAGCGCCGGGACCGCCGCCTCGAGCGCCTCGTCGTGCCGGGCGATCGCGCCGGCGGTCGTGTTCAGGTCCGTGACGAGCTCCTTGAGCGCCGCCGGGTTGTCGCCGAGCGCGGCGAAGGTCCGCTGCTGGCCCTTCAGGAGCCGCTGCACGTCGCGGTCGGGATCCACGCCGAGCAGCGCGTCGTTCGTGAGCGCGCCGTAGCGGTAGGCCGGCTTGAACGACGGGATCGCGCGGTTGAACGCCTTCGCGCCGCCGCCACGCAGCGCCACCGTGCCGTACTCGTGGAGGAAGGTCTGGAGGTCGCCGCGGACGTCCGAGTCGAGCGTGTCGAGGATGTCCGGCAGCGTCACGGCCGCGGCCGTCTGCGTGATCGGCACGGTCGAGCCGTCGTCGAGATCGTCGGTCGACGGCGAGCCCGGCTTGATGTCCACGAAGAAGTTGCCCTCGAGGAAGATGCGCGAGCGGATCTGGAGCCGCGCGTCCTCGTGGATCGGGAGCGCGTCGTCCCTCAGCTGCATCGTCACCTCGGCCGCGCCGCCGCCGTCCTTCGGCTCGATCTTCGTGACCTTGCCGACCTCGACGCCCGCGATCCGCACCGGAGAGCGCGGCTTGAGGCTCTCCACGTCGCGGAACATCGCCTTCAGCTCGTACGGGTTCGCGAACGGGTTCGCCTTCGTGAAGCCGAAGTAGGCGAGCAGAGCAAGCGTCGTGATGGCGAGGATGCCGGCCTTGAAGACGCTCATGGCACGTCCCTCAGGTGGTCGATGCCGAGCTCGCGCGCCTTGAAGGTGCCGCCCGCCAGGCCGGGGGTGTTCGGGATCCACCACGATGTGCTTGGCGTTCCAGCGGTCGCCGCTGGACAGGCTGTTCGGGTAGCCGGTCTGGCCGGCCTGGCAGTCCGCGCGTCCGCTCGAGTCGATCGCCGGGCCGCCGTACTGCGTGTGGAGCGACTGCTGGTGCGGCGTCGCGTTCGGATCGCCGTCGACCGGCTTCGTGGACTCGGTGGAGCCGAGCGAGTTCTCGTGCTGCGTGTCGACCAGCTTGGCGAGGATGCGCTCCGTGGTGCCGCCCGCGACCGCCGCCGACTGGTGCGTGCCGAGCGGGTTGAAGAAGTAGACGAGGAAGTTGCAGACCGTCTGGTACGGCGCCACGAACTCGAGCGCCGGGCGCGTGATCTGCACGCCCCTGCGCAGGTCGCGCAGGGCGAGCAGCGTGTTCGGGTTGTCGCCGAGGTCCTCGGCCGCCTCGAACAGCTGCTCGAGGTCCTGGCCGAGCTCAGGCATCTGGCGGAACGCGGGCACACCGGCCTGGAGCGCGTCGTTCACGAGCGGGAGCGTGCGCGGCAGCTGGGCGGTACCGGGCTGAAGGTCGCGCGACACCGCCGCGAAGCGCGCCAGGAACGGCGTCTGGACGCGGAACGACTCCGTCGCCGCCTGAAGCGTCGGCGGGCTCTCCTCGATGGTCTGGCGGAGCGCCTCGGGATCGCGCCCGATCGCGGCGAACGTCGTGGCCATCTCGCCGAACCAGCGTGCCTGCACCTCGGCCACGGGAGCGGCCTGAGCCGCCGCCGCCCCGAGGCCCGGGAAGAAGTTGCGCAGCTCGGTCTCGGGGTCGGAGAGGTTGCGCATCACCGGCAGCAGGTAGCGCGTGAACGGCTCCAGCTCCCTGATCGTGGTGTTGATGTCGGGGCCGCGGCCGGCGATCGAGGCCCCGAATCCCTCCAGCGAGTTGCGGGCGTCGTTGCGCGTCTCCGGCTCGAAGGTCGAGAGCACGTCCTCGAGCTCGGGTGCGCTCTCGCTCGCGTTCCGGATCGGGATCGTGTCGCCGTCCTGGAAGGTGCGCTTGGCGCGACCCGGGATCAGCTCCACGTACTTGAGCCCGAGCGCGGAGCGCGGACGCACGGACAGGGTGGAGTCCACGGAGAGCGGCTCGATGGCCTTGTCGAGCTTGAGGTCGAGGACGGCGATGGCGCGCTCCTCGCCGTTCACGCGCTTGCGCGCGCTCTTGATGTCCTCCACGATGCCCACGCGGAAGCCGCCCGCCCGCACCTCGTTGCCCCTGACCAGCTTGGCGCCGTTCGGCATCTCGGCCTCGAGCTGGTAGGTCGGCACGAACGGCAGCCCGTTGTTCGCGCTGTAGGAGATGAACACGGCGACGATGGCCACCAGCACGGTCACCGCGCCGATGAGGACCGGGCTGGCCCCGAGCTGTCGAGTTCCGCGCCTCATCGGCCGAGCAGGTAGTCGAGGGCGGGGTTGGTGCTGCTGCTGTTGCTGGCGGCCTTACTGGTCTGCGCGGGCGTGGCCGGCGCACGCCGCCGCGGCGGACGCCGTCGGGTCCGGCGTCGTGATGCCCGGCTGCGTCGGGCCGAGGAACTGGTTGCACTTCTCGGTGTGCTCCTCCGTCGGCTTGACCTCGTAGGGCGAGCACTCGTTCACGAGGGCCGTCAGGCGGAGCACGTGGCCCACGTCGTCGAGCGCGTTCGTCGAGAGCGTCTGCCAGTAGAAGAAGTTCCAGATCGCCTCCATGCCGGTGAAGCCGGCACGGCTGCTGGTGGTGTGCGTCTTGTCTCCGGCCGGCGGGCCGCTCGCCGCGGCGCGGCGGTCGGGCTCGACCCCCCGCTTGCGGTCGTCGATCGTCTGGAGGAGCTGGCGCAGCGGCTTCGCGAAGCCCGGCGCGTCCTTGGCGAGCCGGCGCAGCTCGCGGATCTCCTCGTCGGTCTTGAGGACCGCGCGACGGCCGACCACCGAGGCCTCACCGAGCGCCTTGAACGCGGGCAGCCCCTCGGCCGTGAAGGGCCGCAGCCTTGTCAGGAAGGTGTCGAGCTCGTCGGAGGCCGACTCGAGGTTGCGCAGGACGGGCGTCTGTGCCTCCGTGAGGTCGCCGAGGCGACCCATGTAGGGCTCGAGCTCGGTGAGGAAAGCGGGCAGCCGCCTGAAGCTCTCCCCCAGCTGCTCGCGCCGTGAGGCCGTGATCTGGGCGGTCTCCCCCGCCTCGCGCACGAAGCGGCTCACGTCGCGCTTGCGGTCCTCGAGCGCGCCGACCACTGTGTGTCGCGTCGCCTATGAACTTCTCGATCGTGCCGGTCTGGCGGCCGAGGATGCGCAGCGTCTCGCTCGTCTCGCGCAGCGCCGGGTGCGCGCGCCGGAGCACGGCGCTGAGGTCGTCCGGGCGCCCAGCCAGGCCCGCTCCCAGCTCGCCGACGATCAGGCGCAGGCGGTCCTGGTAGGGCCGGCGCAGGATGTCGTTGACGAGGTCTATCGCGATCGTGGAGCTCGTCTGCTCGACCGGCAGGCGCCCACCGTCCGGCAGCCGCTCGTCCGACGTGCCCGGCTGGCAGTCCACGAAGTACTCGCCGATCAGCGACTGCGGCCGGATCTCACAGCGCGCGTCCTTGCGCAGGTCCGCCAGCCCCGGCTCGGTGACCTCCGCCTCCACCAGCGCCAGCGGGCGGCCGTTCACCGTCCGGACCTTGAACGAGCTGGTCTTGCCGGCCCGGACCCCGGCGACCTTGAAGTCGCCGCCCTCGGTGAGCCCGAACGCGTTGTCGAAGAACAGCTCGTACGTCTTCCCGCCGCTGTCCTCGTCGCCCTTCGCGCCCACCGACAGCGCCGCCCCGCAGACGACTAGCCCGAGCAGGAGCACGATGAGCGCCACCCGCCTCACGGGCCCACCGTCCTCTGGTTCGGGTCGCAGTCGAGCTGGGCGGCCTGCTCATCCGAGAAGACGTTGCTGCCATCCGCCGCTGGCAGCTCGTTGGCCCCCGGGCAGCGGCGGAACTGCTTCAGCTTCGGCCCCGCCCCGTAGAGGATCTCGGAGAAGTTGATCCAGGCGCGCGAGAAGCCGCCGTTGGCGTCGTAGCCGCCCGTGGTGGAGAAGTCGTCCATCCAGCCCACGAAGTCGGGCGTGTAGGGACGGCCGAGGGCGATCGTGGGCGCGGCCGCCTTGAGCGCATCGGTGGTCTCCGGGAACGCACCCCGGCGGTCGGCGCCGTTCACGCGCTGGTCGTCCATGGCCACCCGCGCCAGCGGCGGGAAGCTCCGGATCAGCTCGATCAGGTCGTTGTGCGGCCCCGCCCGGCTGATCGTCCGGGACAGGTCGCGGATCGTGGGCTCGCCGTCGCGCACGAACAGGCGCGCCTCGTCGAGGAACGGTCCCAGCTCCCGTACCGCCGGCTTCGACGCGTCCACCAGCGGGTCCACGTCGTCGAGCGCCGAGCGCAGGTTCACGAAGGTCGTGTTCGCTCGCCGCATGAACGGAGGGAGCCGTTCCACCGACTCGGCGAGCGCATCCTGCTGGCGCCCGAGCGCGCCGAACGTCGCGTTCAGGTTGCCCACCACGCCGGTGAGGTCCTCGCGGCGCTCGGCGAGCGCGTTCACGAGCGTGCCGGAGTCGACCAGGAAGCGCTCGAGCAGGGCCTCGTCGCGGGTCAGCTCCTGGAACAGGCGGCTGCCGGTGCTGAGCGCCGGGTTCAGGTAGTGGACGCCCTCGCGCAGCTCCTTGCCGCGGCCGTGGAGCATCTCGGCCGAGCCCTTGAAGAAGTCCTGGAGGCCGGTGCGCGTGCGCTTGTCGAACAGGTCGAAGATCTGGTCGAGCTCAACGGCGGTGGCGGTCTGGTCGACGCCGATCACGCCGCCGTCCTCGATCTCGTCGCCGTTGGCCGGCCCGAGCTGGAGGTCCACGAAGCGGTTGGCGATGCCGGACAGCGACGCCTGCTTGACCGTCATGCGGGTGCCGCGGCGGAGCGGCTTGTAGTCGGAGTCGGCGATCCCGAGCTTGACCTTCGCCTGGCCGGTCGGGGTCACGTCGATGTCCTTGACGCTGCCCACCGTGACGCCGCCGGCCTTGACCTCGTTGCCCTTCACGAGCTGGCCCGCGTTCGTGAACTCCGCGGTCACGGTGTAACCACCGTCGCCCCGGAACAGCAGGATTGCGACGGCTACAACTGCAAGGAGGACCAGTGCTGCCGCTAAGGCTCGCTTCTTGAGATCCGGACCTCCCTCCGCGCGCAGTCCGGCCCCCGCTGCGCTCATTCGGGTCACTTACCCCGGTTTGGGGGCCTCACACACGGGAACCCGCGCGGGAATTACGAAAGAAGCGGCAGGAGAGCCTGGAGCTTGACCTCGGTCTCGGCAAGCTCCTCGGCCGGAACGGAATCCCGGACGATGCCGCAGCCGGCGTAGAGGTGTGCCACACGGCCCCTCAGGAGCGCGCAGCGAAGCGCCACGCAGAACTCGCCGTCCTCGGCCAGGTCGGTCCAGCCCACGGCGCCCGCATACCAGCCACGGTCCAGTCCCTCGAGCGCCGGAATCAGCGGAAGCGCGGCCTCGCGCGGCTCGCCGCCCACGGCGGGCGTCGGCAACAGCAGCCCCGCCAGCTCCACGGTCGCGACGGGGTCGGCAAGCTGCGCGCGGATCGGCGTGGCCAGGTGCTGGACGTTGTGGACCTTCACGAGCACCGGCTGCTCAGCCGCAGCGACCCAGAGGCTCACCGGGTCGAGCGTGCGCTCGATCCGGCGCGCCACGATCGCCTGCTCCTCGCGGTCCTTCGTGCTCTGGAGGAGCTGCTCGCCCAGGTGGTCGTCCACGGACGGGTCCGCGCTGCGGCGCGTGGTCCCGGCGAGCGCGACGGTCTGGGCGCGCTGGCCGTCGCGGCGCACGAGCAGCTCGGGGCTGGCCCCCACGAACGCCGCCTCGGGCGTGCCGACGCACCAGCAGTAGCAGGCGGGAAACAGCTCCCGGAGCGCCCCGAACACCGCTGCCGGGTCGTGCTCGGTCGGCGCGTGCGCGCGCACCTCGCGCGCCAGGACGACCTTCTCGAGCGCGCCGCCGCGGATCCGCTCCACCGCTTGCTCGACGGCCTGCTCGTAGTGCGAGGGGGGTGCCGCGCTCGCCACGCGCGTGCGCTCCACGGGGTCCGGGTCGACGAGCGGCATGGTGGCGGGCGTCAGCTCGGTGGCGCGCTTGAGCAGGCGCTCCACTGTCGCGCCGGTGTCGTCGTCGGGTTGAACGACAGCATTGAGGGTCATGCGTGCCTCGCGGCCCTGCCGCGACAGCGCAAGCTCCGGGAGCACCAAGCTCGCGGGCGCCAGCGACGACCACTCCGGGGACGAGCCGCCGTCGTGCGCGAACGCGAAGCCGCCCACGAACACGGGACCGGCGGCGGGCGGCCTGAGCGGGTCCGCGCCCGGGTCGTCGGCGAACGCCGAGCGGCCGAGCTCCCGCGCCCGGGCGGCCACCTCGGCGAAGCGTCCCGGGCCGCGCGCCTCGATCGCCAGGGCCTGGCCGAGCGCGGCGAGCGCGAACCCGTCGCGATCCGGCTGCTCGAGGCAGGAGAAGCGGTCGTCGGGGTGGCGGGCGCTTAGAACGGCGGCACTGACGTCCAGCTCGGCCGGGATCGGCACCGTGATCGCCGCCAGGGCCGGCGCTCCGGTCCGGCGCGCGCGCTCCGCGGCCGCGGTTACGTGCGCCCGCAGCCGCTCGACCGCGGCCGCCGGAAGCCCGAAATCCCGGGTGTGATCCGATCTACGACCGGTATGCGGTCGTAATTCGGACCACGTGTCCATCAGGTGGCGCTGCGGCCGCGCGCCACGGCGATCTCGCCGGTGCGGATCAGCTCGATCAGGCCGAAGGGCCGGACCATGCTCTCGAATGCCTCGATCTTGTCGTCGGTGCCGGTGATCTCCACGGTCACGCTGCGCTTCGAGACGTCCACCGTCTTGCCGCGGAAGATCTCGGTGAACTGCATCACCTGGGCGCGCGCGTCGCCGTCCTGGCACGAGATCTTGAACAGCGCCAGCTCGCGGGCCACGGTCTCCTCGGGCTCGAGGTCGCGGATCTTGATCACGTGGACGAGCTTGTGGAGCTGCTTGGTCACCTGGTCGATCGGGTGCGCGGCGCCGTCCACCGTCAGCGTGATGCGGGAGATCGACGTGTCGTCCGTGGCGCCCACGGCCAGCGAGTCGATGTTGAAGCCGCGCCGCGCGAACAGGCCGGCGATGCGCGCGAGCACGCCCGGCTTGTTCTCCACGAGGATCGAGAGGATGTGCTTGCGGCCGGTGCGGATCCCTCCGCTGACCTCGAGGTCCTCGAGGTTCAGGACCTCCTTGGTGCCTGGCTCACCCATCGTTCAGCCCACCATGTCCCGCGCGGCCTGGCCGGCGGGGATCATCGGGTAGCAGTTCTCCTCCTTGGACACGTGCACGTCCACGAGCACCGGGCCCTCCTCGGCGAGCGCCTCCTTGAAGCCGTCCACCAGCTCGTTCTTGTCCGAGATGCGCATGCCCCGGGCGCCGAACGCCTCGGCGAGCTTCACCCAGTCCGGGCTCCCGCCCATCTTCACGGAGGAGTAGCGGCGGTCCCAGAACAGCTCCTGCCACTGGCGCACCATGCCGAGGTAGCCGTTGTTCATCAGGAAGATCTTCACCGGGATGGCCTCGTCGACGCAGGTGGCCAGCTCCTGCACGGTCATGATCAGCGAGCCGTCGCCGGCCAGGCAGACCACGTCCTGGTCCGGGCACGCGACCTTGGCGCCGAGCGCCGACGGCAGGCCGAAGCCCATCGTCCCGAGCCCGCCCGAGTTAATCCACTGGCGCGGGCGGGTGAAGCCGTACCACTGGGCCGCCCACATCTGGTGCTGCCCCACGTCCGAGGTCACGATCGACTGGCCGTCGGTGGCCTCGAACATCGCCTGGATCATGTACTGCGGCTTGATCTCGGCGTCCGTGGTGTCCTCGTAGGCCAGCGGGTGCTTCTCCTGCCAGCCCTTGATGCGCTGCCACCAACCCTCGAGCCGCGACGCGTCCGCCCCGAGCGCCCGGTACTCGGCGGTCAGCTTGGGGAGGATGTTCTTGGCGTCGCCCACGATCGGGATGTGCGCCGGCACGTTCTTCGAGATCTCGGCCGGATCCACGTCGATGTGGATGAACTTCGCCCGCGGCGCGAACTCGGACAGCTTGCCGGTCACGCGGTCGTCGAAGCGCGCGCCGATCGCCACGATCAGGTCCGCCTCGTCCATCGAGTAGTTCGCCGTGCGCGTGCCGTGCATGCCGGGCATCCCGAGCCACTGGTCGTCGTCGGCCGGGAAGGCGCCGAGTCCCATCAGCGTGCACGTGACCGGGAAGCGGTCCGACCCGCACAGCTCGCGGAACTCCTTGGCGGCGTTCGCGTTCACGATGCCGCCGCCGCCGTAGATCACCGGCCGGCGCGCGTTCGCGAGCGCCTTGGCGGCCAGGCGGATCTGCTTGATGTTGCCCTCGGTGGTGGGCTGATAGCCCGGCAGGTGCACGCTCGCCACCGGCTCGTACGGGATGTCGGCGCGCGAGAGGTCCTGCGGGATGTCCACCAGCACGGGGCCGGGGCGGCCGCTGCGCGCCACGTGGAACGCCTCGTGGATCGCGGTCGGGATCTCACGCGGGTCCTGGATCAGGATCGAGTGCTTCACGATCGGCATCGTGATGCCGGAGATGTCGGCCTCCTGGAAGCCGTCCGTGCCGATCAGGTCGGTCCGCACCTGGCCGGTGAGGAAGACGGTCGGCACGCTGTCCATCACCGCGTCGGCGATGGCTGTGACGAGGTTCGTCGCGCCGGGGCCGCTCGTGGCCAGCGCCACGCCGACCTTGCCGGAGGCCTTCGCGTAGCCCTCGGCGGCGTGGCCGGCGCCCTGCTCGTGACGGCACTGGACGTGGCGCAGGCCGGCGTCGTAGAGCGCGTCGTAGGTGGGCAGGTTCGCGCCGCCCGGGATGCCGAATACATGGTCGACGCCCTCGGACTTGAGGCATTCCATGATCGCGTCGACGGCTCGCATGACGGTGCGGGTCCTTTCGAGGTGAAGGTCGACTGGCCGGGCAGCCAGACGGGGGACGTCAGTCTAACAAGCGTTTTTCGCGCTCAGAGCGCATTTCCTGCGGGACTGGGCGCCTCGGGGAAATGCAGATCGGCCCCGCAGCGCATGCAGACCTGGTCGGAGATCGGCACGACGTTGCCGCACTCCGGGCACTGCCGCAGCGGGTCGTCCTGCTCGTAGCGGTAGAGAAGCGCCGCGAAGATGCCGATTCCGGGCAGCGCGGCGCCGACCAGAAACCAGATGAAGAACGAGCTTCCCTTCATGCGACCGATGGTCCCGGTCGCGATGCCGAAAACGAAGGCGATGAAGATGAACGTCACTTGCTCAGAGCACGCGCAGGGCCCAGATCACCGCGAACACGGCGACCACCGCCACGACGATCCAGGCGACCGCCGCGACGAACCCGAGCACCAGCTTGAACAGGACATACGCCGCGACGATCAGGACCGCCACCGCGAGCAGCTTTCGTGCTGCGTCTGAAGCCAGTTGTCCCATACCTGAAGTGTAGGAGGCGCTAGAGCACTCTCGGGGGGCGAGTGGGCACATAGCGGTCGAGGCCCGGGAGCGGCACCGACGACATGATCCATGCCGGCCAGTGCACCGTGAAGCCGAGCCGGCGCAGGCGGTCGATCAGCCACCACGAGTTGGTCGCGCAGAAGACGCCGACCGTCTCGGGCTCCTGGAGCTTCGCGACTCGGTCGAAGGCGGCGAGCAGCACCGGGACGAGGTCGCCGGGGGACTCGCCGACGGCGGGGCCGATCTCCCCCTCCGAGCTCACCCAGCAGAGCGCCGAGGCGTGCCCGCTCTGCTCGTCCATGATCGCCAGGCAGCTGCGCGTCCGGCCGAAGAATTCGTGCAGCAGCGGCCGCTCGTGTCCGATCGCCCCCGGTTCGAGGCGCTTCCACTCGTCCACGGCGCGCTCGGGGGTCAGTCCGTGGACGTCGGGTTCCGCCGTATCCAGCTCCTGCGCGCGCTGCTCCAGGTACATGTCCACGCGATGGCGCATGTGCCAGTGGCCGCTCATCGGCATCACACCGAACTCCGTGAAGAGCGTGAGATCCGACGGCAGGCCGTGCGACACCACCACCCGGCCGAGCTCCTTGGACGGCGACTGCGGCCAGACCGTCTCGAGCAGCGCCCGCTCGATCCCGAGCTCGGCGTGCGCCGGCGCCACCCACAGCTCCACGAGCTCGTCCATCGTGCCGAAGTGGGCCACGAGGATGTAGCCCGCCAGCTCACCGTCGATCTCGGCCACGCAGAAGGACGCGTCCGACTGCCCGGCGAGGAACTTCGACGAGCGGCCGTTCGCGCTCCCACTCGGCGTGGAGCTCGGCCTCGTCGCCCTCGGCCACGAGCCCGCGCTCGCGGCGCGACGCGCTCCGAGCGTCCTCGCCGAGCGCGAACACGGCCTGCAGGTCGCTCGCGCGACCCTCGCGGATGCTGAGCTCGCTCACTGACCGGGCGCCTCGCCCGACTGCGGCACCTCGTCCAGGTAGTCGTGCAGTGACGGTGGGTGGCCGAGCTGGCCGAGCTCCGCGGAGGCCCGCCCGAAGAGCAGTCCCACGGTCCAGTCCGCGGCAAGCCGCACGCGCCGCGCCATCCCGGGCATCATCGCCAGGTGGTACGTGCGGGCGGCGAACCAGGCCGGGAAGCCGCGCAGGGGCAGCCCGAGCATCGTCGCGACCGCCTTGTGCTGCCCCAGGTCGACGAAGACGCCGAGCGTGCGGTAGCGGAACGGCCGCGGCTTCCTGCCCGCGAGCACGGCGGCCACGTTGCTGCCCACCACGCGGCCCTGGCGGATCGCGTGCTGAGCGGTCGGCGGGGTCGGCGCCCTGCGCCCCTGGGCGGGGTCCGGCACGGCCGCGGCGTCTCCGATCGCCCAGACGTTGTCCTGGCCATTCACGCGCATGGTCGCGTCCACCTCGATGCGCCCGCCCTCGGTGAGCGGCAGGCCGAGCTGTCTCACGATCGCGGGCGGCTTAACCCCTGCGGTCCAGCAGACGCTCCGCGTGGGAACCCGCTCGCCGGTCGAAAGCGTTGCCGAGCGCTCGTCCATGCGCTCGAGGCGCGTGCCGGTGCGCAGCTCGATGCCGCGTGCGCGCAGCTCCCGCGAGGCGAACTCGGCGAGGCTCGCCGGGATCTCCGGCATGATCCGGTCGAGCATGTCGGCGATGATCCAGCGCGTGCCCGCCCCACGGCAGCGCGGGTAGCGCTCGATCGTGTCGTTCACGTAGTCCTGGAGCTCGGCGATGCCCTCGACGCCTGCGTACCCGGCGCCGACGAACACGAAGGTGAGGTACTCGCGGCGGCTCTCGTCGTCGGGCAGCGACTCGGCTATCTCGAGGTTGACCAGCGCGCGGTTGCGCACCGCGATCCCCTCCGCGAGCGACTTGAAGCCCAGCGCGTGCTCGGCCAGCCCAGGGATGGGCAGCACGCGAGACACTGAGCCGAGCGAGACCACCAGCTGGTCGTAGCGCAGCGTCTCGTCGCGCTCGTCGAGCGTGCGGACGTAGAGCTCGTTCACGCCGGGGTCGGCGCCGGTCACGCGGCCAAGGAGCAGGTCTGCCCACTCGAGCTCCTCGCGGATCGGCACGACCACGTGGCGCGGCTCCAGCGATCCCGCCGCCGCACCCGGAAGCAGCGGCGTGTAGAGCAGGAAGTTCACGTCCGAGACGACGATGATGCGGGCGCTGTGGCGAGGCAGCCGCCGCTCGAGCCGGCGCGCCGCGTAGAGCCCTCCGAACCCACCGCCCGCGATGACTACGTCGAACGCCACGGGCCGAGGCTACCCGGCGGCTCGCCGCGCCGCGTCCAGGGCCGGGCGCATCCGCCGCGGCAGGCGCCGCGAGACGCGCCAGGGCGCACCCGCGAAGGCGTGGTTGGCGACGGTGGCGAAGCCCTCCTCGTCCACTCGCAGCGCCAGCAGCAGGTGCGCGATCCGGTCGGAGGGCGGCAGCTCGCGCTCGACGGCGCGCACGCAGAAGCAGTGCACACGGCGGCCTCCGGGCGATACGAGCAGGGCACCGCCCTCGCCGAGCAGCCAGACGCCGAGCTCCCCGCGCTCGAGCGCAAGACCGGTAGCGCTCTGGAGCTCTCGCTCGTCGTGGCCGAGCAGGTCGCCGAGCAGCCCCTGGGCGACGGGTTCGCCGGGCGCGGCGCGGGGCTCCTTCGGGCGCACCACGCTCGCCCCGCGGAACGCGTACAGCTCAGGGATGATCCAGGCATGCGCCAGCGCGGCGAGCGCCACCGGCGTGGCGAGCGGCTCGAGCCAGATCATCCCCACGCCGGCGCAGACGAAGGGCACCGTGTAGAGGAGCGTCCAGGCGTGCCAGATCCGCCCCCAGCGGCGCAGCCAGCGCGCATCGGTCGGCTGGCGCCACGGGACCGAGGCGAGCTCGGGAAGGGCCTGGGTCGTGGCCACTATCCGCCGGCGATCGGGCGGCGCATGATCACCAGGTCGGCCTCGCGCGGCAGCTCGCGCACGTGCGTGGCCTTGCCCGGCCCGTCCGGCACGGTGCCGATGTAGCCGAGCCCCTGCTGATCGCCGAACTCGCGCACCGCCGCCTCGAACGCGGCGTCGTCCTGCGCCGTCCACTCCGCGAGCGTCGTATGACCCGTTTGATCCATCCGGATGAGTCGTGCCATGAGCTCAGGATACGCCGCTTTGCACAGGCTCTCGCGCCACAGCGCCATGGTCGCTCAGGTAGACCGGACACGTGCTGAGCGCGGGGGTACGTTGGGCTAGGCATGGCGGGTCCACCTCTCCCGCGCGTGATCGGAGTAGTCGTCGGCGCCGCGACCCTCGCGATGGCGGGAACGGCGTTTGCCGATGTCCGGGCGGAGACGCTCCCGCCGGTCGCCGCGCCGCTGCCGACGGTCGAGCAGCCACGGGTGGCGGAGCCGCCCGTCGCACCGCCGGTGGCGGAGGCCCCGGCGCCAGACGTGCTGGCGGCGGTCGAGGCGCGCCGGTCGCAGCCGCCCCTGCGCCAGCCGCTGCTTCGCCGCCGCCGGCCGCACCCGCCTCGCCGCCGCCGGCCGCGGCCGCTCCGCCGCCGGCCGCGGCCGCCCCCGCGGGCACCGCCGAGCCGGCATGCGCCCTCACGGCACCCGACGGCAGCTGCGCGCTCCCGGCCACGGACTGCGACGTCCTCGGCGACGACGGCGACAACGAGCTCTTCGGCACGCCGGACGGCGAGATCATCTGTGGCCTGGGCGGAAACGACCTGCTGGAGGGCGGCGACGGCGACGACACCCTGATCGGCGGGCCGGGGGCGGACCGCTTCTCCGGCGGCGACGGCCGCGACTGCTTCCTCACCGACGACGAGGACGAGCCGCCTCCGCCGGCTCCCGGCGACGAGCCCGAGGGTCGGCTCCCGGACAGCGACGAGGCCTACCCCGGGCGCTGCGAGGCCAGGCTGCCCTTCACCGGCGGCGGCCCAATCCAGCCGGGCCCGACGGGCGGCCCGGGCGACGTGGCCAACGTCGGCGCGCTCTACGTCGCGCTCACGCGCTACGCCAGCGCACAGACATCGCAGGAGTCGGCCGGGCCGATCGCGCTCATCGCGACGCGCGCGGTGCGCTACTCGCGCGGTGAGATCAGCTTCCTGGTCACCTGCTCGCGCGCCGGGGAGGTCCGGGTCACGCTCGCGGCGGCGCGGCGGGATGGGAGCCGGGTACGCCTCGGGGCGAAGACGTTCCGGTGTGACGGCGATGGTGACGACCAGACCGTCACCGTTCGACTCTCGGAAGCGGCCCGTCGCCTGGTCGAGAGCTCCACCCGCGCTCCGGTCCGTGCGCGGCTCGTCGAGGCGGGGGCCGCGGGCACCACTCGCCAGTCCTTCGTGCTCACCCCATGAGCGGACTCCGCCCGAGCAGCGTGTCCGGATTCCTGCGGGCGCGCAGCGGCGGGGTCAAGGCGGCGATCGCGCTGGTTGGCCCGGCCACGGCGATCATCTCCACGCTCCTGGCGCTGAACGTGATCAGCCCGTTCGGGCAGGAGGACGCGATCGCGAAGGGCCTCGACAAGACGCGGGCCGCCAGCACGTCCGCCGTCTTGATAGAGCTCGACGTGCGCTCACCCGCGAACGGGTCCAGTCCCACCAGCTTCAGTGCCGAGGGCGAGTTCGATCACGAGGCGGGCCGCGGCCGACTCTCGTTCGACTTCGGGCAAACGGAGGGCCTCGGGGGCGCGTCGAACGTCGAGGCGATATTCGCCGGGCGAATCATCTTCCTCAAGGCGGAGCTCCCGGCAGGTGCGACACCACCGGACAAGCCGTGGCTGCGCGTCGACCCGGTCCCCGTGACCAAGCGGCTTCGCGAGCTCGGGGCGTTCGACGAATCGGCTGAGCTCCCGGCCGACCTGTCGTTCCTGGCGAAGACGGACTTCGTCGATCCCTCGCAGGCGCTGGACTACCTCGAGCGCAGCTCGGACCTCGAGGAGGTGGGCGAGCGCCCCCTGTTCGGACGAACGACGACGCTCTACAGCGGGGGCTTCACGCAGAAGGGCGCCCGCTTCCGAGTGCGCGTGTGGATCGACGAGGACGACCTGATCAGGCGCCTCGAGGTCACCGGCGGCCGCGAGGACATCGCCTACACGGTGCGCTTCAGAGACTTCGACGTCGAGGTGAACGCCCAGCCGCCGCCTCCCGACCAGGTGGTCGATGCGATGAGCGTGCTGGACGAGCTCTCGGGAGCGACCGAGGCGCCCTAGGCGCGCCGGCCGTCCTCGAGCACTGCCTTCAGCTTCTGGAGATCCTTGCGCAGGCCCGAGCGGACGATCGGGCCCAGCAGCGGGCCGAGCATTCGCATGCCGCCGGTCGGCTGAAGCTCGATCGTGTAGGTGAACACGGCGCCCGCGTCGTCGGGCCGGACGGCGCGACCGCCCTCGAGGGCGCCGATCGTCCCGGTGCCCGCGAACCGGTACGACGTGCCGGGATCCAGCTCGGTGACCGTCGTGTCGGCGACGTAGTCGCGACCCGAGGACCTCACCACCTCGTGCACCTTGGTGCCGAGCGCCGGCGGACCGGGCGGGTCGGGGGTCATGTCCAGCAGGCCCTTCCGCCACTCGCGGTCGAAGCCGTAGTCGGCGATCGCGCTCCACACCTCGGCCGGCGGCCGCGCGATCGCAACCGACTCCTCGACGCGAACGGTGCGGCCCATGCGGCTACCCCGCGTCGATCCGCTCGTGGATCATGCGCTGGACCTCGCCACCGTCGGCGCGACCCTTGGTCTCGCGCATCACCGCGCCTACGATCGCTCCGATCGCCTGGGCCTTGCCTGCGCGGATCTTCTCGACGGCGTCGGGGTTGTCGGCGATCGCCTGCTCCACTATCTGCTCGAGCTCGCCGCTCTCGGCGCGGCCGAGGCCCTTCGCCTCCACGACGCTCGCGGGGTCGCCGCCCTCCGCCACCAGCACGTCGAGCACCTCGCGGGCCGCCCCCGCGGAGACCTGCTTCTCCCCCACCATCGCGACGAGGCTCGCCAGGGCGGCGGGCTCGAGCTTGGTGCTGGCGGGGTCGGCGTCGCCGATGCGCGCCGCCAGCTCGTTCGTCATCCAGTTGGCGAGGATGCGCGTGTCGCCGTTGTCGCTCGCCGCGACGGCGGACTCGAAGAAGTCGCCGAGCTCGGAGCGGAACGCGAGCAGGCGAGCCGTCTCCGCGGGCAGGGCCAGCTCGCGCTCGAGCCGCTCCGCTCTCGCCGCCGGCAGCTCGGGCAGCGCCGCGCGTGCGCGCTCGAGCATCTCCTCGGTCGGCGCGATCGGCACGAGGTCCGGCTCGGGGAAGTAGCGGTAGTCGTGCGCCTCCTCCTTGGAGCGGAGTGTGGTCAGCTGGTCGGTCTGCGGGTCGTAGTGGAGCGTCTCCTGCTCCACCTCGCCGCCCTCGTGCAGGATGCGCTCCTGGCGCTTGATCTCGGCCTCGATGCCGCGCTCCAGGAAGCGGAACGAGTTCATGTTCTTCAGCTCGGTCTTCGTGCCGAGCGTGGCCGTGCCCGCGGGCCGGATCGACACGTTCGCGTCCATCCGCAGCGAGCCCTCCTCCATGTTCACGTCGGACACTCCCATGCGCCGCAGCGTGGCCTGGAGCAGGCGGCCGAACTCCGCGGCCTGGCCGGCCGAGGTCAGGTCGGGCTCGGTCACGATCTCCACGAGCGGCGTGCCGCCGCGGTTGAAGTCCACGACGCTGGTGGAGGCCCCGTGGATGCGCCCGGACGAGCCGGCGTGGATCAGCTTGGCCGCGTCCTCCTCCATATGCACCCGGTGGATGCGCACGTCGCCGAGCCGCCCGTTGCGGGCGAGCGGGATGTCGTACTGGCTGATCTGGTAGCCCTTCGGCAGGTCGGGATAGAAGTAGTTCTTGCGGTGGAAGATCGAGCGCGGCGCGATCTCGCACTCGAACGCCATCGCGATCATCAGCGCGTAGTGCACCGCCTCGGCGTTGGTCACCGGCAGCGTGCCGGGGTGGCCCAGGCAGACCGGGCAGACGAGCGTGTTGGGCTCCTCGCCGAAGGACAGCGCGCAGCCGCAGAACATCTTCGTCCGGGTGCGCAGCTGCACGTGGATCTCCACGCCGATCACGGGCTCGTAGTTCATTGCGCGGGCAGCCCCTCGAACGCGATCGACTTCTCGAGGGCGTGGGCCGCGTCGAGGATGCGCGCCTCGCTGAACGCGGGGCCCGCGATCTGGAAGCCCACGGGGAGCCCCTCCGAGAGGCCGCAGGGGATCGAGATGGCGGGCAGCCCGGCCAGCGGGATCGGCGCCGTGTAGTAGTCGGACAGGTACATCGCGAGCGGGTCGGCCGTGCGCTCGCCGAGCTTGAAGGCCACCGTCGCAGACGTGGGGCTCACCACGAAGTCCACGTTCTCGAACGCGGCCGAGAAATCCTGGGCGATCTTGGTGCGCACCTTCTGCGCCGTGCCGTAGTAGGCCTCGTAGTAGCCCGACGAGAGCGCGTACGTGCCGATCATGATGCGGCGCCTGACCTCTTCCCCGAAGCCGTCGTGGCGGGTCTGCTCGTACATGGAGGTGAGGTCGCCATTGCCTGAGCGCGGGCCGTAGCGCACCCCGTCGTAGCGGGCGAGGTTGGCGCTCGCCTCGGCGGGTGCGATCACGTAGTAAGCCGCGATCCCGTGGCCCGCGTGCGGCAGCTCGATCTCCTGGGTCACGCCGCCGAGCTCCTCGATCTTGGCCAGCGTGGCGTTCACAGCGTCGGCCACTCCAGGCTCGAGCCCCGACTCCTCCATGCCCCAGACGCCGAAGCGCAGGCCGTCGAGGCGCTCGGCGCTGGGCAGGGGGACGTCGCCGGGGATCCCGAGGGAGGTCGAGTCGCACGGGTCGCGGCCCTGAAGGTGGCTCAGCAGGATCGCGGCGTCCGTCACGTCGCGCGTGAGCGGCCCGCACTGGTCGAGCGACGAGGCGAAGGCGATCATCCCGTAGCGGCTGACCGCGCCGTAGGTGGGCTTCAGCCCGACGATGCCGCACAGCGAGGCCGGCTGACGGATCGAGCCGCCGGTGTCGGTTCCGATCGCCCAGGGCGCGGTCCCGGCCGCCACGGCCGCAGCGCTGCCGCCGCTCGACCCGCCGGGCACGCGCTCGCGGTCCCAGGGGTTCTGCACCGGGCCGTAGCCGGAGTTCTCGTTCGAGGAGCCCATGGCGAACTCGTCCTGGTTCGTCTTGCCGAGCACGCGCGCGCCCGCGTCCTGGAGCTTGCGGACGCTGGTGGCGGTGTAGGGCGGCCGGTAGCCCTCGAGGATGCGCGAGCCGGCCGCGCTCGGCACGCCCTCGACGCAGAAGAGGTCCTTCACGGCGATCGGCGGCAGCGTGCCGGAGTCCTCGGGCGGCCTCGTCGGGCACCCACAGGTAGGCGCCGAGGTCGTCCGCGGCGGCGCGCTCGCGCCAGAACTCGAACAGCTCGGCCGACGAGATCTCGCCGCCCGCGATGCGCTCGGCCTGCTGCGCGGCGGTGAGGTTGAGCAGCTCGTGGCTCACGAGGCACCCGGGCTCGGCACCCGAAAGCCGCCCTCGGCCGCGTCCGGCGCCTGCTCGAGCGCCTGCTCGCGCGTGAGGCCGGGGCGCGGCACGTCCTCGCGCAGGACGTTGGTCAGGTCGACCACGTGCGAGGTCGGCTCGACTCCCTCGAGGTCGAGCTCGTTCATCGTCTCCACATGAGCGAGGATCGTGGAGAGCTCCCCGGCCATGCGATCGACCTCTTCGTCCGTGAGCTTCAGGCGGGCGAGCTTCGCCACGTGGAGGACCTGATCCCTGTCGATCATCGCGCCGATTGTAGGTTGTGCTCGTGGCTGGACGGGTGGTCGACGACGACATGCGCCGCTACTACGACCAGCGCGCGCAGGAGTACGACGACTGGTGGCTCGGCAGGGGCCTGTTCGCGGAGCGGCCGCGGCCTGGGTGGTCGGGGGAGGTGGAGCAGCTCCTGGCGGTGATCCGCGGGCTGGCGCCCGCGCGGACGCTCGACGTGGCGTGCGGCACGGGGCTGCTCACGGGCCGGCTCCCGGGCGAGGTGGTTGGGCTCGACCAGAGCGAGTCGATGCTGGCCGTGGCCGCCGCGCGCATGCCGGGCGTGCGGGTGGTGCAGGGCGACGCCGTGCCCCTCCCCTTCGCCGACGGCGAGTTCGAGCGCGTCTTCACGAGCCACTTCTACGGCCACCTGCTGCCCGGGGAGCGCGAGCCGTTCGTGCACGAGGCGCGCCGCGTGGCGGGGGAGCTGGTGGTGGTCGACGCAGCCCGGCGCGAGGACGTCCCGCCGGAGGAGCACCAGCAGCGCGTGCTCAACGACGGCTCGCGCCACACGGTCTACAAGCGCTTCTTCGACCCGGACGAGCTGGCGGCCGAGCTCGGCGGCGGCACCGTGCTGCACAGCGGGCGCTGGTTCGTGGCGGTGGCGGCCTAGCCGAAGTTCGAGCGGTCGATCACGCGGCGCTCGTGGGTGCCCACGCCGATGGTGCGCTCGCCTTCGCGCACCTCCACGTCGAAGCGGAGCTTGCGGCCGTCCACGACCTCGCGCAGCTTTGCCGTGACCGTGCAAGCGGCGCCCTCCGCGGCTGCGGCCACGTGCTTGATGCAGACCTCGAAGCCGACGGTCGCCTGGCCGTCCTCGAGGTTCTCCCAGCTGAGTATCGAGGCGCAGCGCTCCATCATGCCGATCATCCCGGGAGTCGATAGGACCTTCACCGGGAGCGTGCCTCGCACGTCCGTGAGCAGGCGGCCCTCGGCGGTGAACTCCTCGGTGCGCTCGAGTCCCGGCTTAAGGGTCATGTGGCGGGATGCGGCTCCTGCGGCTCGCGCCGCGGCGCTTCGCGCAGCGAGGTCGCGCACGCGAAGGCCATCACCCCCAGGACTCCGAGCGCGAGCGGAGCGCCGATCTTGACGGTCGTCAGGTCGTCGAACCCGGGTTCCTGGATGATCCGGTACAGCACCAGGAGCGCGGTGATGCACGCGCCGAGGCCCGCAAGCCCGAACGCTCCGAGGCCGTCGGACCCGCGGCCGCTCGCGCGCCAAAAGGCGGCGCCCACGCCGAGCGCGCTCGTGGCGAGGAGGGAGATCAGGATGATGCGGTCTATAAGGCCGTCCTCCTGCCACGCGTTGCGCTCCTGCGACTCGGCAAGTGCGCCCGCGTCCTCCTCGACCTCGCGCTCGGCCTGCCCCTGGCTGCCGCCGGCGTTCTTCTGGATCTGACGCGCCTCCTCGCCGCGCGTCGTGCTGTACCAGTCGGGTGCCGTGGTGAACAGCAGCGCGAGCGCCGCCACGAACACCACCCAGTCGGCCGGCCGCAGCCGTGCGAACGTCACGGCCCGCCCTCGGGACGCGGCGCCGCGAGCGTCTCGATCTCCCGCTGCGCCGCCACGGGCACGCCGGTCAGGTCGGTGTGCCGGTCCCCGCGCGTGAGCCGCTCGTCGCGCATGGCGAGCAGGCCGCCGACCACGATGCCGAGCGTGGCTCCGAGCGCGACCCAGAGCCCCCACTCGCGCTCGACCGCCCAGTCGGGCATGTTCAACACGCGGATCAGGACCAGCAGCACCGCGAGCAGGCCGACGAGCGTCGTGAGCGACTGGAGCGCGAGCGGAAGGGCCGGCACGCGGTGCACGGCCGTGACGACAGGGATCGCGAGCGCCGCGAGCGCCACGAGGGCGAGCACGACGTCGAGCGCGCCGAGCGACTGCCAGCCCGTGCGCGACCCCGCCTCGTCCCCGTACCAGGGCAGGAACAGCACCACGAGCAGCACCAGTCCGGAAACGCCGGCGAGCCACTCGCCCGCGCGCAGCCTTCGCAGATCCATGCGGCGGGAGCGTACCGGCGCGGGCCGGACCCGGCGCCGCCGCCCCCGGGCGCGGTTTGCGCCGGGGACGGGCGGGCCGGGATGATGCGCGGCGGCCGGGGGGAGCGGCCGCTGCGCGGCATGCTCGGCGGTGGTTTGACGGCGGTCCGATAGGTCCGCGCTGCCGAGCTATGTCGGCCGAAGGTTGCCACCCGGCGGCCGCCCTCTCGATGGGGTCTACCGGCCAATGATGGTGCGGGTACCCGTACCCTCGCCGCGCCCGGGAGCGCTCAGGCGCCGCGGGCGCGGGCGGCCTTCAGCGTGTTCACGAGCAGCATCGCTCGGGTCATCGGCCCGACTCCGCCCGGAACCGGGGTGATCGCGCGGGCGCGTTCCTTGGCGGCCTCGAAGTCCACGTCGCCGACGAGACCCTCGTCCGTGCGGTTCGTCCCGACATCGATCACCACCGCCCCCTCCCCCACCATGTCGCCGGTCACGAGCCCGGCGGAGCCCACCGCCGCCACCAGCACGTCCGCCTCCCGGCAGACCGCCGCCAGGTCGCGCGTGCGCGAGTGGCAGTGCGTGACGGTGGCGTTCGCGCCCAGCAGCAGCTGCGCCATCGGCTTGCCCACGAGGATCGAGCGGCCGAGCACCACCGCGCGCGCCCCCGACAGCTCCACACCCGCCTCCTCCAGCAGCCGCATCACTCCCGCCGGCGTGCACGGCACCATCGCCTCCTCGCGCCCGTGCATCAGGAGGCCGGCGTTGGCGGTGGTGAGCCCGTCCACGTCCTTGGCCGGGTCGATCAGCGAGATGAACTCGTCCTGGTCGAGATGGTCCGGAAGCGGGAGCTGGAGCAGGATGCCGTCCACGCGGTCGTCGGCGTTCAGCGTGCGGATCAGCTCCGCGAGCTCCTCCGCGGCGACGTCGCCGCCCGGCTCGTGGTGGAACGACTCGATGCCCACCTCCGCGGAGTCCTCGCGCTTCATGCGCACGTAGACCGCCGAGGCGGGGTCGTCGCCGACGAGGATCGTGGCGAGCCCGGGCTTGCGGTCCAGGGCCTCGACCTCGCGCCTGACCTCCTCGCGCACCTTCGCCGCAACAGCCTTGCCGTCGATGATCTCCGCCATGGGCGCGGCAGCCTATCGGCGACCCGACCCGGTGCGCTAGCGGCGCTTCAGCGGTGCGTAGTCGGCCATGAGCTTGCGCTCGGAGCGGTCGGCGGCGAAGCGCACCACCACGAGACCGCCCGGCTCGACGCCCACGACCACGCCGTCGCCGAACTGCGCGTGGACCACGTCGTCACCGAGGGTGAAGGAGGCACGGCTGGCGCCGGCGCCGCCGCCAGGCTCGGGCGCCGATGCGCCGCCGCCCCAGGTGGCCGCCGCCGCCGGTCCGGTCGGCTCGTCCTCGTCGCGGTCCGTGAACTCCACCGGCACCTCGTCGATGAAGCGGCTGCGCATGTTCCAGTCGCGCCCGCCGAAGAGCATGCGCGTTCGGGCGTGCGTGAGGTACAGCTCCCGCTTCGCGCGCGTGATGCCCACGTAGGCGAGCCGCCGCTCCTCCTCGAGGTCGCCGGCCTCGATCGCCCGCATGTGCGGGAAGACGCCGTCCTCGAGGCCGATGATGAAGACGATCCCGAACTCCAGGCCCTTCGCGTTGTGGAGGGTCATCAGGGTCACGATGCCCTCGTCGTCGCGCAGGTTGTCCTGCTCGGAGAACAGCGCGAGCTGCTGGAGGAACTCCTCGACCGAGCCCTCCTCGGCGGTGGCGTCGTATTCGCGCCCGACGCCGACGAGCTCCTCGAGGTTCTCGAGCCGACCCTGCGCCTCGATCGTGCGCTCCGCCTGGAGCGCCTCGGTGTAGCCGGTCTCCTCCAGCGTCTCCGCGAGCAGGTCGCCCACCCCCGCGCCGCCCTCCACCCGCTCGCGCAGGCGCTCCATCACCGACATGAAGCGCCCGACCGCCTTGATGGCCGCCGCAGCGAGGCCGGGCACCGACTCGGGCTCCGCCGCCACGTCCCAGATCGGCTCGCCGATCGTGTTCGCGTAGCCCACCAGCCGGCCCTGGGTGGTCGCGCCGATCCCGCGCCGCGGCGAGTTCACGGCGCGCCCGAACGCCACGGTGTCGGCCGGGTTCACGAGCAGGGTCAGGTAGGCGAGCGCGTCCTTGATCTCGGCGCGCTCGTAGAAGCGCGTGCCGCCGATCACCTGATAGCCGACCCCGTAGCGCACCAGCATGTCCTCGAGCACGCGGCTCTGGGCGTTGGTGCGGTAGAAGACCGCGATCTCGTCGCGCGAGGCGCCCTGGTCCACGAGCCGCTCGATCTCGGACACGACGAAACGCGCCTCCGCATGCTCGTCCTCGAGCTCGCGCACGTGCACCGGCTCGCCGTCGCCGAGCTCCGACCAGAGGAACTTGTCCTTGCGCTGGCGGTTGTTGCCGATCACGCCGTTCGACGCATTCAGGATCGTCTGCGTCGAGCGATAGTTCTGCTCGAGCTTCACGACCTGGCGTCGGGGAAGTCCCGCTCGAAGCCAAGGAGGTTCTGAATGTCGGCGCCGCGGAAGGCGTAGATCGAGTTGTGGGTCAGAAGCCCATTGGCGATGAAGTTGTGCGTGTCCTCGACGTCGACGTCGTAGACCGGAGCGGCCAGCTTCGTCCGCTCAACCGTCTCCACGAGCTCATACGACCCGTCCTCCGTGAACATGACCATGCCTGGCCGCACTGCGGCAGCCGGCGTGAACGGGAGTGCGTACGTCACCCAGCTCGATCACCTGTTGAACGGCTGCGCGCGCGCTCTGCCGCCATGCGGTCAACGACGGCCAGGGCATGCCCGTAGTCCTCAAAAAGCGCAGGTGGCCCACCGTCAAAGCGCACCGTGTGCAGCGGCCCGCTCCCTTTGCGCTCGCCGCAGAGAGCTGACCGTGACACGCGGCAGCCCAGCGTTGTCCGCGCCAGCCGCCTCCGGTTCGTAGCCTGCGAAGTGCACATGCTCGGGCGTGCTCACCAGCCGGCGGCCTGACTCGGTGGTGATGACCACGCCCTCTGTGGCCGTGCTTCGGTGCGTGCGGAGCACCTTGGCGGGGCGGAAGTCGCCGCTCCCGTAACTCGAGAGGACGAGGTCGCCGGCCTCGACGTCCTCGATTGCCTTCGTCGAGCCGTCGGCCATGGTCACGGGTGTGCCGCCCACGAGGCACTGGTCGTCGTCGCCCGACCACGCAGAGGTTCCGGTGCTCCTCGGTCAGCAGCTGGAGCCAGCGGTACTGGGCGCGGTTGGTGTCCTGGTACTCGTCGACCAGGACGTGGCGGAAGGAGCGGCGGTAGCGGTCGCGCACTTCCTCGTAGAGCTCGAAGAGGTTCACCGCGCGGAAGAGCAGGTCGTCGAAGTCCATCGCGTTGGCCGCGTGGAGGCGCTTCTCGTAGAGGTCGTAGACGTCGGCGGCGGTCTGCTCGAAGAAGGTGGAGACCTTCAGGCGGTAGGCCTCGGCGTCGAGGAGGGCGTTCTTCGCGTCCGAGATCTGGCGGCGGATGCCGCGCGGGGCGAAGCGCTTCGGGTCGATGTCGAGCTCGTCGATGCAGGCCTTCACCAGCCGCAGCGAGTCCTGCTCGTCGTAGATCGTGAAGCCGCGGGTGTAGCCGAGCTTCTCCGCCTCGGCCCGCAGGATGCGGGCGCACGCCGAGTGGAACGTCATCACCCACATCGCCCGGGCGCGGTTGCCGACCAGCTGCTCGACGCGCTCGCGCATCTCCTGCGCGGCCTTGTTGGTGAAGGTGATCGCGAGGATCTCCCCCGGCCGAGCCTGTCCGCTGCCGACCAGGTGGGCGATCCGGTGCGTCAGCACCCGGGTCTTGCCGGAGCCCGCCCCCGCGAGGATGAGCAGGGGGCCTTCGCCGTGCAGGACGGCTTCGCGCTGGGGCTCGTTCAGCCCCTCGAGCAGCTCCTCGCTGGCAGTGACTCCCACCGATCCGAGGATAGAGCCGGGTCCGGCCCGCTAGAGGTCTCGGCGCGCGAACGCGGCCCGCGCCGCCGCGCCGACAAGGCCCAGGTAGGCGAGCGCCCAGAGCCACAATCCGGCTCCGGCCTCCTGGGCCCCGCCGAACGGCCCCAGTTGGACGATCACGCCCGTGATCCCGCCGGTCTCCTCCGTGAGCGCGTGCAGCCCCGCCTGGTAGAGCGCCTCGAACGGCAGGACCCAGGACGAGACCGTCGCCACGTCCTCGAGTGTCTGCACCGCCAGCGCGTCGCCGATCTGCCCGAGCAGGCCGGCGGCCAGTCCGGCGCCGAAGATCATGAACACCGCGATCCCGTTTGCGGTCGAGGACAGGAACACCGATCCGAGCAGCGACAGCGCGGCGATCACCAGCACTCCGAGCACCAGGCCTGCACCGGGGCCGACCGGGTCGTCCGGCCACCAGTCGCCGGCGATACCGGTGATCACCATCGCCGCGACGTAGACCGCGGCCACGTAGACGGCGCACACCACTGCCGCTCCGCCGTAGCGGCCGAGCAGCAGGCTCGTCCTCCCCACCGGCCTGACGACGATCGGCTGGAGCAGGCCGCGCTCGGCGTCGCCACGAACTGCGCCGAGCGTGAGGAACACGCCGAGCACGGCGCCCTAGGAAGAGGGTGGTGAACATCGCGAGCCCCAGTAGCGTCGAGCCCGCCAGCACGCGATCGTCCAGCTGGTCGTCGGTCGCCAGGTTGTTCACCTCGTTGAAGGTGACCGCCGTCCCGAGGCCGTAGAGCGCGAGGAACCCGACGGTGAGCACGAGCACCACGAGGATCACGCGCCTGCGCACCGCCTCGCGCAGCGCGTAGCGCGCCACGATCAGCGCCCCGCTCATGCCGCGCCCACCGCCTCGAGGTAGGCGTCCTCCAGCGTGGAGGCCAGCAGGCTCACGCCGTACACCTGCTGGCCGCTCGACACCAGCTCCGCGACGATTCTGGGCACGTCGTCTCGCCGCGCCTCGGGGAAGCGGCGCACTCCGTCGCCGGTCTCCACCTCCACCCCGCGCGGCCGCGCGAGCTCGGCCGGCGTCCCGCGGGCCACCACCTGCCCGGCGACCAGAATGGCCACGCGGTCGCACACCAGCTCGACCTCGCTCAGCAGGTGGGAGCTGAGCATCACCGCCACGCCACGGCTGCGCAGCTCGCCCAGAAGGTCGCGCACCACCCGACGGCCGACGGGGTCGAGCGCGCTCGTGGGCTCGTCGAGCATCAGCAGCCGGGGCGAGCCCACCAGCGCCTGGGCGATGCCGAGGCGCTGCTGCATGCCCTTCGACATGGCGGCCACCTTCACCGCGCGGGCGTCCGCGAGACCGACCAGCTCGAGCAGCTCGCCGCGCTCGGCGGCGCCACCATCCGAGCCGGCGAGGTCCTGGTGGAGCGAGATCAGCTCGTCGGCGGTGAGCCACTCGGGGAAGCGGAACAGCTCGGCGAGATAGCCGATGGCTGCCCGTGCGGGCGCCGAGCCGGCAGGCGCCCCCTCGATCTCCGCGCGGCCCCCAGTCGCGCGGACCAGGCCGCATGCGATCTTCGTCAGGGTCGACTTGCCGGCCCCGTTCGGTCCGAGCAGGCCGAGCAGCTCGCCGCGCTCGACCTCGAGGTCCACCCCGCCGAGCGCGACCGTGGCGCCGTAGCGCTTCTCGAGCGATTCGCAGGAGAGGACGGTCGGCACGAGCCGCAGTGTAGGAAGCTGCCCGGGTGTCGCTGACCGATCAGGTGCGCGAGACGTGCCGCTCGATTGCCGAGAGCGCCCGCTTCGTGTCGATCGACCTCGACCGGCTGGAGACCTTCGAAGCACCGGACCCCGCGCCGGAGCCGGACTTCGTCGAGGGCACGCCCGCCGACGTCGCGGACTTCGTGCTCACGCTGGATTCGATCAACTTCGGTTCGGGCTGGTTCCCGACGCTGCGCAAGCGGGAGGGGTTGTCCGGCTACCTAACCGTCGCCTCCGCACTGGCCGATCGTTGGCGCGTCTGCTGGGCCGTGGTCGGCGTCCGAACTACGGGCATTGAAGGGGGTCGACGTTGCCGCTGTGCTCGGGCAGGAGCCGGATCATGAGTTGATGGGGCTGTATGCCGAGGCGCTGCGGGATCTCGGGGCTTTCCTCGGGGAACGACGAGCACTGACGGCGGTGGACGAGGCCGGTGGCTCGGCCGAGCGGCTCGCCTCGATGCTGGCGGCCGGCATGCCGTTCTTCGACGACCGCGGGTTCTGGAAGCGCGCCCAGATCGCCGCCAACGACCTGGCGCTCGCGGGCGTGGCCGAGTTCTCCGACCTCGACCGGCTCACGATCTTCGCCGACAATCTCGTGCCGCACGTGCTGCGGGTGGACGGAGTGCTGCGCTACGACCCCGCCCTCGCCGCCCGCATCGACGCCGGCGAGCTGCTGCCGCCCGGCGAGGAGGAGCGGGAGATCCGCGGGTGCGCGGTGCATGCGTGCGAGCTGATCGCCGCGCGTCTGGGGATCCCGCCGCGCTCGCTCGACACCGCCCTGTGGAACAAAGGCCAGGCACCGAGGTACAAGGCCGTGCCGCGCCACCGCACCCGCACCGTCTTCTACTGAGTCGAGTGTCGAGTTACTCCCCTATAGCGCCAGTAAGTCGACACTCGATGCTTTCGCGCGGGGCTCAGCCGCCGGTCGAGTCCGGGCCGCCGCGGCGCTTCAGGGGGCGGACCTCGGCGCCGCCCGGCTTGCGGCCGGTCTGCTCGGCCACCAGCTCCTCGAGCTCGTTCAGGCGGTTGGCGAGGCCACTGATCGCGTCGGCCACAGGGTCGGGGAGGTGGACCCAGTCGGCGTCCGGGCCCTCGGGCTTCTTGCCGTCCACGCGCACGGGGTGGCCCGGGTTGCCGACCACGGTGGAGTTGGGCGGCACGTCGTGGATCACCACCGAGTTCGCCCCGATCTTCGCGCGCTCGCCGATCTGGATCGGGCCGAGGAGGGCCGCGCCGGCGCCGATCATCACCTCGTCGCCGACCGTGGGGTGGCGCTTGCCGCGGGCGAAGCCGGTGCCGCCCAGGGTCACGCCCTGGTAGATCGTCACGTCGTCGCCCACCTCGGCCGTCTCGCCGATCACCACGCCCGCGCCGTGGTCGATGAACAGCCCGCGGCCAATCTTGGCGGCGGGATGGATCTCCACCCCCGTCACCGCCGTCGTTAGGTACGCCAGGGCACGTGGCACGATCGGCACCCCGGCCTCGTGCAGCGCGTGCGAGATGCGGTGCGAGAGCAGCGCCTGGACGCCCCCCATCGTGAGCAGGATCTCCACCCGGCCGACGCTGCGCGCGGCCGGGTCGCGCGCCTGGGCCGCCGCGAGGTCCTCGCGCACCTCGCGCGCCACGCGGGCGAATGTGGGCAGTCCGAACATCAGGGCGCGAAGAACGGGGTGCTGATGTAGCGGTCGCCGGAGTCGGGCAGGATCGCGACGATCCGCTTGCCGCGCATCTCCGGCCGCGAGCCCACCTGCACCGCCGCCCAGACGGCCGCGCCCGCCGAGATGCCCGCGCTCACGCCCTCGCGCCGCCCGCACAGGCGCGCGGTCTCGATGGCGTCCTCGTCCTCCACGGGCACGATCTCGTCGATCACGTCGCGGTTCAGGACCTCGGGGACGAAGCCCGGCCCGATCCCGTCGATCTTGTGCGGGCCCGGCTTCCCGCCCGAGAGGACCGGGGACGACGCGGGCTCGACCGCCACCACGTGCAGCCCCGGGTGGCGCTCCTTGAGGCGCTCGCCGCAGCCGGTGATCGTCCCCCCGGTGCCGACCGAGGCCACGAGCACGTCGAGCTTGCCGTCGGTGTCGCGCCAGATCTCCTCCGCGGTCGTGCGCCGGTGGATCTCCGGGTTGGCCGGGTTCGAGAACTGGTTCGGCACGTAGCAGTTGCCGCGCTCGCGGCAGATCCGCTTCGCCTCCTCGATCGCCTCGTTCATGCCGCCCATCGACTCCACCCACACCACCTCAGCGCCGTACAGGCGCAGCAGCTTCTCGCGCTCCCGGCTCATCCCCTGCGGCATCGTGATCACGAGGTCGTAGCCCTTGGCCGCGCAGACGAAGGCGAGCGCGATGCCGGTGTTCCCCGACGTGGACTCCACGATCGTGTTGCGCCCCGGCTCGATGCGCCCCTCGGCCTCGGCGGCCTCGATCATCGCCACGCCGATCCGGTCCTTCACGCTGCCGGCCGGGTTGTACGCCTCCAGCTTGCCGATCAGCTCGGCGTCGCAGTCGGGCGCCACCCGCGTGAGCCGCACCATCGGCGTGTTCCCGATCAGGTCGGCGAGGTTGTCAGGGATCGCCCGGGTGGGCGGGGAAACGCTCATCCCCGCCGAGGGTACCGGGCGTGTTTGCTAGCGCACTACTCGCAGAAGGCGATGTTCGGGACCCCGATGATCGTGGTCTTGTGAGTCTGGGTGCTCACGCCGAAGATGATCCGACCGCCGCTGATCGGGCGCTTGGGTGTCAAGACCCGTGTGAGCTGGAAGACCTGGTCCGTGCTGTGGTCGACCTTCGCGTGCGGGAACTTCGCCTTGATCGCCGCGATCGTGGCGCCGATGCCGACACCACGCGCCTTCGCGCCGCCGGTGATGCTGATGTCCACGACCTTACGTGGATTGCTCTGCGTGTAGTTGACGCTGCCCTTGAGCGGCGGCTTCAGCTTGGCCGAGCGCGTGTTCTCTGCGAGCTCGCAGCCCGGGCCGATCGGCCCCACCTTGCCGCGCGAGCGGAGGTCGGCGTGGGTGTCGCCGAGGTGCACCCCGTCGACCCGGATGGGCGTGATCACCGCGGCGGCGGAGTCACGGGCGGTCGGCGGCGAGGCGATCGCGGCGGCCGCGACGGCCACGAGGGCGGCGGGCACGAGCAGGAGTACGAGGCGGAATGGGCTCATTCGCGCAACGTACTCGGAGCGGGCGCGAGGAAAACATCTGCGGTTGCTTCCGTGCACCTTCGCACGCCGAACCTGCCCGTTCAGCGCGATACTGGGCGGGTCGATGTCGGAGCAGAACGTGGAAATCGTGCGAGCCTCGTGGGACGCCTGGAGCCGGGGCGACATGGAGGCGCTCTTCGAGTTCTACGACCCGGAGGTCGAGTGGGACATGACCCACTCGTACGTCCCCGACATGGGCGTCTTCCACGGACACGACGGGATACGAGAGTTCTTCCGTGAGTGGCGGACCTTCTTCGCCGAGTACTACGCCGAGCCCGAGGAATTCGTCGGCGCGGACGACAGCGTGGTCGTCCGGGTCAGGCAGGGAGGCCGCGGACGGTCGAGCACCGTGGGCGTCGAGATGCCCGCGTACTGGCAGGTCTACAGGCTCCGCGACGGTCGAGCGGTGCGTGTGGAGATCTACCGGGAGGAATCCGAGGCCCTCGAAGCAGTCGGCCTGTGGGAGTAGGGCGTGTCGCGGGAGAAGGTCGAGGTCGTGCGCGCCATTTACGACGCCTTCAACCGCGGGGACACGGACGCGATCCTGGAGCTCGTGGACCCGGCCGTCTCAGTGGAGGACCGCGCGGTCATCGACGGTGCCACCTACGAGGGAAGGGACGGCGCCCTGCGTTTCCTCGCGTTCCAGGCGGAGGCATTCAACGCGCAGAGCGTGGAGCTCGAGGAGCTGGTCGACACGACCGACGAGATCGTGGCCGTGATCCGCCTGCGCGGCGAGGGGCCGCGCAGCGGCGTGCCGCTCGAGGGCCGCTTCAGCCACGTCTGGGAGGTCGCCGGCGGAATGGTCCGCCGCCTGCGCGTCTACGTGACGAAACAGGAGGCTCTCGAAGCCGCCGGGCGGGGCTAGATGTAATACATCGGCGTGGCCGAGTCGCGTGCCTCGCGCTCCGCCACGTCGGCGATCGTCGTGCCCGCCAGGACGGAGCGGACCGCGTCCGCGGCGTCGGTCCAGATCGGGCCCGAGGCCGCCGCCTCGGCTCCCAGCTCGCCCTCGAGCAGCTCCACGATCTCGAGGATCGTGACCTCGCTCGGCGGGCGGGCGAAGCTGTAGCCGCCCTTCACGCCGCGCTGGGACTGGAGGACGCCGGCGCGCCGGAGCGTTGCGAACAGGCCCTCGAGGAACTGCACCGGGATCTCGCGAGCGCGTGCGAGATCGCCGATCGGGATGGGCGCCGAGTCCCCTCGGCGGGCGAGTTCCGACAGCGCTCGCACCGCGTAAGGCGACTTGCTCGTGATGACCAGCACCGCAACTGACTCTACGGTATGCGAATGCGCCCTCTGCGACTGGACCTGTGGCTCCCGCCGCTGCTCCTGATGGGCGCGATCTTCTTCCTTTCCGATCAGCCCAGCCTGGACTCGGGCCTGGGCGCGATCGACCTGATCGGTCGCAAGCTGATCCACTTCGCCGAGTACGCGCTGCTGTGCTTCCTGTGGTGGCGTGCGCTCGTGACCGTGACGAGCCCGGGCCGCGCCGCTCTGCTCGCCTTCATGCTCGCCAGCGGCTACGCCGCGACCGACGAGTACCACCAGACCTTCGTGGACGGCCGCCACGGCACAGCGCTCGACTGGGCTATCGACTCCGCCGGCGCGGCCGCCGCGGCGCTCCGGCTGCGCACCGCGCGCAGCCGCGACGGAGCGGTGGTCTGATGCGCCGGGTCCCGGTCGACTCAGCCGGGCCGGTCCTCGTGCTGGCGGTCACCCGCCTCGCCGTCGGGGTCGTGGCGCTCACCGCCGCCGCGGTGGTCGACTTCTCCGACCAGGGGTCGGCGGCCGTGGTGCTCGCCGTCTTCGTGGCCTGGTCGATCGCCGTGCTAGCGCTCGTCCGTCGCGACCCCGACAGGGCCGGCCACCCACTCATCGCGGCGGGCGACTTCGCTCTGCTGTTGGCTCTCGAGCTCGCGGCACCCGACACGCTGGGCGCCGTCCGGCTCGCCGCGCTCTTCCTGATCGCCGCCCACGCGCATTTCCAGGGCGAGCAGGGGGGCGTGGCCATTGCGGCGATCGGCTCGACGGTCCTCGTCGCGGGCTCAGCCCTCCGCGGCGACGCACCGTTCGACTCCGACGTCCTCGCCTTCTACGAGGCGGTGTTCATCCTGTCCGCCCTCGCGACCGCGGTGGTGGTGGGCATGCTGCGGACCTCCGAGTCGGCCTCGCGGCTGCGCGCCCGCGGCCTCTCGCGCCGCACCATGCAGGCCGAGAGCGAGGTGCGCCGCCGGGTGGCGGAGTCGATCCACGACGGCCCCGTCCAGGAGCTGATCGGGCTCGACATGATCCTCTCCGCGGCGCGCAACGCGGCGCAGAACGGACGCGAAGAGGAGGCGGCGAGGCCTCATCGACGAGGCGCGCGAGCTCGGCACGCGCAACCTGCGCGCACTGCGCGACGAGATCGTGGACCTCGGCCCCTACGCCTTCCAGGAGGTGAGCTTCGAGACTGCGATCGAGGACTGCCTCCCGGTCTGGACGCGCCGCTACGGATTCGAGGTCGGGCTCGCCATCGAGCGCATCGACATGCCCCCCGAGATGGCGGGCGACCTGTTCCGGATCGCCCAGGAGGCGGTTGTCAACGCCGGTCGCCACGCGGAGGCGAAGGCGGTGTCGATCTCGCTGCGGATGGTGGGCCCACAGGTGGAGCTGCGCGTGGCCGACGACGGCCACGGCTTCGATCAGAACGGCCCGCCCACCGGGGGCGAGCCCGGGCACCTGGGCCTCGCGAGCATGCGCGAGCGCGCGGAGCTGCTCGACGGCACGCTCGAGATCGAGTCGTCGGAGCGAGGGACGCGGGTGCTGGTCCTGGCGCCGCTGCCGGCGCCACAGAGGCCGGCGGTCCCGGCGGCCTAGATCCAGCCGCGCTCGGTGGCGATCAGGACCGCCTGTGCGCGGTCGACCGCGCCGAGCTTCGCGTAGGTGTTGTGGAGGTGCGTGCGAACCGTGCTCGTGGAGAGCTCCAGCTCGTGCGCGATCTGCTTGTAGACCTTGCCCTCGGCGAGCCGCTTCAGCACCTCGACCTCGCGAGTCGAGAGCGGGCACGGGTCCACGTTGCGCTTGGCGTTGCCGGTGCCCTGCGGCAGCTCGTACATCACCGAGCGGAGCTGCTCGGTGGTGAGCCGGCAGGCGCGGGCCGCCTGGAGCAGCTGCTTCGGGTTCACGGTCTGGCCGTGGCCGTAGTGGGCGAGCATGTCGGCCAGGCGCACGAGAGCGGCCTCGCCCTCGGCGTCATCGGAGTGATGGCGCTCGATGGCCGTGGCCAGACGGTTCGGCAGCGCCCAGCGGCGGGCGAGCACGCCGCCCACCAGCGCGTGGTCCACGCCGAGCTCGAGGCGCTCCTTGTGCAGGCGCTCCTCGGGGGTGCGGGCCGGCCCATGGATCTGCGACGGGTAGCCGGGGTAGGCGTGGGTCAGGACGAGCTTGCCGACGTCGTGCAGCAGCGCGGACACGAGGAGCTGGTCGCGGTCCTCGTACTCCATCTCGCGCGCGAGACGGTCGGCGGCGGACTGGGTGGCCACGGCGTGGAGCCGGAAGCGCTCCGGCATCAGGTCCCAGCCGGGCGTGCGCTCGAAGAAGTCGAAGGTTGCGGTGCGTGCGGCGAGCGTCTCGACGCCCTCGGGTGAGAGCACCTCGACGGCCTCGGGAATGGCGGCGATCTTGCCCTTCTTGCGCTGGGCGGTGCGGTTGGCGATCCGCAGCACGGTGATCACCAGCGCGACGTCCGATTCCACCGCCTGCACGACCTCGCCCACCGAGGAGCGGTCCTCGCGGACCACGCGCAGAACGCGGTTGCGCGACTCCGCCAGCGCCGGGAATGCCTCGAGCGCCTCGAAGGCGGCCGTGAGCCGACGCCCGTGGCCTTCGTTGTGGCGGGCAGCGGCCGAATCGCGGCCAGCCGCCGTCTTGATGGAGGGCGAGGCTTCCACAGTCACCCCGGGTATCGGCACCCCTGGACGAAAGGTTGAGACCTTTCAGCTAGGCGGCCTCGGATTCCGCTTTCTGCCGCGCTTTCTCGACCCTTGACAGAGATCTCCTCGCGACCGAGCGCCCAGAGCGATTCGAAGATGCCGGGAGACACGGTCGTCCCCGTCAGCGCCACCCTGATCGGCTGGTAGACCTGCTTTGGCTTCACGCCGAGCTCGTCCACGTATTTCGTGAGCACCAACTCGACGTCCTCGACCGCGAAGCGCTCCGGTATCGACTCGAGCACGACGAGCAGCCGCTGCCAGTCGGTCGACGCGCCCCACTGCTGCCAAGCCTTGTCCTGGAAGTCGCTCGGCTGCTCGACGAGTGGTCCGGCGAGCGGCCAGAAGTCGGCGAGCGTCTGCATCTTCTCCTGGGCAATCGCCACGACCTCCACCGGGATCTCGCGGCCGCAGAACTCCTCGAGGCGACGATGCAGATCCTCGAGTGGCAGCTCTCGGATGTAGCGGCCGTTCATCCAGCGCAGCTTCTGCTCGTCGAAGACGGCGGGGTTCTTCGAGACGCGCTCGAGCGAGAAGCGCTCGATCAGCTCGTCAGTGGTCATGAACTCGGTGCTCTCGTCGTAGCCCCAGCCGAGCAGGGCGATGTAGTTGCGGACAGCCTCGGGGAGATAGCCGCCGTCGCGCACCTCCTGGACCGACGCCGCGCCGTGGCGCTTCGAGAGCTTCTTGCCGTCCGGTCCGTGCAGCAGCGGGATGTGCGCGTACACCGGCGGCTCCTCGCCGAGCGCCCGCAGGAGCATCACCTGGCGCGGCGTGTTCGACACGTGGTCCTGGCCGCGCACCACGTGCGTGATGCCCATGTCGCGGTCGTCCACCGCAACGGCGAGGTTGTAGAGCGGGCTGCCGTCGGAGCGCTGGATCACGAAGTCCTGGATGGCCGCGTACGGGTTCGTTACGTCCCCGAGGATCACGTCGTGGAAGGTGATCTCGCCCTCCTTCGGCACGCGGAAGCGCACGGCGCCCTCGTCCTCGTAGGCGTGCCCGGACTCGAGCAGCTGCGCGACCGCCTCGGTGTGCCGCTCGCGCCGCTCCCACTGTGAGATCGGCCCCTCGTCCCAGTCGAGCCCGAGCCAGCGCAGGGCGTCGAGGATCTGGTCCACGTTCTCCGGAGTCGAGCGTTCGCGGTCGGTGTCCTCGATGCGCAGCACGAACTGGCCGCCCGAGCCGCGCGCGAGGAGCCAGTTGTACAGTGCCGTCCTCGCGCCGCCGATGTGCAGCACGCCTGTTGGAGAAGGCGCGAAACGTACCCTCATCGGCAGCGATGCTAGTTGGAGCACACGTGTCTACGGCAGGCGGCCTCGTGCCGGCGTACGAGCGCGCCGTCGAGCGCGGTTGCGAGGCGATGCAGGTGTTCAACCAGTCGCCGCGCGCGTGGCGCCCCACGCGCTGGAAGCCGGACGACGTGGCCGAGTTCCTCGAGCTCCGGAAGTCGAGCCCGATCAAGTCGGTGACGGTCCACGCCGTCTACCTGATCAACCCGGCCACCAAGGACCGGGAGATGCGCAAGAAGTCCGCCGACTCGCTCATCCACGCGCTGCGCATGGGCGACGAGATCAAGGCCGACGGCGTGGTCCTCCACCCCGGCTCCACCGTGGGCGAGCCGCACGACGAGGCGCTCCGGCGCGTGGGCGAAATGCTGAAGCACGCGCTGTCCGAGTCGGAGGCCTGCCGCCTGCTGCTGGAGAACACCGCCGGAGCCGGCAACACCATCGGCCGCTCGTTCGAGGAGCTGCGCGAGCTGATCGACCTGGCCGGCGGCCACAAGCGCATCGGGCTCTGCCTCGACTCGTGCCACATGTGGGCGTCGGGCTTCGACATCGCGACGTCCGACAAGCTCGCCGAGGTGATCGACGGCTACGCGAAGACCATCGGCATCAGACGCCTGAAGTGCCTCCATGTGAACGACTCGCTCACCGGCCTCGGATCGAACCGCGACCGCCACGCCCCACCCGGCGACGGCGAGATCGGCCCGCGCGGCTGCGCGGCCTTCCTGTCAGAGCCGCGCTTCGAGAAGCTGCCGGCGCTCTTCGAGGGGCCCGGCGTGAGCGGCCACGCACCCGAGAAGGTGGACGTGGACAAGATGAAGGAGCTGCGCAGGAACGGCCTGCGCGCCCGCCGGCGGCGCCGCTGACGGGCGCCCCGGCGTCAGCGGATAAGGCGCCGCGGGATCTCGACCACTCGGTCGATGACCGCCTCTTGGAAACTCCGGAAGTCCGATGCTCTGACAGCTGAGCTACCGGCCCGCCGAGCGGGATCTCGGCCCCACCCTAGGGCGCCCGGACGCGACGGCCTCGCTGGCACGGGTCTCCGCCGGAGTGTCGAGTTCACGGGCGACCAGCACTCTCGGTCCCGGGGCAGCGAGAGCTGCGCTTGCACCCAAGCGGCAGCCAAATCGAGGGGTCCGACGGAGCGCCGACTACCGCGGCTCATCCGAGCGACTATTCCAGGAGCCCGGCGGCTTTGAGGGCCTCCCGCTCGTTCACGAACATGTCCACCCGCACGATCTTTCCCTGCCTGACCGTGTGCACGAACCAGAAGCCCATTTCGATTGGGACACCGCTTGCATCTCCGCGTGCGGTCTGCTGATTTCGGACCACGACCTGATCCCCCGCGTCGAGGAACTCCTCTGCTGCCACCGACCACTCGGCGAATCCCTCGATCCACTCCGAAGCCTGCTCCAGAAAACCTTCCTTTCCGTGGAATGTGGCGTTGTCCAGACCGACGCGGCACGTCACCAAGTCATCGCTGATCAGGTCAAGCCAACCGGTCAGGTCGCCGCGTTCCCACGTTTCCCACACCCGCCGCACAACCTCCACGTTCTTCTGCGACATCGCCCGCGCAGTATCTCGCGAAACGCCCCGCCTTCCATTCAAGGAGCCGTTCCCGCTCGAGTGCTGCGCTGCCCGAAGAGCAGGACTCAGATGCGCTTGTTCCCCACTCGGTACTGACGCTCGTCCGCCGGAGTGTCCGAGTGCATTCAACCCGCTTCTTCTGCCCCGCTCCAAGGAGAAACCTAAAGAGCCGAGAGCGGCGTCAATCCGTGCGCCAGCGCATCTGGCTGCCGCGGAACCGGCACCCAGAGGGCGCGTGGACGCTTCAGGGCGGTTACGAGGGCGGCCGATCGAGATCCCTAGACGCAGACCCTGTCGGGGCGCGCCTAAACTCGTGGAGATGCTTCATCCGCAGCTGCCTTGGTACGTGGCCGGTCCGGTCCTAGGGCTGTGCGTCGTGGCTTGCCGGGCGCTCTTCAATGCGCGGCTCGGAGTGACGGGCGGCTTTTCCGAGGTCGTCGGGCGGGTCCGGGCCGGCCAGTTCAGCTTCGACTGGCGGGGTTGGTTTCTCGTTGGGGTGATCTTCGGTGGCACGCTCTACGCCCTCGCGGCGGGCGGGCCTGCGTTCCACGGCTATGGGTGGCTGACCGAGAACCTCCACGGGTCTGCCCAGGTCGCGATTGCTCCGATTCTCCTTCTCTCGGGCGTACTCATCGGTTTCGGCGCCAAGCTCGCCGGAGGCTGCACCTCCGGCAATGGATTGAGCGGCACCGCGATGCTCTCGCCGGCCGCGCTCGCGTCTACGGCGACCTTCTTCGGCACGGCCATCGTCGTGAGCTTCCTGATCAAAGGGATCGTCTGATGAGCTCGCGGCTTGCGGGTCTCGGCGTCGGCCTCGTGTTCGGCGTCACGCTGTGCTGGAGCGGGTTGGCCAGTCCGGTCGTGATTCGTCAGGCGCTGTTGTTCGAGGACTCCTACCTCTATTTCCTGTTCGCCTCGGCGGTGCTCGTCGCGGCGGTCGGCCTCGCGCTGCTCCGCCGCGGCGAGAGGCGCGCCCTGCTGACCGGCGCGCCGCTCCGTTGGACACCGGAGGCCCCGGCTCGCCGGCACATCGTCGGCGCCGCGGTGTTCGGGCTCGGCTGGGGCATCGCCGACGCCTGCCCCGGGCCGATCGCCGCCCAGGTCGGTCAGGGAATCGCTTGGGGCCTGTTCACGTTCGCGGGGGTCGTCATCGGCGTCTATCTCTTCGTGCGCCGAGACCGGCCGGAGACAGAGCCGGCCACGGACGTTTCCGTCGCGCCGGATGTGCGAGTCGGCGTCACGCCCGAGCCAGGGCTTCGCTGACGCGAGCGGAATGAGCACTAGCCTGACCGCGTGGTCGCGCTCACGTTCGACGATGGTCCGAACGACTTAGCCACGCCGGTGATCCTTGGATGTCCTCGACGAACCGGTCCGGTGGCGACGTTTTCGTATTCGGCAACCGCGCGACGGCGCACCTGATTGCCCGCATCCTCGAGGCCGGACATGCGGTGCAGCCGCACTGGTCGGCAGCATTTCGCCCATCATCGCCGCTTATGCCACGTGTAGACGCGCCGGAAGCCGGGCCGTGCGCCTGTACGCCCGAGTAGCGGCCCCACGGTTTCGGAAGCAGATCCACTGCTACCGCTTTGCGCGGCTTGCGGAAGCGAGGGCGGCGTTGGTCGAGACGCCTGCCGTCCTCCAGAGCAAAAGTCCGAGTCGCTGATCGCGTCTCGTGTCGGCTCTTGCCAGGGGGAGTCCGGCGGGGACTGGTTTCGGCGTCCGAGCCTCGTCCAACTCGGGTGCCAGGGCGCGTGATATACCGAGGCCAGGGCCGCCGCACTCCCTATGCAGTAGCGAAGGAGACGACGCGTATGGTGACCAAAGCATTGCTGGTGCGTCTGGAGGCGCTTCCGGGTAAGGAAGCGGAACTCGCAAGCTTCCTCGAGGGAGCCAGGTCGATCGTGATGGAAGAGCCCGGCACGACCGCGTGGTTCGCAATCCAGATCGGACCATCGACCTTTGGGGTCTTCGATGTCTTTCCCGATGACGAAGCGCGCGACGCGCACCTCGCCGGCGGGGTAGGCGAAGCGCTCGGGCCCAACACCGGAGTGCTGTTTTCCGAGCCCTCGATCGAGAAGATCGACATCCTCGCGGACAAGTTGCCGTAGCGGGCAGAGCGCGACGCGACGTCACGCACGACCGCATCGGACGATGAGCGGAAGCCTGTGGGCTCGACCGGCCCGCTGCCGCTTTGCGCGGAGGGTGTCGCATAAACCGGGGTTGTCCGGTGGGGGCTGGACGATTTCGGGATGGGCCAGAACTTCATTGCGTGTGATCGTGATCAGGAGTTGCTGCTTCCGCCGAGTCTGAGGGAGTGGCTGCCGGAGGACCATCTGGCGTGGTTCGTGCTGGAGGCGGTCGCGGAGCTGGACCTGGACGCGTTCTATGGGGCTTATCGCCAGGACGGCTGGGGTGCCGCGGCGCACGACCCGCAGATGATGGTGGCGCTGTTGGTCTACGCGTATTCGATCGGGGTGCGCTCGGCGCGGGGGATCGAGCGGCGCTGTCGCGAGGACGTCGCGTTCCGGGTGATCTGCGCGAACCGGGTGCCCGATCACGCCACGATCGCGCGCTTTCGTGCTCGCCACGAGGAGGCGATCGCCGATCTGTTCGGCGGGGTGCTCGAGCTGTGCGCGAAGGCTGGGCTGGTGAGGGTCGGGATCGTCGCGGTCGACGGCACGAAGATCGCCGCCGCGGCGACGCATCACGCCACGCGCAGCTATGACCAGATCGCGAAGGAGATCTTGGAGGAGGCCGGCGAGATCGACCGGGCCGAGGACGAGCTGCACGGCGAAGCGCGCGGGGACGAGCTGCCCGAGGGGCTGCGCACGAGCGGCGATCGGCGCAAGTGGCTGCGTGAGGCGAAGCAGGCGCTCGAGGCCGAGCGGGCAGCCGAAGCCAAGCCGGTGCCGCGCGATCGAGGCGAGCGGCTTGGCGAGTGCAAGCGGCGCCTCGAGCGGGACTGGCAGCTCGAGCGGCGGGTGGTCGCAGAGCACGCGGCTTGGCACGCGCGCGGGATCGCCAGCGATGGGTCGCGGCGGATGGCCGGCGGCCGCGCGAACATCAAGCCCTACCCGCTGAGCGACCGGCCAGGCGGGAAGATCAACGTGAGCGACCCGGACTCGCGCAACCTCAAGACCACGCGCGGCTGGGTGCAGGGCTACAACGCCCAAGCCGTCGTCACCGAACAGCAGATCGTGCTCGCGGCGGAGGTCAGCACCGAGTCCTTGGTCACCGCCAATCTGCAACCGATGGTCGAGACCGCCCGCGCCGAGCTCCAAGCGGCTGGCATCGAGGAGAAGCCCGCGGTGGTGTTGGCCGACGCCGGCTACTGGAAGAACGAGGCGATCGAGGCGCTCGTCGCTCAGGGCATCCAGACGCTGGTCGCCCCCGACGCCGACCGGCGCAAAGAACCGAGGCCCGGCCGCCGCGGCGGCCTCTACGACTTCACGCGGAGGGTGCTCGCCACGGACTGGGGCAGCGAGCTCTACCTCAAACGCCAAGGCACGGTCGAGCCGGTCTTCGGACAGATCAAGGCGAACCGAGGCGCGAACCGCTTCCTACGCCGCGGCAGATCGGCCGTCCGGTCCGAATGGCGGCTGCTGGCCGCGACCCACAACCTCCTGAAGCTCCACAGACACCAGCTCGCCACCTAGACCGCAGCCCGGCCCGACTTTCGGCGCGGCGTCAAACGGCCGCGAAGCTCTCACCCAATCCGCTCACCTCAACCCCGCCGGGACGTTTGCGCGACACCCTCCGCGATTTGCGGAAGGGGCCGGCGCCCCACTCGAGACGCCTGCGCGTCGTCCGCGGCGAGAGTGTGCGAGCTGGCCGTCGAGACGCTCGGATCCAGGCGCTAAGCGGTAGCGCTGTGCGCGCGCTGCACCGTACCCGACTGGCGATCACCCGCCGCCGGTCGCTCGTACGGTGACGACGCGATCGACCGTGGGCCCCTTCCGTGTGAACCGGTAGATCGTCACGGGCCCCTCGACGAGGTCGCCGTTGGCGTCGAAGCGGATGTCGCCGAGGATGCCGTCCTCGACGCGCGTGGCGCGCAGCTCGCGGGTGACCGAGGCGCGCGTGCCGTCGGAGCGGGCGATCGCGTCGAGCAGGATCTCCGCCGCCTGTGCGCCGTAGGCGAATGAGGAGTCCGGATCGTCCTCGGGGCGCCCGGCGGCGTCGAGCAGGCGGCGGCCCGCGGGCGGCAGCTCGCGCGTTCGGGATGCCGTAGTTGGCGACGTACATGCCCTGCGCGGCGCGGCCGCTCTCGGCCAGCCGCTCGAACTGGGCGAAGCCGTCGCTCCCGATCAGCGCGGGCCCGCGGCCCAGGCGCGCCCGCAGGTCCCCCAGGAAGGCTGGGAGCGCCGGCGGGGCGGCCCCGGCCATGAGGACCGCCTCGGGCCGCGCCGCCGCGACGCGCCGGGCCAGGCCCGCGAAGTCGCGCGCGTCCGGGTCCCATCCGGCCGCGCCCACCACGTCCAGGCCGAGCGTCCGCGCCGCCGCGCGCATGTCGTCGGCGAAGGCGGCCGTGTCCGTGTCATCGCGGTCCCACAGCACGAAGACGCGTGTCCGCCGCAGCTCCTTGGCGGCCTGGACGATCGCGACGGGAGCGAGGTGGTCGGCCGCCGCGATCCGCACGAAGTTCCGCTCGCCGGTCGGGTAGAGCTGCTCGAGCTCGCCGCGCGCCATGCCGCGGTACGGCCGCGTGAGCCCCCTGACGGTGTTCGACGGGCTGATCATGGCGAGCGGGCCGTCGGGCGCCTGGTTCGCGACCGGGATCTGGTTGCCCGAGCAGAACGAGTGAAACGAGCCGATGACGCCGATCACGTCAGGGGTGCGCGCGTACAGCTTGCCGTTGGCGAAGCAGCGCGAGTCGTCGGTGCCGCCGGCCTGAGCGGTCGAGTCGTCGCAGGACACGTAGCCGACCGTGTGGCGACCGGCCCTGAAGCCGCGGCGCTCGAAGACGAAGCGAATGCCGTCCACCATCGTCCTAACGATCGCGCGGGCGTCGCCCTGGAGCGGCAGGTCGGAGACGACGAGCAGGCGCGGGGTGCCGCCGCCGCGGAAGAAGACGTCCCGGCAGGTAGATGCGGGCAGCGTCTCATCCGTCGACGGCGCGCCGAGGGCTGTGAGCCACACGCCGCCCGCGCCGACCGCCACGTTCTGGGGCGCCGCGAGGCGGGCGACGAAACGGGCGCGGTTGCTGTCCGGGTCGATCGCGTGGACGGTACCCGTGACCTCGTTGGTGACCCAGACCCGCCCCGCGCCGAACACGACGCCGCGGACGCCCAGCCTGAGCGGGACTTGCCGGAGCGTCGGCTCGGGGACGGGATTCACGCGCCACACACTGCCGCCGGCCGGGTCCGCCACCCAGACGGATCCGGCGCCCACCGCGACCGCGGTCAGGCTCTCGGCCCGGATCTCGACGCGCCGCGCGACGCTGTTCGTCAGCGGGTCGATCCGCGCGATCCCGGGCGCGGAGAACGGGTCGGAGGAGGGCTCGACTACCCAGACGCCCTCCGTGCCGGCGGCGACGCTGTCGGCCCTGACCTCGTCGATGCGCGCGACGCGGCGGTTCGTCCGGGGGTCGATGCGGGAGATCGTGTGGTCCGGATTGACCACCCACACGGCGTCTTCGGAGACGGCGATCTTCGGCTGGCTCTGGCCTCCGCCGTGGAAGTACGGGCCGCTCTTGCCGCCGGGGAGGCGGATGGTCGCGTCCACCACCCCGGACTCGGGGTCGAGCCGCGACACGCTCGTCGGGTAGCTCGCGAACCGCGCGCTGGGGGACGCGTTGCCGACCCACACGGCACCAGCGCCGGCTGCCAGGTCCGTTGGCGTCGAGGCGGTGCTGAACGTGCGGACGTTCGCGCGGTCGCGCGGGTCGATCCGCGAGATCGTCCGGTCGTTCGCGTCCAGCGTCCAGACGGCGCCCTCTCCGACCGCGATCTGCGCCGGGGCCCTGCCCAGCGGGATCGCGTCCTCGACCGCGCCGGTCGCGGGGTCGAGGACGTACGCGCCCGCTCGCTCGAGCGCCGCGCCCGTGTCGTCGTCCTCTTCCCCTCCGAGCGCCGCAATGCCGGCGGCGGCTGCCGCGACCAGCAGGAGCAGGCCGCCGGCGACGAGCAGGGCGCCCTGGAGCCGGATCCGCCGGTGTGCCGGAAGACGCGTGGCGGGGCGCGGCGCCGCCACGCCTAGCGCCGCGGCCGCTGCCTCGATCAGCGCGCCGCAGGTCGGATAGCGCCCGTCCTTTCCCTTCGCGAGTCCCGTGCGCAGCACCCGGTCCATCCGCGGCTGGCCGCGTAGCGGAGGCGGGTCCTCCTGCATGTGTCGCCCAGAGCGTCTCGGCCTCGGTTCCTCGCCTGAATGGCGGCGTTCCGGCCAGGCACTCGTACAGCACGCAGGCGAGCGCGTATGCAGTCGGTTCGCGCGTCGACAGGCTCGCCGCGGATCTGCTCCGGCGCGAGATAGTCGAGCGTGCCGACGACGCTGCCCGTCTCGGTCTCGTCCGCGCCGGTCTGCTTGGTAATGCCGAAGTCCGTCAGGTAGACGTGTCCGCCCCGGTCGATCAGGACGTTCCCGGGCTTCACGTCGCGATGGACGAGCGCGCGCTCGTGGGCGGCGTCGAGCGCGCCCGCGACCTGGGCCAGGATCTCGAGCGTCCGCTCGGGCGCGAGCTTGCCCGTCGCGCTCGAGCATGGTCTGCAGGTCCGTGCCCTCCACGAAGCGCATGGCGAGATAGAGCTGGCCGTCGTGCTCGCCGGCCTCGTAGATCGGGATCACGTTCGGGTGGTCGAGCGAAGCCGCCAGCCTCGGCTCGCGCAGGAAGCGGGTGCGGAAGCTGCTCGTCCTGCGGCGAGCTCGGGGGCGATCAGCTTGAGCGCCACGGGACGCTCGAGCGACAGGTCGGTCGCCCGGTAGACGACGCCCATCCCGCCGCGGCCGACCAGCGCTTCGATCCGGTAGCCGGCGAAGGTGGTGCCAGGGGTGAATGCTGCCTTCATGCTGGTCTCCGGAGGGTTCGAGCCGACCGTACCATTGGTCCGGACGGCCGGACAGCGACGAGGGACGGCGCCGGCGGCGCCGTCCCTCACTTGCGTTACTACGCGATGCCGTGGCGGCGCTTGCGGCCCGTCAGCAGCAGCGCGGAGCCGGCGGCGATGCTGAAGAGGGCCAGCATCCCGGCCGCGCCGATGCCGGCGTCGCCCCAGTCGAAGCCGCCTGAGGACACGTCGCGCGGCTCGAGGACGGCGGTCTGCACCGGAGGCAGATCCCGCGCGGCGTCGACCGCGTCGGGGGAGCCGTAATCGCGGTTGAGCACGTACGAGCGCGGATCGCCCGCCGGGGCCTGATCGGCCGCGTCCGGGGAGCCGTAGCCGCGGTTGAGCACATAGGCCTGGCCTTGGCTCTTCGACGCGGCATCGATCCTGTCGGGCGAGCCGTAGTCGCGGTTGAGCACATAGGCCTGGCCTTGGCTCTTCGACGAGTCCGAGTGGAGCTGCTCGAACGTCGCGGCGGACGCCGGCGCGGCGCACACCGCCACGAGAGCCGCGGTGGTGAGAATGTGGCTGAGTCGAAGCATGTCGCCTCCTTGTCGGCGGCCGCCTGGTGCGGCCGGGTTGAACCACCCTCCAAGTCAGCGGTAGCAGCGCGGGTACAGCTCGGTAAACGCAGGTAAAACGCGTCTAGCTGCGCGTTGCTCCGGTGAGCGACCACCTGAAGCGGGTGCGCGTCTCGGCGGGCGCGAGCCCACCCGGCCGCGCCCCTCGGCGGACGAACACAGTGGGAGCCGGCGGCTCCTCGGCCAGCTCGCCGCGCAAACGCCCGAGTCCCTCGTGGCGCCAGCGGTCGGACAGCCCGACCACCAGCAGTCCGGCGCCCTCTGCGAGCTCGACGATGCCGCGCCGCCCCGGGCTCCCCGAGCAGGGGCTCGGCGCCGATGCCGGCGATGCGCTGCACGATGAGCGAGGCGTCGGCGAGCAGGCGGCTCGCGTCGCGCCCCTCCTCGCCGCCGGACGCCATGCCGATCAGCCGCAGCGGAGCGCCGGTGGCGCGAGCCACCCAGGCTCCGAGGGCAAGCGCCGCCCAGTCGTGGCTGCCGGCGCCGAAGGGCACGATCACGGGCCCCTCGCGCAGGGATCCGCCTCGCTCCACCAGCAGAGCGACGTCGCATGGCGCGCGCTCGAGCACCACCGCCGTCTCCGGGTCGAGCTCCGCGCCCTGGCAGTCGGTCACGAGCAGGTCGACGCCCTCCTGCTCGGCGAGCCGTGTGATGTCCTCACCTCGGGAAGGCGACGAGAAGGCGGCCGTCCTCGCGGCGACGCCCTCCTCCAGGAGCTCCTCCCTGTGCCGGGCGAGCGCCGCCGTGGCGCCCTGGAGCTCGCCCGCCTCCACGACCGCGGCCACGATCAGCTCGTGCACCGGATCGGCCGCCGCCAGCGGGCTGGCCATCGCGATCAGCTCGCCGAGCGCGTCCATGGCACTGGGGGCGACGAGCACCGCGAGGTCCGGCGTGGTCGCGCGCCTGAGCGGCTCATGCTCCCCTCCGCTCGGCGCCAGGTCGAGGCTCGGGTCCTGGCGCAGGATCGCCTGCTCTAGCTGCCTGAGCTGCTCGCTCGGCTCCAGGCCAAGCTCCTCCGAGAGCTCGCGCCGCGCCACGCGGTAGGCCTCGAGGGCCTCGGCCTGACGCGCCGAGCGGTAGAGCGCGAGCATCAGCTGGTATCGGAGCCGCTCCTGGAGCGGGTGCCGTGCGACCAGCGCCTCGAGCTCGCCGACGAGCTCGGCATGGCGTCCGAGAGCCAGGTCGGCGTCGATTCGCTGCACGAGCACCGCGAGGCGCATCTCCTCGAGGCGCGCGATCTCCGGCTGGGCAAATCCCTCGTAGGCGAGATCGGCGAGCGCGGGACCGCGCCACAGGGCAAGGGCCTCCCTCAGCTTGTCCGCCGCGCTCTGCGGAGCGGCGCTGCCGGCCTCGGCCGCGAGTCGCTCGAAGCGCGCCACGTCGGACTCGTCCGGTCCGAGGTGGAGCACGTAGCCGCCGGGACCCGTCGTGAGGCGTCCGGGTCGAGCACCTTGCGCAGCCTCGAGACCTGGACCTGGATGTTCTTCGCGGCCTTCGCCGGCGGCGTGCCGCCCCAGATCTCGTCGATCAGCTGGTCGGTGGTGACCAGCTCGTTCGCGTTCATCAGGAGGATCGCCAGCACGGAGCGCTGCTTGGCTCCCCCGAGCTCCAGCGGCCGGTTGTCGTCGACCACCTCGAGCGGGCCAAGGAGCCGGAAGTCCATGCCGCCGCTACAGGTTGTCGCGCAGGTCGAACGCGGCGTCGCCGGCGCTCTCAGCCGTCGGCTTCGTGAAGAAGCCGGGGTTCACGCACTCGAAGGCCTCGGTGTAGCCGTCGTACGCGCGGTCCACCGAGGAGCGGCATTGGGGCAGCGGCAGGCCGGTCATCTTCACGCCGCCGAAGCCGTGGCGCGTGCGCTCGGCCTGGTCGAAGAGCTCGCGGTCGATCTCTCCGCGGAAGACCTTGTGGAGGCAGCCCATGAAGCGGCGGCCGGTCTCCTCGTCGTCGTACAGGTAGAGGAATTGGCAGCCGGACGCGATGCAGCCGGACGGGTGCACGACGCGGTCGCAGAACGAGCAGCACTGGCGGCACTCGTGGAGCTCCGTGCGCTGCGCGTGCGTGGACCGGTTGCACCAGGCCAGTGTAGAGCGGATCGCGGGTTAGGCGACCAGGCGGGATGCGCCTGTCAGGCTCGCCAGCTCCGCCCGGCACGCGCCGTCGGCGGACACTCGCCAGTCGGGTCCGAGCAGCAGGCGCCGCTCGCCCACGGCGAGCAGCAGCTCGTGGTCACCGCGGTGATGGCTGACCACTTCCTTCAGGTCCTCGAGGAAGCCCTCCGAGACCCCCGCGGACACGTGGATCGTGAGCCGCTGCACCTCGGGCTCGGCCGCCGCCTCCTCGGCGGCGCGCAGCACCTCCTCGGGGCTCGGCTCGAACGCCTCGACCTCCTGGGCGACGAGCTTCGTCTCCCCCTCCTCCTTGTGATCCACGCGCCCGCGCACGATCACGATCTTGTCCACGTCGACCTTGTCCTCGTTCGCCGCGTAGGAGGAGTTGAAGACGAGCAGCTCGACCTGTCCCTCGAGGTCGTCGAGCGTGGCGAACATCATCGGGTCGCCCTTCTTCGTCCGGATGCGCTTGCACTCGGCGATCATGCCGCCGACGGTGACCCAGTCGCCGTCCTTCTTCGCGGCCAGCTCCGTGAGCGAGCAGTCCACCCGCGTGCGCAGCGCCGCCCGCACCTCCTTGAGCGGGTGGCTCGACAGGAACAGCCCGAGCGTCTCCTTCTCCCACTCGTTCAGCTGCTTGCGGTCGTCCGGCAGCGGCACGATCGGCGGGTCGTGGTGGGCGGCCGCCTCCTCGTCGCCGCCCTCGAGGTCGAAGAACGACGCCTGTCCGGCGAGCGCGTCCGCCTGCGCGATCTGGCCGGCGGTCTGCGCTCGCGGCAGCGCGTCCATCATGCCCGTGCGCGTGCCGGGCAGTGAGTCGAAGGCGCCGCACTTCACCAGCGAGTCGCTCGACTTCTTGTTCACGGCCTGGCAGTCCACCCGGCGGCAGAAGTCCCAGACCGACGCGAACGGCCCCTCCTCCTCGCGCGCACAGATGATCGCCTCGACCGCCTGGTAGCCGAGCCCCTTCACGGCGTCGAGCCCGAAGCGGATGTTGCCGTCCACCACCTTGAAGTCGTGGCCCGACTGGTTCACGTCCGGCGGCAGCACCTCGATGCCCATGTCCTCGCACTGCGCCACGAAGAACGGCACCTTGTCCTTGGTCGACATCACCGAGGAGATCAGCGCGGCCATGTACTCGGCCGGGTAGTTGGCCTTGAGCCAGGCGGTCCGGTACGAGATCAGCGCGTAGCAGGCGGCGTGGCTGAGGTTGAACGAGTAGTCGGCCGAGGCCTCGTTCACGCCCCAGAGCTCGGCGATCACCGGCTCGGCCGTGCCGGTGGCCCGGGCGCCCTCGAAGAAGCGGTCCTTGAGCGCCGCCATGCGGTCGCGCTGCTTCTTGCCGATCGCCTTGCGCAGGTCGTCGGCCTCGGGGCCCGAGAAGCCCGCGATCGCCTTCGCGATCTGCATCGACTGCTCCTGGTACAGGATCACCCCGCGCGACGACTCGGTGATCGGCCGCAGGCGGTCGTCGGCATAGTGAATGCCGTCCGGGTTGCGCTTGTTGCGCGCGTAGGTGTCGATGAAGCGCATGGCGCCGGGGCGGTACAGGGCGACCAGCGCGACGAGGTCGTTGAACTCGTCCGGCTTCACCTTGCGGAGCGCGTCGCGCATGCCGTCGGACTCGAACTGGAACACGCCGATCGACTCGCCGCGCGCCAGCATCTCGTACGTCTTCGGATCGTCGAGCGGCAGGGAGCTCATTTCCGGCCGCTCGCCGCTCGACTCCTCGATGATGTCGAGCGCCGCCTCGATCACGTCGAGGTTGCGCAGGCCGAGGAAGTCCATCTTGAGGAGGCCGATCTCCTCGATCGGCTTCATCGAGTACTGGGTCACGATCCGGTCGTCTGCCAGCTGGAGCGGCACGATGTCCGTGAGCGGCCGGTCCGCGATCACGACGGCCGCCGCGTGGATCGACGAGTTGCGCACGATCCCCTCGAGACCCCGCGCCACGTCGATGATCTGGCGGGCTTCCGGCTCCGAGTCGTACACGCGCCGCAGGTCCGGCTCGTCGGCGAGGTACTCGTCGAAGCTCTTCGAGCGGCCCATCACGGGCTCCGGGATCAGCTTCGCCACGCGGTCGCCCGCCCCGTAGTCGAGCCCGAGCACGCGCGCGGCGTCGCGCGTGGCGGCGCGCGGGAACATGCGGCCGAAGGTGATGATCTGGGCGACCGACTCGCGGCCGTACTTGTCGGCCACGTACTGGATCACTCGCTCGCGGCCCTTCACCGAGAAGTCGATGTCGATGTCCGGCATCGAGATGCGCTCCGCATTCAGGAAGCGCTCGAACAGCAGGTCGTACTCGAGCGGATCGACGTCTGTGATGTTCAGCGCGTACGAAACGATCGAGCCGGCCGCCGAGCCGCGGCCCGGGCCGACCGCGATGCCGTTGTCCTTCGCGAACTTGACGAAGTCCCAGACGATCAGGAAGTAGGCCGAGAAGCCCATCTTCTCGATCACCCCGAGCTCCATCTCGAGCCGCTCGACGGCCTCGGCGGGCGGAGGGTCGCCGTAGCGCTCGCGCAGGCCCTGGTGCGCGAGCCGGCGCAGGTAGGCCTCCTGGGCCTCGCCCTCCGGCGCCGGGAAGCGCGGGATCAGCATCTTCCCCAGCTCGATCTCGACCTCGCAGCGCTCCGCGATCTCGAGCGTGGTGGCGACCGACTCAGGCCACTGGCCGAAGTCGGCGGCCATCTCGTCCGAGGTCTTCAAATAGAACTCGTTGGTGTCGAAGGAGAGCTTCGGGTCGCGCAGCGTGCTCTTGGTCTGGACGCACAGCAGCGCCTTGTGGTTGTCGTAGTCCTCGCGGCGCAGGTAGTGCACGTCGCCCGTGGCCACGAGCGGCCTGCCGAGCTCGCGGGCCACGCGCACGATCCCCTCGTTGGCCTTGTCCTGGTCCGCGATCCCGTTCTTCTGGACCTCGAAGTAGACGTTGTCCGCGCCGAAGACCCCGAGCAGCTGATCGGCGTGCTCCCGGGCCTCATGGGGGATGTCGTCGACGATGCGGCGGCAGAAGCGCGACTGCAGGCAGCCGGTGAGCGCGATGACCCCGTCCGAGTAGCGCGACAGCAGGTCGAGGTCGACGTTCGCCTTGCCGCGCCTGTAGCCCTCGAGGTAGCCGGCGGAGCTGAGCTTCACGAGATTGCTGAACCCGGCATCGCTCGCCGCCAGCAGGGTCAGGTGGTTCCGCTCGTATTTGAGGGCGGCGGACGACAGGTCGTCCACGAAGTACGCCTCCAGGCCCAGGATCGGCTTGATCCCGTGCTTCTTGCAGGCCTTGTAGTGCTCGACCGCCCCGTTCATCACCCCGTGGTCGGTGAGCCCCAGCGCGGGCTGCCCGAGCGCGGCCGCGCGCTCGGCGAGCGCGTCGATCGGGCAGGCGCCGTCGAGCACGGAGTACTCGGAATGGACGTGGAGATGGGCGAAGCTCATCCGGGACCTGAGCATACGTCCGCGAAAGGACGGCTCGGCCAGGCCGGCCGGTGCGAGCCCGCTAGCTGCGGAAAAGAGGAATCAGTCGTCGCCCGAGGACGCCTTCGCGGCGAGCAGCCCGGCCACTAGAACGGCGAACACCGTGGCCGCCGCGCCCAGCTTCACCTTGTTCTGCGCCATCTTGCGCTTCGCGACCCGCGTGATGACCTGCCACGCGAGCCAGCCGAGCACCGTGTAGCCCCTGGTCGTGGTCATGTCGACTCCTTTCCCCGGTTGCGCACGTTGTACGCCATTCGCGATTGCAACGACCAGAGCTCGATGAAGCCCGGGCTGGCCTGCTGCGAGAACAGCCCGCCGGACTCGCCGAAGCCGGCCAGCGCCGGGTCGTAGAGCGCGTTCGGCGAGCGGCGCGCCACGGCGCGGGCGCTGCCCTTGTACAGCCGCATCGTGATCTCGCCGGTCACCTGCTCGTTCACCGAGTCCATCAGGGCGTTCAGGTCGGACAGCAGCGGCTCGTACCAGAGCCCCGCGTAGACGAGGTAGGCCCAGTGGCCGTCGAGGTGAGGCTTGAAGTTGTTCTGGTGGATCGTGCCGACCAGCTTCTCGAGCTCCTTGTGGGCCGGCAGGATGATCGCCGCGGCGGGCACCTCGTAGAGGTCGCGCACCTTCAGGCCCACGATCCGGTCCTCGATGTGGTCCACGATCCCCACGCCGTGCCGGGCGCCGAGCTCGCCGGCCCGCTCGAGCAGCTCCACGAGCTCGAGCCGCTCGCCGTTCAGCGACACCGGCACGCCGCGCTCGAAGCCCACCACCACGTCCTCGGCCTCGTCCGGCGCCTCCTCGGGGCGGGTGACCAGCTGGAAGACGTCGTCGTGCGGCGGCTCCTCGAGGTCCTCGATCGGCCCTCCCTCCGACGAGCGGCCCCAGAGGTTGTCGTCGATCGAGTAGGGCGGCGTCTCGGTGCCGCCCTTGACCGGGATGCCGTGCTCGCGCGCGTAGGCGATCTCCTCCTCGCGCCCCATCTGCCAGCCGCGCACCGGCGCGATGATCTTCATGCCGGGGTCGAGGGCGATCACGGTCGACTCGATGCGCACCTGGTCGTTGCCCTTGCCGGTGCAGCCGTGGGCGATCGTGTCGCAGCCGGTCTTCTGCGCGTACTCCACCGCGAGCTTCGCGATCAGAGGCCGACCGAGCGCCGTGAACAGCGGGTAGCCGCCGCCGTAGAGTCCGTTCGCCTTGATCGCGGGGGCCACGTACTCGCGCGCGAACTCCTCGCGCGCGTCGACCACGTGGCAGTCGAGCGCGCCGAGCTGGAGCGCCTTTCCCTTCACGACCTCGTAGTCCTCGCCCGGCTGGCCCAGGTTCACGGTCAGCGCCACCACCTCGGCCTCGTACTCGTCCTGGATCCACTTGAGCATCACGCTGGTGTCGAGGCCGCCCGAGTAGAGCAGCAGCACGCGCCCGACCTCGCCGGGCTCCGCCTCGTAGGAGGCCGTCTTGATCAGCGTGCGGCGGTCGTCGCTCATCGCGCGGGCACCCTAGTGAAGCTCGGCGCCGAGCCGGCGCACGGCCTCGGCGACCTCGTCGTCGGAGACGGTCAGCGGCGGCAGCAGCCGGATCGTGCCGGGGCCGGTGGCGTGAACCACGAGGCGCTGGTCGAGCAGCAGCCGGCGCGCCACGTCGGGCGCGTCCGGCAGGTCGAAGCCGATCATCAGGCCGAGGCCGCGCGGTTCCAGGCCGAGCTCGCGCAGGCCGGCGGCGAGGCGCCGGCCGCGCTCGGTCACGGTCTCCAGAAAGCCGGGCTCGGTGAGCACGTCGAGCACCGCGTTCGCGGCGGCGGCGATCACCGGGCCGCCGGCGAACGTGGAGCCGTGGTCGCCGAGCTCGAGCACGTGCGCGGCGCCCGGGTTCGTGATGCAGGCGCCCACGGGCAGCCCGCCTCCGAGCCCCTTGGCAACAGTCATCACGTCGGGCGTCACGCCGAGCTGCTCGTGCGCCCACAGCGTGCCGGTGCGGCCGTTGCCGCACTGGATCTCGTCGAAGATCAGGAGCGCCCCGTGCTCGTCGCACGCCTCCCGCGCCGCGTGCAGCAACCCGGGGTCGAGCGGGTGGATCCCCGATTCGCCCTGGATCGGCTCCAGCAGCACCGCGGCCGTGCGCTCGCTCACCGCGGCGCGCAGTGCCTCCACATCGTTGCGAGGCACGACACGGAAGCCCGGAACGAGCGGCGCGAACGGCGCCTGCTTCGACTCCTGCGGAGTCGCCGACAGCGCCCCCATCGTGCGGCCGTGGAAGCCGCCCTCCATCACCACGAACTCGCCCCCGTTGCGGCGCTTGCGGGCGAGCTTGAGCCCGCACTCGATCGCCTCGGCCCCGGAGTTGCAGAGAAACACCCGGCCGCCGAGCGACAGGTCCGCCAGCCGCTTGGCGAGCCGGACGCCGGGCTCGGTGTAGAACAGGTTGCCCACGTGCATCAGGCGGCCGGCCTGCTCGCGCACCGCCTCGACCACCCGCGGGTAGCAGTGGCCGAGCTGCGCGACCGAGATGCCGGTGAGGAAGTCGAGGTACTCGTTCCCCTCGTCGTCCCAGAGGCGCGTGCCCTCCCCGCGCACGAACTCCACGGGGTTGCGCGCATACGTGTTCATGAGCGCGTCGCGCTCGAGGGTCTGCAGCTCGGCTAGGGCCACAGCTTGGTGCCGCTTCCCTCGTCGGTGAAGAGCTCGAGCAGGAGCGAGTGCGGCTCGCGTCCGTCGAGGATGTGGGCGTTGCCGACGCCGGAGTCCAGCGCGTGCAGCGCCGCCTCCAGCTTCGGGCGCATTCCGCCGCTCACCTCGGGCAGGCGCTCGCGGACCTCCTGGGCGCTGGCCTCGGAGATGCGGCTGTCCGGGTCGTCGGGATCCGCGCGCCAGCCCTCCACGTCGGTGAGGAACACGAGCTTGAACGCCCCGAGCGCCTCCGCCACGGCGGCCGCCGCGGCGTCCGCGTTCACGTTGTACGACTTGCCCTCGGCGTCCGCCCCAACCGAGGCCACGACCGGGATGTAGTCCTCGGCGATGTGGAGCAGCACGTCCGCGTCCACGGTCTCGATGTCGCCGACCAAGCCGATGTCGGTCTCGCCGCCGGCCAGGCGCTTCCGCACCGTGAACAGCCGGCCGTCGTCTCCGCAGAGGCCGACCGCGGGCTGTCCGTGCCGGTTGATGCCGAGCACGATGTCCTTGTTCTGCTTGCCGACCAGCACCATCTTCGCCACCTCGACGGTGGCCTCGTCGGACACGCGCAGGCCGTCCACGAAGCGCACCTCCATCCCGAGCCGCTCCATGTAGCTCGTGATGTCGGGGCCGCCGCCGTGCACCACCACGGGGTTCATGCCGACGTATTTGAGGAGCACCACGTCGCGGGCGAACTCCTCCTTCAGCTCGGGGTCGACCATCGCGGCGCCCCCGTACTTGATGACGACCGTCTGACCGTGGAACTCCCGGATGTAAGGGAGCGCTTCCAGGAGCGTTGCGACATCTCTCATGAGGTGTAGTCCGCGTTGTAGTTGACGTATTCCGGACTGAGGTCGCTGAAGAAGACCTCGGTCTCGCCGCCCTCGCCGGGCATCGTGAGCACGTACTCGATCTCCGGCCCGCTCACCAGCTCCGCCGGCGCCGGCTCCACGACCTCGCCAGCGGACAGCACCTGGTGGCCCTCGATCTCGAGGTCCACCAGGAACGGCTCGCCGGGCGGCCACACCTGGCCCGCCGCCTGGAGGATGCGGCCGAAGTTGGGGTCGCCGCCGTGGAGGGCGGACTTCACGAGCGGGGAGTTGGCGATCGAGCGCGCCACGGGCTCCACCGCGTCCGGCCGGCCGCTCACGACCACGCGGCCCACCCGCTTCGCCCCCTCGCCGTCGTGCACGATCTCGAGCGCGAGCTGGCGCAGCAGGGCGTCGAGTGCCTCGCCGAGCGCGAGCTCGTCCGCGGACTCCGGCTCCGCCCGCACGCCCGAGGCGCCGCTCGCCAGGGCCACCACCGTGTCGCTGGTGGAGAGCTGGCCGTCCACGCTGATGCGGTCGAACGAGCGTCGCACGCACACGCCTGTGAGCAGGTCGAGGGTCTCGGGCTCGAGCGCGGCGTCGGTCTGGATGAAGCAGAACATCGTGGCGTGACGCGGCGAGATCATCCCGGCGCCCTTGGCCTGCGCGGTCAGCCGCACCGCGCCGGATGGCAGCTTCACCTCGAGGCAGGCGCGCTTCGGGCCGGCGTCGCTCGTGAGGATTGCCTGCGAGAACGAGTCGGCGTCCTCGGTGAGGGCGGCACACGCAGCGCGCACGCCGGCCACCACCTTCGTGCGCGGCAGTTCGATGCCGATCACGCCCGTCGACGCCACGGCCACCTGCTGCGGCTCCACGCCGAGCTCCTCCGCGGCGGCGGCCTGCATGGCGAGCGCGGTCTCGACCCCGCGCGGACCGTCGCCCACGTTCGAGCAGCCCGAGTTGGCCACCACGGCGCGCAGGCGCCCCAGCTCCGCCTCGCGGGAGACCATCACGGGCGCGCCGACCCGTGCGTTCGTCGTGAAGCAGGCGGCGGAGACGGTGGCCTCCGCGTCCGAGGCCACCACGCCCACGTCCAGCCCCTGCGGCTTGATCCCGGCGGCGACGCCGGCCGCGCGGAAGCCGGCAGGGAGTCCCTGGGAGTCGAGCTCCTTCACGTGCCCCGGCGCCTCGACCCAACGCGATCTGAAGAAGCTCACTCGAGGCCCTCCGTCTCGGGCAACCCGAGCATCAGGTTCAGGTCCTGCACCGCCTGGCCGGCGGCGCCCTTCCAGAGGTTGTCGATCGCCGCGAGCGCGATCACGCGGCCGTCCACGACCGTCACGTGGATGCGGCAGCGGTTCGTCTCGCGCACGTCGTCCGTGCCGGGTGGCTCGTCGGCGAGGTCGATGAACGGCTCGTCTGCGTAGGTCTCCTCGTAGCGCTCGCGCACGCCTTGCGCATCGAGGCCCGTGGTTGCGTAACAGCTTGCGAGCAGCCCCTGCTCGATTGGAACGAGATGCGGCACAAAGGTGAACGATGTGCCGTCGCCCAGCTCCTGCTCGAGCTCGGCGGCGTGCCGGTGGCCCTCGACCTTGTAGGCCTGGACGTTCTCCGTGACCGAGACGAAGTGGGTTGTGAGCGTGGCCTCACGGCCGGCGCCTGAGACTCCGGACTTGGCGTCCACCACCACGTCGTCGAGGTGGTCGCGGAGCGGCCAGAGCGCGAGCAGCGCGGCGGTCGGGTAGCAGCCGGGGGCGGCGACGAGGTCGGCGCCGGCTATCTCGTCGCGATGCGCCTCGGTGAGGCCGTAGACGGCGTCGTCGAGCAGCTCGGGCGCCTCGTGGGGGCCGTACCAGCGCTCGTAGCGGTCGCGCGCGAGGCGGAAGTCAGCAGATAGGTCGACCACCTTGAGGCCGCGCTCGCGCAGCGCGCTGACCGCGGGCGCGGCGGCACCGTGCGGATACGCGACGACGGCCGCCCCGGCGCGGTCGGCGATCCGGTCGGGGTCGAACTCCTCCAGCTCGAGCGGCACGCGATAGCGCGGGTAGAGCGCGTCATGGCGGCGCCCCGCATCGGACCGCGCCGTGACCGCGGTCAGCTCGAGCGACGGATGCCGGCGCAGGATCGCGGCGGCAACCGCGCCGCCGTAGCCGGCCGCGCCGATCACGGCGACCCCCTCGGCGGGTGACCCGCTAGGCACGCAGCCGCCCTCCGATCGACTCGAGCTCGCGCTCGATCGCGGCGCGCCGCTCGGCGACCTCCTCGTCGGTGAGCGTGCGGTCGGGTGCGCGGAACTCGAGGCGCAGCGCCAGCGACTTGTTCCCCGCCCCCACCTGCTCGCCGTGGTAGAGGTCGAATACGCGCATCGACGCCAGCAGGTCGCCGCCGCCCGCCCTCACCACCTCGGCCAGCCGCGCGGCCGGCACGTCCTCGGGCACGATCACCGCGATGTCCTGAAGCACCGCGGGGAAGCTCGTCACGTCGCTGTACGTCGAGGCCTCCGGGGCCAGCTCGAGCAGCCTGTCGACGTCGAGCTCGAATCCGGCGACGGGGCCGTCCAGCTCCCACTCGCGCAGCACGAGCGGGTGAAGCTCGCCGAGCCAGCCGAGCTCGATGCCCTCGCCGGCGACGATCGACGCCGCTCGACCCGGATGCAGGAATGCCGGTCCGCCATCCTCCGCGCGCCACTTGACGCGAGCGGCGTCCATCAGGCCCTCGAGCAGGCCCTTGACCGCGTAGAAGTCCGCGGGACGTTCCGGCGTGCGCCAGCCGCCCGGAGCGGCCTCGGTGAGCAGCGCGGCCAGGTGGTGAGGCTCCTCCGCGGGCGCGCTGCCGCGCGGCAGGCCGCCGGCCGGCGGCTCGAGCGGCCCCGCCGGCAGATAGACGTGCGCGGACTCGAACAGCCGCACGCCGGAGCGGCCGTGGGCGGCGTTGTGGCGCGCGGCGTCGAGCAGGCCGGGCAGGATCAGCGAGCGCATCACGCTCAGCTCCTCGCTGAGCGGGTTGTCCACGCGCAGCAGGTCGGCGTCGGCGAGGCGCAGGCGGCGGAGCGCCTGGGGGGACGTGAAGCTGTACGAGATCGCCTCGAGCAGGCCGCGGTCGCGCAGCAGGTCCTCGAGGCGGCGGCGCAGGCGCTGGCTCGGCGTGAGGTGGCCGATTGCGTCCTTGCGAGCCGGCAGCGTCGTGGGCAGCTTGTCGAGCCCGTGGATGCGGGCGACCTCCTCGATCAGGTCGGCCTCGCGCTGGACGTCGCTGTCGCGCCATGGCGGAACGACCCAGGCGCCATCCGCCCGCTCGAAGCCGAGCCGCTCCAGGATGCCGTTCGCCGTCTCCTCCTCGATGCGCTCGCCGAGCAGCTTCTCCATCCGGGCGGGCCGCAGCGACACCACGCGGGGCTCGGCCGGCTGCGGGTAGACGTCGATCGTCCCCGGCACCATGCGGGCGCCGCACAGCTCCACCATCAGCCGGGCGGCCAGCCGCTGCGCCGCGATGGCCTGCTCGGGGTGGAGCTGCTTCTCGAAGCGAGCCGACGCCTCCGTGCGCAGCCCCAGCGCCTTCGAGGTCCGCATGATGTTCGGGCCCACCCACGTGGCGGCCTCCATCAGCACACGCGTCGTGGAATCCGAGACCTCGGAGATCTGGCCGCCCATGATGCCCGCGATTCCGCTCGGGCCCTCGGCGTCGCAGACGAGCGCCATGTCGGAGCTGAACGTGCGCTCCACGCCGTCGAGGGTGGTCATCTTCTCGCCCTCCTGCGCGCGCCGCACGATGATGCTGCGGCCGCGCACCTCGTCCAGGTCGAAGGCGTGCAGCGGCTGCGCGGAGGTGAGCATCACGTAGTTGGTGATGTCGACCACGTTCGAGATCGGCCGCTGCCCGGCGGCCATCAGGCGCTGCTTCAGCCACAGCGGCGAGGGCCCGATCTTCACGTCCTCGAACACGCGGGCGGTGAAGCGCAAGCAGATCTCCGGGTTGGCGATCTCGACGCTGGCGTGGTCCTCCGCGCGGTCGTCGCCGGACGGCTCGGCGTCCTCGCCGGTCGGGTCGGGCGCGAGCGGGGCCGCCGTGGCCGCGTGCAGGTCGCGGGCCACGCCGGACACGCCCATTGCGTCGGGCCGGTTGGGCGTGATCTCGAGCTCGAGCACCTTGTCGACGATCGGCAGGTGCTCCGCGAGCGGGGCACCGACCTGGGCGCTCTCCGCGAGGACCATGATGCCGTCGTGATCCTCGCCGATCCCGACCTCGTCCTCGGCCAGGATCATCCCGTGCGACTCCACGCCGCGGAGCTTGGCCTTGCCGAGCGTGGAGCCGTCGGGCATGACGGCGCCGGGGAGCGCCACCCCGACCCTCTGGCCCGCGGCCACGTTCGGCGCCCCGCAGACGATCGTCTGAGTGCCGGCTCCGACGTCGACCGAACAGACCGTCAGGCGGTCCGCATCCGGGTGCGGCTCGGCCGACAGGACCTCGCCGACCACGAACTGGGCCGGGTCGCCGACGCCCACAAGGTGGAGCCGCTCGAGCTTCAGCCCGGACATGGTCAGCGTGTCCGCGATCTCCTCGGCGGAGCTGCCGGGGTCGCAGTACTCCTTCAGCCATGCCACCGGGACCCTCATGCGCCGAACTGCTCCAGCAGGCGTGCGTCGTTCTCGTAGAGCATGCGCAGGTCCGGCACCTGGTGGACCACGCTCGCGATTCGCTCGATCCCCATGCCGAACGCGAAGCCCTGCACCCGCTCGGGGTCGTAGCCGTTTCCCCTCACGTACTCGAAGACGTTCGGGTCGACCATGCCCGAGCCGAGGATCTCGATCCAGGCCTCGCCCTTGCAGGTGAAGCAGCGCTGCGCGCCCTCGTAGCCAGTGCCGCCGCAGCGGAAGCAGGAGACGTCCACCTCCACGCTCGGCTCCGTGAAGGGGAAGTAGCCCGGGCGCAGCCGCACCTCGGTGTGCTCGCCGAACATCTGGCGCGCGAAGGCGAGCAGCACGCCCTGGAGGTCGGCCAGCGTGATGTCCTCGTCGACCGCCAGGCCCTCGAGCTGGTGGAACATCGGCACGTGCGTGGCGTCCGGCGTGTCCGGCCGGTACACCCGGCCGGGGATCACGATGTAGACCGGCGGCGGCTGCGACTCCATGGCGCGGGTCTGCATCGGCGAGGTGTGCGTGCGCAGCAGCACGTGCTCGGACAGGTAGAAGGTGTCCTGCGGCGCGCGCGCCGGATGCTCCGGCGGGTGGTTCAGCGAGGTGAAGTTGTAGTACTCGTACTCGACCTCCGGGCCCTCCACCACCGCGAAGCCGAGCCCCACGAAGATGTCCTCCATCTGGCGGCGGATCTGCGAGACCAGGTGCAGGCGGCCGGCCGGCTGAGGCGGGTCGCCCGGCAGGGTCACGTCGATGCGGTCCTCCGCCAGGCGCCGGTCGAGCTCGGAGGCCTCGAGCTCGGTGGTGCGCTCCCCGAGCAGGCGCTCGAGCGCCTGCCTCACCTCGTTCGCCGCCTGGCCCACCGGCCCGCGCTCGTCGGGCGGCAGCTCGCCGATCGAGCGCAGCGTGGAGGTGAGCTCCGACTTGCGGCCGAGATAGCGCACGCGCAGCTCCTCGAGCTCTGCCGAGCTCCCCGCTTCCCGTATCGCGCGCTCCGCGTCGCTCCTGATCTGGGCCAGGTCAGCCATCGGCGGCCATCCTATTTGCGACCTCGTACAGCGCCACGGTCGCCGCCATCGCGACGTTCAGCGAGTCGGCGTGCACCGGGATCCGCACCGCTTCCAGGCCCTCGGCCCCGGCACCGCGCGGGAGCTCTCCCCGCTCCGACCCCAGCACCAACACCACCGGCCCCGTTACATCCACGTCACGCAACTGGCGCTCCGCGTTTGCATCGAGGGCCAGCTTGTGGCCATCGAGCGCATCGAGCGCGGCGCGGGCGGGCGGGCGCTCGAAGATCGAGCCCATCGATGCGCGCACGGCCTTCGGCGAGTATGGGTCGGCGCTGCCGGGGCCGAGCACCACCGTTGCGTCCGCGAGCGCATGCGCCGAGCGGATGATCGTGCCCACGTTGCCCGGGTCCTCGACGCCGTGGAGGTAGACGAGCAGGTCGCCGGTCGGCTCCGCCCAGCGCTGCTTGTACACGCCGATCACCCGCGTGCCCGAGCCGAGGGTGCTCACTGCATCGAGCAGCTCTGGCTCGACGTCCTCGCCGGCGCGGAGGATGTACTCGGCGCCGGGCCGGATGAGGTCCTCCCCCTCTGCGCTGAACAGCCCAAGCTTCGTCCGCCAGCGCTTTTGCTGGAGCTTCCGGATGGTCTTGAGCTTGTCGTTGTCGGCTGAAGTGATCACAAAATAAAAAAGGGCGCCCTCTGAGAGGTACGCCCGAGAGAGTTCCGTGTCCGCAATCGCCTAAGCGGCCGCGGCCTCCCGGGCTTTCTCGGCAAAACGTCGGAACGTCTCGGGGTCGCGGACGGCGATGTCCGCGAGCACCTTGCGGTCGACCTCGATCTCGGCCAGCTTCAGGCCGTGCATGAACTGGCTGTACGACATGCCCTCCTGGCGGGCCGCCGCGTTGATGCGCACGATCCAGAGCCGCCTGAAGTCACGCTTCTTGTTGCGCCGGTCGCGGTAGGCGTAGGTGTCGGCCTTGATGAGGGCCTCCTTGGCCCTCTTGTAGCTCGACTTCGCCTGGCCGCGGAAGCCCTTGGTCCGCTCGAGCGTGGCGCGGCGCTTCTTGCGCGCGTGAACTGACCGCTTGACCCGGCTCACTTGTGCATCAGCTCCTGGACGCGCTTGCGATCGGCCTCAGCCACGACGACCGGCCGGCCCAGGTGGCGCTTGCGCTTCGCGCTCTTCTTCCCGAGGTTGTGGCTCGTGAAGGAGTGACGCGCGAGCAGCTTGCCCTTGGCCGTTTTCTTGAAGCGCTTCTTGGCGCCCGAGTGCGTCTTCATCTTCGGCATCGAACGGTGTATTGAAGCAGACGCCTAGCCGGCGTCTGCGGCGGCCGGAGCGTCGGCGCTTTGCTCCTGCTCGGGCTTGCGCTTCGTCGGAGCCAGCAGCATCGTCATGTTGCGGCCGTCCTGCTGGGGGGACTGCTCGATCGTGCCGAGGTCGGCCACGTCCTCCGCGAGGCGCATCAGCAGCCGCTCGCCGCGCTCGGGGTGGGACTGCTCCCGGCCCCGGAACATGATCGTGACCTTCACGCGGTCGTCGCCCTTGAGGAAGCGGACCACGTGGTTCTTCTTGGTCTCGTAGTCGTTCGTCGCGATCTTCGGGCGCAGCTTGATCTCGCGGACGTTCACCTGCTTCTGGTGGCGCCGCGCAGCCTTGGCCTTCTGCTCCTGCTCGTACTTGTACTTCGAGTAGTCGAGCACGCGGCACACGGGCGGGCGGGCGTCGGGCGCCACCTCGACCAGGTCGAGGTCGCGCTCCTGCGCGTAGCGGAGGGCCTGCTGGGTGTCGACGACACCGATCTGGTTGCCGTCCTCCCCCACCAGGCGAACCTGCGGGACCCGGATGCGCTCGTTGATGCGGGTCTCGTCCCGCTCCGGCATGCGCCGATCGAACTTACGAGGGATCGGCACTAGGTAAGGCTATGTACGCGCGTCAAGCGGTCCGAGGTGTGGTTCGGGTCATTCGCGGGCCAGTATAGCGGCGCTTAGAGAAGCGATGAAGTCGCTGACGGGGGTCGGCCCGAGGTCTCCCTCGCGGTGCTTTCGCACCGCGACCTTGCGCTGCGACTCCTCCTCGTCGCCCACGACGAGCATGTACGGCACCTTCTGGAGCTCGCCGTCGCGGATCTTCTTGCCCACCGACTCCGTGCGGTCGTCCACCTCCGCTCTGGTGCCGGCCTCCGTCAGCTGGCGGGCCACCTCGCGCGCGTAATCAACGTGGCGGTCAGCGATCGGGAGCACCAGCGCGTGCACCGGGGCCAGCCAGAGCGGGAACTCGCCGCCGTAGTGCTCGATCAGGATGCCGATGAAGCGCTCGAACGAGCCCATCAGCGCGCGGTGGATCATCACCGGGCGGTGCTCCTGGTTGTCCGCGCCCATGTAGGTGAGCTCGAAGCGCTCGGGCATGTAGTAGTCGAGCTGCACGGTGCCGAGCTGCCACGAGCGGCCGATCGTGTCGGTGGTGTGCAGGTCGATCTTGGGGCCGTAGAAGGCGCCGTCGCCCTCGTTCAGGTCGTACTCGAGGCCCTGGTCCTCGAGCGCCTTCTTGAGCGCGGCCTCCGACTTGTCCCACATCTCCTCGGTGCCGACCCGCTTCTCGGGGCGCGTGGAGAGCTCCAGCCGCGGCTTGAAGCCGAACTGGTCGTAGATGAAGAAGCCGAAGTCGAGGCAGCGGACGACCTCCTCCTCGATCTGGTCCTCGCGGCAGAACACGTGGGCGTCGTCCTGGGTGATGTGGCGCACGCGCAGCAGCCCGTGGAGCGTGCCGCTCGGCTCGTGCCGGTGCACGAGCCCCTGCTCGGCGTAGCGGATCGGAAGGTCGCGGTAGGAGTGCAGGTCGCGCTTGTAGATCTGGACGTGCGCGGGGCAGTTCATGGGCTTGAGGCCCATCGGCTTGCCCTCCACGTCCGTGAAGTACATGTGGTCGCGGTAGACGTCCCAGTGGCCCGACTGCTTCCAAAGCTCCACGTCGTAGAGGATCGGCGTGCGCACCTCCGTGTAGCCGCGCTCCACGTTCGTGCCACGCCAGAGCGTGGTCAGCTCGTTCCAGATGTGGGTCCCCTTGGGGAGCCAGAACGGCGAGCCGGGCGACAGGTCCGAGAACATGAAGAGGTCGAGCTCTCGGCCCAGCTTGCGGTGGTCGCGGGCGCGCGCCTCCTCGAGCCGCTTCAGGTGCTCGTCGAGCTGCTCCTTCGAGCCGAACGCCGTTCCATACACGCGCGTGAGCATCTGGCGGTCGGCGTCGCCGCGCCAGTAGGCGCCCGCGACGCTCGTGAGCTTGAACGCCTTGATCCGCTTCGTGCCCGGGCCGTGCGGGCCGCGGCAGAGGTCGGTGAAGGGGCCGTTGCGGTAGAGCGAGACCGTCTCCACGCCTTGGTCGCGGACGAGGTCCTCGATCAGCTCGACCTTGTAGTCCTGCCCCTCGCCGCGGAAGCGCTCGATCGCGTCGGCCACGGGCACGTCCTCGCGCTCGAACTGCTCGTCGGCCTTGATGTGCTCGCGCATCTTCGCCTCGATGCGCTCGAAGTCGTCCTCGGAGACCTTCACCCCGTCCGGGAACTCGAAGTCGTAGTAGAAGCCGTCCTCGATCGGCGGGCCGATCGAGATCTTCACGCCCGGGTAGAGCTCCATCACCGCGGTGGCGAGCACGTGCGCGGCGTCGTGGCGGATCAGCCAGAGGCCGTCGTCGTCGCGGCCGGTCACGATCTCGATCCGCGCGCCGTCTTCGAGCGGAGCCTCGAGGTCCCTGAGCTCGCCGTCGACCCGGATCCCGAGCGCCGCGCGCGCGAGCCCCTCGCCGATGGCGCGCGCGGCGTCCGCGCCGCTGGCGCCGTCCTCGAGCTGGAGCTCTGTGCCGTCCGGGAGCTGGACCGTCATCGCGCCTGGACGGTAGCGGCGAGGGCGTGCAGCTCGCGTTCGAGCGCCGAGGTCACGAGGAAGCGCTCGCGCACCCGTTCATGGCCCGCGCGACCCATCTCGATCGCGAGCCCGGGATCGCGCACCAGCTCGATGATCCTGGCCGCGGCCTCCTCCGGCTCGGGGGCGAGGAAGCCGTCCACCCCGTCGCGCACCGTGAGCGGGATCCCGCCCACCACCGGGGTGCGCTTCCAGAGCGCCTCGAACGGGGCGAGCTCGAAGCCCTCGCGCAGCGAGCGCTCTATTACCGCGCGCGCGAGCAGGAGCAGGGCGCCGACCTCGAGGCTCCCGAGCCCCTCGTACGTGGTCAGGAGGAGGACGTCGTCGACGTCGGCCGCGTAGTCCGAGATCTCCTTGGCCGCCTGCCAGCTCTCGGTGGCCGCGCGGTCGAGCAGGGCGGCCAGCACGAGCTGGAGCTCCGGCTCCTCCTGCTTGGCGACGCGGAACGCGTCGATCGCCGCGTGCGGGTCGTCCCAGCGGTCGAGCTCCAGCACCTGGAGGCAGAAGGGCCGCTCGAGGTCCACGCCGAGGGGGCGCACGACCCGGCCCGGCAGCCGCACCTCGAGCTCGAGGTTCCGTGGGTCGAGCGGGTCGATTCCGGGCGCCGCCACGTGCAGGCGGTCGTCCTCGAGCGCGGCGGGCGCGAACGACCCGTCCGGCACCAGCACGGCGGAGCAGCGCTCGGCGAGCGACGCCGCGCGGGCGAGCGCGTCCGGCTCCGCGCGCGAGGCGTCCTCGTGGAGGCGCCAGACGACGGCGGGGCCGCCAGCGGCGCTCCCGGCGGCGCCGCCGGCGTCGAAGCCCGCGGCGAGCCCGAGCGCGGCGTCGTGGAGCACCACGACGTCGTAGCCGTCGCCGAGCGAGCGAGCCGCGCCGTCGCACGCCTCGAGGTACTCGCTCCACGCGGCCTCCTCGATCGCGGATTCGCCGCCGCGCAGCCCCGACTGGAGCGCCGCGGCCGTCGCACGCAACTCGGGCGGGCCGAACATCACCCGCCACTCCACCTCCAGCCCGGCCCCCGCGGCCAGCGGCAGCAGCCCGCCAAGGAACTCGGGGATCCTCCCCTCCGCCCCGGCGGCGCTCACGTGCAGCACGCGCGCGCCCCGGAGCGGCTCGGCGGCCTCCTGGAGCGCCTCGATCGCACGCACGCCGGCAGCGGGCGCGTAATCGCCGGGCGCACGCGGCGCCACGGCCATCGGCTGGAGGTCGGCCGCCATGAGCGCTGGCAGCGTAGCCGCCGGGTTGGGTTGGGCGCTTTTCGTTTCCATTTCGCAATGGAAAGCGCCCAACCCGGCGAGGGAGGGCGACGGACGTGGCCTACGAGCTGCGCGCCGGCTCGATCCGGCCGCGCACCTCGCCGAGCGGCTCGCCGCTCAGGACGACCTCGTCGCCGTCCTCGAGGAACGTGCGCGTCGAGCCGTCCGCCAGCTCGATCGGCTCCTGTCCGTTCCAGCTCAGCTCGATCAGGCTGCCGCGCTCCTCGCGCTCCGGGCCAGAGATCGTGCCCGTGGCGAGCAGGTCGCCCGTGCGCAGGCTCGCGCCGTTCACCGTCAGGTGGGCGATCTGCTGGGAGATCGACCAGTACAGGTGGCGTGTGTTGGAGCGGGCGATCACAGCACCGTTGAGCTCGACCGTCAATGCAATGTCGAACGCCCACGGCTCCTCCGCGAGGTACGGGAGCGGCGCAGGGTCCTGCGGCTCGCGCGGCACGCGGCGGTCGGCGAGCTGGTCGAGCGGCACGACCCAATGGCTCACCGAGGTGGCGAACGACTTGCCGAGGAACGGCCCGAGCGGCTGGTACTCCCAGGCCTGGATGTCGCGCGCCGACCAGTCGTTCACCAGCACCATGCCGAACACGTGGTCGAGCGCCCGCTCCATGGGCACCGGCTCGCCCATCGTGCTCGGCGTGCCGATCACGAAGCCGCCCTCGAGCTCGATGTCCAGGCGGGCGCTCGGCCCGAACTCGGGGCCGGGGCGCTGCCCGACTGGGCGGCGAATGGGCGTGCCAGTTGGCACAACGGTCCCTGACCGCCCGTGGTAGCCCACCGGCAGATGGCGCCAGTTCGGAAGCAGCGGTTCGGCGTCCGGCCGGAACATGCGCCCCAGGTTCGTCGCGTGGTCCAGCGACGAGTAGAAGTCCACGTAGTCCGCGACCTCGAATGGCATCGCGAGCTCGGGATCCGAGACCTCGCGGCCCTCGTCGAGCCTGCCGCGGACCTGTCGCCAGACCTCGGGGCCGGCGGCCATCAGTGCGTTCAGTGAGGGCGTGTCCAGGACCGGGTCGAGCGCGCGCAGGTCGAGCACGCGTCCGTCGACGCGCGCGCACACGCCACCGCCGCGCAGCACGCCATAGGCGAGCGTCACGACAGCAGCCCCAGCTCGCGCAGGTCGTCGACGGGCTCGCGCCAGCTACAGCTGCCGAAGCTTGTGAAGAGCGAGCGGTCGGCGTCGGCGAAGTCGATCGCGCTCGGGTTCTCCTCGGCGAGAACCGCCGCGAGCCGGCTCGGCGGCGCGGTGGTGGCCGCCAGCAGGTTCAGGAAGCCGTGCTCCTCGCCGCGCCGGACGGGGTGGTGCAGGCCCGCGGTGGCCTTGAAGGGCACGCCCGCCTCGCGGCAGCAGGCGATCACGAGCGCCACCTGCTCGACCGACGGGATCGACGCGCCGCCGCAGCGCAGCTTCACTCGCCCGCCGATCGCCGCCACGGCGCCGATCGCCGCTGGAACGGAGTCGCGCCAGCTCTCGTCGAGCACCAGCTCGAAGTACGTCTCCACGCCGAGCGGCTGGAGCGCGCGGTAGGAAGCCACGAGGTCGGCGGACTCCGGTCGCGGGCCGTCGAGCACGAGCTCCACAGCCTCGACACCGTCCGCGCCCTCCAGGAGCTCCGCGTCATCCGCGCCCGCGAGCACGACACTCAGCGGCGCGTGCTCCGCCGGCAGCTCCGCGAGGCGCGCCGCAGGAACCACGAACCGGTTGAGCAGACGGGCGTGCTCGCTCTCGCGCGCGGCGCGGTCCTCCGCGAGCGCCTCCGGGAGCGACATGCTCGCCGGCGGGAACAGCGCGGCGTGGTCGATCAGGCGGTCGAGCACTACCCGCGCTTGACGCGGCTTCCGGGCACGATGTCGTCGCTGCCGTCGGGCCAGCGCACCCATGCCTTGTTGCCGCCGTCGTAGTCGGGCGCCCACAGGACCAGCGTGGCCTCCTGCCCCTCGACGGTGCAGCTCTCGCTGCCCTCCTCGTCGAGCCCGCGCCACAGGCGGACGAACGCGTTCGACTCCCACTCCTCGCCCACCGTCGTCGGGTCGGTGTGCCCCGGATGCAGGCGCGTCTCCGGAGGCAGCTTCATCAGCACGTCCATGATCGAGTGCTTGAGGTCCTCGAAGCTGGTGGAGCCCGGCGCGCGCACGCCGCCGACCGAGCCCTTGAAGAGCGTGTCGCCCGTGAACACGTCGGTGCCGTTCACCACGAAGTTGAGCATCCCGGCCGTGTGGCCGGGCGTGAGCAGCGACTCGATCCGCAGGCCGCCCACCTCGAGCGTCTCGCCCGGCTCGATCGTGCGGTCCACGTCGTCCAGCAGGGCAGCCTCGATCGGGTGGGCCAGGATCTCCACCCCGTGGCGCTCCTTCCAGACCGAGTTCTCCGCCACGTGGTCTCCGTGGTGGTGGGTCAGGAGCAGCAGCTCCACGTCGAGCCCGTGGCGATCCGCCGCCTCGAGCAGCGGACCCGATGGCCCGCCCGAGTCGATCACGACCGCCTTCCCGTTCTCCTCGTCGCCGACGAGGTAGGCGTTGGAGAGCCAGTCCGGCTGCATTGAGCGCTCGATGATCATGGTCGGCCGCAGCCTAGTATGCGGCTCGCGTGGAGGAGCTCCGAGCCCAGTTCCCGGTCCTCGAGCGGGTCGCGTACATGAACGCCGGCACGAACGGGCCGGTGCCCCGGCGCGCGTTCGAGGCGGCCGAGGCGTCGCTGCGCGAGCAGCTCGAGGAGGGCCGCAGCAGCAAGCCGTGGTTCGATCGCCAGATCGAGCGGATCGACCTGCTCCGCGAGCGCGCCGCGGGGCTCCTCGGCGCGACGCAGGCGGACGTCGCGCTGACCGGCTCCACCACCGACGGCATCAACGCGGTGCTGCACGCCCTCGACCTGGGCCCCGGCGACGAGATCCTCACGAGCGACGAGGAGCACCCCGGCGTGCTCGGCCCGATCGCCACCGCCCGCGACACCCGCGGCGTCAGCGTGCGCATGGTGCCGTTCGCCGAGCTCCCGGGCGAGGTTCGCCCGGGGACGCGCGTGGTCGTGACCTCGCACGTCTCGTGGGCCACGGGGCGCGTGATGGACACGGCCCCGCTCGCGGCGTCCGACGCGCTGGTCGTGCTCGACGGCGCGCAGGGGCTCGGCGCCGTCCCGGTGGACGTGCGCGCGCTCGGCTGCGACTTCTACGCCGCCTCGGGTCAGAAGTGGCTCTGCGGCCCCGGCGGGATGGGCTATCTGTACGCGAATCCCGAGCTCGTGCCGAGCCTGCCGGCGCCGTGGAGCGGCTACCACGCGATGGAGTGGGCGGAGCACGCGCTCGTGCCCGCGCTCCAGCCCGACGCGCGCCGCCTGACGACCGGCTTCCCGGTCCCACATCACGTCGAGTGGTCGCACGCCTCGCTCGACGTGCTGGAGGAGCCCGGCTTCGACCAGGTGTACGCCCGCGCGAGCGATCTCGCGGAGCGCCTCGCAGCCACGCTGCGCGACCGCGGCGTGGCGGTCGCTCCGCGCGGCCGCTCCACGCTCGTCTCGTTCGAGGTGCCCGAGCCGGAGACCTTCGCCGAGCAGGCCGCGGACCGCGGGATCGTGATCCGCTTTCTTCCCGGCCGGCCGTGGGCGCGCGCGTCGGTGGGCGCGTGGAACAGCGAGGACGAGATCGCGCGGCTGGCGGAGCTGGCTAGTCGGCCGTGAGGATCACGATGGCGAACACGATGGCTGCGATCACCGTCACGAAGCCGGCCACCCCGAGCACCCCGTAGATCGCCGCCTCGCCGGCCCGGCCCTCGCGGCCGAACTCGAGCGCGCGCGTGGAGCCGAGCAGCGCGAAGCCCCACGCGGCCGTGACTCCCACGCCCGCGAACGAGGGACACCCAGATCACCTGGAGCAGGGCGTCCCAGTCGACGACCGTTGCGATCACGAGGCGCTCTCCGGCGCCGGCACCACGCCTGGAGCCGCGCCCTGGTGTGAGCGCCGCACGAACAGCACCACCGTCCCGATCAGGATCAGGGTGGAGACGACGATCGGCCCGGCGGCGCCCGTGCCGAACACGCGCGTGATCAGGTACGTGGCCGCGCCGATGATCGCCGCCGCCGGCAGCGTGAGCACCCAGGCCACCACGATGTTGCCGGCCACTCCCCAGCGCACCGCGGAGAGCCGCTTGGCGGCGCCCGACCCGATCACGGCGCCGGAGATCGTGTGCGTGGTCGAGAGCGGGAAGCCCACGTGCGACGCCGCCAGGATCACCGTCGATCCGGCGCCCTGCGCGGCGAAGCCCTGCGCCGCGTCCATCTTGTGGATCCGGCTGCCCATCGTCTTGATGATCCGCCACCCGCCGACGTAGGTGCCGAGGGCGATCGCCGTCGCGGCGAGACACGACCACCCAGTCGGGCACGTGGAAGTCGTCCGATGCGATCGTCCCGTTCGCGACGAGCGCGAGCGTGATCACGCCCATCGTCTTCTGGGCGTCGTTGGTTCCGTGCGCGAGGGCGAGCAGTCCACCCGAGAGCACCTGGCCGAAGCGGAACCCGCCCGAGACCGGCCCTGGGCGCATGCGCCCGACGATCCGGTAGAGCATGAGGATCGCGATACCGCCGACGATGAAGGCCAGGGTCGGGGCCACGAGCGCGGGGACCATCACCTTGCCGATCACGCCCTCCTCGAAGAAGACCGCGTCGGCGCCTTCGGCCACGAACACGGCGCCGACCATCCCGCCGATCAGGGCGTGGGAGGAGCTCGAGGGCAGGCCGAAGTACCAGGTGATCAGGTTCCACGCGATCGCCCCGACCAGGCCGCCGAAGACCGCCAGCAGGCCGATCGAGTTCGCCTGGATCTCCACCACGTCCTTGGCGACCGTCGCGGCCACCTCGAGCGAGACGAACGCGCCGACGAAGTTCAGGATCGCCGCGTAGCCGACCGCGAGCCTGGGCGGCATCGCGCGCGTGGAGATCGACGTGGCGACGACGTTCGCGGTGTCGTGAAAGCCGTTCGTGAAGTCGAAGATCAGCGCCGTCGCGACGACGATCACGACGATGATCTCGCTGCCCATGGGCGGTCGTACCCGTCTAGGAGTTCTTGATGACGATGCCTTGGAGGATGTTTGCCACGTGCTCGGTGGCGTCGATCGCCTCTTCGAGGCGCTCGAAGATGTCCTTCCAGCGGATCACGACCATCGGGTCGATCCCCGTGTCGAACAGTGAGGCGATCGCCTCGCGTACGATGCGGTCGCCGTCGTTCTCGAGCCTGTTGAGCTCGACGGTGTAGTGGGTGATGTCCCGGAACCCGCGCAGGCGCGGCATCGCCTCGGCGATCTGGCGCGCGGCCGCGTGCAGGACGCGAGCGAGGTCCTGCGCCTGCGCCATCGGCGCCTCGATCTTGTAGAGCCCGAGGTAGTCGGCGACCTCCTCGGTGAAGTCGACCACGTCGTCGAGCGCGGAGGCCAGCTCGTAGATGTCCTCGCGGTCGATCGGCGTGACGAACGTCTGGTTGAGGCGCTGGATGATGTCGTGCGTGATCCGGTCGCCCGCCTGCTCGCAGATCAGGATCTCGCGGGCGAGCTCGTTGCGCTCGGGGTACTCGTTCAGCAGCTCCTCGAGCAGCCCGGCCGCGCGCTGGATGTTGCCGCCGGCCTCCTCGAACAGGTCGAAGAACTCACGGTCACGTGGGGCGAGGACATTGGCGAGGCGCACGCGGCGGGACGCTAGCACTCAGTCCACTTGGAACCGCGCAAGCTCCATGCGGCGCGCGGGCAGCTCCCCCACCCGTTCTCTGCACCGCGGCCACGGACGCCTCCCAGTCGTACTCCACCCGCCGGCGCTCCACGCGATCGCCGTCGATCACCGCGTAGGCGGCGCGGTGGTCGCCGTCCCACGGCATTCCGACGCTGCCGGGGTTCACCAGCTCGATGCCGCCGGGACCGCGACGGCCGAACGAGATGTGGATGTGCCCGCACACAACCCGCTTCGCCTCGACGCCCATGAGCAGCTCCGCGTCGCGCTCGCCCGGCTCGGGGAAGAACGTCTCCATGTCCGAGCTCGGCGAGGCGTGGCAGTAGAGCGTGCCGTCGATCGCGACCGACTCCGGCAGGGTGCTCAGCTCGTCCACGAGCTCGGCGCCCAGCAGCTCCGCCGTGCGCTCTGCGATTGCGTCGATCGGCGCGGGCGCGTCGTGCCGGTCCACCAGCCAGCGATCGGCGTTGCCACGGATCCAGGTGGCGTTCTCGAGCTCCTTCAGGCGCTCGACGGTCTCCCGCGGCCACGCTCCCGCGGTGGCGTAGTCGCCGCCCAGCACAAAGCCCTCGACCTCCCCGGCGTCCGCCAGCACCGCCTCGAGCGCGGGCAGGTTGCCGTGGATGTCGTACAGAAGCGCAAGCAACGATGTGCACGCTATCCGCCCAGACGTTTCGGCTGCCGCCGAACCGGAACGCTCTGTGTGAGAGGGACTCGATTCCGAGGAGGCTCGGAACCAGATGGAGAAGAGAACGCAGGGCACGGCCCGACGGCGCGAGCAGCCGCGGCGCATGCGGAACGTCACGAGGACCTGCCCACGTGGCGCAGGACCCGTCCGCGCAGCAATCCCGAGGTGGACCGCGCGGATCTAGAGCGCAGCACCGAGCGGCTCGAGATGCTGCTCGGGCACTAGCCTCGCGCGAAAGCGAACCGCGTCGTCACACGTTGTTGGATCGGGGCGGCGTGCGTCCCGCGACGCGACGGATCGCTTACTTAGAAGGGCTATCCCGGGCTATCGCGACAGTGGGACTGTGAAGCGCCGCCCCCACTCGTCGTACGACGCGGCCGGTTACTTCACCTCGAGGGTCTGGGCCATGGTGGTCGGGTGGACGAGGCAGACGAGCCTGTACGTGCCCTTCACGTGCGGAGTGACCCTGTACGAGCCCTGAGTGCGCCCCCAGTAGACCGATGAGAACCCGCGCGGGCCGTTGGCGACGGTCACGCTGTGCGGCTTGCTGCCACCGAAGCGCCAGGTGATCGTCTCACCCGCCTTCGCCGTGATCCTGCCCGGTCGGAAGAAGTCGTCGCCGATGTCGAGCGGGGCGCCCTCGAAGGGCGCGAACGCGCCGTGCGGCTTGGACAGCTGCGGCACGACCAGGTCGTGGTTGGGGGTCCGGTCGAAGCGCTTCGGGCGGTTGATCTCGACGATGTCGTCCGGAATCGGCCCGCAGCGCTTGACCGAGTCGTCTGCCACGAACCAGGTGGACCAGAAGCCCATCGACGCCACGTGCAGGTTGTGGTTGTCGTGCACAGCGGTTCGCCGCAGCACCTCGCCCTGTGCGACCGGGATGCCCTTCGCGGTCGCGTACGCGCCCGTGCCGATCGGGCCCGGCTCGTGCAGGATCGGGCGGATCGTGTTGTAGGGGTGGTCCGGCGGCCCGTAGTACACCGGCGCCTTGAACAGCCGCCGCTTGCAGGTGCGGCTGTCGAGCGTCTGGTACTTGCCTCCGCCGTGCTGGTGTGAGGAGGCAACCAGCATCCGGCCGCTGAATGGCGCCGTCCAGTCGCTTGACTGAACGAAGTTCGAGCCCCTTCGGCCGCCGCCCGGTACGTCGTAGGACATGCCGTTCGCCAGGTGCGAGCAGTCGCCGATCACGACCGGCATCACCGACGTGCGCTTCTCGGTCGTGTACCAGACCTTCGTGCGCACATAGAAGCTCTTCGGGCGCTTGTAGTGGTTCATCACCATCGCGGTGAGGCGCCAGTCCGGGGCGCTGCCGTCGGCCGCACGGTTATTGATGCCGTACACCTTGCGCGCGCTCGCCGGCAGGGTCAGCTGCGTGCGCCCGAGCGGGTGCTCCTCGCCGCGGCCACTGAGGAAGCCGGACCCTTGCCAGCAACTGCCAGCCCCCTGGTCCACCCGGCCAGGGGCAAAGTAGAGGAAGTGATGAACCATCATCTTCGCGATCGGAAGCGGCTTGGCCTTCGGGTCCTTCGAGTCGACGAGCGCCATCTCCTTGAAGCCGAGGATGTACCCCGGCTTCGCCGGGGCGGCGCTGCCGTCGGCACTCAGCACGACCTGGTGGGTGTCGTGCACGTATGGGAGCGAGTCGATCTTCGGCGAGTACAGCGTGAGGAGCCGCTCGTTGGCTTCGGCCGCCGGCGCCACAAACGCGACGCCGACGATCGCCGCAGCCATCCCAGACATCAGCGCCTTGCGCATATCTCCGACCCTATCGCGGCCGCTCAGCCGCCGTTGGACGCGGCCGTGTAGGCGCGGTTCGGCTGGCCCCGGAGCGCCCTCGCGGCCGGGAGTGGCGTGCCCTGCGCCGTGGCGCCCGCCACGACCGGCAGCACGAGGCTCGAGGCGCTGCTGCCGCCGAGCGCGATCGTGTTACGGCTCGGCCCCGGTCGACGCTCGCGAAGGCCCAGCGCGGCCGGTCGCCGCCGGGAGCCTGGACCGTTACGCGGATCCTCGTGCCGGCGCGGAAGGCGTGGGCGACGGGGTAGATCGGCACGCGTACCAGTGTGAAGGCGCCGTGCGGCAGCGGGGCGGCGTCGCCCCTCAAGTGGGTCGGGAACGGGTCGAGGGTGGTGGAGCGCGCGGGGTCGAGCTTGCGGTGCGAGGCGCGCAGCCAGCCGTTCTGGATGTAGGTCTCGTTGCCGTCGGGGCGCACCTCGCTGAGGGTCACCTGGAGGTCCGTGTCGCGCGCAGACGACTTGAGGTAGAGGTCCAGGCTCGACGGACCGACGATCACCACGTCCTGGTCGAGCGCCTCGGTCGCGAATCCCACGCCCTTCCCTGACGCGAGCGGCGCCCACTCGTAGGGTGGCTGCGCCTTCCAAGCGTCTTCCGTCCCGTCGCCGGGGAGCGTCTGGCGCGGCCGGGCTCGCGGGTCGGCGGTGTAGCGGGCGGAGCCGGCCTTGACCGGCTTGGCGCCGAGCGTGCCGCGCTCGCCGAGGAAGAACCTCGTCGGGCGAGCCTCCTTCGGCGGCCAGCTCCCGAACCCGAGCTCCCAGGTCGCCCCGAGCGAGCCCGGGCCCTGCGGCCCGGCGCCATTGTCCATCAGCACCCGCACGCGCGGGTCACGCTCGAACGCGGCCCTTGCGGCGGCCAAGTCCGTGGTGCCGGCAAAGCGGGACTGCTGCACAGGGGCAGCGGGAGCATCCGCAAGGAAGCTGTAGAGGACGCCGCTGAGGGAGATCACCGACGGCGGGATTGCCGGAACTTCGCGCGCCACGTAGAGCTTCAGAAACTCGGCCCAGCGCGTGATCGTGGACGGCCCGAGCGAGTCCACATGCACCCCGTTCTGGACCGAGATCCAGACGTTCGGGTTGCGCTCGAGATACCGGAGGCTCTCGGCGAAGTGCCCGCCGGTCTGCTCGTCTTGGAACTGCCCGACGAGGAACGTCGGCACTCTGTCGCGCTTTAGCCACGGGCCGGGGGCGCGCTGTGCGAACAGCGAGGGCGTTCGGAACGGATTTCGCCGCTGGATCCTGAGCGCGTTCTGGGTCTGGAGGCGAAGCGCCTGGTTGTCACGGCAGTGCCTGTCGCCACTCTTGACAAGCGCGCGGGCGTACGGCTGGCCGCCCCCGGGCGCCGGCCGCGCATCGGCCATGCGCTCTTCGATCCACGTCTGGGCGAAGCCCGAGTTGAAGATCCCGCCCGGATAGCCGGTTCCGGTGTAGAGGTCGTCCGTCACCGACAGCGGCGCGATCGCGGCCAGGTGCGGGGGACGCGTTCCCGCCACAAAGAGCTGGCTGATTCCCGAGAACGAGATGCCTGCCATCCCGGGCCTTCCGCCCTTCACCCAGCTCTGCGCGGCGACGGTCTCCACGGCGTCGTAGCCGTCGTAGGTGGTCGGAAGGTCGAAGAGATCGAAGGCGCCGCCCGAGCAGCCCGAGCCACGCATCTGCACGCTCACCACGGCGAAGTCGAGCATCGGTCCGATCAGCGAGCCGACGACCGTCGACGTGGCCGGGGCGAGCGGATCGGACGTGCCCGCGAGTATCGAGTCGAGCAGGTCGTGCGGAGCCGCGACCTGGTAGCCCGAATACTCGATCAGGGTCGGGAAAGGCCCATCGTCGAACGTCTTGCCGGCCGGGAGGCGCACCGTCATGGCGAGTTCGACACCGTCGCGCATCTTCACGTAGTTGAGGCCCTGCTCGAGCTTGGTCCGCCGATAGAAGGAGCGCCCCGGGTTGGCCCCAGCGCGGAGCACGCGGAAGGGACGGCTGCGCTGCCCCCCGCGCCTCACGCGGTAGCCGCCGCCGGGACGCAGATCTCGGAAGATCTTGCTCCCGAACCGGTCCGCCCGTCCGGCGGCGAGCACGCGCCCACGCGCGTCGAGCAGCTGTAACCGCTGGCCCCTCCCCGCGTCGAGCACGTAGGCGTGGTTTATGCCGCCGCGCGCCTTGAAGGCAGCCGCATCGGCCGTCGGGACGAGCAGGCAGAGCGCCATCAGCACAGCGACGAGCGCAATGATCCGGGTGGGCGACCATCGAGCGGCCAGAGCCAGCACCAGACCAGTGGGCGATGTCGCAGGAGAACGTCGAGATCGTTCGGCGCGTGTCGGACGCCTACAACCGCCGCGACGTCGAAGCGATGCTCGACCAGCTTCACCTGGAGATCGAGTGGCACCCCTGGTTGCAGATCCAGATCG
>CAVYUQ010000012.1:0-93625 GCA_963771715.1 uncultured Thermoleophilaceae bacterium
TGCAGAAGGTCGTGGGTTCGAATCCCATCAGCCGCTCTCTCGGATCAGGCTCTAGACAGAGCCTAAAACGGTGTCCCAGAAGAAAAAAAAAAAAAAAAAAAAAAAAAAAAAAAAAAAAAAAAAAAAAAAAAAAAAAAAAAAAAAAAAAAAAAAAATTATGTATCAGAGGTCGCCGACTTCGTCACGGGGGAGCCTCCGCGTGATGCCTCGTCGGGCACTCGACAAGGGCTACACCTTCCGCTTCCCCGTAGCTCGAGCCGGCGCTTAGGGTTCCTGCTCGGCAAGCTGAGCGACCCGCGGCTGCGTGACCTGGCACCGGTCGAACGTTCTACGAGGCGCTGGAGGCTGGCTCCGCGAGGAGTGCGTCCATCCGGCTTAGCGACAGTCGAAGGCCCTCAGCAAAGCCCTCGGCCATTGCCTCCATACCGTCGCGCGAAAAGAACATGGAGCGCACGGTCATGCGTGTGCGGCCGTCGGTCTCGGAGAGTTCCATCGCAATCCCCGTGAGCGCGAAGTCGTCGTTGGGCTTACCGTCGTCGTCGACGTCGGCGTCGCTCAACTCGAGCGAGCGCGGCGGATCCACCGCTTCGATCCGCCATACGCCGTGCTCCGCCTCACCGTTGGGGCCTGCAAAGACATGGGCCATCTCGGCGCCAACGCTCATCTCGTACGGCTCGAAGGTCGTCGAATAATTCGGTGGCCCCCACCACAGCCCGAGCTTCTGCGGGTCGGCCCAGAGCTCCCACACCGCTTCGACCGGCGCGTCGAAATCGGCGATGACGGCAGGGTCAAGGTTGTCGAGATCGCTCTCGACGCTGGCTACGGGACATCAGGGTTTCCTTTCGTCTTGTTCTGAATCGGAAGCGAGAAGCTCGGACATCCGCTCGACCCGGCCGCGCCAGATCTCTTCGAGATCCTGGAGCGCTCTCCGCCCTCGCGTCGGGCGAGCCCTTCGGGTGCGGCCTCGACGAGCTGCTCTCGGCCGCGGCGGCGCTTGGTGACTAGCCCGGCCCGTTCGAGCACCGCGACGTGCTTCTGCACGGCAGCGAACGACATCGGGTAGGCGTCGGCGAGCCGCGAGACGGACGGTGCGTCGCCGCCAGCCCGGCGCAGGATGTCGCGGCGGGTCGGGTCGGCGAGCGCGTGAAAAACGTCGTCGGTCTTGCTCTCCTCACTTCTGACAACCATTTGGTTGTAGGTTACCACAGCTCTCAGCCGCCAACTTGATCGACTGGCGCGGGCTCGATTTCGCCCTCCGCGGACCTTCAGATCGTGTACACGGCCCACTCCGCGTGTCGGAGCGAGCGTTGAGAAACTGGCCGCGTGGGCAATAGTCCGAACGTGTCGCGCGCGGCGCGACGCGAACGGCTGGGCGCTGACGAGTTCGAACGCGGTCGAGACTCAGATCGCCGTCCACCGGACGACGTCAGCGGGCGAGCTCGAGCTCGTAGATCCCGCCGCCGTTCGCGCCGGCGTACAGCAGGCCGGCGGACCGATCGACTGCGAGCGCGTCGAAGGTGCGTGGCGGGAGGTGAGTGAAGCGGCGCCAGCGATCGCCGCCGTCGGTACTCCAGAAGACGCCTTGATCGGTCCCTGCGATCACGGTCCTTCGGTACTTGGGGTCGATGGCGAGCGCCTCGACTCGGACATCGTCGAGTGCGCCTTGAAGTGGCTGCCAGGTGGTCCCGGCGTTCGTGCTCTTGGAGAGGCCCGCGTCCGTTCCGGCGTAGACGACCGCCGTGTCTTTCGGGTCGACCGCGAGCGCGAGGACCGGGCTGCGCGGGAGGCCGGCCTGTCGCCACGTCTTGCCTCCGTCGACGCTCCTGTGCACGCCGAGGCCGCCCGCGTACAGGGTGTCCGGATTCAGCGGATCGATCGCCAGCGGAGGCGCGGGCGATGGGTTGGTCGACGGATGCACCGGGTATTTCGGGCACCTCTACGGCCTGCACTTGCGAGGACCTGGGCCAGGTGCGGCCGCCGTCCTGGCTCCGGTAGATGAGGCTCTCGTAGACGGACCGGTCGTTATGACTGGCGGTGATCGCATGGACGGTCGCCGGGTGTTGCGGGTCGACCGCGAGCTCCGCCCCGGAATGTATCCGGTCGTCGCGGAGGGTGCGCGTGAATGAAGCCCGCCCAGTTCGCGCCGGCGTTCGTGCTCTTGTAGATGCCGCCGGCGGTGCCCGCGTAGACGGTCGCCGGGTCTTGCGGATCGACAGCGACGGCAGTGACGCCTCGGTTTGTCAGGCCGGTGTTGACCCTTCGCCACTTGCCGTCCACTCGCTTGAAGACTCCGCGGAACGGGCCCACGGCCGCGTACGCCGTGCCCGGGCTGCCAGGCGCGAGGGCGAGCGCTGACACGCGTGCGCCGTTCAGACCCGCGTTCGTCGATCGCCAGCTGCGGCCGCCGTTGACGCTCTTCGAGACGCCAGCCCCCTCGCCGGTGGTGACGTCGGCGTTCGTGGCGACGTAGATCGTCGCAGGGTTGCGGGGGTCGAGCGCGAAGGCGGTTGAGAACTCGGAGCCGGGCGCGACTGGCGGAATCGCCGGCGATGGTTCGCCAACTGCGGCTGCGGCCCCCGTCCTCGTTCTTCAAGACGCTTCCCTCCCAGGCGGCGTCGTTGCGTAGACGATGTCGGTGTTGCTCGGATCCAGCGTCAGCCCTGTGATCATCCGACCTTTGAGGCCCGCGTCGCGCCAGTTCGCGCCGCCGTCCGTCGTCTTCAGGATGCCTTTGGAATCTGTGGGTTAGCGGCGTACATCGTCCCCGGATGCTCCGGGTCGAGCGCCAGCGCATGCACGGTCGTGCCCTGCAGGCCCACGGGATCCCAGCTCTCGCCTTGGTCGCTGCTCTTGAAGACGCCGCTCCGACGCCCGCCTGCATCGTCCGACACCCTTTCGAGCGCGTCCCAATATGCGATGACTCTGCCTACTGCCGCCGCGTAGATCGTGCCGGGGTCCCGGGGGTCGAAGAGGAGCTGGCTCACCGCCCCGAGCCCCGTGCGTCGCCAGCTCGCACCGCCGTTCGTGGACTTGAGCAGGCCGCGGTTCCAAGTGCCTGCGTAGACGATGTCCGGATCGCGCTGATCGACGAGGAGCGTGTAGACGAAGCCCTCCAAGCCGCGCAAGTAGCCCTCTCCCCTCTTTCTCTTTCCGACGAAGATCCGAGCCCGTCAACCGCCAGGAACGACCCCCGTCCGTCGTCTTGGCTACGCCTCGCGCGGTCCCGACATACAGGGTCTCCGGGTCCGCGGGCGCGATGGCGATTGCGTCGGCCCGGCCCATCCGGGACGGGAGATTCAGCGATCGCCACGTGCGACCACCGTCCGGACTCTTGAAGACGCCGGCCTGGACTGTTGCTGCGAAGACGGTGTCCGGGCGCTGGGGGTCGACGGCGAGCGCCGTGATGGTTCCGCCCTCCAGGCCGGGCGCAGGCCGCCACCTGCCGTCGGTGACCTGAGCGCCGACCCCGCCTTCGCCCTCGGCAGTACCGGTGCCGCCACCGCCGCTGTCGAGGACCGGAGAAGCCGAGCAGGCCGGCCGCGACCGCCACGAGCGCCAGGGCCGCGTACCCGCGTCGCCGCCGCCGTGCCCGCTGTCGCGCTTCCTCGATCAGCGCCTCCAGCGCCTCCGCGTCGTGGCGATCTTCAGAGCTCAGGGGGCGATGGCGGTATGAGCGTGCTCATGGGGCCTCGATGGAGCTAGTATCGTTAGCACCATGTTGCCTGTCAAGATCGACCGCGCGGAGCCGACCGATCTGCACGAGCAGGTGGCTGCCGAGATCCGGCGGGCGATCGCCGAAGGGGAGGCGAAGCCGGGCGAGCGCCTGCCACCGGCCCGCGACCTGGCGGCCGTCCTCGAGGTCAACAGGAACACCGTCCTGCGCGCGCTCAGGCAGCTGCGCGACGAGGGACTGCTCGAGTTCCGCCGAGGGCGCGGCATCACGGTCGCGGCGAGCCCCGAACATGGGGCCGTCGTCGCTCAGGCGCGCGAGCTCGCGCTCCTCGCGCGCAAGCACGGCTATCGACGAGACGAGCTGATCCGGATCATCGAGGCTCTGGATTGACGGAGACGCTATTGCGGCGCAATCGACGAGCTTGACGCCGCGGGACTTAGCCAACTCCCGCCGGTTTCGGTCCGGTTTGCTACGAGTGATTCCGCGGTGAAGTCCTTGTGGGCGCTGAACTGACCGCGACGAGCGACGCCGCGATGACCCCGGTGACTGCAGTACGACACCGGCAGAGCACCGTGCTCCTTTTCCAAACTCGGACCGCTCGATGCGGCTCGTCACTCGTCTGGTGGTCATCTGGTACCACCCGCTCAAGCGCTCGCGGTACGCCCGCCCGTGCGCCTGCGCGTGCCGAGGGTTGCCGTCAGCACGAGCGACAGCGCGGCCGCCGCGACCGCTCCGATGACCGCCGACACGGGGTCGAACCCGGACGGCTCGTCGACCACTGGCTGCTGCGCCGCCGTCGGGCGAGAGTCGGCCACGTTCCCGGTTCCTGTTGAGCGCAGATCCTGGTACTCCTGGCCGGCCGAGGCCGCGATGGATGACGGCGGTGGCGCAACCTCCTGAGGTCCACTGGACTGGGAGCCGTCGTGCGCGTGGGCACCGGACACGGCCAGCGCGCTCGCGAGAGCCGCCGCGGCGAGTGCAGTTGTCAGGCGCTTCATGTATGTGGCGGAGGACATCTCCGCTCCTTTCTGTCGGCGACCGCCCGTTGCGGTCGATCGACAGCAGCGTGCGCTTGGCCGGTAACCCGCCGCTCACAACGCGCTAATCACCGCTAATCCAGGCGGAGGCCCGCGCTCAGCCGCCCGAGCAGACGGCCCGGTACGGCCGGTCGGGGAGCGCGTCCTCCCACTCGTGAGCGCTGAGGTCGCGTCCGGCGACGAGGCAGGCGTGGCGCTTCCAGGCCTCCGGTGACGCGTCGAGGCGGAGACCCTCACCGCCCGTCGAGACCGCGAAGAGGTGCGAGCCGTCCGGGCTGAAGACGGCGGACGCGTACGCCCCGGGCTCAAGGGTGAGCGGTGTCCCGATCGGCTTCCGCGTCGACACGTCCCAGAGCGCAACTGTCCCGTCGGCCCCGGCGGTAGCGAGCACCCGGCCGTCCGGCGAGAAGGCGAGCGAGATGACGCGTCCCGAGTGCGCCTCGAACGGCCGGCCCACCCCGCTCCAGTCATCGGTCGAGAAGAAGTGGATCGTGCCGTCGGTGGAGCCGATCACGAGGCGGCTGCCGTCGGGTGAGAACGCGACCGAGCGCGACGCTCCCTCGATCTCGACCGACTTGACCAGTCGGCCGCTGCGGGCGTCCAGGAGGTCTGCGCCGAATCCTGTCTCCGCGGCGACCCACCGGCCGTCCGGGCTGAACGCGAGCGAGCCCGAGGGCGCGGAATCGCTCCGGAAGCGAGTGAGCTCGCGTCGGCGGACGTCCCACACCCGCACCCGCGGCGGTGTGAAGAGGGCCTCGGCGGCGGCGAGGAACCTGCCGTCGGGAGAGAAGGCGAGCGCCTGGGCGTCGGCGCGCAGCCCTCGGAGCTCGCCTGCGCTCCGCAGAGTTCTGGCGTTCCAGAGCGTGATGCGCCCGTTCCTGCCCACGACCGCCAGCAGTCGCCCGTCCGGACTGAAGGCCACATTCCCGGCGAAGCCCTGCATCGCCTGGATGGTTTGACGACGCCTGAGTGTCCGCGCGTCGATGAGGTCGACCGCTCCGCCGCTTCGCGTCACGGCGAGAGTGCCGCCGTCCGGGCTGATCGCCAGGCCCCTCGTGACGTCGATGACGAACCAAGCCGCGCGAATGCTCGTATCGAGCGGGGCACCGACGCTGAAGCGCCGGTCGAGCCTCCTGTCCCCGGCCAGGTCCCAGACGACCGCGCGGCCGTCGGTGGCGGAGGTCACCAGTGTGCGTCCATCGGCCGTGACGTCGAGCCCCCACACTTCTCCGCCCTGGCCGGTGAAGCGCTCGGCGACCCTGCCCCGGGCGACGTCCCAGGCGATTACCTCTCCGTCGTTCCCGGAAGTCACGAGCGTGCCGCCATCGGGTGTGAAGATCGCCCGGACCACGGAGCCGTTGTGCCGGCCCCTGAACGACCGAACCTGACCGGACCGCAGGTCGAGCAGCCGGATGCGGCCCGTTTGCCCGCCGAGCGCGAACACGCTGCCATCGGGGCTGACCGTGCCCGCGAAGTCGCCGACCGGGTAGCTGCGCCGCACCCGCAGCCCGTCGGGGTCGATCTCCCAGGTCCGGCTGTCGCCGGCGCTGGTGATGTAGAACCGCTCGCCATCTACAGGCGCCGAAGGCAGCAGCGCGCTGCTGTTGCCGATCCTCAACTGGCTTTCGACTGCGCCCGTCTTCCCGTCCACGCGATAGAGCAGGGATGGAGGGGCATCCGGGAATTCGCCATGGATCAGGGCAACGACCACATCGCGGGTGTCACCGAGGAACGCGACGTTCGCGACCACGAATGGAGCCTGCTCGGGGAATGCCGGAAGGTCTATGTGCAGCCTGAGCTTGCGCGTGCGCGGATCGATCAGGTCGACCACCGCGCTCTGGCCTGGGTCCGTGGGATCGATTGAGCCGACCGAGAGCGTGCTGCCGTCGGGCGAGAAGCGAAGGTGCTGGATGACCCCCTCGCGGATCAGGTAGGGCTTGCCCAGCGGCTCACGGGTGGCGGCGTCATAGACCGTGACCTTCCCGCGGTCGTCGCCGGTGGCCATCAGGCGTCCGTCGGGGCTCACAGCCCCCGCGAGCAGACGGCGGTCGGAATCCACGATGCCGAGCGCCGCCGGAGCGCGCATCAGGACCGACAGGAGGTTGCCCTGGGTGGCGGGTGTCTCGTCGAGCGCCACGCCGGTCCGGGCCAGGAGCAGCGCAGTGTCGAAACGCTCCTGGGTCAGCGCCTCGGCGCCGAGGCGCTGGGCGTCCGCGCTGAGCGCCGCATCGCGGGCGTCGCCACGCTGGTTGAGGGCTACGACACCCGCCACCAACGCCAGCGCCAGCAATCCCGCGCCGCCCGCCAGCAGCGCCCGCAGGCGGCGGTTCGTGCGCCGCTGGCGCTCCGCCTCCTGCTCGGCCCCCGCGCGACTTTCGTCGAGGAAGTCGCGCTCCAGCGCGTTGAGGTAACCCTCGTGGGCGCCGCTCCAGTCGAGCGCCGCCGCCAGTCGGGCGCCTCGGTAGAGCTCACCCGGGTCCCGGCGCGCTGTGTCCCACTCGCGGGCGGCATGGATGAGGTGCTGGTGGAGCCGGCGCCCCTCGGCGTCCTCCTCGAGCCATGTCCGCAGCCGCGGCCACTCGCGCAGCAGTGCCTCGTGTGCGACCTCGACCGTCGCTTCGTCCGCCGTTACGAGCCGGCTGTCGACGAGGACCCCGAGCGCCGCGACAGTCGAACCGTCGCGCTCCGGGTCGAGCTCGGCCACCGGGACCTGGCGGCGCACGAAGCTCGCCCCTTCGCCTCCGGCATCGGCGAGCCGCACGAGGATCCGCTTCGCGGCGATGCGCTCCGGCTCGGAGAGCCGCGCGTAGGTCGCCTCGGCGAGCCGCCCCACGGCTCCGCGCACCCCGCCCGTGCGCTCGTACGCGGCCCGGCGCATCACATGGCCGTCGCGCTCGCGCCACTGCTCGAGCAGGGCGGCAGACAGCAGCGGCAGGCCGCCGGGCTCGTCGAGCACGTCGACGATGAGCGCGTCTGTCAGCGACGGTTCGACCCGCAGTCCCACCCGGCGCGCCGGCTCGACGATGGCCCTGCGCAGCTCGTCGCGCCGCATCGGGCCGACGAGCACCTGATTCGCTCCCACGAGCCGCGCGAGCCCGTCGTAGGCCGCGCAGTGTCCGTAGAAGTCGGCGCGCATCGCGACCACCACCTGAACGCGCCGGTCACCGTCCTCCGCAAGTGCGACGAGCGCGTCGAGAAAGTCCGTCCGCTCACGCTCGTCACGGCAGACGGTGAACACCTCCTCGAACTGGTCCACCAGGAGCAGCGCCCGCTCGCCGCTCTCCGGCAGCATCCCGTCGAGCGTGGCCGGCGGATGCTCGCCCGGGCGCATCAACGCCTGAGCCCAGCCGTCGGAGCCTGGGAGCACTCCGCTCGCGAGCGCAGGCAGCAGGCCGGCGCGCACCGCAGAGGACTTCCCGCTCCCGGAGGGTCCGACGACCGCAAGCAGCGGTGAGCCGACGAGCCGGGTAACCAGCTCCGCCACGAGCCGCTCGCGACCGAAGAAGTACTCCGCGTGAGCTCTGTCGAAGGTGGTGAGGCCGAGGAAGGGGCACACCGCCGGCAGGGGCGCCCCGTCCCCCTCACTCCCGTAGAGCCTGCCCTGCTCGTCGACCGTCCTCAGTGCGAGCAGGTCGCCGGAGAGCTCGGCCTCCGCCGCGCGCAGCTCGTCGCGCTCGACGGCGGCGCGGCCGGCGCTCGCCTCGGTCGCGCGCGAGGCGCGCGCTCGCGCCCACTCGGCCGCGACGCGATGAACGGCAAGCGGCAGGCCGCGGCTCTCGGCGGCAAGCGCCTGAATCGGGGGCGGCTCGACCGCCGTGGGGAGGTAGAGGCGCGCGATCTCCTCTATGGCTTCCTCGCGGAGCGGACCCAGCTCGAGCGACTCGGCGGCCTGAGCTGCGAACGCCGGGGGTGGCTCCGGGCGGGAATGCAGGACCACGAGCAGCAGCCGCCTCCCAACGCTGTCACCCATGAGCGCGGCCGCCCGATCGAGCACGTCCCGGCCGGCGGCGTCGGCGTCGTCAAGGATGAGTAGGACCGGGCGTTCGCCCTCCTCCGCGCGCCGAGTCGTGTCGAGTGCGTCCTCGGCTGAGCCACCGCCGCGCGTGTACGCCACCGTCATCCGCCGGCGGAGCGCTTCCCGAGCCAGCTCGGCCGCGAGACGCGTCTTCCCGCTGCCGTGTGGTCCAGAGACGAGCACGACGGCACCCCGACCCTCGCGCGCATCGTCGAGCAACCCGATCAGCTGGGCCAGCTCCAGATCCCGGCCCGCCAGTATCGGCGAGCCGCCATCGAGAGCCGCGGGCAGCTCCTCCGGGCCGGGCGGCGCATCGAGCGCCGGATCCTGTGCGAGGATCGCGTCCTGGAGGGCACGGAGCTCCGTGCCGGGCTCCACCCCGATCTCCTCGACCAGCGTGCGGCGCGCGCTGCGATAGGCCTCGAGCGCCTCCGCCTGCCGGCCGTTGCGGTACAGGGCAAGCATCAGCTGGCCGTGGAGGTGCTCGCGAAGCGGCTGCTCCGCCACGGCGGCCTCGAGCTCCGAGACCAGATCCGCATGCCGGCCGAGCGCGAGCTCGGCCTCGACCCTTGCCTCGAAAGCGGCCCAGCGCCTCTCCTCCAGACGGGCGATCTCGGCCTGCGCGAACCGCTCATAAGAAAGGTCCGCGAGCGGAGCCCCCCGCCAGAGCTCGAGCGCCTGCCGGAACATCTCCGCCGCGCCTTCCGGATCGGTCTCGATCCGAGCCCGGCCGCTCGCCAGGAGCTCCTCGAAGCGGTCGACATCCCGCTCTCCGGGGCCGACATTCAGTCGGTAGGCGCTGCCGAGAGTCTCGAGCCGCCCGTTCCGGCCAAGCGCGCTCCGCAAGGCCGACACCTGGTTGTGAAGCATCCGCTGTGCCGTCGGCGGAGGCGACTCGCCCCACAGCTCGTCCACCAATCGGTCGGTTGCCACCAACTCGTTGGCACGAAGGATCAGAAGAGCAAGCAGGGCGCGCTGGCGACCTTTGCCAATCGAAACTCCACGGCCGCTGTCGCCAACGACCTCAAGCGGGCCCAGCACGCGAAAGTCCACTGCTCGGCCCACCGTAACACCGGCTGAGCGCGCGGGCGCGCGAAAGCTGGGGCGACACGGCGTTGTCCGTCGGCGCTGTCCGATAGCTCCGTGGTGCCATTCGTGGTTCCCTGTTGAGCTGATCTGGGCTGATCTGAGAGCACCTCAGCCGAGCCGTCATGCGGCCACAGGCCTGAGGTGAGGCGCGGCCGATTCTCTGCACCATCACACCTCCCGGCCGAGCGGTACGACCGTCACGCGATGGGCGGGCATGAAACGGCGGTCTCCCACTTCAACCTGCACCACCCTGGGATCGTCTGCCAGGTAGGCCCATAGCCCTGGCGAGAGCGCTCGCTGGCGGACGGGCGCCATCCGCATCGCTCATTGTCCGTTGATTGTCTTAACCCCCGGCATCTCCGCACGACTCCTGGAACGCAAGCGCGCGGTCCACGCGCCCGGACACGCCGATTTGCAGGCATTTCTGCACCCAAGGCGCCGCAGATCTACTGCTTGCCATGCAGAAGGTCGAGGGTTCGAATCCCTTCAGCCGCTTCAAGAAGGGCCTGCATTTGCAGGCCTTTTTCGTTTGCGCAGTTGGCTGGACCTTCTGCGTCGGGCTGGACTGAATTCGGACTCAAGTGCGGCCCGTTCTTCTCGCGAGCGATTGCTGTCCGGCGCATCGTCATCATTGAGATCGTCATGGGCGCCGAGCCTCTCGAACCGCATTCCCCGCGCGCGCAGCCGGCGACGTGGAACGATCCCGTGCGGATCGCGGTCCATCGCCAGCTGACTCCAGGCGCACGAGTCCAGCTGATGATCGAAGCAAGCCGTGCTGTTTTGCGGTTCGCGCGCGGTCGGCGGGTCGATGACCGCTGAGCCGGCCTTCGAACCCGACCGCGTGGTGGCAGCGCTCAACGCGGCGGACGTCGCGTACGTGATCGTGGGAGGGCTTGCCGTGGGCGCTCACGGTGTCGTGCGCGCCACCCGCGACGTCGACATCGTTGCCGCGCCAGACCAGCGAAACATGGACCGCCTCGCTGAATGTCTTCGGGCACTCGGCGGCGAACATCCGATCGAGGGATCTCTGACCGGAGCCGCACTGGTCAGACCGGCCAGCTTCAAGGTCCAGACGAGGCACGGTGAGGTGCAGGTGCTGAACCGAATGGAGGGGATACCAAGCTTCGCCGAGTTGCGACACGATCAAATCCGTGTCGAAATCGCGGCGGACGCGATCGCTCCGGTCTGCTCCCTCCCCCACCTCCGAGCGATGAAGCGCGCCGCCGGTAGACCACGGGACCACGTAGATCTCGCCGAGCTGGCAGAACTGCACGGTCCCGCCTAGTCCGGATTCAGTCCGGAAACTCCCGGCAAATGGCGTCAAATCCCGGAGAGCCCAGTCCGGCATGAGTCGTCCTGAGCCCACTTCTAGAGCGCAAACGAGCGCCTCCGCGAGCTAACAGCAACTGCTTCCATGCAGAAGGTCGAGGGTTCGAATCCCTTCAGCCGCTTTTCCCCGTCAGGTTCTGCAGAGCCTCACATGGCCTAGCGGAGCCTCCCGCGCACGAGGATAATCGCGCTTGGAAGCTGTCCACCGAACGGCTGGGCGATGACCAAACTTCAGCTGCTGCCGGGATGGGACGCAGCGCTCACCTATGACCTCCTCGACGAGCGCCGCGCTGACGGGCGTGCCGACTCGCCGCCCGAACCGGTATTCGTCGGCCGCGAGGACCTGCTCGGCTCACTGGAAGACGCGATCAGCCAGCCGGATCGCCGCGGCACGTACCTGATCAGCGGCTACCGCGGGGCCGGGAAGAGCTCGCTCGTCATCAAGGCGGCCCTCCTGGCGAAGAAACGCCTGGCCGGGAAGACATTCCTTGCACGCGCGACCAAGGTCGCCACCGATCAGGAGCCGAGGTGGCGGTTGCGGCGCCCCAAGACCGCTCGCGGGCAGAAACGGAAGAAGTACGAGCTCCTGCCGCTCGTGCTCAACGTGTCGGAAGTATCGGCATCGCTCGAGTCGGTGGACTCCCCTGACAGCCTGCCGCTCGGAATCGACGCCCGGCGGGTCCTGACGGCCCTGCTCAGGTCGCTTTATCAAGCCCTCGACCGGCTGTTCACCGACCAGGCGGACGACCAGCGCGAGCTCGTAGCGTCCGTCAAGGAGGCATACGACAAGGCGCGGGCGGCGCAGTTCAGCCAGACCGCCCAGCAGCGAGCCGAGAGCCTGCGGTCGCGCGAGCAGCAGTCGAGGCGCTCGACCGAGGTGGCGAACCTTCTGAAGGTCCTCGCCTCGCTGGCCGCGTTGGGGGCGGTGGCACTCGAGGGCGTGGCGCTGCTCGAATCGTCGACCGCCGCCATCCAGGTCGTGTGCGCGGCGCTGGCGGGCCTGGCCGTCTTCAGCTACCGCACGGCCACGACCACGCAGTCGAAGACCTCCGAGGAGGACTCGACGCGCCGCGAGGTCGTGTTCGACAACTCCCTGCACCAGGTCGAGACGGACCTGAAGGACATCCTGAGCGGCTTCCATGAGCGCGGCATCCGGACCATGTTCGTGCTGGAGGAGCTCGACAAGCTCAAGGACGAGAAGGGCGAGCAGCTCGACGCCGTGATCCGCTACTTCAAGAACCTGTTCACGCAGGCGCCGGCGCTCTTCTTCTTCCTGACCGACAAGGAGTACTTCGACGTCATCGACGGAAACATCGCGCGGTCGCGCCACGAGCGGAAGTACGCGATCGAGCACACGTTCTTCACTCACCGCATCTTCGTCACGCGGCCGAGCCTCAAGGAGTGCCTGGACTACTTCGCCGCGGTGCTGCAGGAGAGCGACGAGGCGCGGAAGGCCATCCAGCTGATCCGCGACACGACAACCGCGCGCATGCGGCCGTGGCGCGAGATGGAGCCCGTCGAGCGGTTGCTGCGCGTGATGCTGTTCAACGCGCAGAACCATCTCTTCGACCTCAAGAGCGAGATGCGCCGCTACGTGCGCGTCGACGACGCGGGATCGCGGCTCGAGTTCGACGACGAGTCCTTCCCTCCTCAGGAGCAGGCGCTCGCGGGCTTCCACTTCCTGCTGGAGCAGAAGGCCCGGCTGTTCCGCTTCCCCGGCGGCCGCGACTACGCCAACGAGCTGCTGCGCAACAGTCTCGCGAGCGTGTTCGCCGATATGGGCGACGATGCCGCGCACCCCGTGCAGGCCCTTTACACCGAGGCAATCGGCGCCGGCTCGCCGCTCACGCTCGCCGAGCGTGACCAGATCGGCCAGGCCGTCAACTCACTGCTCGCCGATCTCGAGCGCGGCGGCGCGATCGACATCGACACGCCGACAGGAACCGCGGGCGAGGAGGCGGGATCGTTCTACTGGCGGAAGAATGCGGTGCTCGCGTTCTCTCCGTCCCCGAAGCTCGAGGACCACGAGGAGGAGCTTCTCGAGAAGCTGGCGCGCGCATCGCGGATCGCTGCCCAGTTCGGCGAGCGCGGCCCGCTGCGCAGCATGGCGCCCGGCGCCGAAGCCCACGTCGAGCAGGTGGTGGCCAGGCACACCGCCACGGAGGAGGAGATTCGTCGCGCGCCGCGCCCGCTGACGCGCGAGGAGTTCGATCAGCGATCGGGCGGGATCGTCCGTGACCTCGCGCCTCTGCTGGCGGCGGCGCGACCGAGGCACCAGGAGCGGCTCACGGCTCGCGGCTGGCGCCTGCAACCGATCCGCGCCCGCAGCGAGGGGAACGTGGCTATCGTCACGTCGCCGGGCAGCGAGGACAGGCCGGGACGAACGCTGCTCGTCTACGGCACCGAGTCCGACCTGCAGCAGCTCGTGCAGAACGCGGTCGCGGCGCCGACCCCGGCGCCGATCCCGGCACCGACCCAGCCGCCCTTCGCCGTCGTGCTCGTCGACGAGGACCCCCAGGTCGACGCCGAGGCCCGCGACGTGCTGCTGTCGCGCTGGCGCGAGGCGCTCACCGCCGAAACCGACCCGTCGCTGGTCAGCGTCGCCCATGTCACGCTCGGCGAGGGGCTCGACGCGGCCTCGGTGGACGCTGACTGGGGCGAGCGCACGGCCGACGAGCTGGCGATGGCCCAGCTCTGGCTGGCGGAGTGGTCGGCCCGGCTCGCAGATCCGCCGCTGGCCGCATCGTCGCTCTTGCCAGGCTCGACGGTGCCCGTGGCGGCCGCCGCCGCGCCGGCGTGGCTCGGGACGAGCACGGGCACCGAGCTCCGGTACGACTCCCTGAGCGCCGCCGCGGCGGCGTGGCTGGCCGGAGGGGACCGCGCCCTGGCGGTTCCGCCCCTCCCCGTCGGCGACACCGCGAGCGCGCTCGCGGGCGCGTTCGTGGAAGCGTCCGTCACGTCCAACGGTCCACGACTGATGGCCCCGCACGAGGCGGTGGGCCAGATCGCAATCGCGCTGCCCAGCGAGACGGACGCAAATTTGCTCGACGCCCGCTTGCGCCAGGACGGGCGTCTCATCTCTCTGCACCCCGAGCCCTTCCCCGACATCGAGCACCTCCGGGACGACCTCGCCCACGCGGACGCGCGCGTCGTGCTGCTCGCCGCCTCACTGAACGGCACACTCGGTGACGTGCCGATCGGCACGCTGCGCGGCGACGAGCCGGGCGGGCTCACCGCCCTGGCCCGAGCACTCGACGGTTATTACCCGGAGCGCGCCACCGCGCTGTACGCACAGGGCGCTGACGCCGGCGACACTCAGGCAATGGCGGCCCTGATCGGCCGCCTGCGCCGCGCCGGGGACGAGGCTGGCGTCGAACGGTGGACGGCCGAGCTCATCGCCGCGGGCGACTGGAACGCCGTCCGCGTGGCGGCGCAAGATCTGGACGACCCCGCGCTGACGGCCCGCCTGCTGGAGGCCGCAGCGAAAGCCGGGGACACCGAGGCGATGGCGCTCCTCGTGAGCCGCCCGGGCGACCCCGAGCGCTCGCAGCGGTGGGAGGAGCAGCTGGTCGCGAGCCAGGATTGGGAGGCGATCACCCACGCCGGGCGCGACCTCGCGGACAGCGACCGGGCCCTGCGGCTGCTGGAGGCTGCCGCGGACGCCGGTCATGGCGACGCCAGCTCGCTCCTGGTCGCCTCGGCGCGTTTCGACGACGGCGTCCGCGACCGGTGGATGTCACGCCTGATCGCTTCTGGCGGCTCATACCGGCTTTGGGATGCCGCGAGGACGCTCGACTCGTCCGACCCGGAGCGCGCCCTCACTCTTCACCGCGCGGCCGCCGACGCGGGCGACCCCGACTCGATGGTGGAGGTCCTGGTGCGCTGCGCCGCATCGGATCCCGAGGCCTCCCTCGAGAATCAGGCCCGGCTCGCTGAACTCGAGGACAAGACCTACCTGGAGCGGGCCGCAGACCGCCTTGCCGAGGAGAACCCGGAGCGGGCGGAAGAGCTCCGAGCGCTCGCCGCGACCCCCGCCGCGACCTAGCCCCGCTTGAAGCGGACCAGCTCCTCGCGGTCGCTCCCGCCCGACACGCTGATGGCGAGCACCGGACCGACTCCGCGGGCGTAGAACTTGAACTCGAGGGTCTTCGGGGACAGTGGGTTGATGTTCCTGGTCATGAGGACCCGCCTGAAATGGCCGAACGGCACCTCGGCCTGCTCCCGGAGGCTCACGATCTTCGCCCGGTCCTCGGCGTGGCCGGCGTAGAACTCCTCGCGGTAAGCCAGGCCGACACGCGGCTTCGCGGGCATGATGATCCCGGCCTGTGCGCCGTCGACGCCGGCCTCGAACGAGCCCTCAGTCGAGACGGGCTTGCCGTTCTCATACTCGGTGGTGGCCTCGCCGAGGTACCAGATGTTCCCGGCTCGGTCCTGGGCGTAGTAGTCGTCGGTCACCTCGACCGGCGTGCCCTTCTCGGTGACCACGTCGCGCACGATCCTCGCCCTGACTCCGTTGGCGATCAGCTTCGTCCTGCGCGTGACCGTAACCACGACGCGCTGCTTCGCGCCCTCGGAGTCGGTCTCCCGGTAAACCCAGCGGCTGCCCCTGCGCATCGGCCAGTAGGGATTGTCGATCCGGGTCGTGAAGTTGGCCGGGTTCAGGTTGACCGGCTCGCCGCCCCTGGGCAGCCTCGCCTGCCTGCCGTCTGCCGCGGCCGCTGTCGCGACGGAGGTCGCCAGCAGCAGGGCCAGCGCGGTCATGAGCTTGTGCTTTGGTCGCATCATGAACGCGGTTCTACCCGTGCCAGATGAGGAGTCGGTGAGAAGCTAGCCCGCCCGCGGCGCCTCTTGGAGCAGGCGGACGACCTCGTCCGCCCAGGGGTTGTCTCCCATCCCGTCCTGGTCGCAGACGATCCCCTCCCCTTCCGCCGGCCACTCCAGCCGCACGCGGGTGGTGGTCTGGAGCGGCTCGGTCTTGACCTCGAGACCGGAGCGGTCCCAGACCCCGACCTCTTCCTTCAGGGCCACGCCGTTGCGCTTCAGCTTGTACTTGAAGGCGTGCAGCCTGGTCGGGGTGACCGCGAGCAGGAACGTTCCGGGCAGGCCGCCGGCGCGCTTCTTTCCGATCAGGGTCGACGCCCCGTAGGCCAGCGCTCCGCCCTGGAGCTTGCTGATCCCGTACCTCGTCCCGGCGCCGGTGGTCCTGAAGGTTCCGACCGCGAGCACCTCCTCGTCGACGAGCGGCTGGACGGATTCGCGGAACTTCCCACGCCACTCCTCCGCGACCTCGGGTGAGATGTCGAACCGTCCCATCTCCGGCTAGCCTAAGGCAATTTGACATATTCCCATATGGGTATATGATCTTGCGCATGGCACGAGCGGCGACCACGGCAGACGCGTTCAACGCAGTGGCCGAGCCCCGGCGGCGAGCGATCCTCGATGCGCTGGCCGGCGGCGAGCGTCCTGTGAACGACCTCGTGCGCGTGCTCGGCATCGCTCAGCCACAGGTGTCCAAGCACCTACGGGTGCTGCGAGAGGTCGGAGCGGTCGATGTGCGCGACGAGGGCCGGCAGCGGCTCTACCGGCTGAACGGCCGGGCGCTCAAGCCCATCCACGACTGGGTGAAGAGCTACGAGCGCACGTGGTCGGCGCGCTTCGACGAGATGGACGCCGTTCTGGAGGAACTCAAACAAAAGGAGCAAGGAGATGGAGACGGTGACAGGTAGCCGCACGGCGACGGTGACGCTGCCCACGGACGAGCAGATCCTCATCACGCGGGAGTTCGACGCGCCCAAGCACCTGGTCTACAAGGCGTGGACCACGCCCGAACTGGTCAAGCGCTGGTGGAGCGCCAGGCGCGGCGAGGTCACGATCGCCGAGATCGACCTGCGGGTCGGCGGCAAGTGGCGCTACGTGATGATCGCCAACGAGGGGTTCGAGGTCGGCTTCCACGGCGAGTACCGCGAGATCGTCCCGGACGAGCGGCTGGTCTCGACCGAGGTCTACGAGGGCATGCCCGACGGGGAGGCGCTGGACACCCTGACGCTCACCGAGTCGGACGGGCGCACCACCCTCACGCTGCTGGTGCAGCACTCATGCAAGGAGCACCGCGACGCCCACATCAACTCCGGGATGGAGGACGGCCTCCAGGACGCCCTGGACCTGCTCGAGCAGGTAGCGGTCTCGCTCCGCTAGCTGGGGCGGCGCTTGACGGGGCCCCACCTGGGTGAGACGGTCGGAGCGCCCACCAACAGAGGGACTCGCAAGTGAAGACGGACTACGACGCGATCGTCGTCGGAGCGCGATGCGGCGGCTCGCCCACCGCGATGCTGCTGGCGCGCAACGGCTACCGGGTGCTGCTGGTCGACAAGGCGACGTTTCCCAGCGACACGATGTCCACGCACCTCGCCCATCCCCCAGCCGTTGCGGCGCTGGCCCGCTGGGGAATCCTCGAGCAGCTCGAAGCCACCAACTGCCCGCCCATCACGAGGTACTCGTTCGACTTCGGACCCGTGACCATCTCGGGCACGCCGCAGCCGGCGGACGGCGCGGACCGGGCGTACTGCCCCCGGCGGATCGTGCTCGACGCGCTGCTGGTGGAGGCGGCCGTCGCGGCCGGCGCGGAGCTGCGCGAGGCCTTCACGGTCGAGGAGATCCTGGTGGACGACGGGCGGGTCACGGGCATCCGCGGCCACGCCAAGGGCGGCGAGACGGTGACCGAGCGCGCCCGGGTGGTGGTCGGGGCGGATGGCAAGCACTCGCTCGTCGCAAAGGCCGTCGAGCCTGAGCGATACCACGAGCTGCCGTCGGCCGCGCCCGCCTACTACGCGTACTGGAGCGGGCTGCCGGCGGACGGCTTCGACACCTACATCCGCGCGGAGGACGGCCGCGGCTGGGCGGCGATTCCGACGCACGACGACCTCACATGCGTGGTCCAGGGCTGGCCGTCGTCGCAGTTCAAGGAGAACCGCAAGGACATCGAGGGCACGTACATGAAGTCGTTCGAGCTCGCCCCCGAGTTCGCCGCGCGGATACACGCTGCGAAGCGGGAGACGCGCTTCGTCGGCACCGCGGACCTGCCGAACTTCTTCGCCAAGCCCTACGGCCCGGGCTGGGCGCTCGTCGGGGACGCCGGCTATCACAAGCACCCGATCACCGCGTTCGGCATCACCGACGCCTTCCGCGACGCGGAGGCCCTGGCCTCGGCCCTCGACGACGCATTCGCTGAGCGCCGCCCCTACGACGACGCGATGGCCGACTACCAACAGGCCCGGGACGAGGACGCGCTGCCGATCTACGAGTTCACCTGCGAGTTCGCCAAGATCGAGCCCCCTCCGCCCGAGATGCAGCAGCTGATCGGGGCGATGCACGGCAACCAGGAGGCGATGGACGGCTTCGTGAGCGTCATGGCGGGCACGCTTCCGGCGCCCGAGTTCTTCGCGCCCGAGAACGCCGGGCGCATCATGGCCCAGGCGGCGTCCTAGCCAGAGGCGCGTCCCCACGCGTCGCGGATCGCGCAGACGTGGCGGTGGTCGGTGCCGCAGCAGCCTCCGAGCACGTTCAGGCTCGGGAGTCGGTCCTTCAGCGCGGCGTAGCGGGCGCCGAGGTCGTCCGGGTCGCCGTCGTCGCAGCTCCTCGGCCTCGTCGAGCTCCGCGTGGCTCAGCGTGGACGCGTTCGCGCGCAGGCCGCGGATCCGCGCCGGCCAGGCCTCGTCCGTCGCGAGCACGGACTCGAAGTGCGTGGGGTGCGCGCAGTTGATCATGTAGTAGGCGGGCGCCCGTCCGGTGGCTTCGTCGACCTCCTCGATCGCGTCGCCGAGGGCCTGGCCGTTCGGCAGGCGGCCGTCGGTTTCGAGGGTGAACGAGATCGCGGCCGGCAGTCCCACGTCCCGCGCCGCTTGCGTCAGGCCGATCGCCTCGTCCGGGTAGGTCATCGTGATCGCGGTGACCATGTCCGCCGCCGTGTCGGCGAACGTCCCGATCTGCGTGGAGTGGTAATCCCGTGCGTCGTCTGCGCTCAGGATCTCCGCGGGGTTGTAGCCGTCGCCCTGCGGCCCGACGCAGCCGCTGATGACCATCGGCGCGTCGTCCGGGCCGGGCGTGCCGCGCAGCTCCTCCATCAGCTCGATCGCCCTACGGTTGAGGGCGTCGAGCTTCTCCGCGGACACGCCGAGGCGGTCCGCCCAGTCCGGACTGGCGCGCCAGGTCGGGCTCTCCAGCACAAAGCCCACACCGCCCTCTTTCGCCAGCGCAAGGTACGGCTCGTAGTAGCGGCGGAGCTGATCCAGACCCTCGTCGCCGTCGAGCAGGACGAACGCAGCAAACTCGGGCAGGTCGAGGCCCTGGTGGAAAATGAGGCTTGTCTCGATTCCCCCATCGGTTAGGAAGAGTTCGCCCTCGAGCTGTGGCAGCGACGTTCGATGACTCATGCGGCGCAGTATCTCCGACCACCGGAGTGGCCGTCGGTCCGCTCGCGGGCGGCCGGATCGAGACGCGGGGCGAGCTGCGCGAGAGCCGGGCGTGGTCCACGATGAAGGTGCCGGTGATCGTGGCCGCTATCGCTTCCGGGCGTGCGGACTGGGAGGCGATCGAGGCCGCCATCACGCGCTCGGACAACGACGCGGCATGGCGGCTCTGGCTCGCGCTCGACGACGGCGCCGCGCGGGTGGAGGCCGTGCTGCGCGAGGCCGGCGACCACGAGACCAAGCTCGAGCCCGAGCCCGACCCGCGCGGCTACAGCTCGTTCGGCCGCACCGTGTGGTCGCTGGCCGCCGCCGTGAGCTTCTACGCCGCGCTCGCGCGCGGCGAGCTGCTCGTGCCCAGCCACACCGAGCGCATCCTCGATGCCATGTGCCGCATCGTGCCCGAGCAGCGCTGGGGCCTCGGAGCCGCGGAGCCGCCGATCCCGTTCAAGGGCGGCTGGGGACCGAGCGAGTCGCCCGAGGGCGGGTACGAGGTGATCCAGGTGGGGATCGCCGCCCCCGACGTGATCGCGATCGCGGCGCGCGCCGATGACTTCGAGGCGGCGAAGCAGCTAGCCTCGAAGCATGTGCCGCAACATCCGAACACTCCATAACTTCGAGCCCCCGGCCACCGAGGACGAGATCCGCGCGTCCGCGCTTCAGTACGTCCGCAAGATCAGCGGCTTCAGCAAGCCGTCGCAGGCGAACACCGAGGCGTTCGAGCGCGCCGTGGACGAGGTGACCGCTGTCAGCGCCCGCCTGCTCGACGAGCTCGTCACGAACGCACCGCCGAAGGACCGCGAGGTCGAGGCGGCGAAGGCGAAGGCCCGCAGCGCCGCCCGCTACGCCGCGTAGCGGCGGCTACCGGGCCCGCGCCTCCTCGTCGCTCGTGAGCGCCGCGAGCCTGCGCTTCAGCCCCGGTATCCCCTGGCTGATCGTGGCGGCCAGCCTGCGCCCTCGATGCGGGTAGAGCTGCCAGCGGACGAGCGCCAGGGCGAAGACGACAAAGGCGGTCGTGGCCACCGCCATCACGACGCCGGCGACCGTGAGCGAGTCGAAGTTCAGCGACGTGAACATGGCGATGGCGATCGCCGCGGCCGCTGAGAAGACGCATGCCTCCACCAGCAGCAGGAGCTTCGCGGTCTCGAGCGGCTTGCTGAGCTGCTCCTCGCGGCTGCGCGCCTCGAGCTCGGCGGCTCGCGCCCGGCGCGTCTCCTTCAACACGGGCTCGACCGCGCCGGTGGGCAGCCCCACGCTCTCGGGCCGCGCGGGCAACGTGGCCTCGCGCGTCAGGTTGAAGTAGCTCAGGAGGCCGAGCGCTTCCGAGCACACCGTCTCGGCGTCCTTGCCGTCCAGGCCCGCTTCGGGGCGCACGAGCACGCCGTGCTTGGCGAGCGTGGCCACCGCGCGGTCCGCCAGCGTGCTGTCGAAGGCAGTGATCTCGTCCCTCGGCCGGTCGCGCGCCAGCTCCGCCATCGCCGCCAGGAACTCCGCGCACAGCTGCGGCCGGGTGTCGAGCTCCGCGAGCGAGTCCACCTCGACCCCGGCCTCCTCCACCGTCACGCTCTTCGCGCGGCAGGCGAGCGCCGCCTCGCGCATCCGCGTGACGCACACCACGGAGACCGACCCGCCCGACGCATCCGCCGCCGCCTGCTCGAACAGGTCGAGGCCGGCCGGGCCGAGCGCGCGAGCGATGTCGAAGCGCTCCTCGAGCGACGCCCGAGGGAACGCGGCACGCAGCCACGCCCCGACCTGGAGCCGCTGCGCTTCCTGGAGCACCCGGCCACCCGCCAGGCGGTCGACGTCGAGCGCCGCAGCGGTGGCGCTCACGAGCTCGTTCACGTTGTAGCGCCCACCCAGCTCGGCGTCGATCAGCCGCCCCAGCTCGGGGATCAGCTCCCCCACGTCCCTGTCGAGGCCGAGCCGCTCCGGGTGCGCGCGCGTCTGGCGACCCTGGATCCGCGAGAGCACCTCCAGGACCGCGCGCGCCCGGAAGATCCCGTCGAGCCAGCGCTCCTGTTCGACGCTGTGGAACCACAGCGCCCAGCGCTGCGCCAGCCAATGGGCGTCCGAGACGCCCGTGTGAAGCGTGAAGCGACCGTTGTCCACCCCCACGAGCGTGCCCCCGCTCTCGAGCCAGGAGGCGGCGTCCGGGTGCTCGAGGTAATCCTCAGGCCGCTCGTCGTTTCGCAGGACCACGTGGCTCACCTGGCAAAGCGGCCACTGGTCGAAGTAGAGCTCCGACCCCGGTTCCGGCGCGATCTCCACCGTGCTCGACCCCTGGAGCCGCAGCTTGCGCGCGAGCAGGGCAGCCGGCGGAAGGCGCCCCCTGCTGCGGCCGTCCGCGACCACCGCGATCTCCGGGCGCCCCTGCGCGCAGTAGGCGATCGCGTTCTCGAGCAGGCGCGCGTGCTGCTCGTCGTCGCGCGGGTCGAGCCACGCCGAGCAGACCACGAGCCGGCGCTCCACCGTCGTCGAGGTGCGGACCATCACGGGCACGCGTCGCGTGCCGTCCTCGACCTCGAGCACCGTGCGCCAGGCGGTATCGGTGCCGAAGCTAAGCGAGAAGCTCGCGGCGCACTCGATCGGCTCCTGCGGCGATCCGCTCACCACGCGCCTGGGCCAGTTGAGCAGCAGCTCGTCCTGCTCGCGGCGCTCGCGCGCGTAGGCCCGCTCGGCGCGAGCCTCGAGCGGCTCGAGCTCGATCGCGAGACCGTCCTCGAGGAAGTCGAGCGCCCCGGTCTCCTTCTGGTGCAGCACGAGCAGGTTCGACGGCGGCCGCTGCGCCGCCTCGAGCGCCTCTCGAATGCCGCTGTTGTGGCAGGCCGCGTTGAAGCCGATGATCACGCAGTCGAAGGTGGACGCGATCTTGTCGACACCGTCGAAGGTCCGCTCCGTGAAGCTCTCGAGGCGCCAGCGGTCGCGGTCCCCGCGCAGGAAGCTCGACACGTCATGCGCCGGGCTGTGCAGCATCTCCGCCTCGCTCTGGACGAGCGCGACGGCCAGGCGCGGCGCGTCGAGCTGGAGCCCGGTGTCAAGCGTCTGCCACGCCATCGCGGCCGTCGTGGAAGCGCGTGACCTCGAAGTCGCGGAAGGTGAACTTCACGGGCACCACCGGGTGGTAGCTGTGCGGGTCGTCCTCGAGCTCCTGCCGCCAGCGCTTGCCGGCGCAGCGGAGGAACACGCGATCGTTGAGCGAGTCGTTGCGGGCGACGCCCACGCACACCCAGTCGGGGGCGTCGTTGTCGTTGCGGTAGTAGGCCGAGAAGTAGGGCCCCCGGCGCTCGAGGCGCAGGCGGGCCGACAGCGCGGTGCCGTCCCCGACCGGCCGCCCGTACCAGTTGTTGTCGTAGTCGGTGCCCGAGTTCGAGTTGATCCGGTAGCCGTCGTCCTCGTCGTGCTCCACGCCCGCGAACGGGGGCGCGCCGTGCGGGTCGAAGAAGTTCGACTTGTCGCGCGAGCCCGGGAACGAAGCGGCCGCCGTCCTCGCGCACCGGCTTCTTGTGGGCCGCGGGCGGCACGTTCACAGCGGCCATCTCGAGCGTCGTGGCCTGCCCCACGCGGCTCGTCTCGTAGGAGACCTCGGCCGCGAAGTCGCCCTCGATGCCGTCCACGTAGCCCACGCCGCCGCCCGAGTAGAAGGGCCAGGCCTTGAGTGCGTACCAGACGCCCTCCTCCAGCTCCGAGTCGCCCTTCAGCTTGCCGTCGTACTCGGCGATGTCCACGTGCACCCCGTCGTCCTGGGTCACGTAGGCGTATTTGTTCGCCTTCGCGTAGCCCAGCGAGAAGCGGCGCGCGTTCGTCTCGGTGCCGGCGAAGCTCTCACTCACCAGCGGCTGCGCCGGACGCACGAACGGCGCCACGTCGAACATGGAGTCGGTGGCGAGCGACCACACGAAGGGGTGCTCGCGCAGCGCCTCGTACTCCTCGCGCGTGAAGACCGCCGGGTCGCGATAGAGGTAGACGATCGCGCCCACGCTCAGCCCGCGGTCGCGGTGCAGCTTCTCTAGCCGCTTGCCCGCGTCGGTGAGCTGGCCGCCGTCCCCGAGGATCTCGCCTAGCTCGATCACCACGCCGTCGGCGCCCAGCTCCTCCATCAGCGTCAGCAGGTCGGCGGCCGGAATCTCCCAGTCGAACGCCGCCACGCGCACGCCGGGGAGCTGCTCGCGCGCGAGCCGCAGGTTGTCGGGATCCTTCGAGTAGAGGATCACCTCGTCGGTCTTGAACTGCTCCCGGATTGCGTCGCAGGTCTTCTTTACGAACTCCTCGCGCCGGCCGGTCTCGAGCGACGAGTCGTGCTTCATCTCGACCACCTTCGGCACGTCGGCCGGCAGCTCGCCGAGGAGGTGCGGGAAGGTCTCGATCTGGTCGCCCGGCTTTTCGGGCCGGCGGTAGTGGAACTCCGCCGCGCCGCGCGGCCGGAAGGTCTCCCCCACGTCGAGCTTGCGAAGGTCAGCGAGGTCGGTGTCGATGATCGAGTGGTTCGTACCGGCCACGCGCTCGGTGGTCGGGTCATGGGAGACCACGAGCCGACCGTCCTTGGTGAGCTGCACGTCGAGCTCGAGCGCCCCCGCCCCGGCCGTGTAGGCGGACACCAGCGAGGTGCGCGTGTTCTCCGGCGCGTGCAGGCGGTTGCCGCGGTGGGCCAGGACTCTCATGAGCTCAGCCCGCCCTCGAGCTCGCCAACCACGCAGAGCGCGTAGCCCTGCGGCGGCTTGGGCGTGTTCTCCGCGATCACGTTCAGCACGTACTCGCCGGCGGCGGGCTTGTCGAGCACGATCTGCTCGACGTTGTTGCGCTTGTCGAGGGCCGGCGGACGCTCCTTCGAATCCTTCAGGTAGCGCTCGAGCAGCTCGTCCGCCTTGCGGCGGGCCACCCGGTGCTCCGCGTTCCCGTACACCGGCGTGCCGGCGGGCGGAGTGAGCTTGAGATGCAGGTTGTTCTGGACCCCGTCGCTTGGCCAGTCGGTCCAGGCGAGCACCAGGCGCAGCGAGCCCGCTCCGCTGTCGCTGACCGTAAACCGGTAGGTCTGCTGCGCCAGCACCGAGCCCCGGCTCGCCAGTGCCTTCGGGGAGTCCTGCCGCACATCGTCGTACTCGAGCCTGCGGCCCGCGGGCGCCCCGTCGTGGGGAAGCACGTTGCTCAGGTCGACCCGTCCGAAGCCCTGGTCGAAGTCCGGGTAGCCGATCTCCTCGCGCAGCTCCTCAGGCAAATCGCGCGACTTGATGCGCCGGGCCGAGGCGATCAGGATCGCCTTCAGGAGTGCGGCGGACGGGTTGGCGAGCCCGCGCTCCTCACGCAGGTACTCCCGCAGGACGGCGGCGCAGCCGGCCACCACCGGAGCGGCCATGCTCGTGCCGCCGAGGTAGCCGTAGGCGCCGTTCACCGCTCCGCCGTTCGGCACGTCGAGGAAGCTGATCCGCGCGCCCTCGGCGCGTGGAGCGAGGATGTACGTCCCGGGCGCGAGGACGTCCGGCTTGACGGCCTCCGAGTCGGTGGGGCCGCGGCTGCTCAGCGCGGCAGGGCAGTCCGGGTCGCCGGACATGCGCTCGTCCGAGCACGGGGGTATCGGGAAGTTCTTCTTGTTGTACGCGCCCCAGGTGAGGTCGATGTCGGGGCGGTCGGTGATGCTCGCTCCCACCGTCAGGGCGTTCTTCGAGCTGGCCGGCGATCCAACGGTGTGGAAGCCCACCCAGCCCTCAGGGGCCACGCCGGAGTTCCCGGCCGCAATCACGACGAGAACCTCCGGGTTGGCCCACACGAACTCGTCGAGAGCCAGGCTGCCGAAGTCGTAGTGACCGGCGAAGTTCGTGCCCACGCTGAGGTTCACGATGTGCGCGCCCGTCGCCACCGCACGCTCGAGCAGCTCCGCCCAGTTGGCGGGGATCAGCGGCACGCCATCGGGGCCGACGAATCCCACGATGGCGAGCTTTGCCCCAGGCGCGATGCCCTTGTTCTCGCCACCGGACGCCGCCCCGGTGCCGGCCACGATCCCCGCCACGTGGGTCCCGTGCCCGATCGTGTCCTCCTTGCTGCCGCCCTCCACGTTGTCGAGCGACGCGATCTGGCCGTTGAAGTCCTCGTGCCCGTTGTCGATCCCGCTGTCGAAGACGGCGACCACCTCGCCCGCGCCGGTCCATTTCAGGCCCTCCACCCCGACGAGCGGCCGCGCGTGGCCCGTGAGCAGGCTGGGCGACTCGTAGAGGTCGAGCCGGCGCATGCTGCGGATGCGCGCGACGTTCGCGATTAGCTCGCGGTCGAGGGGCGCCTCGAAGCGGACGAACAGGTAGGAGGCCTCGCTCACGGCTATCCCGAGCTCCTGCAATCGCTCCACGACGGCGTCGCGGTCGGCGATGCGGTGCAGGACGAGGTCGAACGTCCGGCGCTCGCCCGCGAATTCGTCGAGCTCGCGCACGAGGCGCGGGGTGAGCTTCTCTTCGAGGCCGTATCGCTCCACGGCGCGCACCCCCGGCGTGTCGCGCACCTTCGCGTACTGCTCGCGTGTGAGCCGGGTCCGGTACGAGTCCGGCGGCTCGAAGGCGGCCAGGTCGACGCCGTAGCCGACGAAGGCGGAGCGCTGCTCCTCCGTGATCGGACCCTCCAGGCGGATGTGGTAGAAGGCCACGTCGGGCGCGTCCTCGGGCTCGGGCTCGCGCACAAGCGGCCTGTCGCGCCGGAGTCCCTTCAGCCGCGGGTCGTCGGCGGCCACGTGTCCCTGGCGACCCATCGGCGTGGGCGGGCCGACCGGTCCGCCCCCGTTCGAGTTGATCGGGTCGACGATGATGCCGCGGTCGGCAAGGGCCTGCACGCCGTCGGCGTCGAGCCAGCCCTGCACGACTCCCTTGTAGGTGGCGTGGCCCTCGCGCACGAACTTCTCGGCGAGCTTGCGCTCCTCGTCGTTCGTCACGTAGACGGCGGCGTGCAGGTCCTCAGCCACCGTAGGCATCCTTCAGCGTCTTCTTGAGCTCGTCGGAGATGTTCGGCTGCTTGTCCACGAGCTCCCAGTAGCCGTCCGAGCCGACCTCCGGCGCGTCGAGCGGCACCGACTTCGGCATCTCGACGTCCGCCAGGAGCGAGGCGTCCATGCCCGCCTGCTCCTCCTCCGAGGGCTCGTACTCGTTGTCGAGCTCCACGGTGAAGGTCTCGAGCTCCATGCCGCCCGCGAGCAGCGCCGCCTCCTTGTCCTCCGCCTCGGCCACGCGTGCGGGGAGGTCCGCCATTCCCTCCGTGAGCACCTCCACCGCGCGCGCGAACGAGATGTCGTTCACCGGCGAGTTGGTCGCGTGAAGGTCGAACGCCTTGGTGTCGCCGTTCACGCTGTAGTCCTCCAGCGGGTAGTCGGGCGCGCTGTGCAGCTGCTCCATCAGCTTGCGCTCGCCGTAGCGCGGGATGCCGTGGATCGTGACCAGGTCCACGTCGCGCTCGGTGGCCGCGATCAGGTGGTCCCAGGGGTCGCCGTTGGTCCCGCGGATCACGAGCAGGTCGGCCATCGAGCCCGGAGTAATGTGCCCGAGGTACTGCTCCCAGTGCGGGAGCGCCGCCGCGCCGGCCGTGACGGAGCGCACGAGGTCCTCGCTCGTGAAGTCGGCCCCCTGGTCCTCGACGGCGTGCTTCGCCACCTTCAGCTCCTGGAGCAGGTTCTTGCTGCCGGTGGGCGCCCAGTCGCAGCCGAGGCCGAAGGTCACGCCTGACTTGCGCAGCGCCTTCAGGTCCACCGTCTTGCCGTAGAGCAGCTGGTTGCTGAACGGCGACCAGACCACCGTGGCGCCGCGGCTGGCGAGCAGCGAGAGGTCGTCGGCGCTCAGCCCGAGCGCGTGGATGCCCACCAGATTCGGGCCGATCAGGTTGCGGTCGCTCAGGTTCGCGAAGTGCTGGCGGCTCTTGTCGTCGATGCCCTCGGACAGGTGGTAGAAGCAGACCATCTTGTCGAGCGTGCGCTTGAACGACTCGAACTCCGACGGGTCGCCGCCCTTGCGCAGCTTCAGGTCCGGCACGTGGCTGGTGGCGTCCGGCAGGCGCTTGTCGCCGGTCTGCTCCACGTTGCGCATCACGCCGTCGTAGAGGCCCCAGCCGCCGTTCACCTGCGTCTTGATCCCCTGGCCGGTGGTGGTGCCGCCGATCAGGGCCTTGGCCTCCACGTAGCGCACGAGGTAGCGCGCCGTCCGATACGAGCCGGCGATCGCCTTCACCGGCTTGCTCACCTCCGCCGAGTAGAGCGGAGTGCCCCACTGGCTGCGGTTGTCGTAGCGCTTCGGCAGCGGCCAGAGCGGGCGGATGTTGTAGGCGAAGTGGTTGTGGAGGTCGATCAGGCCCGGGTAGATCGTGCCGCCGGTGTCGATGGTCTTGGCATCGGCGTACTTGGCAGGGAGCTCTTCCCCGTCCTTTACGACGGCTGCAATCAATCCCTTGTCGATTACAACCTGAGCGTTGTCGAATTTCTGGCCGGGGGCATCCATTGGTATGACGCGGCCACGGAGGATGTAGGTGGGTCCGCGGTCTGCTTCGATCTCGCCTGCGAGGAGCTCTGCTACGGGTTCTGCTGCGGGTGCAGCGGGTTGCTCCACGACTCCGCCCACGTTCACGGCCCGCATCCCCGCCGCGGCGGCCGCCACCAGCAGCCCCGGGTTGGCGCTCACGTAGACGCACTCCTCGATGGGTGTCTCCGCCAGCGCCGCCGCCACGGCGAAGGTGCGCCGATCCGGCAGGCTCACGGGCAGGTTCGACCCCATCACGAGCAGCTCCGGGTCGAACGACGAGAACAGCCCGACCTGCTCGAGGATGCCCTTCACGTCGCGCGCGCTCTTGAAGTTCTCCGCGTTGCAGAGCACGCCGAGCCGCTCGCCCGGCAGCATCCAGGAGGCCGCCTCCGGACGCGCCGCGTAGCCCTGCTCGGTGCGCAGCACGAGCGTCCCGAGGAGGTCGAAGAAGATCGTCATGCGGCCTCGTCCGGTGAGGGCTCGTCCAGGTCGTCGGTGGCCGCCCACGCCTGCGCGACCGGCGGCGCGCTCTCCACCACTCCCGCGAGGAGCTCGGCCTGGAGGGCCTTCTCCTGCTGGAGCTGCGTCACGGGCGACCCGGCCGTGAGCGTCGGCGCCTCGGAGAGCGGCTCGAGCTCCTCCACGTATTCACACGGGCCGATCTCGAGCATCGGGCAGAACACGCACGCGCCGGCCGGCCGCGCGAGGTGGCCGGTGTCCGCGTTGAAGCTGATGCGCCCGGCGTTGGCCTCCTCCACCAGCTGCGCGATCACCCGCTCGCGGGCCGGACCGAACTCCTCCGGGTTGCCCGTGATGTGCGGCGAGTAGATCACCCTCGCGTCGATCGAGCGCCCGTCGGGCAGGTCGCCGTAGCGCAGCCGCACCTCGCGCTTCATCAGCTCCTCGAGGCTCTCGCGCGGCTCGGGCTTGCCGGCGGAGAAGCGGTCGCGCACCTCCTCGTTGAAGGCGTTGGCCGTGCTCTGGCTGAAGATCAGGAGCACCGGCGGCAGGCTCTGGAAGAGCTGTCGCAGGAAGTACCTGCGCTCGCGCAGGCACTCGCTCACGATGCCCGCCCGCTCGTCCTCCGTCATCGGCGGCAGCGCGGGGTCCTTCGGGTCCGGCTTCGTCGTCCACTTCGCCGACGGGCTCGCCACCATGTTGCCGTAGGCGAGGTCCTCGCCAACCGCAAGCTTCTCCTTCGGCCAGCCCATCGCGTCGGCCAGCCCCTCGAGCAGGTCCTGGTAGCCGTCGTACATCTTCTGGCGCGCCAGGCTCACCTCGACCACGCGGTTGCCGCCCGCGTCCTTCGGGATGTCGAGCTCGAAGTCGGAGAACGGCGTGTCGTGGTCGCCGCCGCCGAAGCGCTGGTAGTCCGCCGCGCTCAGCTCGAGCTTCGCGTGTGCGCGGTAGCGGAAGTAGTGCGCGTACTGGCGGTAGTCGTCGAACAGCGGGTTCAGCGCGCCGCGGTGGTATGGCCACCAGCCGGGCAGGTTCGGGTTGATCCCCACCGCCATCAGCGGCGCCTTGCGGCAGCCGCTCAGGAGCTCCGGCACGAGCGGCGCGCGCCCCACGTAGCGCGTTCGGTGCACGATGCCCGGCCCGGGCGCCGGCACGTCCTCGGTGTAGTCGTAGCTGTGGTAGGTGCCCCACTTGCGGAAGTAGCTGCACGGGTGCGGCTTCTTCCCAGGCTCCTGCGCGATCCGCACCGCCTGGCACGACATCACCTCGTAGGCCAGCTCCACCTCCACCGGTAGTCGGGTCTCCACCGGCGGGGCCTCAGCTCTCCTCGAGGCCGGCGATGATCGCCCACGTGGCCAGCGCGCCCATCACGCTGGTCCAGTAGCCGTAGGCCTCGTAGTACCAGACGGCCCAGTGCGCCTGCATGTCGAGCTTGCGCGGCTTGGTCGGCAGGTCCCCGTTGATCATCGGGTCGGAGAGGTTGCGCACGATCGCCCAGTTGGGAGCGGCGTCGCCGAGCTCGTCGGCCACGAGACCGAGCACGGCGTCCCCCATCTCGACCGCGCAGCCCTCGGTCCAGAGGTTGTTGGCCGACGTGCCGAACTCGAAGAAGTCGGTGGTCAGGATCGGGTGGAACTCGGGCATGTCCGTGCCGTCGTCCACGTGGATCGAGGGCGCGTTCGGCGGCTCGCTCTTGAGCGGCGGGCCGTCGAATGCGTAGCGCTTGGTCGGCGGCGCGAACTCCGGCTCCCGGAGCTCCTCCGCGTGGCGCGCCATCAGCTCCTCGGCGTCCTTGAAGTGCTTCGTCGGGATCTGCCAGTCGCTCGTGTAGACCTTCCCGGCGAACGGCTCCTTCGCGAACTCGTCCGAGAGCCGGAACTTCGCCCCGCGCGTGACCACGACGTCGCCGAGGTCGTGCTCGTGCTTCACGCCGCCGCTCGTGCCGACGGTGAGGATCAGGCTCGGCTTGGCCTCCTCGATGATCTGCCGGAACAGGTCCTTCACCGGCAGCGTGGCGGTGCCGTCCCCGGTGGCGATCCCGTCCTGGTTCAGGTGCAGCTCGGACTTCATGCACAGGACCGTCTTGTCGCCGATCTTGGTCGGGAAGTAGCTCGCCATCCGCTGCGCCTTGCGCGCCGGCGCGTCGTCGCGGATCTGCGGCAGGTACCTGTCCTCGTACTGGTGCGTGTAGCGGTACCAGTGCGTGCGCGGGTGCCCCGGCGTGAGCACGTCGGCCAGGGCGTTCAGCTCGGCCACGGTCCAGGTGACCACCACCACGTCAGCCGGCGGCAGCGGCGCGCTCCGGTCGGGGGCGGGGTCGATCGGCTGCGGCTCGGGAGCCAGCCCGTCCGGGAACGGGATCGAGAGGGCCGCGAGCAGGCCGGCCTCCTGGTCGATCACCGGCTCGAGCTCGAGGTCGATCGCCTCCGTGCCCGAGTCGAGCAGCAGCCGCGCGATCTCCTTGCGCTCGTTGACGTTGACGGGTGGGGTGCTCGCGGCTCCGGTGGCGGTCACTGCACTTCCTCGCAGACTCGGTAGGCGTTGGCGATCAGGGTGATGGTCGGATTGCTCGCGCCCGACGTGGGCATCCATGCCGCGTCGAGCACGTGCAATCCCTTCACGGTGTGCGACTCGCAGAGCTCGTCGAGCACCGAGCTGCCGGGGTCAGAGCCCGCGCGCAGCGTTCCCTGCACGTGGCCGTAGCCGGGGTTCTCCTCGGCCTGGGGGTCGAAGCGCCTGACCTCGCCGCCGGCGTCCGACATCACCTCGCACACGCGCTTGAGCGCGTAGTTGCTCAGCTCGAGGTCGTACGGGTGGTGGCGGTAGTACGTGCGCGCCGCGGGCATCCCCCACGGGTCCTTGCGGTCCGGGTCGAGCTCCACGCGGTTGTCGTGCACCGACATGGCCTCGCCCGTGAACGAGAACGACACGCCGCCCTGCTCGCGCAGCTCGCCGAGGTATTCGGCGAGGTCGTCGCCCCACACGTTCATCCGGTCGCGACCCATCGAGGCCTGCTTGATCAGGCGGATCGGCGTGGTGGTGGTGAGCGGGTCGTAGACGGAGAACTTGCCGCCCTTCGACAGGTTCGTGTTCGGGTCGTCGATCGTGTAGAGGTCGCGCACCTGGAGGCTGCCGATGCCGGTGCGCGGCTGGTACGCGGGCCCGAGGTCCCAGACCGGCTTCCCCGGGAAGGTGAGGTCCGCGTTCCCCTTCACGTGGTAGATCAGGTAGTGCCCGATCATGTCGTTGGGGTCCGGGATCTCCGACAGCAGGAAGAGCCGCGCGGACTCGATCGTCTGCACCGACACGAACACCCGCGGAGCGCTCATGAACCGCTCCTCGCCGTCGGGCTCGGTCTTGTACATCACGCCGGTCACGCGGCCGCCCTCGTGGACCAGGCGCGTGACGCAGTGGCGCGTGAGCAGCTCGCAGCGGCCCGTGGACAGGGCCCGCGGGATCATCGTGTTCGCGGCGTTTCCGCGTGCGTTCAGCGCGCAGCCGTAGAACTGGTTGAAGCCGCAGAACGAGCACGCCGGCCGGCTGTCGTAGACCTGCGAGTTGATCGCGCGCGGGCCGAGGTACGGCTGCCAGCCCGCCTCGCCGAACGCCTCCATCAGGAACTCGGTGGCCGCGTGCAGGCGCAGCGGCGGCATCGGGTACTCGTAGCCCGGGCTCATCGGCTCCTGAGCGGGCGCCTGGTTCGCCTTCCCCGACACGCCCCACTCGTGCTCGGCGCGCTCGAAGTACGGCAGGAACTCCTCGTAGGTCCAGGGCCAGTCGACCATGCTGGCGTCCTCGGGGATGTCCGGCATGTACTGGGTGATCGCCATGTCCTCCGGCGTGTAGCGCGGCAGGTTGGCGTCCCAGATCATGGTCGAGCCGCCGACCATGTTCGCGATCCACCAGCGCTCGCTCGGCTTCGGCGTGCCGTCGATCCCCACGTAGATGTTGGGGTCGTCGTTCACGTGCGGGATCAGCGCCTTCTGCGTGTGGAAGTGAAGCTCGTCGAGCGGCAGGAAGTCCTCGGCCGTGGCCCAGTCGCCCTTCTCGAGCACGGTCACCCGCATGCCGCGCGAAGTGAGCACGCGCGCCGCGGTGGCGCCGCCGGCGCCGCTGCCGACGATGATGGCGTCGGGCTGCTCAGACGCCATGCCCGACCTCCGCCTCGCTCCGCCCGCGCTCGAACTCCTCGGCCGGCCCGTGCGAGCCGAGCCAGCGCCACATCACGGCGTCGCGGTTGCCGCGCCAGCGCGGGTCCGCGAAGCAGCCCTCGATGCAGTGGTTGCGCATCATGGTGAAGACGCGCTTCTGGTCGAGGCCCTCCGGGAGGCCCTCGGCCTCACCGCGCTGGAGCTGTCCGAGGAGGGCCGTGACCTCCTCGCGCCCCAGCGCGGCGAGACCGCCGCGGCCGTTGGCCTGCCGCGCCGCCTCGTCGAGGGCCATGAGCGCCTGCGTGTACAGGTCGCGCCAGCCCTGGATCTCGTAGTAGCTCGCCGGGTCGCGGGTGAGGAGCGAGTCCAGGTAGTCCACCGCGCCGGCGTCCGTGGCACCGGGCGCGTCGCTCGACCCCGGCAGCAGCGCGTCGAAGATCGCCGCGGCCTGCGCCCGCTGCTCGGCGTTCAGGAAGGCCGGCTCCGGTGCGTTGAGGAGTCGCATGGCCTACGCCGTGACGTTCAGGCCGAGTCGCTCCTCCATCGCGACGACCAGCCCGATGTAGGGCGTGAAGTCGCGGGGACCGATCTGGCCGACGAGGTTGAGGACGATCGCGTCGTCCATGTCCGAGAAGTGCTCGCCCATCCGCGGGTAGAGCTCGTCGTTCTCGCGCTCGGCGTGATGGATGAACAGGCGCACGAAGCCCTCGGTGTTGGTCACGAACGCGTCGATCGCCCAGGGCAGGTCGGTCGGGTCCTCGTCCGCGGCCTGGATGCGCCTCCAGGCGATGTCCATGCCGCGGAAGTACGCGCGGCCCTGGTCGTGGTGCAGGAACACCCAGTTCACCTCGTCCGGGTCGAGGCCGCGGGCCACCGCGATCGGGACGGCCGCCTCCTCGGCCTTCAGGTGAGCCTGGTCGGCGAAGTTGTTCGTCAGGTAGATCAGGATCCCCATCGCGCCCATCACGTCGTCGGGGATCGGGCTGCCCTCGTCGAGCGCGCGCAGCTGCCGGCAGATCTCCTCGCCGCAGGCGAAGATGCGGTCGCCGAGCAGGTGCTCGGTCTCGAAGAAGTCCTCGAAGGCGCGGCCGCTGTAGGTCTGCGTCCCGCGCTTCTGTGTGAGCGGGGCGGGCATGAACTCGCGGCCCGGCGGGCACGGCTTCAGCTCGGACTGGAGGCCGGCGGCGCGGGCGCTCAGCACCTCGATCAGGTTCTCGCCGACGAACATGCAGCGGTCGGGCGTCACGCCGATCTGCTCGGCCGCCTTGCGGAAGATCGCGGGGTTCGGCTTGTCGAGCCCGAGCTCGTGGTTGGTGAACACGTGGTCGGCGTCGATGAAGTCGCCGATCCGCACGATCTGCTCGCCGCCGTTCTCCGAGAGGATGCAGTCCACGACCATCGCGCGGCCCTCGTCGGCGGTCACGTCCTCCGGCAGGTTCGTGATCACGCCGATCGTGAGCCCCGCCTCCTTCATCGAGCTCAGGAGCTTCTCGGTGCTGGGCCGGTACGGGACGAGATGGCCCGGGCGATCGACCTCCCCGAGCGTGTCGCGGGCGTCGAAGAAGACCACCTCGACGGGGTTGCCGTTGGACGCCATGCGAGTCCCTCCCTGGCTCAAGATTCAGGCCCCCGACTGAGTGATCGAGGCCCTTTCTGGTACTCCGCGAGCGACGCTAGACCTGGCGAGAAGTACGAGTCAAGGCGCGTGCGGAATTTGCGCAATTTGCGGCGGAGAGTGCCCACGAAGACGCGCTTTTTGCGGCCGCCGGGCGCCGGTGCACAGCCGCTGGGCGAGATCCGTCAAATGGATGGTGTAACCCGCAGCTCGAGCTCAGCGCCCGGTGCCAGGAGCATCGTGAGGCCGCGCCGCGGGTCCCGGGGAGCAGCACGTAGAAGATGTTCAGGATCGTGTCGATCCCGCCGGCGCGCTCGTCCACCCAGTCCGCCTTGGTGTGCAGCGCCGCGTCGGGGAACGGACCGAGCACCTTCTCGAGCGACGCGGTCTCCTGGGCCGTGATGCCCGCGTTCGTGTCCACGAACGAGAACAGGTCCTTCGGACGCGGGAAGTGCTGGTCGAACGCGCGCTGCGCGAGCGTCACGTCCCCGAGCAGCGGGTCGAGATCCTCGGCCGGCGGCTTGTAGATCCCGCGCACCGTTAGCGGCACCTTCTTGTTCTGGGGCGTCGTAATCGTGAAACCGTCGCCCACGGCCAGCTTGTGGTCCTCGGCGAAGCTGTTCCGGACAACCGCCCCGTCGACCCCGAGCGAGAGCAGCACCTTGTCCGAGCCCTTGTTCCAGCGGTAGTCGTAGACATCGCTGATCGTGGCCGGATCGACTCCGGTCACGCTGGTCTCGTTGCCGAACGTCGAGGCCGAGTCGCTGCGAACGCTCGAGGCCACCGCGACCCCTGGTGCGTCCTCCAGCGCCTTGCCCGCGCTCGACGTGAAGGGCTCATATCCGTTGTCAGAGGTCACGACGTAGTCGGCGCGCACCTGGTCCTCCAGCGCGCCTCGATTCGTGCCCTTGAGGCTGGAGCCGAGCGTGGCCACCAGCGTGACGAGAGCGAGCCCGATCATCAGCGCGCCCGCGGTACGGGCGGTGCGCGACGGGTTGCGCGTGGCGTTCTCCCTCGCGAGCTGGCCAGGAGCGCCGCCGAAGCGCTCGCCGGGGGCGCCGAGCGCACCCGCCAGCGGCTTCACGAGCCGCGACGAGACCAGCCCCACGCCCACGAACAGCGCAAGGCAGCCCACGCCGATCAGGGCGAGCTGACCGCCGGTGGAGAGTCCGCCGAACAGCCCGAACCCCACCGCCAACACCGCCACGCCCAGGACCACCGAGGCGGTCACGGGGTGAGAGGCGATCCGCGACGGCTGTAGCGTCGCGCCCTCGCGCACCGCGGCGATCGGCGGCACGCGAGTGGCCTTGCGGGCAGGCGAGATCGTGGCGAGCAGCGTGATCCCCACGCCGATCAGCAGCGAGACCACCACGGTCCGAGTCGCGAACACGGTGCCCTGGTGGGGCAGGTCGATCCCGAACGCCACGAACAGGGCATTCAGGCCCTTCGCCAGCAGGAAGCCCAGGAGCAGGCCGACGATCGCGGCCAGGAACCCGGTGATGAGGCCCTCCAGCATCACGGAGCGCATCACCTGCTTGCGCGAGGCTCCGAGCGTGCGCAGCGTGGCCAGCTCACGCACGCGCTGGGCGACCGTCATCGAGAGCGTGTTGAAGATGACGAAGGACCCCACGATCAGCGAGATCCCGGCGAACGCGAGCAGCAGGTACTTGATGAACGCAAGCCCATCGTTCGTTCTCCTTGGCGTCGGCCGCGCCCTGCTCTTCGCCGGTCCGCACGGCGGCCGACGAGGGCAGCAGCGGCTTCACCTGGTTCGCCACCTCGGAATCGGAGACGCCCTCCTTGGCCGCGATGAAGATCGAGTCGAGCTGACCCTCCTTCTTCAGCATGGACTGCGCGGTCGCCACGTCGAAGACCGCGAACGTGGCCCCGCCGATCGAGTCGACGGAGCCGAACTTCGCGGTGCCGGTGATCGTGAAGCTGCGGGTGGGCCCCTCGGCCGAAGCCGAGATCTTGTCGCCGACCTTGTAGCCCTTGTTGTCGGCCGTGCTCGCGTCGATCACGATCTGGTCCGGCCCGTCCGCCCAATTCCCCGCCGTGAGCGTCATCGGGTTGAAGCGCTCCTCGTTCGGCTCGAAGCCCCAGCCGAAGTTGGGCTGGTTCGGCTTCCCGATCTTCTTGCCGTTCCTGTCGATCAGCTTCGTGAGATCGGTGGTGCCGCTCACGTCGTAGATCGCGCCTGCCGCAGTGGCCACGCCCGGGAGCGCGCGCACTTCGCTCACGAGCGAGTCCGGCACGGTCGCCTTGCCGCTCGCGGCGTTCTTCACGACCTCGCGCCCCGAGATCACCGCGCTCGTGTCCTTGTACGAGTCCTCGTAGAGGCCGTCAAATGCCTTGGTGATGGTGTCCGTGAGGACGTATGTGCCGCTCACCATGGCCACGCCGAGCACGACCGCCAAGGCGGTCAGCGCCGTGCGCAGCTTGCGGCCCCACAGCCCCTGGACCGTGGCGGCGATCATCGGTTCCTCAGTCCCTCCATCGTCTGAAGCACGTCGTGCTCGCTGAGGCCCGCCACGTCCTCCACGATGCAGCCGTCGGCCAGGAACAGGATCCGGTCGGCGATCGCCGCGGCGCTGGCGTCGTGCGTGACCATCAGGGTCGTCTGGCCGAGGGTGTCCACGGACTCACGCATCAGCGCGAGGATCTCGTCGCTCGTGGTGGAGTCGAGGTTGCCGGTGGGCTCGTCAGCGAACAGGATCGTCGGGCGCGAGACAAGCGCGCGGGCAATCGCCACTCGCTGCTGCTGCCCGCCCGAGAGCTCGGAGGGCCGGTGCGTGCGGCGGTCGCCGAGCCCGACCTTGTGGATCACCTCGTCGACCCAGTCGGGCTCGGGCTTCTCGCCCGCGATCGACAGCGGCAGGACCACGTTCTGCTCCGCCGTGAGCATCGGCAGCAGGTTGAAGAACTGGAAGATGAAGCCGATACGGCGCCGGCGCAGCAGCGTGAGCTCGTCGTCGCTCATGTCGGTGATCTCCTCGCCGCCGATCCACACCTGCCCGGTGGTCGGCACGTCGAGTCCGGCGAGGATGTGCATCAGCGTCGACTTGCCGGAGCCCGACGGGCCCATCACGGCGGTGAACTCACCGGGGGGCACGCGCATCGAGACGCCGCGCAGGGCATCGACGGCTGAATCCTGCTCCCCGTAGCGGCGCGTAACGGCCCATGCCGCGACGACGGCACCGGCGGTTACCGCATCCGAGGGGGGCGCGGAAGCGGGAGAGGTAGTCATGGGGCCTCCTCTTGAGGCGTCTGGGAGGGCTGAGGGCGAGTCCGGCCCTGTTCACCCACACTACGCCCCTGCTTGCGTACTGACAACCCGCCTTACCGGGATGGTGTAACCCGTATTTCCAGCACCGCCGCGGGCGCGAGGAGCATCGTCAGGCCGTGCCGGGGGTCGCGCGGCGAGCGGCGCTGCTCGCGCAGCACCAGCGCGGACCACTGCTCGCCGGCGTCGAGCTCGGCCGCCAGCTCCGCGGCCAGCTCGCGCGGGACCCAGCCCACCTGCTCGCCGCCCCCGGCCGGGTACACGGCGATGGCGTTCGGGTCGTGGGGGTTGTCCGGGTCGCGGCGCAGCTCCAGCGGCATGCCGGGCGCGACCGCGTCCGTGGCCAGCGCGTCGGCGTGGTGGCTGCCCGCGCCGGCCACGCCCACCACGTGCAGGCGGCGGGCGGCCAGCTCGGGGGCGTTCCGCGCCAGGTAGCGGCCCGACTCGGGATCGACGAGCTGGTACCCCGCGACCCAGACCTCGCCGCCGTCGTCGGGGTACCAGTAGCGCTCCTCGTAGCCGGCGTCGATCACCATGGGTTGAAGCCTCCATTACACCGGGTAGGGGCTGCTGGTACCCGAGCAGGAGAACGCCGACGTGTCTACTACGACGATGCCGCACACGGCCGAGGTCCCCGCGCCGAGCCCGCCTCAGCAGCCCGAGCCGAGCCCGCCCGACGCCCCGCAGACCGACCCCAAGGGGCCCGAGACGCCCGACGACCCGGGGCAGCCGGAGCCGGCGATGCCGCCGGGCGAGGCGGGCTAGCCAGCGGGCACACCAGGGAGCAGACCAGGGCGTTCACGGGCGCAAAGTGGAGGCGAGAGGGCCTACCTTCTTCGTCACCGATCAGTCTTGAGAGGAGATCCTCATGAGCCCGTCGCCCGGCTCCCCGCCCACCTCGGAAGCTCCCGGCTCCGCCAATCGCGCCGAACTTCGGGAGGGCTACGCCCAGGTCGGCGACGTGAGGTTGCACTACGTCGAGGCCGGCGATGGGCCGCTGATCGTTTTGCTGCATGGCTTCCCGGAGTTCTGGTTCAGCTGGCGGTTGCAGATCGCGCCGCTCGCGGAGGCGGGCTTCCGAGTCGTCGCGCCCGACCTGCGCGGCTACAACCTGTCATCGCGGCCGAAGGGTGTCGAGGCCTACGGCGCCGACAAGCTGGCCGGCGACGTCCAAGGTCTCATCCGAGAGCTGGGTGCCGAGTCCGCGCTGTTGGTCGGCCACGACTGGGGCGGGACCGTCGCCTGGGCGACCGCGATGAACCACCCCGAGGTCGTGGACCGCCTCGCCATCCTCAACGCTGCCCATCCGCGGCGGCTCAACCAGGGCCTGCGCCACCCCAATCAGCTGCGGAAGCTCTGGTACTTCTTCTTCTTCCAGCTCCCAGGGCTGCCCGAGCGGATTGTGCGCGCCGGCATTGGCGCTTCTTCCGGCGCTACCAGCGCGATGCCCGCCCGCCGTACACGCCGGAGGAGACCGAGCGCTACGTCGAGTCGTGGTCACAGCCAGGCGCCGCCGCGGCCATCATCAACTACTACCGCGCCGCCGTGCGACAGTCGAAGCAAGTCCAAGCGCAGCTCCGCCCGATCGCGGCGCCGACGCTGGTCATCTGGGGGCAGCGCGACCGCTACCTCGGCCCCAAGCTCGCCGAGCCCGACCGCGAGGATGTGCCCAACCTCGACCGCGTCGAGCGCCTGCCCGAAGCGTCGCACTGGGTCCATCACGACGAGGCTGAGCGCGTCACACAACTGCTCAGCGACTTCTTCGCGCCTGCCACGAGTCCCGTGGGCCAGTCGGGCTAGCTGCGCGCCTTCGCCGTCTCGCGGCGGCTGTGGCGCTCGAGCGCCTCGACGAGCTCTTCCTTGGTCATCTCCGAGCGGCCCTCGATGCCGGCCCGCTTCGCGTCCTCGTAGAGCTCACGCTTCGTCTTGTTCGCGTTCACGCCCCCGTGGGTCTCGCCGCGGCCCTCGCGGGCGAAGCGGCCGCCGCGTGCGGCCCGCTCGTCCGAAGGCCCGGGCTCGTCCTTCAGCTCCCAGTGGTCGCCCTTCTTCTCGGCGATGTGCTTGACGGCCGCCCACGCGGTGCGGTGCGCGCGCTCCTCGTCGCCGTACTGCTCATGGGCGCTGTCGAGCGCCTCCTCGTAGGCACGCCTCACCTTGGCCGGCGAGCGCTCGAGGGTGCTGGGTAGGTCCTCGTCTCTTGCAGGTGCCATGTGGCTCGTCTACCCGGGTAAGGAGGACGAATGCACGCCGAAACCCCCACCCCTACTCCCCCGGATCCCACGCCGCCCACGCCGACGCCCGACCCGCGGCGCGCCGCCGCAGGAGCCCGTGCCGCAGATCTAGCGGCTAGGCGAGCGCCTCGTCGAGCGCCTCGTTGACGAGCTCGTCCGCGCGCGCGTTCTGGTCTCGGCGCACCGGGCGCACCGCCCACTTGTGGAAGCCCCGTAGCTCGTTCATCGCCTCCGCGAACAGGGGCTTCAGTCCGGCGTGCTTGACCTTGTACTCGCCGCCGATCTGGCGCGCGATCAGCTCCGAGTCGTTCACCACCTCGACCTCCTCGGCGCCAAGCTCCCGGGCGAGCTCCAGCCCGAGCAGGAGCGCGCGGTACTCGGCCACGTTGTTGGTGGCCTCGCCGATGTAGGCCTTCCGCTCCGCGAGCGTCTCCCCCTCGGCGCTCGAAGCCACGGCGGCCACCGCGGCCGGACCCGGGTTCCCGCGCGAGCCGCCGTCCACATGGACGACGACCCTCACGCGTTGGCCGGCGGCTCGATGGTCGGGAAGCTGCCCTTGGGGCGCTGGCGGCGCTGCTCCTCGTAGGCGGGGTGGTCGCCGGGGCTACCGCCCTGGGCGCGCCTGTCGATGATCACCTCGACGTGCGGGTCGTCGCGGTAGTAGTCGGCCAGCTTGTCGTACAGCTCGTCCGCAAGCGCCTGCGGCACCACGCAATAGATCACTCTTCGGCCCCTCCGTCGCTTGCTCCGTGCCCGGCCACCACGCGCCCGTCCGTGTCGAGCTCCGCGTTCCACGCGCGCAGCGACTCTTCGATCTGGTCGAGCTCCTCGCCCTTGTCGAGCATCATCACCGGGTCCGCCTCGTCGCCAAGATCCACGCGATAGCGATACCACGAAAGCTCCCACGCCACGAGGACGGACACCGCGCTTGCCTGCGCCGGATCGGGCATCGCGCTCACCCACGGCTTGCCGAGCGTGCGCGCCAGGCCGGCGACGGTGCGCTGGTGGCCGGAGCCGTTGAAGAGCTCGAGTGCCCGCTCGACCTTCACCTCGGCGGTCGTCGGCACCGCGCGCACGTGGCGCGGGCTCTGCGGACGTGAGCGCGGGCGCGGCGGCGGCGCGGCCTCCTCGGCCGGGTGCTCCTCCGGCTCGACCCCGTTGCCGGCCCCGAACATGGCCTCCTGCTCCGCGAGCCGCGCGTCGTTCTCCCGGGACGGCCGCGCCGGGCGGCGCCCGCGCAGCCTGCCCAGCACGCCGCGGCGCGGCTCGTTGCGGGGGACGCGCGCGGGCAGGTCGCCCGCGCCCGACTCGCGGATCCAGCCGTGATGCTGCGCGCGGGTCGCGCACAGGTCGCAGACCTGGCGCCGGTGGCCGCCCGGCGCGAGGTACCACTCGGCGTGCTCACCCTTGAGGATGGTGCGCCCGCAGACATCGCAGCTGACGGCGTCGTGAACGGGCCGAAGCTCCTTCTTCACCGCCACCAGGATAGTCAGGCCTTGACGGCCTCCTTCTCGCGCTCCGCCTGCTGCATCACCTGTTGCGCCACGTGCCCCGGGCATTCCTCGTAGCGGGCGAGGTCCATCGAGTACTCGCCCTGCCCTCCGGTGATCGCGCGCAGGTCCTTCGCGTACTCGAGCATCTCCGCCATCGGCACCTCGGCCATGATCTCCGTGACGTTGCCCTTCGGCTCCATGCCGAGCGGGCGCCCGCGGCGGGAGTTGAGGTCGCCGATCACGTCGCCCACGTACTCCTCAGGCACCACGACCGTCACGGTCATGATCGGCTCCATCAGCGTCGGCTGGGCGTTCTCCATGGCGTCCTTGAACGCCATCGAGCCGGCGATCTTGAACGCCATCTCGGAGGAGTCGACCGAGTGGTGCTGGCCGTCGTAGAGCGTGACCTTGACGTCCTGCACCGGATAGCCGGCCACCGTGCCCGAGCGCATCGCCTCGACCACGCCCTTCTGGACCGCCGGGATGAAGCCGCCCGGGATCACGCCGCCCTTGATCGCGTTCACGAACTCGAGCCCCTCGCCGTCGGCGCCGGGCGCGATCTCGATGTGGCAGTCGGCGAACTGGCCGCGGCCGCCGGTCTGCTTCTTGTAGCGGGCATGCGCCTTCGCGGAGCCCTTGATGGCCTCGCGGTAGGGCACGTGCGGCGCGTGCAGCTCCACCTCGGCGCCGAAGCGCTCCTTCATGCGGTCGACGATCACCTCCACGTGGACCTGCGTGATCCCGGCGAGGATCTGCTCCCCGGTCTCGGTGTCGCGGTGGAAGTCGATGGTCGGGTCCTCCTCCTGGAGGCGGCGCAGCGCCTGGCCCATCTTCTCCTCGTCGCCCTTCGCCTTCGCCTCGATCGCGAACGCCATCACCGGGCGCGGCATCGGCGGCAGCTTCAGCGGGATCTCCATCTCCTTCGAGGCGAGCACGTCGCCGGCGTGCGTCTCCTTCAGCTTGGCCACCGCGCCGATGTCGCCGGGGCCGAACTCGTCGGCGTGCTCCGTCTCCTTGCCCTGCGGCACGAGCAGCTGGCCGATGCGCTCCTTCACGTGAGCGCGGCAGTTGTGCACCTGCGAGTCGTGCTTGAGGACGCCCTGGTAGACGCGGAACAGGTTCACGCGCCCGGCGTAGGGGTCGGCGAGCGTCTTGAATACGAACGCGACCATGTCCTTCGACTCGTCCGGCTCGAGAGTGGTGCCGTCCACCTCGAGCGCGCCGTGCTTCGCGGGCGAGGGAAGGTCGTCCACGAACGCGTCGAGCAGGCGGTTGATGCCGAGGTTGCGGGTCGCGGCGCCGCACGTGACGGGGAACAGGTGCCCCTCGGTCACGCCGGTCTTCAGCGCGTCGACGGTCTCCTCGTGTGAGATCTCCTCGCCCTCGAGGTAGCGCTCCATCAGCGCGTCGGAGACCTCGGCCACCTCGTCCATCAGCTTCTCGCGGTACTCCTGGGCCTGCGCGCTCAGCTCCTCGGGGATCTCGATCTCCTGGCAGTTGTCGCGGCTCTCGCCGTCGTAGCGGTAGGCCTTCATGTCGACCAGGTCGATCACGCCCTGGAGCTCGTGCTCCTTGCCGATCGGGATCTCGGTGGCCACAACGTGCTGGCCGAAGGCCTGCTTGAGCGAGTCGAGCGTCCGGAAGAAGTCGGCGCGCTCGCGGTCGAGCATGTTCACGAACACGGTGCGCGCGAGCCCGAGCTCGGAGGCGCGCTCCCAGAGGCGGCTGGTGGTGACCTCCACGCCCATCACGCCGTTCACCACGAAGACGGCGCCCTCGACCACGCGCAGGGTCGCGAGCGCGTCGGCGATGAAGCTCGGCTCGCCCGGCGTGTCGACGAGGTTGATCTTGCGGTCGTTCCAGCGGAACGACGAGAGGCTCGCGGAGATCGACATCTCGCGCGCCTTCTCGTCGGAGGCCGAGTCCGAGACCGTGGTTCCGTCTGCCACCGAGCCAAGCCGGTTGATGGCGCCCGCTTCGAACAGGAGTGCCTCGTTCACGGACGTCTTGCCGCTGCCCCGGTGGCCTACCAACGCCACGTTGCGGATCCTCTTCGGCGATTCGTGCGCCATTCGACTCCTTCCCTCGCGGTGCGGTGCGGAGGTCAGGTTACTGCGAGAGCGCCGAATCGAGCGAGTCGTGTACCGGCGCGGCGCTGCCGACCTCGGTCAGCTCGATCACCCGCCTGAGCGGCGAGTCCGGCGGCATCACGACCCGCAGCTCCTGGCGGCGGCGCGCGAGCCGCCTGGAGAGGTCGAACAGCACCTCGATCGCCGCCGAGTCGAGGTAGCGGCAGGCGCTGATGTCGATGACTAGCGCGAGCGCGTCGTTCGGCATCGCGTCGAGCAGCTGCTCGCGCAGGTAGGCGGCGTTCGTCATGTCTACCTCGCCGCTCAAGCGAGCCACGACGCTCCCGCCGCGCCGCTCGACGGCGATCTCCGCGGGCGAGCTCACGCTGCCCTCGCGGCGGCGAGCCGCCGGCGCATGGTCACCTCGGTGCCCTCCGCGCCCGGTGTGACCTTCACGTCGTCCATGAGCTTCTCGATGATGTTGAGGCCGCGGCCGCGGTGCTCGCCGCGGCGCTCGCGCCAGGCCCCGTGGTCGCGAACGGTGGCCACGAGCTCGCCGTGCGTGAACGCCACCTCCACGTCGTAGGTCGCGTCGCCCGGCCCGTACGCGTGCTCGATCGCGTTGCCGGCCGCCTCGGAGATCGTGAGCGTGACCTCGTACTGCTCCAGGTCCGAGGCGCCCGTGGCGTGCAGGAACCGGGCCAGGCGCCGCCGCAGGCTCGCGAGCGAGGCGGGCTCGGCGGGCAGCGTGAGGCTGATCCGGTCGGAGGCCGCCGGCAGCGGGCGCACCGCCAGAAGCGCCACGTCGTCGCCGGGCTCGCCCTCGCCAAGCACCGCGTCGATCACGCGCTCGCAGAGGCGGTCGAGGTTCTCGTCGGCGGCGCCCGCCACCGATGCGAGCTTGTCCAGGCGCTGGTCGAGCGGCTCGTCGCGGCGCTCCACGAGGCCGTCCGTGTAGAGCAGCAGCGTGGAGCCGGGCGGGAGCACGGCGCTCGTCTCACGGAACACCGCCGGGTCCGAGGCGCCGATCGGCACCGAGCGCCCACCCTCGAGGAAGCGCGGGCCGTCCGGGCCGAGCACCAGCGGCGGCGGGTGGCCCGCGGCGCTGAACGACAGCTCGCCGGTCTCCCGGTCCAGCACGAGGTAGAGGACCGTGGCCATCACGTCCTCGACGCCGCTCATCACCAGGCGATTGATCCGCGAGACCACCTCGGAGGGCGACGACTCGACCAGGCCGTACGCGCGGAAGGCGTTTCGGAGCTGGCCCATCGTGGCGGCGGCGCGCAGGCCGTGGCCGACCACGTCGCCCACCACGAGCGCCACCCGGCCGTCGGGGCGCTCCAGCACGTCGTACCAGTCGCCGCCGACGGCGGCGCCGCGGGCGCCCGGCAGGTAGCGGGCCGCCAGCTCGACGCCCTCGATCTGGGGCAGGCGCTCCGGCAGCAGGCTGCGCTGGAGCGTCTCGGCGATCTTGTGCTCGCGCTGGTAGACCTCGAGCAGCCGCGCCTCCATCGTCTTTCGCTCGTGGATGTCGATCGCCGTGCCCACGTAGCCGGTGTAGCGGCCGCCCTCGTAGCGCGGCACGCCGCGGTCGACGACCCAGCGGTACTCGCCCGAGTGGTGCAGGAGGCGGTACTCGCGCTCCCAGGAGCGGCGCTCCTCCCGGGCGCGGTCCCAGGTGCTCAGCGTGTCGTCGGCGTCCTCCGGGTGCACGCCGAGCTGCCAGCTCGCGCCGAGCTCCTCCTCGAGGGTCGTGCCGGTGAAGCGCAGCCAGCCCTCGTTCACGAACGTCACGAGCCCGTCCTCGTCCGTCGTCCACATCATCGCGGGCGCGGTGTCGGCGAGGTCGCGGAAGCTCGCCTCGGACTCGCGCAGGGCCTCCTCCATCGCGCGGCGCTCGTGGATGTCGGTGGCGGTGCCCACGTAGCCCACGAACTCGCCTCCGGCGAAGCGCGGCGCGCCCACCTCGAGCACCCAGCGGTAGCCGCCCGAGGCGGCGTGGCGCAGACGGTATTCGCACCGAAACTCCTCACGGCGCGCGGACGCCTCCTCCCAGATCCGCAACGCCTCCTCCCGATCGTCCGGGTGCGCGCTCGTCGCGAACGTCACGCCGACGTCGGACGTCCCCCCGGTGAAGCGCAGCCAGCCCTCGTTCACGAAGGTCACGTCGCCCTCGGAGTCGGTCATCCACATGAGCGCGGGCGTGGTGTCGGCGAGCTCGCGGAAGCGCGCCTCGCTGTCGCTCACCACGTCGTCGTGCTGCGCGCGCTCGGCGGCCGCGCCGAGAACGCCCGCCACGGCGCGGACGAACGCGGCGTCCTCGGCCGTGAACTCGCGCGGCGCGCGGCTGTGTGCCTCGATCCAGCCGCGCCGGTGCCCGCGCGTCTCGATCGGGACGCACTGCGAGCTCGACGCGCCGAGGTCGTCGCCGAGGGCCGAGGGGCCCGGCGGGTCACCCCCGCCCACCGGCAACACGCCTCCGAGCACGCCGTCGGGCAGCCCCACGCCCGCGCGCGCCAGCAGGCCGCGACCGTCGCCCGTCAGCTCGAGCACGACCACCTGCTCCACCCCCAGCTCGCCGGCGATCGCGGCGGCCGCCGCGTCGCGCAGCGCGTCGAGGGCCATCCCCTCGAGCGCGTGCTGGGCCAGCTTCGCCACCGTCTCCTGGCGGCTCGCGCGGACAACCAGCTCCTCCCGGTGGCGGTTCGCGCGACGCCCCAGCATCTCTCTGTGCCCGCCGCTAGCCGGCTTCGCTGATGGGGTCGCCCTGGAGGCGCGACTTCAGCCGCAGCACGGCCTTCGTGTGGAGCTGCGAGACGCGCGACTCCGTGACCCCCAGCACCTCGCCGATCTCCCGCAGGGTGAGGTTCTCGTAGTAGTAGAGGGCCACGACGAGCTTCTCTCGCTCCGGCAGCCGCGCGATCGCGTCCGCCAGGCGGTCCTTCATCTCGGTCGTGTCCATCTCCATGGCGGGGTCGAGCGCCTGCGGATCCTGGATCGTGTCCAGCAGGGAGACCTGGTCGCCGGAGGCGTCGGAGACCGTCCAGAGCTCGTCGAGCGCGACCACCGACGAGTTCGAGATGCGGACGAGCGACTCCTGGAACTCCTCGACCGACACGTCGAGCTGGTCGGCCATCTCCTGGTCGGTGGGAGCGCGGTGGAGCTCGTGCTCGAGCTTGGCGTTCGCGCGCTCGATCTCGCGCGCCTTTGTGCGGACCGAGCGCGGTACCCAGTCGAGCGAGCGCAGCTCGTCGATGATCGAGCCCTTGATGCGGGTGATCGCGAAGGTCTCGAACTTGATCTCGCGCTCGGGCTCGAAGCGCTCGATCGCGGAGATGAGGCCGAGCAGGCCGTACGAGATCAGGTCCGCCTCCTCCACATGGGACGGCAGACCGCTGGACATCCGGCCGGCTACGTACTTGACGAGCGGCGCGTACGCGAGCACGAGTCGCTCACGGGCCTTCTCGTCGCGCTCATCCTTGTAGCGGCGCCAGAGGTCCTTGAGCTCGATCGCCTTGAGGTTTGTCTCCATGTGGGTCTTGGGTCACGCACGTGGGTGAGAGCGCGCGTACGCCTTCTTGAGGCGTTTCGACTCTACCCGAGTGTAAGTCTGGGTCGTAGAGATACTTGAGTGTCCCAGCAGCTCCTGGATTGCGCGCAGGTCCGCACCGCCCTCCAGCAGGTGTGTGGCGAAGGAGTGCCGCAGGGTGTGCGGCGAGATCCCGGCCCGGCGCGTCTGTATTCGCAGCCGCCGCCGGACGTCCGACGTCGACAGGCGCCGGCCCGACTTCGAGAGGAACAGAGCCTCGCTCTCACCGGTGTTGAGCACGGTCCGCCCGCGCGCCAGGTAGCGGTCCAGCGCCCTCCAGGCGTGCTCGCCCACCGGAACCACGCGCGTGCGGCCGCCCTTGCCCTCCACGCGCACCTCCTCGGCGTCCGGATCGAGGCTCACCACGTCCAGGTTCACGAGCTCCTCCGCCCTGAGGCCCGCGGCGTAGGCAAGCTCGAGCAGGGCGCGGTCGCGCAGGTCGAGCGGAGTCGAGCCCGGGATGCGCTCGAGCAGCTCCGCCACCTCCGCCGGCTTCAGGACCTTGGGCAGGTAGGAGTCCTTCTTCGGGCTCGAGACGAGCTCGGCCGGGTTGGCCTCGAGCTCGCCGCGCTCGACCAGGTGGCGGTAGAAGGTCCGGATGGCCGCCAGCTTGCGCGCGACGGTCGACTTCATCGCGCCGCGCTCGGAGACCACACCGGCGAAGTGCCGCAGCTCCCGGTGGGTCAGGGCGTGCGGTCCGAGCTCGCGCCCGGACGCCCACTCGGCGAGCTGGGCGAGGTCGACCCCGTAGGCGCGGCGCGTCTTCTCCCCCATGCCGCGCGCGAGCTGCCAGTCGTCGAAGCGGGCGAGCGCCGCCTCCCAGCTAGCCTCGGTCGGAGTGGGTGTCTTCTTCGTCAACACTGAGGACGGTCGGGTGGCCACGCGGACTCAGCTCGCCGATGCGGAGCTGGTGGACGAGCACGACAAGCCGGTCAAGCCCTGGCACCAAATCCAGGGGCCGAGCGACGCCTCGACGATGTGGTACTCCGTCCTGCGAAAGCAAGAACGCGGGATCTTCATCGGCACGCTCTGCATTCGACATACGGGGCGCCAGAACCTGCTTGCGGAGCAGGGTTGGGAGGAAGTGCCGGTCGCCGAGATCGGGGTGTGAGCCCTAGGCGATGTAGATCGGTGCCCCCACCGGCACCTGGTCATACAGCTCGATCACGTCCGGGATCGCCATCCGGATGCAGCCGTGGGAGGCCGCCGAGCCGAGCGAGTAGGTCTGGTCGGTGCCGTGGATGCCGGCGCCGTCGAAGATCCCCAGCCAGCGCGCCTTCAGCGGGTTCTCGGCCGTGCCGCCGGGGACGATCGTGCCCGCGAGGTCGCCGGCCCAGTCGCTGTTCGGCACGTGCCAGGCGGGGTCCACCGCCTTGTTCTGGATGTGGTAGAGCCCGGCCGGGGTGTCGAACCCGAGCGCGCCCACCGCGACGGTGTACTCCTTCTGCAGGTTCAGGTTCTTGTAGAGCCGGAGCCTGAAGGCGTAGCGGTCGGCCACGAGCACGACCGGGTACTTCCCGGCGAGCTGGGCCTGGGTGACCTTCGGCTTCAGGATGCGGACCGGGGCCTTTACGCGGCGCTCCGCGCCCGGGACCGTGAGGGCCTGGGCCACGCGCTGCTCGAGCATGGCGCTCCGGACCTTCCGGCCCTTCTGCTCCTTCACCTTCTCGAGCGACGGGAAGGTCACCTCGGCGTCGCGGGCGGGCCGGTTGAGCTTCTTCTCCACGCGCTCGACCAGCTTCTCCACGGCGTCGGTCGAGTAACTGACCCGGGCCGAGACCTGGGCGTCCTCCTCGCCGCCGGTGATGTCCCGGGCCACGCGGCTGAAGATGCTGCCGTCGCGGCTCTTCTGGAGGGCCTCGTCGACCATGCCGCCCACGTCCGCCTTCACCCCGGCGTCGTGAGCCGAGAGCCTGAAGCGCTGGGGGCCGCGGAACACCGCGATCGGCCGCTCGAGCGGCTTCTGGAGCTCGTGCTGCACCAGGCGGCGCGCCTCCTCGGTCTTCATGCCGCCCACGTCGACGCCCGCGATCGTCACGCCCTCGGCGATCAGGTCATCGCGCGAGCTGTCGTACGCGAAAGCGGCGACCGCGCCTCCGATCATCACGAGCAGGAGGACGGCCACGAGGATGAACCATCGATGCCTCATGGGGGGAAGTCACCCAAGAGGGTATCGGCGGGAACGGCGCCGTCCCACCGCTGAAATCCGGTTTGCGCCTAGACCCTGGAGCCGCCGCGGGCCAGCACTGACTCGATCGCGCTCAGCACCCGGGCTCGATTGGCGTGTTCGCGCTCGTAGACCCGCAGGGTCTGAAGGTCCTCGTGCTCGAGCGAGCCGAGCAGCGCGATCACCTCCTCGGCCGCGAGGTCGTCGTAGTGCTCCACGGGGCGGGCCGAGGGCCGCGGCCGCTCGGCCGCCTGGCGGGCGCTCTCCTCCGCCGCTTCGCGCGCACGCTTCTCGGCGCGCTGCTCGGCCCGTGCCGCTCGCTTCGCGGCCTCGCGCGCGGCCTCCTCCGCCGCCTCGGCGCGCCGCTCGGCCTCGGCCGCGCGCTCGGCGCCCGGCTCGGTGTCGAGGTCCACCCCCGCCGTGTCCGCGAAGCTCGTGAGCAGCCGCTGGAGCTCCGCCAGCTGGTCTCGGCTCAGCGCCGTGACCTGCTTGTCGCGCGTGTTCTTCACGTGCGGGCTCCAGCGCAGGAAGTCCTCCACCTCGCGCTCGTAGCGGTACGGCTCCTGCGCTCCCCGCACCACCGGGTGGATGCGCAGGTGCTCGGCGAGCTTCATCACCGTCTCGCGGCTGGTGTGCTGGTAGTGGAAGCCGGACGCCTTGAAGCGGCGGTTGTCCACGCCGCGGCCGTAGCGCATCTGCTCGAGGGCCTCGGGCGGGATCTCCACGCCCAGGCGCCGGAGCACCGAGGTCGCGAGCCCCGTGCCCCACGGCGGCAGGACCGGCGCGTACGGCTTGCCGAGCAGCCCCGCGACCTCGCTCAGCGCCAGCACGCCGTCGCCCGCGACGTTGTAGGTGCCCGGCACGCGGTGCTTCACGGCGTGCTCGAGCGCGTGCACCACGTCGTCCTCGTGGACGAACTGGTAGCGCGGGTCGAAGCCCAGGATCATCGGCACCACCGGCAGCGAGAACAGCTTGATGTGCGACGTCTCGACGTCCGGGCCGAGCACGTTCGCGAAGCGCAGGATCGACACGGCGGTGTCGGGATGGCGCTCGGCGAACTCGTTCACCGACGCCTCGGCCTCCACGATGTCCTTCTCGATCCCCGTGCGCGGCTGCTGCGGCCTGCGCATGGTCTCGTCGAAGAACGCCGGGTCGTCCGTGTGGCAGCCGTAGAAGTGGGTCGACGACTTGAAGACCACCTTGCGCACCGGCGAGTCCGCCCCGGTGCAGGCGGCGAGGATGTTCATCGTCCCCATCACGTTGTTCTCGTGGGCCTTCGAGGAGGAGGTCGTGGCCGAGTCCACCACCAGGCGCGTGTCGACCACCGTGTCGATCTCCGCCGCCTCCACCACGCGCCGGAGCAGCGCGTGCTGGGCGCCCACCTTCACGTACTCGGTCCGCTCCAGCTCGACGGTCGGCTCCTCGTTGTCCACGCCGATCACGGCCTCGACCTCGGGGAAGCGCTCGAGAGCCTGCGCCAGCCGGCCGCCCCAGTAGTGCGACAGGCCCGTGACGAGGATGCGCTTCGAGTCCACGCCGCTACCCGAACCAGACCGACTTGCGCTTCGCGAGCATGTCCCAGAGCCCCTCCTGGATGCGGGCGCGCACCTCGTGCGCCACCGTCTGCACGAGCGCCTTGTCCTCGTGCATGCCCTCCTCGTCGAAGTGGATGGGCTCGAGGAAGCGGAGCTTGAACTTGGCGGGCAGGTAGCCCAGCATGCCGAGCAGCCCGAAGTGCGGGAACGTCGGGGTGATCGGGAAGTAGAGCAGCCCGGTCAGGCGCTTCATCAGCCCCACCTGGGCGAACACCGGCGCGGACTCCTCGGCTCCCACCACGCACACCGGCACGATCGGCGCCCGGGCGCGCATCGCGGCCTCCACGAAGCCGCCGCGCCCGAAGCGGCGCAGCCGGTAGCGGTCCTTGTAGAGCTTCTCGGTTGCCTTGCGGCCCTCGGGGAACACCAGCACGAGCTGCTCCTCGTCGTAGAGCAGGCGGTGCACGTTGGCCGGATGGGCGGGCACGCAGCCGATCTTCGGGAGCAGCGTGCTGAACCCCGGATAGCCCTTGAAGAAGTGCTCGATCGTGATGTTCAGCGGGCGCGGGTGCGTGTGCTCCTCGCGGATCGCCTTGGCGATCATGGCGGCGTCCGGTGGCAGGGCACCCGAATGGTTCGAGACGAGCAGGGCGCCCCCGGCCGCCGGCACGTTCTCGATGCCCTCGACCTCCGCGCGGAACCAGTAGCGGTAGAAGAACTCGGCCACGGTGCGGTCGAAGATCCCTTCGATCCGCTCCGACCTGCCCCAGTCGTTGAGCTGGCGCTCCGGCTCCACCCCGGGCAGGTGCGACTTGAGCTCCTCCGCCGGCACGAGTGCCGTCGTGGGAGCCGCACGGTCGCGCATGGACAGGGTTGTGCGTTGGGGCTCAGCCATTGGGGGCCGATTCAAGCAGGCTCGCTGCCGAGGCGATCCAGCACCGGGTCGAGGGCCGTCTTCAGCCCCCGCCAGTCGCGCGCCCCGATCACGCCGTCGCGCTCCACGAGCTCCTCGTTCCAGGGGTGGACGATGGTGGCGGCCACGATGCCCACCTCCCGCGCCCTGGTGATGTTGACCGGGCTGTCGTCCACCAGCACGTGGATCCCGAGCTCGGCGCAGCGGGGCACCTTGTCGAACGAGCAGTGGAGGTCGTCCCACGGCATGCCGATGGCGTCGAGCCAGGCGGCCGTGGCCTCGTAGGTGCTGCGGCGGCGGTGGCTCGTCACGTGGATCCAGTGGCCCTGCTCGTGCCAGTGGCGCACCGTCTCGACAGCGTCCGGGTAGGGCACGCCCGCGGCGATGTTCTCGTCGGAGTGGGTCTCCTCCACGCAGTGGACGATCGCGTCCCGCTCCAGCACCGTGATGCCCCAGTCGCGCTGCTCCTCGTAGGGCAGCTCCACGCCGTAGCGCTCGCGCGCGATGCGCTGGAGCAGGTCCCAGTAGTGGTGCAGGGTCGAGTCGATGTCCAGCGCGATCCGTGCCACGGCTCCGTACAGTAAGGACATGCCACGCAAGTCTCTCTCCCCCGGCGCGGCGCCCGCCACGCCCTGGCGCTACCGCGACGCCGGCGACGACTACGGCGTCAGCGCGTCCCCCAACTGGCGCGAGACCAACTGGGTCGACGAGCTCAAGCAGGTGGAGATCGACGGCACGCCGATCAACTACGTGGACGTCACTGCGCGGGGTGCCCCCGGAGGGGGTGACCCCGCCAGCAGGCCCGGGCTGCACGAGCCCGTCGTGCTGGTCCACGGGCTCGGCGGCCAGTGGCAGAACTGGCTCGAGAACATCCCGCGGCTGGCCCAGGAGCGGCGCGTGCTCGCGCTCGACCTGCCCGGCCACGGGCTCACGCCGGGGCCGGCGGACGGCAAGATCACCATCCCGGGCTACGGGCGCTGCGTGGACGCGTTCTGCGAGCGGCTCGGCCTCGGCAAGGTCGCGCTCGTGGGGAACTCCATGGGCGGCTTCGTGACCGCGGAGGTCGCGATCCAGTTCCACGAGCGCGTCTCGCGGCTCGCGCTCGTCTCCGCCGCCGGGATCTCGTCCGCGGACGCGCTCCAGCGCCCGGTACTCCTGTTCGGCCGAGTGGCGGCGGCGCTCGCCACGAACACCGCCGCGCGCCACCGCAAGCTGGCTGCGCGCGCCATCACGCGGCACAGCGCGCTGGCACTCGTGGCACGCCACCCGCGTCTGCTGAAGCCCGACTTCGCGTACGAGGGCTTAATCAAGGGCGCCGGCAAGCCGGGCTTCGACGACGCCCTGCGCGCCTGCCTCGACTACGACTTCCGCGACCGCCTGCCGGATGTGAAGGTGCCCACGCTGATCGTCTGGGGCGAGAAGGACTCGGTCATCCCGGTGCGCGACGCGAACGAGTTCGAGCGCCTGATCCCGGACAGCCGCAAGCTCGTGATGCGCGACACCGGCCATATACCGATGGCCGAGCGCCCGCAGGCGTTCAATGACCTGCTCACCGAGTTCCTGGCCGAGAGCGGCTCCGCCGAGAAGAAGGAACCGGCCGAGGGCGAGTCGCAGGCCGCCTAGCAGGCGGCTGCCGAGTAGCCCTCGACCTCCTCGATGGCCCGGTCGACGGCGTTCATCGCCTGAAACAGGCGCGTGTAGGCGGTGCCGGAGCCGCGCCCGCGGTTCAGCCGCAGCTCCCAGATCCCGGACTGGTGCGACAGCCGTCCGTCCTGGGTGCGAAGCGCCTCGCGATCCGCTTCGAGCTGGGCGCAGAGCGCGGGACGCTGCTCCTCGGTGATCGGGCTGCCGAGCGGCGGGGTCGGCCGGATTCCGGGCCCGGTAGACGAGCTTCCGTCGAAAGCCGTTCCAGGGATGCTCGTGCGTCCGCGCACCCGCTTGTCACGCAGCACGATCCAGCCCGAGAGGTACGCCTGGCCCGCGTGCCGGTAGCTGCGCTCGATCAGCGCGCCCCCGAACCCGGTCTCGGCAGCGAACGCGAAGGCGCGCCCGTCCGGGAGCGTGACCGTGCCCGTGGCGTTTCGTCGCGCGAGCTGGGCCTCCAGCCCGACCCCGTAGGCCGACGCACTGATGGCGCCGTCGGGGCCCACGTCGCCCCTGAACCAGACCGAGAGCGTCGCGCCCTTCGGGGTGCGCGTCCGACACGTAGGCCCTGAAGCGCTCGCCCCGCTTGACGATTCCCACGAAGGCGTTCATGCCGTCGATCCTCGCGGTGTAGTGGGTGGCCGGCGGGGTCAGCGCCGACGCCGTGGCCGGGACCACGAGGGCGGCGAGGACGGCGAGCGCGAGCAGGCGAGCCATCTAGCCGGTGATCGCGCCCTCGGCCGCCGAGCGCACGAGCCGCCTGTACTTCCCGAGCACTCCGTTGGTGTAGGCGGGAGCCGGGGGCTCGTAGTCCGCCAGGCGGCTCTCGAGCTCCTCGGCGGAGAGCTCCACGTTCAGCTCGCGCTTGGCCACGTCGAACACGACCGTGTCGCCGTCCCTCAGTGCCGCGATCGGGCCGCCGTCCGGGGCCTCCGGCGCCACGTGGCCCGCCATGAAGCCGTGGGTGGCGCCCGAGAAGCGGCCGTCCGTGAGCAGCGCGACGGAGTCGCCGAGGCCCTCGCCCACCAGCGCCGCCGTCACGTGAAGCATCTCCCGCATCCCGGGGCCGCCCTTCGGGCCCTCGTTGCGGATCACGACCACGTCGCCGGGCTGGATCTCCTTCGCCATCACTGCCGCGAACGCATCCTCCTCGCGCTCGAACACCCGCGCGGGGCCCACGTGCTCCATGCGGTCGTGGCCCGACAGCTTCACCACGCAGCCGTCGGGCGCCAGGTTGCCGCGCAGGATCGCGAAGCCCCCGTTCGGCTTGAGCGCCTGGTCCACGGGGCGCACCACGTCCTGGCCGGGCGTCTCCTCGGCGGCGTCAGCCACCTCGCCGATCGTCTGCCCGGTGACCGTGAGCTCGTCCTCGTGCAGGGCGCCGAGCTCCTTCAGCCGCTTGATCACGAGCGGCACGCCGCCCGCGCGGTAGAGGTCGGTGGCCACGTAGCGGCCGCCGGGCTTGAGGTCGCACAGCAGCGGGGTCTGCCAGGCGATCCGGTCGAAGTCCTCGAGCTCGAGCTCGACCCCGGCCTCGTGCGCCACCGCGAGCAGGTGGAGGATGAGGTTGGTGGAGCCGCCGGAGGTCGCGCCCGCCGCGATGGCGTTCTCCAGCGAGCGCTTGGTGATGATCGAGCTGGGGCGCCGGTCCTGCTCGAGCACCTCGACCACGAGCCGGCCGCACTCCTCGGCGACCGCCCCCTTCTTGCCGTCCTCCGCCGGGACCATCGAGCTGCCCATCGGCGAGATGCCGAGCACCTCGAAGGCCATCGCCATCGTGTTGGCGGTGAACTGGCCGCCGCAGGCACCCGCCCCCGGTGAGGCGTGGTTCTCGAGGTCCGTGAGCTCGTCGTCGGTCAGGTCGCCGGCGGCGTGGGCGCCGATCCCCTCGAAGACGTCCTGGATCGTCACGTCCCTGCCGCGCCAGCGACCCGGCGCGATCGAGCCGCCGTAGAGCATCAGGCTCGGCACGTCCAGCCGGGCGAGCGCCATCACGCAGCCGGGGATCGTCTTGTCGCAGCCGGACAGGGCCACCACGGCGTCGAACATGTGCCCGCGCACCACGAGCTCGATCGAGTCGGCGATCACCTCGCGGCTCACCAGCGAGGTCTTCATCCCCTCGGTGCCCATCGTGATCCCGTCGGAGATGGCGATCGTGTTGAACTCCATCGGCGTGGCGCCGGCCGCGCGCACGCCCTCCTTGACCTTCTCGGCCAGGCGACGCAGGTGGAAGTTGCAGGGCATCGTCTCGGTCCAGGTGTTGGCGATGCCGACGATCGGGCGCTTCAGGGCGTCGTCGTCGTACCCGATGCCCTTGAGGTACGCGCGCGCCTGCGCGCGCTCCGGGCCGTCCAGGATGACCCGGCTGCGCCTGCGGAGCTCGTCGCTCACTGGTGGCTCTGAGGTACCCGCTGCCTGTCGCCGCGCCTGCGCTCCCACTCCGCGAGACGCCAGAGGTCGCGGCGCACGCGGGCGGGGTCGAGCTGGCGGCCGATCAGGTGCATGTTCGCGCGCCGGATCACGCGGTCCTCGTCGGAGGTGAGGGCCATCCACTTGGCGAGCACGTCGTCCGACGCGGGCAGCCGGTGGCGGCCGCCGCTGCCGGTGAGGTCGGGGAACTCCACGCAGTACTCGGAGAGCAGCTGGCCGCTCGCGGGCACGTAGGCCACTATCGGCTTGTGCGGGTAGACAAGGTACGCGTACGCGGCGCGCGCCGCGTGGTCGACCTCCCGGCGCGCGTGCCGGCCGGCCACGCGGATGAAGCCGAGGTCGCGGTACATCCCCCACTCCTCCTCGTTCACGCAGGAACGCAGGAGCTCGCGGGCGCGCTGCTCGGCGCGGCGCTCCCGCCCGGGGTCGTAGAGCTGGTCGAACGGGCCGGCGGGCGGGCGCGACGCCCGCTGCGCGCGCTCGGCGCGCCATTGCTCGATGCGCGGCAGCGCGAGCAGGGCGGCCAGAACCAAGGCGATCAGTGCGAGTGCGAGGAGAGCGAGCAGCATCTCGGGCGGGATGTCAGCCGCCGGAGGCGCGCGGGAAAAAGATCACGCGCTCGGACTCGGGCGGGATGTCGGAGAACTCCTTGACCATCTGCGCCTCACGCCGGCCGCTGCCCGAGTTCGTGACCGGGACGGCCGCCCACATGCCCTCGTCGAGCTGGCGGCGGAACTCCTCCACGAGGCGCTCCTCGTCCTCCTGCACGCTGGGATCGCCCTCGGCGAGCAGCACCTCGCCATGCCCGGGCTTCATGCGCAAGAACTTCATCACCGCCACCTGCTCGATTATGTCACGCGGGCTCCGGTGGCTCGTGCGGGCGTGGCTCGACGAGCAGGGCGTGGCGGTCTAGGGCCGCCGGCGGCCGGACTCGCCCCCGAACACGTCCACTGGTCCAGGGCCCTCGCCCACGCTGCGCAGACCGTCACGCACCGCGTCGGAGGCGATCCGCTTCGCAGCCTTCGCAGCATCGAGCGGCTCAAACCCGAGCGCCAGGTGCGCGGCGAGCGCCGAGGAATGCGTGCAGCCGGACCCGTGCGCGGCGCCGTCCAGGTACCGCTCCCCGGCGATCTCCACGAGCTGGTCGCCGTCGAAAAACACGTCCACCGCCTGCTCGCGGTGACCTCCGGTGACCACGACGGCGGCCGGTCCGAGCGCGTGCACCGCCCTGGCGAGCTGCTCGCCGTCGGCGGCGCCGGCAACGGCCGCGCCGCCGGCCAGCACGCGCGCCTCCGGCACGTTCGGGGTCACGACCGCCGCGCGCGGCACCAGCAGCGTCCTGAGCGCCTCCTGGGCGTCCTCGTCGAGCAGCCGGGCGCCGCTCTCGGCCACCATCACCGGGTCCAGGACCACCGGCGCGCCGGGGATGAGGTCGAGCGCCCTCCCCACGGCCTCGATTGTCTCGACGGTCCCGAGCATCCCGATCTTCACGGCGTCCACGCCGATGTCGTCGGCCACGGCGCGCACCTGCTCCACGATCGACCTCGGGCGGCAGCGGATACACCGCCGTGACCGCCACCGTGTTCTGCGCGGTGATCGCCGTGATGGCGGTCATCCCATGCACGCCGCAGCGCGCGAACGCCTTGAGATCAGCCTGGATGCCGGCGCCGCCGCCGGAATCCGAGCCGGCGATCGAGAGCACCCGGGGAATGCGGTCAGGGGCCACGGGCAGGGCAGGATAGGCGGGCGGCGCGCCGCCGCCTCAGCACGCCGCCCGCTCCCCGCTCAGCACGCCGTCCGCTCCCACCCGCCGAGGTCGCGCCGCACCAGGTAGCCGTCGGCCTCCAGGCGGCCGAGGGCGGCGCGCGTCTGCGCCGCGGTGCGGCCGGTCGTGCGGGCGATCGCCTCCACCGACGCGCCGCCGTCCGCCGCCGCGAGGACGGCTCGCAGCAGCGGGTCGGCCGGGGCCGAGCGCGTTCCGCTCAGGTCCGGCGCCTGGCGCACGCCGACGCCGAACAGCTCGTCGAGGACGTCGTCGGTGCCGGTGATGGCGGCGGCTCCCTCCTTCAGCAGGCTGTTGGTGCCCTGCGCCATCCGCGACGTGACACGGCCCGGCACGGCGGCCACGCAGCGACCGAGGTCCTTTGCGAAGTCCGCCGTGATCAGGCTTCCGCTCGGGTCCGCGGCCTCCACCACCAGCGTCAGACGCGCCAGCCCGGCCATGATCCGGTTGCGCGCCGGGAAGCTCCAGCGATAGGGCTCCGTGCCGGGCGGGAGCTCCGACAGCACGAGCCCCTCCTCGCGCACGCGCTGGTGCAGGCCCCGGTGGCGGCGCGGATACACCACATCCGGGCCGCACGCCACCACCGCCACGGGCACGCCGCGACCGTCGACGCATCCGCGGTGCGCGGTTCCGTCGATTCCGAGCGCCAGGCCGCTCACCACGGGCACCCCCGACGCGCCGAGCCCGCGCCCGATCGCGTAGGCCACCTCGGTGCCATACGGGCTCGCCTGCCGGGTGCCCACCACCGCGACGGCCGGCTCCTCGCGCAGGAGCGCGAACGTCTCGGGGCGCCCGGCCGCGAACAGCACGGCCGGCGGGTCCGGGAGCTCTCGGAGCAGCGGCGGGTACGCGGACGCGTGGGTGCAGAGCGCCGAGAAGCCGCCCGCAGCGAGCCGCTCGCGCTCGCGATCGGCATCGAGCCCGTCCAGGAACGCGATCGCCTCCTCCACTCCCCGCCCGGCCGCGGCGGCGAGCAGCTCCGGCTCGGGCAACGCCAGCAAGCCGGACGCCCTCCGCTCCCGGCCGCCGAGCAGCCCGGCGATGCGCGGCGCGAGGTGGGCGATCAGGAAGGCCCGCCGCAGGCACGCGTGGCAGCTCTCGATCACGCCGCTATCCGCTCCCAGCTGTCGAGCCTGTAGGAGAGAGCCTCGTCGAGGTCGCTTTCGGCCAGCAGCTCCCGGCCCTCGAGGTCGGCGATCGTGCGAGCCACGCGCAGCACGCGGTCGTGGCCGCGCCCACTGAGCGGGATGCGGTCGCGGACGGCGAGCAGTCGGCCTGCGAGGCTCGCCTCGAGCGGAACCTGGCGACGCGTGAGCCGACCGTCCATGTCGCCGTTGCAGAGCACGCCCGTGCCGGCCAGCCGAGCGAGCTGTCGCATGCGGGCCGCCACCACGCGCGCGCGTACCTCCACCGAGCGGGTCCTGCGCTCATGCGGTCGACCGACGAGCTCCACGGCCGGCACCGGCTCCACCTGGCAGACCAGGTCGATGCGGTCAACGAGCGGGCCGCTGAGCCGCCGCTGATAGCGCGCCAGCTCGACCGTCGTGCAACTGCACGTATCGGGAGGCCGCGCGCACGGGCAGCGGTTGCAGGCCCCAACCACGATCGCGTTCGCCGGGAACTCGAGCGTCCGCTGGCCGCGCATGATCTCCACGCGGCCCTCCTCGAGCGGCTGGCGCAGCGCATCGACGGCCACGCGCGCGAACTCCGGCAGCTCGTCGAGGAAGAGGACGCCGCGGTGGGCGAGCGTAATCTCGCCCGGCATCGGCCGCGCCCCGCCGCCCACGAGCCCCTGAGGAGAGATCGTGTGGTGCGGGGCGCGGAAGGGCCGCTCGGTTGCGAGCCGCCCGCTTCCGATGCCGGCCGCGCTGTGGACCTGCGTGATCTCGAGCGCCTCCTCGAAGCTCGGCGGCGGAAGGATGCCGGGCAGCCGCCGCGCGAGCATGGTCTTGCCCGCGCCCGGCGGGCCGATCATCAGCAGGTTGTGCCCCCCGGCCGCCGCTATCTCGAGCGCCCGCTTTGCGTCCTCCTGCCCGCGCACGTCGGCCAGGTCGGGACCCTCAGGCGCGGCGTCCTCCGGATCCGCCACGGCCGGACGTGCGGGCTCGGGCGACCAGCGCCCGTGCAGCAGGTCCGCGAGCCGAGTCAGCGTCGGGATCGCGCTCACGTCGATCCCCTCCACAAGCGCCGCCTCGGCGGCGTTCGCGTCCGGAACCAGCAGGCGGCGGTATCCGGCCCGCCGGGCGCCGAGCGCGGCGGTGAGCGTTCCGCGCACGGGGCGCAGCTCGCCGCTCAGCGAGAGCTCGCCGACGAGGGCGCAGTCCTCGAGCTGCTCCGGCGGAACCTGGCCGCTGGCGGCGAGCAGGCCGACGGCGATCGCGAGGTCGAAGCTCGGGCCAGCCTTGCGCACGTGCGCGGGCGCGAGGTTCACGGTAAGCCGCTTCTGCGGGAACTCGAGGGCGGAGTTGAGGAGAGCCGCCCGGACGCGCTCGCGCGACTCCCGGATGGCCCGGTCCGGAAGCCCCACGAGCGTGAACGTGGGCAACCCGCGCCGGACATCCACCTCCACGGTCACCTCCTGGGCGTGGACCCCGTCGAGGGTGAAGGTGGCGACTGCGGCGAGCACCCAGCACAGGCTCCGCCGCGGCGACCGACGCGTGGGCACGAGGACGCGACAACTTCGTCACACGCGCATCACGGCACTCGGATTGCGCCGCATCGCCATGCGGTCTGCCGTGTTGTATGCACTCAGCGGTCGGCGTAGGCTTTGACCGACCATTCCGGAGGAGGACTGATGGACTCCAAGCCGAGCTGTTCAGGGCTGCGGGTGGGCTCGCGCCTGGGATCGTCCTTCGTCGCCCTCCTGGTGGTTCTCTGCGCGACGGCCGGCCCCGCGTGGGCTTCGTTTCCGGGCACCAACGGGACGATCGTCTACCAGTGGACGTCCGCGAACAAGTACGTCCCGTCGCCCACGAGTATCCGCGCGGTCGGGCCGCGCGGGGGCCCGGTGCAGACACTTCGCGACTGCCCCGTTAAGACTGACCGCCCGACCTTTGCGTACGTTGACTGTTCGGTCCACGCGCCTCGCTACTCGCCGGACGGCTCGAGGATCGCGTTCTCGACCGTGCACCTCGAACACCCGCCTGGAGGAGGCGAACTGTTCAGGCCGGGTTTGGGCCTGATGGCGTCGGACGGGTCGATGCTCGAAGACCTCGCCACCGCGCATGGCGCCCTCCGGCTCGCCTGGTCGCCGGCTGGCGACCGGCTCCTCCTCGGCCATCAGGTCCCGGGAGGTCCCCTGGATGCGGACGCGATCTTCCTCGCGTCGCTCGACGGAACCGAGCTACGCCAGGTCACGCGCGCCTATACGGGGGCGCCGGATTGGTCTTCCACGGGACGGATCGCGTTCGTTCGCAGCGATCCAGCCTGCGCGTTTGGCTGCCCCAATATCTTCGTCAAGCGCCTCGGCGGTAAACCCCGGAGGCTCACCCACCGCGGTGGCTCCAGCCCCTCCTGGTCGCCACACGGGACGAAGCTGGCGTTCGTGCGCTCGGTCAGACGCGGGGTCGACGAGGACCCGAGGGACGTGTACCTCGTGAGACGCGACGGCAGCGGGCTTCGCCGCCTCACCCGCCGCGGCGGGCACAGCCCCGCGTGGTCCCCGGACGGCAGATGGATCGCATTCATCCGGGATGGCGACCTCTACGTCGTCCGCACCAATGGCCGGGGCCTGCGCCGCCTGGTCGACGAGCTGGGCCCGGACGGATTCGCGCTCGGCCCGCAGGTGACGTCCGTCGACTGGCAGGCCCTCCCACGCGCGGCTGAATAGTCACGCTCGTGACCCACCCGTGCGTCAAGCGCCCCTAGCGTCGCGCTGGTGGCCGCTGATCCGCGACGGGCGCTCGGTGAGAAGGGTGAGCGGCTCGCCGCCAAGCATCTGGAGGCGCGCGGATGCGAGGTGATCGCGCGCAACTTCCGGACGCGCTTCGGGGAGCTGGATCTGGTGGCGCGCGACGAGCGCTTCCTCGTGTTCTGCGAGGTGAAGACGCGCATAGTGCGCGGCGCGCCGCGACCGGCGAACCCGCTCGGCCCGTTCGCCTCAATCGGCTCGCGCAAGCAGCGGCAGGTTCGCGCGATGGCGCGCGAGTGGCTCGCTCAGGGCTTGCTCGACGGCCCGCGCCCGCCGGAGATCCGCTTCGACGCGATCGGCATCAGCTTCGACGCCCACGGCCGGCTGCTGGCACTCGAGCACCTGGAATCCGCGTTCTGATTCAGGTGGCAGAGAATCGTTGCGGATTCCGCGACGTTTGGCTGCCACCTGGCCAGGGGCGGCGCAGCGCTGCGGCCGGGCGCGCGCGGGCCGTGGGGCTAGCCCTCGAGGGCCAGCTGCGTATACGCGATCGACTGGAACGACATCCGGTGGAGTGGCGACACGCCGTTGGCCCTTATCGCCGCGCGGTGCTCCGGCGTGGAGTAGCCGACGTTGGTCTCGAAGTCCCAGCCCGGGTGGCGCTCCGCGGCGCGGCGCATGTAGCGGTCGCGGCTCACCTTGGCGAGCACGGAGGCGGCCGCGATGGCGGCGCTGCGGCAGTCGCCGTCAATGACGGCGCGCTGCTCGAAGCCGAACTCCGGCACGTTGAATCCGTCGACCAGGCACATGGTGCCGGGCAGCGCCACGCCGAGCAGGGCGGTGCGCAGCGCCTCGAGGTTCGTCTTGTGCAGCCCGCGGCTGTCGATGCCGCGCACGCAGCGCGACACGATCACGGAGCGCGCCGCCGCCCGCATCACCAGCGGGTAGAGCTCCTCGCGCGCCTCGGCCGTGTGCTGCTTCGAGTCGTTCAGGCGCGTGAGCGCGCGGCGGTCGGAGAGGGTGAGCTGCTCGAGGTCGAACAGGACCGCGGCGGCCACCAGCGGGCCTGCGAGCGAGCCGCGGCCCGCCTCGTCTGCGCCGGCCACGAGCCGGCAGCCGAGCTCGCGGTCGAAGGTGAAGAGCCGACGCCCGTTGCCGGTGCGCGGCCTCCCCCTGCGTCTCCGCGCCCTGCCGGAGCCTTGCGGCTGGGAAGGCGTCGTCTCGTCGGTGTCCGGCGAACCCACGTTGGCGCCGATCATAGGTGCGGGTACGGCGGAAGCGGCTCCGCCGGGGGCTCGCCTCGGCGGAAGCGGGCCCTTGGGTCCTACAGTAGACCGATCCTGCCGGGAGGCCAATAGGTCATGAAGGCCTTCCCAATGATCCACTTCTTCGGCACCGGGCCCCACTCGCGGCTGTCTGCGGACTCGCCCCGGTTGTCGCCCATCATGTAGTAGTGGTCCTCGGGAATCGTGATCTCCCGGGGCAGGTTGCAGGTGCCGCACTCGGGATCGAGCCTGGCGAACGGCTCCTTCTGCTTCTTCCCGTTGATGTAGACCGAGCCCTCGAGGACCTTCAGCCGGTCCCCGGGCACGCCGACCACGCGCTTGATGAAGTTGGTGTCGGAGCGGTCGGGGGTCTCCTTGGGGCACGGCTGGTCGCTCGGCCGCTCGACCCCGCACTTGGGCGTATCGGCGCCGGCGGGCGGCTTGAAGACCACGATGTCGCCGCGGTCGGGGTCGCCGAAGCGGAAGCTCACGCGGTCGACGAGCACGCGCTGGCCGACCTCGAGGGTCGGCACCATCGACTCGCTCGGGATCCTGAACGGCTTGACGAGGAACGCCTGGATGCCGAGCGCCAGCCCGAGCGCCACCGCGACGATCATGACCAACTCGACGAGCGAGTTGTGCCCTGTCTTCGCCTTGCTCTTCGCCACCTGGGCCGTCCCGGCCTCCAGCCCGCCTAGGACGCCTGGTCGTCGGGCGTCTGATCCTCGGCCGGCTGGTCCTCCACGGGCTGCTCGCCGCCGTCGTCCGGCTCCGCGGCGGGGGCCTCGGCCTCGGGAGCGGGCGCGTCACCAACCTCGGCGCCATCCGGCGCGTCGGCGGCCTCCGCCTCGGCCGCGGCTGCCTGCTCGCCGAGCTCCTCCTCGCCGGGGCGCGGGGCGTCGTCCGGCGGCATTGCGCCTGCCTCGACGAGACCCGGCTCGATGACCTCCTCGGCGCCCGTCCAGCGGCGCTCGCGCACCCGCGAGGCGCGACCGACGCGCTCTCGCAGGTAGTAGAGCTTGGCGCGCCGCACGTCTCCGCGGGCCGCGACCTCGATGCGCTCGATCTTCGGCGAGTGGACCGGGAACGTGCGCTCCACCCCCACTCCGAACGACTGCTTGCGCACCGTGAACGTCTCGCGCACGCCGCTGCCCTGGCGCTTGAGCACGATGCCCTCGAAGACCTGCGTACGCCGGCGCGTGCCCTCCACAACCTGGAAGTGCACGCGCACGCGGTCACCCGCCTGGAAGGAGGGGACGCGGCGCAGCTGTGCGCGCTCGATGCTGTCGATGACTCCGGACATGGGCACAAAAAACGCGACCGGGGAGAGCGTCGCGCGTGACGGGCAATGGTAGCGAAGGAGTCGGGGGCTACCTTCGGCCCCGCTCGCGGCTGCGCTCCATCCGCCACTCGCGTATGCGAGCGTGGTCGCCGGACAGGAGCACGTCCGGAACGGTGTGCCCGCGCCAGTCGAACGGACGCGTGTAGTGGGGGTACTCGGGCGCCCCCTCGAGCGCCTCGCTGAACGACTCCTCGACCGCGCTCTCCTCGTGGCCGAGCGCCCCCGGCAGCTTGCGCATCACCGCGTCCATCACGACCATCGCCGCCAGCTCGCCGCCCGACAGCACGTACTCGCCGATCGAGATCACGTCGGTGGCGAGGTGCTCGTGCACGCGCTCGTCGAAGCCCTCGTAGCGGCCGCACAGCAGCGTGAGCGCGGGCTCGGCGGCCAGCTCGCTCGCGAGCGCGTCGTCGAAGCGACGCCCGCCCGGCGACAGCGCGATCGTCCTGTGCGGCGGAGGGGCCACGCCGTAGCGCTCGCGTAGCGCGGCCTCCACCACGTCCACGCGGATCACCATGCCGGCCCCGCCGCCGTAGGGCGTGTCGTCCACCTGGCCGGCGTTCAGCGGCGTCGAGGCGCGCAGGTCCACGAAGCCGAGCTCGTGGCCCATCACGGCCGCGTTCTGGACGTGGCGCTGCTGCTTGAACCACTCGAACCAGGCCGGGAAGAGCGTGACGACGTCGATCTTCATCCGAGGAACTCGCGGTTCACGTGGATCTCGCGCGCGTCGAGGTCGATGCTTGCGATGGCGTCGCTCACGAACGGGATCAGCGTCCCGTCCTCGAGCTCGAGCACCGAGCAGGAGGGCGCATCGACGACCTGGGTCACGGTCCCAAGCCCCGGGACGCTGCAGCCGACGAGGTCGCCGGCGAGCCACTCGCCCTCGGCCAGCTCGTCCTCCACGAGCAGGACCTCGCCGCGGAGCGGGCGCGCGTCCTCGATGCCGGCCAGCCTGATCAGCGGACGCTCGTCGGTGCCCGCCCTGCGCTCGATCCGGTGCGTACGGCCGCCGACGGCGAGTGAGGTGCCCTCGGGGAGGTCGTGGCGCGGCCGCTCCACGTAGAAGCTGCCGTCCAGGCCGTGCGGCTTACCCACGCGGCCGGCGGTCACGAGGGTCAATCGACGACGTCGACGAGCACCCGGTGGCCATCCCGGACGGCGCTGGCCTTGACGACCGTTCGGAGCGCGGCGACGGTGCGCCCGCCGCGGCCGATCACCTTGCCGGCGTCGTCATCGGCCACATGCAGCTCCAGCACGATCGTGCCGTCGTCCTCCTCGAACGACTCCACGCTGACCTCGTCCGGACGGTCGACGAGCGACCGGGCGAGGTACTCGAGGAGCTCCTCCACTACTCCGCCGGAGCGGCCGACTCAGGCTCGGGCTCGGCGGCCGGCGCCGGCTCGGGCTCGGGTGCCGGCTCGGCGACCGCGGCGGGCGGCGTGCCCTTCGACTGCGCCCGGACGAGCTGCTTGACCGTGTTGGTCGGCTGTGCGCCGCGCGCGAGCCAGTGCTGCAGGCGCTCCTCGTCGATCACGATCGTGGAGGGCTCGGTCTGCGGGTTGTAGTGGCCGATCGTCTCGATGAAGCGGCCATCGCGCGGCGAGCGCTGGTCGGAGACGACCACGCGCCAGATCGGGTTCTTCTTGCTCCCCACGCGGGTGAGGCGGACTCGTACGGACATAGGGCGGGGAGGTTAGCGACCGCCGGCCAACTGCTGCAGCGACGGCATCTTGCCCTGCGCCACCTGCTTCATGACCTTCTTCATCTGGCCGAACTGCTTCACGAGCTGCGACACCGCCTGCACGGAGGTCCCCGACCCGCGCGCGATCCGGCGCCGGCGCGACCCGTCGATGATCTTCGGGTTCGCCCGCTCCTCCGGCGTCATCGAGCGGATGATCGCCTCGAGGCGGTCCAGCTCCTTCTCGTCCACGTTCAGCGAGCCGAGCTGGCTCCCGATCCCCGGCATCATCTTGAGCAGCGAGCCGAGCGGGCCCATGTTGCGCACCTGCTGCATCTGCTCGAGGAAGTCGTCGAGCGTGAACTGCTCCTTGCGGATCTTCTTCTCGAGCTCCTGCGCCTGGCGCTCGTCCATCTGGCGCTCGGCCTTCTCGACGAGCGTCATCACGTCGCCCATGCCGAGGATCCGCTGCGCCATGCGGTCCGGGTGGAAGCGCTCGAAGTCGCCGAGCTTCTCGCCCGTGGACGCGTAGAGGATCGGCTTGCCGGTGACCGCCTTGACCGACAGCGCGGCGCCGCCGCGGGCGTCGCCGTCGAGCTTGGAGAGGATCACGCCGTCGAAGTTCGCGGTCTCGGCGAACTGCTCCGCCACGTTCACCGCGTCCTGGCCGGTCATCGCGTCCACCACGAGCAGCACGTTGTGCGGCTTGGTGCGCTTCTTGATCTGGGCCAGCTCCTTCATCAACTCCTCGTCGATGTGGAGCCGGCCGCTCGTGTCGATGATCAGCGCGTCGCGGCGGTCCTGCTTCGCCTGGTCGAGCGCCCACTCTGCGATGTCGACCGGATCGCGGCCAGTGCCCTGCTCGTACACATGCGCGCCCGCCTGGGCGCCGACCTTGATCAGCTGGTCCACCGCGGCGGGCCGGTACACGTCGCACGCGGCCACCGCCACGTCCATCCCGTGCTCCTCGCGCAGGTGGCGCGCCAGCTTGCCGGCGGCGGTGGTCTTGCCCGAGCCCTGAAGGCCGGCCATCAGCACCACGGTCGGCCCGGGCCGCGCCAGAGCGAGGTCGCGCCCGCTGCCGCCCATCAGCGAGGTGAGCTCGTCGGAGACGATTTTCACCACCTGCTGGCCGGGGTTCAGCGACCCAAGCACGTCCGCCCCGAGCGCCCGCTCCTTGACCGCGGCCGTGAACTCCTTCACGACCTTGAAGTTCACGTCGGCCTCGAGCAGCGCCAGGCGCACCTGGCGCATCGCGGAATTGATGTCGTCCTCGGTCAGCTTGCCGCGCGAGCGGACGTCGTCGAGGGCGGCCTGAAGCCGGTCGGAGAGGGCGTCGAACACTCAGGAGAGGCTAGCTGTACCGTGGCCTTCCGTGGACAAGCGCCGCCTCTCCACGTTCGCCTCGGCCAAGCTGCTCAACCCGCTCGTTAGGGCCGCGGCGCGCCGCGGCCTGCCCCTTCCGGGCTACGTGCTCCTCGAGACGACCGGACGCCGCAGCGGCCAGCCGCGCCAGGTGCCGGTCGGAAAGGCGCTCGAGGGGAACACCCTGTGGATCGTGGCCGAGCACGGCTTGCGGGCGGCGTACGTGCGGAACATCCAGGCGAATCCGCGCGTGCGGGTGCGGATCGGGCGCCGCTGGCGGCATGGCACCGCGCAGGTGCTGGAGGACGACGACTGGCGCGAGCGTCAGCGCCGGATTCCGAACCGGTTCAACTCAGCGGTGGTCCGTGCGATGGGCACGGAGCAGGTCACTGTGCGGGTGGATCTTGATCCGCCTTCGGCTTCGGGAGCGCCTGGCTCAGCTGGCCCAGCGCCGCGGTGACCTCGCTCGGGATGATCCAGACCTTGTTCGACTCGCCCTGCGCGATCTGCGGCAGCACCTGGAGGTACTGGTAGGCGAGCAGCTTCGGGTCGGCGTCGCCGCGGTGGATCGCGTCGAACACCGTCTCGATCGCCTTGGACTGGCCCTCGGCCTCGAGGATCTGGGCCTCCCGCCGCCCCTCGGCGCGCAGGATCGCGCTCTGCTTCTCCCCTTCGGCGGTCAGGATCTGCGACTGCTTCACGCCCTCCGCCGTCAGGATCGCGGCGCGCCGGTCGCGCTCGGCGCGCATCTGCTTCTCCATCGCCTCCTGGATCGAGGCCGGCGGATCCACCGCCTTCAGCTCGACCCGGTTCACGCGGATGCCCCACTTGCCGGTGGCCTCGTCCAGCACGTGCCGAAGCGCGGCGCTGATGTTGTCGCGAGAGGTGAGCGTGTCCTCCAGCGTCATCCCGCCGATCACGTTTCGCAGTGTGGTGACGGTGAGCTGCTCGATCGCGCCGATGTAGTTCTGGATCTCGTAACTGGCCGCCTTCGGGTCGGTCACCTGGAAGTAGATGACCGTGTCGATGTTGATCACCAGGTTGTCCTCGGTGATCACCGGCTGCGGCGGGAACGAGACGACCGTCTCGCGCAGATCGATCAGCGGCCTGACCCGGTCCACGTATGGGATCACGAGCGCCAGCCCCGCGTCGAGCGTGCGGTTGTAGCGCCCCAGCCGCTCGACGATGCCGGCGCGAGCCTGCGGGACGATCCGAATCGCCCGCGCAAGCGTGATCAGCACGACCAGGGCGACGACTCCGAGCACGATCAGCGTGGCCATGTGGGCCCCATTCCTCTCATTCGGCGACGAGCGCGGTGGCGCCGTCGATCTTCATGACCTCGACCCGGGCGCCCGGCTCGAACGAGGCCTCCTCGTCGTAGGCGCGAGCCGTCCAGATTTCTCCGCCGATCTTCACGCACCCGCCGTTGGCGTCCACGCGCTCGACCACCGTGGCCGGCCCGCCCACCAGCGCGGCGGTGCCGGTGCGGATCCGGGCCGGCGTGCGCAGGTGGCGCCGGGCGATCGGCCGCAGCACGCCCAGCGAGGCCAGCGAGGCGGCGATGAAGACGATCCAGCTCGCCGCCAGCCCGCCGCCGGCAAGGGAGACGACGGCCGCCAGCACGGCGGCGATCGCGATCGGCCCCAGGAAGAAGCCCATCGTGAAGATCTCGCCCACTGCGAGCGCCCCGGCCGCGATTATCCACCAGACCCACTCTTCCATTCCCTACCGATCCTAGCCAGGACCCCGGGCAGCTGAGTGCTCAGCAGCCCGCGCGCACGGCTCGAGTCGAGTACGCAGTTGGCGGCCCGCTCGAGGCCGGACCCGCTGAGGCTGCCACGGCGCAGGCGGGCCGACGACTCGCCATGGGCCTCCGCGATCGCGCAGGCGAGCCGGTAGCGGCTCACCGGCTCGGCGCCGGCCACGTGTAGGATTCCGGCCAGCTCCATCCCCGCGAGCTCGAGCAGCGCCGCGGCGAGGTCGGACACCAGGACCGGCGAGCGCCACTCGTCTTCGAAGAAGGTCATCTCGCGCTCTCCACGGGCGGCCTCGAGGACCGCCTGCTCGGCGCGGCCGGGCCGCTCGCGGCCCACGAGCAGCGACGTGCGAACCACCAGCACGTCCGGGTGCAGCTCCAGCACGCGCCGCTCGGCCTCGAGCTTCGAGCGGCCGTAGTCGTCAAGCGGGTTGGGCTCGTCGTCCTCGGTGTAGGCCGTGCTGGCGCGGCCGTCGAAGACGAGGTCGGTCGAGATGTGGATCAGGCGCGCACCGGCCTCGGCCGCCGCCGCGGCCACCGCCGCCGAGCCGTCCGAGTTCACCCGCGGGTCGTCCTGGCGGTAGGCGGTGTGGATCACGGCGGAGGGCTGCACCGCCTCGAAGCCGCGCCGCACGGCGGCCGGGTCGAGCAGCTCGAGACGAGGGTGCGCCGCCGTGGCACCCGCCTGGCGGACGAGCTCGCCGCCGAGATAGCCGGTGCCGCCCGTGATGAGGAGCGTCAAGCGTTCAGCGCCTGCTCGACGTCGGCCAGCAGGTCCGACGTCTCCTCGCAGCCGGCCGAGAGCCGGATGAAGCCCTCCGGCACGGCGTCGCCGCCCCAGCGGGCGCGGCGCTCCGCGCTCGTGTGGACGCTGCCGAAGCTGGTGGCGTCGATCACGAGCCGGGCGGCCGCGAGGAAGCGCTCGGCGCGCTCCTCGGAGCCGAGGTCGAACGAGACCACCGCGCCGTAGCCGCGCATCTGGCGCCGCGCGACCTCGTGGCCCGGGTCGCTCGGCAGCCCCGGGTAGCGCACCGCCTCCACGTCTTCGCGCGCCGCGAGCAGCCGGGCGATCGCGATCGCGTTGTCGCAGCCGCGCTCCAGCCGCAGCGCGAGCGTGGGCAGCGAGCGGTGCGCGAGCCAGGTCTCGAAGGGACCCGGGATCGCGCCGGCGAAACGGCGCCAATGGCGGAGCGACTCGGCGCGCTCGGCATCGCGCGTGGTCACGTAGCCCAGGAGCAGGTCGGCGTGGCCGCTCATCTGCTTGGTCGCGCTGGTGAGGACGAAGTCGGCGCCGAGCTCGAGCGGCTGTTGGAGGAGCGGGCCGGCGGTGGTGTTGTCCACGACCGTCGTCACGTCGCGGGCCAGCGCCGCGATGTCGTAGACCTCGAGCATCGGGTTGGAGGGCGACTCGAGCCACAGGAGGTCCGCGCCCTCCGATGCGCCGGCGAGCTCCGCCGGCGGGGCGAGCCGCAGCTCCACGCCGTTCGGCGCGATGTAGGTCTCGGCGAGCGCCCGGACGCCGTGGTAGCAGCCGGAGTCCATCGCGATCACCGACCCGGGCTTCACCTGCGTGATCAGAAGCGCGGCGGCGGCGGCCATGCCGGACGAGAACAGGACCGCCTCGGCGTTCTCGAGGCTGCCGACCGCGTCCTCGTAGCGGGTCCACGTGGGATTCCCGTAACGCGTGTAGGCGTGAGGCGCGGCGTAGGGGTCGCCGGTCACGTGGAACGGCGCCGCGAACACCGGCCCGGGCAGGAAGGGCTCGCCCTGCTCCGGCTGAGGCAGGCCGGCTCTGACCACCCGCGTTCCCGGCCCCGGCTCGCTCACGGCTCCATGATCGCCTGTGCGAAGTCGTCGGGATCGAAGGGGCGCAGGTCCTCCAGTGCCTCGCCGATGCCGATCAGCTTCACCGGCACGCCCAGCTCCTGCGCGATCGCGAGCGCGATCCCGCCCTTCGCGGTGCCGTCCAGCTTCGTGAGCGCGATGCCGGTGACCTCCACGGCCTCTCGGAACAGCAGCGCCTGGCGCAGGCCGTTCTGGCCGGTGGTGGCGTCGATCGTGAGCAGCGTCTCGTGCGGCGCGCCCGGTGACTGGCGCTCGATCACGTTCCGCACCTTGCGCAGCTCGTCCATAAGGTGCTGCTGGGTGTGGAGGCGCCCGGCGGTGTCCACGATCACCACGTCGTGCCCGCGCGCCTTGGCCGCCTCGATGGCGTCGAAGACCACCGCCCCCGGGTCCGAGCCCGCCTCGCCGCGCACGATCTCGCACCCGGCCCGCTCCGCCCAGAGCGTGAGCTGCTCCGCGGCCGCCGCGCGGAAGGTGTCGCCCGCTGCGAGCAGCACCGACCTACCGAGCTCCTTCTGGAGGTGCCACGCGATCTTCCCGACCGTGGTGGTCTTGCCGCTGCCGTTCACGCCCGTCACGAGGATCACGGTCGGGTGCTCGGTGAGCGGGATCGTGTCGCCCTCTACGCGCGCGGTGTCGGCCAGCAGCTCGCGCAGCCGCCTCGACAGCTCCTCCCCGCCCGTGAGCTCGCCGCTCTCGGCCTCGGTCTCCAGCCGCGCCACGATCCGGGCGGTCGTGGGAGCGCCAACGTCCGCGTAGATCAGCGTCTCCTCCAGCTTCTCGAACGCGGCGTCGTCGAGCGACTGGAAGACCGTGGTCTGGAGCTCGGCGCCGAAGGCCTCGCGCGTCTTCGACATGTTGTCGCGCAGGCGCCTGAAGAAACCGCGCCGCTCGGCGTCTCCGTCGGCGGCCCCAGCCTCGGGCTCCGAGGCCTCCTCACCGGTGTCGAACAGCTCTTGCCAGGTGCGCGCCACGAGGACGCGGAGGATAGGGACGCCCGGGGGCGAGGCGTCCCTACCCCAGCGGTGCTACGGAGTGTCCGGCTCGGGCTCCTCGACGGGCTCGTCGACCGGCTCGTCCGGCTTCACGACGTCGGGGTCGCTGCAGCTCGGCACGAAGCGGGCGACGCACGGGTCCGCGAGCGACTCGTCGTCGCAGCCGCTCAGGTTCGCCGCGCAGACGTTCTCCTTCGGCGTGCCCTTCGGGTACTTCACGTGCTCGCAGCCGCCGTCCTCGCCCTCCTCGCCGTCGGAGAGCTCGGATGCCTCCACGCCGGCGACGACGTCGTCGTTGCGGCCGAGCAGCACGGTGTCCTCCCCGGTGCCGCACGCCACCTCGTCCCCGTCGCCGCCGTCGCCGCGCGCGTTGATGCGGTCGTTGCCGGGGCCGCCGTCCAGGTAGTCGTTGTCCTGGCCGCCCTTCAGCTTGTCGCTGCCGGCGCCGCCCAGCAGCGTGTCGTCGCCCCTGCCGCCGCGCAGCCGGTCGTTGCCGCCGCCGCCGTCCACCATGTCGTCGCCGCCCCGGGCGTACACCTTGTTGCTGCCGTCGCCCATGGTGAGCTCGTCCGAGCCCTTCGTCCCCGGAATGCCGATCTGCTCGTGCGCGAAGGCCACGGTGGCCGCGCACAGCATGATCAGCCCGGCGACCAGCGCCAGAAAAGTCGTCTTGCCCCTCACTTCCGCACCTCCGTTGGTCTGATCCCCCAGAAAGGAGGTCGGCGGAGTGGGCGAATTCCTGTAGCCGGAGGCGCTTTTCCCGGACGCCGCTAGGCGGCCTCTTCTGCCGCCGCGAGGGCGTGGTCCTCGGCCGGGCGGCCCGCGAGCCTGCGCGAGACCACGCGCGAGATCCCGTCGCCGCCCATGCTCACCCCGTAGAGGGTGTCGGCGGCGTCCATCGTCCGCTTCTGGTGCGTGACCACGATGAACTGGGCGCGGTCCGAGTACGTCTTCACGAGCTGGAGGAAGCGGTCGATGTTGATGTCGTCGAGCGCGGCCTCCACCTCGTCCAGGATGTAGAACGGGCACGGGCGCGCCAGGAAGACGGCGAACATGAACGCGAGCGCCACGAGCGACTTCTCGCCGCCGGAGAGGAGCGACAGGCGCTTCGTGGACTTGCCCGGCGGCGTGACCTCAATCTCCACGCCGGACTCCGGCTCCTCGTCCTCGCCGTCGCCGGGCTCGGGCGCCTCTCCGTCGGGGAGCGGCTCCCCGCCGACCACAGGCCGCGGCCCCATCTCCTCCTGGACCAGCCGCAGCTGGCCACGGCCACCCGGGAACAGGTGCTGGACGACGTCCTCGAAGTTCTTGGCTGCGGCGGCGAAGGTCTCCTCGAATGCCTCGCGGATGCGGCGATCGGTCTCCTTGATCAGGCCCTCGAGCTCCGCGAGCGCGGTCTCGAGGTCGCCGCGCTGGGTCTCGAGCTCCTCCACGTGCGCAACGGCCTCGTCGTACTCCTGCTTGGCCAGCGGGTTCACCGGGCCGAGCTGCTCGCGGCGGCGCAGCAGGCGCTCGACACGGGCGAGGAGCGACTCGCGCTCCTCCTCTGGCAGGGCCTCGGCGGCGGGCTCCGGCTCGAGCCCGAGGCGGCCGGCGAGCTCGTTCAGGTCGCGCTCCGCGTCCGCGGCGGAGTCGCGCACCTGCTGGGCGGCCACCTCCGCGCCCGTGACGGCCTCGCTCACCTGCTTCAGCCGGCCCTGGAGCTCCGCCTCCTCCTGGGCGCAGGACTTCAGCGTGGCGGCGGTCTCCTCGCCTGCCGCCGCGCCGGCGTCGAGCTCCGCGTCCAGCGCGTCGCGGCGCGCCGCGACGGCCTCGCGGGCGCTCTCGAGCGCCTCTGCCGCACGGTCGGCGTCAGCGGCCAGCGCGAGGTCGCGCTCGGCGCCCGTCTCGAGCGCCGCCAGCGCCCGCGCGCGCTCCTCGCGCTCGCGCTCGATGCGCTCGGCGAGCCTGCGCTCGGCGCGCAGGTCCCCGAGCAGCTCGGCGCGCCGCACGGCCTCCGGCCCGTCGTCGGGCGCCTCGCGACGGCGTGCGATCACCCACTCGGAGCGGCTCACGCTCTCCTCGGCGTCGGCGGCCTCGCGCAGCGCGGTGCGCAGCTCGCTCTCGGCGGCCTCGCGCGCCGTATCCGCCTCCGCGACGCCCGCGCCCAGGCGCTCCAGCGCCGCGCGTGCCTCCGCCTCGTCGCGAACGGCCTGCTCTGAAAGGGCCACGAGCTGCGTCCCGCTTGGCGAGCTCCTCGAGGAGCCGCTCGGCGCCGCCGGCGGGCGCCTGCGCCAGCTCGCCCGTGCGGGCGTCGAAGAGGCGGCCCGCGCGCGTGACGGCGATGCCGCTGAAGGTCTCCGGCAGCGCGCCGAGCGATTCGACGACCCAGACGCCCGACGAGCAGCCGCTCAGCAAGCGCCGCGACGTCCCGCTCGGGACGCACAAGTTGCGCAAGTTGTTGCCCGCCTGGCACCGAGGGGGAGGCCGGAACGGCCGCGGCCGTCGACCGTCCTGACTAAGGCTTGCTGAGCCAGCCCTAAGCAGGACGCTCGCGCCGTTGCGGCCGGCGGCGTCCAAAACGCGCTCACCCTCACCGCGGTCGTTCACGACGGTGGCGGTGAGGCGCGGGCCGAGGACGGCCGCGAGCGCCAGCTCGTAGCCCGGCTCCACGTGCAAGCGCTCGGCCAGGGGCGGCGCCGCTCCGCCGGCCGTGGCCGGCGGCCCCTCGCACGAACTGGTTCACGGCGGCGAGCTCCGCGCCCACCTCGGCGGCCCGGGCGCGCGCGCCCTCGGCCGCGCGCTCCGCCTCGCGGCGCGCCGTGCGCGCCTCGTCCGCCGCCTGCTCGGCGGCCTCCAGGGCGCTGCGGCGCTCCGCGGCCGCCTGCTCCAGCTCCGCCACGCGGGCGCGGGCGACGCTGAGCTCCTGCTCCAGCCCGGCGAGCTCGCCGGCCAGGCGCTCCTCGCGGCCCGCGTCGAGCGCAGCCAGCTCCCCTTCGATCGCCGCGATCCGGTCCTCCGGGCGCTCCTCGCCGGAGGACAGGTCGGCGTCGGCCACCGCGCGCTGCTCGAGCACCTCGAGCTGCCGCAGCCGCCGCTCGCGACGCTCGCGCGCCGCCACGGCCTGCTCGCGCACTCGCTCGAGGCGCATCGCGATCCGCTCGCTCGCCGAGCGCGCCGCGTACAGCCGCGCCTGGAGGCGCTCGCGGTCGCGGGTCTGCGTCGCAAAGGCCTCCTCGGCCTGCTCGCGGCGCCGGGCCACCTCGCCGAGCAGGCGCTCCGCCTCGTCGCGCTCGGCCCGCACGCTCCGCGCGCGCTCCTCCGCCTCACTCAATGCAAGTCGTGCGCTCCGCGCGGCATCCCGTGCCAGGGAATACCGCGCCTCGAGCGTCTGGCGCTCCAGCCGCTCGTGCAGCTCGGCGGCCTCGGCCTGGCGCTTGAGCGGGCGCAGGCGCGAGCGAGCCTCGCGCTCCACGTCGAGCGCCCGCGACAGGTTCTCCTCCGTGCGCTCCAGCTTCAGCTGCGCGCGGCGCCGGCGCTTGCGGTGCTTGCCGAGGCCGGCGGCCTCCTCGATCAGGAGGCGGCGCTCGCGCGGCCGCGAGAGCACGATCTGCTCGACCTTGCCCTGGGAGACGACCGAGTGCATCTCCTTGCCGAGCCCCGAGTCCGAGAGCACCTCGACCACGTCGACGAGCCGGCAGCGGGCGCCGTTCAGGCGGTACTCGCCCTCGCCGTCTCGCCCCAGACGGCGCACCACGGAGATCTCAGAAAAATCAATGTCGAGCTGGCCATCTCCGTTGTCGATCACGACCTCCACCTCGGCCGCGTTCGAGCCCTGCACGCCGTGCGCGCCGGCGAAGATCACGTCCTTCATCGACTGCCCGCGCACCGCGAGCGGCGACTGCTCGCCGAGCGCCCACAGGACCGCGTCGGTGATGTTCGACTTGCCGGAGCCGTTCGGCCCGACGATCACCGAGACGCCCGTGCCGAACTCCAGCTTGGTCCGCTGGGGGAAGGACTTGAAGCCCTTCATCGAGATCGAGCGCAGGTGCATTACGACGGCGCCCCTTCGTCAAGGGCATCCATGGCGTGCAGGGCCGCCTCCTGCTCGGCGGCCTTCTTGGTCTTTCCCTCCCCGCGCCCGAGTTCCTCTCCCGCCACCTCGGCTACCGCCACGAAGCTGCGGTCGTGCGCCGGGCCCTGCTCGGAGACCGTCCGGTAGGCCACCACCTCTGCACGGCGGGCGAGCCGCTCCTGGAGCACCGACTTGTAGTCCACGGGGTGCTCGAGCGCCTGCTCGATCTCGTCGGCGAACGACTCCACCACCGCGGGCCCGGTCCGCTCGATCCCGAAGGCGAGATAGGAGGCGCCGATGATCGCCTCGCAGACCGAGGCCAGCACGCGCTCGGAGTCCACCAGCATCTCGGCGCTGCGCCCGGTGCTGCCCGTGGGCGCCGTGGCGCGCAGCTCGTCCGGAACGCCGAGCTCGCGCGCCACCCGTGCGCACGACGAGCCGCTCACCGCCTGGGCGCGCACCTTCGTGAGCCGGCCCGCGCCGTAGCGCTCGAAGCGCGGATAAAGGTGGTCCGAGACGGCAAGGCTCAGCACCACGTCCCCCAGGAACGCGAGCCGCTCGTACGCCTCGGCGCGGTGCTCAACCCAGGATGCGTGCGTAAAGGCCTGCCGCCGCAGGTCCTCCGGCAGCTCCGCAAGCAACTCTTCAAGGGATTCAGGTCTCGATCCCGCTTGCATGGGCGGCGACGAAGTCGGCGGCCTGGCCGACCGTCAGGATCTTGGCCGCCTCCTCGTCCGGGATCCGAACCCCGTAGTTGTCCTCGAGCTCCACGACCAGTTCGACGAGGTCGAGCGAGTCCGCCTCCAGGTCCTCCCTGAAGCGGGTGGCCTCGTCGATGCGCCCCGGATCCACCTCCAACTCGGTGGCCAGGTGGTCGCGGATGCGGTCGAGAACCTCCTCTCGGGTCATCGCTGGGCGACGCTAGCAGCGGTCGCGGACCGCAAGGCCCCCGCTGCCTCGAGCGCCGACGTGGTGCGGCCGACCATGTCCTCGTCGACCGCCCGCTGGGCCAGCCTCACCGCGTGCTCGATGCCGACCGGGCCGAAGCTGCCGTGCCCCACCACCACCGGCTTTCGCAGCCCGAGCAGGATCGCGCCGCCCACCCTCTCCGGGTCGAGGTCGTCGCGCAGCTTGCCGAGCTTGCCGCGGATCAGCAGGCCGCCGAGGCTCGAGATCGGGCCGGAGCGCACCCGTTTGCGGATCTCGGCCGAGGTCGCCTTCAGCGTGCCCTCGAGCACCTTCAGCGCCACGTTGCCGGTGAAGCCGTCGGCCACCACGACGTGCGCCCGCGCCTCCGGCAGGTCGAAGCCCTCCAGGTTCCCGACGAAGTTGAGTCCGCCCTCGGCGATTCGCTCGTGGGCCGTGAGCACGTCGGGCGTGCCCTTGCCGGACTCCTCGCCCACGGACAGGAGGCCCACCCTCGGCCGCTCGATCCCGACCACCGCCTCCATGAACCCGGCGCCCATGTAGGCGAACTGGACGAGGTGCTCCGGGCGCACCTCCACGCTCGCGCCGGCGTCGAGCAGCAGCACGGGTCCGGCCGGGATCGGCATCAGGACGGCCAGTGCCGGGCGGTAGACGCCCTTGATGCGCTTGATCGACAGCGTGGCCGCGGCAAGCGTCGGGCCCGTGCTGCCCGCCGACACGAGCGCGTCGGCGCGGCCGTCGCCCACTGCCGCGGCCGCCTGGACGATCGAGGCGTCTGCGCTTCGAGCGCACCGCCGCCACGGCCTCCTCGCCCGCCTTCACGGTCTCGGGGGCGTCGACGATCTCCGCGTGGGGACCGGCGAGGCCGCTGATCTCAGCCGCGGGGCCGAACAGAAGTACGGGCAGTCCCGAGCGGGCGACCCCTTCGGCGACTGCGCGCGGCCCCTGGTCGGCGCCGTTCGCGTCGACCGCGATCACTCGTCGTCTGAGTCGACCCCGGGCTGCTGCACCACGACCTCGCGGCCGGCGTAGGTGCCGCAGTTCGGGCAGACGCGATGCGGCAGGCGCGCCGCGTGACAGCGCGGGCAATGCCGGAGACCGGGCGTCTCGATCTTGTGCTGCGAGCGGCGCTTGTGCGTCCGCGAGTGGGACTGTCTCTGCTTGGGGACGGCCATGAGGGCGGGAAGGATAGCTTGCCCCCGCGTCCTCGCCCGGTTAGCGTCGGCCCATGCACGACTACGTGATCGTCGGCGCCGGCTCAGCCGGCTGCGTGCTGGCCAATCGCCTCACGGAGGATCCGGACGTCTCGGTGCTGCTGGTCGAGGCGGGCGGCCCGGACACGAACGAACTGGTCCACCTCCCCGCCGCCTTCTCGGCGCTCTACCGGACCGCGCAGGACTGGGACCACTCGACGATCTACGAGCCGTACGCGAACGACCGCCGCATCTACCTCCCGCGCGGGAAGGTGCTGGGCGGCTCCTCGTCGATCAACGCGATGATCTACATCCGCGGCAACCCGATCGACTACAACGAGTGGGGCCCGGGCTGGACCTGGGACGAGATCCTCCCCTACTTCAAGCTGGCAGAGGACAACGAGCGCGGCGAGGACGACTACCACGGCGCCGGCGGTCCGCTGCCGGTGTCCGAGGGGCGCTCGCGCAACCCGCTCGCGCAGGCGTTCCTCGACTCCGCAGCGGCTTGCGGGCTGCCCGCGAACGACGACTTCAACGGCGCCGCGCAGGACGGCGTCGGCTGGTACCAGGTGACCCACCGGAACGGCGCCCGCGCGAGCACGGCGGTCGCGTACCTGCACCCGGCGATGGAGCGGCCCAACCTCACGGTCGAGACGCACGTGCACGCGCTCTCGCTCCTGTTCGAGGGCGGGCGCGCCGTGGGCGTGGTGGGCATGCGCCTGAGCGAGATGATGGTCCACCGCGCCGAGCGCGAGGTGATCGTCTGCGGAGGCTCCTACAACTCGCCCCAGCTGCTGATGCTCTCCGGGCTGGGCCGGCCCGCCGAGCTGGAGGAGCTCCAGATCGAGGTCGTGGCGGAGCTCCCCGAGGTCGGGCTGAACCTGCACGACCACCCGAATGTCGGCTCGGTCTACTCGATCGACGAGGAGATCTCCCTGTTCGGCGCGCTGAACGAGGAGAACCTGGCGCTGTTCGAGGCCGAGGGTCGCGGCCCGCTCACCTCGAACGTGGCCGAGGCCGGCGGCTTCATGCGCACGCGCGACGGGCTCGAGGCGCCGGACATCCAGTTCCACTTCGCGCCCGCGCGCTTCCAGTCCGAGGGACTAGTGCCGGGCGACGGTCACGGCTTCGCGCTCGGCGCCTGCGTGCTGAAGCCGAAGAGCCGCGGGTTCGTCGCGCTCGGCTCGCCCGACCCGACCGCCAAGCCGCTGATCGTGCACAACTACCTCGAGCATCCGGACGACGTGGCGTCGATGGTGGCCGGCGTTCGCACCACCCTCGAGATCTGCGAGAGCGGGCCGCTCGGCGAGCTGTCTACCGGGATGCTGATCGGCCCGGACTCGAAGTCCGACGAGGACATCGAGGCCCACTGCCGGCAGCGGCTCCAGACGCTCTACCACCCCGTCGGCACCTGCCGCATGGGCGACGACCCCGGGGCGGTGGTGGACCGCCAGCTGCGCGTGCGCGGCGTGGAGGGCCTGCGCGTGGTGGACGCCTCGGTGATGCCGAGCGTGCCGCGCGGCAACACGAACGGCCCGGTGATCGCGCTCGCGGAGCGGGCTGCGGACCTGATTCGCGGCCGCACCCCGCTGGGCTCGGAGCAGGCCGAGCTGCCGGAGGCCGCGCCAGCGCAGTAGCCCAACTGTCACGGACCGAGCGCCTCCCTCGTCGTAGGGGTAGACAACGACGAGAAGGAGAAGCCATGAAGGTCCTGGTTGCAGGTGCCACCGGAGCGCTCGGGAAGCAGCTCGTCCCCAAGCTGGTAGCACGCGGCCACGAGGTGGTCGGCACCACGCGGAGCGAGTCCAAGCGCGAAGCCATCTTCGACCTCGGCGCCACCCCAGCGGTCGTAGACGCGCTGGACGCGGAGCAGGTCGCCCGGGTGGTCGCGGAGGCGGAGCCCGACGTGATCGTGCACGAGCTCACGGCGCTGTCGGGCGACTTCGACCTGCGCCACTTCGATCGCACGTTCGCGGAGACGAACCGGCTTCGTACCGAGGCCACGGACCACCTGCTCGCCGCGGGCCGCGCGGTTGGGGTGAAGCGCTTTGTCGCCCAGAGTTACGCGGGCTGGCCGGCCGCGCGCACGGGCGGGCCCGTGAAGACGGAGGACGACCCGCTCGACCAGGCACCGCCTGAGACGGTGCGCTCCACGCTCGAGGCGATCCTCTACCTGGAGCGCGCCGTGACGGGCGCCGACTGGACCGAGGGCGTGGTGCTCCGCTACGGCGGCTTCTACGGCCCGGGCACCAGCCTCGCCCCGGAGGGCGGCGAGATGGTGGAGATGGTCCGCAAGCGGAGGTTCCCGGTGGTGGGCAACGGCGCCGGGGTCTGGTCCTTCATCCACATCGAGGACGCGGCGGACGCCACGGTGGCGGCAATCGAGCACGGCCGCCGCGGGATCTACAACATCGTCGACGACGAGCCGGCGCGGGTGGCGGAGTGGCTCCCGGGTGTGGCGAGCGCGATGGGCGCCCCGCCGCCCCGGCACGTGCCGCGCTGGGTCGGCCGGATGCTCGCCGGCGAGGCCGTGACCGTCATGATGACCGAGGTGCGAGGAGCCTCGAATGCCAAGGCGAAGCGAGAGCTCGGCTGGGAGCCGAAGCACCCGAGCTTGCGGGAGAGCTTCGCCCAGGTGGCGGCGTGAACGAAACGCACGAGGAGTTGCTCGAGGAGCTGCGCCCGACCGCCTTCGCGATCGGCTACCGGATGCTCGGCAGCGTCGCGGAGGCGGAGGACGTGGTCCAGGAGGCGCTGCTGCGGCTCCACGAGGCCCTCGAGCGGGGCCAGCAGATCGAGTCGCCGCGCGCGTATCTCGCCACGATCGCCACTCGGCTCTCGATCGACCAGCTGCGCTCCGCTCGCGCGCGCCGGGAGACCTACGTGGGCGAGTGGCTGCCCGAGCCGCTCGTGAGCGACAGCCAGACCGACCCGGCGGGCCAGGCCGAGCTGGCGGACTCGCTGTCACTGGCGTTCCTCGTCCTGCTGGAGAGCCTCTCGCCGGAGCAGCGCGCGGCCCTGCTGCTGCACGACGTGTTCGACTACGGCTACGCGGAGATCGCCGAGATCGTCGGCAAGAGCGAGGACAACGCGCGCCAGCTCGCGGCGCGGGCACGCCGCCATGTCGAGGAGGGCAAGCCGCGCTTCGAGGCGTCGCGGGAGCAACGCGAGGAGCTGGCGCACCGCTTCTTCGCCGCGGCCCAGGAGGGCGACGTGGCCGCGCTCGAGGAGATGCTGGCGGACGACGTGGTCCTCCAAGGCGACGGCGGCGGCAAGGCACCGGCACTCGCGCGGGCGCTGTTCGGCAGCCGCCGCGTGGCGCGGACGCTCGCAGCGTGGTTCCGGCAAGGGGCCAATATCCCCGACCCGGAGCTCCGTGAGGTCAATGTGAACGGCCAGCCTGGCGCCGTCTTGATGGCCGGAGGTCTGATCGTCTCCGTCCTGGCGCTCGACATCGCCGACGGGCGGGTGCAGGCAATCCGCGGGATCGTCAACCCGGACAAGCTGCACCACGTCGGCGAGGTTGCCGACGTGTGGTCGCTGCTCCGCGGGCGCGAGCGCTAGTCGAGCTTCAGCTCGCGTAGCGCGGCCCAGCGCGGGTCCGGCTCGCTCTCGTGGGCGTGGTCCGGCGAGCGGTTCAGGTTCTCCCCGCACACCGAGCAGAGGCCGGCGCAGTCCTCGCGGCAGACGATCTGGGTCGGCAGCGCGAGCGCCAGGGCGTCGCGAGCCCACGAGCGCACGTCGAGTGCGCCCTCGTCGTAGTAGGGCGAGCTGAGCTCGTCATCGCCGCCGGGCTGGTCGATCTCGCGGGCGTCCACGTCCACGCCCTGGTCGGCCGTCTCGAGGCAGCGCACGCACGGTCCCTCGACGGCCGCGTCGAAGCGCAGCCGGAACGCGTACCCGCTCACGGTGTGCGAGACGTCCAGCCGGGCGTCGACGGTCCCGTCCCGGAGCTCGTAGCGCTGCCCGCCGAACTCGAACGGATCGACCGACACCTCGAGGTCGAGGCTGCGTCCCTCGCCGGACGACAGCCCGAGCTTGCCTACGTCGAAGATGTCCGTGCGCTGCGCCATGCCATCGAGGCTAGCGCCCACCAAAGCAGCTAGAGCCCGCCGCCTCCGTCGCCGCCGCCGACGTCCGGGCCGATGCCGCTGCCCCCGGCGTGTCCACGGCCCCAGGCCCTGTAACGCTCCTTGTTCTGGCGGTCCAGGCTCTCCTCAGCCCACGCCCTACGCCGGCTCGCCGCGAGCTTCCTCCGCTCGCGCCACTGCCGCCACCGCCCTGCGCGCCCACGACTCGAGTCCGCTTCGTTCCGCATGGCCGCTCCTTTCAGGAACCAGTGTAGGTCAGCCGCGCAAGGCCAGGCGCTTTCTCGCTGCCGTGTAGCCGGTGCGGGTCGCCCTCGCCGTCACCGCCCTGCGGAGCGTCAGCGAGAGCGTCGCGCGGCCCCTGCGATTGGTCGTAGCGGACTCGCCGCCCGCCGTAACCCGCGCGCCCCTGACGGGGTCGCCCGCGTCGAGGACGGTGAAGCGCACCTCCGTCGGCTCGCCGCGCCGCACCCGGCTCGGGCGAGCCCGAAGCGTGAGCCCGGGCAGGATTCGCCGGTGGGAGGTCACCGCCGTCGAGGTCGTGCCGATGTTGAAGTTCGCGAGTACGTCGAGCGCCCCACCCACGGCACTCGCGTCCAGCTTGTAGGCCTGCATGGCGTCCTTCGGGTGGCCCGCGTTCACCACCGCCCCGAACGTCGTCGCGCCCCTGTTCGAGCGGCGGGCGAGCACGTCCGGGTCGCCGAAGCCCTTCGTCCACAGGACCCACAGCCGCCCGTCGGAGGCTGCGGCGATAGCCACCGCAGGGCTGCCGGAGCCGCCGACACGCCCGACAGCCGGCGCATTTCCGGCGCCGACCCGCCAGACGCGGATCTGGTTCGGAGTCGGGTATGCGACGTAGAGGCTGCCGCCCCGGCGGGCGACAATCGGCGTGCGGCCGAGCATGCCGATCTGCATGCCGCTCGTGCCCGGCATGGTGCTCGCCGCGCCGACGGGACTGCCGTCCGCGCTGACGTCCTGCGCCAGCACACCGAGGTGGCCGCTCGCGTTCGAGTACCAGGCCATGACGGTCCGGCCACTCGCGTCCGTGGCGAGGTTCGGGTCATAGCCGTACTGCCCGATTGGCCCCTGGTAGTCGTGGTTGGGGGTCGCCGGCGAGAGGCCCGAGTGGACCCACGTGCCGAGCGTGCCGGCGAAGGCCTGCAGCGTCGTGCCGTCGGGCCGGACGGTGGCCGCCAGGTTGCTTCCGTACGACTGCGCGCCGGCGGGGACGACCGAGCCGGGCTGGAGCACCCAGCTCGCGCCGCCGTCCGGCGAGAGCGGCGGTGCTCGTCTCCTGCTGGGGGTCGGTCGGGTCCGTGGTGCGAAAGCCACCCCAGAAGGCGCGCAGGCCGCCCGGGTCGACCACGATCGCCGCGTTGCTGAAGCCGACCCAGCCGCTCTGGATAGGGGTGGTCGCTCCGATCCTGCCGCTGCGCGTGATGGCCGTGTGGCGGAGGTCCTCCGTGTTCGGGCCGGTGGGATGCGACCAGGCGAGGTGGAGCACCCCGTCGGCGGTGCGCGCGAGGCCGACCTGGTCGGTGCTCGCGCCATCCGGTGTCGTCACCCGCTTCCACGCCCGCCGCGCTCGCGGAGGGCGCCGCGCAGGCGGCGATCAGTACGGCGATGCAGGCGGCACGAATCTTCATCGGTCTTACGAGCGGCCGATGAGCTCGACTCGGTAGCCGTCCGGGTCGCGCACGAAGGCGATCATCGGGCCCTCGGTGCGGCCGCCCGGGCGGTAGGGCGGCTTCTCCGGCTCGATGCCGTCGCCGGCCAGCTCCTCGAGCGTGCCGTCGAGGTCGTCGACCGCGATCGCGATGTGGTTGTAGCCCGTGCCGAGGTCGTACGAGTCCACGCCGTGGTTGTAGGTCAGCTCGAGCACCGGGTCCTCGTCCGGCAGCCCCATGAAGACGTTGATCGCCTCGTCGCCGATGTTCATCCGGCGCCGCTCCTCGAAGCCGAGCTTCTCGTAGAAGGAGACCGAGCGGTCGATGTCGCCGATGCGGTAGCAGGTGTGGAGGTAGGAAGCCATGCCTGGAATCTAGTCCGCCTCTCGCTCGTGGCTCGGGATGCGCTCGTCCAGCTCGTAGTAGTCGCCCGCGCTCGCCGACCCAGATCTGCCCCATCGTGCGGATGCCCGTGGGCTCGTCGAGGCAGCCGGGCGCGATGCTGATCCGCTCCCTGCCGGGCGCGTGCCAGAACAGCGACGACCCGCACTCGCCGCAGAAGCCGCGGCGCGCGTCGTGAGCGCTGTCCGGGACTGTCGATCCAGCGCAGCCCGCGATCCTCGGTGAACTCGAGCTCGTCGAAGCGAGCCGCGCTCGCCGCCCACACATGCCCGGCCCACCTGCGGCACTCGGTGCAGTGACAAAGAAGCACATCGCGCAGCTCCCCGCGCACCTCAAACGCAACAGCCCCGCAAATACAACGCCCCGAAGTCATACGCGAACGCTACCCGCGTGGGTTGGGCGCTTTCCATTGCGAAATGGAAATGGAAAGCGCCCAGCCCCAGGGGGCGAGGCGTCGGCGGCCGGCGCGCGCGGCGAGCCTTACGGCCCGCGCGCGCCGGAAGGCACGTAGGTGGCTAAGACGTAACACCCGCGGGTGGTGACGGCGGCGATTCCGGAGCAAGGCTCGCGAAGCGAGTCTTGTCCGGGGAGCGCTGCCGGAGACAGGACCCGCGGCCACCAACGCCGGAGCCCTAGACCGGGAGCGCCGCAGGCCGGCTAGCCGACTTCGGCTTCTTCGCGGCCCTGGAGGCGGTCGCGGCCGCGCTGTACGGCCGCGATGAACTTGGTGAGGTTGACCTCGAGGGTGTTGAGGATGTCGTCGGCGTAGTCCTCGGCGCCCAGGCGGATCTCGCGCTCGCGTGCGCGGGCGTCCTCGATGATCTCGTCGGCCTGGCGCTCGGCCTGCTTCACGATCTCCTCCTCGGAGATCAGGCGGATCTGCTCCTCGCGCGCCTCGCGGATGATCCGCTCGGCCTCGCGCTTCGCCTCCGCCAGCATCTCCTGGCGCTCCTTCACGATCCAGCGCGCCTGCTTGATCTCCTCGGGGATCGTCGCGCGCATCTGGTCGAGGATGTCGTAGACCTCCTCCTTGTCGACACGCACCTGGTCCGTGAGCGGCACGGGCTTAGCGTTGTGAATTGTGTCGTCCAGCTTGTCGATCAGGACCAGTACATCCATCCGCGCCTCAGTTCTTCACCGCTTCAGTTCTTCCTGCAAGCGCTGGGCCACCCGATCGGGCACCAGACCGCTCAAATCGCCGCCGAACATCGCCAACTCCTTCACCCCGCTGGAGCTCAGGAAGCTGAACTCTGGCGCCGCCATCATGTACATGCTCTCGATCTCGGGCGCCATTTTCCGGTTCAGCTGGTTCATCTCGAACTCGTACTCGAAGTCCGAGATCGCCCGAAGTCCCTTGACGATCGCCTTGGCGCCGTGCTCCCGGGCGAAATCGACGAGGAGCGTATCAAAGGCTTTTACCTGCACATTGCCGTATTCCGCCAGCTCCGGCTCGATGAACGAGACGCGCTCCTCGGCGCTGAACACGGTCTTGCCCTTGCGCACCGCCTGGTTCACAACGCCCACTATGACGCGGTCGAACACGTTCGCGACGCGGGTGATGATGTCGATGTGGCCGTACGTGACCGGGTCGTAGGACCCCGGCACGACCGCCGTTCCGCCGTTGCGGGATGCGTTCACGTGGAGTGGATCGCTATCCGGGTATCGCCGTACGTGCGCTCGACCACGAGCGGCAGGGGCAGGATCAGCGGGTTGCGCTTGTCTGATTCGGTCACGATTCGGGCGTTTTCTCCCGTGATCGCCGGCAGCGCCTCGGACAGCGGGGCGGCGACGCGGGGCGCATCATCATATGGGGGGTCGCAGAAAACGAGGTCGAATACCCCGTCCGGATGGGCGATGAAACGCAGGGCGTCCTGGCTGCGGACCTCGGCGTCCACGCCCACGGCGTCGAGGTTGCGCCGCAGCGCGGCGAGCGCCTGACGGTCGCGCTCCACGAACAGCGCCGACTCGGCGCCGCGCGAGAGCGCCTCGATCCCGAGCGCCCCGGAGCCCGCGTAGAGGTCGAGCACGCGCGCGCCCGACACGTCGCCGAGCATGGAGAAGAGCGCCTCGCGCACGCGGTCGGCGGTCGGCCGCGTGCCGGCGCCGCGCGGCGCGTGCAGCCGCCGGCCCTTGAACTCGCCGGCGACGACCCTCACGGTCAGGCGGCGGCGCCGCCGCCCGCCGGCCTTGTCGGGGTCGGCGTAGATCACCATCCGGACGGGGACGCCGTCCCGGAACGTCCAGACCTGCGCGAAGCTCAGCTCGACCGGGACGCCGCTGGCCCGCCCGCGCCCGCGAGTGGTGGCGAGCGCGAGGACGGTGTCCGGCCCGGTCACCTCGAGCTCCAGTCGGAGTCCGGCTCGTCCCACTGGTCGATCCAGTCGCGGAAGAACTCCGTGACCGCGTGGGGGCCGCGGTGCACGGCGCCGTCCGGGTGGCCGGGCACGACCCACTCGAAGTCGTCGGGCAGCTCGGCGAGGGCCGCCTCGAGGTCGTGCTCGCGCCACACGAGCGCGTACATGAGGTCGAGCTGCCCGATCACGCGAGCCCCGCCGCGCGCCGCGCGTCGTCGACGTCGTAGTACATGACCATGCGCGTCGGGCGCGCGCGGTCGAACGTCCAGAGCTGGCCGAAGCGCATCTCGGCGGTCACGCCGCTCTCGCGGCCGCGGCCGCGCATGTCGATGATCGCGAGCACCCGGTCCGGGCCGGCCTCGTGGAGCTCCCAGTCCACGTCGAGCTCGGCCCACGGCTCGACCCACTCGCGGATGAACTCCAACACCCCGGCCGAGCCATGCCGGACCGCACCCTCGGGGTGGTCCGGCACCACCCACTCGAAGTCGTCGTCGATGCCGCTGAACGCGTCCTCGGCGCGGCCCTCGCGCCAGAGCAGCGTGTAGCCGCGGTCGAGGTTGTGCAGGATGTCGCTCATGCCGGAATCGGGTCGAGCTCGGACCCGAAGCGTGTCACGACCGCCTCGCGCAGCAGCGCGTGCTCGGGCTGCTCGAGACGCGGGTCCTCGATGAGGATCTGCGTCGGCGCGGTCGCGCGCGCGCACGAGCAGCTCCACGTCCTCGGGCAGGCGCGCCACCTTGAACTCCGGCAGGCCGTGCTGGCGCGTGCCGAGCACGTCGCCCGCGCCGCGCAGCTCGAGGTCCACCTCGGCGAGCCTGAAGCCGTCGCGCTCGCGGGCGATCGCCTCGAGGCGCGGCAGCGAGGGGTCGCCGAAGAGGATGCAGAGCGACGCGTGCTCGCCGCGCCCCACCCGCCCGCGCAGCTGGTGCAGCTGCGAGAGGCCGTAGCGCTCCGCCGCCTCGATCAGCATCACCGTGGCGTTCGGCACGTCGATGCCGACCTCGATCACGCTGGTGGCCACCAGCACGTCGGCCTCGCCCGCCGCGAACGCCTCCATCGCGGCCGCCTTCTGCTTGGAGGGCATCTGGCCGTGGATCAGCTCCACCCGCAGGTCCGCGAACTCGGTCGTGCGGAGGCGCTCGAACTCCGCCGTGGCCGCCTTCGCCTGGAGCGCCTCGGACTCCTCGACGAGCGGGCAGACCACGAAGCACTGGCGGCCCGCCGCGATCTCCTCGCGGATGCGCTCGTACGCGCGCGCCCGCGCGCGGGCGCCGTCGACCACGTGGGTCTCCACCGGCTGGCGGCCCGCGCGGCAGCTCGCGCAGCACGGTGGCGTCGAGGTCCCCGTACGCGGTGAGCGAGAGCGTGCGCGGGATCGGCGTGGCCGTCATGTGGAGCGCGTGCGGCACGAGGTCCTCGGGCGCCTTGGCGTCGAGCGCCGCGCGCTGGCGCACGCCGAAGCGGTGCTGCTCGTCCACGACGACCACCGCGAGGTCGCGGAACTCCACCGCCTCCTCGATCAGCGCGTGCGTGCCCACGACGAGCTGGAGCTGCCCGCTCGCGAGCCGGTCGAGCAGCTCGCGGCGACGGGCCGCGCTCGTGGAGCCGGTGAGTAGCTCCACCGGCAGCGGCCCGCCGAGCAGCCGGTCGAGCGTGCGGTGGTGCTGCTCGGCGAGCGTCTCCGTGGGCGCCATCAGCGCCGCCTGGGCGCCGTTCTCGACCGCGCGCAGCATCGCGGCCAGAGCTATGACCGTGTTGTGCGTGACCGTGAAGTCGTCAGTGACGTAAAGCTGGTTTGGGTGTGCAACTGAAATGCATTGCATCGTCTTCTGTCCGGCGTGGTGAACGCTCACGATGGCCTTGGCTGGGTTTCCGTATTTGGACCTCGGACGTACGCGCTCCGCCTTCCTCGTCAGACGGAATGGAGGAAACTCCGCCGGCAGCGCGATCCGCGTTTGCCAATGCGCGGTTTGAGTCTTCATCCGCAGCCTGCAACTGGCTCTGCCGCCCAGCGACCTGACTAACCACGCGACGTCGCGCGCAAGTTGCTCGGAGGAGGAATCGAAGGTGACGGCTACGCCCGACTTGCCGATCGTTCCGTCGGTATCCATTAACCCCTGAAGGAGTGCGTGGCGAACCGCTACCGGAGCGTTCAGGTACGTCCGGGGAACCCCCTTGTGCCTCGAGAGCTGCCCCATGAGTCCGAGCTCCGAAAGCGCTCTGTGTAGAGGGCTCGGAGGGCGAACGCAGGTACGCATCTCAACTCCCGCGGATAGCAACCTCGAGCGGACAGCATGTTCGGACAATCCAGCCCGAGCGCTGAGCGTGGCGCAGCTTGCGCCTGCTTCGTAGCCGTGCACCAATGAACACTCGTCGCCCGCCTTCACCGCCTGTAACACGCGCTCGTCGATCACCGACTTCTCGCCGGCGATGTTCCAGTCGTATGGCCGGTGCTGCTCTTGTCGTAGGCGGCATCCCGCGGGCAAGGTGCTCCGAAGCGCATCTACCAGTTCAGCATCCGCCGTCGTGAAACGCACGCGGCCTCGCTGCGCGAAACTTCCGTCCCCAAGGAGAAGTCCGAGGAGGTAGGGGTCGAGGGGTCTCCTGCCCCCATCGTCGAGCTCGGGGGGCTTCGGTAGCTCGAGATGCCATTTCGGCGCGCCGTTAGCCCCAAAGAGGTCGCGCGAAATCTCGCTCAGCGGCTTGACCTTAGGCGCGTCGCCGCGGTGGCGCGCCGCGCTCGTCCGGACTTGCCAAAGATGAGCCTCATCACATTCGACGCTCGAACCGTCCGAGAACCGGACACGCCAGACGTCTCTGATTCCCTGCGGGTACACGCCAGTGACGTGTGTGGTCTCCCCTGTCGGGTTAACCACCTCGTCGCCGATCTGTATGTCTTCCATTCGCCGAAAACCGGTCGGCGTGAGCACCAAGGCGTCGTACGGCTGCGCCTTGCCGCTTCCGACCTCCCCCATCAGCAGCCGCTGCATCGGGCGCTCGCCCACCAGGTCCGCGTCGACCTCCTCGATCGCCCGCTGCTGGTCGCCGGTGAGCTCGAACGGGAGCGACCAGCGCCAGCGGTCCACCACCACGCCGCGCGCCTCGAGCGGCCGGGCGTGGCGGCCCTCGCGCCGCGCACGCCGGCGGCCCGCCACCGCGAGCTGGAGCAGGAACAGCTCCTCGAAGGCGAGCCGGCGGCGGGCGTCGCGCTCGTCCTCCTCGCGATCCGGGAAGTGCGCGGCGGCGAGCGCCGCGGGCCGGTCGGGCAGCTACTCGTCGGCGCGCAGGCGCGCGGGCAGCGGGTCGACGGCCTCGAACATGCGCGGGTACGCCTTCCAGGCGAGCTCCCGCAGGCGCTGCGGGCTCACGCCCTGCGTGGCCGGGTGGACCGGCACGAGGCCGACGGTGTGCACCGGCGCCTCCGCGCCGAGCAGCTCATGCTCGGTGACCCAGAACTGGTTGCGCTGGCGGAGCTTGCCGTGGAGGAGGATCTGAGCGCCCTCGCCTAGCTGGCGCGCGAGCCACGGCTGGTTGAACCAGACGGCCACGAGCGGGCCGCTGTCGTCGAAGACGCGCGCCTCGACGCGCTTCTGGCGGCGGTTGCGCATCGGCTTCACGGACACGCTGCGAACGGCCACGGCCACGGTCGCCTCCTCGCCGACCATGAGCTCCGCCACCCGGCGCAGCTCGCGCCGGTCGCGGTGCGAGTGCGGCAGGTGCTCCACGAGGTCGCCCCAGGTGGCGATGTTCAGCGCATCGAGCCCCTCCAGCGGCTCCTCGAGCAGGCTCGGGCGCGGATACGAGTGGATCTGGCCGCGGCGGCCTCGGCCTCGGTCAGCTCGTCGGTGGATGCGAAGCGCGTGGGCGTCACTCCGCGCAGAGGAGCCACCACCAGGCGGGCTGTCCGCCCTCGTGGTACTCGAGCTCCACGCCCTCCGGGACGCGCGCCTCGACGTCGTCCTGGCCGAGCGGCGGCCGCTCGCCGGCGATGCAGGTGAGCAGCTCGGCGCCGTCCACGAGCTGGTCGAGCGTGGCAGCCAGCGTCGCGGCCGGGTCGCCCCAGGCCACCAGCTCGCCGCCGGCGTAGCCCACGGCGTCGCCCGCGGCGAAGCGCCCCTGGACGTCGTCGCGGGCGGCGGGCGCCACGCCGCCGATGCGCAGCGCGTCGGCGGCGCTGCGCACGGCGAGGGCGTTCTCTGCAGACGGGCGCGCGGGGTCGAACGCGAGCAGCGCGGCCAGGCCCTCCTGCGGGGCGGTCGTGGGCACGACGCTGGCGGGCTTCTCCGAGAGCTCCGCCGCGCGCTCGGCCGCGAGGATCACGTTCGGGCTGTTCGGCAGCACCACGACCTCGACGCCCGGCGCGGCATGGATACCGGCGAGCAGCTCGTAGGTGGACGGGTTCATCGTGGAGCCGCCGTCCACGACCAGCACCCCGAGCTCGCCGAACAGCCGCTTCACGCCCTCGCCGCTCGCGACCGCCACGACGGCGCACGCCGCCACCTCGCCCGCCGCCGCCTCGCCGGCCAGCCGCGCGCTGCGCTCGGCCACCTGCTCGTGCATGTCGGCCACGTCGAAGCGCGACACCTCGCCGGCCGACTCGAACAGGTCGACCGCGCCGTCGGGGTCGTCGGTGTGCACGTGCACCCTCAGGGTGCGGTCGTCGCCCACCACGAGCACCGAGTCGCCCAGCTGCTCGAGCAGCGGGGTGAAGTGCCCGGCGTCGAGCCGCTCGCCCGTGACGGCGAAGTTGGTGCAGTAGCGGAAGCTCGAGGACTCGTGCTCGGGACGGTGGAGCGCGGCGGGCGCGTACTGGTGCTCGAGCGTGGGCGCGGCCATGCCGCGCAGCGCGGCGAGGCAGCCCGCGATGATCACGGTGAGGCCGTACGCGCCCGCGTCGACGACGCCCGACTCGCGCAGCACCGCGAGCTGCTCGGGCCCGCGCTCGACCGCCTCCTTGCCGGCCTCGAGCGCGTTCTCCAGCACCTCGGCGAGCAGCTCGTCCTGCTCCTCCGAGGTGGCCTCGGGGCCGAGCCGCTGCGTGTCCATGTGCGCAAGGTCGTGAGCCACCCGGCTGGCCATCGCGCGCACCGCGGACAGCATCGTTCCCTCGGCCGGGTCGCGCACGGACGCGTACGCCGCGTCGGCGGCCCGCGCGAGCGCTGCGGACATCAGCACCGGGTCCACGAGCTCGCCCTGACGCGAGGCCAGCTCCTCGGCGGCGCCGCGCACGATCTGGGAGAGGATCACGCCGCTGTTGCCGCGCGCGCCGAGCAGAGCCGCGCGGGCCACCGCGCTCACGATCTCGTCGCGGCTCACGTCGTCGATCGAGTCGACGTCGAGCGCGTTCAGCGCGTCGACCACCGCGCGCAGGGTCAGCGCCATGTTGTCCCCGGTGTCGCCGTCGGCGACCGGGAAGACGTTCAGGTCGTTGACCTCCTGACGGCGGTTCTCGAGCTCGTTGAGCGCTGCTGCCACGACACGCTTGAAGCGGTCGAGGCTCTCGTCGGGGGGCACGCTGCCCTTTTTACAGCACCCGGCGGCTCGGACCGTCAGACGGCCTTGAGGACCTTGGCGGCCTTCAGGCAGCGAGTGCAGACGTACTCGCGCCGGGGGGCGCCCCCGACGGAGATGCGGACCTTCTGGAGGTTCGGGTTGAAGCGCCGCTTGGTGGCCACCATGGAGTGGCTGCGGCTATGCCCGAACGCAGGGCCCTTTCCACACGAATAACAGACCTTCGCCACGGCGCGTCAGGGTAGCAGCAGGGCCCTCGCGGCCTCGAGCGCGGAGTCGATCGCGGCGCGGTCCACGTCGAGGTGCGTCACGGCTCGCACGCGGCCGTCGGGCGTGTCGCTCAGCTCGACTCCGCGCTCGGCCATCTGCCACGAACCCGTCGGGCGCGTCGAAGATCACGATGTTGGTCTCGGGCGCGATCACCTCGCAGTCCGAGCTCGCGCAGCCCCTCGGCCAGCACGCGCGCGTTCTCGTGGTCCTCGGCCAGGCGCTCGACGTGGTGGTCGAGTGCGTGCAGGCAGCCGGCGGCCACGATGCCCGACTGCCGGAACGCGCCGCCCATCTGCTGCTTCCAGCGCCACGCCTCCGTCATCAGCTCGCTGCGAGCCCGCCAGCACGGCGCCGACCGGGGCGCCGAGCCCTTCGTGAAGTCGAGCCACGCGGTGTCGAAGCCGCCGGCGAACTCCGCGGCGCTGGTCCCGACGCCACCACCGCGTTCATCAGCCGCGCGCCGTCCATGTGCGCGCGCAGGCCGCGCTCGCGCGCGACGTCGAGCACCTCGCGCACCCGCTCGAGCGGCCACACGCGTCCGCCGCCCATGTTGGTCGTCTGCTCGACCGAGACCACCCGCGAGCGCGGCAGGTAGCGGCTCTCCGGCCGGATCGCCGCGGCGAGCTGCTCGCCGGTGAAGATGCCGCCGTCGCCGTCGATCGCGTTGATCATCAGCTGCGCGTTCTGCGCCGGGCCGCCGGCCTCGGCGATGATCGGGTGCGCGCTGCGGTCGAGGATCAGCTCGTCGCCCCCCGGACGCGCGTGCAGCCGAAACGAGATCTGGTTGCACATCGTGCCGCTCGGCAGGAACAGGGCCGCCTCCTGGCCGAGCAGCTCCGCCACGCGCTCCTGCAGCAGGTTGGTCGTCGGGTCGGCGCCACGCTGCTCGTCGGCCACCTCGGCGGTGGCGATCGCCCGCCGCATCGCCTCCGTCGGGCGTGTCTGAGTGTCGCTGTAGAGGTTGATCACCGCGCGCCGCAGGCTAGCCGTCTCATATCGGGACGCATAGTTCCCGCGCCAAGAGGTGCACGCGGCACGGGTACTACCGCGGCTGAGCGCAGGCCGACCGCAATTTGCGGGCCGCAGGCGATCCCGCCGACGCGGCATGCATAGTTCGCGGCGCGTCTGGGAATCACCGGACGGTCTGGGGGGGAACCCGGGCAGGGAACTCATAGGAGTCGGAACACAAAGCTGTGCCGCCGATTTGCCGTGTCAACTCGTGGTTGGCGGGTGTGCTGGTGTGCGCCGTACTGTCGATCTGCTCGACCGGCGCGCCCGTGTCCGCATCCGCACAAGAGCCGCCGGACGTATATCCGGGGGCCGTCCCGCGCACGCCGCAACCGCCGCGGCTCGGGCCAGTGCCCGACCTCCGAGCCGTGCGCGGCCAAGACCGGACGCCGCGGAGGGCGAAGGGGTGCGTCACGAGCCGGCTCGCGCGCGGCCTGCCCTACGTCGACCCTCGCGGGGTCGACCCCGCCGCTCCGAACCCGCTGCGCGGCGTGCGCTGGTACGTGGATCCAGTGGAGCCGGCGTTCCGCTCGTACAGGACGCTCTTCGCACACGGCCGTCGCCACCAGGCCAAGCTGATGTGGCGCGTGGCCCGCGAGCCTCGCTTCCGC
>CAVYUQ010000013.1:0-11915 GCA_963771715.1 uncultured Thermoleophilaceae bacterium
TGAGGTTGCCGTGCGCGTCCACCTCCACGCGCGCGGCGCCGTTGCGGCCGCGGAGGAAGCGGTCGTACTCGGACTCGATCCCGGCCTTGCCGATGCGGTCGCCCATCGACACGCCGTTGAAGCGCTCGTCCTTCAGCTCCTCGGGGCTCACCTCGCCGACCTGGCCGAACAGGTGGGCGCCGACCTGACCGTGCGGGTACTCGCGGAGCGACTCGCGCTCGGCCTCGACCCCCGGGAAGTCCTCCTGGCGCTCGAGCAGGTAGGCCACGAGGCGCCCGTCCACGTCCTGCTTGACCGTCGGCTTCGCGAACGGCAGGGCGTCCAACTCACCCTCCACTCGCTTCTCGAGCCTGCGCGGCTTCAGGCCGAGCAGCTTCGACAGCCGCCTGTAGACCTCCTCGCGGTCCGCGAGCCGGTTCGGCAGCTTGTCCGGTGTCAGCTTGATCGAGAGCGAGCTGCGGTTCTCCACGAGCTCCTGGCCGTGCCTGTCGACGATCTCCCCGCGGGGCGCCTGCACCTTGATCGCGCGCACGCGGTTGTTGCGAGCGGCGTCCACGTAGTTGTCGCCCGACAGCACCTGGAGGTACCAGAGCCGGAAGAAGATGACCGCGAACATCACGAGCGCCACGCCGCCGATGACGGCGATGCGGAACGCGAGCTGCGGGGTGAGCGTCGGGCGGCGCTCGTTGTCGAGGTACACGGAGCCCTAGACCTCCAGGCCCCTGAGCCCGAGCGGCCCGGTCTCGCGCGGCGGACGGCGGCGCCGGCGCAGCTCGAGCGGGTCGACCTTGAGCACCGGGCGGAGCAGCTTCCGCGAGCCGGTGAACACCGGCAGGGCGAGCAGCGCGTTGAGGAGGGTGGTCACGATCGCGTCGCGGATCACCAGCGGGCTCACGCTGGCGCCGACGTCAAGCATGAAGGACACGGCGGCGAACGTCGCCACGAACCCGCCCGTGGCGGCGGCGCCGACCGCCAGCGGCAGGAGGCCGTGGCTCGGGTCGCGCACCTCGCGGAAGCGCCCGACGCCGTAGCCCACCGCGGTGAGGACCAGTGAGGAGACGCCCATGGTGGCGCCGCTCGCGAGGTCGAGCAGGAAGCCTGCGGCGAAGCCCGTGGCGCAGCCGGCCACCGAGCCGCCGTAGTAGGCGGCGGCGGCCACGACGAGCACGACGAGGTCGATGTGCCCGCCGAAGATGGTGAGCTGGCTGAGCCCGGAGATCTGCAGCATCACGGCGAGCAGGAGCAGGGCGCCGACCCTGAGGAGCGCGCCCGGCGACAGGATCACGGGAACACCGCCCCGGCGGTCTGGGCCCCGCGCGGGCGCCGGGTAAGGACCTGCACGATGTCGATCGACCTGAGGTCGGCGTATGGCTCGAGGTGCACGCGCTGGTAGATGTCGACCTCTTCGAGGTCCGCCTTCGAAACCCGCCCGATCGGGATGCCGCGCGGGAAGAGCGACTCGCCCTGCGCGATCGTGAAGCCCGAGGTGGCGACGGTCGTGTTCTCCGTCACGCGGCCACCCTCAACGAACTCCATCAGGAGGTCGCGCGGGTCGCCCACGGACGGGCGCACGACGCCCGTGGCCCCGGAGGGCATCACCTGGGCGCCCACGCCTATCGACGCGTCCGTGATCAGTGTGACCTCCGCGGTGCCGCCGGTCACGTTCGTGACCTTGCCGACGAGACCGCCGACCTCGTCGTTCTCGGGGTCGCTGCCGGCGGCGATGACCGGCTGGTTCACCCGCACGCCGTCGCTCTCGCCCTTGTCGATCTTGATGCTCGAGTACCAGATGCTCGGCGAGCGGGCGATCACGCGGGCCGCGATCGGCTCGGTGCCGCGCGGGAAGCCCTCGTCCTCGCGCAGCCCGACGAGCCCCTTCAGCTGGGCGGCGTCGCGCTGGGCGGTCTGGGCCTCCGCGAGCGCGGCGCGCAGCCGGTCGACCTCGCGCCGCAGATCCTTGTTGTCCTTCTTGGCCTCGAACGTGTCGCCGGCCCAGCCGAACAGGTCGCGCACCGGCTTGAGCGCCCGGCTCGCCCCGGTCTCGATCGGCGCGAACGCCTCCTGCGCTCCGCGCTGGAGCGTGTGGAAGAACCCGCCGCCGGACTCGCCGAAGTAGGCGGTCAGAATCACGATCGACAAAGCCACGAAGACCGCGAGCGCCGCCCGCCGTCTGCGGACCACATTCCTGTCGTACACGCCTAGCGCCCTCCGCGCGGCGGGGTTACCGCCGTCGGCTCGATCGGGAATTCTTGTTGCTGCGGTGGATCGCCTCGAACTCCTCGAGGCTGCGGCCGGAGCCGACCGCCACGCACGTGAGCGGCGACTCGGCCAGGTGCGCCGGCATCTGCGTCTCGTCTCGGAGGCGGTCGTCGAGGCCCTGGAGCAGGGCGCCGCCGCCCGCGAGCATGATGCCGCGGTCCATGATGTCCGAGGCCAGCTCCGGCGGGGTGCGGTCGAGCGTCTCCTTGACCGCGTCGATGATCGCCTGGAGCGGCTCCTCGAGCGCCATCCGGACCTCCTCGCTCGTGAGGACGATCGTCTTCGGCAGCCCCGAGACGAGGTCGCGGCCGCGGATCTCGGCCTGCACCTCCTCGGCGAGCGGGAACGCGGAGCCGATCTCGAGCTTGACCTCCTCGGAGGTCTGCTGCCCGATCATCAGCTTGTACTCGCGCTTGACGTAGTTGATGATCGCCTCGTCGAGCTCGTCGCCGCCGATGCGGATCGACTGCGACACGACGATGCCGCCGAGCGAGATCACCGCCACCTCGCTCGTGCCGCCGCCGATGTCGACGACCATGTTGCCCGTGGGCTCGCCCACCGGCAGCCCGGCGCCGATCGCGGCGGCCATCGGCTCCTCGATGAGGTAGGCCTGGCGCGCGCCGGCGCTGAGGCAGGCCTCCTCCACCGCGCGCTTCTCCACGCCGGTCACCCCCGACGGCACGCACACCACGACTCTCGGGTGCGCCCAGCGGTTCTGGTGCACCTTCTGGATGAAGTGGCGGAGCATCTGCTCGGTCACGTCGAAGTCGGCGATCACGCCGTCCTTCAGCGGGCGGATCGCCTGGATCGTCCCAGGCGTCCGGCCGAGCATGCGCTTGGCCTCGATGCCGACCGCGTGCACCTCGCCCGTGCGCGAGTCGATCGCGACGACGGACGGCTCCGAGAGCACGATGCCGCGACCGCGCACGTATACGAGCGTGTTGGCGGTTCCGAGGTCGACGGCCATGTCCCGGCCGCCCATCCCGGTGAGATAGGAGAAAAAGCCCATGGGACGCGCCCGGAGTCTAGACGACGGTCCGGCCTGCCAATCAATCGTGCAACAGGTTCGGCGCAAGCCGCAGCAGCGCCGGGACCGAAAGTCCCACGACGTTGAACCAGTCGCCCTCGATGCCCTCGACCAGCATCGCCCCCAGCTCCTGTATGGCGTAGCCGCCCGCGCGGTCGCGCCACTCGCCGCTCGCGAGGTACCGCTCGATGTCGGCGTCGGAGAGCTCTCGGAAGCGCACTCGGGTCACGGCCAGCTCGGTGCGCTCCTCCCCATGCTCGCGCAGCGCGATGCCGCCCATCACCTCGTGCCAGCGGCCCGAGAGCTCGCGCAGCCAGCGCCTCGCCTCGGCGGCGTCGGCCGGCTTGCCGTGCGCGCGGCCGTCCCACACGACCATGCTGTCCACCGCCAGGACGCGCTCCCCGGGCACCGCGCGCAGCTTCAGGAGGGCGTTCCGGACCACGAGCTGGCGCGGCTCGCCCTCGGTGAGCTCCTCGACGTCCGGCGCCTCGACCTCGAAGGCCACGCCGAGCTGCTCCAGGATCGCCCGCCTGCGCGGCGAGCTGGAGGCGAGGATCAGGCGATCAGCCGAGCTCAGGGAAGAAAAGCCCCGTCTCGCGCTGCGCGGACTCCGGCGAGTCCGAGCCGTGAACGAGGTTCGTCTGGACCTCGAGGCCGTAGTCGCCGCGTATCGAGCCGGGGGCCGCTTCGATCGGGTTGGTCGCGCCGATCACCTGACGCGCGGCCTTGACGGCCTCGTGGCCCTCGAGCACCAGCGCCACGAGCGGACCGCCGGTGATGAAGTCCACCAGCTCGCCGAAGAAGGGCCGCTCGCTGTGCTCGGCGTAGTGCTCCTCGGCGAGCTCCCGCTCGACGGTCATGTGCTTCATGGCGACGATCCGCAGGCCCTTGCGCTCGAAGCGGGCCACGATCTCGCCCGTGAGGCCCTTCTCGAACGCGTCGGGCTTGACGAGGATGAGCGTGCGGTCCATCAGCCGGCCGACTGCGGGCGCTCGCGGCTCGCGCGAGCCGGCCTCTCCGCGGACGGGCGCGGCGGCGTGCCGCTGCCGGCCGTGGCGCGCCGCGGGCGCGCCCGGCGGCCCTCCGCCGGCTGCCCGACCTCGGCCTCGCAGTAGGGGCAGATCTTCCAGCGCGGGTCGAGCGGCTTCCCGCAGACGGTGCACGGCTCCTTCAGGCGGCGCAGGCAGCTCGGGCAGCGCAGGAACGCCTTCTCGACCTCGAAGCCGCAGTACTGGCAGTGGTGGTGCTCCAGCTGAGCCAGCCGCGCCTGCGCGGCGGCCATCTCGAGCTCGCGCTCGCGCACGTCCTCGAGGTACTCGGGCGGGCGGACGATCAGGTACACGACGGTCCCGATGAACGGGAACAGCGACGCGGCGGTGGCGCACGCCACCAGCATCGGGTCGGCGATCCGCCGGCGAGCGTCGCTCCAGGTCCAGTAGACGAGCGCGAGCCAGATCACGACGAGAAACAGCAGGAGCAGGTTGACGGCCAGGGCCAGCCCGCTGTTTTCGATGCCGAACAAGCCAATGGGGCCCATTAGAACGCGCGAGTGTAGTGGCGCCATCTACAGGAAGAGCCGCCCGAGCGCGTACCCGATGCCGAAGAACACCAGAATCACCGTGGCGACCACCACGGCGACCAGGCCGATCATCGCGCCGAAGCGAGGTCCGTCGCCGTCCATGTTTGTGAATCCTGGCACGTTGGGTGTTACGCCAACGTTTACGGCAGCGGTGAAGGAGGTGGTCCACGGGGGTCCGTGTCGACTTAACCGCGTATTACGCGGTCAACTGACCGAGGACCCCCCTTCAATGCCCGTCGTTCGCCCGGAGCACCGCCGCGGCGTCGAAGTCCCGCGCCAGCACGGCCGGTAGCGACTCCAGCGTCTCGATCACCACGTCGGCGGCGGACAAGTCCGCCGCCTCGTGCGTGCTCGCCACCCCCACCGTCGCCGCCCCCGCCGCCCGCCCCGCCTCGATGCCCGGCGGCGCGTCCTCCACGACCAGCGCCTCGCCGGGCTCCACGCCCAGCCGGCGCGCCGCGGTGAGGTAGCCCTCCGGGTCGGGCTTGCCGCGCGCCACGTCGCCGGCGTAGACCACCACCGACGGAAGCTCGATGCCGACCGCGCCCAGCCGCGCCGCCGCCAGCGGTCGCGTAGCCGAGGTCACCACCGCAACCCGGTCCTCCCTCAATGCCCGAAGCGCCTCAACAGCGCCGGGGATCGCCCGCAGGCCGCGCAGATCCTCCGCCTGCCGCCGCTCGATCGCCTCCGCCTCAACCACCGCGTCGAGCTCCGGCCGCACCGCCCGCACCACCTCCACCGAACGCACCCCGTGCATCGCCGACCGAAGCTCACCCTCATCGACGCCGTTCGCCAGCGCCCACTCCAGCCACACGCGCTCCGTGGCCTCCTTCGACTCCACCAGCACGCCGTCGAGATCGAACAGGACTGCCGAGATCCTGCGCACTACAGGGTGGACGCCCGGGCGTCGGCTTCCTCGCGCACCAGGTCCGCGATCAGGTAGATCGAGCCGGTCGCGACCACGGCGCCATCCCGGCCGGCGAGCTCGCGTGCGCGCTCGACCGCGGCGCGCGCGCCGGCCACCGTCTCGGCCGGGGGGCCGCCCAGCTTCTCCGCGAGCGTCGCCAGCGTCGCGGGTGACAGGGAGCGCGGGTTGGCCGGGCGCGTGAACACGACGCGGTCGAACTGAGGCAGCAGCGTCTCGAGCATCCCGGCCGCGTCCTTGTCCTCGAGCACGCCGATCACGGCCACGCGCGGCCGGCGCTCGCCGAGCACGCCCGGCAGTGAGGCCGCGAGCGCAAGCGCGCCCGACGGGTTGTGCGCCCCGTCGAACAGCACCAGGGGCCGCTCCCCAACCGGCTCGAGCCGACCGGGCACAACCGTCGCCGCGGCCGCCTCCTTCAATGCCCCTCCCTCCAGCGGCCGCTCGAGGAAGGCCTCCGCCGCCGCCAGCGCCAGCCCGAAGTTCACGTGCTGGAAGCCGCCGGCCGCCCTCAGGGGCATGTCGAACGGCGGAGCGGTGACGAGGCGGGCATGGCGGGCAGCCGCGGTCTCCTGAGCGATGGCGAGGACCTCGGCCGGCAGCTCCCCCAGCACAAGCGTCCCGTGGTCGCCCACAACCGCCAGCTTCTCGCGCGCGATGTCCGTGAGCGCCGGGCCGAGCCAGCGCGTGTGCTCGAGGCTCACCGAGGTGAGCACCTGCACCTTCGACGGGATGACGTTGGTCGCGTCGAAGCGGCCGCCGAGGCCGGCCTCGATCACCGCAACCTCCACCCCGCGCCGCGCCAGCTCGTGGTACGCCGCGGCGGTGAGCGCCTCGAACTGCGTCACGTGGTCGTCGGCCTCGGCCGTGCGGTTCACGAGCTCGGCCGCCTGAGCGGCGCGCGTGACCGCCGCCGCGAAGTCCGCCTCCGAGACCGGCTCCTCGCCCACCTCGATCCGCTCGCGGAAGGAGCGCAGGTGCGGTGAGGTGTAGCTCCCGCTGCGCAGCCCGTGCCGCTGGAGGATCGCGGCGCAGAAGCGCACGGTCGACGACTTGCCGTTCGACCCCACGACGTGGATCGACGCGAAGCGGCGTTGCGGCAGCCCGAGCACGGTCATCAGCCGGTGCATGCGGTCGAGCCCGAACCGCATGCCGAACAGCTCGAGCGAGAGCAGGTACTCCTCGGCCTGGCGGAAGTTCACCCGTCCAGCCTCGCCAGCGCGTCCCGGTACTCGTCGAGCTTGCGGCGCTCCTCGTCCACCACCTCGGCCGGCGCCTTCGCCACGAAGTTCTCGTTCGCCAGCTTCTGCTCGGCGCGCTGGATCTCCTTGGTCAGGTCGGCCCGCTTCTTCTCGATCCGGGCGCGCGCCTCACCCGGGTCGAAGGCCTCGGAGGGGAGCACCTGGACGCCCCCGCCCGGGATCGGAACCGTGGCGATCACATCGCCGTCCGCGTCCGCCCCGTCCACCCACTCGAAGCGCGCCAGCCGCGCGACATGCGGCGCGCAGGCGTCGTAGCCCTCAGCGGCCAGATGCCCGCGCACGGCCGCGCTCGGCTTCGCGCCCACCTCGTCGCGGTAGCGGCGCAGCGCCGTCACGGCCTCGATCATGCGCTCGACCTCGCGCTCAGCGTCCTCGTCGAAGCGCGACGCGTCGGCGACGGGGAACTCGGCCACCGCGAGCAGCCCGCGCTCCTCACCCGGCATCAGCGACCAGATCTCCTCGGTCACGAACGGCATCACCGGGTGCAGCAGCCGGAGGATGCGCTCCAGCGACCACAGGAGCACGGCCGACACCTCGGCGTTGTCCTCCTCGTAGAGGCGCGGCTTCGCCAGCTCGAGGTACCAGTCGGCCAGCTCCGACCAGAAGCCGCCGTACAGCTCGAGCGCGGCGAACGAGAAGCGGAAGTCGTCGTAGAGCTCGGTCACCCGCTCCGTCAGGCGCTCCAGGCGCGAGACGATCCAGCGGTCCTCCACCGCGCCTCCCGCGCCCGCGCCCGGCTCGACGTCGGCCACGCGCAGCAGGATCAGCCGCGCCGCGTTCCAGAGCTTGTTCGCCAGGTCGCGGCCCTGCTTCACCCGCTCCTCGGTGAAGCGCACGTCCTGCGAGGACGACATCGCGAGCAGGCCGAAGCGCAGCGCGTCGGCCCCGTAGGCCGGGAACTCGCCGCCCTCCTCGTACACGGGCGGGCGCGGGCCGCCGTGGATCAGGTCGGAGGGGTCGATGCCCGTGCCGAGCGACTTCGACATGCGCCGCCCGTCGGGCGCCTGGATCACCGAGTGGATGTTCACGTCCGTGAACGGGACCTGCTCGGTGAGCTCCTTGCCGAACATCACCATGCGGGCGACCCAGAGGAAGATGATGTCCCGCGCCGTCGACAGGACGTCGGTCGGGTGGAACGCGCGCAGCTCCTCCGTGGCCTTCGGCCAGCCGAGCGTCGCGAACGGCCAGAGCCCCGACGAGAACCAGGTGTCGAGCACGTCCGGGTCGCGCTCCCAGCCGTCGCCGGAAGGCGCTTCCTCGCCCACGTAGGTCTCGTCGCCGCGGTACCAGACCGGCAGCTGGTGCCCCCACCAGAGCTGGCGCGAGATGCACCAGGGCCGGATGTTCTCGAGCCAGTTCAGGTAGACGCCGGTCCAGGGCTTCTCCGGGTGGAACCTGACCGTGCCGTCCCGGACCACGTCGATCGCGGGCTCGGCGAGCTTGTCCATGTCGCAGAACCACTGGAGCGAGATCAGCGGCTCGACGCGCCGCCCCGACCGGTGCGAATGCGGCACGTCGTGCACGTGCTGCTGGGTGCCCGCGATGAGGTCCTGCTCGCGCAGCTCCGCCACCACCGCCTCGGCCGCCTCGTCCACCTCCATGCCGCGGAAGCGCTCGGGCGCGGCGTCGTTGATCCTGCCGTCCTCGCCGATCACGGAGATCTCCTCGAGCCGGTGCCTGCGCCCGATCTCGAAGTCGTTCTGGTCGTGGCCGGGGGTGATCTTGAGCGCGCCGGTCCCGAACTCCGGGTCCACGTACTCGTCGGCGATGATCGGCAGGCGGCGGCCGACCAGCGGCAGGATCGCGCTCTCGCCGACCAGCCGGGAGTAGCGCTCGTCGGCGGGGTGCACCGCGATTGCGGTGTCGGCGAGCATCGTCTCCGGGCGGACGGTGGCGATCGCCAGCGAGCCGGACCCGGACTCGAGCGGGTAGTCGATCTCGTAGAGCGTGTCCTCGACGGTGCGCTGCTCCACCTCCAGGTCCGAGATCGCGGTGTGCAGCCCGGGATCCCAGTTGACCATGTAGTTGCCCCGGTAGATCAGCCCCTTCTCGTACAGGTGGACGAACACGCGAGTCACCGCGCGCACGTAGTCGGGGTCCATCGTGAAGCGCTCGTCCTGGTAGTCGAGCGAGGCGCCGAGCTCGCGGAACTGGCGGCTGATGGTGTCGCCGTACTCCTGCACCCACTCCCAGACGCGCTCGACGAAGGCCTCGCGCCCGATCTCCTCGCGCGAGGTCCCGTCCGCCTCGAGCTGCTTCTCCACGACCCGCTGGGTGGCGATGCCGGCGTGGTCCTTGCCGAAGATCCACTTGGCCCGCTGCCCGCGCATCCGCGCCACGCGGATCTTCAGGTCCTGGATCGACGCGTTCAGCGCGTGGCCCATGTGGAGATTGCCCGTGACGTTGGGCGGGGGGACCGCGATCGAGAAGTTCTCGTCGGGCGTTCCCTCGGGCTCCGGGTGGAAGATCCCGGCCTCCTCCCAGCGTGCGAACACGCGCCCTTCCACATCGGCGGGCTCGTAGCGCGTGCGCTCCTCGAGCGTCTTCAGGCGGTCGTCAGGCATCCGCTGCGCACGATACTTACGGCGTGACGCGCAACCGAGCCCTCGTCGACGAGCTCATCCGGCTGATGAACCAGCGGGAGACGCGCCCAACGCACCTCTGCCACCCGGAGATCGAGTGGCACTGGGCGCCCATGACACCGGGGCCCCCGGTATATCGCGGGCACGCCGGGCTGGAGAAGGGCATGGATGCGTGGGTCGAGTCCTGGGACGAGCTCGTGATCGAGCCAACGGAGATTCTCGAGGAGGGCGACTACGTGCTCGCCATGACGGACTACCGGATGCGCGGCGCCGGCAGCGGCGTCTATCTCGAGGCGGCAATCGCGCACCTGCACCAGATCGAGGACGGCCTGCTCAGGCGCTGGTGGATGTTCGGCGACGCCGAGAAGGCGCGCCGACGCTTCCTGGCGGGCGACCGCCCGGGCTAGGCGAAAGACGAGGGCCCCGCCGGAGCGGGGCCCTCAAACCGTCATCTCGGCGCCCGGCGCCTACCGAGCTGCCAAGCCACTCTGGCCATTCGGCCCGTTCGCCGGCGTGTTGCCGATGAGCGTCAGATCGCCGTTGTTCTCTACGCGGTACTCGTCGATCTGGCTGTTCGGGGCGAAGATCCCCGGCTTGAGCACGTACAGGTACTTGCTGTCACGGCTCAGCGCCGCATCGGTTCTCGCGAACTCCTCCCCGTTCTCGGGCGTCAGCCCCAGGAACGTCAGGGATCCGTTCGGGAAGAGGCTGTAGCGCGCGATCGTCGAGGCGAACTGCGGCCCGGGCGGACCACCGCCCGTGTTCACGACAAACGTGTGGCGGCCGGAGTTGGTGATGACCACCCAGCAGGGGGCCACGCCCCCTGAGGTCTCCGTTTCGATCTCCTCGAGGACTCCGGTGCGAGTGTTGAGGTCATAGGTTGCCGTGGTCCCCGGCAGGCCGAGCTCCGGAGGGGCCGTGACCTGAGACATGACCAGGTTGTTGTGCTGGTCGAACTCGAAGCCGAACGGCAGCGGCCTGGACGGAGCGTTCGGTATGGCCAGGCCCGGCGTGTCGTTCTTGTCCAGCAGGAACGTGTCGATGCTGCTCGGGTTGGGTGGCGCCGGCGGAGCGAAACTCACCAGCAGGGTCACCGCCAGTACGCGGCCGGTCCTGTCGAAGCCGATCTGGCGCGGAGCCAACCCGGGCGGCGACTGGGGCGAGGACAACGTCCTGACGGAGTTCGGGATGGGCGTCAGCTCACCCTTGGACGTGAAGCGGAAGCCGGCGATGCTGTTTACGCCGGTGTTGTGGGCGTTGCTGTTCAGGACATACAGCACGTGCTTGTGCACCGTCAGGCTGTTCGGGAACTCGCCGTTGGACCCCTGGACGTCGACCAGCTCCAGGCCCTGGTTGGTCTCCCGGAACGCGCTGATCGTGTTATCTCCCGCGTTGACGGCGAACACGAGCTTGCCGTTGTCGGTGACGACCACCTCGCCCTGCGTGTCGAGGATCGGGCAGCCGCCCGGAGGCTCGCAGCCGGGCTGGGGCGCGAGCCCGCCCATCCCGCCGGTCGGCACTACCTCGCGCTGCACCAGCTGCCCGTTGGCAAGCCGGTCATACGCGATCACGGCGTTGTTGGGAACGCCGTTCGTCTCTGAATAGGCGGCTCCAACCACTCCGCCGGCGCCGGCGCTTGCGGCCGATGCTCCGGGCCCGAGCGCGAGCGCGCCGAATGCAAGTGCGAGCAGCCCCAGCGGGCGGACACGCTGACGAAGTACCGATACGGTCACTCCAACCTCCTTGTCGAGCGCATTAGACCCCGAACAGCATGCAGCTGCGCTCCTTGCTGCCACCCTAACCCCGCCCCGGCGGTTTTCGCAAGCTGCGCCGTCTGCTGCCGGCCTATGCCGACTCGGCGTGCTGCTCGCCCGTCTCGTCCTCTTCCTCGGGCGCGGCTTCGGTGACGAGCGTGGGCTTCAGGCCCTTCTCGATCGTCTCCTTGGTGACGACGCACTTCTTCACGTCGCGGCGTGAGGGCAGCTCGAACTGCACGTCGAGGAGCGTCTCCTCGAGGATCGAGCGCAGGCCGCGGGCGCCGGTCTCGCGGTCGAGCGCCTTGTCGGCGATCGCCTGGAGCGAGTCGTCGGCGAAGACCAGCTCGATCCCGTCGAACTGGAAGAAGCGCTGGAACTGCTTGACGAGCGCGTTGCGCGGCTCGGTGAGGATCGTGACGAGGTCGTCGCGCGTGAGCTGGTGGATCACCGATGCCACCGGCAGGCGGCCGATGAACTCGGGGATCAGCCCGTACTCCACGAGGTCCTCGGGGAGCACCTGCTCGAAC
>CAVYUQ010000014.1:0-205303 GCA_963771715.1 uncultured Thermoleophilaceae bacterium
GCCAGACCCTCGAGAACCCCGTGACGGGTGAGCGCTTCACCTTCACAGAGACCGCGGCCAGCACCGGCGGCGAGCTGCTCGCTTTCGAGCTCGGGCTGCGCCCCGGGGGCGCGGTGCCGATCCCGCACGTCCACCCGATTCAGACCGAGCGCTTCGAGGTCGTCGATGGTCGCATGAGCTTCCGTGTGGGGCTGCGCCGGGTCCAGGCCAGGCACGGCGACGTGGTCGAGGTTCAACCCGGGGCGTCGCGCACTCCTTCGCCAATGCGGGCGAGAACGACGCGCGCGTGCGCGTAGAGGTGCGCCCCGCGCTGGCGATGGAGGAGATGTTCACCGAGGTCGTCGCAATGGCCCAAGCCGGGCGAATGAACCCGCGCGGCATGCCCCGCAACCTGCTCGACCTCGCCGAGCTCGCGCGCAAGTACGACCGGGAGGCCCACGCTCCCCTCATGAGCGTTCGCGTCCAGCGGCTGCTGCTCGCGCCACTTGTCTTCCTGGCGCGCCACCGGCCCGCAGGACGGGCTGCGGCGCTCGCCGGCGGTGCTGCTGCGCCGCTCGCCGCAGTCGGCGGACTCGCCTGAAACCCAAATCCCGAAGGAGAGGAAACAATGACCAACGCAAGAGACACCCACGAGACGCTGGTCTCGGCGGCACGGGGAAGATCGGCCGCCGGGTTGCCGAGCGGCTGCTGGCTCAGGGCGTGCCAACGCGAGTCGGCTCGCGCTCCGGCCGTCCGCCGTTCGACTGGGAGAACCGTTCGACCTGGTCGCCCGTGCTGGAGGGCGTGCGGTCGGCCTACGTCTACGACTCCCCCGACCTCGCGGTCCCCGGCGCGGCCGAGACGGTTGGCTCGTTCGCCGAGCTGGCCGTCCAGAGCGGCGTCCGTAGGCTGGTGCTGTTGGCCGGGCGCGGCGAGCCGGAGGCCGAGCGGGGCGAGGGACGCCGTCAGCGAGTCAGGCGCCGACCCACGATCGGCGCTTCGATGATTCTTCGCGCAGAACTTCAGCGAGGACTTCTGGCGGGATCTCGTCGTGAGCGGCGAGGTCGCTCTGCCGGCCGGCGAGGTGCCCGAGCCGTTCGTGGACGCCGACGAGATCGCCGACGTCGCGGTCGCGGCGCTCACGGACGACCGGCACATCGGTGAGGTCTACGAGCTGACCGGGCCCCGCCTCCTACGTTCGCCGAGGCGGTCGACGAGATCTCCCGGGCGACCGGCCGGGAGATCCGCTACTGCCCGATCTCGATCGAAGAGTTCGCGGCGGCCGCGGCCGCGGAAGGCGTGCCCGCGTGATGGTCGACCCTGCTCACCTACGGGTTCGGCGAGGTCCTCGACGGCCGCAACGCGTCACCTCGCCGACGGCGTGCAGCAAGCGCTCGGCCGCGAGCCGCGCGACTTCAGCGACTACGCACGAGACGCGGCGGCCAGCGGCGTCTGGGACCCGGGAGCCGACCCGGGCCGCCTGACGAGCCGGTAACGCCCTGCAAGCAGAAAGGCCCGCGCAAGCGGGCCTTTCCAGTAGCGGGGGCGGGATTCGAACCCGCGACCTTCGGGTTATGTCAGCCGCCCTCGCGCATGCATAGCGCCGCGAGGTCGACGCCGACAAGCGGTCAGGGGCCTAACCGGCCATGCGCGCCTCCGGGCGGCCCTTCAGCGCCCGGGCCGGTAGGTGCCGAAGGCCCAGAGGTTGCCCTCCGGATCACGGACCGTGAAGTCGCGCGAGCCGTAGTCCGTGTCCACCAACCCGAGTGCGATGTCGGCGCCGTTCTCTCGCGCGCGCGCGTGGAGGCCGTCCACGTCGTCGACCGCGCAGTAGATGAGGCCCCCTCCCGCCCGCAGGCTGCGAAATGGCTCGCGGCCGACACCGGCGCTCCCCAGCATCACGATTGCGCCGTCCAAGCTGAGCTCCGCGTGCTGGACGTTGCCGTCGGCGTCGCGGTGATCCTCGCCGCGCTCGAAGCCGAGCGTCTGCTCGAGCCAGCTCATCGCGGCCGCGGCATCGCGATAGAGCAGTTGCGGATAGAAGGTGGCGGGTCGCGTCGCTGTGGCGGGCATGTGAGCTCCTTCCGTCGGGTATGCGGTCACGCTAAGCGGATACCGTGCCCGGGTCTTGGACGGATGGGAACTGGGAGCCGTCTCGGGCCAGGAGCAGGCTTCGGCGATGCCCCCGTGATCGGGCAGCAGCATCGTCTGGAGCTCGGTGGGCGTGACACCGGCGAACTCGCGAAAGTCGCGGTTGAGGTGCGCCTGGTCGTAGTACCCGCACGCGAGCGCCACCTCGACCAGGCGTAGCCTGTCGGCCCGGCCGCTCCAATGCGAGGACCCAAGCAACCGCGCCGCGCGGCCGAACCGAAGAAGCCGCGCGACCGTCTTGGGCGGCAGGCCGACCTCCTCGCCGAAACGCGTGGTCAGGTGCCGCCGGCTGCAGCCGAGCTCGGTGGCCAGCTCGCTGACCGCAACGCGCCCGCCGGTCTCCCGCAGTCGCTTCCAGGCCCAGCTGGCATCCGGCGAAGCCGGGCGCGCGACCGCGAAGCGCTCGAGTAGAAGCGCGTCGATCAGCTCGAACCGCTCCGGCCAGCCGCGCGCGTCGTGCAGGCGCTCTGGCAGTTGCGCGCCGGCCCCGCCGAGGAGATCTTCCAGGACGACTGCACGGTTCGCCAGGTCGCGCATGGGAATTCCGACGAGCATGAAGGCGCCGAGCGGTGTGAGGTCGACCTCCACGCCGCGCTGGTGGCCGAACGAGTCGACCACGGCGTAGCAGTCGGACAGGCCGCTGACGAACGCCGTCGCCCGCACGCTCTCACCGAGGCGCGGGAACGCGACTTCGATCGGCTCGCCGAAGCCCACGATCAGTACGGCGTCCACGGTCGCCAGCTCGCGCCGGCGGCTGAACGCGATCGTGCGCTCGTCGTAGCCCCAGTAACCGCGCACGTGCGGGCGCAGCCGCCGGTCCGGCGCGGCACGGACCATCTCCCATCGCCCCAACTCCGAGGCGTGGCGAATCACCCGATCCGGCACTGCCGCCATCGGACAAGTATCCCGAGGTCTCCGGTGGTGTGGTGCCGACCGATGAGTTTCGCCGCTGACGCCGGTCTGTACGACACGTCCGCCCCAGAAGACAGAAAGCCCTGCGAACGCAGGGCTTTCCAGTAGTGAGCCCGCGACCTTCGGTTAACAGATAGTCCGAACGACCTCACCCCAAGCCGGCGGCAACGACAGCGCTGCGGGTCGTCGACAGGAACACCAGCGAGAGCTCGTCTGGACGCTTCTCCCTCACAAGACGGCCGCTCGGTACGCTCTCGAGTGCTGTGACGCCGCGGTCCACCGATTGGGGCTTGGCGTTGCTCGTCGGGTTGCTGTTCGCGACCGGCGTGATGACCCTGTTCGCCGGTCAGCAGGGTGACGCCTGGATCTTCGCCGTGCATGGCGCGGGGGGCTTCGCGCTCGTGGCCGTCTTGGGCTGGAAGCTGCGGCGGGTGTGGCGACGGCTGGCGGAGCCGGCGCGCTGGGACCGCCGTACCGCGGCGGGCGCCGCCGCGATCACCGTTGTGGCGGCGACGCTGCTGTCGGGGGTGGGATGGTCGAGCGGCGCACAGCTCTCGGCGGGCGGCTACAACCTGCTGAATTGGCACTTCGCGCTCGGGGTCGTGCTCACGATCGCCGTCGCCGTCCACGCGATCGCGCGCGCAAAGCCGCTCCGGCGGCGGGACCTCGCCGGGCGGCGGCAGTTCCTGCGGGCGGGTGCGGTCGCCGCCGGGTCCTATCTCTTCTGGGAGCTGCAGCGCCCGGTGTCGGCCTGGTTTGGCCTGCGCGGTGGGCGGCGGCGCTTCACCGGCTCTTACGAGGCCGGCTCGTCCGACGGAAACGCCTTCCCCTCGACCTCCTGGGTAGCGGACAGCCCCCGGCGACTGGACGAAGCCTCCTACCGGCTAGAGCTGCGCGGCCTGGTCGCCCGTCCGCTGCGCCTGCCGCTCGCAGAGCTTCGGGCCGGCGACGGGCTCGTAGCGACGCTCGACTGCACCGGTGGCTTCTACTCGCGGCAGCGCTGGAGCGGCGTGCGCCTCGCACGCCTGCTCGATCGGGCCGGCCCGCTGCCCGCCGCGAGCCACCTGCGCGTGATCTCCCACACCGGCTACCGCTGGAGCTTCGAGCTGCGCGACGCCCGCGAGCTGCTGCTCGCCACCGGCGTCGGGAGAGAGGCGCTCTCACACGAGCACGGCGCGCCGGTCCGGCTGGTCGCGCCCGGCCGGCGCGGGTTCGAGTGGGTGAAGTGGGTGGTCCGCGTCGAGCTGCACGACGGCCCCGACCCGGGCGCGCTCGCCTCGACGGTGTGGAGCAGCTTCACGCCCGAGGGACGCGGCGCAGCCTGATCACGGTCGACCGCGAGGGGTCCGACGCCGGGCGGAGTGCGCCGCCGTGGTATCACGTTCAGCGAGGCCAGTCAGGAGGAGAGGTCATGGAGTTCAAGTCCGGAGACCGCGTGCAGGTCGAGTCCGAGTCGACCGACCGGCCGTCCCGAACGGGCGTCGTCGAGGAGGTCATGCAAGGGACGGCTAACCCTCGCTATCGCATCCGTTGGGACGACGGGCACGAGAGCATCTACACACCTGCTGCGGGCGCGTTGCGGCGTACCGAGCAGGCCGAGAAGGCATAGGACCGAGGACAGGCGCCCGGCCGATACCCGGCGGGTAGCTTCCGACGCAGTGGCGAAACAGAGCGCGGGCATCGTGCTGTATCGAGAGCGGGCCGGAGCGCCCGAGGTGCTACTGGTGCACCCCGGCGGACCCTTCTGGGAGAAGAAGGATCTGGGCGCGTGGTCAATCCCGAAGGGTGAGTACGAGGCCGGTGAGGACCCGCTTGCCTGCGCACTGCGCGAGTTTGAGGAGGAGCTTGGCGTCCCTCCGCCGACCGACGCGCCCAGCGACCTCGGCAGCACCAGGCAGGCTGGCGGCAAGCTGGTGAGCGCCTGGGCCGCGGAAGGCGACCTCGACCCTACGGGCGTGCTGAGCAACATGTTCACGCTCGAGTGGCCACCTCGCTCGGGCGTCATGCGCAAGTTCCCCGAGGTCGACCGCGCCCAGTGGTTCGCCCTCGCCGAAGCGCACCGCAGGATCAACCCCGCACAGGTGGTGTTCCTTGAGCGCCTGCGCGAGATGCTCGAAGGAAAAGGCGGCGCCCGCATAGCGGCACCACGAAAGGCCCGCGAATGCGGGCCTTTCCAGTAGCGGGGGCTCTGGATCGCTCTCGGCAGCAGCGACCGCAACACCGCCTCGAAGACGTGCAGTGGCACACGCGCGGCACCATTTGGCGCCCACGCGCACGGGGCGCTGAGCGCTAGCTAACGCTGCAGCACGACGGCCTCGCCGCCGGCCGTTGTAATCCACAGCTCGTCGCCGACCGAGGCGATTCCGTCGGCGCCAAAGACATCGAGCCCCACGCTGGTGGCCACCTGTCCGTCGTGGGGCTCGACCGCGACGAGCCGATCGGGTCCCCGCGGGCTGACGGTTGCCCACACCAGGCCACCCGCCTCCGTCCACGCGTTCACGGTCCCTCCCAGATCCCGACGCCAGACAACCCGGCCCGCATACGGATCGATTCCGGCCAGCCCACCCGGCGTGCTCGTGACCAGCGTGTCGCCGGCGAATTGCAGGTGCCCGGGCGCCGGCTCGGCATCTCGGCCGCTCCCCGGCAGGTCCAGTCGGGTCTCCGAGAGCTTCTCGCCGGTGCGCGCGTCGTACCGAAGCAGGCGATCATCGGCCGTGATCGCCCACAGCCCGTCGCGCCTGAGCGCGATCCCCACTCGACCCCATTTCCCGGGCAGGGCGAACGCGACGGTCGCGCGGCCAGTCTGAGGGTCGAGCCTCATCAGACCCAGGGCGTCGTTGTTGTGCCAGCTCACGGTTGTGCCCAGGATCCAAACGCTGTCCTGATCGGCGGCGAGGCCGACCCCGCCGAGATCCGCTCCGGAGGGCGTGCGCAACCGCAGACGCGTTACCTCGTCGGAGCGAGGATCGATCCGCAGCAGCAGATCGCGGAAGTCGGTTGCAGGGGCGGGGGCCCCCTCGTTCAGCGCCCACAGCGTCCCGCCCGCCGGGGCCATGGCCACGTCTCCTTCGACTGGGAGACGGACGGTCACCCGGCGCGAATCTGGATCCACGCGCAGCAGCCGGTCTGGGCCCGTATCGGCCACCCAGACCGAACCGTACGCCCCCACCGTCCCGCCAAGCGATTCCCCCAGCGCGAACCGGGCAACGACCTCGGGCGGGCGCACGGCCTCTCGGGAGCCCGAACGGGTCAGGAAGACCGTCGCCACCGCGAGCGCGAGCAGGGTGCCCAGGACCGCCGCCGCCGCGGGCACGAATGAGCGCCGCGTGACCACCAGCGTCGAGCGGCTCCTGGCCACGGCCCGACCCGCCCGGCCGCGCTCGGCCTCTCGCTCCGCCGCCTCCCCCAACGCCAGGCGGAGCCTCGTTTCGAACTCAAATCCGGCCATCAGCTCGGCCCTCCCATCCGGCGGCGCACGGCGGCAAGACCGCGGCTGACGCGCTTGCGCACGACGGTCTCAGAGGTCTGCAGCTCCCGCGCGATCTCGTCGTAGTCCCGCTCGTGGACGACCCGCGCCGTGATCGCCTCCCGCTGATCGGCGGGAAGCTCTTGCACCAACTGCGCCACGCCGTCGGTCTCGCCCAACCTGTCGATGCGGGCGATGTCGTCGTCGGTGAGCTCGATCCGCTCGATCCCCAGCCGCCTGCGCGCTCGATCGTCGGCGTAGCCCTGCCGTTGGGCGTCGGCGAGCTTGTGGTACGCAATCCCGAACAGCCACGAGGACGCCGCCCCGGCCTGCCGGCGGTAGCGCCGGCGGGCCACGAGCACCGCCGCGAAGGTCTCGGCCGTGAGGTCCGCTGCCAGCTCAGGGTCAAGGGTGCGCCGCGAGAAGAACGCCAGCACCCGCTCGAAGTAACGGTCGTAGAAGAGCTCAAACGACCTTGCATCCTCATGACCAAGGAGCTCCTCGTCGGTAACGGTCATCCAATGCCCCTCACAGGGGACTTCGCGGCTGAAGGCCTGCCGTGACCGACCCTATCCCCGGGTCACACATAGCGGGCGATCCCGAAGTCCCAGGTGATTGGCCAGCCGGACGACAAAGGAGTGGAGATGGCCCTCACTGCAAGGCACACCAGACTCGCCGCCATCGCGATCGCGACCGCCGTCGCGAGTGCTTTCGCCCCCGGAGCCGCCGCGAGCCCCGAGAACCTCAACGTCAATCCGTCAACCGGCTACGCGACCCCCGCCCAGCCGCACCGCGAAACCGTCCAGGTCAACCCGTCGACAGGGTATGCGTCGGTCGGGCAGCCCTCGACCACGGGCCTCGCCGCGACCCCCCGCTCGATCGAACGGCCTACTGCCGCAGAGGCCTCATCCGGATTCGACTGGGCCTCGGCCGGGATCGGCGCCGCGGGCGGCGCGGGACTGGTGCTGCTGCTGACGTTGTCGGCCGCGACGGTCGGCGTGGGCGGGCTCAGGCGCGCCCGGCGGGCCAGCTAGCCATCTGGATTCCCGAGAAGCCGAAAGCCCGCCTGGCGAGAGGCGGGCTTTCGAGTAGCGGGGGCGGGATTCGAACCCGCGACCTTCGGGTTATGAGATCGCCCGAACCGCCTCACCTCAAGCCCGTGGCCGCATGACAGCTCACTTGGGGTGCTCTCAGATCAGCCCATGTCCGCTCAGCATGGAACCACGAATGGCACCGCGGCGTGGCTCAAAGGTCCCTGGGCCCGTTGCGCTGAAGAAGGAGCGAACTTCGCTACTGCTATCGCGCGAAAGGAGCACCACACGTCGAACAAGCGCGGGGCCCACTAGCGGAGGTGATCGTTCACGTGAAGCTGCTCGCGGGTGATCTGTTCGCGAGAGGCGGCATCCGTGGCCTCGATTTTGCGTGCCTCGGCCAGCACCTCGTCGATCTGGTCGCCAGGAATCAAAACAGCACCGGAGGAGTCGGCGAACACGTACTGGCCGGGCACCACGCCGACGCCCTGGAGGACTACTGGAACATTTGCCTGAAACGGCGTCAAGCTATCCCCTCCCCAGCGAGTCGCCTCACCTGAGCAGTAGGCCGCGAAGTCGTAGCGCGCAAGCTCGTCGAAGTCGCGCAGGCGGCCGTCCGTGAGCACCCCGGCGCACCCATTCTGATGGAGCCGCAGCAGCTTTGTGCCCCCGCCCATCGAAGTGTCGGTATAGCCGTTCGACGCAAGCACGATCACCTTGCCGGCTGGCTCGTCGCCGACCGCTTCGTAGAACAGGTTGGCGAGGTTGTAGCGCTCGGGATCGAGCGAAGCCGAGCAGCTCGGGAAATACGAGATGGTCACCGCTGGGCCGAATAGGACCCGCCCCGGCGTCGGAGTGACGAGATCGAGGATGTGACAGCGGTGGCGATGCAGCCGCCCCATCGCGTCGACTAGGTCCGCGCACTTGAGGCCATGTATGGCCGACGCATGGTTCGGTCGAGCTGTCATTCTCGTCCTTCAGGCTGACGCCGGGACAGCCAGCCGAGCAGCCCACCGAGCACGGCACCGAGCTCGGGCGCGAGCGGCACGCTGGTTGTGACGCTGACCACCACGCCCAGCGCCAAGCCGACCACCGCGCCGATTGCGATGGCTGCGCCCACGCTGCGAGCATGACCGCGGGCGCTGGGCAAAGTCAAGCGTCGATCTAACGCGCCCGAAGTTCGCCGGACGGACGAACAACCAACCCCGAAGAGGAGGGCCATGCCGACTTTCACCGAGATGCAGGAACGGCTGTCCGCGGGGTCGCGGTGGGACTTCAGTGACCTGAGCGCGGTCTACATCAACTGCACGCTGAAGCGCTCGCCGGAGAGTTCGCACACGCAGGGGCTCGCGGACCGCTCGATCGCGATCATGGAGCGGAACGGGGTGGCGACGGAGGTCGTCCGGGCGGTCGACCACGAGATCGCGACCGGTGTCTGGCCCGACATGACCGAGCATGGCTGGGAGCGCGACGAGTGGCCGGCGATCTTCGACAAGGTCATCGCCGCCGACATTCTGGTGTTGACGTCGCCGATCTGGCTCGGGCAGAAGTCGTCAGTCTGCGCACGGGTGATCGAGCGCCTCTACGGCAACAGCCACCTGCTGAACGACGCCGGCCAGTACGCCTACTACGGCCGCGTCGGCGGCTGCCTGATCACCGGCAACGAGGACGGCATCAAGCACTGCGCGATGGAGATCCTGTACTCGCTCGGGCACCTCGGCTTCACGGTGCCGCCTCAGGCCGACGCCGGGTGGATCGGCGAGGCCGGGCCCGGCCCTAGCTACCTCGACGACGGCTCGGGTGGGCCCGACAACGACTTCACCAACCGCAACACGACGTTCATGACGTGGAACCTGCTGCACCTAGCGCGGATCCTGAAGGACGCGGGTGGCGTGCCCGCGCACGGGAACCAGCGGACGGAGTGGGACGCGGGCTGCCGATTCGACTACCCGAACCCAGAGCACCGCTGACGGGCTCCCGCCGGATTGGTGGACGATTGGTGGACGCGAAGGCGGCCGCCACCTTCCATAAAGCGCAAAACCCGCCTGGCGAGAGGCGGGTTTGCAGTAGCGGGGGCGGGATTCGAACCCGCGACCTTCGGGTTATGAGCCCGACGAGCTACCTGACTGCTCCACCCCGCGGCGACGTATCAGGTTAGTGAAGCGTTGCGTTAGCGTCAACGCGATGGCTGAGCTGGTCGTTTATGAGAAGCGCACCTGCACGACCTGCAAGAAGCTGGCGCTGCTGCTGGAGGAGCGGGGCGTCGATTTCGAGCGCGTGGACTACCACGTCGAGCCGCTCAGCGAGGCGGAGATCCGCGAGCTGGTGGCCAAGACCGGCCGGCCGGCGCGTGAGCTGTTTCGGGCCCGGGAGCCCGTCTACTCCGAGCTCGGCCTGGCGGAGCGCGAGCCGGATGACGACGAGGCGATCGCACTCATGGCGGCGCATCCCGCGCTGATGCAGCGGCCAGTGGTGGTCCGGGGCGAGCGCGCCGTGCTCGGCCGCCCGGTCGAGCGCGTGCTGGAGCTGCTGGACGACTGAGGCCCGTGCCCGTCGCGGTGATCGACATCGGGACGAACACCACGCGGCTGCTGGTGGCCGAGGTGGAGGACGGGCAGGTGGTGGAGCTCGAGCGGCGCACGATCATCACCGCCCTGGGGCAGGGCGTCGACTCAACGGGCCGGCTGGCGCAGGAGGCGATGGACCGGGTGGCGGAGGCGATCGCTGTCTACCGCGAGGTGATCGACAGGCTCGGCGCGGAGCGCGTGGTGGCCCTGGCCACGAGCGCCATGCGGGATGCCGAGAACGGGTCCGAGTTTCGCGACCACCTCAAGCAGCGCTTCGGCATCGAGGCGCGCACGATCTCAGGCGACGAGGAGGCCCGCCTCACGTTCCTCGGTGCGACCAGCAACCGCAACGATGAGCAGGAGTCCGTGGTGATCGACATCGGAGGCGGATCGACCGAGTACGTGGTCGGGCGGCCAGGCGATGATCCGGGGTTCCACGTCTCGACTCAGATGGGCTCGGTGCGGTTCACGGAGCGCTTCGACGATCTCGACGAGATGGCGGCCGCGGTGCGCGAGGCCGTTCCGGACGTCTCCGTGGAGCAGGGCATCGCCGTCGCGGGCACGGCGACCTCGCTTGCCGCGATCGACGGCGCCGAGCAGGTCCACGGGTACCGGCTGAGCCTCGCCTCATGCGAGCGGATGGTCGCGATGCTGGCGGGGATGACGCTCGAGGAGCGCCGGCAGGTCAAGGGGCTGCATCCCGACCGTGCGCCGACCATCGTTGCAGGCGCGGTGATCCTGACCGAGTCAATCCGCGCGCTCGGCCTCAGAGAGGTCGAGGTGAGCGTGGCCGACATCCTGCACGGGGCCGCGCTGAACGCCTCCTAAAAGAGAACCGCCCGCATCATGCGGGCGATTCTCCAAACGGCCCTATCAGGACGGGCAGGGGTACGTGCCATGAAAGGGCCTTGCGGTTCGGACGGCGGGAGGCGCCGATACGATGCGGCTTCGCCCGAACCTATGTACCAAGCGGACTCCACGCGGGTTTGCCGCACGGCATGTCCACCCAGCCGGGTCACTATAACCGAGGTCGCTGAATAGCGCTAGGCGAGATTCGCCTTGCGCGGATACACGACCGTCGGGTCCGTGAGCACGTTTACGAGCGCCGGCTTGCCGCTCGAGAAGGCGCGCTCCAGCGCGGGCCGCAGCTGATCCGGCCGCTCGACGAGCTCGCCGTGGCCGCCCAGCGCGCGCACCACCTCGTCGTAGCGCAAGCCGGGTTGCAGGTCGGCGGCCACCGAGTACCCGTAGAGGAACTCCATCGGGTGCTTCTCGAGGGCCCAGATGCCGTTGTTGCCCATCACGCCGACCACGGGGATGCCGTGGCGGACGAAGGTGTCGAACTCGAGTCCCGAGAACCCGAAGGCGCCGTCGCCGAGCAGCAGGCAGACCTGGCGGTCTGGGTGCGCGATCTTGGCGGCGAGCGCGGCGCCCGGCCCTGCGCCCAGGCAGCCGTAGGGCCCGGGGTCCATCCAGCAGCCGGGCTCGTAGGTCTCGATCATGCGCCCCGCGAACGAGACGAAGTCGCCGCCGTCGCCGATCACGACCGCATTTCGATCGAGCACCTGCGCGAGCTCGCCGTAGACCCTCATCGGGTGCAGCGGGGAGCGGTCGTCCGTCAGGTCCTCCTGCTCGGCCGCACGCTTCTCGTTCTCCACGGCGCGCAGCTCGTCGACCCAGGCCGAGCGGTCGGGCCCACCCGCGGAGCGGAGCGCGTCGAGGCTGCCGGCCACGCTGCCGTACAACTCCGCCGCCACCTCGCGAGGGTGATCGCGGTCCGAGGGCGCCGAGCCGACCACGATCAGCTGCGTTTCGTCCCCGAACGAGCCGCCGAAGCCGAGCCGGAAGTCCATCGGCACGCCGACAACGAGCGCGACGTCGGCGCCCTTCAGGCCCGTCCCGCGCGCGCGCGAGAAGAACATCGGGTGGTCGGCCGGCACGCACCCGCGCGCCAGGCCGTTGAGGAACACCGGGATCTGGAGCTCCTCGCAGAGCGCGCGCAGCGCGTCCTCGCCGTGCGCCCAGTAGAGCCCGGTGCCGGCCATCACCACCGGCCGCTCGGCGCCGCGCAGCAGCTCGGCGGCCCGGTCGAGCGCGTCGCCGTCGGCGGCGGGCAGAGTCGTGGGGTCGGGCAGCGAGCCCGGGGCGTCGGCATCGACCGACGCCTCCATGAACACCTGGTCCATGGGGAAGTCGATGAACGTGGGGCCGCTCGGCGGCTCGAGCGCCGCGTGCAGTGCCTCGTCCACGAGCGCGGGAATCTCCGCCGTGGCCTCGGCCGTCCGCGCGAGCTTGGTGAGCGGCGCGACGAACGGGATGTGGTCGATCTCCTGGAGCGAGCCCATCCCCCAGCGCCCGGCCGGCGCGCGCCCGCCGAGCGCCAGCATCGGCGAGCCGTTCATCAGCGCGGACGCCATCCCGCTCATGCCGTTGGTCACGCCGGGACCCGCAGTGAGCGCGCACACGCCTGGCTCCCGCGTGGCCTTCGCCCAGCCCTCGGCGGCGAACGCCGCCGACTGCTCGTGGCGGACGTCGACGATGTCGATGCCCTCCTCGCGGCAGCCGTCGTAGATCGAGAACAGGTGCCCGCCAGAGAGGGTGAACAGCTTCGAGACGCCGTGCGCCTTCAGGCGCTTCGCCACCAGGCGACCGCCGTGCAGGGCGGTGGTCTGCTTCGTCTCGGTGCTCACGCGGCGGTCAGGCTACTGGATCAGCTATAAGCCCCCGAATGGTGGCCGCTGCACTGGATGGGGACTTTGATGGCACGTTTCCGTTCGAGGCCCGTTACGCGAGCGCCGGCGACGTGCGCCTGCATTACGTCGACGAGGGACCCCGCGACGCGCCGGCGCTTCTGTTCGTGCACGGCAACCCGACCTGGAGCTACCTCTGGCGCCGCGCGGTCGCCGAGCTGTCGGCCCAGGGTCGCCGTTGCGTGGCGTTCGACCACATGGGTTTCGGGCGCTCGGACAAGCCGCCGCTCCTGGCCCGCTACACGCTCCAGGCGCACATCGACAACGCACTGGCGCTGATCGACGAGCTCGACCTCAACGAGGTCACGCTCGTGGCCCACGACTGGGGCGGCCCGATCGGCCTGGGCGCGATGCTCGAGCGCAGGGACCGGCTGCGCGGCCTCGTCCTGATGAACACCTGGGCGTGGGAGCTGCCGAGCTTCGTGCCGCCCTTCGTGCGCGAGTTCCGCACCGAGGGCCTCGGCGAGATCCTCGCGCTCGGGGGCAACCTGTTCGTGGAGTCGATCCCCGGCGGCATGGCGAACCGCGAGACCGACCCGGTGATGATGGACGCCTACCGGGCGCCCTTCCCGAACTACTGGTCGCGCATCGGCATGCTCGCCTTCCAGCGCGACATCCCCCTGACCGAGCGCGACCGCAGCGCCGAGCTGATGGGCACGATCCACGAGCGCCTGATGGGGCTCGACCTACCGGTCACTCTGATCTGGGGAATGCGCGACCCGGTCTTCCAGCCGGTATTCCTGGACCAGTGGCGCGAGCTGTTCCCGCAGGCGCGGGTCGTGGAGCTCGACGACGCGGCGCACTTCGTCCCGGAGGATCGCCCGGACGCCGTGGTAGAGATGCTCTAGCGAGCGGCGGCCGCGCGGCGCGAGGCGGCCTCGATGCTCTCCACGTTGCGCGGGAGCACCTCGACCCGGAGGCGGTTGCCGAACACGACGTGGAGGATCACGCCGCCGAAGCGGTCGGCGATCATGCGCGCGTCGTAGATGGCGTTCTGGACCTCCTGGTCGGACACGCCGCAGGCCTCGAGGAAGCGCTCGGCGATCCGGCTGTCGAGCTCGCGAGCCGTGAGCTCGAGCTGCTCGGTGCGGAAGAGGCCGGCGGTGGCTGCGTTGGTGGGCTGGATCACCACCGCGGCGATGTCGTCCGACATCACTCGCGCGACCTTGTTCACGGACTCGACGAGCCCGCGCGCCGTGGCGTCGTCGCCGAGCTCCTCGAGCAGCTCCTCGAGCCGGTCGCGACCGAGCAGACCGCCCTCGGTGCGGGCCTCGAGCAGCCCGTCGGTGAACATCGCGGCGACCGAGCCGGGCACCAGCGGAACCGTCGTCTGGCGCAGCCCGGTGCGCACGCCCACGCCGATCGGCGGGGACGAGCCGGCCGTGACCGGATCGTGCGGCTGCGGGCCGACCACGAGCGGCGCCGGGTGCCCGGCGGTCGCGTACGTGAGCGAGCCCGTCTCCGGATCGTGCACGGCCAGGAGCACGGTGGCGAAGTCTCCGCCCAGGTTCTCGTCGATCACCCGGCCGGCGACCTGCAGGGCCACGCGCGGCTCGAGGCCTGCCTCGAGGTAGGCGCGCAGCGTGTAGCGCATGAAGGCGGTGCGGGCGAGCGCGCCGCGGCCGTGGCCGGACACGTCGCCGAGGATGAAGCCGACGCGCCCGCCCGGGAGGGGCAGCACGTCATAGAAGTCTCCGCCCGCTCCGGGCCCGTCGGCCGGGCGATAGGCGACCGAGGTGCGCAGGCCGCCGACGTGGTCGGGGACCGGCGGGAGCAGCGCGCTCTGGAGCAGGCCGACCTCCTGGAGCAGGTCACGACGCTGGCGCGCCAGCGAGCGGTTGCGCAGCGTGGTCACCAGGCCGGCGCACGCGAGGAGGATCGAGAGGACGCCGGTGACCGCGAGCGCGAACTTCAGCGCCGGGGGCACCTGGTCCACGAACTGCGGGATCTCGCGGATGATCGGCGGGCCCTGCTTGGTGGCCCTGGCCTCGTTCGGGCGCGCGCGCCGGTCGTTCGGGTTGGCGCTGCCGTCGCCGCCGTTGCGTGCGCGGCCGACCCGCTCGAAGGCGCCGGCGCCAGCGGCCGGAGCCGGCTGGAACTGAGCCTCGGTGCCGCCCACTCCGGCCACCTGTCCCGGGTCGGGCACCGCGACGGCGCTCGCGTTGCCGCGCTCGAGCCGCAGCCGGTTACGCGTGCGGTTGCCGTCGCCCGGGCCCGTCTCGCTGCCGATCTGCGTGACGGGCGGCGTGGAGGCCGGCGTTACGGGAGTTGCGGGAGCCGGCGTGGAAGTGTCGCCCTGCGGGTCCGGGTCGGCCGTGTTGCCCTTGCCGCCGGCGCCGGTCTGGTGGGGCGTCTCGTTGCCCGTGTCCTTGCCGTTCCCGCTCCCGCCGGTGTTCCCGCTCGGCGCGGGGTCGGGCTCAGGCGCAGGGACCGGCTCGCTGCTGGGCGGCGGCTCCGCGGGCTGCTGCGGGTCGGGCGGATCCGTCTTGCCGGCGCCACCCTGGCCCCAGCCGTTGCCGTTGCCGTTGGGCGCGGCGCGTGAATCCGCTGCCTGCTCCCCGTTGCCGTTCGAAGCGCCGTTGTCGTCCTTGGCCGCGGCGCTGGCGATCGAGCTCCCGGTGCTCCCAGCCAGGAGCACGACGGCGATCGTGCAGAAGACGGCAAGGGCCGCCAGCGCGCGGGCTGCAAATGCTCGCGCCTCGTACTGAAGCGGGTGGAAGGGGGCCACGGTATTTACTTCGGCAGCGTCAGGCCTCGGCTTGAGCGGTCTTTGAAGACCGAATCAAACTTCCGTCCAGATGTAACGCCGGGGCGTAAATCGGCACAGGCTCCGCCACGCCTTTCAGTGCAAAGCTGCCCCTCGGCTCGAGATTTTCGGTCCCGTCGCCGAGCAAACAGCGGCTGGCCTCTGTCAGGAGCACCGCATCCCCCGTCTCCCTGGTGAGGTTCTCCACGCGCGCGGCCACGTTGACCGGGTCGCCGATGACGGCGAATTCGAGCCGCCCGCCACCGCCCACGGAGCCCACCACCACGGGCCCGGAGTTGATGCCGATTCCGAAGCGCATCTCGCTGCCGAAGCGGCGCGTGAGCCGGCCGGCGACGTCGCCGGCCGCCGCGAGCGCGCGATCGGCGTGGTCCGGCAGCCGATCCGGCGCGCCGAAGACCGCGAGCAGGCCGTCGCCGAGAAACTTGTTCGCGTGGCCGCCGTGCTCGGTCACGCACGGCACCACGATGCCGAAGAGCTCGTTCAGGAAGGTCACCGTCTCGCGCGCGCTCGAGCGCTGCGCGAACGCGGTGAAGTCCCAGACGTCGAGGATCATCACCGTGACCTCGCGCTCCTCGCCCTCGATCAGCTCGCCGTCCTGCTCGAGCACGCGCTGTGCCACGTCCGGGTCCACGTAGGCGCCGAACGCCTCGCGCAGCGCCTCGCGCTCGGAGAGGCCCTGCATCATCTCGTTGAAGCTCCCCGCCAGCCGGCCCAACTCGTCACCCGAGGTCACGGGCACGCGCGCGTCGAGGTCGCCCTGCTTGACCGCTCCGGTGGCCTTCAGCAGGGCGTCAACCGGCTGGAGCACCGAGCGCGTTACGAGCAGCGTCAGCTCGAGCGAGATCGTGAAGGCCACGAGAACGGCCACGACCACGTCGAACCCGAGGTCGCCGAGATTCGCGCTGCCGTCGGTGGACAGTCCGCTCACGACCACGCCCGTGATCACGTTGATCAGCGGCAGCGCGCCGAGCAGCTTCCAGCGCAGCGGCACGCCCACCGGGGCGCCGGTGAAGTCGGGCGGGAGCTCCTTGACGATGTCCTCGACGACCGGGCGGAGGAACTGCTCGTATGAGAAGAAGTGCAGCACCGCGGCGTACGCCACCGCGACCGCGGCGCCGGCGAAGATGATGAAGGCCTCGTACGGCTCGCGATCCGCAACCAGCGTCGCGAAGACCGAGATAGGCAGGCCGATCAGCAGGAACGGCTGCCATCCGACCCGCAGCGTCAGCTCGCGCGGCACCTCGACGGCGCTACGCCACGCCGCTAACGCGTCGCCGCGGCCCTCCATCCAGTCGACGATCGGCCGGACGCGCTTGGCGCCGTCCCACAGCATGAAGCCCGTGCTGAGCGCCACGCAGACCTCGGCGAACGCCGCGATGATCCAGAACTCGGAGCTGGAGGGGTCCGTGTAGAGCGCGAACAGGCCCACGGTCGCGAGGCAGACCACGAACCCCGTGACGAACTCGAAGCCGACGTACAGGAGGAAGTAGTGCTTCCCCATGCGGCTGTATGCCCTGCCGAACAGGAACGGCATGGCGGGATTGTCCCGCCTTTCAGTCGCTCGGGTCGGGGTCCTTCGCGGCGGGCGAGCCGGCGAAGCCGCGCGGCGCCGGGCGCAGCGGCGCGACGCCCCTGCGCGGGTAGGGGAAGATGCGGCCGTCGTAGAGCGAGGGAGTGGCCTCGAAGCAGGGGGCGAGCTTGTCCTCGTGCGACTCGCCGGGCTCGAGCGCGTCCTCCGCGTACTTCAGCTCGCCCTTCGGGCACTTGTAGCTCTCGATCCCGCCCAGCACCAGCGCGCGGCCGAGCGTGTTCGGCTGGAGGTAGGCGTTGCCGCGGGCCCACGCCGGCGGGGGATCGTTGTAGTTGAACGCCTCGAAGGAGCGCCCCTCGATGATGCCCATCTGCGTCTGGCCGCGCTGGCCGGTGCCGTAGTCGGAAGCGATGTCGGCGCCGCCGTTGGTGATGAAGCCCGCAATCGTCTGCTGGTGGAAGTTGAAGTAGGACAGGATCGGGTTGAGCTCGGGGAAGAAGGTGTGCAGCGCATCGGCGAGCGGCTCGGCCTCGCGCAGCGTGCGCTCCAGCGCGGGCACGCCGGTGCGGCTCTCGCGGATCAGCGGCCCGAGGTCTCGGAAGAGGTTCTCAAGGTCGGGCGCGAGATCGCCGAGGTCGCGCACGGTCGGCCCAAGGTCGTCCGCCGGACCCTTGAGGTCGTTCACGAGCGGGTGCGTGGAGCGCGAGAAGTCCTCGAGGCGCGCCATGGTGACCTTGCTCTCGTCGAGGAAGGTGGGGAAGATCGCGAAGGTCTCGGCAAGCGCCTTGTCGCGCGAGGCGGTGGCCTCGAACGTGTTCTTCGAGTTCACGATCAACTCGCGCAGCGCGCCCTCGCGCTCGTTCAGCGCGCCGAACACCTGGCCCGTGTTGCGCACCAGCTGGTGCACGGCCACGTTCTGCTCGTCGAGCACGGTCATGAGCTTGGCGCCGTCGACAGCGAAGCCGCGGAAGTTGCCGAACGCGTCGTTCAGGTCCTGCCCGCGGCCGTCCTTGATCGCACCGGACAGCTCCTTGACCCAGTCCTGGAACGCGTGGCGAGTGTCCGGGTCGAAGGCCGTGAAGATCTCGTCGAGCTCGACCGTGGGCTCCACCTGCGCGTCTGCCAGCCGCGCCGCCGTCGTCGAGCATGCCTGCCGCCCGGTTGCCCGGGGTGAGCTCGAGGTAGGTCTCCCCGAGCAGCGTCTTGGCGCGGAGGATCGCGCGCGTGTCCTTCGGGATCGGCGCGTAGGGCTCGTCGATCTGCACCTCGACGATCGTGCGCGCGCCGCCCACGTCGAGCTCCTTGCTCTTGACCTTGCCCACGTTGACGCCGGCCATGCGGACGTCCGCCTCCTCGGCGAGCGTCGCGGCCTCGCGCATGTGGACCGTGAAGCGATAGCCCTCCGGCTGGAGCGGCACCGAGCCGCCGAACGCGAGCCAGAGGAAGATCAGGATCGCGAAGACCGACAGCGTGAACGCGATCATCGCGATGATGCGGCCGATGCTGGGGGTCTGCTTGATCATGGGTTGGCGCACGCCCCGATCCCGCCGAACAGAGCCGTGAGGCCTTCCGCCTCGGCGTCCCCCATGCCGGCCTCCGTGGCCTCGGACTTGAAGATGTCGCAGTTCAGGTTGAGCAGATAGGCGCGCCTGATCGGGCCGAGCGCGTCCGCGGTCGAGAACAGCGAGACGGTGTTCTGGCCGACCCAGGCGAGCCAGTACAGGTAGCTCTCGTTGCGGGCCCGCTCCGCGCGCGTGCAGATGCCCTTCGTCTCGCAGTTCTCGCTGATGCCCTCGGTGCCGCCCGGGTTGTACGCGCCGATGTTGAAGAGCCGGTTCAGCCCGCGGAACGAGGTGGTGAGGTCGGGCCCGGCCGCGGCGAGGTCCTTCGACGCCGCGCCGAGGTTGCGCTGGAACGGCTGCGCGGCGCGGGCGAACGGGCGCACCTTCTTCTCCAGGATCGGCGCCGCCTCCTTCACGAACGGCAGCACCGCGGCGTTCGCCTCGTCGAGCTTGCGGAACGGCGGGCGCAGCGACTCGAACGTCGGCCCCATCTGCTTCGCGAGCGTGTCGACCTTGCCGAGCGTCGTGGCGGTCTGGTCGAGCGTGCCGGGCAGCTTCGACACCAGCGCGGAGATGTTCTGGTCCTCGTCGGCGAACGCGCCCAGCGTGACGTTCGACGTGCGCACGAGCCGGGTGATGTCCTTGTCCTTCTTGCCGAGCTCCGCCATCAGCAGCCCGTAGCGGTTCACGAGCCGGCGCATGTTGTGGCGGCGCTCGGCCACCGCCCTGCTCACGCGAGCGAGGTCCCTGTGCAGCGGCCCAAGGCGCTTGAGCACCTCCCGAAGGTCGGTGCCGCGGCCGTCGAGGCCCTTGCCGGCGCCGGAGATCAGCAGCTTCAGGTAGTTGCGGGTGTCGGAGTCGAGCACGGCGAGGAACTCATCCGGGTCCACGTCCGGCAGCGTGTTCGAGACCCTTATCCGGCCGCCGTCCTCGAGCGGCTCGCCCTCGCCCGGGTCGACCTCCACGAACATGTCCTTGGTGCCCGTCTTGGCGCGCAGCAGCGCGCTGGCCTCGTCCGTCAGGAGGCCGCGGTACTTCGGCTCGAGCTGGAGGTCCACGACCGCCTTGCCGTCCTCGAGCTCCACCTTGCCGATGTCGCCCACGCGGACGCCGGCCACGACGACGGTTTGGCCCTGCCCCGGCGTGACGGCCTGCGCGTCCGGCAGCTCGGCCTTCACGGTGTACGGCTTGTCCTCGATCAGCGGGAAGCGCAGCCGCTGGTTCGCGAGGATGTAGGCGCCGATCCCGAGGCCCAGCACGACCACGCCGATAATCGCGAGGAAGTCCGCGAGGTTCTTGCGGATGGCGGTTCTCATCGGCCGCCCTCCTGCTTCGCGAGCCGCGCCTCGCGCCTCGCGTAGGCCTCGCGCTCCTTCGCCACCAGCGGCAGCGTGTCGTTCACGAACTTCTGGGCGGAGTCGAGGAAGCTGCTGAGCGGCGGCGTCGGGGCCGGCGGCTTCACGACCGACCCGGGGCTCTCGTCGAGCACCGGGAACGCGGGGATCGGGCCGCCGGGCGCGTGCAGGTTCGGCAGCTCCTGCTCCTCACAGGGTAGGTCCGGGCGGTGCGTCATCGGCATGCTGCCGCCGTCGGGCGGCGGGCCCGGCCGCACGCGGTCGCCGGGCGGCGTCGCGCCCGCGTGGAAGTACTGGTTGTTGCCGTCGGAGAGGCGGCTCTCGCCGGACAGGCCCGGGAAGCCCCGCTGGAGCTGCGCGCGCACCTCCTGGTCGCTGTTCTCGGCCTCCTTGCCCGACTCGGGGTTGGGGATCTTGAGGTGCATGAACGGGACCAGCACGTTGTTCGTACAGGCGGACAGCGCGCGGTTCTCGCGCAGGAACGGGACCGCCGTGCGGTTGAAGGCCACGACGTCGGGGATCGTCTGGCGCAGCACGCGCGCGGTTCCGCGCAGCTCGCGCTCGGACATCAGCAGGCGCGCCTGGGTGATGAAGGGCAGCGACTCGGCGAGCGTCTCGTCGGAGGAGCGGACCCCCGGCAGCGCGTCGCGCGCGAACGCCCGCAGCGATGGCAGTGCCGTGTCGAGCGACTCGAGCGCCGGGTGGCCGACCTTCAGCGTGTCGCGCAGCGCCGGGATCGAGGCCGCCAGCGCCTCGTCCTCGCGCGCGAAGGCCCCGGCGGTCACGTTGAAGTTGGTCACGAGGTCCTTGAGCGCGCGCTCGTCCTTGACGATCGCGGCGAAGGTCTTCTGCTGGCCCCTGAGCACCCGCTGGAGGTCGTGGTCTGGGTCCTTGCCGAGCGTGGCGTCGTTGGAGAGCGACGAGTAGCGGTAGGCGGGCTCCCAGTACTTGATCGCCTGGTTGAAGCCCTCGGCCCCGCCCTTCTCGAGTCCCTTCGAGTATTCGCGCAGGAAAATCTGGAGGTCCGAGCGCGTGTCGCTCTGGAGCGCCGTGAGCAGGTCGCCCCACTGGACCGGCGCGGCCGTCTGGGTCACGGGGATGGTCCCGCCGTCGTCGAGCTCGTCGGCCGACGGCGACCCGGGCTTCAGGTCCACGAAGAAGTTGCCCTCGAGGAAGATGCGCGGCCGGATCTTCAGCTCCGCGTCCTCCTTGATCGGGAGGCCCTTGTCGTCGAGCTCCATCGTCACCTGCGCCGCGCCCTTGCCCTCGGTCACGGGCTCGACCTTCTTGACCTTGCCCACCTCCACGCCGGCGATCCGGACCGGCGACTTGGGCTTCAGGTTGTTCACGTCGTTGAAGACGGCCTTGAACTCGTACGGGTTCGCGAACGGATTCGCCTTCGTGAAGCCGAAGTAGGTGAACAGCCCGACGAGGACCAGCGCCAGGACGCCTGCGCGGAAGGGGCTCATGCCGTTCGAGCGCTTGCTCATGGCACGTCCGCCAGGTTGTCGATGCCGAGCTCACGCGACTTGTACGTGCCGCCGGACAGCCCGGGCAGGTTGTTCTCGGTGATCGCGCCGTTGGTCCCGGTGCCGACCTCGTCCGGGATCGGCAGGCCGTGCTCCTCGGAGCCGTCCCTGAGCTGGCCGGGGCGGTAGCGGCCCGGGCCGAGCGCGCCGTTCGGGTAGCCGGTCTGCCCGAGCTGGCAGTCGGCGTTGCCCTGCGCGTCGATGGCCGGGTTGTAGGCCGGGGCGTAGAGGCGGAACATCGGGTTGCCCTGGTGGTCCTTCGCCCCCTGCGGCTTCTGGTCGGGCAGGATGTCCCAGGGCCGCGAGCCGGTGGAGCTTCCGTAGTTGTTCTGCTGGTGCGAGTTCGGGATCTTCACGTTCTGGTTCAAGAGCGTGCCGCCGCCCGTCGGTCCGGTCTGGACCACGGACTGCATCTCGCCCAGCGGGTGGATGAAGTAGTTCAGGTAGTTGCAGACCGTCTGGTAGGGCGCGATGTACTGGATGGCCGGGCGTGTGACCGTGACCGCGGTGGTGAGGTCCTTCAGCGCGAGCAGCGTGTTCGGGTTCTCGAACAGGTCCTCCGCCTCGTTGAAGGCCTTCTCGAGGTTCTCGTTCAGCTCGACCGTGCGCGGCAGCACCGGGGTGCCGACCGCGAACGCCCGGTTGACCGCGGGCAGCGAGCGCGGCAGCTCCTGGGCCGCCGGGCGCAGCCGCGCGGAGAGGTCGGCGAAGTCGACCATGAAGGGGCGCTGCACCTGGAACGAGTCGATCGACACGTCCATCGTCGGCGCGCCCTTCTCGATCGTGTCCTGGAGCGCCTGAGGGTCAGCCGAGATGGCCGCGAACGTGTCCGCCATGTCCGTGAACAGGAGCGCCTGCGTGCGCGCCACCGGGGCGACCTGCGCCGACGCGCGGCCGATTTGGAGGAAGAATTGGTCGAGCTCCGTGCTCGGGTCGGACAGGTTCCGCATCACCGGCGTGAGGGCCTTGAAGAACGGGTTGAGCGCCTGGATCGCGCTATTGATCGACTGCCCCCGGCCGGCGAACGCGTTTCCGAATCCGTCGGTCGCGTTCTGGATGTCCGGACGCGTGTCGCGGTCGAACGTCGAGAACAGGTCCTCGAACTCGAGCGGCTCGGACGACTGCGTGACCGGGACGGTGTCGCCGGACTGCCAGGTGGCCTTCTCCGTTCCCGGCTCGACCTCGATGTACTTGAGCCCGAGGGCCGAGCGCGGGCGCACCCGGAACTGCGTGTCGCGGGCGAGCGGCTCGATCTTCTTGTCCAGGTTGAGCTCGGCCACCGCGACGCTGCGGCGCTCGCCGTTCACGGTGGTGACCTTCGGCCTGATGTCCTTGACGACGCCCACCCGGAAGCCGCCGACGCGGACCTCGTTGCCCTTCACGAGCTTGGCGCCCGAGGGCAGCTCGGCATTCAGGTTGTAGGTCGGGACGAACGGCAGGCCCGAGTTCGCGTTGTACGCGATGAACACAGCCACGAGCGCGACGAGCACGGTGGCGGCGCCGATCAGCACCGGGCTGGCTGCGACGCTGGCTGATCCGCGGCGGCGACTCATGGCGCGAGCAGGTAGTCGAGGAGCTGGTCAGCGGTCTGGTCGGTGGCGGGCGCGGGGGCGCCGATCTGCTCGAGCTCCTGCTGGAGCTGCTCCGGGCTGGTCGGGAGCGGGCCATCGCCGAGCTGGCGGCGCTCCTTCGGGGTGAGCGAGTCGAGCAGGTCCTGGACCGCGGGCGGCAGGGCGATCTGCGGCTGCGACAGGTCGGGCTGGCCGGGCAGCGGGCCTGCCTCGGGCTGGCCCTCCCCGCGCTGCTCGCCGAGGCTCACGGGCGGCTTGCCGCTCTCCGCGCGCAGGCTCGCGGCCGACGGGTTCGAGCCGTCGTCGAGCGGGTCGGGGCTGTAGATGCCGGGCTGGTTCGGGCCCAGGTAGGAGTTGCAGCGCTTGAAGGTCTCGTGGTCCTCCGGCGTCTTCGGCGGCTCGTTTCGCCACTTGGCGCAGTCCGGCGTGATCGTGAGCCCCGCGCGCAGCATGTGCGCGGTGTCGTCCAGCATGTTGATGCTGAGCGTCTGCCAGTAGAAGTAGTTCCAGATCCCCTCGAAGGCCGTGAAGCCGCCCTTGTCGGGGATGGCGGTCGGGTCGGGGGCGGGCGGCGCGGTCTCCTTCGCACGCGGGTCGTCCTCGATCGCGCGCCTGCGGTCGTCGGCCGTCTGGAGGAACTGCCGCAGCGGCTTGGCCATCTCGGGGGCACCGGCGGCGAGCGTGCGCAGCTCCGCGATCTCCTGGCGGCCCTCGCGGAAGGCGCGCGTGCCCACCTCGCCCGCCTCGCCGAGCGAGCGCACGGCAGGGCGGCTCGCCTCGGAGAACGGCCCTATGCGCGTGAAGAAGGTGTCGAGATCGGGGGCGGCGCGCTGGAGGTCGGCCATCAGTGGCGTCTGCTCGTCCGCCAGCTCACCGAGCCGCGCCATGGTCGGCCGAAGCTCGTCGAGGAACTCGGGGAAGCGACGGAAGCTCGCGCGCAGCTCGTTGCGGCGTGTGGCCGAGATCTCCGCGGCGTCGCCGGCCTCGTGCACCCAGCGCGCCACGTCGCGCTTGTTCTTCTCGAGCTCGGTCACGACGGTGTCCGAGTCGGTGATGAAGTTCTTGATGACCTCGTTCTGGTCGCCGAGGATGCGCAGCACCTTCGAGGTCTCGCGCAGACCCGGGTGCGCGCGCCGCAGCACCTCCTGGAGGTCGTCCGGGCGCCCCGCCAGCCCGGTCCCCAGCTCGGTCACGATCAGCCGGAAGCGCTCGCGGTACGGGCGGCGCATGATGTTGTTGACGATGTCCGTCGGGATCGTCGAGGCGTTCTGCTCGACCGGCACCGTGCCGCCGTCCTTCAGCCGCTCCTCCGACTTGCCGGGCTGACAGTCCACGTAGTACTCGCCGATCAGCGACTGCGGCCGGACCTCGCAGCTCGCGTCCTTGCGGAAGTCCGTGAACCCGGGCTTCGTGACCTCCACGGTCACGACGGCCTTGGGCGCCTCGCCCTTCGCCTTCCTGACACCGAAGTCGGTGGTCTGCCCCGCGTTCACGCCGCCGACCCGGAAGTCGCCGCCCTTGACGAGCCCGAACGCGTTGTCGAACTCGAGCTGGTAGGTGCGAGCGTCGGACTTCTGATCCGACGCACCGGCGAGCACGAACGCGGCGGCGCAGACGCCGAGCACCGCCATGATCACGAGCACGCGCCTCACTTGGGCGTGCCCCTGTGGCTCTCGTCGCAGCCGACCGCCTCACGCTCGGCCTCGGAGAGCACGTTCGAGCCGTCCTTGGCGGGGGCCTCGGCGGCGCCCGGGCAGCGCCGGTACTGGCCCGTCGCCAGGGACTCCTTGTGCAGGAAGGGGGACATCGTGATGAAGCCGCGCGCGGTCGCGCCGAGGGCGTCGAAGCCGCCGCCGGTGGTGGAGAAGTCGTCGAACCAGCCCAGGAAGTCGGTGGTGTAGGGGCGGGCGAAGCCGATCTCGCCCGCGCCGCCCTTGAGCGCGTCGACGGTCTCCTGGAAGGCGCCGCGCGTCTCGCCCACGTCGACCGCGCGGCCGCCGGGGGCGTAGCTGCGCTTCTTGCTCACCGTCGCGATCTCGGCCAGCGGCGGGAAGGAATGCACCAGGTTGATCAGGTCGTTCGAGCGCCCGCGCCGCCGGATCGTGAGGCTGAGGTCGCGCACGGTCGGCTCGGCGTCGGCGGCGAAGGCCCGAGCCTGCGAGAGGAAAGGCTCCAGGCGCTTCGCCACCGGCTTCGACGCCTCGACAAGCGGATCGACCTCGTCGAGGGTTGAGCGCAGGTCCACGAAGGTCGTGTTGGCGCGGCGCATGAACGGCGGCAGCCGGCCGATCGACTCGGCAAGCGCGGCCTTCTGGCTGCCAAGCGCGCGGGTGGTCTCGTTCAGGTTCCCGATCAGGGCCGCGAGGTCGTCACGGCGCTCGGCCAGTGCCGTGACCATCTTCGAGCTGTCGACGAGGAAGTGCTCGAGCAGCGGCGTGTCCTGGGTCAGCTCGTTGAACAGCCGGCTGGAGGTCGAAAGCGCCGGGTTCAGGTACTCGAAGCCGACGTTGGCCTCCTCTTCCCTGCCGCGCCACTGGTCGGCGGAGCCCTTGAAGAAGCCCTGGAGCGAGCGCCGCGTCTCAGGGTCGAGCGTGTTGTAGAGCTCGTCGAGGTCGACCTGCGTCACCGTCTTGTCGGTGTCGATCACGCCGCCGTCCGGGATCTTCTCGTCGGTGTCCGGCGGGAGCTTCAGGTCCACGTAGCGGTTCGCGAGCCCCGACTGCGAGAACTGGCGGATCTCGGCGCGCGTGCCCTTCCGCAGCGGCGAGTGGTCGTCGTCGATCGACAGCTCGATCTCGGCGTGGCCGTCGTCGGTGATTTTGATGCCCTTCACCGACCCGACCGGCACGCCGCCCACCTGCACGGGGTTGCCCTTCACCAGCTGACCGGCGTTCAAGAAGCGTGCACTGACCTTGTAGCCGCCCGGCCCCCCGCCGCCGAAGAGCACGAGTGCCACCAGCACCACGGCAGCGATCAGCGCGCCGACAGCGGCCACTCGCCCGATAGCGCTCAGCGATCGCACCTACTACCCCTACTCCTCTCGCGGAGTCCCGGCCCTTCGCCCTCCCATTTGGCGAATCTCCCAAGCCGGAATCCGAGCTCAACCTTGAACTCTTACTAGCCTTAACGCACGAGTGCGCCGGTTCTTGCGCCCCGATATGCCCGCACGGCGGGCTACTTATTCGGGATCTGGGCGCTTCTCACCCGGCCAGGTGCCGGTGGCGCTGTAGAAGCCGCGTCTGGCGGCGTGGTCCGTGCCCTCCTTGACGGCCCGGAATATCGCGCCCTGGAGGGCGCCGGCGAGCAGCAGCCGCCCCCAGCTGATGTCGCGGTGCTTCGAGTCCGGGGGCTCCTCCTGGTCGATCAGGCCCCAGACCTGGTTGAAGACCTTCTTGCCCAGGAAGCCCGCCACCAGGCCGGCTCCGATCGACACGGGGGTGAAGAGCAGCTTGGCCACAGCCGGTTGTATACCCGACCGGAGGTCGGCTAGTCGATGAGGTGCCCGGGGTGGGATTCGAACCCACACGCCCTCTCGGGCAATCGGGTTTAAGCCGATCGCGTCTGACCGAGTTCCGCCACCCGGGCACGAGCAAGTATGGACGTAGACTCGGGGCGTGAGCCCTCCCCGCCCGACGGTGCACGTCGTGGGGCGCCGGCTGGAGCCGGAGCACCACCGGCTGCGCGACTTCCTCACGCGTGCCGCGCAGCCGCACGAGTTCTACGAGGCGGACTCGCCGCAGGCCGAGGCGGTGCTGGCGAAGGCCGGGGCGCGCGGCGCGGAGCTGCCGGTCGTGGTGGACGGGGACACGGTGTACGCGGGCACCACCGTCGAGCGCCTCGCCGAGGCGTGGAACGTGTACGCGCGGCCGTCGCGGTCGCACTACGACCTGATGATCGTCGGCGGCGGCCCGGCGGGGCTGGCGGCCGCGGTGTATGGCGCTTCCGACGGCCTCTCCACGGCCGTTGCGGAGGAGGACCTGCCCGGCGGCCAGGCCGGACACACCTCGCTGATCGAGAACTTCTTCGGCTATCGTGGAGGGCATCGGCGGCGCCGAGCTCGCGCGGCTCGCGGGCCGCCAGGCCGAGCGCTTCGGCGCGGAGCTCCTGATCCTGAACGGCATCGTCGGCGCCCACTTCGAGCCCGGCAAGCCGGTACTCGGGAAGCTGTCGAGCGGCGACGAGGTCACGTCGGACATCGTGCTCGTGGCCTGCGGCATGGTGTGGCGGCGGCTCGAGCTCGACGGCATCTCCGAGCTGCTCGGCCATGGGGTCTACTACGGCGCCGGGCGCAGCGAGGCGGTGCAGTGCGCGGGCGAGGACGTGATGGTCGTCGGGGCGGGGAACTCCGCGGGCCAGGCGGTGATGAACCTGGCCAGCGCGGGTGCGCGGGTGCACATGGTGGTGCGCGGCGACAGCCTCTCGAAGTCGATGTCCGCCTATCTCGTGGAGCGGGTCGAGCAGCACCCGAACATCGATGTCCGCCTGCGCACGCGGGTCACGGAGCTTCACGCCGCCGCCGGGCGCCTGCGGGAGGTCACCGTCGAGAACGCCGACGGGGACACGGACCGGCTGGCGGTCACGTCGCTGTTCCTGTGCATCGGCGGCGTGCCGCGCACGGAGTGGGCGGCGGGCAGCGGCGTCCGCACCGACGACGCCGGCTTCATCCTCACCGGGCCGGACCTGCTCGAGAACGGCCACCGCCCGGAGGACTGGCCGCTCGATCGCGACCCGCTCGCGCTGGAGACGAGCGTGCCCGGCCTGTTCGCAGCGGGCGACGTGCGCCACGGCTCCACGAAGCGCGTCGCGGGGGCCGTGGGCGAGGGCGCGATGGCTGTCACGCTCGCCTACCGGCGCCTGGACGAGCTGCACCAAGCGGGCTGAACGCGCAACTTTTCCGCTGCTACGGTGTCACCGAGGCGGGTACGAATGCCCACGGCTAGCCCATGGAAGCTTCCGCACTCAGACAGTCCGCAGCACTCCCGGCTCTGGCCGGTCGGTCTCCGCTCCTACGGCTCCAGAGCGACGAGCGCCTGATCGCGCTCACGAGGCGCGGGCACCACGGCGCCTTCGAGGCGCTCGTGCAGCGCTACCAGCCGCGCCTGCTGGCCTTCTGCCGCCACATGCTCGGATCGCAGGAGGACGCGGAGGACGTGCTCCAGGAGGTCTTCACGGCGGCCTTCAACGCCATGCTCGCCGACGACCGCGCGATCAACGCCCGGCCCTGGCTGTACCGGATCGCCCGCAACCGCTCGCTGAACCACCTGCGCCGCCCGCAGCCGGCGGGGCAGGACTCGATGGACATCTTCGAGCGCGACGGCGGCGCCACCACGGCGGACACGGTCCACAAGCGCGAGGAGTTCCGCCAGATCGTCGCCGACGTGCACGAGCTGCCGGAGACCCAGCGCACCGCTCTGCTCCTGCGCGAGATCGACGCCCTCTCGTACGACCAGATCGCCGAGGCGATGGACACCACGATCCCGAGCGTCAAGTCGCTGCTGGTGCGCGCGCGCGTGTCGCTGGCGGAGGCGGCCGAGTCGCGGCTGCTCACCTGCGCCGAGGTCCGGCTCGAGCTCGGCCAGGTGGCCGAGGGCCTGGCCAGGACCACCGCGCCGGTGCGACGGCATCTCAAGACCTGCGATCGCTGCCGCACGTTCAGGGGCGAGCTGCGCAAGACCACCAGGGCGCTGGCCGCGGTCTACCCGATCGGGCCGCTCATCTTCCTGAAGAAGCTGTGGGTGGCGAAGGCCGGCATGGGCGGCGCTGGCGCCGCCGGGGCCGCCGCCTCGGGCGGCGCCGCCGCGGGTGGGAGCGGAATGGCCGGCGTGGCCGCCACAGCCGCCGGCGGCCTCACCGCCGGCGGCGCGGTCTCGGCCGGAGTCTCGACGCTCGCCTCCAAGGCCGCCGCCGGAATGGCGGCCGCGGTGATCGTGACCGCGGGCGCCGTCGAGGTGAAGCACGTGAGCGAGCGCCACTTCCAGGCGCCGCCGCGCAGGTGGCCGCCGCACCGGCGCCGCGGCCCGCGCCCGAGCCGCCGCCTCCGGTGGCGCGGCCGACCGAGACGCAGATGCACGAGGCCGCCGCGGAGTCCCAGTACGTGGTCGAGACCCCGGTGCCCGAGCCGGCGCCCGCCGTCGAGCCCGTTCCCGCCGAGCCCGTCGAGCCTCCGGCCGCGCCGGTCCAGGAGGAGGGCTCGACGGTCACGCTGCCGCCGCGCGAGGAGGAGCCCACCGACTCCACCACCCCGCCCGGCGAGCCGAGCGACCCGGCAGCGCAGCCAGGCGACGACCCCGCGCTCACCGAGCCGCCACCGCCCGCGCCGCCGGCCGGCGAGCCAGGCGGCACGGCCCAGCCGCCGCCTCCCCCGCCGCCCCCGCCGCCCGCGCCGTAGCGCCCGGGGCCCGACCGCGCCGCCCCCAGCTACGCTGCCCGCCGCGTGATCGACTTCGACGACTTCATGAAGGTCGACATCCGCGTCGGCCGGGTCGTCCGCGTTGAGGACTTCCCGGAGGCGCGCAAGCCCGCCTGGAAGCTCTTCATCGACTTCGGCCCCGAGATCGGCGAGAAGCGCTCCTCGGCCCAGATCAAGAACTACTCGCAGGAGGAGCTGGAGGGCAGCCTCGTGGTGGCGGTCGTGAACTTCCCGCCGCGCCAGATCGGCCCCTTCATGTCGGAGGTCCTCACGCTCGGCGTCCCGGACGAGGACGGCAACGTGATCCTGCTTCGCCCGACCGCCGACGTCCCGGTCGGCGGGCGGATGTTCTAACCCTCAACCACCCTCAAGGGGGTCTGACCCTTTAGGCCACCGGCGCCAGCCCGATCACCTTCAGCCGCCGCTCCAGCGCCTTCGCCGCGAATGCTCGCGTCTCCTCCAGGTCGGTTCCGAACAGCTGCGTCTCGCCCTCCACGTACCACTTCGGGCGCAGCACGGCATCGGCGATCGGAGCCACCTCGGCGAGCGTGCGGGTGATCGCCTCGGCGTAGCGGGTGTCCTCCTGCGCCATCTCGCGCAGGAAGCGGGCGCCGAACGCCACGTGCCGGTGCTCGTCACGCGCGATCTTGTTGAAGCCCTCCACGAAGCCCGGCAGCGTGCCCTGCTCCTCGTTGTACTGGAGGATGAAGTGCTGGCCGGTGAGGGCGAGCATGCCCTCGATGACCATGTGGTAGAGCGTGATGGCCTCCACGAGCTGCTCGAGGTCCTCGGGGTTGCGCGCGAGGGCGTCGACCCGCCGCTTCAGCATGTCGTCGAACAGCTCGTTGAACTCGGGGTTCACGTGCTCGCTCGTCTCCGCCAGCCGGCCCTGGAGCGAGTCCGCCTCCAGCACGCCCGACCTCCGCGTAGAAGCGGTTGAAGAAGCGCACATGGCGCGCCTCGTCGGCGATCTGGGTGCAGAGGAAGACGCGCATCTCCTCGGTCGGCGCGGCGCGCATCATCGGCCCGAGCTCCTCGGCCACCTTCTGCTCGCCGATGAAGAAGGAGCTCAGCCCGTACATGCGCTGGAAGCGCTCCTCCTCGGGGATGCGCTCGTGCCAGTCGATGCGGTCCTGCGTGAAATCGATGTCCTGGGTGGCCCACTGCTGGCGCTCCCAGAGCAGGTAGAGCTGCTCGTAGCTGAGCAGATTCACCTCGCCGCGGTCGGCCGACTCCATCAGGCCGGGATCGCTGGTGGCCTGGAAGTCTGCGCGCAGTGTCCGCTCGGTGGCTGATTCGCTCATGGCGCCGCAGATTACCCCATGGTTGGCTGGCCAGCCAGTATGCCCGCCCGGCGCTCCCCGCCCGCCTAACTGCAGCGGTGAAGGGGTCGGCTCTAGGGCGTTATCGGGATTAGCCGCGATATACGCGGTCAACTCCGATAGGACCCCCCCCCCCTCGATGCCCGCCGTCAGCGGGCGCCGGCACCGCCCGCCGCGCGGCGGGCGGGGCGCGCGGCGCCTACGGGCCCGGCTCGGCCGTCGCCTCGATGCGGACCCTGTTGCCCGCTCCGGTCGGCCTGCCTACGATCGCCTCGCCGGGCCGCAGCCCGTCGATCGTCGTCGAGACCGAGTTGAGGCCGCCGCCGGCCGTGATCGTCACGTCGCCGAAGCGCAGCCCGTACTCGCGGCCGTCCTTCGAGCGCAGCTCCACCTGGATCGAGATGAACGCCGGCACGCGCACGACGCGCGGGCGGATGCGGCCGTTCTCGGCGGTGAGGAGCGCCAGCGTGCGGGCGGGCTCCTCGTCGCCGGCGCCGCCGGGCTCGTCCTCCGGCGATTCTGCCGGCGAGGTCTCTGTCTCGGCCTCGGGACGCTCCCGCTCCGTCTCGGTCTCAGCGGGCTCCGTCTCGGTCGCCGCCGTCTCCGTGGCCGCAGCCGTTGTCGTACCGGACCCCGCTTCCTCGTCATCCCCGCCACACCCCAAAACCGCCAGCGCAAGCGCAAGGACGAGTGCGAGAGCGAACTTCGCTCTGAATTTCCGTCCGGAAATGCCGATTAGGCGTAGTACGGAGCCACGTGATGCAGAGGCCATGGACACACGGTAATCGTCTCCTCGGTTACGACCCGATTCGTCGCCGCATCTGGGTCTGCGGTCAGCGGGTCCACCACGGGGCCACCGGCATCCTGCTCGCGGTGCTCGGGGCCGCACTCGTGGCGCACGACTGGAAGGACCGTCTGGCCTGGTTCCGGCCGGGCGCGCAGGAGACGTCTAGAGGCTGAGCGTCCCGCCAGGGTCGAGCACCTCGACCGTCGTCTTCCCGCCCGTACGGTGCTCCACGTCCGCCTTGAACGCCTGAGCGTCCGCCTCGATCGGCGGGAACGTGTCGTAGTGGCAGGGGATCACCACCGGGGCCCCGATCCACTCGCAGGCCACGGCCGCGTCGTGGCGGTCCATCGTGTAGTGGCCGCCGATGCAGACGATCGCGGCGTCGAGCTGGCCGCGCTCGCCCGGGAGGCGGATGTCTGAGAAGAGCGCCGTGTCACCCACGTGGTAGACGGTCTTGCCGCCGAGGTTGATCACCAGGCCTGCGGGCGTGTGCACCGTGCCGTTCGGCGAGGTGGCCGTGTGCCACGCCGGGGTCAGGCGCACCCACCCGCCGTCGAACTCCACCGTGCCGCCGATGTTCGGGTCCGCCACGTTCTCCAGGCCCTGCTCGCCCAGCTCGCCCGCCAGCTCGGTGTTCGCCGCGATCTGCGCGCCCGTGCGCTTGCCGATGTCGACGATGTCGCCGTAGTGGTCGGCGTGGCCGTGGGTCAGGAAGATGTGCGTCGGCTCGAGCTCAGACGCCTCCACGGCGGCCTTCGGATTGCCGGTGAGAAACGGGTCAACCAGCACGCGGGTGTCGCCGTCCGTCAGCTCGAAGCACGCGTGCCCCAGGAACCGGATGTTCATTCAGTCTCCTTCACGTTTGTGGTCGTTCCAAGCTCGCGAGCCAGCTCCCACCCCACCGCCACCCCGACCATCATGCCCAGGCGGGTCTCCTCAGCCAGCAGCGTCTCGACACGCGTGGCGCGCGTGGCCTCGTCCGGCTCGGCGACCGCCGAGCGTACCTCCGACTCGTGCGCGGGCCCGAACCAGCCGCCCTCGTTGAGGGCATGCGCCAGGACGCGGTGCAGCTGAGGCGCCGCGGCGGACACCAGCCGCTCGGCCTCGGCGAAGCGCTCGGGATCGGACAGCGCCCGCACCGCGGCCTCCACCTGCTGGTCCGAGAACATCAGGGGGTCCTGGTGAGCCGTGGCAGCAACAGGCCGAGCAGCGCGCCGGTGAGCGCGCCTCCGACGGCGGCCGCGATGTTCGCCTCCTCGGTGGTGAGCGACAGCAGCACCAGCACAACCGCGATCACGTACACGCCCAGGAGGTCGTTCTCGCGGTCCTCGCCGCGGCGCGCCGCGAGGCGGTCGTCCACGAGCCAGGCCACGAGCAGCCCGAGCGCCGCGCCGTTCGCCCCCATCACGTTCCACACGGGAGTGTCCGAGAGCAGCGGCGGGGTCTCCAGCACAACGGCGAGCGCAGTCCCGGCAGAGCCGGCGAGGATGAACGTGGCCGCCACCGCCACGACCCCGAAGCGGCGCTCGAGGAGCGTGCCGAAGATGCCCACCGGCACCAGCGCGACGAAGCCGTAGCCGAGCTGGTCCGCGTGCAGGAACGGCGCGAGGAACCAGCGCCAGACGTCGTCGTCGGACAGCCCGGGCGCGCCGTCCACGATCGTCACGTAGCCGAGGTCCATCCCGGGGTCGGCCGCGTAGAGGAGCATCGCGACCACGCAGGCGCCGATCAGCCCGAACGTGGCGTACGGCCTGGTGTCGGGCGCGATCCCGGCGATCTCCTCGGCACGCAGCCGGGGCAGCTTCTTGGCGCGCCTGCGCCGCTTCGTCTCCGGCTCGCCCGTGGAGCGGTCGATCTTCGGCGCGCGCTTCCGGACCCGCTGCCCGCAGTACGGGCACTCGGTCACGTACGGGCTCACCTCGGAGCCGCAGTTCTTGCAGACGACGAAAAGGTCCGGCTGCGACACGGTGCCCCTCAGAGTACCCGTCGCCGAAGGCGTGATCGGCGCTTAGTCGCCGGTGGCCTCTGCGGGCTCGGGGACGGTCGCGTCGAGGATCTCGCGCACGACCTCGCGCAGGTCGTGGTTGGCCTCGTAGACCACCTCCTGCCGGGACGCGCCGTTGCCGCGATCGAGGATGTCCTCGATGCAGTCGAAGTCCCCCTCGGAGCCCAGCGCCTCGGAGTGCGGGCGCAGGCGCGCCATCAGCCGCCGCGTGAGCTCCGGCACCGGAACGCGGTCCTGGTCCGGCAGGTCCACCAGCTGTGCGCCGAGCCCGTGGCGAGCGGCCATCCACTTGTTCTCGTCGAGCATCTCGTACGGATAGCGCGAGAGCTTCTGGCCCTCCTCGTAGTGCTCGGCCAGCTCCTTCACCATCGCCTGGACGAGGGCCGCGAGCGCGAGCGTGTGCTCCACGCGCGTCTGAGAGTCCATCACCCGCACCTCGACCGTCCCGAAGTTGGGATGCGGGCGCACGTCGTACCAGAGGTAGGTGTAGTCGCCGATGACCTTCGACTGCATCATGAACTCGATCCGGCGCGCCCAATCCTCGAAGTCGTCGTAGCGGGGCGGGATGCCCACCCGCGGGAAGGCGCGGAAGATCGGCGTGCGCGTGGAGTCGAGGCCCGTGTTGTCGCCGCGCCAGAACGGCGAGTTGCCCGACAGAGCCAGCAGCAGCGGCAGGTGCACCCGCATCCCGTTGGTCACGTGGATCGCCTTGTCCGGGTCGTCGAGGCCCACGTGTATGTGGATGCCGAAGATGATCTCCTGGCGGGCCACGAACTGGAGGCCGGAGATCAGGTCCCGGTAGCGCGGGCGCGCGACGATGCGCTGGTCCTCCCAGAGCGCGAACGGGTGCGTTCCCGCGGACCCGATCGCCAGGCCGTGCTGCTGCGCCACCTGGTTCACGGTTCGCCGCAGGGCCCGCAGCTGCTCGCCGGCCGCGACCGTGTTACGCACCGGAGTCGTGGCGATCTCGCAGACCGACTCCATCAGTTCCGGCTTGACCTCGCCCTCCGTGGGTATCTCACTGAGGTCGGACAGGAGCCCCTCGATGGAGTTCGAGAGATCGAGCGTCTCCTCGTCCACGATCATGAGCTCCTCCTCGATCCCAAGGGTGTAGGAGGGCCCCGAGAACCGGTGCTCCATCGCGCGCAGGGTATAACCCCGGGGATACAACAAGGAGAACTTCAATGGCACTCGGCTACGACGGCAAGCTCTACATCCTCGCGTTCGACCACCGGGGGTCGTTCCAGAAGAAGATGTTCGGGATCGAGGGCGACCCGACGCCCGAGCAGACCGAGACGATCGCGGACGCGAAGCACCTGATTTTCGAGGGCCTGCTGAAGGCGACCGACGAGGGCGTGGACCCGCACGCGACCGGGTGCCTGGTCGACGAGCAGTTCGGTGCGCCCACCCGCATGCCTCAGGAGGCCAAGGAACGCGGCCTGCTGCTGGCGATGCCGGTCGAGAAGTCGGGCCAGAACGAGTTCGACTTCGAGTACGGCGACGAGTTCGGCGAGCACATCGAGAACTTCGACCCCGATTTCTCGAAGGTGCTGGTGCGCTACAACCCCGCGGGCGACGCCGAGATGAACCAGCGCCAGTCCGAGCGCCTGAAGCGGCTCGCCGACTGGCTCCACGAGCACGACCGCAAGTTCCTGTTCGAGCTGCTGGTGCCGGCCGAGCCGCACCAGCTCGAGAAGGTCGGCGGCGACGAGGACCGCTACGACACGGAGCTACGGCCGGAACTGATGCGTCAGGCGATCGTCGAGCTCCAGGACCGCGGGATCGAGGCGGACATCTGGAAGATCGAGGGGATCGACTCGCAGGACGACTGCGAGCGCATTTCCCAGACCGCCCGGCGCGACGGCCGTGACGGCGTGGTCTGCGTGGTGCTCGGCCGCGGCGCCAATGACGCGAAGGTCGAGCACTGGCTGCGCACCGGCGCCCCGGTGGAGGGCTACGCCGGCTTCGCGATCGGCCGCACGATCTGGTGGGACGCGCTCAAGGGGTTCCTCGAGGGCGACCTCGAGCGGGACAAAGCCGTGGGCCAGGTGGCCGAGAAGTACCTGCGATTCGTGCAGGTGTACCGGGAGGCGGCGCGGGAGCACGCGACCGCATGAGCGCATTGCTACGAGTGCGGGAACGCCGGGCTCGGCTCGGGGAGTCCGCTGGTAGCCTTCCGCCGAGCATGCGCATGAGGCAGTCACTGGCGCAGTTCGAGGAGGCCTTCCGCGAGGAGGCGGCCGAGTCGATCGTGCGCAGGGAGCGGCTCCGCAAGGAGTCCGCTCAGCGTTCCCGGGTCCGCCGGGTGGAGCGCACGCGCAAGCAGGGGTCCTTCCGCTTCGCCTTCCTCGCCCTCACGATCCTCGTGACCGCCGTGATCGTCACGATCGTGATGTTCGAGACCCTGGCGATGCTCGCCGGCTAGGCCGGCCGCCCCGCTAGCGGCAGTCGGATTTCAATCGCTCGAGCGACCCGTTGACGTCCGCGTGCGGCTCGGTGTCGTCTTGACCCTCCTGGATCTGGACGTACACTTCACGCCGGAAAACCGGCACGGAGCGTGGCGCGTCGATGCCGATTCGGACCTTTTCGCCCATGATCGCGAGCACCGATATCTCGATGTCGTCGCCGATCATGATGCTCTGGTTGGACTTGCGCGTGAGAACGAGCACGCCGGACATCTCCCCTGCCGAAGGAATTCCGCAACCCAATAAAGCAGCCTGGGCCCACCGGCGCAATGGGCAACCGTTGGGGTATGGACGCATGTCGATTTCGGGTCGCGGGTTGGTAGTGTCCGGCGCCGATTGGCACGTAGATCGCTCAAGCCGCAGCTGAACCAGGTTCGCACATGGGTGCGCCAGGGTCGCACCGACGCCTGGATCGCCCACCAGCTGGACGTGTCGGTCGGAGACATCCGCGCCTTCAAGCGCGAGCACGAGCTGGCGCCGGCCGAGGCGGCCGAGGGCGAGGCCTTCGCCCCGGGCTCGGAGCCCGAGGAGCTCGACCTGCGCGCCGAGGACGACGCCCTCGTGGCCGAGGCGCTGGAGGCCGAGCGCCAGGCCGAGCAGGAGGCGGAGGACGAGGACGAGTCGGTGGAGAGCGAGGACGGCGACGGGGACGGCGACGACAAGCCCCGCCGTCGCCGCCGCGGGCGCCGCGGTGGCCGCGGCCGCGGTCGCACCCGCCAGCCGAAGGCGCTCGAGGGCACGTTCGACCACGGCGAGGAGGGCTACGGGCTCTGGCTCGACCCGGCCGTGCAGGACGACCCCACCTACGCGGAGCACTGGGCGGGCCACCGCCCGGTCACGGTGACCATCGAGGCCAATCGCATCGTGATCAGCCGCGCCGGCGAGGACGCCGGCGACGACGAAGACGACGACTGACCCGTACTTCCGCGGGGCCAGGCGCTAGCCTCGGCCGCCATGGCCTACGCGCTCGAGAATGCCCTCTACCAGTGGCGCGAAGGCGAGCGCCGGATCGCGAACGCGCCCGAGACCGTGCAGGCGGACTTGGACAAGGCCACGGACGTCGTCGTCGAGGAGCTGCGGCGGCGGCTCGGATCGACCTTCATGGTGGACGAGCTGGCGGACCTTTACGGCGCCGATCCGGACTGGGCGCTGGCGATCGCCCGGGGCCGTGGCGCCGGCACCGACTCGGCGAGCGTCGTGGATGCCGCCTTCGCCCGCTACGTCCGAGAGGCGAAGGACTACGCCGGCGGCCGCCAGCGCGAGAAGCACGAGAAGCCCTAGGGCAGGTTCTCGATCACGTAGGAGCGCTCGCCGGCGCGCACCATCCCCAGCCGGCGCGCCTCACGCTCGAGCGCACCGGGGTCGCGGAGCGCGCGCAGGCGCTTCTTCAGGTTCCGGTTGTCCTTGTGCAGCTCGCTGAGCTGCTGCTCCTGGTGCCCTGCGGTCCCGGACTGCTTGATCCACTGGCGCGCCGGAGAGGCATACGAGAACAGGATCACGACCAGCGTGCCCAGCAGGGCCACGCGCCCAAGGCGATCCCAGCGAATTCCGGTGCGGCGGCGAGCTGCCATCCCACGCGCCTTCGCCGCTCGGGTCGCGGCTCCTGCCGCCTGCAAAAGGAACTCGGCCGACCGCGGAGGACAATGAGCGGTACAACTACTGCTTCCGGCGCACGGGCGACTGGGCGCTCGCCGAGGACCTGACCTCCGCCGTCTTCCTCGAGGCATGGCGGCGGGCGGCCCGATCGGAGCTCAGGGAGGAGACCGCCAGAGCCTGGCTGCTCGGGGTCGCAACCAACCTGCTGCGAAACCAGCGGCGCTCTCTGCGCCGCTACCGGGCCGCGCTGGATCGCATTCCCCTGGCCGCGGCAGAACCCGACTTCGCCGAGGACACGGCGGCACGGCTCGACGCGGTCGATCAGATGCGGGGAGTTCTCGCGATCGTCGAGAGGCTGCCGCGGAAGCACCAAGAGGTCATCGCCCTACGTGCACGCGAGCGGCTCGAGGCGCTGAGCGGCGAGGCAACCCAGGCGGCCGCGCCACCCACGAGCGTGATCTCGTGACGGTCGACCTGCACGTGCCGACGGAACTCGACATGCCCGCTGGGAGGCTCGCCGCGCGGCGCGAGCACCTGCTTCGAGAGACGGGAGGCCCGGCCCCATCGCTGCGGAGGGGCGGCCGTCAAACCCTGGCCCTCGGACTCGTGGGAGCAGTGCTCGCGGCGGTCGGGGCAGGCGCGGCAACGGGCGTCCTGCCGGTCGGCTCGGAGATCCCCGCCCCGCGGGTGTTCGGAGGGGCGAGCCTCACTACACGTCTGACCTCACGGTCGTGGCGACGGGCGTAACCTCGGATGGCCTCAACTGGCGGATGACCGCGGTCCGGACGGACGACCAGGGGTTCTGCCTGGGCCTCACGTTGCTCGACACGGTCGTCGGGGACGACGGGTTCGAGGCCTGCGGCCGCTCACCGACCTTCGATGCGCTCGGGGTCGGGGGCGGCGACGTGCTGCCGGATAAGACGCTGGTCTTTGGGCCGGTGCCAGGGCAGGCCGCTGGCGTTCAGATCACCGCGCCGGGCGGGTTTGCGCGGAGCGTCACGGGCCTCGCGGATGGCCCGGACGACGTTCCGGGCCGCTTCTACCTCGCCGAGATCCCGCGCGCTGCCCGCAACGTCCTGGTGCACTGGGTCTCAGAGGACGGGACCGTCAAGGAGCCAGGAGCCGTCGTCGAGGCGACGATCAGGTACTCGCGTCAACCGCCGAAGGCGGAGCGGCCCGGGTAGCTGGCGTCGCCGCCCAGCGCCTCCTCGATCCGCAGCAGCTGGTTGTACTTGGCCACCCGGTCCGAGCGCGACGGGGCCCCAGTCTTGATCTGGCCGCAGCCGGTGGCCACCGCGAGGTCGGCGATGGTCGTGTCCTCGGTCTCGCCGGAGCGGTGCGACATGACGGCCGTGTAACCGGCCTCCTCGGCCATCCGCATCGCGGCCAGCGTCTCCGTGAGCGTCCCGATCTGGTTCACCTTGATCAGGATCGAGTTGCCCACGCCCAGCTCGATGCCGCGCCGCAGGCGCTCGGTGTTGGTCACGAACAGGTCGTCGCCCACGAGCTGAACCCGGTCGCCGATCCGCTCCGTGAGCAGCTTCCAGCCCTCCCAGTCCTCCTCGTCCATGCCGTCCTCGATCGAGACGATCGGATAGCGGGAGGCCATCTCGGCCCAGTAGTCGGCCATCTCCTCGGACGAGAGCGTGCGGCCCTCGTGCTCCAAGACGTAGGCGCCGTTCTGGAAGATCTCGCTGGTGGCCGGGTCGAGGGCGATGGCCACGTCGTCGCCCGGGCGGTGGCCAGCCGCCTCGATCCCCTCGATCAGCATCTGAAGCGCCGCCTCGTTCGAGTCGAGGTCCGGCGCGAAGCCGCCCTCGTCGCCCACCGCCGTGGACAGCCCGCGGTCGTGGAGCGTGCGCTTGAGCGCGTGGAAGACCTCGACGCCGGTGCGCAGCCCCTCCGAGTAGGTGGGCGCGCCCACGGGCACGATCATGAACTCCTGGAAGTCGACCTTGTTGTCGGCGTGCGCTCCGCCGTTGAGCACGTTCATCATCGGCACCGGCAGCACGTGCGCCGCGTCGCCCCCGAGGTAGAGCCAGAGCGGTGCGCCGGCCTCCGCGGCCGCCGCCTTCGCCCCCGCGAGCGACACGCCGAGAATCGCGTTCGCGCCGAGCCGCGCCTTGTTGGGAGTGCCGTCGAGATCGATCATCGTGCGGTCGAGCGCCTCCTGGTCCGCGGGGTCGAGTTCGTGCACCGCCTGCGCCAGCTCGCCGTTCACGTTGGCGACCGCCTTGGCGACCCCCTTGCCGGCCCAGGCGTCGCCGCTATCGCGCAGCTCGACCGCCTCGAACTCGCCCGTGGAGGCTCCGGAGGGCACCGCGGCCCGCCCCGCGGCGCCCGACTTCAAGACGACATCCACCTCGACCGTCGGGTTCCCCCGGCTGTCGAGGATCTGACGCCCGTGTACCTGATCGATGCCGCTCAACCTTCCTCCACCTCTCGTCTGTACTCGTCCGCCGCCCGACGCAGCGCCAGCTCGGGATCCTCGCCGGCGGCCACGAGGTCCTGGACCGCGGCAAGAAGCTTGTCGTCCGGACGAGACTCGTGTCCAGCCGCCGCGGCCCGCTTCAGCACCTTCTTGGCGTACAGGGTCGAGGGCAGCGTCTCGGGGATCTCGCCGAAGATCTCGCCCCCGCGCTCGTCGTCGCGCTTGATCTGGTTCCAGTTGCGCACCACGTCGCCGGCCGTGTCCGCCGCGCGATCCCCGAACACGTGCGGGTGACGCCGGATCAGCTTCTGCCGGCACTGCTCGGCCACCTCGGCGAGGCTGCCCTGCCCGCGCTCCTCCAGGAGCAGCGACAGGAAGTAGACCTGGAAGAGGACGTCACCAAGCTCGTCGAGCAGCTTGGCGTCGTCGCCGGAGTGGGCCGCGTCGGCCAGCTCGTATGCCTCCTCGATCGTGTGCGGCACGATCGAGCGCTCGTCCTGGTCCCTGTCCCATGGGCACTCCCGGCGGAGCCTGCGTGTGATCTCGTCGAGCCGCTCGAGCGCGGCTGACAGATCGGTCACGACACTACGGCTGCTGCGGGGTCTGCGGCGTCGGCGCGGGCTGCTGCGGCTGAGCGGGCTGCTGCGGCTGAGCGGGGTTGGCGCCGGAGGCGGGACCGGTGTTGGTCTCGTCCTTCGGAGCGTTCTTGCACTCGGCCACTCGGTAGTCGTCAGCGCAGTCAGTCCTGTCCTTGTAGTCCTCGCGGAAGGACTTGATGAACCCGTCCAGGGCCTTCTGCTGACGCTGCGAGCGGAGCAGGTTCTTGATGGTCTCCTTGGACTGGTCGAGCGTCTGCTGCGAGGCCTTCGTGACCTTCTCGACCTCGAAGACGTACCAGCCGAACTGCGTCTTCACGGGACCCTCGATCTTGCCCTTCTCGGCGCTGAAGATGGCCTCGTCGAACGCCTTCTCCTGCTGGCCCTCGGACACGGCCGGGAGCAGGCCAGCCTGTGACTTCGACGCCTCGTCGATCGAATACTGCTTCACGACCTTCTTGAAGGGCTGCCCGGAGCTGAGCGCCTTCTTGGCCTGGTCGGCCTTGGCCTCGGTCTTGGTCAGCACCACGCGCAGGTCACGGCGCTCCGGCTGTGCGAAGCGCTTCTTGTTCTTCTCGTAGTACGTGGAGATGTCCTCGTCCGACACCTTCTTGGCGTCCTCGGTGACCTTCTGCGTCAGCTTCTGCTGAAGCTGGTCGAGCTTGACCCGGAAGAGGATGTCTTCCTCGGTCATGCCCGAGGTCGCGAGGAACTCCTTGTACTGCTTGTCGTTCGGGAAGGCCTGCTTCTTCTGGTCCTCGAACGACTTCTTGATCTGCGCGTCGCTGACCTTGATGTCCTGGTCGGCCGCCTCCTGCTGGACCCATTCGGCCTGGATCAGGAACTGCATGACCTCGCGCTTGAGCGCGTCGTACTCGCTCTTGCACTTCTTCTTGAGCTCGTCGTCCGTGGGCTGCTTCTGGTCCTTGGGGACGGGCGTCTTCGCCTTGGCGGCCACGCACTTGGTGTAGTCCGGCGGATCCGGAACGACCGCGGTGCCGCCCTGGGCGGTGCCCTTGGCGGCGGTGTTCAGCCACTTGTCGAACTCGTCCTGGGTGATGGTGGCGTCGCCGACCTTGGCGACGGCGCCGGCGGGCACGTCGTTGCCGCAGCCGGCAAAGGCTGCGGCGCCGAGGCCTGCCACGGCGAGAGCGAGAATTGACTTTTTGAGAGCGTGGGTCATCGCGAAGGGCGCGAAGGGTAGCGAAAGGAATTTCAGTCTCCGGGAGGTTCGGTGGCGACCTCGAGAATCGCCTCCGCGGCGCTCACCACGGCCCTGAAGCGCTCGTCCGGCTCGTCCGGGAGCCGCACGCGCACTGTCTCGCGCCCGGACTCGTACATCGCCTCCGGCACGCGCTCGCGCAGCGCCTTCGCCCCGCGCGAGTCGAGCTCGATCGGGGTCACCGAGAGCCGGCCGCCCGCAAAGTCGACGGAGCGCGCGCCGGCTCGACCCAGCTTGATGCGGGCGTCCTGGAGCCGGATCAGGTTCTCGAGCGGCGGCGGGATCGGCCCGAAGCGGTCGGCGAGCTCCTCGCGCAGCATGATCAGCTGCGCCACCTCACGGGCGCCCGCCACGCGCCGGTGGATCTCGATTTTCGCCGCCTCGTACGGCACGTAGTCGCCGGGCACGTAGGCGTCCACGGGCAGGTCCATCCGAACCGGCTCGGCCGCCTCCTCGGCGGCGTCGCCGGCGAGCAGCCGCACGGCCTCGTCGATCATCCCCACGTAGAGCTCGAAGCCGACCGCGGCCACGTGGCCGGACTGCTCGTCGCCGAGCAGGTTGCCCGCCCCGCGGATCTCGAGATCGCGCATCGCGATCTTGAAGCCTGAGCCGAGCTCCGTGTAGTCGGAGAGCGTGGCCAGCCGCTGGCCCGCCTCCTCGGACAGCGCGGCCGCCGACGGGTAGAGCAGGTACGCGTAGGCGCGCTCTCGCGAGCGGCCCACGCGCCCTCTGATCTGGTAGAGCTGGGCGAGCCCGAGCTCGTCCGCGCGCTCCACGATCAGCGTGTTCGCGCTCGGGATGTCGAGCCCCGACTCGACGATCGTCGTGCACACGAGCACGTCGCCGGCGCCGCGCAGGAACTCGAGCATCACCTTCTCGAGGCTGCCCTCGGCCATCTGCCCGTGCGCCACCAGCACGCGCGCGTCCGGCACCAGCGCGCGAACGCGCTCGGCGGTCTCGTCGATCGTCTCGACGCGGTTGTGCAGGAAGAACGCCTGCCCGCCCCGGGCCACCTCGCGCTTGATGGCCTTCGCCACGAGATCGTCGTCGTAGTCGCCCACGTAGGTCTTCACCGGCCGGCGTCCCTCGGGCGGGGTCTCGATCACCGAGATGTCGCGCAGCCCGGCGAGCGACATCTGGAGCGTCCGCGGGATCGGCGTGGCCGACAGCGAGAGCACGTCGACCTTCAGCCGCAGCTGGCGCATGAGCTCCTTCTGCTTCACGCCGAAGCGTTGCTCCTCGTCCACGATCAGCAGGCCGAGCTCCTTCGGCCGCACGTCGCGCGAGAGCAGCCGGTGCGTGCCGATCAGGATGTCGACCTTGCCCTCCTGGAAGTCGGTGAGCGTCTCGCGGACCTGCTTCGGCGCGCGGAAGCGCGAGGCCATCTCGATCCGGAACGGGTAGTCGCGCAGGCGCTCGACGAAGGTGCCGTAGTGCTGCTGCGCCAGCACGGTGGTCGGAACGAGGAACATCACCTGCCTGCCGTCCTCGGCCGACTTGAACGCGGCGCGCAGCGCGACCTCGGTCTTGCCGTAGCCCACGTCGCCGCAGATCAGGCGGTCCATCGGGCGCGCCTCCTCCATGTCGGCGCGCACCGCCTCGATCGCCTCGAGCTGGTCGGGGGTCTCGCGGTAGGGGAAGCTGCCCTCGAAGTCGAGCTGCCACTCGCTGTCCGAGGGGAAGGCGTGGCCCGCGCGGCGCTTGCGCTCGGCGTAGAGGTTGATCAGCTCGCCGGCGAGCGCCTGGGCGGCGCGGCGCGCCCTCAGCTTCATCTGCTCCCACTGCTTGCCGCCGAGCTTGGAGAGCGGCGGGTCGCCGGCGTCGGCGCCCACGTAGCGGCTGATCTTGTGAAGCTGGTCGCTCGGCACGAAGACGCGGTCGCCGTCGCGGTACTCGAGCTCGAGGTAGTCGCGCGTGACCCCGCCGACGGTCTTGGTCTCGAAGCCGGTGAAGAGCGCGATGCCGTGGTCCTCGTGCACCACCGGCGAGCCGGCCCGGAGGTCGGTGAAGGAGGCGATCGGCCCCGGCCCGCTCGGCCGCTCCACTCTGCGGCGGCGCAGCAGCCGGTGCTCGGGGAGCACGGCCAGCTTCAGGCTGGGCGCGACGAAGCCGTCGCGCAGGCTCGCGTGCGCGAACGTGAGCGACGCGTCCTCCGGGGCCGGCTTGCCGTCGAGGAAGGCCGGCTGCATGCGCGCCATGTTCAGCTGGGCGCGCTCCGCCTCGCCGCGGCGCGCCCACGCCACGAAGGTGCGGTAGCCGCGAGCGCACCAGCTTCTCGAGCTCGGGCTCGGCGTCGCGCAGCGAGCGCGCCGCCGTGTCCGCCGCCTGGGCGCGGAACTCGTGCGGCTGGTCCTGCGAGATGCTCGACAGCCGCAGCTGCGCGCGCTCGTCGAGCGCGCTGTCGAGCGCCTCCGGCTTCACGTAGAGGTGGTGGGCGTCCTCGTCGTGGAAGCTCGTGGTCACGTCCTCCCAGTAGTCGCGCAGCGCGGGCGCCAGCTCCTCCTCGGCGGCGATCGCCACGATCGCGTCGTCCGGCACCAGGTCGAGCAGCTCGCAGAAGCGGTCCACGGGCAGGACGTCCGCCACGTCGGGGCGCTCGTCCTCCTCGGTCACCGCCGCGATCTCGGCGAGCTCGCGGTGCTCGGGCGCCAGCTCGGCGGCCGGGGCGATCTCCACCCGCTCGGCCTCCTCGAGCGATCGCTGCGTGAAGGTCGAGAACCAGGTGAGCCGCTCCACCTCCACGTCGAACAGCTCGCAGCGCACCGCGCGCTCCTCGGTGGCGGGATACACGTCGAGGATGTCGCCGCGGATCGCGAACTGGCCGCGCTCCTCCACCTGCTCCACGCGCTCGTAGCCGCACGCCACGAGCTGGTCTGCGGTCTCGTCGAGGTCGAGCAGGCCGCCCTTCTCGATCTCGAAGCCGTGCGGGCGAAGCTCCGGGTCGGGCACCTTCTCCGCAAGCGCCACCGCGGAGGTCACGAGCACGGCCGGCTCCTCCCCGAGCAGAGCGTCCAGCGCGGCGATGCGGAGGCCCACCAGGTGCGGCGGCGGCGCCAGGTGCGACTCGTAGCGCATGCCGCGCGCCGGGTAGAAGCGCACCGGGCGCGGCGCGAGGAACTGCTTCAGGTCCGCGGCGAGGTCACGCGCGGCCCTGTCGTCCCCGGCCACGATCAGCGCGGGGCGCTCGGGATCGGCGTCGATCAGCGAGGCGAGCAGGTACGGGCGCAGGCTCGACGAGACGAACGCGCGCTGCGGCTCGCGCGTGTGCGGCCTCGACCAGCTTGGCGACGGAGTCGTCGTCATGGGCGTATGTGAGGAGGCTCCTGAGCATGCGCTGCGGCCGCCCGGGGGCCCGCGCGGCTCTAGTCCAAGGTTACGCGTCGCTCGAGCTCATCGGCGGCGCTTTCCATCAGCGCCCGGACGTCGTCTCGTCCTCCGAGAACCGTCCGAGGACGTAGCGGGACACGATCTCGGGATCGGTGCTGTCCGGGCGGCCCACGCCGACGCGGACCCTCCCGAAGTCCGCCGCTGCCGAGCCCTCGCTTCAGCGACTTGAGGCCGTTGTGGCCCGCCAGCCCGCCGCCGGTCCGCACCTCGACCTTCCCGAACGGGAGGTCGATCTCGTCGTGGACCGACCAGCGACGTGGTCGAGGTCCACGCCGAGCGCTCCGCGAGCGGGCCCGACCGAGCTCCCGGACTCGTTCATGTAGGTCTGCGGAAGGAGAACCGCCACGCGCTTGCCCTCTGTGTAAAGGCCCCCGTACTTCTGCTTGAACTTCGGCAGGCCCCAGGCGCTCGGCCAGCAGCTTCGCCACCTCGAAGCCGACGTTGTGCCGCGTCCGGGCGTAGCGGTCGCCCGGATTGCCCGAGCCCGACGACCAGCCAATCCGCCTTCCCGCCACCGCGGCGGAAGAGGCTCACTCGGAGTCCTCGGCCTCCTCGGCGGCCTCGGCACTCGCCGCTCGGCCGCCTCGCCGCTCCTCGCCCTCGGCGGGCTCGGCGCCCTCCTCGAGCGGCTCGCCGTCCTCGCCGATCAGCTCCGTCTCCTCCTCGATCTCGGGCTCCTCGACCTCGGTCGGGACGACCACCGTGGCGATGATCGTCTCCTCCGGGTCGTCGAGGAACTCCACGCCCTCGGGCGCGGTGAGCTCGGAGAGGTGCATGGTCGCGGCGATCTCCATGCCGGAGACGTCGACGGCGATGTAGTCGGGGATGGCGGTCGGCAGCGCCTCGATGTTCAGCTGGTGGGTCACGTGCTCGAGCACGCCGCCCTCCTTCACGCCGGGCGACTTCCTCGCCGCCCTCGACGTGCACGCCGACCGTGGTCTGGATCTTCTCGTCGAGGCGGACCTCGAGCAGGTCGATGTGCATGACCTCGTCGCGGACCGGGTGCAGCTGCTGGTCCTTCACGATCACCGGGCGGGTCTTGCTGCCGACCTTGAGGTCGATCAGCGCCTGGCCGCTCACGAGCACCTGGCGCAGGGCGCGCGATTCCACCTTGAAGGACGTGCAGTCGCCGTCCTTGCCGCCGTAGACCACGCCGGGCACGAAGCCCTCGCGGCGCAGGCGCTTCATCGGGCGCGTGCCGCGCTCGGGGCGCTCCTGGACGTCGAGAGTGGGTCGCTTTGCATCGGCCATGACGGCTGGCCAGTGTAGCGATGGGGCCTATCTTGGGGAGCCGTGGCGCGGGACGACACCGACATCCCGAAGGGCCGCATCCGGCGCACCGCGCAGGTGGGCTCGGTGGTCGGCTCACAGGGCGCCCGCTACGCCGGCACCCGCGCGCGCAATCTCGCCCGCGACCCCGAGGAGGCCGCGCAGGCGCTCGAGCAGCGCCACATGGAGGCCGCCGAGCAGATGGTCGAGACGCTGGGGCGGATGAAGGGCGCCGCGATGAAGATCGGCCAGCTCGCCTCGTTCATCGACACCGAGTTCCTGCCGCCGGAGTACCGCGAGCTCTACCAGGACAAGCTCGCCACGCTGCGCTCGACGGCGCCGCCGATGCCGTGGAAGAAGGTGCGCGCGGTGCTGGACGAGGAGTGGGAGGAGCCCGTGGAGGAGCTGTTCGAGGACTTCGAGCACGACGCCGCGGCGGCCGCCTCGATCGGCCAGGTGCACCGGGCGGTGCTGCCCGGACGGGCGGCGCGTGGCGGTGAAGGTGCAGTACCCCGGCGTGGCCTCGGCGATCGCGGCCGACATGCAGAACGCCGGGCTGATCCTGCGGCTCGCCAAGGCGTTCGCGCCCGGGCTCGACGCCAAGGCCGCGGCCGCGGAGCTGAAGGAGCGCGTGATGGAGGAGCTCGACTACGAGCTCGAGGCGCAGTCGCAGCGCGCGTTCGCGCGCGGCTACCGGCGCCACCCGTTCATCCACGTGCCCGACGTGGTCACGCGGCTGTCCACCGAGCGCGTGCTGGTGAGCGAGTGGGTGGACGGCGCCGGCTTCGACGAGGTGCGCGAGCTGCCCCAGCCCGAGCGCGACCGCTTCGGCGAGATCGTGTTCCGCTTCTGCTTCGGCTCGATCTACCACCTCCAGCACTTCAACGCCGACGCCCACCCCGGCAACTACCTGCTGCTGCCCGACGGGCGCGTGGCGTTCCTCGACTTCGGGATGACGAAGCACCTCGACCAGGACCAGATCGAGCTGGAGATCGCGGCGCTCGAGGCGATCTTCGACGACGACCCCGAGCGGCTGCGCGTGGCGCTCCACGACCTCGGCTTCCTGAACGACCCGCGCAAGGTGGACGCCGAGCTGCTGATGGACCACGTGCGGGCGGTGGGCGGCTGGTACATGGAGGACCGCGAGGTCACGATCGACTCCTCGCGGGTGATGGAGGCGATCGCGGCGGTGTCGGACCCGCGCTCGGACTTCTACCGCGTGATGCGGCGCGAGAACCTGCCCGCCAACGAGCTGATGGGACGGCGCATGGAGTCGGGCGTGCTGGCCGTGCTGGGCCAGCTCGAGCGCCACGCGCAACTGGTACCGGATCGGCCGCGAGTGGTGGTTCGGCGAGCCGCCGGCCACCGAGCTCGGCGAGCAGGAGCGCGCCTGGGCCCGGGACTCGGGCCGCGGGGGGCCCTAGAACAGCTGATTCTCTCCGGCGAAGATCTCGGAGACCGAGTCGTCGGTGAAGATCCGGCGGATCGAGTCCTCGAGGATGTCGGCGCAGGTGAGCTGGGTGATCAGGTCGGGGGCGCCCTCCCGGAGCGGCACCGTGTCCGTCACGACGATGCCGTCGAGCGGCCCGCTCTCGAGGATCTCGTAGGCGTCACCCGAGAACAGCCCGTGCGTGGCGACCGCGAACACCCGCTTGGCTCCGGCGTCCAGCACGGTCTGCGCAGCGGCGCTGAGCGTGCCGCCCGTGCCGATGATGTCGTCGACGATCACGGCGGTCCTGTCCTTCACGTCACCGATCACGTAGCCGATCTCCGCGACCTGCTGCGCGGGCCGTTCCTTCTCCATCAGCGCGTACGGCGCGCCGACCTTCTGGGCGAAGTTGCGGACGAGCTTCACCCGGCCTGCGTCGGGCGCGATGATCACGAGGTTCTCGCTGCCGAGCCTGTCGATCACGAACTGGGTGAGGATCGGCATCGCGGTCATGTGGTCGACCGGCTTCGAGAAGAAGCCCTGGAGCTGGCCGGCGTGCAGGTCCATCGTCACGAGCCTGTCGATGCCGGCGACCTCGAGCGTGTCGGCCACCAGGCGGGCGGAGATCGGCTCGCGCGGCGCGGACTTCTTGTCCTGGCGCGAGTAGCCGTACCACGGGCTCACGGCGATGATCCGGTGCGCCGAGGCGTGCTTCGCCGCGTGCACCATCAGGAGCAGCTCCCAGAGCGCGTCGTTCGGCGTGAGGCCCTCGCGCTCGGAGCCGCACATCGACTGCACGATGAAGAGGTCGGCGCCGCGGATCGACTCCGCGTAGCGGCAGTAGACCTCGCCGTCGGCGAAGGTCTTGAGGCCGGCGTCGGTGAGCTCGACCTCGAGCTTCTCCGCGATCTTCCCGCCCAGCTCGCGGCTCGCGCGGCCGGCGGTGACCATCAGACGCTTCTCGTAGCTGGCCTTGATGCTCCGCACCGGCGACGGCGCCTCAGCCGTCTCGAGGGGCTTGCTCATTTTTGCGAGTCCTCCTCCACGCGATCCGCGTAACCCTCGATGTTCTTCTGTTTCGCACGCCCGATTCCAAGGGCGCCGTCCGGGACGTCCTCGTTGATCGTCGAGCCAGCGCCAGTGTACGCCCGCTCGCCGATGTCGAGAGGGGCCACGAGCGACGTGTGGATGCCGGTCTTCACGCTTTTTCCGAGCTTCGTGCGGTGCTTCTTGCGCCCGTCGTAGTTCGCGGTGATCGTGCTGGCGCCGAGGTTGCTGTCCTCGCCCACGTCGGTGTCGCCGATGTAGGAGAGGTGCGGGACCTTCGCGCCGGCGCCGATGTCTGAGTTCTTGATCTCGACGAACGTGCCGACCTTCGCGCCCTCGCCGATCACCGTGCCGGGACGCAGGTAGGCGAAGGGGCCTACCTTTGCGCCGCTTCCGACCTCGGCCTCGACGATGAACGAGTGCACCACCGTGGCGCCGTCGCCGATCTTCGCGTCGCGCACCGTCGTGTGCGGACCGATCTCGCAGCGTTCGCCGATCGCCGCGGTCCCCTCGAGGACCGTGCCCGGCCCGATGGTGGTGTCGCGACCGATGGTCACGCCTGCGTCCACCCTGGTGGTTCCCGGCTGGAGGAAGGTCACACCCGCTCGGGCGTGGCCCTCGATGATCCGGCGCTGGGCGGCCTCGTCGGCGGCCATCAGGCCCACGCGGTCGTTGATGCCAAGTGCGGCGTCGGCGTCGTCGGTCATGTGTGCCGCAATTGTCCCGCCTTCCTGGCGAATCAGCGGCAGCACGCCGGTGAGGTAGCGCTCGCCCTGCTCCAGGCCCACGTTGTCGAGGGCGTCGAAGAGCGTCCCGGCGTCGAAGACGTAGGCGCCGAGGTTGATTTCCCGGACCGCCAGCTCGTCCGGCGTGAGGCCGTCGGTGTACTTGGTCTCGAAGACACGATCGACGTTGCCGGACGAGTCGCGCACGATGCGCCCGAAGCCGGTGGGGTCGAGCTGGTCCGTGGTGAGCAGCGTGGCCAGGGCGTCCTGCTTCTCGTGCTCGTCCAGGAGGCCGTCGAGCTGCTCGCTCGTGATCAGCGGGTGGTCGGCGGACAGGACCACGACCGGGCCGGAGTCCTCCGAGCCGCCTCCGGCGAGGACGACCTCGCGCGCCGCGAGCACGGCGGCCCCGGTGCCCTCGCCCTCGCGCTGCTCGGCCACCTCGACGCCATCCGGCAGACCCTCGGCCACCCCGTCCCCCGGCCTCACGATGGCCACCACACGCTCGGCGCCGGCAGCCCGCGCGGCATCGGCAACCCACTCCACGAGCGTCTTACCGGCAACCCGATGGAGCACCTTCGGAGTGTCCGAACGCATCCGAGTGCCCTGGCCGGCGGCCATGATGAGGACCGTAAAAGGCGCGGCCATGGGGTGAGGAGGGTATCGACGGCCGCCTATCACGCGGCCTCCGCGTCGCGCTCGTACCACCGCATCCACTTGCGAACCGCGTTGTCGGTGACCCCGTACTTGCGACCCACAGCCACCCAGCTCATATGCGCCAGGTCCTCTCTGAGCTGCTCATACGTGGGCCGCGGGACCTTGCGAGTCTCCGGCCGCGGTATACGAAGGTGCGCCCGCTCGTGGTGGGTTCCGCAGTAGAGAGAGCAGTAGCGCTGGTCGGCGTGGTGCGGCCGATATTCGCGGCCGCATTCCTCACATACACGATCTTCGATCATCCGGACGTTTCGCCCGCAGTGTGTGGCGAGCGTCGCAGCGCAGTTCGGGCAAACGATGCGGAGATTCTCCAGTCGGTGATCCCGGCTTCTCCCATTGATGTGATCGAGAATTAAGGACATGCGGCGACCGCGCCAGAACTCGCCCTGACCACAGAGTTCGCATCGCGGCTCCTTCAGGCCCTCGTCGTACAACCGCTTCTTCAGGTGACCGCGGTTGAAGCTCGAGTCTTCGACCATCACCTCGGCGAGGGGTCGCCGCTTGTTCTTTCTCGGACCGCGCTGATGCGCGTACGGATCGAAATGTGCCGTGGAGATACCCCAGCGTTGGACCCATTTGCGAAGAGTCGCGGTACCACCTCCGCTCGCGCACATTCCCATGCGGCGGAGCGCTTCCGCGTAGGACCGCGAGTGGGCGACTGCTTCCCGCGCTTGGCCCTCTGAGTAGGTAGGAAATGGGCGCGCCATACGAACGTATGTTCCCATGAACGCCGGACGGCTTAGAAGCTGGGGAGCCCGGACTTGAACCGGGATTGCGAGGCTCCAAAGGCCTGCGTCTTGCCGATTAGACCACTCCCCAAGGCAGGCACGGCGACCGTACCACCGGCTGAGGCTTAGCGGTTCTTGTGTTGGTTCGGCACGCGGCCTGCTTCGCTGCCCTTTTCCTGGGCCGGGCCTCCTGGCGGGACTATGCCCAGCACTCGCATTGCCTTCAGGCCGAGTGAGAGGCGTTCGCGGCCGTCCGTGGAGGAGACGTCGAAGGTTGTGAGCTCCTTCACTCGCTCCAGGCGGTAGCGGATCGTGTGGCGGTGGGTGAAGAGCTTCTCCGAGGTGCGGGCGACGTTGCCGTCGGCGTCGAGGAAGGTCTCGAGCGTGCGGACGAGCTCGGTCTCGTACTGCTCGTCGTAGGTGACGAGGGGGGCCACCGTCTCCTCGAAGAAGCCCTGGAGCTCGCGCGGATCCTCGGCCATCGCCGGCAGCAGCAGGCGGTAGGCGCCGGTCTCCTCGAACGAGAGCTCGGCCAGGCCGCGGGCCTCCGCCACGTTGGCGGCCAGCAGCGCCTCGGCGCCGGCTCGGTGAATGTCGGCGGGCTCGGCCGTGTGGCGGCTGCGGGCCACGGTGACCGCGAAGCCGGGCAGGCTCGCCTCCAGCTCGTGAAGCACCGCCGTGGCGGCGCGCCGGCCGATGGCCGGGTCGGCGCCGGGCACCAGGATCACCAGCTCGCGCTGGGTCCGCAGTCCGGCGTCCTCGTTCGGCCCGCTCGCGCCGTGGCGCGACCAGCCGGCCTCGGCCAGCGCCGCCAGCGACCCGCGCTCGATCGCGCGCGCCCCGCGCTCGGCGAGGGTGAGCACCCGGGCGCGCCAGTCGCCCTCCTCGGGTCCCTGCGGCCTCGCGCGCACCACCACGGCGGTGGCTCCGCCGGCCAGGTCGCAGCCCAGCTCCGCCGCGCGCGCGACGATGTTCTCGCGGTCGGTCACGCGGCGGGCGAGCAGGTCCTGGAGGAAGTCGCCGACGGCCGCCTCGCTCGCCCGCTCCGGAGCCCGCGCGCGCTCCAGCTCGAGGCCGATCAGGTTCGCGACGAGCCGCAGCAGCGCTCCGGGCGGCTGCTCGCCGCGCGGGCGGTAGCGGAGCCGACCGACATCCGACTCCGCCACCCGCAGTTCCACCGTCTCGGTCCCGGCCTCGCCCGCCATCACGGCGCGCTCGTCCTCGGGCGACGCGCACGCCACGGCGAGCACGCTGCTCCCCGAGTCGAGCACGATCACGCTGGCGTCGAGCGCCCGGCCGGCCGCACGCGCCACGGCGGGCAGCCCGGCACCGGACTCGACGGCGTCGGAGACCTCGTCGAGGGCCTCCAGGAAGGAGCGCGTCTGTGCCGGCATCAGCGGGCCATCAGGCGTAGGTGTCGTAGGTCCAGACGATCGCCAGTCCGATCGCCGCCCCGATGCCGAGCATGGTCGCGAGCACGTAGAGCGTCATGAAGCCGGCCGCGGCCTTCTCCCACAGGCGGCCGTAGCAGCGGGCCGCGGGCACGACCATGAGCACGACGAAACACACGAGCACGAGCGCGCTCGCCAGAACGATGACGATCTCTGTGCTGGACAGGTCGAGGTTGCTCATCGCGTCCCCTGCGCGGTCGCGGGTTGCGTGGATTCGGCCGCGCGTTCGCCCCCATTGTGGCGGATGTACTCGACGACGAGCGCTATCGCCGCAAGCAGCGCGAATATCCCGGCTCCCACTCCCCAGCCCCCGGCCACGTCGGACCACCAGTGCGCCCGCAGGTAGACCCGCGAGATCCCGACCGCAGCGGCGATGGCCAGCGCGATGAACACAAGCGCCCCGCTCGTGACCAGTCCCAGTCTTCGGGTGAGCGCCACCGCGACGGCGATCCACGCCGTGGCGTACGCCGCATGGCCGCTCGGATACGCGTGCCCGGAGGTGCCGACCAACGCGCCGCCGGGTCGCTCGCGCCCGAGGGCCCCCTTGGTCACGTTCACCGCCACGTACACGAGCGCGAGGCCGACCACGAGTACGAGTGCCGCGGCGTAGCGCTTGCGCACCACCAGCACCAGCGCGGTCACCGCCACGAGCGCGGCAACCGTCGGGAACGCTCCGAGCGTGGTCACCAACTTCGCGACGTCCACGAGCATGTCGTTGCGGATCTGGTCGCCGAGGTCGAGTAGCTCGTTGTCGAAGGGAGTCGGCCCCGGGTCGTGGGCGAGCACGTTGAGGTACGCGACGAAGACGAAGATCCCCACGCCGGCCACCGCCACCAGGGTGGTGAGCTCGAGCCCGAGCGTGCCGGGCGAGATCCGGTCGAAGAAGAACCGCAGGTAGGGCATCGCCACCTGCGTTACCGGCCGCACCACGCGCCGGTGCAGCGGCCGGCCGATCGCGAGCAGCGGGCGCACCAGCGGGTGCCGTTCGTGCGCGACGAGCCAGTCCGCGATCTCCTGCCGCCGCCGATAGGCCACCACCACGCCGACGATCACCGCCACCGTCACGCCGAAGCCGAAGACCGCCTGACCGACCAGGTGCGCGACCTTGTCGAACGAGCGCCAGAACACGTAGCCGAGGGTGCAGAAGATCGAAGACCAGAGGCCGCAGCCGACGATGCTGTACGGGATGAATCGCCGGTAGGGCAGCCCCGACGAGCCGGCGATGAACGGCGCGAGCGCCCGCACCAGGCCGATGAAGCGGCCGATCAGGATCGTCTTGCCGCCGTGGCGGTCGAAGTAGGACTCCACCTGCTTGAGGCGCTCCTCCGTGATCTTGAAGCGCGGCCCGTGGCGCTCCAGGAAGCGGCGGCCGAGACGGCGGCCGATGTAGAAGCTGGTGGTGTCGCCGAGCACGGCGCAGGTCCAGACCAGCCCGATCAGCGGCAGCAGCTGGATCTCGCCCTGTCCGGCGATCACGCCCGCGGCGATCACGATCGTCTCGCCCGGCGCGACGAGCCCCACGAAGGCCCCCGTCTCGAGGAAGGCAGCCGCGGCGACGAGCGCATACGTCCACGGCCCAAGCGCCTCGGCGATGTCCTCGATCAGCTTCTTGGGGTCCGGGAGCTCGGACAGGACGCCGCTCGCGTAGACCCCCAGGGCCAGCGCGATCACCACGCCCAGCGCCTTGCGCTCGAGGCTCAGCCTGCGCCAGCGCCAGACGACGTACCCCGCCACCAGCACTGCGGCCACTGCGGCGATCATCTCGCGGGCGGACATGGTGCCGCAGGGTACGTCAGCGCAGCTCGGTCACGAGCGCGCCCTGGATCGAGGCGGCGGCTTCCTCGGCGGAGGCGCTGTCCGCGAAGAGCCCGAAGCAGGTGGGCCCGGAGCCGCTCACGGCGGCGCCCAGCGCGCCGGCGGCGCGCAGCGCCTCGAGCCGCTCGGCGAGGTCGGGGCGCAGCGAGAGCGCGGCCGGCTGGAGGTCGTTCTCGAGCGCGGCGGCGAGTTCGGTCGGGTCGGCGTCCGCCAGCCGCCGCAGGGGGCTCGGGTCGAGCTCGGCGCGCCAGCCGCCCAGCCGGTCGAGCTCTGCATACACGGCGGCGGTGGAGAGGCCGTCCGCGTCCGGAACCAGGACGACGGCGACGCGCGGGAGCGCAAGCGCCTCCACGCTCTCGCCGACCCCGTGGACGAATGCGTGCCGGGGGTCCACCTGGCTCGGCACGTCCGAGCCGAGCTCGGCGGCGAGGCTGAGCAGCTCCTCATGGTCGAGCGGTCTCCCGGTGAGCTCGTTGGCGATGCGCAGCGCCGCGGCCGCGTCCGCGCTCCCACCGCCGAGACCGGCGGCCACCGGGATGCGCTTGTCGATCCGCAGCTCGAGCGGCGGCAGCTCCACACCCGCGCGGGAGCGGAACGCGGCGAGCGCCCGGGTCGCGAGGTTCTCGCCGGGCACGCCGGGGGAGTCGACGGCGTCGGCGCCGCCCTCGCGCGGGATGGCGGTCACCTCGTCCGCGAGGTCGATCGAGGCCATCAGCGAGCAGATCGGGTGCAGGCCGTCCTCGCGCGGGCGCCCCACGTGCAGGACGAGGTTGAGCTTCGCGTAGGCGCGCTCGTGCAGCACCCGCGGGAGGCTACGCACGGGGGCGCAGACCCGCGAGCCGCTCGCGGCCGATGGCGTCGGCCAGCCGGGGCCAGTCCTCGGGGGGCAGTCGCTCCGCACGCGCGTCGGCCGGGTGGCCGAGCTGCTCGAGCGCGGAGCGGGTGGCGTCGCGGATGTCGCCGGGGGCGCCGGGCGTGAGCGCGAGCGAGCCGGCGAGCGCCTTGCGGCGGTGGGCGAAGCCGGCGTGCACCAGGGCGACCAGCTCCGCCGGAGGCGCGGCCGCGCTGCGGCGCAGCACCACCAGCGCGGAATCCACGTTGGGCTCGGGGTGGAAGACGCCGCGCGGAACCTTGCGCAGGACGCGCACCTCGCAGGCGAGCTGCGCAATCACCGACGTGGCGCCGTAGCTCTTCCCACCCGGCGCGGCGGCAAGCCGCTCCCCGACCTCGCGCTGAACCATGGCCACCCAGAGCGACGCCTCCGGCAGCTCCGCGATCGACTTGAGCAGCACGGTCGCCGCCACGCCGTACGGCAGGTTTGCAACAACCTTGCTCGGGCTCGGCTCCAGGGTGGCGAAGTCGAGCTTCACCGCGTCCGCCATGTGCAGGGTTGCGTTGTCGAACTGCTCGAGCGCGTCGCGCAGCGGCGGCTCGAGCGACCGGTCCACCTCCACCACGTGCAGATGCGCCACGCGCGCCGCGAGGAACTCCGACAGCACTCCGAGCCCGCCGCCGACCTCGAGCACCACGTCCTCGGCATCCAGCTCCGCCGCGCTGCCGATCACCCGCAGGATGTTGTCGTCGATCAGGAAGTTCTGGCCGAGCTCGCGGTTGGGGCGGATGCCGAAGGCGCGCAGCCGGCGCAGGCTGGCCTGGCGCGGCTCGCCGCTCACGGTCCCAGCACGCGCGCGGCGTTCGCGTCGACGGTCTGCTCGAGCTCGTCGTACTCGATCCCGCGCAACTCGGCCACGAAGCGCGCGGTGTGGGCCACGTTCGCCGGCTCGTTCGGCTTGCCGCGCAGCGGCTGCGGCGAGAGGTAGGGAGAGTCGGTCTCCACGAGCAGCAGCTCGGCCGGCAGCTCGCGCGCCGCCTCCTGGAGGTCCGTGGCCTTCGGGTAGGTCACGTTGCCGGCGAACGAGCACATGTAGCCCCGCTCGACGCACTCCTCGATCCGGTCCGGCGCGGAGAAGCAGTGCAGGATCACCGCGGGCAGGGACGGGGCGTGCTCGCGAAGCAGGGCGAAGGTGTCGTCCTCCGCGGCGCGCGTGTGGATGACCACGGGAAGCTGCGACGCGCGCGGCCAGCTCGAGCTGCGCCTCGAATGCGCGACGCTGGTCGTCGCGGGGAGCATGGTCGCGGTAGTAGTCGAGCCCGGTCTCGCCGATCGCCCGGGCGCGCGGGTGAGCGGCGGCGCGTTCGATCTCCTCGAGGGCGAGCTCGTCGAAGCCCGCGGTCTCGTGCGGATGGCGTCCCACGATCGCGATCACCTCGTCGTGGTCCTCCGCCGCGGTGAGCGCGTGCCTGATCGACGGGCCGTTCATCCCCACGGTCGCCAGGCGCGTGACACCCGCGGCGCGTGCGCGGCCGACGAGCTCGGCCACGGGCGGCTCGCACGCGTCCAGGTGGCAGTGGGTGTCGATCACGGCTGGGCGGCTCAGGCGGCCGGCGCCTCGGCCTCGACCCTGGGGAAGAGCTGGCCGAGCTCGCCGACCGTCGCCCCGCCGGGCACGGCGCCGAGCCTCGCGTCCTCGAGCGCGAGGTCCTCGCGGCCGAGCGCGGCGAGCAGCTGCTCGCTCTTGCCGGGCATGAAGGCGTGCAGCAGCACCGACACCACGCGCAGGCCCTCGGCCAGGGTGTACAGCACCTGGTCGACCCGCTCCGCCTCGGCAGGGTCCTTCGCCAGCTTCCACGGCTCCTCGTCCTGCACGTAGCGGTTGAGGCGCTTGATCCTCCGCCAGATCTCGTCGAGCGCGGCGGTGAGCTCGACCTCGTCGATACCCGCCTTGACCGCCTCGAGCAGGCCGTCGAACTCGGCCACGAGCTCCGCGGGCGGCTCGGCATCGGGCACGACGCCGTCGCGGAAGTTGTTGATCATCGAGAGCGACCGGCTCGCCAGGTTGCCGTACTCGTTCGCCAGCTCGGTGTTGTACCTCGTCTCGAACCCCTCGGGCGAGACCTCGCCGTCGGAGCCGAAGCTCACCTCGCGCAGGACGTAGAAGCGAAGGGCGTCCGGCCCGTAGACCTCGGCCACGTGGAAGGGCTCGATCACGTTGCCGAGCGACTTCGACATCTTGTGCTCGCCGAGCAGCAGGTAGCCGTGGATGGAGACCTTCTTCGGCACCTCGATGTCCGCTGCCATCAGCAGCGCGGGCCAGATCACGGCGTGGAACTTGAGGATGTCCTTGCCGATGAGGTGCACGTCGGCCGGCCAGAACCTGTCGGTCAGGTCCTCGCCGGGCCGGGCGTAGGAGAGCGCGGTGTAGTAGTTGAGCAGCGCGTCGATCCAGACGTAGATCACCTGGGAGTGATCCCACGGCACGGGGACCCCCCACTTGAGCCGCGCGCGGCTGAGCGAGAGGTCACGCAGGCCGCTCTTGATGAACGAGAGCGCCTCGTTGTAGCGGTTCTGGGGAGTCACGAAGCTCGGCCGATCGGCGTAGAGCTTCTCCAGCGGCTCCTGGAATGCCGACAGCCGGAAGAACCAGTTGTCCTCCTTCTCGATCTGAAGCTCGATCTTGTGAATCGGGCAGCGGTTGCCGTCCTCGAGCTCGGCCTCGGTCTTGAAATCGGCGCAGCGCGGGCAGTACCAGCCCTCGTAGGTGCCGGCGTAGACGTGGCCGTTGTCGTGGATCCGCTGAACCACCTCGGAGACCTTCGCCATGTGCTCGGCGTCGGTCGTCCGGATGAAGAAGTCGTTGGTCACGTTGAGCTGCTTGGCGAGCTCCTTGAAGCGGACGGCGTTCCGGTCGCCGAGCTCCCGAGGCGTGATCCCGAGCCGCTCGGCCTCCTGGGCGACGGGCTCGCCATGCTCGTCCGTCCCGGTGAGGAAGAACACGTCCTCGCCGCGCTGCCGCATATGGCGCGCGAGCACGTCAGCCGCGATCGTCGTGTAGGCGTGCCCGAGGTGCGGCTCGCCGTTCACGTAGTAGATCGGAGTTGTGACGTAGTAGGACATCAGCCATCGATGCTACCCGCGGGCGGCACCCGGCCCAGCGGGCGGAGTGCTCCCGCCATCCGCGAACGGCCGCGGGCGCTGGCTTTGCGGCCGTCGTCGGTGAGGCCGAGGAGGCCGGCGGCGAGGAGCAGGCCCGCGCAGGCCAGCGCCCAGCCGATGTCGGGGCCGCCGGAGCCGGTCGCTGCCGGCGGGTGAGGGCTTTCCGAGCATTGAAGGAACCGGCGTGTGCTGGGCTCTCGGCGCGGACAGGCGGCCCGGTGCGGGCGCGGCCCTGGGTGCTCGGTGCGGCGCCGGTGCCGGCCTCAGTGCTCCGCGTGGGCCCGGTGCCGGCTTGGGTGCGCCGAGTGGGGCCGGCGCTCCGAGTAGCGCTGGCGCGGGCAGCGGTGCGCCACGTGGGGCCGGTGCCGGGCGCGGTGCTCTGCGTGGCGTCGGCGAGGGCCGGGGTGCCCCGCGCGGTGCTGGCAGCGGCCGGGGTGCGCCGCGCGGCGCCGGCGCGCCCCGCGGTGCCGGTGCCGGCCGTGGGGTGAGCGGCGCTGGCGCGGGCGCCGGGTGTGGCGCCTGCCCGGGCGGCGGCGGGACAGGTGGTGGTGGCAGCAGGGACAGCGGGTCCACGTACGCGTGGCGGGTGCCCGCTTCGCGCACTCCGAAGTGCAGGTGCGGCGCGGCCGCCGAACGCTCGCCGGTGGTTCCCACCGCGCCGACCCGCTCGCCACCCGAGACGTGCTCGCCGGCGTGCACCGCTAGCGAGGAGAGGTGCAGGTAGGAGGTGTCGAAGCCGTCGCCGGTGCGCACGCTCACCGTCAACCCGGACGAGCCGGCCGTGCCCGCGAAGCGAACCTTTCCGGCCGCGGCGGCCACGACCGGGGTCCCCACCACCGCAGCTATGTCGATGCCTCGGTGCTGCCCGCCCGCGTACGGGTCGGATCCATTTTGGTACGGAGTGATCACCTCGCCGCGGACGGGCCAGAGCCACGCCGCCTGGGCCGGCGTGGCAAGCCCGGCCGCAGCCGCGAGGAAGACTGTGCAAAAGAGCAGAAGTCGGCGCATCCCGAGAATGTGAGGGCGCGGGCTCGGGACGACGACGGCGGCGTTGCAGGGTTGTTGCGGTGCGTTACTCGGAGGTGAGGGCCCGGTACAGGGCGTTTGCGCTGGCGCCCGTCAGGTCCGCGACTACGGAGGCCGCCTTGCGGGGATGCGCGCCCGAATCCACGAGCTGGCGCACCGCGTCCACCGCGGCGGGATCCGCCCCACCCGCCGGAGCCGGCGCCGCCGGCGCCAGCACGAGCACGATCTCCCCCTTCGGCGGCGAGGACGCATAGCGCGAGGCCAGCTCGGCCGCCGTACCGCGCACCACCTCCTCGTGCGCCTTCGTCAGCTCGCGGCACACGGCCACCTCGCGCTCGGGGTCGAGCTCAGCCAGCAGCGAGAGCGTCGCGCCAAGACGACGCGGCGACTCGAACGCGACAAGCGTGCTGTCCGCATGCGACAGCACCTCGCGCAGCTCCCCCTTCTTGCGCGGGAGGAACCCGTGGAAGTGCCACTCGTCCGCGGGCAGCCCCGACGCCACCAGCGCCGTGATCGCGGCCGAGGGCCCGGGCAGCACCTCCACCGGCAACCCCGCCGCCACGCAGCCCCGCACCAGCACGTATCCAGGGTCGGACACCAGCGGCATCCCCGCGTCCGACACCAGCGCCACCACCGCCCCCTCTCGCATCCGCTTCACGAGCTCGGAGGAGCGCGCCTGCTCGTTGTGCTCGTGGTACGAGACCAGCTTCGCCTTGACCCCGTAGCGGTCCAGCAACACCCGCGTCCGGCGCGTGTCCTCGCACGCCACCACATCCGCCTCCCGCAGCGCCGAGAGCACCCGCAGCGTGATGTCCTCCAGGTTGCCGATCGGCGTGGGACATACGACCAGCCGGCCGGTCACGACCCGGCATCCAGGTGGTCGAACGCGAGTAGCGACGCGCCCATCATCCCCGCCTCGTCGCCGTAGTGGGCGGGCACGATCCGCACCACCTCGCGCGCGGGCTCGAGCGCCCTCTCCGCCACCACCGCGCGCGCGGGCTCCAGCAGCATGTCGCCGCCGCGCACCGCGCCGCCCCCGATCACGATCACCTCGGGGTTGAACGTGTTCACGAGCCCGACCAGCCCGTAGCCCAGCCGCCGCCCCACCTCGTCCAGCACCTCGCGGGCGAGCGGGTCGCCATCGTGCGCCAGCTCGGTAACGAGTCCGCCGCTGATCTCCTTGTCCGCGGCGAGCCGGCGGCCGAGCTGCGAATCGGGCTGCTCCTCCGCCACGCGCAGCCCCTCGCGGCCGATCGCGTTCCCCGACACGAGTGCCTCGAAGCAGCCTTGGCCGGGGCAGTCGCCCGGGCAGTCCGGGCCGTGCAGCTGAAGCACCACGTGGCCGAGCTCCGCGCCCACGCCCGTCGCGCCGCGGTACACGTCGCCGTTCACGAGCAGCCCTCCGCCGATCCCGGTGCCGAGCGAGACCATCACCGCGTGCCGCACGCCCTGCGCGGCCCCGCTGCGCGCCTCGGCGAGCATCGAGGCGTTGCCGTCGTTGTCCACCACCACCGGCAGTCCCAGCCGCTCGCTCATCAGATCCCGGAACGGCACGCCGTCGAGCGCCGGCAGGTGGTTCGACCAGCGCGTGACACCGGTCTCCCACTCCACCAGCGCCGGCACGCCGAATCCGATCACCTCGACATCCGGCGCGGCCGCCCGGACCTCCTCGACCGCGCCCGTGAAGATGTCGAGCGTCTCCTGCCTGTCGGCGCCGCGCCAGGTCCTGTGAACCCTGTGGTGGACCACCATTTGCTCGTCCACGACGCCGCCCAGGAGCTTGGTGCCCCCGGCGTCGATCCCGATCACGCGCGTCGGCGGCATGGCCAGTAGATATACAGAGGGGAGTGAATGACCCGACGCCAGGCCCCCCGGAGTACAAGGTCTACCGCTCGCGCCGCAAGCCGCTGGCGCGCGGCGGCGACCTGGATTCGCTCCGCCAGCGGCTCTCCCGCAACCGTGACGGCGACCAGCCGCGCGCGCCTCGGGACAGGCCGCCGATCACCCCTGGGCGGGTGCTCAAGTGGGTCGCCCTGGCGATCGCCGGCTGGCTCGTGCTGTCGCTCGTCCTGTTCCTGATCAGCGCGCAGACCCAGAAGGGGGTCTCGGCCGAGACCGAGCGCGCCCTCTCCAGCAGGGGGAGCCTGTTCACCGGCAGCAACATCCTGGTGCTCGGCTCAGACGTGCGCACGGGCGAGTCGATCGACGAGTCGCAGTCCGGTCCGGGCCGCTCGGACACGATCATGCTCGTCCACTCCGCCTTCGGAAGCGTGCGCAAGCTCTCGATCCCGCGCGACGTGGAGGTGGACGTCCCCGGCCACGGGATCAACAAGATCAACGCCGCCTACGCGCTCGGCGGACCGCCGCTCACGATCGAGACCGTGGAGTCGTTCCTCGGGAACGGCCTTCAGGTGAACCACCTCGTCGAGGTGGACTTCAAGGACTTCCCGGACTTCATCGACTCGCTCGGCGGAGTCACGGTGAACAACAAGTCGCGGATCTGCTCCCCGCCGTTCGACAACTTCTGGAAGGGGCTCCACTTCAGGAAGGGCGAGATCGAGCTCGACGGGCGGCGCGCGCTCGGCTACGCGCGGGTGCGCAAGAACAGCTGTGCGCCCGCCGAGGACGACCGCGACCGCGCGGCCCGCCAGCAGCAGGTGCTGAGCGCGATCGGCTCGCAGGTGAAATCGCCGAGCACGTTCTTCCGGCTGCCCTGGGTGAGCTGGAACGCGCCGCGCACGCTGCGGACGGACATGAACGGCTTCCAGCTCATGATGCTCTTCGCGGACATGGCCACCGGCACCTCCGACGACACCGAGGTGCTCGAGGCCACGTGCTGCCGCGGGAGCAACCTGTTCGTCTCCGAGGGCGCGAAGCAGGATGCGGTGCGGAAGCTGGTGGAGGGCGACTGAGGAGCTAGTCCGAGCTCGACGAGCTTTTCGCGGAGCCCGAATCCTTCTTCTTCGAGGAGGAGCCGGACGAGTCGGATTTCGACGAACTGTCCGAAGACGAGCCGTCGGAGGAGGAGCCCTCGGAGGAAGCGCTCGCCGCGCCCGACTTCTTCTTGCCGTAGTCGGTGTTGTAGAAGCCGGAGCCCTTGAAGTGCACGGCGACCGGGTGGAAGACGCGTTGGACGGGCGTTCCGTGCTCGTCGCAGACGGTGAGCGGGTCGTCGGTCATGCGCTGCATCACCTCGAACGTATGGCCTCGCTCGCAGCGATACTCGTAAATCGGCATGGCACTCTCAGTATAGGAGTGCCAGAAACCGCGCCGTCAGGCGGACCGGGGCGGCTTCGGGCTCTCGAGGTCCTCGAGAAGCGACACGCGCATCGCGTGCCAGACCACCCAGGCCGTCAGGTGTGTGATGGGACGAAGGGCCGTTCCGACCATCCACGCGAAAGTACCCCAACCCTGAACAAATGGTCACATTGTGTTCACATGAAGTCGCGGAAACTCCGGCCTGTTTGCCGCGGCCGGGCGAGGCCCGCGGCCGCTGCCGCGGGCGCGGCTGGTCGCGTAGGTAGCCTGCTCGGCCGTGGCTTCGCCCGTGACCATGGACAAGGTCGTTGCGCTCTGCAAGCGGCGCGGCCTGATCTTCCCCGCCTCGGAGATCTACGGCGGGATCGCGAACACGTACGACTACGGCCACTACGGCGTCCTGCTGAAGAACAACGTGATCGGCGCCTGGTGGAAGGCGATGATCCAGGAGCGCGACGACATCGTGGCGCTCGACTCGGCGATCATCCAGCACCCGCGCACGTGGGAGGCGTCGGGTCACCTGGCCGGCTTCAGCGACCCACTGGTCGAGTGCCGGACCTGCAACCTGCGGTTCAGGGCGGATCACCTGGCTGAGCTCGAGGCCGGCACCGCGGAGCATCCAGAGCTGCGCTGTGGGCGGAAGCCATCGCGATATCCGGGGCACACCGAGGAGTGCCAGCTGACCGAGGCGCGCGAGTTCAACCTGATGTTCGAGACCTCGATCGGGCCGGTGAAGGACGCCGGCTCGACCGTGTACCTCAGGCCCGAGACCGCCCAGGGCATCTTCCTCGCCTTCAAGACCACGCTCCAGTACGCGCGCAAGAAGCCGCCGTTCGGGATCGCGCAGGTCGGCAAGTCGTTCCGCAACGAGATCACCCCCGGCAACTTCGTCTTCCGGACGCTCGAGTTCGAGCAGATGGAGATGGAGTTCTTCGTGCCGCCCGCGGAGGCCGAGCAGTGGTACGAGCACTGGATGCAGGCCCGCATGGACTGGTACGTGAAGCTCGGGATCGACCGCGAGGCGCTGCGGCTGCGCGCCCACGACGCGGACGAGCTCTCGCACTACTCGAGCGCGACGAGCGACATCGAGTACCTCTACCCGATCGGCTGGTCCGAGCTCGAGGGCATCGCCAACCGGGGCGACTTCGACCTCACCCAGCACGCCGAGTTCTCCGGCACCAAGCTCGAGTACGTGGACACGGCGACCGGCGAGCGCTACGTGCCGCACGTGATCGAGCCGGCGGCCGGCGTGGGCCGCACGGTGCTCGCCCTGCTCTGCGACGCCTACGACGAGGACGACATCGGCGGCGAGCAGCGCACCGTGCTGCGCCTGGCCGCCCACATCGCGCCGATCAAGGTGGCGGTGCTGCCGCTCGTGAACAAGGACGGCCAGCCGGAGAAGGCCCGCGCCATCTACGAGCAGCTGCGCGGGCTGTGGCCGACCGAGTACGACACCGGCGGCTCGATCGGCAAGCGCTACCGCCGCCAGGACGAGATCGGCACGCCGTTCGGCGTGACCGTGGACCACCAGACGATGGAGGACGACACCGTCACGCTGCGCGACCGCGACACGCTCGAGCAGGAGCGCATCGCGGTGCCCGAGCTAGCGGCCGAGATCGAGCGCCGGCTCGCGGCGGCCTGAGCCGGCCTCGAAGCCCGCGTGCGGCAGCACGCGCTCGAGCCGCCGGGGCAGCCACCAGTTCCAGCGGCCCATGATCTCCATGGTGGCCGGCACCAGGATCAGCCGGACCAGCGTTGCGTCGAGCGCGATCGCCACCGACATGCCCACGCCGATCTCCTTGATCGACGGCGTGCCGGTGCCGGCGAAGACCCCGAACACGGCGACCATGATCAGCGCCGCGCTCGAGATCGTCCCCGCGCTGGCCCGCAGCCCCTGGGCGACCGCGCTCCCGGTGTCTCCGGTGGCCTCGTAGCGCTCGCGGATCCGCGACAGCAGGAAGACCTCGTAGTCCATCGACAGCCCGAAGACGATCGCGAGCAGGAACGGCGGCGTCATGGCGTTCACGTAGCCGAGCGAGTCGAACCCCAGCAGGCTGTCGAACCAGCCGTACTGGAACACCATCACCAGCACGCCGTAGGCGGCGGCCACGGAGAGCAGGTTCATCACGACCGCCTTCAGCGGCAGCAGCACCGAGCGCAGCAGCACGAACAGCACCAGGTAGCTGAACACCAGGACGAACAGGAGGATCTTCCACATCGACCCTGAGACGAGGTCGATGAAGTCCTTGTTGAACGCGGTCGCGCCGCCCACCTGGACCTCGGCCACGCCGTCGAGCGGGCCGGCGTCCGCGCGCAGGCGCTCCACGAGCGCCTCGGCCTGCGGGCTCTCCGGATCGTGCCGCGGCGCCACCGTGATCAGCGCCGCGCGGCCGTCGCGCGACGGCTGCGGGCGGCTCACCTGCTGCACCTCCGGATCCCGCCGGAGCTCGGACGCGTAGGAGCTGAGCGCCGCGCGGTTCTCGGGATCGCTCGTGCGCCCGTCGCGCAGCTCGGCGATCACCTGCGCGGGGCCGGTGGCGCCGGGCCGGCCTTCTGGGCGGCCAGCTCGGCGCCCACGCGTGTCTCGTGGTCCTCCGGGAACTGGCGCAGCGCGCCGTTGCCGAAGTCGAGCGACAGAGCGGGGATGGCGAGCGCGAGCAGCACCGCGGCCGTGGCGAGGGCCGAGACCCACGGGCGCCGCGTGACGGCGCTCGGTCCAGCGCTCCCAGAAGCCGACCTTGCGCCGCTCGTCGGATGTCGAGCCCGGGCGCCGCCGCCGCGTGCGCACCAGTCGCACCAGCAGTGAGCCGACCACCGCGATCCGCCCGCGCGCGTAGGCGCGGCGGCCGAGCAGGCTCATCAGCACCGGCAGCAGCGTGACCGCCGCCAGGATCGAGACCGCCACCACGATGATCGCGCCCATCGCCATCGAGCGGATCGTGGTCGAGTCGACCAGGTAGAGCCCCGCCAGCGAGAGCATCACGGTGATGCCCGAGAAGGCGACCGCGAGACCCGAGGTGCGCAGCGCGACCCGGCGCGCCTCCACGCGCTCGGCACCGGCGCGGATCTCCTCGCGGTAGCGGGCCAGCACGAACAGCGAGTAGTCCACCGCCACGCCGATCCCGATCATCGAGGCGATGTTGGTCACGAACACCGACATCGGGGTGGCCTGCGAGAGGAAGTAGATGGCGGCGCCGGTGATCGCCACGCTGGCGAACCCGAGCATGAGCGGGAGCGCCGCCGCGGCGAGCGAGCCGAAGACGGCGAGCAGGATCAGCAGCACGACGGGGAACCCGATCGTCTCCGCGCTCTCGAGATCCTCCTTCGTCAGGTCCTGCATGCCGGCCCACAGCGCCTGCTGGCCGACCAGGTGCGGCTCGACGCCGCCGCGCGGCCTGCGTGCCCAGCTCGTCGCGGAAGTCGACCGCGAGGTCCGCCGTCTGATTCCTGTCGCCCTCCACGGCGAGCGGCACGACCGTGATCGACGCCGTGGCGGCGTCGCGCTTCGCCTCGGCTTCGGCCTTGGATGCGACCTCGGCGTGGGGCAGGCGATCCGCGATCCGCGACGACGCGGTCGACTCGGCGCGCACGCCGGCGGCGCTCGCGCCCTGCGCGGCGCGCGAGCACGACGGCGAGGTTGTCGCGCTGGGCGCCCTCGAAGCGCGTCGACGTTCTCGTCGACCACCTGCGACTGCGAGCCGGGCACCTCGAAGCCGCCGCTGGTGAGGTGCTCGGTCTGCTGTGCCGCGAAGGGCAGCGCCGCCGCCAGCACGAGCAGCCAGGCAGCGAGCACCAGCCAGCGACGCCGCTCGAGGAAGGCGGCAAGTCTGTCCATCCCTGCCTGCATCTCGACTAATCCTTCCCGGATCAGCCGCCTTGGGTGTGACTCAGGTCACACTTCGCCGAGCAGGCGGCGGGCGGTGGCCACGCCGAGGTCGAACGCGGCCTGCTGGTCCCAGTCCGGGTCGGCCAGGACCTGGATGCCGAAGCCGTCGCCGAGCGAGAACAGGATCGAGGCCACGGCCTCCGGGTCCGCCTGGAGGCGAATCACGCCCTCGCGCTCCTTGGTGCGGAGCCATCCGGCCAGCCGCTCGCGCCACTGCCTGTAGAGCTCGGCAAGCTCGGCGCGGATCTCCTCCGAGTGGCGCGAGGCGCTCAGCATCTCGTAGATCACGGCCTGGCCGCCGGCGTCGTCCTCCAGGAACTCCTCGAGGCCCACCACGAGCGCGTCGAGGATCTCGTCCACGCTCTGCGCCTTCGCGAGGCGCTCGTCCATGTTGCGGTTGCGCACGTCGCAGTCGTGGCGGACCACCTCGACGAGCAGCCGCTCCTTCGAGCCGAAGTAGTAGTGCAGGAGCCCGCGCGAGACGCCCGCCTCGCGCGCCACGTGGTCGAAGGTCGAGCCCGCCGCGCCGCGCTTGCCGACGCTGGCGCGCATCGCCGCGATGATGCGCTGGGCCTTGTCGCCCTCGAGCGTGCGCGGGCCGTCCGTGCTGGTCGCAGCCTCCATCCCGCCGGGATCTTAGTTGGCCAGCCAGTCAGGCGACGCCTGCGCCGACCGCCGGCGCCAACCGGCAACGAAAAGGGCGCCCGCAGGCGCCCTTTCCAAAGCTCGGGTTGGGACCGCTCTAGGAGGTTCCCACCGGTTCGCTCGTGCTGCTTGGCTCCGGGGTGGTGCTCCCGGTGTACTCGAACTCCTCCTCGGCACCGAAGAGCGCGTCGAGCACCTTCTTGCGAAGGCCCTCGCTCGTGGCGAGCGCAATGCCCCCGCCGATGAGTGCAATCAGAAGCAGCCGGCCCTTGCCGCGCTTCTTCTTCTTGCCGTTGCGCAGCGAGTCAGCGGCGTCCTTGAGGGACGTCGCCGCGTCGCGGAGCTCGCGCTGCACCTTCTTGTCCTCCGTGACGGCCTTGACCGGACCCTTGCCGTTCGACATGCGCGTGTAAGCCTTGCGCGCGGATTCGAACGCGTTCCGGAGGTTGTCGCGCAGCTCCTCGTCCTCGACGAGCCGCTGCACGTACGTGTTCGAGCGGACCGCCTTGCCGGCGGCGTACGCTCCGGCTCCGGCCTTTGCGGCCTTTTTCTTTGCTGCCATTGCTCTCCTCGATCCGCTTGCTAGCAGGGCACTCTACCCGGGTTGGGCGGCCCGCGAACGCCGCGCGCGCTTTTGGAGCGCTGCATCCAGGACCTCGTCGACGTGATCGACGAGCGTGAACTTCATCCGCTTGCGCAGGTGCTCGGGGATGTCGTCGATGTCGGGCTCGTTGCGCCGCGGCAGGATCACGCGGTTGATCCCGGCCCGCTGCGCGGCGAGCGCCTTCTCCTTGAGGCCACCGATCGGCAGCACCATGCCGGTGAGCGTGATCTCGCCCGTCATCGCGATGTCGGAGCGCACCGGCCGGCACGTCACGCGCGAGGCGATCGCGGTGGCCATCGTCACGCCCGCGCTCGGCCCGTCCTTCGGGATCGCCCCGGCGGGCACGTGTACGTGGAGGTCGTGCTCCTTGAACCACTCGGCGGAGACGTCGCCGCCGAAGTCGCCCGTCTCGGTCTTGCTCTTCACGTAGGACAGGGCGGCGGCCGCGGACTCCTTCATCACGTCGCCCAGCTGACCCGTGATCTGGAGCTTGCCGTCGCCCGGGTAGGCGATCGCCTCCACGAACAGCACGTCGCCGCCCACCGGCGTCCACGCCAGCCCGGTGGCCACGCCGGGCTCGCTCGTGCGCCGCCTCACCTCGGCGGTGAAGCGCGGCTTGCCGAGCAGGTCGGTGACCGCCTCGGGGCGGATCACGCGCTTCGAGCGCCGCGTGCCCTCGGCGAACTCGCGCGCCACCTTGCGGCAGATCGAGCCGATCTGGCGCTCGAGGTTGCGCACGCCCGCCTCGCGCGTGTAGCCGTCGATGATCACGTCGAGCGCCTGCTTGGTGAACTCGATCTTCGAGCGGCCGAGCCCGTTCAGCTCCATCTGGCGGGGCACGAGGAAGCGCTTGGCGATCTCGCGCTTCTCCTCGTGCGTGTAGCCGGACAGCTCGATCACCTCCATGCGATCGAGCAGCGCGTGCGGGATCGTGTCCACCTGGTTCGCCGTGCAGATGAAGAACACGTGCGAGAGGTCGAACGGCACGTCCAGGTAGTGGTCGCGGAAGGTCGAGTTCTGCTCCGGGTCGAGCACCTCGAGCATCGCGCTCGCGGGATCGCCGCGGAAGTCGGCGCCCATCTTGTCGATCTCGTCGATCATCAGCACCGGGTTGTTCGAGCCCGCGTCGCGCAGCGCGCGGATGATCGTCCCGGGCATCGCGCCGATGTAGGTGCGGCGGTGGCCGCGGATCTCGGACTCGTCACGCACGCCGCCCACGGACATGCGCTCGAAGGCGCGCTCCATGGCCGCGGCGATCGAGCGGCCCAGCGACGTCTTGCCCACACCGGGCGGGCCCACGAAGCAGACGATCGAGCTGCGCGCGTCGGGCTTCAGCTTGCGGACCGCGAGGAACTCGAGGATGCGGTCCTTCACGCGCTCGATGTCGTAGTGGTCGCGGTCGAGCACGGTGCGCGCGTGCTTCAGGTCGAGGTTGTCCTCGGTCGACTTCGACCACGGCAGCGTGGCGAGCCACTCCAGGTAGGTGCGGATCACGCCGTGCTCGGCGGCCTGCGGCGGCAGGCGCTCGAAGCGGCCGAGTTCGCGCTCGGCCACCTTCCACGCGTGCTCGGGGAGGTTCGCCTCCTCCAGCAGCGTGCGCAGCTCCTGCGTCTCCGCCTCCTGCTCGTCGACCTCGCCGAGCTCCTCCTGGATCGCCCTCAGCTGCTGGCGCAGGAAGTACTCGCGCTGGCCCTTGTCCATCTCGGACTGGACCTGGGACTGGATGCGGCTGCCGATCTCGACGAGCTCGAGCTCGCGGGCGAGGATCTCGGAGAGCAGCCGCAGCCGCTTGGTCACATTGCGCTCCTCGAGCAGGCGCTGCTTGTCCTCGGTCTTGACCCGTAGCGACGCGGCGATCATGTGCGCCAGCTCGGCGGGGTCGTCCACGTTGGCGATCGCCATCTGGAGCTCCTCGGGGAGGTACGGCAGCTCCTCGATGATCCGCGAGAACGTGGCCTGAACGTTGCGCACGAGCGCCTCGAGCTCGGGCGCTGGGATCACCTCATCCGGGGCCTCGGTGATGCGGGCCACGAGGTAGGGCTGGGTGGCCACGAACTCGCCGAGCTCGACGCGCTGGCCGCACTGGACGAGGATCCGGACCGTGCCGTCCGGCACCTTCAGCATCCGCGCCACCACGCCGACCACGCCGACGCGGTAGAGGTCGTCCGGCCCCGGCTCCTCGTTGTCCGGGTCCTTCGCGGCGACCATGACGAGCATCCGGTTGCCGCCGAGCACGTCGTTCACCAGCTTGATCGAGCGCTCCTGCCCGACGGCGAGCGGCATCATCGTGTCGGGGAACGCGACGCTGTCGCGCAGCGGGAGCACCGGCAGCGCCTCGGGGAGCGTGGCCTGGATGTCGACCTCGGCGGGCTCGCCGTTCACCGATGGCACGTGGATCGTCATGGATCCGAGATCTCGACCCGCCGGACCGACTCGTCGGGGGCGGCGAGCGGGATCTCGACCCGGAGCACGCCGTCGGCGTACGAGGCGCTGGCCTCGTCCGCCACCACGTCGGCGCCCAGCTCGACCACGCGCTTGAAGGGCCCGTTCTCGATCTCGATCTGCTGGTAGAGGCGGCCCCCGGCCTCGGCCGGGCGTCGCTCGCCCGCGATCAGCAGCTGACGCCCGCGGATCTCGAGCGCCACGTCACCGGGATCGACGGCGGCGAGGTCGACCTTCACGACCGCGCGCGGCGGGTTGTCCGTGTAATAGACGTCGACCCTCGGCGAGAAGCCGCGCCCGCGCAGACCGGGCCGGCGCTCGAATACGTCGCCGAAGAGCTCGTCGATCTCGCGGCGCATGCGGTCGAAGTTGGCGAACAGATCGCGCTGAGAGGTCACGCCGCTAGACCTCGTACACCGCGCCCTCGCGCGCCACCTCGACGGGGCCGCCGAAGGCCTCCGCCGCCTCGTCGCGCGCCCATTCCCAGTCGAGCTCGTCGGAGATGTGCACGAGCAACAGCTGCTTCGCGCCGGCCGCGCGGGCGTGGCCGCCGGCCTCGCCGGGCGTGAGGTGCCCGCGCATCCCGCTGCGCTCCGGGCGCGGCAGCGTGGCCTCCACGAGCATCAGGTCGGCGTCCTTGGCGAACTCCTCCAGCGCCTCCGTGGGACTCGAGTCGGCGCCGTAGACGATCCGCCCGGAGCCGTTCGTCGAGCTGATGCTCATCGCGAACGTCTCCGTGAAGTGCGGCACCGACTGGAAGCTGATCCGGATCGGGCCGATCTCGATCTCGCTCGCGGGGTCGTACTCGCGCAGCTCGAACGCGTTCTCGATCAGGTCGTCGTTGCCCCAGCTGCCCACGACGCGCCGGAATAGCTCGCGTGCGCCCGGCGGCACGTGCAGGACGGGGCAGGCGGGGCAGTCCGTACCCGGCCAGCTGTCCACAGGGACGGGCTGCTGGCGCGGGGCGTACGTGAGCGCGTACGAGTACGGGACCAGGTCGAGGAAGTGGTCGGCGTGCAGGTGGGAGATCACGACCGCGTCCACGTCGACGTAGTCGATCCGCTGGCGCAGCTTGGCGAACACGCCGTTGCCGCAGTCCACCAGGACCGCGGTGCCGTCCTCCTCGATCAGGTAGCCGGAACAGGCCCCGCCGGCGTCCTGCCAGGACGGCGACTTTCCGAGCACCGTGAGCCGCATGGCGGGAGCCTACTCCCGCGCTGTTGCGGCCCGCTAGGCGTTCGGGTGCGGGAACGCGTAGGCGGCCGTGGTCCGCTCGGTCCTGAACACGAACGCGAGCTGCCGTTCCGGCGCGAGGCCGCGCTCGGCGGGGCGGAAGGTCGTGCACGGCTTGCCGAGGTTCAGCGCGCAGAGCATGTTCTGGTGGAAGTAGCAGTCCTCACAGCGCGCGGGCTTCGTTTTCGGCATCGGAGCCATGCAATACCAAGTCGGCCGCCAGCGCCACCCACGGTTTTGCGGACTTTGCAGGGTCGTCTGGAGAAGCCCCGCTACCTGCGCATTTTTCAGGGGGGCGAGTTTTGGGCAAGCAAGGTCGCTTGGCCGTGGAGCTAGTCACCGGTGGCACCGGATACGTGGGAAGTCGTCTTCTGCTCCGCCTCGCGGCGGAGGGGCGGCCGGTGCGTGCGCTCGCGCGGCAGCCCGAGCTGCTGCCCGGCGTGGACGCCGTCCGCGGCGACCTGCTCACCGGCGCCGGCCTCGAGGACGCGCTCGAGGGCTGCGCCACGGCGTACTACCTGGTGCACTCGATGGAGCCCGCCGCGAACGGCGACTTCGCCGGACGCGACAGGCGCATGGCGGAGACCTTCGGCGAGGCGGCGGCGCGCGCCGGCGTGGAGCGGATCGTGTACCTGGGCGGGATCGTGCCGGACGGCCGCCCGCTCTCACCTCACCTGCACTCGCGGCTCGAGGTCGAGGAGACGCTGCTCGCCGCGGTGCCCGGCTCGACCGCGCTGCGGGCCTCGATCGTGATCGGCGCCGGCTCGGCGTCGTTCCGTCTGCTGGTGCGGCTCGTGGAGCGCCTGCGCGTGCTGCCGCTGCCGCGCTGGCGCAAGAACCGCACCCAGCCGATCGACGAGCGCGACGTGATCGAGTTCCTCGCCCGCACGCCGCAGGTGCCTGAGGCCGCGGGCCGCGCGCTCGACGTGGCGGGGCCGGACGTGATGACCTACGGCCGCATGATCGAGGTGATCGCCGACACCATGGGGGTCGGGCGCCTGCCGCTCGGGCTCGGGGCGCTCGCTGACGCCGCCGGCCAGCGCCGTGGTCGCGGCAGTCACCGGGCCAGCCGATCGAGCTGGTTCGGCCTCTGATGGAGAGCCTCGAGACGGACCTCCTGCCCCGCGACCCCGACGAGGCTCCGCGCCTCTACGGCCTGCGGCCGCACCGATTCGAGCGGGCGGTCGAGCATGCGCTCGCCGAGTGGGAGGCCGCTCGAGCCGCTCGGCGCGCGATGAAGGTGGAGCGCAACATCCGGATCGACGCGCCGCCCCAGCGGGTGTACGACGTGGTCATGGACCCGGGGCGGCTGAAGGACTGGGTCACGATCCACGATCACCTCGAGGACGCGCCCAAGGGCTCGCTGAAGAAGGGCTCCAAGCTCACGCAGGTCCTGAAGCTGGCGGGGCGCAGGTTCCACGTGCGCTGGAGCGTGGTGGAGAACGATCCCTGCAAGCGCGTGGTCTGGGAGGGACGCGGTCCGGTGGGCTCACACGCGCGGGTGATCTACGAGTTCGGCGACTCGTCCAACAGCGAGTGCACCGACTTCCACTACATGAACGAGTACGACCTTCCCGGTGGTCCGCTCGGGCGCATGGCCGGCCGCGGGGTTGCGCGTGTCACCCAAAAAGAACTGGACGACACGTTGCAGAAACTGAAAGCCATTACGGAATAAGCGTTACAGTTACAGCCACAATGGCTGATTTTCTTGACGAGAAGCGCAGAGAGATCGACGCGCGCTTGAAGGAACTGCGCCCGCTGGTGGAGGAGTACAACCGCCTCGAGAAGGCGGCGGCGGCGCTCGCGGGTGTGGGCAACGGCGGCACGCGCGCGGCGGCGAGGGCTCCCCGGCGCCGCGGACGCGGCAGGCCGCGCGGGACCGGCAAGCGCGCCCAGCAGGCGCTCGAGCTGGTGCGCGCTCGCCCCGGGATCAAGATCTCGGAGCTGGCCGAGGCGATGGGAATTCACGCGAACTACCTCTACCGCGTGATGCCCACGCTCGAGTCAGAGGGCCAGGTAGTGAAGCGCGACCGCGGCTGGCACCCGGCCTAGATCAGGCCGAGCTGCCGCACCGAGTCGCGCTCTTCCGTCAGCTCGTTCACCGTGGCGTCGATCTTGCCGCGCGCGAAGTCACCCACCTCCAGCCCCTCGACGATCTCGTAGGAGCCGCCGCTCACGCGCACCGGGAAGCTCGAGATGAGCCCCTCGTCCACGCCGTACTCGCCGTTCGAGTGGACGGCCATCGAGCGCAGGCCACTGGCGCCCTGGACCCAGTCGTGCACGTGATCGATCGCGGCGCTGGCGGCGCTCGCCGCGGATGACGCCCCGCGCGCGTCGATGATCTCGGCGCCGCGCTTCCCCACGCGCGGGATGTACTCGTTCTCGTACCAGTCCATGTCGACCTGGTCGACCGCGGGCTGGCCGTTCACCTTGGCGTTGAAGAGGTCGGGGAACATCGTCGGCGAGTGGTTGCCCCAGATGGCGAGGTCCTCCACGTCCTCCACCCCCACGCCTACCTTCTCGGCGAGCTGCGCAACCGCGCGGTTCTGGTCCAGGCGCGTCATGGCCGTAAAGCGCTCGTTGGGGATGTCCGGCGCGTTGTTCATCGCGATCAGGGCGTTGGTGTTGGCGGGGTTGCCGACCACGAGGATCTTCACGTCGTCGGCCGCGCCGGCGTTGAGGGCCTCACCCTGCGGCTTGAAGATCTGACCGTTCGCCTCGAGCAGGTCGGCGCGCTCCATGCCCTTCGAGCGCGGCCGCGCGCCCACGAGCATCGCGACGTTCACGCCGTCGAACGCCCGCTTAGGGTCGTCGAAGATCTCCGTGGACGCCAGCAGCGGGAAGGCGCAGTCCTGGAGCTCCATGGCGGTGCCCTCGGCGGCCTTCACGGCATCCGGGATCTCGAGCAGCCGCAGGTCGATCTTCTCGTCCGGCCCGAGCATCTGCCCGCTCGCGATCCGGAACAGCAGCGCGTAGCCGATCTGGCCGGCGGCGCCCGTGACGGTGACTGTGGTGGCCATCTACGAATTCATCTCCTCGATAACAGCGTCCGCGAACTCGCTCGTACCCACTGAGCTCGGATCGTCACGCGATGGCTTCAGGTCGTAGGTGACCTTGTCGCCCTTGCGGATCACCTCGGCGATGCCCCTTTCCATCCGATCGGCGGCCTCGGTCTCCTCGAGGTGCCGCAGCATCAGCACGCCGGAGAGCATCAGCGCGGTCGGGTTGACCTTGTTCTGCCCCTTGTACTTGGGCGCCGAGCCGTGGGTGGCCTCGAAGATGGCGCCGTCGGTGCCGATGTTGGCGCCGGGCGCAAGCCCGAGGCCGCCGATCAGGCCGGCGCCGAGGTCCGAGACGATGTCGCCGTAGAGGTTCGGCAGCACGATCACGTCGTACTCCTCGGGCCGCGACACGAGCTGGTTGCAGAGGTTGTCGATGATCCGGTCCTCGAACTCGATGTCGGGATGGCGCTCGGCCACCTGGCGCGCGACCTCGAGGAACAGCCCGTCCGAGAACTTCATGATGTTGGCCTTGTGGGCGGCGCTGACCTTCTTGCGGCCGTTCTCCTCCGCGTACTTGAAGGCGGCCTCGACGATCCGCTCGGAGCCGAACACGGAGATCGGCTTGATCGAGATGCCGGAGTCGTCGCGCGTGGGCGAGTCGAGCTCGTTCGCCAGGAAGCTGCGCAGCTTCTCGACCTCCTCCGAGCCCCTCTCGAACTCGATGCCCGCGTAGAGGTCCTCGGTGTTCTCGCGCACGATCACGATGTCGGTCTCGGGGAAGCGCGTGCGCACGCCCTCGTAGGCCTTGCAGGGCCGGATGCAGGCGTAGAGGTCGAACTCCTTGCGCAGCGCGACGTTGATCGAGCGGTGGCCGGAGCCGACCGGCGTCGTGGTCGGGCCCTTGATCGCGATGCCGCGCTCGCGGATCGAGTCGAGGGTGCGGTCGGGGAGCGGGTTGCCCTCCGACTCGTAGACGTCGATCCCTGCGTCCTGGAAGTCCCAGTCGAACTCGACCCCGGTGGCCTCGAGCACCCGCTGGGTGGCCTCCGCGAGCTCGGGCCCGGTGCCGTCGCCCGGGATGAAGGTGACTCGATGAGCCAAAGCTTTCCTTTCGTTTCAGTCGTGTGCGCCGCCGCCGCGCGCCAGGCGCGAATCGCGGAGCGGATTACTACTCGATGCTGCGGCCCCACGGTACGCAACGCCGTTCTGACACCATCCCATCGGTGTTCGGTGGCGGTTCAATCCAGCTGGGGCGCGTCTTTGGAATCCGCATAGGCGTCGACTACAGCTGGTTCCTCGTCCTGTTCCTGATCATCTGGTCGCTGACCGGCTACTACGAGGACGTCGCGCCCGGCTCGAACGCGTTCGTTCTCGCCGTGGTCAGCGCGCTGCTGTTCTTCCTCTCGATCCTCCTTCACGAGCTCGGACACGCGTGGGTGGCGCTCCGCAACGGCATCCCGATCCTGGGGATCGACCTGTGGTTGTTCGGCGGAGTGGCGAAGCTCGGAAAGGACGCCGACTCGCCGGGCGTCGAGTTCCGGATCGCGGCCGCCGGGCCGCTCGTAACCTTGTTGATAGCGGCGCTGTGCTTCGCATTGGGGATGGCGGTGTCGAGCGGCTCCGAGGCGGTCGACAGCGTGCAGTTCAGCAACGACGTGACCGGCGCCACGACCGCCGTGCTCGGTTACCTCACGTCGATCAACGTGCTGCTTCTTGGGTTCAACCTGATCCCGGCGTTCCCGCTCGACGGCGGTCGCATCGCGCGCGCCATCGCGTGGAAGCTCACCGGCGACCGCAACCGGGCCACCCGGTTCGCGGCGCGGCTCGGACGGGCGGGCGGCTGGCTGATGGTGGCCGGCGGAGTGGCGCTGTATGCGTTCACGGACGACCTCGTTGGCGGGATCTGGCTCGCGATCATCGGCTGGTTCCTCGCCGGCGCCGCGCGTTCGGCAGAGGCGCATGCGGACTTCGCGGGACGGATCGAGCATCTCCGTGTGGCCGACGTGATGGACGCCGAGCCGGTGGCGATCCCGGACGATTGGTCGCTCGCGGATGCCGAGCGTCAGTTCTTCCTGCGCTACGGCTGGCCCTGGTTCCCGGTCATCGACGCGAGCGGCAGGCTCGTGGGGGTCGTGTCGCGCGAGGCGGTGGAGAGCGTTCCGGCCCCGGAGCGGGTCACGCGCCCGGTGAGCTCCGTGATGGCCCGCGACGACGGCTCGAGCGGCCTGCGCGTGCGGCTCGACGAGCCGCTCGAAAGCCTGCTCGGCCAGGAGGGCCTGGCGCGCCTGGGCGCGATCATGGCCGTGGATGGCGAGGGCGTGCTGCGCGGGGTCGTGACGGTCGACGCCGTGCGACGCGCGCTGCAGGGGGCCGCCGGGGCCGCGCCGGCGTGATCCCAAGCCCGGCCAGCTGCCGCGCCACCGCCTCCGGTTCACGCAACAACTGCTCGTAAGACAGCCGCCACACTCGCCAGCCCGCGATCATCAGGTCGGCGTCGCGGACGCGGGTCGCGCCGCTTGGCGCGTCGCGTGCCGTGCGCCGCTCCGCCGTCGGTCTCGACGATCAGCCGCTGCTCGCGCCAGACGAAGTCGCACTCGTAGCCCTCGATGTGGACGTTCACCTCGGGGCGTGGGAGGCCGTGGCTGTCGCAGAGCGCCAGGAACATTTCCTCGAGGTCGGAGCGGGTGCGGGTGCTGCCGGCCGCGTGAACGGCGAGCACTGACGACAGCACTCCGCTGCCGCGGCGGCCGTGCCGCGGGGCCAGCCCGGTGCAGTCGAGGCGCAGGTACTCGGCCTCGTCGATGGCGCGCTCAAGGGTGCGCCGCGGGGCGACGTCGGCGAGGTCGATGAGGGTGCGGGCCGGGCTGCGTGACCGGTATGCCGGCTCGCTTGCCGATCTCATCCGCGCAGCGCCGCCTCATGCAGGACCAGCCCTGGCCGCCGCCTTCGCGCCTCCGGATGTCACGTGGATCGCGCCTCCGCCAGCTTCGAGCATGCCCCACAGAACGGCAGCACTGAAGTGACTCAAGGCGGCTCGTTCTCCGCATGCGAGCACTGCAGCCATGAATCGCGCGTTGCGCGTGAGGTTCAGGTGGCCCACGGCGTACACGCCCTCGATGCACACGGTGGAGCCGCCCCCTCCTCACCCGCCAATCGATCGCGTCCTCGCCCAGCCCGAGCGCCCTGAGCTGAGCGCGACCCACGATCCCATGCTGCCGCTGCGCGAGCTCCGCAATCGCCCGGTCCGACGGGGTCCTCTCGGCGATTGACCGCGCATATCGCGGTTAAGTGACGACGGACCCGCGTTCGCCCCCCTCGGCGGGGGTTCCGCCGCCGCTTACGTAGACTCTCGCGCCGATGCCGCAGCATGACGTTTTGGTGATTGGCGCCGGGTTGGCCGGCCAGCGGGCCGCCCTCGCGGCCGCGGAGGCTGGGGCGTCGGTGGGGATCATCTCCAAGGTGCACCCGGTGAGGTCGCATTCGAATGCGGCTCAGGGTGGGATCAACGCGGCGCTCGACCCGCAGGACTCGTGGGAGTCGCACGCGTTCGACACGGTGAAGGGCTCCGATTACCTCGGCGACCAGGACGCCATCGAGATCATGTGCCGCGAAGCGCCGCACGAGCTGCTCGAGCTCGAGCACCTCGGCGTGACCTTCCACCGCGACGAAAGAGGCCGCCTGGGCAAGCGCGCCTTCGGCGGGGCGTCCGCGGCGAGGACGTACTACGTGGCCGACATCACCGGCCAGGCGATCCTGCACGTGCTCTACGAGCAGCTCATGAAGTACGAGGAGGTCTCGCGCTACGAGGAGTGGTTCTCGACCGCCCTCGTGCAGGACGACGACGGCCGCATCGCCGGCGTGGTCACGCGCAACATCAAGGACGGCTCGATGGAGCTGTTCGCGGCCAAGGCCGTGATCCTCGCGACGGGCGGCAACGGCCAGATCTACGACCCGACCACGAATGCCCTGATCTGCACCGGGGACGGGATCGCCATGGCGTACCGGGTCGGCGCTCCGCTGATGGACATGGAGATGATCCAGTACCACCCGACCACGCTGGCCGGGCTCGGCCTCCTCATCACCGAGGGCGCCCGCGGCGAGGGCGCCCACCTCTACAACGCCCAGGGCGAGCGCTTCATGGAGAAGTACGCGCCCAACAAGATGGAGCTGGCCTCCCGCGACGTGGTCTCGCGCGCCGAGCAGACCGAGATCAACGAAGGCCGCGGCTTCCCCGACGGGACGGTGGCGCTCGACATCACGGTCGTGCCGCGCAAGCGCATCCACGAGGCGCTGCGCGAGATCGTGAACGTGGGCCGCGACTTCGCCGGCGTGGACATCACCCGCGAGCCGATCCACATCAAGCCGGGCAACCACTACGTGATGGGCGGCGTCAAGACGGACATCCACGGCCAGACGCCGATCCCGGGCCTCTACGCCGCCGGAGAGTGCGCCTGCGTCTCCGTTCACGGCGGCAACCGGCTCGGCGCGAACAGCCTCTTGGACACGCTCGTCTTCGGCCGCCGCTCGGGAGAGCACGCAGCAGCATCGGTTCACGGCCTCTCGATGCCCGAGCCCTCGCACGCGGCCCTCAAGGAGGAGGAGCGCATGATCGAGGGGATCGTGTCGCGCGACGGTGGCGGCCGGCGCGTGTCCGAGATGAAGGCCGAGCTGGGCGCGACGATGGACAGGTACGTGGCCGTCTTCCGCGACGAGGCCGGCCTGGACACCGCGCTCGAGATCGTCCGCCGCCTCAAGGACGAGGCGCAGAACGTGGCGATCGACGACAAGGGCAGCGTCTTCAACCAGGACGTGCTCGGCGCGCTCGAGCTCCAGTTCATGCTCGACAACGCGGAGGCCATCGTGGTCTCGGCGATCGAGCGCAAGGAGAGCCGGGGCGCCCACACCCGGCTCGACTACCCCGAGCGAAACGACGAGGAATGGCTCAAGCACATCAACGTCGCCACGAACGGCGCGGAGCCCGACCTCTCCTACTCGCCCGTGACCATGACCCAGTGGGAGCCGCAGGAACGGACCTATTGAGATGGCCGACTACACGCTGAAGATCCGACGCTTCGACCCGGAATCGGGCAAGCCCGCCTACTGGGCCGACTTCGACGTCGACCTGCCGCCCGAGCGCTCCGTGCTCGACGGCATCCTCCAGGTGAAGGACCGCGAGGACGCCTCGATCGCGATCCGCTGCTCGTGCCGCGCGGCGATCTGCGGCTCCTGCGGCGTGCGCATCAACGGCCGCTCCGCGCTCGCCTGCAACACCCGCATCGGCGAGGCCAGCGAGCGCGGGCGCGACGGCGTGATCACGGTCGAGCCGATGGGCAACATGCCCGTGGTCAAGGACCTGGTCACGGACATGGAGGCCGTGCACTGGAAGAAGGTCCGCCGCGTGGTGCCGTGGCTCGTGCCCGCGGAGGAGCCGCCCGAGGGCCAGGAGTACATCGTGCCCGCCGAGGCGATGCTCGACGTGACCCAGGCGATGGCGTGCATCCACTGCGGCGTGTGCGTGTCGGCCTGCCTATCGCTCGAGGTCGATCCGGACTTCATCGGCCCCGCCGCCCTGGCGAAGGCGTACCGCTTCGTCGGCGACCCCCGCGACGGCGAGCACGAGGCGCGCCTCAAGGACCTGGCCGAGGACCCGCACGGCATCTACGACTGCACCCACTGCTTCGCCTGCGTGGAGGTGTGCCCGAAGGACGTGGCGCCCATGAACCAGATCATGCGCCTGCGCCGCAAGGCCACCGACGACTACGGGATCAAGGACTCGAACAACGGCTACGGGCACGAGAAGGCGTTCGTCAACATCATCGAGCGCTGGGGCACGCTCCACGAGGCGCAGCTGCTGCCGCGCTCGTTCGGCGACGGCTCGCTCGTCAAGGGCCAGACACGGCCGAGCGCCGTCGCTCAGCTCGTGGAGAGCCTGCCGACCGTCATCCAGGGCCTCAAGTCCGGCAAGGTCACACCGAAGAAGGCGCTCGTGCACAAGAAGCTGCCGGACCAGAAGCAGGTGCGGCGGATCTTCGAGGAAGTCGAGTCGCACGAGGAGCGCATCGAGCTCAACCTGTACATCATCGGCGAGATGGCCGGCGAGGAGACCGAATGAAGCTGGCGTACTGGCCCGGGTGCGTGTCCCGGGGATTCACTCCGGAGCTGCACGGCTCCGTGGCGAAGGTGGCGCCGCTGCTCGACCTCGAGCTGGTCGAGCTCGACCGCGCCAACTGCTGCGGCGCCGGGGTGATCGCCGAGCACAACCAGGAGCTGGCCGACGCCCTGAACGCCCGCACGTTCGCGATGGCCCAGCAGGTGCAGGGAGCGGCCGGGATGATGAACATCTGCTCCACCTGCCAGGGCGCGCAGTCGGAGTGCCAGGAGCGCCTGGACGCCAGCGGGAACTACCGCAGCGAGGTGAACAAGCACCTCGAGGCCGAGGGCCTCTCGTATCAGGCCGGCGGCGAGTGGTGGAACAAGAACTTCCTCTGGATCCTCGCCGAGGAGATCGGCTTCGACGCCCTGCGCGAGCGCGTGAAGCGCCCGCTCACCGGCCTGCGGATCGCGCCGTTCTACGGCTGCTACATCGTGCGGCCGTCGAAGAGGCTCGGCTTCGACGAGTTCCCCCAGCGCGACGCCTACCTCGACCTCCTCATCGAGGCGCTCGGCGGCGAGGCCGTGGAGTACGCGGGCGCGCGCAAGTGCTGCGGCTTCCCGGTGATCACGATGAACCGCACCACCTCGCTGCGGCAGGCCGGCCGCCACCTGGCCGACGCCATCGACGCGGGCGCGGACTGCCTCGTCACGCCCTGCCCGCTCTGCCACCTGAACCTGGACCTGCAGCAGCCGGCCGCGCAGAAGTACGTGGAGCGCGACCTCGGCATCCCCGTGCTGCACCTGCCGCAGATGGTGGGGCTGGCGCTGGGGCTCGAGCCCGAGGAGCTCGGGATGGGCAAGCACGTGGTCCCGACGGACGACGTGCAGCGCAAGGTCGCGGATCTCGCAGCGGCGTAATCGCGCCACAGCCAAATCGCGGCTAGAGTCTGCCCAATGGGGGTAACCCGGGGTTAGATGTCCAATCACCCGCCGTCACACGGATGCCGACGGTAGTAACTGGTCAATTCGAGGATCTCGTCTCCGTCGGTCTCGAGGTTCTCATCGGCAAGGAGCCGAGCCTGGACCTCGTGGCCCAGGACGTGCCCATGCCCGAGGTGGAAGCCGCGGTCGCGAAGCACGAGCCGTCGGTCGTGGTGCTGAACTTCGGCACGCTTCCGGCCCCCGTGGAGGTGCAGCGGCTTCACGACGCGCACCCGGACACGCGCATCCTCGTGCTCGCCAACAGGCCGACCTCAGGTGACTGCGACCAGCTGCTTTCGTTCGGCGCGACCGCGTGCCTCTCGAAGGACACCGAGGCGCGCGACATCATCAACGCCATCCACCTCGCGTCCCGCGGCATGCACGTGCTGCCGCGCTCGGCCGCGGCCGGCGGCGGGCTGGAGAGGCTCGGCGCGCACGGCAGTGAGCTCACCCCGCGCGAGGCTGAGGTGCTCGAGCTGCTTCAGGACGGATGGACCAACTCCGAGATCGCGGAAAAGCTCTCGATCGGCATCGAGACGGTGCGCACGCACGCGCGCAACATCTACCGCAAGCTCGGCATCGCGTCGCGTCGCGAGCTCTCGCGGCTCGCGCGCCGAGAGCCGGTGGTCGTGGACGAGAAGCGCCGCCCGGTGTCGAGCGAGCCGGGCCGGTTCGCGCGCGGGTCAGGCCGCGCCGGAGACCCGCAGAAGCCCGCGCACGTTGAGTAGCTCGGCCACCTGAACCGCGTTCGTGGCCGCGCCCTTGCGCAGGTTGTTGCCCACGATCCAGAGGTTGAGGCAGCGCTCGTGCGACGGGTCGCGCCTGATGCGGCCCACGAGCACGTCGTCACGCCCGGCGGCGTCGAGCGCGGTCGGGTAGAGGCCGTTCGCGGGATCGTCGATCACGGTCAGGCCGGGTGACGACGGCCAGCAGCTCGCGGCACTCCTCGGGCGAGAGCGGCTCGCGGGTCTGCACGTTCGCCGACACCGAGTGCCCGGTGAACACCGGCACGCGCGCGCAGGTGGCCGACACGCCGATGTCGTCGCGGCCGAGGATCTTGCTCGTCTCGCGCATGCACTTGCGCTCCTCGGTCGTGTAGTCGTCGCCGTCCTTGAAGGTCTCCACCTGCGGGAGCACGTTGAAGGCGATCTGATGCGGATACACGGCCGGCCTGGGGATGTCCTTGTCGGCGATCTGCGCCTCGGCCTGGTCGTGGAGCTCCTCGATCGCCCGCTGGCCGGTGCCCGACACGGCCTGATAGCTCGACATCACCATCCGCTCGATGCCGGCCCGCTTGAGGATCGGGCCGAGCGCGACGACCGTCTGCATGGTCGTGCAGTTCGGGTTGGCCACGATGCCCTTGTGGCCGTCGAGCGCCTCCGGGTTCACCTCGGAGACCACCAGCGGCACGTCCTCGTGCATCCGCCACTGAGACGAGTTGTCCACTACGACCGCGCCGGCGTCGGCGAAGCGCGGCGCCCACTCGGCGCTCACGCCGGAGCCGGCCGAGAACAGCGCGATCTCGAAGCCCTGGATCGACTCGTCGTTCAGCGGCTGCACGGTGAGGCTGGCGTCACCCCAGCTGATGCTGCGCCCTGCCGAGCGCTCGGAGGCGAACGGCACGACCTCGTCCGCGGGGAACGTGCGCTCGCGCAGCACGTCGAGCATCGTGGAGCCCACGGCGCCGGTGGCGCCCACGACGGCGACCCTCATCGGCCTACGCCACCTTCGGGCGGTGCACGCCCGCCACGTCCTCGGGCAGCACGGCGTCGGCGCCGAGCTCGAACGCGGCGTGGAGCTTCCTCACGGCCTCCTCCACGTGCTCCTCGCGCACGACACAGGAGATCTTGATCGGCGAGGTGGAGATCATCTCGATGTTCACGCCGGCGTCGCCGAGCACGGTGAAGGTCTTGGCGGCCACACCCGGATGACTCTTCATTCCGGCACCGACGACGGAGACCTTCCCCATGCGGTCGTCGGACTGGACGCCGCCGAAGCCGAGCTCGGCCTGGAGCGCCTCGAGCGACTCGCGCGCGACGGCCACGTCCTCGCGCGGGACGGTGAACGACATGTCGGCCAGGTGGCCCTCCGACTGCGGCTCGTTCTGGATGATCATGTCCACGTTGATGTTCGCCTCGGCGAGCGCGGTGAGCACGCGCCCGGCGATGCCGGGCTCGTCCGGAAGCCCGGTGAGGGTGATCCGCGCCTCCGCGGTCGAGTGGGTCACGGCTGTGACGAGCGGTCGTTCCATGGTCTGCTCCTCGTCCTGGACCACCGTACCGGGTCCATCGTCGAAGCTTGATCGGCAGTGGATGCTCACGCCGTGGTTACGGGCGTACTCGACGGAGCGCAGCTGCAGCACGCCGGCCCCGCTCGCGGACATCTCGAGCATCTCCTCGAAGGTGAGCACGGGGAGCTTGCGGGCCTCGGGCACGATGCGCGGGTCGGCGCTGAACACGCCCGCCACGTCGGTGTAGATCTCGCAGACCTCGGCGCCGAGCGCGGCGGCGAGAGCCACCGCCGTGGTGTCCGAGCCGCCGCGGCCGAGCGTGGTCACGTCGAGCGACTCCTGCGAGACGCCCTGGAAGCCCGCCACCAGCACGATCTTGCCGTCCTCGAGCCCGTGCCGGATGCGGTCGGCCTTCACCTCGATGATGCGCGCCTTCGTGTGGCCGCTGTCGGTGACGATGCCCGCCTGCGAGCCGGTGAGCGAGATCGCCTCGTGGCCGAGGTCGTTGATCACCATCGCCGCGAGCGCGCAGGTCACGCGCTCGCCGGTCGAGAGCAGCATGTCCATCTCGCGCGGGTCGGGGCGGTCCGAGACCTCGTAGGCCAGCGACACGAGCTCGTCCGTGTGCTTCCCGCGAGCGGACAGGACGGCCACCACGTTCGTGCCGGCCTCCTTGCTGCGCACGATGCGCTCGGCCGCGCGCTTGATGCGCTCGGCGTCGGCCACGGAGGTGCCTCCGAACTTCATGACAACGGTGTCTGTGCCGCTCATCGGCATAGGCGCGAACGATAGCCGCGCCGCACCCGGGGGCGGGCCGAGTAGCGTTCCCGCCCGTGCAAGCTGAACCACGCCGACGCCGGCTCGCCATCGTGGTTATCGCGGTGCTGGCACTGGGCGCGGGCGTGGCCGGGGTGGTCGTGGGCGCCGAGCACGACGACGATGGCTCCGGCGCCGCGTCGAACGTGCCGACTCCGGGCCGCGGCGCGCCGCAGGAGCGCGTGTCGTTCCTCGCGCGGATCGTGCCGCCACCGGCCGAGCGCCAGGGGCGCAACCAGGGGCCCGCGGTGCCGCGCAGCGTGGCCGATCTGGCGCGGCGGCTGCCGCTGGAGCGCAAGGTGGCGCAGCTGTTCCTCTTCGGCTTCCGGGGAACCGACGCCAACGCCGACATCTTCGGCCGGCTGCGGCGGGTCGACCTCGGCGGCATAGTGGTCGGCCCTACGAACTACACGGATACAGCCCAGCTCGGGGCGCTCACGGCGAGGCGAGGGCGGCCGCGCGGGCCAAGCGGCACGTGCCGCCTTGGGTGATGACGAGCCAGGAGGGCGGCGAGCTCAACTCGTTCTTCGACCTTCCGCCCGCCGCGCTGCCGGCGGACATGGGATCCGCGCGCGAGGCCGGGCACGGCGGCGGAGCAGTCGGCGGCCGCGCTGCGGAGCCTCGGCGTGAACGGCGTGCTGGGCCCGGTGGTGGACGTGGGGCAGGAGAGCGGATCGGCGCTCGGTGCGCGGCTCTACTCCGACAACCCGGAGGACGTGGCCGCCTACGCCGACGCGACCGTCACGGCCTACCGCAAGCAGCACGTGTTCAGCGCGGTGACGCACTTCCCGGGCCTGGGGGCCGCCGACCAGTCGACCGAGGAGGGCCCCGCGACCGTCGGACTCGGACTCGAGGAGCTTCGCGCGCGCGACCTGATCCCGTTCGAGGCGGCGGTCGATGCGGGCGTGCCGGGCGTGGTGCTCGGTCACGCGCTCTACCCCTTCAGCGACTTCACCGTTCCCGCCTCGCTCTCGAAGCAGGTGGCCACCGACATGCTCCGGCGCGAGCTGCGCTTCAAGGGCGTGGCGATCACGGACGACCTCGCGGACCCCGCCATCACCGCGATCTACACCGTGCCCGACGCGGCCGTGCAAGCCCTGCGGGTCGGGGCGGACATGATCTACATCTCCGGCGGAGCGGGCGACCAGCAGGCGGCCTACGTGGCGGTGCTGCGCGCGGTCCAGCGCGGCCGAGTTCCGCGCCGCCGCCTCAACGAGGCGGTGGGCCGCATCCTGCTGGCCAAGCAGGACTACGACCTGATAGCCAAGCGGGCGCGCTAGATCGCCTGCCGACCGCGAAGCGCGCGGCCGAGCGTGATCTCGTCGGCGTACTCCAGGTCGGAGCCCACGGGAAGCCCGCTCGCGAGGCGCGTGACCACCACGTCCGGCGCCCGCTCGCGCAGGGCGTCGGCCAGGTAGAGGGCGGTGGCCTCGCCGGTGGTGGTGGCGTTCGTGGCGATCACGACCTCGCTGACGCCGGCCCCGTTGTCCACGCGACCGAGCAGCTCGGATACGTGGAGGTCCTCCGGATCCACCCCGTCGATCGGGGACAGCGCGCCGCCGAGCACGTGGTAGCGGCCGTTGAACTCCCCCGAGCGCTCGATCGGGATCACGTCGCTCGGCTGCTCGACGACGCAGATCGTGGCCGCCTCGCGCCGCTCGTCCTGGCAGATGCGGCAGGTGGCCTCGGTGGCGAGGTTGAAGCAGACCTCGCAGTGGCCCACCGTGGCCTTGACCTCGCGGATCGCATCGGCCAACGCAAGCGCCTCCTCCTCGGAGACGCTGAGGATGTGGAAGGCGAGCCGCTGCGCGGTGCGCTGCCCGATGCCGGGCAGGCGAGCGAGCTCGGTGATGAGCCGGTTGACGGGTGCCGCGAACAAGGATCGCCAAGGCTAGCCGGGCGCCCGGCTACTCAGGCGTGGCTACAGGCCCGGGATGCCGAGCCCGCCCAGGCCGCCTGGGCCCGCCAGGCCGCCCGCGGCCGCCTGCATCTTCGACGCGGCCAGCTCCTGCGCCGAGCGGATCGCCTCGTTCACCGCGGCCTGGACCATGTCCTGGAGCATTTCGACGTCCTCGGGGTCCACCGCCTCGGGGTCGATCCGCAGCTCCTTCAGCTCGAGCTCGCCGCTGATCTTCACGGTGACCATGCCGCCGCCCGCGCTCGCCTCCACGACCTCGTTCTTCAGCTCCTCCTGAGCCTTGGCCATGTCGGCCTGCATCTGCTGGACCTGCTTCATCATCTGGTTCAGGTTCGGTTGACCCATCAGCTGCTCTCCTCATCGGTTTCGTCGAAGACTTCCTCGGCCGCGAACTCCTCGCGCAGGCGCTCGATCAGCTGGTCGTGGTCGAGCGCGGCGGGGCCGGGCGGCGGCGCGACCGCGTCGCTGAGCTCGAACACCAGCGTGAGTGGTTGACCTGTCATGCCGCGCACCGCGTTTGCCACGAGATCGCGCCCCTTCTCTGCCTTCTTCTTGACGAAGGCGGCATCGGCCGGGAAGGCGATGGTCAGGCGCTCGGCATCGAGGTGGAGTGGTGTGGCTGCGGAAAGGGCGGCGCCGAGCATCCCGTTCTCCTCGCCGACGGCGTCTGCGACCGCGGGCCACAGGGAAACGATCTGACCGAGTTCGATCGACTCGACCGGCTGGGGCTGGACCGCGACCGCCGCGGACCCCTTCGGTGCAGGCCGTTCGGCGGGCGCGACTCGGCGGCGGCGCCGCAGACGGCGCGACCCCAGCCGCGGCCTCCAGCTGGTCGATCCTGAACATCAGCGCCTGGAGCGACAGGTCCGCCTGCGGCTGGGTGGCCTTCAGCAGCGCCATCTCGAGCTGGATGCGCGGCTCGCTGCCGTCCTTCACGGCGGCGATCGCGCGCGGCGAGGAAGTCGATCGCGCGCAGGATCTCGCCCTGCGAGATGCGCCCGGCCTGCTCCGCCAGCCGGTCCGTCTGCTCGGCCGTGACCGAGAACGAGTCCGGCACGTGGCCGAGCGTCTGGACCACGAAGAGGTGGCGCAGGTGGGCGGAGAGGTCGCGCATGAACTGCGTGAAGTCGCGCCCCGACTCCGAGAGCGACTGCACGGTGAGCAGCGCCGCGCGCGGATCGCGATCCGCCAGCGCCTCGCCCGCCGCCAGCACCAGCTCGGCGTCCGCCACGCCGAGGATCTCGAGCACGTCGTCGAGCTTCACCTCGTTGCCGCCGTACGTGACGAGCTGCTCGAGCGTGCCGAGGGCATCGCGGAACGACCCGGTGGCCGCGCGCGAAAGCATCCCGACGGCGGGATCCGGGACCTCGATGCCCTCCTCGGCGGAGACACGCTTCAGCACGCCGGCGATCTGCTCGAGCGACGGGCGCTGGAAGTCGAAGCGGTGGCAGCGGTCGATGATCGTGGGCGGCACCTTGTGCGCCTCGGTCGTGGCGAGCACGAAGACCACGTGCGCGGGCGGCTCCTCGAGCGTCTTCAGGAACGCGTTCCAGGCGGCGGTGGTGAGCATGTGCGCCTCGTCGAGGATGTACACGCGCTTGCCGCCCTGCATCGGGGCGAGGGCCACGTTCTCGCGCAGCTCCCTGATGTCGTCCACAGAGTTGTTCGACGCGGCGTCCATCTCCACCACGTCGAGCGAGGTGCCCGCGAGGATCGCCCGCGCCGTGGGCGCCTCGGGGTCGAAATCGGCGCTCGCGCCGCCCTCCGCGTTGAGGGCGCAGGCCAGCAGCTTCGCCATCGACGTCTTCCCCGTGCCGCGCGAGCCGACGAACAGGTACGCGTGGTGCACCTTGTCCAGCGCGATCGCGTTTCGGAGCGTCTTGACGATGTGCTCCTGGCCCACCACGGCGTCGAAAGTCCGGGGGCGGTGGCGGCGATAGAGCGAGAGCATCGTTGCAATCGAGCATAACCACCGCTTGGGCCGGAGGCTGGAATGCCGATAAATCCGGTGTGGAGACCCAGACTCCGCACCCGCTTTCGCTCAGGACGCGCGATGACGCACGCGCCGCGCTGGCGCGCGCGTTCGAGGAGGCGGCCGTGATGCCGGGCACTCTGCTTCCGCACGAGATCCTCACGGAGCTCACCGACGTGGCCGGCCGCATCGTCGACGAGGTGCTGGCGCACGAGGGCGAGTACCCGCTCGCCCGGGAGGGCGCCGGACCGGCCCTCTACCTCGTCGAGCACTCGATCGACGCGACCGCGCTCGGCCTGTCGATCGGCCGCAGGCTGGTGCCGGAGGACTCCCTGCCGGAGCTCGGCACCGGCCTGTTCCTCCAGGACATCGGCAAGCTGGCGCTGCCGCCGAGCCTCGTCCATCACCCCGGGCCGCTCGCGCCGGACGAGTGGGAGCTGATGATGCAGCACCCGCGGCTCGGCCTCGAGTTCCTGCGCGACGACACGGTCTCCGCCCAGGCGAAGTCGATCGTCCGCTCTCACCACGAGCGCTGGGACGGCTCCGGCTATCCGAGCGGGCTGATCGGCGAGGAGATCCCGCTGTTCCCGCGCATCGCCGCGGTGGCCGACGTGTTCGGCGCCGTCACGAGCGAGCGCTTCTATGCGCAGGCCATGCCGCGCAACGAGGGAATCGAGCTGATCCGCGCGGGCTCGGGCAGCTCGTTCGACCCGTGCCGTCGTCGAGGCCTTCCTCGACGTGGCGCGCGGCTAGTCGAGCAGGTCGAGCGCGGCGCCGACGATCGTCTCGGCGTCGATCTCGTGGTGGCGGTAGACGTCGTCGAGGTCGCCCGACTGGCCGAAGCGGGTCACGCCCAGCGGGGTGAGCGGCACGGCGTTCACGGCGCCGAGGAACGCGAGCGCGTTCGGGTCGCCGTCGAGGACCGTGACCATCGGGGCAGCGCGCTCGTCGGGGAACAGCTCGTCGAGGATCTCCGAGGGGTGCTCGCCGAAGCCGGCGCGGGCGCGGAATGCACGCAGGAGCAGGTCGGCGCTCGTCACGCAGATCACGTCGGTGTCCTCGCCGAGGGTGTCGGCGGCGCGCAGCAGCTCCGGCATCACCGCGCCCATCCCCACGAGCGTGACCGCGGGCGTCCCCTTCGCCCGCCGCAGCGGGTAGCCGCCGGCCAGCACGAGGGTGCGGCGCTCCTCGGAGCGGTCGCCGCCGGCAAGCGACTGGTCGAGCGGCCGCGTGGAGAGCCGGAAGTAGGCGGACTCGCCGTCCGGCTTGCCGAGCCGCGAGAGCGCCTGCAGCAGCGTCCACTCGAGGTCCTGCCCGAATGCCGGCTCCCAGAAGGTGCAGCCCGGCTGCCCGATCCCGATCGACGGCGTGACGATCGACTGGTGCGCGCCGCCCTCGGGCGCCAGCGACACCCCGGACGGCGTGCCGATCAGGATCGACTGGCCGCCCGCGTAGATGCCGAATGACCACGGCTCGAGCGCGCGGCCCACGAACGGGTCGTAGATCGTGCCGATCGGAAGCAGCGGCTGGCCGTAGCGGCTCCAGGTTGCGCCGAGCTCGCCGAGCAGCCCGACCAGGTTCGTCTCGGCGATCCCGAGCTCGATGTGGCGCCCGCCCGTGGTCTCGTGCCAGTGAACGAGCGTCTGCGGGTCGTCGGCGAACCAGTCGCGCCGCTCGCCCACCGACCAGATCCCCGACTTGTTGATCCAGCCGCCGAGGTTGGTGGAGCTGGCCACGTCCGGGCTCACCGTGACCACGCGCTCGGCGACCTCCGGCGCGTCGTGCACCAGGTCCACGAAGAAGCGGCCGAACGCCTGCTGGGTGGACTCCTTGCCGCGATGCTCGCGCCCGAGCGCGGGCGGCATCTCGGGCGGCCGGCGCGGCTCCGGCTCGTCGCGCGCGAGGGCCGTCGCGGCGGCGGCGGCGAGCGCGCCCTCAGGGCTCGCCGGGTCGAACGACGCCCACGGGTCGTCCGGGTCGGTGCCCAGCTCCTTGGCGAGCTCCCGGAACTGCTCGTGGGTGAGGAGCGCGGAGTGGTTCTCCGGGTGGCCCTCGATCGGCAGCGACCAGCCCTTGATCGTGTACGCGAAGATCACCGTCGGGCGGTCGTGCTGCGCCTCGCGGTAGGCCTCGATCAGCTTGCCGACGTCGTGGCCGCCGAGGTCGCGGAACGCCGCGCGCAGGTCCTCGTCGCCGAGCTCGCCCACCAGGGACGCGAGCTCGCCGCTGCGGCCGGGCAGCCGCTCGCGCAGCTCCGCCGGCTCCGCGCGCAGCAGGCGCTGGTACTCCTCGTTCGGCATCTCGTCGATGCGGCGGCGCAGGTCCGCGCCGCCGGAGCGCTCGAACAGGCCCTCGAGCCTGCGCCCGTACTTGACCGTGAGCACCTGCCAGCCGGCCGCCTCGAACATCCCGGCCAGGCGGCCGAAGGCGATGTCGGGCACGACCCTGTCGAGCGACTGGCGGTTCAGGTCCACCACCCACAGCACCTCGCCGAGGCGCGCGACCCACGGGTCGGCGATCGCCTCCCACACGGCGCCCTCGTCCAGCTCGGCGTCGCCGAGCAGCGCGATCTGGCGCCCGCGCGGCGGCGCCTCGAAGCGGTGATGCTCGAGGTAGCGGCGCGCGATCGCTCCCCAGATCGGGGCGGTGGCGCCGATGCCGACCGAGCCGGTGGAGTAGTCGACCGGGTCGGGGTCCTTCGTCCGGCTCGGGTAGCTCTGAAGCCCGCCGAAGGCGCGCAGCGACTCCAGGTAGGGCTGCTCGAGGCGGCCGAGGAGATAGTTGATCGCGTGCAGCACCGGCGAGGCGTGCGGCTTCACCGACACGCGGTCCTCGGCGCGCAGCTCGGAGAACCAGAGCGCCGTCATCAGGCTCACCATCGACGCGCTCGAGGCCTGGTGGCCGCCCACCTTCACGCCGGACTTGTTCTCACGCACGCGGTTGGCGTGGTGGACGATCGCGGTGGCGAGCCAGAGCACCCGCCGCTGTACCGCCTCGAGCGTCTCGAGGTCAGGCGTCGCGGGCGCCGGCGACGGCGCTTGCGTGATCGGCAAACCACTCAAGGTGAGCGATTCTCCCATCCCTCACGGTGAACACCATGTGGATCGGCATCCGTCCCTCGAGCCCGCTCATGCGGCCGGTCGTGCGCCAGTGGCCGTGTGCGACCACGCGGTCGCCAAAGGTCTCCACGTCTCCGGTCTCCAACTCCACCGACTCCCATGCGCCGAGCCACTCCTCGGTGTTCTTCCGAAAGGCGTCCTTTCCCTTCAGCTGCACGGTTTCCAGCCAATCCGGGGATGGCGTCATCACGACGTCCTCGTGGTACAGCTCGAGCATGCCCTCGATGTCGCCATCGTTCCAGCGCTGCGCCATCTCGAGTACGAGGTCGGTGGGGCTCATCGATGAGAGTGGACCGTGCACCCGTCTCTGGAACTCGATCTCGGGCGTGCCCGCCGATCTTCGGCTCCGGCCAGGCTTGCCCACGGCGCACGAGCGGTATCGCTTAAGGCTGCTTCCTCCCGGATCTGACCTGGTTCGCGAGCGCTCACCGCGTGGGACCCGGCCATCGACGCCTCAGTCCGGCGTACTGGCCCCGAGAGCCGAAGCCCCTCGAACGGGAATTCAGCCCTGCTAGAGCGGATTGCAGGTGACAGGGCACCGCTACCTCCCCGCCTAGCACGGTCCATCGCAGAGGCTAGCGCGAACTCACATAGGCTGCGCGCCATGGCACTACGACAGTCAGTCTCGACAGATCAGGCTCCCGAGGCCATCGGCCCCTACAGCCAGGGCATGCGCAGCGGCAGCCTGCTGTTCTGCTCCGGCCAGATCCCGCTCGATCCGTCCACGGGCGAGATCGTGAAGGACGACGTGGAGGGCCAGGCGCGCCGCTGCCTCGAGAACCTCGCCGCGGTCTGCAAGGCCGCCGGGGGCTCGCTGGCCGACGCGGTCCGCTGCACCGTCTACCTAACGGACATGAACGACTTCGCGCGCGTGAACGAGGTGTACGGGTCGTTCTTCGAGGGACCCGAGCCGCCGGCCCGCGTGGCGATCGGCGTGGCAGCGCTGCCGAAGGGCGCGGACGTCGAGATCGACGCGATCGTGGCGCTCTAAACTGATCGTCTCTCCCGGGCGCGTAGCTCAGCGGGAGAGCGCTCGCCTCACACGCGAGAGGTCGCTGGTTCGAACCCAGCCGCGCCCACTGAAAAGCCCTGCTAACAGCCACTTTCCGGTGGCCGAGCACGCCTAAACGTGGCCGCCTATCGGCCGGTTGTCTCATTCGTTGTCTCAGTTCGCGGGCTGTTTGCCGTGCTGTACCTGGCAGTACACCGCTCGCCGCCTCTGCGACCTCTCGCGTGTTCAACGATGTGCAACGAGCCGCGGACGGAGCCGGCGGGACTGCGCCTGGGGTCACGGGGCGACGCCGAGTGACGGCGCGGGAAGCATGTTCAAGAACTCATCGGGAAGTAGGCGGCTTGCTTGCCAGTACTCGAGGCCAACAACGTGGGGCGGCCGTCCCGGACTGTGAGGGTCGCTCGCGGTTCGGGGCTTCGCACTGACGGGTAGTTCGCGACCAAGGAGTAGGCAGGGCATGCACGGCTACCGCGTCGTCGATGGCACCTTCCTCGGGACTGTCTCTTCTCCGGCCGGACAACCGGTAGACCCGCCGCGGACGCGCTGCGTTAGTCCGTTCCTCAGCCGCCTCGCAGGGTGACCCATACCAAGCCACCGGCCACGGTGAGGCCCTGTGGCTGGTGCTCGACGGCGATGCTCTCGGTCACACGGTTCGTGCCCGGATCGATCCGATCGACCGCATCTTCGCTGCTGTCCGCCACCCACACGGACCCTTCGCCGACCGCCACGGCCACCGGGGTCTCGCCGCCCGAGATCGCTTTGGTTACCAAGTTCGTTCCCGGGTTGATCCGAGAGAGCGAGCCGTCGCCGCGATTCGCGACCCACACCGCGCCGGCGCCCGCGGCGATCGCCACTGGGTCGTTCCCGACCTGGATCCTGCGCGTGGTCCTGCCGGTGCCCGGATCGATTCGCCTGATCAGATTCAGCTCGTTGTCAATTGCCCAGACGGAGGCGAAGCCAACGGTCATGGCCACCGGCGCCCGTGGGAGCGCGACCGACCTCACGATTCGCGATTGCGCAGCGCTCCGGTCGTAGTCGACTCGCACGATGCCCTGGGGAACGTTGGTCGCCACCCACACGGACTGCCCGTCGGCAGCGAGCCCACATCTCGTTCCCGATTCGACGGGCGCCAGCCGAGGCGACTCGCTAGGGAATGCCCGCTCAAGCGGGATCTCTTCGTCGAGCTCGATGCCGCCTTGGGCGCCCGTGAACGGGTGGAGCAACGTACCCGGGTTCCCGCCTTCCGAGCAGCCGTCCGCGACCCAGACCTCGCCGGCGGCGGCAACGTTGTCCAGGGTCTCGCCCAGCCCGAAGCTCCGAGTCGGCCGCCTCGCCTTGGGATCTAAGCGCGAGATCGTCGAGCTGCCGCGGCTCAGAGCCCAGACGCCGCCGGCGCCGGCCGCGACGGGACCCGGGGTGGGGTTGAGCCGGATCGCCTTGACGACGGCATTCTCCCCGGGGTCGATGGCGACCACGGCATTGCCCGGAATCGCCGGCGAGTCGGACCCGGTCCCGGCAAGCACGAGTGCCAGGGCCGCAAGGCCCACGACCACCGCCCCCGCCGCCGCGAGCAGCCGCGGTCCACCCATCTGTGCCGGGCGCCTGGCGCGCGCGACCGGCTGCGGTTCTGGATCGAGAGCCGGGTCCTGCGCCAGCACTTGGCGTTCGAGTTCTCGCAGCGCCGGTCCCGGCTCGAGGCCGAGCTCCGAGACGAGAGTCTTCCGGGCCCGGCGGTAGGCGTCGAGCGCGTCGGCTTGGCGCCCCGAGCGGTAGAGGGCCAGCATCAGCTGAGCCCAGAGGTGCTCCCGGAGCGAATTTGCCGCGACAAGGCGCTCCAGCTCGTCGACGAGGTCGGCGCTGCGCCCAACCGTCAGTTCGGCGTCGATGCGATCCTCGAGCGCCGCGAGACGCAGATCCTCCAGCCGAGCGGCCTCGGCCTGGATCGAGGGCTCAAAGCGGATGTCCGCGAGCGCGTCGCCGCGCCAGAGCCCGAGCGCCTCGCGGAGCTTGTCCGCGCCCGCGTCGGCGTCGCCGTGCTCGAGCGCGCGGCGGGCCTCACCGCGGAGCTCTTCGAAGCGCGCGAGGTCGATCTGCGCGGGATCCACCTCGAGCACATATCCGGGCCGTCGCGTAGCGATCACGTCCGGGCCCAGCGCCTTGCGCAGCGACGAGATGTGCCCCTGCAGCGCGGTCCCCGCGGTCGCCGGGGGTTGCCCGTTCCATAGCTGGTCGATCAGCCCGTCGCTCGACACGATCCGGTTCGCGTTGAGCAGCAGGAGCGCCAGCACCGCGCGTTGCTTCCCGCCTCCCAGCGAGACGGGATGCCCGTCCTCCCACACTTCGACCGGCCCCAGGATCCGGAATTCCATCGCGCTCAATTCAAGCTAACACCGGCCGAGAGCCCGATGCACGGCCATTAGCGCCGCGTTAGGGGAATTTTTGGGGCTCGTTGGGCCGCTCAGCGACGCTCGCGGCGTGTCCGGTAGCGATTTGAAGAGGAGCGGTAATGAGCGGACGAGCAGGTCAGATCTTGGCGGGCGTCGTGACGGCGGCGGTTCTTGCGGGGACCTCTCAGGCGGCTGCGCCTGATCGCGTGACCGAGCCGACCTGGAAGCGCGCGCTCTGGATCAGAAGTGACGCCCTGAACCAGAAGTACGGCCTCGGCGAGTACAGCCAGGAAGCCGCGGCCACCGCGGAGCCGTCCTGGAGGCGCGCCCTCCGGATCCGCGGCGAGGCGATCAACATCGCGGCGCCCGACCAGACCAAGGGAAGAGCAGGATGACCACCCAGTTCAGCACCGGGCGGCACCGCGACGATCCGAGCGGCCGTCTTGGCCGACGGGTAGCGATCGCGGTCGTGCGACTCGTTCTCCTACTAGGGCTCGCGCTGGCCGCGGTCGCAGTCGCCGGCTGCGGCGGGGACGATGAGGAAGCCTCGCCGGCAGCGCTCGATGTACGGCTGCTGCCGGCCTCGGAGGTCCCGGGGTTCATGCGCGAGCGGACTTTCGAGTGGGACGACGCCATCGATCTGACGGTGCAGGGAATCTTCCTCCCGCAATCGACGCCGCCTTCCAGGGCGGTCGACCTGATCGAGGACGCCGGCTTCGAGACGGCCGTTGGCGAGGAGCTGGTGGGCTCGAAGGGCGACCCGTTCCAGGGGCCGCACATGACCATCGCCGTCGTCCAGCTCGGCTCCGATGACGACGCTGGGGAGGTCCTCAACTTCTTGCACAAGGAGGCTCTGAAGCAACCCTGCGCCGCGCTCTGCAGTCAGAACCCTGGAGAGCTCGAGGTGGAGGGAATCCCGGGCGCCAAGGGGGCCGAGCAAGTCCCCCAGCGCAATCCTCCCGAGGGCGCGCCGCCTCCCTTCGTCGCCTACGCGGTGGAGTTCGCCGTTGGCCCGGTCCTGTACGTCGTAGCCGGCTCAGGAGGACCAGGCCAGCTGTCGAGTAGCCAGGTTTTAGACGCGGCGAAGACGCTCTACGAGCGGGCCCGCCGTTGAGGGCGGGCCCCCTCTACGTCGCCAACCCTCAAGGAGCAAGTCATGTCCACACGGAAAAGGATCAAAGTCATGTCCACACGGAAGTCAACGCACCGGTCACGCTCGATCTGGACGCTCATTCTGTCCGTGATCGCACTCGCGGTTGGTCTCGTCGTGGCACAGGCGAGCTCGGGCGCAGCGTCGACCTGTCAGGGTCAGACGGCGACGATCGTCGGGACCGCGGGCGATGACACCCTCAGCGGCGGACCCGGGAACGACGTTGTCGTGTTGCTCTCCGGCGACGACTTCTTCGACGGCCAGGGTGGCAACGACGTGGTCTGCGGCGACAGCGGCGCGGACTTCCTCGTCGGCGGCGCCGGCGACGACACGCTGGACGGCGGAAGCGGCATCGACCAGGTGAGGGGCGACTTCTTCTCCGCGAACGGGGACGCCGCCGGCGATGGCGGCAACGACACGCTGATCGGCGGCGCGGGGGGCGACGACCGGGCGGCGGGCGACAACTTCGCGCCCAACGGGAACGCCTCCGGAAACGGCGGCGACGACTTCATCACGGAGGCGGAGCGCACGACTGCCGACAACCTCGGCGGCGGGCTCTCTGCCGGTGACGGTGGAGACGACACGATCCGAGGCTGCATCGGCTGTGTCGGCGACAACCAGTCGTTCAATAGCGAGACCGCCGGTACGGGCGGCAACGACACGATCACCAGCGGCCCAGGTCCGGACTTCGTGCACGGAGACCATGAGGCCGCGGGCGCCGGCGGAGCGGGCGGCGGCGGAAACGACGACATCTCCACCCTTGGTGGTGCCGACTTTATCGACGGTGGCCTGGCCACCGATCGCTGCGACGGCGGCACGGGCAAGGACAGCGCCGTGAACTGCGAGACGCAGATCGACATCCCATACGCTGGCGTCGCTCGCGAGCTAGGTCGCGTTCAACGTCTCAGAGGCAGGCCGAGTTTCGTTGCCTTCTGCGACGCTAGGCGTCCGCTCTCGCGTCCTGCTGCAACGCCACGAAGGAGTTACTGATGAGCGACATCTCGACTCTGGGGCTTGGTCTGATGGGGTCTGCGCTCGCCCGATCGCTCGTCAACGGTGGGCACGACGTCACCGTCTGGAACCGCTCGCCCGCCAGGATGGAACCGCTCGTCGATATGGGAGCAGCGCCCGCGGTCACCGCCGCGGCGGCGGTTGAGGCCAGCCCTGTCGTTCTCGTCAACATCGACGACTACCCGTCGACCCGAGTCCTGTTCGAGGCCGCGGACGTCGTCGAGAAGCTGTCGGGCAGTGTGGTCGTGCAACTGAGCACCGGAACCCCGCAAGAGGCTCGCGAGTTCGAGGCATGGTTCACCTCACAGGGGGCCGACTATCTCGACGGTGCGCTTCTCTGCTACCCCGAGGACATCGGGACCCCCAACGCCACCATCGTGTACTCGGGGCGTCGGTCGGTATTCGACCACTGTGAGGCTCTGCTCACATCACTTGGCGAGGACATTCGCTTCGTTGGCGAGAGGGTTGGCTCGGCAGCCGCGCTCGACCTGGCCTGGCTCTCCTCGCTCTACGGCGCGTACGCGGGCGCGGCCCACGGTGTCGTGCTCTGCGAATCCGAAGGCGTCGACCTTGGCCTCTATGCGACCGTTGGCGTGAATGATGCAGCCCGTTGGATCATCGAGACCGTGAAGGAGGACGACTTTAGAGATCCCACCGCAACCCTGAGCGTCTGGAACGCCGCGCTCCAACGGATCAGGGACCACGCACGGGCTGCAGTGGTCAACTCCGAGGTTCCGGACTTCGTGGCCGTCATCCTCGATCGGGCCGAGGCCGCCGGCCATGGAGCCGAACACATCGCCGCCATGGTCAAAGTGCTGCGCGGAACCCCAAGCTCGTAACGCAAGCCCCCGACCCAGGCCGAGCTTGCCGAGCACGAGGCTGCGCACGCTGCGGCGGCGGAGTGCTTGGGCCTGCACGTGCTCGGCGTCACCAGCGAGGCCACCGCCGACCACTACGGCGCGGCGACGATCGCCGCCCAGGTGGTTGCTCACGCTCCCCCGGGGCAGGCCGAGCCGCCGCCCGATCTCGCGATCGCTGTCTCATTCCTTGTCTCAACGAGGCTGTAGAGAGCCATATGGTGGACCGCCTCGCTGGAAGTCGGGCCTAGAAGCTGTAGAAACGTTGGAGAGTCCAGGATGGGAGCGGCAGCGATGGAGCCCTACTTCGATCTCGGCACCTACGGGCGCGGGACGTCGACGGCCTCGACGAGCGCCCAGACGTGGTTCGACCGCGGACTGGTGTGGTCTTACGCGTTCCACCACGAGGAGGCGATCCGGTGCTTCGAGCGCGCGGTCGAGCACGACCCCGGCTTCGCGCTGGCCCACTGGGGGATCGCCTACGCGATCGGGCCGAACTACAACAAGCAGTGGGAGGCTTTCGACCCGGTCGACCTCGCGGCGTCGCTCGAGAAGGCGTGCGACGAGGTCGCGGCGGCACGCGCGTGCGCGGACCGCGGCGCGCCGGTCGAGCGGGCGCTCGTCGAAGCGCTCGGGAGCCGCTACCAGGCCAACGACCCGTCTGCCGACCTCGTCGCGTGGAATGCTGACTACGCCGAGGCGATGCGTGACGTCTATCGCGCGCATCCCGATGAGCTCGACGTAGCGGCGCTGTTCGCCGACGCGCTGATGAACCTCACGCCGTGGGCGCTGTGGGATCGCTACACGGGCCTACCGTCCGAGGGTGCGGCGACGCTCGAGGCCAACGAGGTGCTCGAGCGCGCGCTCGACCTGCCCGGCGGCCGCACGCATCCCGGACTGGTACACCTCTACGTGCACCTGATGGAGATGTCGCCATTCCCCGAGCAGGCGCTGCCGGTCGCCGACGAGCTGCGCGCGCTCGTCCCCGACGCCGGCCACTTGGTGCATATGCCGACGCACATTGACGTGCTATGCGGCGACTACAAGAGCACGCTCGAGTCGAACCTGCGCGCGGTCGAGGTCGACGAGAAGTACGTCGCGCGCGAGGGCCGGGTCGGGTTCTACGCGCTCTACCATGCGCACGACCGCCACTTCGCGATCTATGGGGCGATGTTCCTCGGCCGGTCGCAGGTCGCGTTGCGCGTCGCCGCCGACCTCGAGGCCTCGCTGCCGGAGGAGTTGCTGCGGATCGAGCAGCCGCCGATGGCCGACTACCTGGAGGCGTTCATCCCGATGCGCCTGCACGTGCTCATCCGCTTCGGGATGTGGGAGGACATCCTCGCGCTGCCGCTGCCCGCCGACCCCGGGCTCTACTGCACGACGACGGCGCTGACGCATTACGCGCAGGGCGTCGCGTACGCAGCGACCGGGCGGATGGAGGAAGCCGAGGCGGCGCGCGACGCGTTCCTCGCCGCCGTCACACGCGTACCCGACTCGCGCTACCTGTTCAACAACACGTGCCAGGACATCCTCGCCGTCGCCGGCGCGATGCTCGACGGCGAGCTCGAATACCGGCGCGGTCAGTTCGACGCCGCGTTCGAGCACCTGCGCCGAGCCATCGCCCTCGACGACGCGCTGCCGTACGACGAGCCGTGGGGCTGGATGCAGCCCACGCGCCACGCCTACGGCGCTCTGCTACTCGAGCAGGATCGGGTCGAGGAGGCCGAGACCGTCTACGCCCAAGACCTGGGCTACGACCCGTCGATCCCGCGCTCGTCCTGGCACCCCGGGAACGTGTGGAGCCTGCACGGCTACCACGAGTGCCTCGTTCGGCTGCGGAAGCCCGAGGCGGCACGGATCGTCAAGCAGCAGCTCGACGTCGCCCTCGCCCGCGCAGACGTCCCAATCAAGTCGTCATGCTTCTGCCGCATGACGCACCACACGGCGGTCGCCTCAATCGGCTAGATGCGGAGGGGAACGGCCCGGAGCGGCGGCGTCGAAAGTTATTGAGCCGGACATGGCCGATGACCAGGAACAGATCCGGACGTTGATCAAAGGCTGGGCCGAGGCGGTGCATCGCGGCGACCTGAGCGGTGTGCTCGCCGACCACGCAGACGACATCGTGATGTTCGACGTGCCGCCACCGCATGAGGGTGTCCGTGGCATCGACGCCTACCGTGAGACGTGGCCGCCGTTCTTCGGCTGGCAGGCACAAGGCGCCTCGTTCGAGATCGTGTCCTTGGATGTCACCGCCGGCGATCAGGTTGCGTATGCCCACGCCTTGCTGCGCTGCGGAACGCAGCGGGAACTCGCCGAGAACCCCGAGAACCGCTTGCGACTCACGCTCGGGCTGCGCAAGGAGCACGGCAGGTGGGTCGTTGCCCACGAGCATCACTCGTTCCCTGCCACCGACTAGTCCACACTTGATCGCGCGAACTGTCGGCTAGCCATCTCCGTTGGCCCAGGGTCAGGCATCGGATCCAGCGAGCCGCATGGCGGCACCAGCGGGGGCGATCTCGCTCGCGCGCCGTTGTCTCGTTCCTTGTCTCAAACGAGGCCCTACAGAGCCCCATCCAGCCCTATTCGGACCGCTGTCAGCGCGCACGGATTAGCTCGATTTGCAGGGGAAGCGGTGATTCTGGGGCGCCGGGGCCGCTCGCCTCACACGCGAGAGGTCGCTGGTTCGAACCCAGCCGCGCCCATGAATCGAAGCCCGCTCATCGAGCGGGTTTCGTCGTTCAGGGCACCCCCACCCTTTCCTCTCGACCCCCCTTGGAAGCGTTTGGAAGCGGATGTACCGCTGTCGCTGCTCGGTAGCTACTGACTCTCAGGCGGAGCAGCGTCCAGCGGCTTGGGCGAAACACGGGTCACCGTCAGATAGTCGCCCGTAGAAGGCGTCCATCCCCCGTCGTAACGTGAGGTCCAAGAATGAATACGAAGCGCTTTAGGGCAGGCTCGATGCTCACCGCGCAGGCACTGCCAATCGCGGCCTTGTACGTATCCGTCACACTGCCACCGCCGCCGTGCTGTCCAGACGGCATCCCGCCCGATCCCGGCGTTGAGATTGGACCCAACTTCGACTTCGCAGGCGGTTCGGCGATGGTCGCGCCTCCCGGCGGATGGGAGTACCAGCAGCGAGTCCCACAGTCGAACATGGAGCAGGTCGCGGTCTATCGCGAGATCACGGTCCGCGACGAGCCGCACGAGGTCGTTCGGGTCGAGGTCAGCCAGACGGGCGATTTCCGGCTGATCTGACGCCCAGCGCGCGTCCCCTCGGCTGGAAGCGGTCACAAGTTTTCGAGCGAGGTCAGGAACGCACTGACGTGCCGTCGCGCAACGTCCCGGCATAGCAGCACTAACTCCTCCACGGCGATCGCCTCGGACGGGTCGGAGAGGTGTAGTCGCGCGCGACTCGTCCGTGTGGAAGTGCCGACCCCCGTTGCCCCAAGTGAGCTTGCGATTTTCAGTTCTATCCGGCGGCTCGCGGTGCGATGCACGAGGGCGTCCCGGAGGTCACGCACTTGCGCGTAGTCGTCGGCTTCATTTACTCCTCGTATCCATACGCCGGGTGCGTCGAGCGCCAGTAGGGCGGCGTCTTTCCGAGCAACACCGAAGTCCATCTCGAATGATCCCTTCGGGTAACCCCGGTGCATCCGTCCAAGCGCTGCGGCGCAGAGGGTCGATGGCGGTCGCCGCATCAACTGTCGCCCAGCGGGCATGCGCGAGATCGACCGCCTCATGGTTATGCCGGTGCCGTGATGGAGGTAACGCCGCGTCTATATCAGCGAGGTAGTCGAGACCTTCGACGGTCCAGGCGGCCCAGAGGAGCATTGGCGATGCGCCCCGATCGACATATCGCTCGTCGATACGCCGCGCAGCCTCCATCGGATTTGTGGGCCACCCCTCGTGCCAGGTCACAAGATTCCGATCATGTTCGCGGCGGTCTGTAGAGACAGCCCAAGGCCGAACAGCATCGCGCCGAGTACCCGCCGTCCAACGCCGCTGTCCAATTGGTCAGCAAGAAACAGGCGCGCGGCTGGCCGAAGTCCTGGGGCTCACGGTCCCGGTGCTTTCGCCTTCACGCTTGCTGTTTTGATGGGGCCGGTGATGTCCGGCCTCGCGGAGAGGCTCCGACCGGCGGCGAGCTGACTCGCTTTCACGCTGTCGGCCCTCGGGCCTGACGCCTTTCGCTGTGTCGCTCGTCGCCGGTCGGGGATGTCCCGGCGTGACTTGATGAGGTCGCTGGTTCGAACCCAACCGCGCCCACTGAAAAGCCCTGCTAATGGCCGCTTTCCGTTGGCCGACAACGCCTTATCTGCGACTTCTCGCGTGTTGAACGATCATGAGGTCCGTACGCAAGCGACCGGTCAGCGAGCGACGCCAAGCGGCGGCGCCGGAAGCATCTTCAACAGCTCCGCGGGAAGTAGACGGCTCGCGTGCCAGTACTCGAGGCCAACGACGTGGCGGTCGCCTGGATCGAGTTCGCGCAATCCGAATTGACGAAGGATGATCGGTCCACTCAACGAGGCGGGGCCCTTCGTGAGCCATTTGGGGCATCTTTCACGCACCGCGGACGAGCCACAGGTCGGCAACGCAGGCGGACATCGCATGCTGACCGAATGAGGCGCTCGCGCGTCGCGAGAAGCGCAGCCTCCCTGGGGTCCGCCGTCGTGCAGCTTTCATGGGCAAGCGGGACTCTCGCGGGCGGCGTCGCCACTTGGTGGCTTAAGCGATCGCGTTGGCTGACGTCGTACGCTTGTCGCATGGGTCGCTACGGAAAGCGCGCGGGCCTGATTGTTCACGAGGAGGAGCCCTTCAACGCCGAGACTGGGCTCGCTGCTCTGGAGAGTGCGTTGACCGCCACGGACGCGTTTTACGTGCGGGGGCACGGCGCCGTGCCGGAGATCGACTCTGCCGCGTGGCGGCTCCAGGTGCACGGGCTCGTCGAGCGGGAACTGGACCTTTCCCTCGTCACCTTGCGCGAGGCGTTCCGGGAACGCGAGGTGACCGCGACGCTGCAGTGCGCCGGCAACCGACGCGCGGGCCTGATCGTCACCCGCGACATCCCGGGCGAGGCGCCGTGGGGTCCCGGCGCCACCGGTACCGCGACGTGGGCCGGCGTCGCGCTCGCCGACGTGCTCGCGCTCGCCGGCCCGCTGCACGAGGCCTCGCACGTTGGCTTCGAGGGCGCCGATCTCAGCCCTGAGACAAAGCCCGCCGAGCGCTTCGGTGGCTCGATCCCGCTCGACAAGGCGTGTCGCCCCGAGGTCCTGCTCGCCTGGGCGATGAACGGCGAGCCGCTCCCGCTCGTCCACGGCGCGCCACTGCGCGTGGTCGTACCCGGCTACATCGGCGCGCGCAGTGTCAAGTGGCTCGAGCGGATCGAAGTCCGCTCGAGGCCCTGGCAGGGGTACTTCCAGCACGTCGTGTACCGGCTGTTGCCGGACGACGGGACGCCGGGCCCGGGCGCTGGGATGCCGCTCGGCCTTGTCGCGCTCAACTCCGACGTGTTGTCTCCGGCCGACGGCGAGACGGTCGCGGCCGGGCCGGTCGATGTGCGCGGCTACGCGTTCGCGGGCGGGGAGCGGCACGTCGCGCGGGTCGACGTCTCGCTCGACGGCGGCGCCAGCTGGTCGCAGGCGGAACTGCTCGACGACCTCGGCCCGTGGGCCTGGCGGCACTGGCGGATCACGGTCGACCTCGCGCCCGGAGAGCGCGAGATCCTCGTGCGCGCCTGGGACTCCTCGGCGGCCACGCAGCCGGAGGACGAGGCGGCGCTATGGAACCCAAAGGGCTACGTGAACAACGCCCGCCCGCGGGTCCGGGTGCGCGCCGCCGCCGCTTAGCTCAGCACGCGGGGGCGGAGGTACACGCGCCGGACCCGAGCTGCCCTGGTCGAGGCGGTCGATCAGTGCGGCGAGCTGGCCTCACTCGCTGACCGCGAAGGTGCCAGCGAACCGGGGCCTTCGAGCGAGCGGAGCACTCCTGCCCGGGCGGGTAGGTTTACGTGGATGCCAGTGCGCGAGCGACAGCCGCCTGGTGGCGGGCGCTTCGACGAGGCAGGTGACGCCACCCGGCGAACCCGGCTCGCCAACGAGCGGACATACCTTGCGTGGTGGCGTACGGGCCTCACGGCGTTCGCAGTCAGCATCGGGTCCGGGAAGCTCGTCCCGGCGCTTGCGACGGGAGCGACTTGGCCGTACACCGCGATTGGAATCGGCTTCGCGATCGTCGGTGTCTTCTGCGCGGGCTACGCGTTCTGGCGCTACCGCGAGGTCGAGGAGGCAGTCAGCCGCGCGGAGTTTGCTCCCCCAGACGAGCGCGTCGTCGCGCTGCTCTCTGGTCTCGGCTCCGCGCTGGGAGTTCTATTGGTCGTAGTGCTCCTGACCACGAGCTGAAAACACCGCTAACCGAACTCCGCGGCGCCCACGATGCGGGGTTGTGGAGAGTCTGTTGGAACCAGGGCGTAGATCCGCGGTGATGCGGCGCGTCGAAGCTGACGATACAGCTCACCCACGCGCACCTCGCGTTGTCTCGTTCCCTGGTTCAAACCGGCCCATACCGAGTCTCACCTGGCCCAATGTGGACCGGCCGCGACGCTGGTAAATTCGGCCTCCTTGCAGCGGTTTCCGCTCGGGTGGCCAGCGCGAGGCCGTTGCCTCACACGCGATAGGTCGCTGGTTCGAGCCCAGCCGCGCCCATCGGTCTACGACGTGCGGAACCTAGTCGATGGGCGAGCCATCGAGGCCGCGTAGCGACGAGAGGTCCTCTTCCGCTGCTGCCCGCTCAAGCATCGTCGGGTTAATCTCGATGGCGCGGCGAAGCTCCTTGATCGCCACGTCGTGCTCTCCAAGACGGGCGTGGCAGCAGGCCAGCCGAAACTGAAGGATCGCGGTGTCGCGGTGGTCGCCCGCCTCACGCTCCAGGGTCTCGGCGGCTGTGGCCCAGTCTCCCTGGCGCATCGATTCCTGGGCGAGGTAGAGCGGCTCCCAGGGCAGTGAGTGGTAGGGCCGATCGCGCCACCCACCAATGGCGAGCATGACGGTCCCGTCCTCCAACGCGACACCGGAGCGCCTGACATCGGGCTGCGGCACGAAGACCGCGGTGCCTGCGGGCGCGTCGACCGTCTCCTCATGGATCTCGAGCTTCGCCCGTCCGCGGAGCACGATGTAGAGCTCCTCCTGCCCGGGAGATTCCACATGCTCCTCGACGACCACGTCCCCGGCATCGGCGGCACGGTAGGCGTTGATCCCAAAACTCCCGACCCCGAGCCGCCGGCGAACCGGAACCCACTGCAGCCTGCCACCGTCGATTGCGACGGACTCGTCGTCGAATATCGACAGCGTACGGAACCCAACTTGCTCTGCATTCATGTTGGTGATCGTGTCATGTCGCCGCCGATCGCAGGCCTTCGAGGCAGTCGCCGCGACGGGCAATCAATTGCCCTCAGATGAGAGCCGCCAGCGCTTCCGCTCGCATGGGATTGGACACTCTCGCGGGGGAATAGGCTTGCCGCGTGCCAGAGGCTCACGTCAACGGGATCCGGCTCTACTACGAGGCGTACGGTGAGGGCGCGCCGATCGCCTGCATCCATGGGGGCGGAAGCTCGGCGTTGATGTGGGCGGACGCGGTCGAGCAGCTGGCGCGACTCGGCCGCGTGATCGCGTATGACCGACGCGGGTGCACGCGCAGCGAGCGCCCGGAACCCTACGAGCGCACCAGCGTCGCCGAGCAGGCCGACGACGCGGCCGGGCTACTCGATGCCCTCGCGGCCGCGCCGGCGGTGGTCATCGGTCGCAGCTACGGGGGAGCGGTGGCGATCGACCTCGCTCTGCGCTATCCCGACCGGGTGCGGGCGCTGGTACTGCTGGAGGGTGACGCGCTCGGCCTCTCGCCCGCGGCGTTGGAGTGGACAAAGGCAATCGATGATCGTCTCCGAGCGGTTGCTGCGCGGGACGGCGTCGACGCGGTCTACGAGGCGCTGATCGGCGAGCTCCTAGGCGAGGGCGCCTGGGACTCATTCCCGGATGAGGTTCGGCGGATTCTCTCCCAGAACGGTCCGGCGCTCCTCGCGGAGCTCCGGTATGTCGACGAGGTGATGCCCGACGCCGCCGCGTTCGCCACGATCGACAAGCCCACCTTGCTGGTGGCAGCCTCCGAGTCCCCGCCTGAACAGCGCGAAATGACCGAAGCGATGGCAGACGCGCTCCCCGACGCTCGCACCGCACTGGTCGGCGGCGGCCATCTCATCGACCCGGCGGCGCCAGAAGTACTCGCCTTCGTCGAGGAACTGCTCGAGCGCCGCTAGCGGCATCGGTCGCGACTCCCGTCCGCTCCGCTGGAGCCGTGGCGCGCTTGCGCGTTGGCCTACGCGCTGCCTAAGTCCCCGCCGGAGCTAGTGCCAGCGCGATCGTGAACACGAGCTACACCACAATGCCATCTGGTGGGGCGGCGACAGCAGGGCAGAGCGGCGCGAGCGTCGCACCGGGTCAGCTCCAGGACCTGATTTACGTCGCCACGACGAGCGGCTGACATCGCATCGAGGCCCAGGTCGTGTTCGAAGACGGCACCGGCGGGGTCTACCTGGTCTTCTTCCACACGGTCGCGATCGCGGCAGACCAGGACTGCGACGTGACCGGCGGCATCATCCCGACCGCGTAGGCGGCTTCGCCAAACCACCCAACCTCGGGGTTGGCTCGGCGTTTCAACCTCCAAAGGCGCCCCGATGCGAATTTCGAGGAGAAACACCATGCTCACCCATCGTTCACTTGCGCGCGCAGCGAAGGCCGCGGCCTGCGCAGCCGCCCTGATCCTTGCTACGGCGGGCTTGGCCGTTGCTGGTGTCGAGCTTCCCGCTCCCGCGAAGGACGCCTTCGAGAAGGCCGGGGTGAGCCTGCCGAACCAGGCCGGCGGCAGTGGTCCTTCGTCTTCGTCCGGGCGTTCCAGCGCGGTCCACGGCGTGATCGATGCCACGGCACCCTCGGATCGAGGTTGCGAATTCGGCCACGCAGTGGCCGAGGCGGCGCGCGGATCCGCGCTGCCCACCCAGGCCCAGGCAGCCTGCGGCCATGGCGAGCAGGGCGCGGCCAAGAAGAGCGAGGCCCACGGCAAGAGCGGCCAGGCCCACGGTAAGAGCGATTCCGCGGGCACGGCCGGGCGCGCCTTCGGTCAAGAAACGGCGCAGGAGGCAAAGGGCCTCGGCGACGCCACGCCGGAGCAGCGGCGCCAGTTCGGCGAGGACACCGCCGACGAGGCCCAGGATCTCGGCGGCGCCCCCTCGGCCGCCTCACCCGCACCGCCGGCCGCCCAGGGCGGGCCCGAGACCGGCCAGACCAAGTCCGGGGCGGGCCAGGCCATGGGAGACCAGGCCTCCGGCGGCCACAAGCCCTAGCCCGCCGAGCGCGCCTCCTCGAGGCTGCCCATGACGCGCCGCTGGATGTGCTCGATCAGGGCTGCCTCGCCGCAGCAGGTCGGGTCGTAGCCAGAGACCGAGCGCTCGGCGATGTAGGCGTTGTGCGGGCAGCCGCCGTTGCAGATCGGCAGGTACGGGCAGTCGGCGTAGCCCTCCACGCGGCGCGCGTTTCGGTCTCGGAGGATCTCGACCTTGTCGCCCTCGAACATCTCCGCGAATGACTGCCTGTGGACGTTTCCGAGTCGGTAGTCGTTGTCGGTCACGTAGCGGTCGCAGTGATAGATGTCGCCGTTCACGTTCACGCCGAGGTGTCGGGCGACGCACTGGCCGGCCAGCGTGCAGATGGTGGGCCGCTTGCCGAACAGCGCGCCGACGATGGCGTCGAACTCCCTGATCCCGAGCCCCGGGTCGTCGCGCTCGTACCAGCGATCGAAGATGCGGCGCTGGAACTCGCCGAAGCGCTGCATCGCCACGTAGTCGCGTTCGGGGTCGTACGTCTCGTCCGCGAAGCTCGGCGGCCGCAGTCGCAGGAACGCGAAGTTGTCCACACCGTTTCCGACGAGCCAGTCGAACACGGCATCGGCGCCGAGCTCGAGCGTCTCCTCGGTCACCACGGTCAGCACTCCGAAGCGCACACCGCGCTCCTGGAACAGCCTCATCGCCCGCATCCCCGACTCGTAGGAGCCGCGCCCGCCGGAGCGCGGCCTCTGGGCGTCATGCAGTTCCTGGGGACCGTCCATGCTGAGGCCGACGTCCCAGCTGTGCTCCCTGAAGAAGTCGGCCCAGCGCTCGTCGACGAGCGTGCCGTTGGTCTGTATCGCGTTGCTCACGATCTGCCGCGGGCGGCGGAGGCGGCTCTGCAGGTAGAGCGCCTTCTCGTAGAACCCCCGCCCGCGAACGAGCGGCTCCCCGCCGTGCCAGATGAAGGTGACACCGCGCGCGTCCGGATGCCCCAGCGCCCGCTTCGTGAGCGTGGCGAGCGTGCGGAAGGACATGACCGTCTTCGTGTCCTCCCACTCGTTGCAGTAATGGCAGCGCAGATTGCAGATCCGCGTGACCTTCGTGATCAGGCTGAAGGAGTGCCCAAGCGGGGCCATCCCGCCTGGTCGGGGAGCCGCCGGCGCGGGCGCCGCGCCCAACGTCGCCATGGTTACTGGCCCAGGATCTCGAGCTGGGTGAGGACCTCGATCTCCTCGGCGCTGAAGACCTCTTCGGGCTGCTCTGTCGTGGCCTTCAGCTCGATGAAGTCGTCCGGCCCGCGGGGACGCACAACGCGTCCGCGACCGCCGAGCACGTCATCCCAGAAGTCGGAAGCCCAGGAGTTCTCCCAGACGTCGGTGCCCCAACCGTTGCTGTCGACCCAGGCGTCCGTCCACGAGATCGGGCCGATGCCTCCGAGCCGCTCGGCGACCATCCCCTCGAGCTGTGTCCGCACCAGCCGAGAGCCGATCGTGGAGAGCGTTCTCTCGTCCGCCAAGAGTTTCGCGAGGGCAAGGATCCTCGAGGGCTCGCGCGCGGCCTGCTGCTCTGCCATGGAGCGTCCTCCTAACGGCTGTAAGGGAGCTGGTCCTGCAACCTCCCCAGATCGCAGGGGTGGTGTCAAGACGGGGCGCGCTAATGAGGAACTTCAGCGCCTGAGCCTTCGCGGAACGTCAAGGGGGCGGCCGATGGATCGGCCGCCCCCTTCGCTTTATGGCAGCACTCCCAGGTGCTTCAGCGTCGCGTTCATGAACGACGCCCGCTCCGCCGCGGTCTTCATCGTCGCCACCTCGAAGCCGGCGTAGACCGTGTCGGTGGTTCCGACCACGGCGCCTTCCTCGAACTGCTGGGTGGTGCGAGTCCACTGCGCGTCGCTGGGCGTCGAGTCCGGCACATCTCCGCCGATCTGCCAGACCCCCGTGTCCGTCTCGAACGAGGTCTGCGACTGCTGAGCGCCGTTGATCGTGATCACGGCGTCATCGACCCACGCCCCGAGGCCGCCAACGGCCCAGTCCGTGGCCGCAACGATGGCGATCTCGACCTTCTGCCCGGCGTACGGGCCGAGGTTGATCTCCCATTGCTGCCAGCCGCTCGAGTTGCCCGTCGCGGCGTTCCACTGACCGGTGGTGCCGGTCGGCGTGCAGGCGCCGCGGTTGACCGTCTGGTAGTTCTGGAGCCGGTCGTGCAGCTGCCACCAACCACCGTCGGTGAAGCAGCTGTCGCCCGTGGCCTGCGAGGTCTTGCCATTGACATCGGGCAGCGTGGTCCACTGCTCGGTGCCGACAGGCCTCGCCTCGACGAACAGGTGGTCCCAGCCGAGCTCCAGATCGTAGGACGTCTGGAACGTCAGCTTGCCCGAGCCGCCGCTCGGCACATCGACCTCCGTATACAGGCGCTTGTAGGCCTCGTCGTTGTGGCCGCTGGCCATGTAGAACTGGCCCGTGAAGGGCGAGAACGGACCCGCCCCGGGCCTGACCCAACTGGCGAGACTGCGTGAGTCCTGATACGCCGGGCGGTCGATCAGCGAGCTGGTCACACCGAACGTCGCCGTCGGAGCGCCGGCCCCGGGATCGCCGGCCGTGTTGTTGAAGGACCACTGCGTTGCCGGGAAGGGGCTCTTCCCGAGGACGTCGAACACGGTCCCGTCGGCCAGCCAGGCGTTGCCGTTGTCCGCGCGCAGGTACGCCCCCAGGTAGTACTGGAGGAAGTCGTCCACGTGCGGGATGCAGCCGTCCCTGGCCTCGGGCAGGTCCGCGTCGCACCAGCGTCCCTGCTGATCCTCGTTGGGCTGCGGGAATCCGTAGTTGCGGAACTCGAAGCCCTCCGCGTACTGCTGCCCTGCGTGCTTACCCGCGTACAGGACCTTGCCGCCCTCGTTGATGTAGTCGCGAACGGCGACCTGCTCTTCGAGCGCGAGCCGGGAGGTTCCGGTTCCGGGCACCTGGCCGGGCTCGCGGGTCAGATAGTCGTCGCCCGTGCTCCACAGAACGGCGTCGTAGTGCGAAAGCACGCCGAGCGGATGCGGCGCGCGGCGCCCGCGAGCGTCCACGTCGTAGAGATCCGCTCCCAGACCATTGGCCTGGACGGCCGCGAGATACTTGGCGGCGTACTTCGGCCCGCTCGGGTCCTGTGCCGGCGTCGGGCCGCTGTAGTCCTCGGCGGACAGCACCAGCACGCGGTTGTTCGAGTCGACCGCCGCCTCGTAGGTGAACGACGGCGACCGCACGCCGGTACCGCCCGACTCCGCGAACCAGACCTGGACGGAATCGCCCGGGCTCGTGCCGGTAACCGTGCCGCGGAGCTTGTGGTAGTACTCCCCCGGCTCGGTGTAGTACCGCTCACCGCCCTCGAACTCGCTGGTCCCGACGCTCTGCGTCGGGCCGCCGTTGATCCGGTAGCGCATGACTACCGAGCCGAGCGAGCGCTTGGCCAGCACCTGCACCGGCTGCGGGTCGCCGAACGACTCGGCAAACGTGTCGACGTAGAAGTTCTCGACGGTGTTGCCGAGGTGCGAGTCGGGTTCGGCGGGCTTGTCCGCGGACTCCGCGAGATCGATCGAGAAGTCGCGGTGGCGGCGGAACTCCGCCTGAATCGCCGCCTCGGAGTCCTCGAACTCGAAGCCGGAGACGGTCGTGCTCTTGGGCAGTGAGCCCTCGGGCGTGTAGGCGAGGATGCCCTCACGGTTGTACGCCGTGTCGAGCGTGTCGCCGTTGGTGATGTAGAGCTCGGCGCCGAGGTCCGGGTCGAACGTCTCGATTGCCGGATTCCGGTCGTCGCCCGCCAGCGCGGTGAAGATGGGATCGTCCGCCGCCGGCGTGTACTGCTGCCACCCCTGCGGATACAGGATCAGCTCCGCCGCCGTGTGGTCGTTCTTCTGGAACTCGAAGTCGACCCTGTTGAACAGATCCAGCATCGCCTGTGTCTCGGGCTCGGGCACGTACGGCTCCGGGCCGCGATACGTCTCCGAGGACGTGACCGGCGAGGAGCCCTCGTCGTCGAGGCCCCAGTCCACCGGGAAGTTGCGGTTCGGGTCGACGCCGTCGACGTTCTCGCCACGGATGCCGTCGCCGTCGTTGTCCGCCATGTTCTTCCGCCACAGGCGGTTGCCCGCCGTGAACGTGTACTCGTAGCCGTCAGGGTTGTTCACGCAGACGAACCACAGCTCGCGGGTATCCACCAGCCGCGTGACCGCCGGGTCCTTCCCGTAGTTCTGGGTGAAGTAGAGGAGCGTGCGGCGGCAGGTCTCGCCCGCCAGCCACTCGCGAGCATGCTGCATCGCGTTGTAGAGCACCGCCGGGCGGCTGTCGTCCGGCGTCGTCTTCGCCTGCTTCGTGACCTTGAGCGCGATGATGTCGCGGCCCATGTCGCTGTCGCCGATGTCGACACGCTTCACGATGTTGCGATTCGCAAGCCGGTCGTAGAGCTCGAGGTACTGCTCCTTGCCGTCGTTCGGGACGGCGTCGTAGCGGCGCCACACCTTGTAGGCGGCGTCCGACCCGGTGTACGGCAGCGCCTGCGAGCTGCGTGCGCGTGCGCCGCGGCGCGCGAGAATCTTGCTGCGCTGCGCGGTCGTGCGCCCGCGGCGATCTCTCACCAGGCGCGCTCTCAGCCGTGAGGAACGGCGGAGCTTCGCGATCTGTGACGCGGTCCCGTAGACCTCGACCGTCCTGCCGCGACGACCCTCCGTCACGTCGAAGCCGGCCAACGCGAGCTTCGAGAGGTTCTTTGCTGTCGCCTTGACGCGGTAGGCGTTGATCGGATCACGCCGGTCCGCGGCCGCCGGAACGGCCAGCACGAGCATCGCAAGCACCGCAAGAGCCGTGCTCATCGAGCCTCTCTTCATCCCCATCCCCCAGAAAAATCGCCTCCGCGGCCACTCTCCCTGCGCCGCTCCGGCGGGGAGCCTATCGCCGCAGGCTCGCGAGCGTCTACCGGAAGTCGTCCGCGGTCAGCAGATCCAGCCGCAGCGCGGCGCTGAGGGTCTCCGCCTGCGCCGAGAGGGACTCGCGCGCCAGCCGCTCGGCGGCGGCCCTGATCACGGCCATCTCCTCGTCCAGCGTGCGGTCGAACGCCGCGACGACGTGGTTGCTCGCGACCACGTCGCGCCACGTGCCGCAGCCGCCGCAGCGCAGGAGCAGCCACCAGTTGGCGGGGCCGGACTCCGTCCACGTGACGGGGTACACGAATTCCTGGCCGCACTCGGGGCACAGGTGGAGGGGCGTCGCGCTCCCGGCACCGTCGCGCCTGGAACGGCGCCGCCAGCGTCGGAATCGAGACATGTTCCTCCGATCGAGCCCCTGGGGCGAGTCCTGACGTTTGCAGGGCCGGCGAGCCAGCGCCGGCAAGGGGCCTACCTCGACCGTAACCCCGGCGCGCCGCCAGCGCAAGGAATTAGACCGCCAAAACCCCGTCGATGGTGAGGACGACGCCGCAGGCCACGAGCCCGACGGCCAGCAGTCGGCCCGCCCAACGCAGGACTCGACCCCTGGGGCCCTCGGTGGGCGAGATCGCCAGGGCGGTGAGCAGCGCTATGCCGATCGCCATCGCGCCGGCGCTCGGAAGGACACCCTGCTCGGCGCCAGCACCCAGCGCCAGCACGAGCAGGGCGGGGCGGGCCACGACCGGGATCGCCACCGGTACGAGCGCCGCGCGCCGGCCGGGAAGCGAGGGTTCCGGCGCGGGTGGTCGCCGGAACAGGTCGGCGACACCGGCCAGCGCGGCCACGATCCCCGCGGCGGCGCGGAACGAGGGATCGCTCACATCGAGCAGCTCGAGCAGCGGGTCTCCTACGGCCGCGGCCGCGCACACGCCGAGCCCGCCGATCAGCCCGCCGAGCGCCGCCACGCCGGCAACGGTCCGCCGCGGGCGCCCGGCGCGAGGCACGCCGAACGCGGCGCGCGCGGGGTTGAGCGCCAGCACCAGCGCGGCCACCCACAGCCATCCGGACGGAGCGTCATCGCCGTCGTCGGACGAGCCTCCGGAGGAGCTCGACCCGGCGGCCGCCTCCGCGATCGGGATCGTTCGCAGCAGACCGGCGAGGGCGTGCTGCTGATCGTCCATGCGGGTCTCGCCGTCGATGAACCACGCGCCCTCCACCAGTTCCGGCCTGGGCAGCGCTCGCGGCATCCTCGGCGTCGGACTGCGCCCTCACGGCGAGCGCGGCGATGCAGGTGGCGCGTTCGGCCACCGGCTCTCGCAGGTCCGCCAGTCTCGGCTCCTCCGCGCGGTCAGCCACCACCCGGTGAGGGCCTCGCTGATCACGCCGTAGCCGCCGCCACGGGGCACGTAGCTGCCCCGCACCAGCGCCCCCCAGGGCCCGAGGCGCTGGCTGACCCAGCGGACCTGCACGCCGAACAGCTCGGCCTGCCGGCGCGCGTAGTCCACCTCGGCCTCGGTGAGCGGCGGGCGGCCACGCTGCGGGAACGACACGGTCTCCGCCATGCCGTACGCGGCCCAGTGGTCGGGGATCGGCGGCCAGTGATCCTCGACCTCGTCGCGCGAGGTCGCCAGGTAGGCGCCGATGCGGTCGGCCGCCTCGCCCCAACCCTCGCCCGGGAAGGCTCGGTGAAGGAGTGCCAGGGCCCAGTAGGCCTCGCCGGTGAAGTACTTGGAGTAGTCGCCGGCCACCGGCTCGCCGCGCGACGGGTCGTATGACGCGAGCACCGCGCCCGACGGCTCGGTCTGGGCGAGCAGGAAGCGCCCGAGCCGGCGGAGGACGTCGTCGTAGCGCGCGTCGCCGCTCGCGTCCCGGCGGATCACCAGGCCGGCGGCGAGGAGCGCGGAGGCGCCGGTGGCCACGCGCCCGTCCACGGCCAGCGCGGACCAGTCGTCGCGCGTCCAGGAGCCTGTCGAGGGCCCACTCGGTACCGCGGTCGGCGGACCTCATCGCCCCCGGCAACCGTGCCGCGGCCGCCTGGTAGAGGCCCATCGTGACGCCGGCGTGGCGGACGGGGTTGTACTCGAACGGGGTGGAGTTCTCCTCGGCGTTGTAGAGGTACAGCCAGGTGCCATCCGTGTGCTGGTTGCGCACGAACCAGTCGACGCTGGCCTGCGCCGAGCGCCGGAGCTCTCCCGGGCTCACCGACGGGCAGCGCTCCGGCGGCGCCCCGACCCCGAACACGACGGCGAGCAGCAGCGCCAGGCCGAGGCCCGCCCGCCAGACGCGCCCCGCGATCATTCTGCGCTCGAGCGGGCGGCGCGCCCGGCGGACGGCGGGAAGGAGCAGCGCCGGGAGCGCGAACCATGCGGTGAGCGGCAGGCGGCTGAGCGCGAACGCCACCGCCGGGCCCCCGCGCAGCGTGGTGCCGTCGCGGTCCACGAGCTCCAGCCGGGAACCGGGTGGAGCCGGCTCCACGCGGAAGCGGGCCAGCCAGTCGAGCCGGCGCACCAGCGCGCCGAGTCGCCTCTGGCGAGCGGCGCTCGCGTCGATGCGGAGCACGCGGTCGCGCGTGGACGGCACAGCCCAGATCACCAGCACGGCGATGGCGAGGTAGGAGAAGACCTGCACCGACGCCGACCCCTCGATGGCGAGGTGGAAGCCCACGGCCACCCACACCGCCGCGTAGCGGGTGCGGCGCCACCACAGCCCCGTCGCGATGAACAGCTCGGTGAGCACGATCACCTTGGCCGCGCCGGTGTGGAAGTCGCGGTTGGTGAGCGCCGACACCGCCCAGTCCGGAAGCGGCCACGCGTCGAGCTGGTCTCGGGCTCGCACCACGCGCTGCCAGGTCACGGTGCCGCCGAACCAGTCGGGATCGAGCAGCTTGCTCAACCCCGACGCGCCGTAGACCGCGGTGCACTCGAACCGCAGCAGCCACAGCGGCCAGGCCGGCGCGGTGGTGTCGAGCGCAGCGCGCCCCCTGCGCCGCCGCAGCCACGCGTCTAGGGACAGCTCGCGCCCGCAGGGCGCCACCGCCAAGACCCCCAGGACGATGACCAGGTAGGCGCGGTTGTTGTGGAAGTGGGTCGTGGAGAGGAAGAGGTTGTAGGCCACGATCGCGAACGTCGTGGCGGTGGCCACGCGCGTGAGGAGGCCGAGCGACATGGCCACCGCCGCCAGCGCCGCCAGCGCCAGCAGCCCCACGTAGACCGAGTCCGGCAGCTCCGGATACCAGGCGGCGTAGGGCTCGTAGAACGCGTCCCGGTAGACCCGCCCGTCAAGGGCGTCGGAGAGGAACGGCCTCAGATGCAGGAGCACGGCCGGCCCCGCCAGCACCCGCAGCAGCGCGAGCGCGCGCATGCTGACCCGACGGCCGAGCAGCTCGTCCAGCCTGGCGACCACGCCGCGGGCCTCGGGCGGCGCGCCAACCGCCGCGGCGTTCATCCCGCGCCCTCGCGCACGCGGCTGCGGAGCAGCTCGACCCGGGGCGGTCGGCGTTGTGCCAGGACGTGACCCTGGCCTCGAGGTAGCGCGTCTCCCTGTCGCGCGGGGTGTTCTCGGCGACCCAGTCGAGCGCGGCGTCCAGAAACGCGAGCTGGTTCGCGAGACCGGCGTCGGCGTGGTGGCGGAACTCCGGGTAGCGGAGCCCGCGGTCCTGCACCAGCTCGTCCCAGCGGTAGCCCGACCACGGAAGCTCGACCGGCACGCGTCGACCGTCGGCCGTGACCCGCACCACGTCAGCGCGCCACGTGCTCGACTCGGGGAACATCTGGAACGCGAACTCCTTGTGGTCGGCCCAGTAGCCCCGTGCAACGAGCCCGAGTTGCAGGAGCACTACGGCCACGACCACGACCCGTCGCGCGACGACCCTCAGCGGCGGCTCCACAGCTCGAAGCCTACGAGCACGGCCGCCGGCGGCACCGTGTTCGGGAGCGAGTCGACCACGAGGAAGAGCTGGTTCCAGAGCTCCGCGGCGGCGAAGTGTGAGCGACCGCGGCGAGCGCCTGCGGACGGCGATCGAACGCGAGGATGCCGCCCACCACTCCCGCGATGAAGAAGTCACCGTAGTCCGTGGCGGTGTGGCCGATCTCCGCGACCTGTAGCCGTGGCAGCACCTCGGCGGGCGCCGCGGCGTTGAACATCGCGTTCTGCTCGCCGAAGAAGTCGCCGAAGATGAACACGCTGTCGACGATGGCCATCACCACGACGCCGACCTTGAGCAGGGTCAGCGGCGTGGCGGCGGCGAGCAGCCGTCCGGCCGTGGCTACCGAACCCATGATCAGCGCCAGCCTCGCCACGCGCCCGGCCGGGTCGTCGGGTGCGGCGATCGCCACGGCGAGCAGCACCGCGGCCAGGACGGCGAGCCAGGGCCGGGCGCCGTGCATCGGCCCACCCGAGCGCCAGCGCGCAACCCGGCGGTATCAGCAGGAAGGCGATCCAGGTGATGACGTCCGCGCTCGCCGACGCGAGCGTGATCGCCACGACGGTGCCGACCACGGCCGCCGGCCCCACCAGAGCCCAGCCCTTGCCTCGCAGCCGCTGCACCACGGCCGGTGCCCCGGCCGCGGGCAGCGCCACGCACAGCGCCTGGGCGGCGTCCAGCCCGAACGTGTCGAGGTCGAAGTACACGTGACGAACCTCACACTCCGCGCTGGTCCGCCGGAGGATGCTCCGGAGTCATGGAGATCGTCATCTTTTGCATCGTCATGTTGGTCGGCGTCGTGTACGGCTACTACACCGTGGATGGCAGCGGCATCGCCGAGCATCCCTACCACGACATCTACGGCGGCGCACCCGGCGCCTTCGCACCGGCCAGCGCGTCAGGCCGAGACGAGCTCGTCTCGATGGCGAACTGGTCGCGCGGAACGCGCTGAGCGCTGGGTCGCCGTGCGCGCCGCGGCTACTCGGCCGGAGCCGCGGGCGCCTGCTTGGGCAGCAGCGGGTGCCCGTCGACGACCGCGGCGGCGATGTCCACGAGCTTCCGGTTCGCCGCGCGAGAGCGGTCTCTCAGCATGTCGAACGCGCCCGTCTCGTCGACCGAGTGGCGCTCCATGAGAATGCCCTTGGCGCGCTCGATCGTGGCCCGGCGGCCGAACGCGCCCTCGAGGTCGTGGTACTCGGCGAAGCGGCGCAGCACGATGTCGATCGAGTTCTGCCAGTCAACCGCCTCGCCGTCGGTGATGTAGGCGAAGATCCCCCGCTTCGACGCCTCTCGGACGAAGCGCGGGTCGGGCGCGTGAATCAGGACGATCACCGGGCAGGCCGCCTCGTGGACGATCTTCTCGATCAGCATCAGCGCGTGCTCTGAGCTCTCGCCGAGCCCCACGAGGGCCACGTCGGGGCGCTCCCTGGCGGTCACCGCGCCCACGTCGTTCACCTCGATCTCGCGCGCGATCACCTCGTGGCCGAGTGAGGCCACGATGGGCGCGACGAGCGCGAGCCGGTCGCGCCGCTCGTTCGCGATCAGAACGCGCAGGTGTTGGGTCTCGCGAGAGCTCATCTCCACGATGGGGTTACTCAATGAGTTCCCGGATCAGGTGATATGGTCACACTTAGCCTCGCCCCAAGCAGCCTGGCGGGGCATCTCCGGCTCCAGCACTTGGTCGGCGCACGGTTGGCCGCTCGCGGTCGACGAACCGTCCAGCCAGGAGCCGAGCATGTTGAATCTCTTGCTGACCGAGGAAAGCGGCGCCGCCGCCGCCGCTCGGCAAGCGTTGCGCGAGGGAAACGGCCTGCTGCCGGACGCCATCCGGGAGGACGTGCTCCTGCTTGTCACGGAGCTCGTTACCAACGCGGTGCGCCACGCCAGGGCAGGGCCCGATCGACCGTTGCACGTGCAGCTTCTGCGCGGCCCACGCTGGGTGGTTGTGGCGGTGGGCGACCAAGGGCCCGGCTTCACCTGGCACCCGGCTCCTCCGGCAGGCAACGAGTCGGGCGGCTGGGGACTCTTCCTGGTAGACCAGATCGCGGACCGCTGGGGCGTCGAGTGCACGACGTCCGGCACCCGCGTCTGGTTCGAGATCGCGTACGAGGAATGACCGTTGCTTTGTTTGCGACTCGCGCCGCCTCGACAGCCCTCCTTGCGATCGGAGGGCTACACGTGGCGTGGGGGCTGGGTTCCTCCTGGCCCCGCATCGACCGCGATCCGGCCGACCCCGCGGCCTGCTTCGCGGTTGCCGGGCTCCTCGGCGCGGCGGCCGGCCTTGTTGCCGGCCGTCCGCGCCGAGCCCCCCGGCTCAGCCGGCTGGGCGCACGCGTGGTCGCCGGCGTGCTCGCCACCCGAGGTGCGTTCGGCATGGCCGGCCGCACCGACCTTCTGGCCCCCGGCTCCGGTTCTGAGCGTTTTCGCAGCCTGGACCGGCGCATCTACTCGCCCATCTGCCTGACGCTCGCGGCACTGTCCCTGCCGCGGCCGCCTCACGACTCGCTTCGGAAGGAGCAGAGATGACTCGCCGCCCCAACCTCGCCGCCCGGATGGCTCACTGGAGCGGTCAACACCGCAAGAAGGCCTTCTTCGGCTGGCTCGCATTCGCGCTCCTCGCGCTGGTGATCGGCCAGGCATCTGGGTCAAAGCAGATCTCCGATATCGACCAGCTCACCGGCGAGTCGCACGACGCCGAGGCCGCGCTCGACCGTGCCGGTCTTCGACCCGTCTCCGAGGTGGTGTTCGTCCAGAGCGACAAGCTCACCATCAAGGACGGCGACTTCCGGGCAGCCGTCCAGGACGTGACGCGCCGCCTGCCGGAGATTCCGTACGTCGAGCACGTGCGGTCTCCGCTCACAGGCGACAGCGCTGTCTCGGACGACGGACATGCTGCGCTTGTCGACTTCGAGATCGCGGGCGACTCGACCGAGGCGCGTGACCGCGTCGAGCCCATCCTTGCCGCGGTCAAGCGGATCCAGGCCGCGCATCCGAGCCTGACCGTTGAGCAGTTCGGTAACGCCAGCGCCAACAAGGCCGTCAACGAGGTGATCACCGACGACCTCAAGAAGGCGGGCGAGCTCTCGCTCCCGGTCACGCTGATCATCCTCACGCTCACCTTCGGCACGCTGGTGGCGGCGAGCGTGCCGCTGCTTATCGGGATCACCTCCGTTATGGCCGCCCTCGGCCTCGTGACGCTCGCTAGCCACATCACTCCGATGGACGCAAACCTGCCGGCCGTGATCCTCCTGATCGGACTCGCGGTGGGAGTCGACTACTCGCTGTTCTACCTGCGGCGCGAGCGAGAGGAGCGCGCCCGCGGGCGCAGCGAAACGGCTGCCCTGGAAGCCGCGGCAGCAACCTCCGGGCGAGCGGTGCTGATCTCCGGAGCGACGGTGATCGTCGCCATGGCCGGCATGCTGATCAGCGGCGACAAGGCGTTCATCTCCTTCGCCCAGGGCACGATCCTCGTGGTCGCGATCGCGATGTTCGCCTCGCTGACCGTGCTGCCGGCAATGCTGAGCTGGCTCGGGGACCGCGTGGAGAAGGGGCGCATCCCCCTCATCGGTCGCTGGCGACGCCCGGCGGGCGAGTCGCGCTTCTGGGCCTCGCTCACCGATCGGGTGATGCGCCGTCCCGGCCTGTCGATCGCTGCTCGCGGGTGGACTGCTGGTGGCGCTCGCGGTTCCGGCGATCGGACTGAAGAGCGTGACGAGCGGCATCGACGAGTTGCCGCAGGACATCCCCGTGATCACCACCTACAACAACGTCAGGGATGTGTTCCCCAGCGAGGGTGTGACCGCCACTGTGGTGGTTGAGGCCGACGACACGCGTGCCGCCCCGGTGGCCGCGGGTATCGAGGGCCTGCTCAAGCGGGTGAACGGCTCGGATTCCACGTCCTTCCTGCCAGGCGCGGGGGTCGAGTACAGCGAGGACGGCACGGTCGCGAAGATCGACGTTCCCACTCGCGGCAACGGCACGGACCCAGCCTCAGTGAAGGCCCTGGACCAGCTCCGGGACGACATCATCCCGGCAACGGTTGGGGCGGTCGACGGCACCACGGTGAACGTGAGCGGCGACGCCGCGAGCTCGGCCGACTTCAACAGCAACCTCGCCAGCAGACTGCCGTTGATCTTCGCCTTCGTGTTCGGGCTGGCGTTCCTGCTGATGCTGGTCACGTTCCGCTCGATCGTGATCCCGATCAAGGCGATCCTGCTCAACCTGCTCTCGGTCGGCGCGGCGTACGGCGTGCTGGTGCTCGTCTTCCAGAACGGCAACGGTGAGTCGCTGCTCGGGTTCACCTCGACCGGCGGAGTCACGAACTGGCTGCCGCTGTTCCTGTTCGTGGTCCTGTTCGGGCTGTCGATGGACTACCACGTGTTCATCCTGTCCCGGGTCCGGGAGCTGTACGACCGCGGACTGAGCACCGACGAGGCCGTCAAGCAGGGGATCTCGAACACCGCCGGCACCGTCACGAGCGCTGCCCTGGTGATGGTGGGCGTGTTCGCGGTGTTCCTCACCCTGAGCTTCATCGACTTCAAGGAGCTGGGGCTCGGCCTCGCGGTGGCTGTGCTGATCGACGCCACGATCATCCGCGGCGTGATGCTTCCCGCGGCCATGAAGTTGCTCGGCGACTGGAACTGGTACCTGCCGAGCTGGCTCGAGTGGCTGCCTCGCATCGGATCGGAGCAGGACGCCCTCCCGCCGGACGACTCGACGCAGTTGCCGCCGGAGCCGGAGCCCGGCGCAGCCGAGGAGCGGGAGCCGACCCCCGTGCCGGCCTAGCCGGCCGGGGCTAGAAGCCGCCCACGTACAGCCGCCGGATCATGCGGCCGGTCCTGCTGGTGGTCCCGGTGACCGTGGCGGACGTCCTGAGTGCGTCCTCCACGGCGGCCGGCGTCGCCGCCGTGTGGCCTGACAGGTAGAGCGCGCCGCCGCCCGCGGTGTGCGGGGCCGCCATGGACGTGCCGGACATCGTCGTGGTGCCGCCGCCGCGCCTCGTCGAGAGGATCCCCACGCCGGGCGCCCAGATGTCGACGCACGCACCGTAATTGCTCCACGAGGCCTCGCTGCTCCAGCGAATCCGTCGCGGCGGTCGTCACGACGCCGGCGGTGGTTCCGGCGCGAGCCGGCGAGGAGCCGCAGGCGAGCGCGCCTTCGTTGCCGGCCGCAATCGCATAGAACACGCCGCTCGCCGCCGAGCTCCGGACCGCATCGTCGACCGCCTGGTTCACGCCGCCGCCGAGGCTCATGTTCGCGACCGCCGGCTTCTGCGCGTTGGCGGTGACCCAGTCGATCCCCTTGATCACGCCGGACCAGCTTCCGCTGCCGCTGCAGCCGAGCACCTTCACGCCGGTCAGCGGAGCGCCGGGCGCCACGCCCACCACGTCGCTCGTGTTGTCGCGGGCGGCGATCGTTCCCGCCACGTGCGTCCCGTGGCCGTTGCAGTCGGTGTTCTTGCCGCCGGCGAAGTTCACGTGGCCGGTGAGGTTGAGGTCGGGATGCGTCGCGATGCCGGAGTCGATCACGTAGGCGTTCACGTTCGAGACGGCGCCGGAGCCGTTGCCTGCGAGCGTGGAGCTCACGTCGGCGTCGACCCTGTCGATTCCCCATGGCAGCGTCTGCGCGACGGCGCTCGCGACGCCGTCCCGCACCACGTACGCCACGCGGCTGTCGGCCCTCAGGGCGGCCACGCGCTCGCTCGGGATCGTGGCGGAGTAGCCCTTCAGCGCGTGCCCGTAGACGAAGCCGACGCTGGCCGCGTGCTGGCGGCTGTGCTGGCGCGCCACCTCGGCGGAGTCGGACACTCCGTCCTTCAGGACGACGATGTAGCGCTGCGGCGCCGCGCTCGCGGCGGACGGGAAGCAGGCGACCAGGACGAGCAGTGCGGAGAACAGAAGGAATCGACGCATCAGGCCAGGGTAGCCCGAACTTCGGCCGGAGCGCCCACCTTGAGGGACTACTTGAGGCACTACTCGTAGACGATCAGATCCGGCTGTGGGCGCAGGCGGAGCACCTGCTTCGGCCTCATCAGGTTCACGTCCTCGTGGAAGAAGAGCTTGAAGCCGTTGAAGCGCCGGCGCAGGTCGGCGGTGAACTCGTTGTACTTCGAGATCTTGTTCGGCTGGTCCCCGAAGCCGTCCACGTTCACCACGAGCGCGACTCCCGGGTGGCGCTCCAGGTCGTGCTCGGCCTCGATCATGTCGCCGGTGAAGCGGTGCACCACGAGCAGCTTCTGCGGGAGGTCGTACCTGCGCACGATGCCCGACAGGTAGCGCGACACCTCGTTGATCGTCGCCGCGTCCGTGGAGCCGATCTCCTGCCCCGGGAGCTGCGGCGGGTCCATGCTCCACTCGGGGTCGAGGGCGAGCGAGACGTCGGGCTCCCGCAGGAACTGCTCCAGCGCCTGCGCCTCCTGGAGGAACGGCGCGTAACCGGGCTGGATGTCGAGCAGCAGCAGCATGTCGTGCGCCCGCGCCGCCCGCAGGTAGCGCCTGATGGTGGCCGGCTCCTGCCGCATCGAGTGGTCGGCGCCGTCGCCGGCCTCGCTCGTGACGATGGCGGCGATCAGCTCGAAGGCCGGCAGCACGGGGCGGCCGCGGCGCGCGTAGGGACGCGCCTGGCGCTCGAGCCCGCGCGCGGCCCGCCGTGGCGACCCGATCCCCAGCACGCCGAGCTCGCGGGTCCTGCGGAGCCCCGTAGAAGGCGACCACGCGCTTGTCGGGCAGGATCGTCCGGCCCGCCGCGCGGCAGCTCCGCCGGCCGCGGCTCCGGATTCGCCTCCGGGTCGTCGTCGCCTCCTCCGGCGCCCACCAGCAGGCCCACGGCGATCACGAACACCGCCACCAGCCCCACCACCCCGGCCGCTACAAGGCGCCTCCGCCGGTACACGCGCCGCCGCGCCTCCTTGCGCCGGCGCCGCAGAACCTCCTGGTCCATTCGCGGAAGTCTGGCGGAACGCGCGGTTCCGGCCGCTATCCGGCGCCGAGCGTCGCGGCGCCGGACTCGCTCGTCGGCAGTGTGAGCCTCACACCCTGCTCGAACTGGATCGAGCTCGGGAGGTTGCTCGCCCGGTACGTGGGGTTGTCCACCTGGGTGAGGTCGAGGCGGATCCTGTGCCCGGCTGCGATGCGCCAGTGGTTGCCGTAGAACGGAAGCGTGATCACGCCCGCCGGCGGGTCGTTCTCGAGGCGGTACGTGCCGCGCGTCATGAGCAGCTCCGTGCCGTCCGGCGCCACGTCGAAGAGGCGTGCGTCCAGCTGGCCGCTCGCCGCGCCGGCCCATGTGTACGGGACGCGCACCTGCCCGATGCCCACGTACGTCCGGGTGCTGCCGAGCGGCTGCGAGTAGGCGCTGTAGCCCGCGCCCGGAGGCACCGGCCCGTCCGAGTGCCGGCACTCCTCGCCCGGCTGCACGGAGGGCCCGGCGATCGCGTCCGTTGCCGCGCCGTTCGGGTCCGCCACGCCGAGCGGCGAGACGGTCTCCCCTCCCGGGTAGTCAATCGAGAGCGTGCCGTTCGCGAGCCTCTCCGGCGTGGTCGCCACGGCCTGCGCCGGGGCGCCGCCTTCGCCGCACACCGTCGCCTCGCTCGACACCGTCGTGCGCTGCTCGCGGCTTCCGCCGATGTTCGACTGGAGCCACTGGAATGCCCGTGCGTTCAGCGGCCTCCAGGTCTCAGGCTTGTTCTGGGCGCGCGAGTGCCCGACGTCCGCCAGCGCCACCTCCACCGGCCACCTCGGGTCCAGCCGCTTCAGGTACTTGAAGATGCGGAACGACTCGACCGCGGGGAACAGGTCGTCGGTCCAGCCCTGGATCGAGAACACGGCCACCTTGCGGTCCTCGAGCTGTCTCATCCAGCCCTCGTCCTGGTAGTAGGCGCCGCGGAACTCGGTGAGCCCGCGCCGGATCTGGCGGATGATCGGATCCTCCGGCGAGGTCGGGTCGCCCGCGTCCGTGCGCGCCTTCCACGACTCGAGGCTGACCGTCCCCTCGCAGTCGCCGTAGGTGCACGGGAACGGCGCGTCGGTGGAGGTGCCCTTCTCGAACACGCCCTTGGTCTCGCCGAGCGCGAACAGGCCTGACACGTAGCTCTCCTTCGGGACCCCGATCGGATTGCCGTCCCCCTGGTCGTCGTTCGGGCGGCCCTGCGAGGACTCGTACAGGTCGTCGAGCCCGGGGCCGCCGCCGTGCCCGTTCGGGGCGAGCGCGTACGCCAGGTCCGTGGACGGGTACTTCGGGACGGCGACCTGGAGGTTCAGGATCGGCAGCGACCGGTCGAGCGAGTGCGGGAACGTCCACGTGGCCTGGCTCGCCTGGAGCCAGCTCTCGATGCCGCCGTACGAGCCGCCGGTCACCGCGACCCGGTTCGGGTCCACGTCCCGGTAGGTGGCCGCGACCAGCGCCGCGAGCCACTGCGTGTCGCGGATCTCGTAGTCGCGGCTCTTCAGGTGGAGCGTGCCGCGCGGGAGGCTGATCGAGCCGTCCCGGTCGCCGGGCGTCGGCGGCTCGTGGTCCTCGCTGGGTCCGTCGTCGGAGAAGCCGCGTGCCGTGTAGCTCAGCACGTAATAGCCGTGCGTCGCGAACCAGTGGTTGTTCCAGCGGTACGTGTCCGCGCCGTCGCCCTCGTCGGTCGTGGACTCCCACTCGTGCTTGTCGTTCCCGAAGCCGTGGAGCATGATCACCAGCGGATGGCGCCGGCCCGAGCCGCTCGTGGGCTGGGTGAGGTCCACGTCCATCTTGGCGCCGTCGAAGCTCGGCACGCTGCCGGAGCAGATGCGCACGCCGCCGTAGGACCCGCCCGGGCTCCCGGTCGGGCATGACGCCGTGAAGGACGGCGGCAGCGTGGCCGCGAAGGCGGAGCCGGCCGGCAGCGTCAGGCCAGCAAGCAACAGCAACAAGAGCAGTCCCCGCCTCATGGTTGGCTCCCGTTCCCGGCCCCGGGCCCGCTGAAACGGGACAACCGTCAGCGGATGTCCAGCACGACCTTGCCCGTGGCGCCGCGTCCGTCGATCAGCTCGAGGGCCTCGCGTACACGCTCGAGGGGGAAGCGGGCGCCGACGATCGGCCGCACGAAGCCCTCGTCGACCAGGCGGTTCACCTCGGCGCCGATCTCGCGGTTCACGTCCGGCTTGCTCATCACGTAGGCGCCCCAGCCGGCGCCGATCACCTCGGTGTTGTTCAGGAGCAGCCGGTTCACGCGCACCTCCGGGATCGAGCCGCCAGTGAAGCCCACGACCACCACGCGGCCCCCCTCGCCGAGGGAGCGCAGGCTGTCCGTGAAGCGGTCGCCGCCCACCGGGTCGATCACCACGTCCACTCCCCCGCCCGACAGCTCCTTGGCCTCGTCCTTCCAGGGACCGTCGGAGCGCACCACCTCGTCGGCCCCGGCGTCGCGCGCCACCTGCTCCTTCTCGTCGCTCGACACCACGGCGATCGTTCGGGCACCGAGGCCCTTCGCCACCTGGATGGTCGCCGTGCCCACGCCGCCCGCGGCGCCGTGCACCAGCACCGTCTCGCCCTCCTTCAGGCGGCCTCGCTTCCTCAGCGAGAAGTAGGCGGTGTGGTAGTTGAGCACCAGCCCGCACCCCTGGGCGAAGTCGAGCTCGTCGGAGAGCGGGAAGGTGAGGAAGTCGGGCGCCACCGCCACCTCGGCGAACGCGCCGAGCAGGCAGCCGGCCGTCACACGGTCGCCCTCGCTGAGCCCCGAGCCGTCGGGCGCGCTCCGCACCACGCCGGCCACCTCGCTGCCGGGCACGAACGGCAGCGGCGGCTTGAACTGGTACTCGCCGCGCGTCTGGAGCACCTCTGGGAAGGAGACCCCGGCGGCGTGCACGTCGATCACCACGCCGCTTCCGGGCGTGAGCATGTGGGAGGGCTCTGGCTCGGGCAGGTCCACCTGCGCCAGCGCCGAGTCCGGCCCGGTGAGGTCGACGATCTGGACAGCTCGCATGCGTGCAGTCTTACTGGAGGATCTCGTCCACGCAGTCGCCGAGCGCGTCGAGGCTGTCGAAGCAGCTCCGGAACTCGTCGCCGGTGTTCCACGGCTTGTCCTGGTTCGAGCCGAAGAACGTGGTCTGGTCATCGCCGCCCGTGACCGACTTGCCGCTGACCGCCTCGGGGATGGTGAGCACGAGCACGGCGATCAGGAACGCGAGCAGGCCGATGAGGATCGCGCCCACGATCGGCAGGCGCCGCCTGGGTGCCGGCGTCGAGGCCGTCGTGGTGGCGCCGTCCGGCTCGGGCTCCGCCGGCTTGGCGCGGCCGCCGCGGGCCGCGAGGTACATGCTGTCGCTCACGAGCGCCACGACCACCGGGGTGATGGCCGCCGAGGCCACGACCCCTGCATCGAACACCTCGCGAGTGAGCACAGCCGCGACGACGGACGCGACGCTCGCGACCACGAGCGTGAGAAACCGTCCGGGCGGATTTCCCTCTCGTCGCGTGCGACGAACGTACCTCAGGCGCTCCGGCTCGGTGCGTCAGGCGGCGAGGGTGCGCACCCTCAGGCCGCCAAACTGCGCCAGAGGTGCATCACGGCGTACGAGCGCCAGGGCCGCCAGCGCTCGTCGGACGCGTGGCCGCCGAGCCGGGCGAGCGCGTGCCGGATGCCCACGTCGCCCGGCAGGAACACGTCCGGATCGCCGAGCGCGCGCATCGCCACGTAGGACGCGGTCCACGGGCCCACTCCCCGGATTCCGCCGAGCACGGCGAGCGCCTCGGCGCTGTCGCTGCCCGCGTCGAGGGTGAGCTCGCCCTCCGCGCTCAGCCGGGCCAGCGCGCGCAGGGCGCTCGCGCGCGTGCGCGGGAAAGGGAGCGCGCCCGGATCGGCCTCCGCGAGCGCGGCCGCGCTCGGGAAGCGGTGGGTGAGCGCGCCGCGCGGCTCGGACAGCGGCTCGCCGTAGGCCGCGGCGAGGCGGCCGAGCACCGTGCGCGCCGCCGGCACCGACACCTGCTGGCCGACGATCGCCCGCACGGCGAGCTCGAACCCGTCCACACAGCCGGGCACGCGCAGGCCCGGGCGCTCGCGCACGAGCGGAGCGAGCGGCCCGTCCTGCCCGAGCTGGGAGGAGATCGACACGGGGTCGGCGTCGAGGTCGAGCAGCCGGCGCGAGCGCGCCACGGCGGCGGTGAGGTCGCGCAGATCCTCGAGGCGAAGCTCGCAGCGGACGAAGCGCGCCGCCGGCGTGAGCGACACGATCCCGGCTCCGTGCTCGAGCGCGAGCGAGCGCCGGTAGGTCGATCCGTCCACCTCCTCGACACCCGGCACCGCGCGCTCCGCGAGGAACGCGATCAGCGAGTCGCCGTCGAAGGGCTCGCGGTACGGCAGCCGCAGCTCGATCGCCGCGGAGGCCGGGCGGCGCGAACGGCCGCGCCGGCGCAGCTCCGTGGGGGTGCGGGCGTAGACGGCGCGAACGGTGTCGTTGAACTGGCGCACGCTGCGGAAGCCCGCGCCGGTCGCCACCTGCCCGAACGGAAGGTCGGTGGACTGGATCAGCGTGCGCGCGGTCTGCGCGCGCTGCGCGCGGGCGAGCGCCACCGGGCCCGCCCCGAGCTCGGACACGAGGATGCGGTTCAGCTGGCGCTCGCTGAAGTGCAGGCGCGCCGCGAGGCCGCCCACTCCCTCGCGGTCCACGGCTCCGTCCGCGATCAGCCTCACCGCCCGGCCGGCCACGTCGGCGCGCCGGTTCCATGCCGGGGAGCCGGGGGCGGCGTCGGGGTCGCAGCGCTTGCAGGCGCGAAAGCCCTCCTCCTGCGCGGCGGCTGCGCTCGGGAGCAGGCGCACGTTGCGCCGGCTCGGCAGCCGGGCGGGACAGCTCGGGCGGCAGTAGACGCCGGTGGAGGTCACGGCCACGACGAAGAAGCCGTCGTAGCGGGGATCGCGGCTCTGCATGAAGCGGTAGCAGCGCTCGAAGTCCTCGATCACACGGCCATCGTCGCACGCTTCGTTGGCGGTTTTCGGACATGCCGGTGGCGGGTGTGCGCGGCGCGAGTAGCGTGGCGTGCATGCACAGCGTCGAGACCCCGATCGGCCCCCTCCTGCTGAGCGCCGAGGGCGGCCGCCTGAGCGGCGTGGCGTTCGCGGCCACGGCCGGGGCGCGCAGCTCCGAGCCGCTGCTCCTCGAGGCGGAGGCCCAGCTCCACGCGTACTTCGCCGGCGAGCTCCGGCGCTTCGAGCTGCCGCTCGCACCGCGTGGCACCAGCTTCCAGCTGAGCGTGTGGGAGGCCCTGCTGGAGATTCCCTACGGCAGCACCACGACCTACTCGGAGCTGGCCGCGGCGATCGGCAGGCCGAGCGCGTGCCGCGCGGTCGGCGCCGCGAACGGGCGCAATCCGCTCGCCGTGATCGTTCCGTGCCATCGGGTGATCGGAGCGGGCGGAGCACTCACCGGCTACGGCGGCGGGCTGGAGCGCAAACGACGGCTCCTTGCCTTGGAGGCCGCAAAAGCGTGAGAATCGTGGCATGGACGAGAGCAGCCTGCGGTCGGTGCCGCTGTTCGAGTCGCTCTCGAGCGACGAGCGCCGCACCATCGCCCAGCACGCCGACGAGATCGAGGTCCCCGAGGGCACGGAGCTTGTGCGTCAGGGGGAGTTCGCCTACGAGTTCTTCGTGCTCGAGGAGGGCACGGCCGACGTGGTCCGCGACAGCGAGCGGGTGGCCGAGCTCGGACCGGGGGATTTCCTCGGCGAGATGGGCATCGTCGGCAAGGCGGTGCGCAACGCGACCGTCGTGACGACCTCACCGGCCCGCGCGATCGTCATGACCGAGCAGGCGTTCCGTTCGACGCGCGCTCTGAATCCCGCGGTTGCCGAGCGCATCCAGGCGGCGGTCGAGGAGCGCTGCGCGGCCCTGTTGGGCTGAGCAGAGGCTCCCGGCGATGGGGAGGCGTTCGCGCAGGCGCGCGCAGGGCGGCGCGTCCGATCGCTCCGGAGGCGCGCCCGCGAGCAGCACCGACTACCGCGACGCCGAGGGCAACGTGCTCACGCTCCGTGACGAGCTGAGCGCAGGCACGCTGCGCCAGCTCGAGCAGCTCGACACCAAGCCCGCCGCCTCGGCCGAGGACCGCTGGCAGCGCCGTGCCGAGCTGCTGTTCGAGCGGCTCGCGGTCCGCTGGGAGATCGCGGGGCTGCCGCTCGAGAGCCAGAAGGAGCTGCTCGGCCGCTACCGGATGGCGAGCGCCGACGAGCGGCGCTGGGTGCGCGAGACGCTCGGCGAGCATCTGCGCACCCGCCACCCGACGTGACGTGGCGACGCCGTAGCCGCTAGTAGCCAGAATCTCCCGCGGTGAGCTTCCCGACGATCGAGTTCGCGGCGTTCTTCCTCGTCGTCTTCGTTCTGTCCTGGGCGCTGATGCCGCATCCCAGCGCCTGGCGGCCGTTCATCCTCGCGGCGTCGTACTTCTTCTACGGCTGGGTCGACTGGCGCTGGGTGCTCCTGCTGATCGGATCCAGCGTCGTCAACACGGTGGCGGCGCAGGTGATCGCGCGCAGCCCGTCGCAGGCCACCCGCAAGCGGGCGCTGATCGCCGCGGTGGCGTTCGACCTCGGCCTGCTCGCGGTCTTCAAGTACCTCGGCTTCTTCGTCTCGGAGATGGACAGCGCGCTCGACTCGATCGGGCTCGGCTCGCCGCTGCCGCTCGTGCAGATCGTGCTCCCGATCGGGATCTCGTTCTTCACGTTCCAGGCGATCTCGTACGTGGTCGACGTCTACCGCGGAGTGACCCCGCCCGCCTCGCTCGTCGACGTGGCGATCCTCCAGGCCTTCTTCCCTCACCTCGTGGCGGGCCCGATCGTGCGCGCCAACGAGCTGCTGCCGCAGCTGCGCACCCCGCGCGACCCGCGCGCCGTGCTGGCCGGGCCGGCGATCTTCATGATCGTCGGAGGCGTGCTCAAGAAGACCGTGATCGCGGACGAGCTCGCCCGGCGGGTGGTGGACCCGGTCTACAGCGACCCGGGCGCGCACTCGGGCGCCGAGCTCACGCTGGCCTTCTACGCGTTCGCGGCGCAGATCTACTGCGACTTCTCCGGCTACACGGACATGGCGATCGGGCTCGCGCTGCTGCTCGGCTACCAGCTCCCGCAGAACTTCAACCGGCCCTACCTCGCGCTCTCGCTCCAGGACTTCTGGCGGCGCTGGCACATGACGCTGTCGCGCTGGCTGCGCGACTACCTCTACATCCCGCTCGGCGGCAACCGCAAGGGCCGGCTGAAGACGTACCGCAACGTGATGCTCACGATGCTGCTCGGCGGGCTCTGGCACGGGGCGTCGTGGACGTTCGTGCTCTGGGGCGGGATGCACGGCGCGGGGCTATCGGCCGAGCGCTGGGCGCGCGAGCGCTTCGGCGGATTCCACCTTCCCGCGTGGGTGGCCTGGCTCGTGACCTTCCACGTGGTGTGCATCGCGTGGGTCTTCTTCCGCGCGCCCGACCTCGGCACGGCGTTCGACGTGCTCGGCGGGCTGGGACTGTCGGGACCCTCGCCGCTCGTGACGCTCCCGCTGGTCCTGCTCGTGGTGGCGGCGGTGGCGGTCCAGGCGCTGCCGCCCGGCTGGTGGCGCGAGGCCGAGGCGTGGTTCGTGGCACGGCCCGTGGCGGCGCAGGGGCTGGCCGCGGGCGCGCTGCTCGTGATCGCAGACGCCGCCGTCGGCCAGCAGGGCGTGGCCCCGTTCATCTACTACCAGTTCTGACGTGGAGCCCCAGGGCGACAGAGAGCTCAGAATGCCCGCCGGCCGGGTGCTCGGCGTGATCGCGATCGCGCTCGCCATCGCCGTGCTGTTCAACTCGGAGGCGATGGTCCGGGCCGGCGAGGGCATGCAGCCGGGACCCACGCGCGACATCCTGCTCTCGGTGGCGCGCCCGATCGACGACGTGGCGGGCGCGATCGGGCTGCACCTCCCGCGCGAGGGGCTCGACCTCGCGTTCGGGCAGGAGGACAAGACCGCGTCGGGCACCGAGCTCGAGAAGGGCTCGACCGCGATCCTGCGGCGCAAGCCCGAGCAGCAGGCGTTTCGGCAGCCGACGGTGGCGGACCCGCTGAAGGTCCTCGTGACGGGCGATTCCCAGGCCGAGTTCCTGGGCCAGCGCCTGATCGACCAGGCGCCCGAGGGCCTGCTCGACGTCACGACCGTGGCCCGAAACGGAACCGGCCTCACCAATCCCGCGTTCTTCAACTGGCAGATCAACGCCGAGCAGGAGGTGGCGGACCGCGATCCCGATGCCGTCGTAATGGCGATCGGCGACAACGACGGCTTCAACGTTCAGACGGCCGACGGCTCGCTCTACGACCCGGGCGAGGCGGGCTGGGAGACGGAGTTCGCCCGCCGCGTGGCCGTCGTGAGCTCGGTGCTCTCGAGCGATGGCGAGCGGCCGGTGTACTGGGTGCCGCCGCCCACCGCCCGCGATCCCGAGTTCAACGACATATACGCCTCCCAGAACCGGGCCGCGGAGCGCGCCGCGGATGCGACCTCGAGCCTGCGCTACGTGGACATCTACTCCACGCTCAACCGCGGCAGGTACAGCGACACGCTGAAGATCGACGGGAGGCGCGTGCTCGCGCGGCAGCCGGACGGCGTGCACTTCACGCGCGAGGGAGCCGTGGCGCCGGTACGCCTTATCCTCGCCGCGATGGCAGAGGACTTCCCCGCGCTGCGCGGGCGATGAGGCGCGTGCTCGCAGTGCTGGCGGCCGGCCTGGCGCTGGCGCCGCCGGCCTCCGCTGCGGAGCGGAGCCTGCTCGTGAACGGCGACTCGCTCGCGGAGGGCACGAGGCCGTTCATCCCGCGCGAGCTGCCGGAGTGGCGGGTGAGCAGTCCGCGTCGGTGAGCCGCCACGCGTACCAGGGCGACGACGTGATGCGCCGCTACGGCAGCCGGCTCGCGCGCGTGATCCACGTGAGCCTCGGGACCAACGACGCCCCGGGCGACGTGCACGGCTTCCGCGACGCGATCGCCGACGTGATGAAGGTGGCCGGCCGGGCGCGCTGCGTGGTGTGGGCGAACATCGTGCGGCCGCCGTACCGCGGAGTGAGCTATCGCGGCTACAACCGAGCGCTCGCGGAGGAGTCGAGCCGGCGCGACAATCTGCGCGTGCTGAACTGGGTGAGGATGGTGCGCAGGCACCCGGAGTGGCTGGCCCGCGACGGCGTGCACGTGTCGGCCGCGGGCTACAGGGCTCGGGCGAAGGCGGTGGCGCGAGCGGTGGGGCGCTGTCCCTGATGCCCACCCGGCTCTACGTGATGCCGATCTCCAACGCGGCCGCCGCCGGGGCGGCGATGGTGGCCCACAAGCGCATCCCGCACCGCCTCGTCAGGCTGATGCCGGGGCTGCATCCGATTCTGCTCCGCTTCGCCGGCTTCGAGGGCTTCACGGTGCCAGCGCTCGAGCTCGACGGGCGCAAGGTGCAGGGGTCGCGCCGGATCGCGCGGGTCCTCGACGAGGTCCGCCCCGAGCGGCCGCTGTTCCCGCGCGACCCCGAGCGGAGGGCACGGGTGGAGGAGGCCGAGCGCTGGGGCGAGCAGGTGCTCCAGCCCGTGCCGCGTCGCCTCTTCCGCTACCTGCTGCTCACGGACGAGGACGCGCGGCTGTGGATGGGCACCGAGATCATGCACATGCCCGCACCCCGCGTCCTGGCCGTGCTGTTCATGCCGGTGATTCGCCAGCTGGCGCGCAAGTCGCGCGCCGACGACGCCCGGGTGCGCGAGGACATCGCGCGCGCTGCCGGAACTGCTCGACCACGTGGACGGCCTGATCGCGGACGGCACGATCGGCACCGAGGAGCCGAACGCCGCGGACTTCCAGATCCTCGCCAGCGTGACCGTGCTGCGGGCGTTCGCCGACCTTGGGCATGAGGTGCGCGGCCGCCCGTGCGAGGCAGCGGCCCGGCGCCTGTATCCGGACTGGCCGTCGATCCCCAGCGGCCTGCCAGTGAGCTAGCTAATTCAGCGAGGGGTCGGCGGGCATGGTGGCCATCAGGCGGTAGCGGCCGCCCTTGCGCGCGAGCGCGTCCGCCCAGATGTCACCCGAGCGAAACGGGTCCTCGGGCTCGGCATCCTGGACGATCCAGGCGCCCTCCTCGAGCTCGCCGTCGAGCTGTCCCGGCGACCAGCCGGCGTAGCCCGCGTAGACGCGAACCCTTCGCAGCGACTCGTTCGTGCCGTCCGGGTCGAGCGTCCCGAGCGAGCCCACCACCTGCGTACCGGCCTCCTCCGGGTGCTCGAAGTCGCCGAGCGCCACCACCGACTGCGGCGAGACCGGGCCGCCCAGGTACACGAGGTCGTCCGCGTCCGCGAGATCCGCCAGCACCGGCACCGCGTCGGCCACCCGCGTATCCGAACTGCGTCCGAGCACCACGCCCATCGCGCCCTCGGGCGTGTGCTCGAGGACCAGTACGACCGTGCGCCGGAAGTAGTCGAACAGCGACGGCGCCGCGATGAGGAGATGTCCACGCACGCTTTCCTCCACCTACGTACATTCTGCGGCATGAACGCGAAGCTCGATACGGCACGGGTCTTTGAGCGGATCTTCGAGATCTACCGGGACCAGTTCACCCTGCTGATCCCCGCGGCGCTGGTGGTGTTCGTGCCGGTGGCGATCGTCAGCGGCCTGATCTACGCCGGGAGCGCGGGCATCCTGGGCGCGCTGATCGTCGCGGCGCTCGGGACCATCGCCACCTACTGGTTCCAGGGCATGGTCGTGGAGGCGGCACGCGACATCCTCGACGGCCGCCGCGACCACACCGTCGGGAGCCTGGCGCGCTCGGCCACGCCCGTGATCGTCCCGCTGCTGATCGCGGGAATCCTGGCCGGCCTGGGGATCGGGATCGGCCTGGTCCTGCTGATCGTGCCCGGCCTCTTCCTACTCACGATCTGGGCGGTGCTGGCACCGGTGATCGTGATCGAGCGCAGCGACGTGATGGGCGCCTTCGGCCGCAGCCGCGAGCTGGTCCGGGGCAACGGCTGGCAGGTCTTCGGCGTGATCCTGGTCCTGTTCCTGCTCCAGCTCGTGGTGACCGGCGTGATCCAGGCGCTCGCGAACGACGTGGCCGACTCGGTCGTCGGCTATTCGGTGGCCGACCTGCTCGTCCGCCTGCTCGTGGCCCCGCTGAGCGCGCTCGCCGCCGCGGTCCTCTACTTCGAGCTAAAAGCACTCCGAGGCGAGCCGGTGCTCGAGACGGGCGGAGGCGCCGCCCCGACCGTGCCACCCGTCGCCGCGCCGGAGGCGCCCACCGCGCCGCCGCCACCCGAAGCGCCGTAACGGCAGCATCGAGGGGTCGCGCGCGGCCGTCCTGGCCACGCTTGATCACTTATGCACGCATATTGTGTAAAACGTGGAGAGCGTGGCCGGGGCGCCGCCACCCGCTGCGCCGCCGCCACCCGCGCCGCGCCCGAAGCGCCGTGACGACGGGCACCGAAGCAGGCTCGCGCGGTCGAGTGTCGAGTTACTGCCCTCAGGGGGCAGTTAGGCGACACTCGATGTCAGCGGGCGCGGGCGGCCTCGGCTAGGAAGCGCTCCGCGATTCCCCGCCCGACCTCGTTCTGCCCCTCAATGCGTCGTTCGCTGGCGGCGCGGATGCGGTCGGGGTCGAAGGAGGTCGCCGAGGCCTCGGCGTTGTCCCATCCGTCCAGCCAGCTCCACAGGTTCTCGCGGGTGACCTCGGCGTGGAACTGGAGTCCCCATGCGGGCTTGCCCTCGATGCGGAACGCCTGCACGCACGCCGGCGTGCGCGCGAGCTCCACGGCGCCGGGCGGCAGCGGCGCCACGTAGTGGTGCCACTCGAAGAGCTCGACCGACGGGGCGAGCGGGCCGAGCAGGGGATCGGCTGCGCCGGCGTCGGTGATCTCGATGTCGTACCAGCCGATCTCGGGCTCGGGCATGCGATGCGGGCGGGCGCCGGCGGCCTCGGCCAACAGCTGGCTTCCAAGGCAGACACCGAGGATGGGTGTGCCGCGCTCAAGCTGCTGCCGGAGGAACTCCTTCTCGGGTGTCAGCCATGGGTGCTCGTCGTTCTGATCGAGATGCATCGACCCACCGAAGACCATCAGGGCGTCGAAATCGTCGGGCGGCGGCCCGGCGCTCGGCACCCAGGTCGGGAAGTCGCCGAACACCCCCGCCCCGGCGTCCAGCTCGTGGACGACCGAAAGGACCCTCACTCCGGCGTGACGTAGGCCCCGGAGAGCCCACCGTCGACGAGGAAGGTCTGGGCCGTCACGTACGACGACTCGTCGCTCGCGAGGAAGAGCACGCCGTTCGCGATCTCGCGCGGCTCCGCGAAGCGCCCCATCGGCACGTGCACGAGCCGGCGCTGCGCCGCCTCCTGGTCCTTCGCGTAGAGCTCCTGAAGCAGCGGGGTGTTCACCGGCCCCGGGCAGAGCGCGTTCACGCGCACCCCCTGGCGCGCGAACTCCACGCCGAGCTCGCGCGACATCGAGAGCACGCCGCCCTTCGACGCCGTGTACGAGATCTGCGAGGTGGCCGCCCCCATCACCGCGACGAACGACGCCGTGTTGATCACCGAGCCGCCGCCCGCGTCGAGCAGATGCGGGATGCCGTGCTTGCAGCAGAGGAACACCGACTTGAGGTTCACGTCCTGCACGCGCTGCCACGCCTCGAACGACGTCTCGAGCACCGACACGTCGTCCGGCGGCGAGATGCCCGCGTTGTTGAAGAGCACGTCGATGTGGCCGAACTCCTCGCGTGCGCGCGCGTACATCCCGCGCACCTGCTCCTCGTCGGTCACGTCGGCCTGGATCGCGAGATCGCCCTCCGCGTTCTCGGACAGGTCGACGCCCACCACGGTCGCGCCCTCCTCCTTGAAGCGCTTCGCGGTCTCGGCGCCGATGCCGCTCGCCGCCCCCGTGATCACGCACACCTTGCCGTCGAGCCGGGCCATCACCCCTCCGTCGCGTAGTACACGTTCTTGATCTCGCTGTAGTGGTCCAGGGCGTCCGGGCCGAGCTCGCGGCCGTACCCGGACTGCTTGAACCCGCCGAAGGGAGTGGACACTCGCACGGACGTGTTCGAGTTGATCGAGATCACGCCGCTCTCGATCGCGCGCGCGGTGCGCAGCGCCTTGGCGCCGTCGCGCGTCCAGACCGAGCCGGAGAGCCCGTAGATCGTCTCGTTCGCGAGCCGGATCGCCTCCTCCTCGTCGCGGAACGGGATCACCGCGGCCACCGGACCGAAGATCTCCTCGCGCGCCGGCCGGTCGTCGTTATCGACCGGACACAGCACGGTCGGCGGGAACCAGAAGCCCGGCCCGTCCGGCTTACCCCCGCGGATCGCCACCGGCGCATCGTCCGGCACGAATGACGACACGATCTCGAGCTGCTTCTCGGAGATCAGCGGGCCCATCTCGGTGGACTCGTCGAGCGGGTCGCCCACCTTGATCGCCTCGACGGACTCCTCCAGCACCTCCATGAAGCGGTCCAGCGCCGAGCGCTCGACGAGGATCCGCGAGCGAGCGCAGCAGTCCTGGCCGGCGTTGCCGAACACGGCGCTCGGCGCCGAGGCGGCGGCCTTCTCGAGGTCGGCGTCCGCGTAGACCACGTTCGCCGACTTGCCGCCCAGCTCGAGCGTCACGCGCTTGATCGTCCCCGCCGCGCCGGCCGCGATGCGGCGACCGACCTCGGTGGACCCGGTGAACGCGATCTTGGCGACGTCCTCGTGCTCCACGAGGCGCTGCCCGCAGACCGAGCCCGGCCCGGCCACCACGTTCACCACGCCCTCGGGGATGCCGGCCTCGACCGCGATCCGCTCGAACTCGATCGCCGTGAGCGGCGTGAGCTCGGCCGGCTTGAGGACGATCGTGTTGCCGGCGGCGAGCGCCGGCCCCATCTTCCAGGACGCGATCGTGAGCGGGAAGTTCCAGGGCGTGATCAGCCCGACCACGCCCAGCGGCTCGCGGAAGGTCATGTCCACGCCGCCCGCCACCGGGATCGTGCGGCCGGTCATGCGCTCGGGTGCGCCCGCGTAGTAGCGGAAGGTCTCGACCACCATGCCCATCTCGCCGCGCGCGTCCGAGATCGGCTTGCCGGCGTTGCGGGCCTCGAGTCGCGCGAGCTCCTCGACGTTCTCCTCCAGGGCGTTGGCCAGCCGGTGGAGCAGCGCGGAGCGGTCGCCGGGCGACACGGCGCGCCACGCCGGGAACGCGGCCTTGGCGCGCGCGACCGCGGCGTCCGTCTCCTCGACGCCCGCCTGCGGGATCTCCGCCATCACCTCGGCGGTGGCCGGCTCGACGACCTGGATCACGACGCGGCCGCCTTCATACGATCTCGCGCCTCGTCGACGAACGATCCGACCACGCGGCTCTGCTCGTCCTCCTCCGGGTGCCACAGAACTCCGACGGCGAAGCTTCGGCCGGGGAGCTCGATCGCTTCGACCAGGCCGTCATCGGCGTGACCGCTTGCGACGACACCCTCACCGAGCTCTTCGAGGCCCTGGTGATGCGCCGACTTCACCTCGGTGAGCTCCGCGCCCACCACACGCTCGGCGAGCGACCCCGTCTCAAGGCGGACGCGGTGGTCCGTGAAGGCCCCGGGAGTGTGCCTGTGGAGCTCCAAGCCGGGGATGTGCTGGTTGAGCGTCCCGCCCTGGATCACGTTCAGCATCTCCATCCCCCGGCAGATCCCCAGCACCGGCATGTCGCGCTCCAGCGCGCGCGTGCCGAGCGCGAGCTCGAAGCGGTCGCGCTCGGGCCGCGTGCCGCGCGTCTCCGGGTGCGGCTGCGCGCCGTAGCTGCGCGGGGTCGATGTCGGAGCCGCCGGCGAGGATCAGGCCGTCGATCATGTCGAGCAGCTCGTCAGGCGCCTCGGCCACCACGTCGTCGGGCGGCAGGATCAGCGCAAGCCCGCCGGCGCGCTGAACCGCAAGCGAGTAGGCGCGCGGGGAGAGGTTCACCACGACCTCCCAGGCGGCCCACTGTGCGCTCTCGATGGCGGCACAGATGCCGATGACCGGGCGTGTCACGCCCTACAGTCTCTCGAACCCGCGGTACTTCTCCCAGTCGGTGACCGCGGCCTCGTAGGCGTCGATCTCGATCTGCGCGCGGTTGAGGTAGTGGTCCACGACGTCCTGCGCCGAAGGCCTCGCGCGCGATCTCGGACCCCGCGAACAGGTCGCGAGCGTCGTACATGTTGTGCGGCACCCGCGGCTTGTCGGACTCGTACGCGTTGCCCTCGAACGCCGGCTCCAGCTCGAGCTCGTTGTCGACCCCGTGCAGGCCGGCGGCGATCATCGCGGCCAGCGCGAGGTAGGGGTTCACGTCGGCGCCCGGCAGCCTGTTCTCCACCCGCAGCCCCTGACCGTGCCCCACCACCCGCATCGAGCAGGTGCGGTTGTCGTGGCCCCATGCCACCGCCGTGGGCGCGAAGGAGCCCGCCACGAAGCGCTTGTACGAGTTGATGTGCGGCGCGAACATCAGCGTCAGGTCGCGCAACGCGGCGAGCTGGCCCGCCACGAAGCGGTTGAAGGTGGTCTCGTCGTCCGCGAACACGTTCCCGCCGCCGTCCTTGGCGATCGACAGGTGGATGTGGCACGAGTTGCCCTCGCGCTCGTCGAACTTGGCCATGTACGTGATCGACATCTCGTCCTGCGCCGCGATCTCCTTGGCGCCGGTCTTGTAGATCACGTGGTCGTCGGCGGTCTGGAGCGCGTCGCCGTAGCGGAAGTTGATCTCGTGCTGGCCGAAGTTGCACTCGCCCTTCGAGTTCTCGACGGACATGTCCGCGGCCATCATCGAGTTGCGAATGCGGCGGATCAGCGGCTCGATGCGCGCCGTCCCGATCATCGAGTAGTCGACGTTGTAGAGGTTCGCCGGATCGAGGTCGCGGTAGCCCTTGTGCCAGGCGTCCTCGTAGCTGTCGCGGAAGACGATGAACTCGAGCTCGGTGCCGGCGGCCGCGGTCCAGCCGCGCTCGGCCAGGCGGGCGAGCTGCTTGCGCAGGATCTGGCGCGGCGACGCGACCACGTCGCTGCCGTCCTCCCACGCCAGGTCGGCCATCAGCAGGACGGTGCCCTCGTGCCACGGAACCACCCGTAGCGTGTCCATGTCGGGCTTGAACACGAAGTCGCCGTAGCCGCGCTCCCAGCTCGACATCTCGTAGCCCGCCACCGTGTTCATGTCCACGTCCACGGCCAGCAGGTAGTTGCAGCCCTCGGCGTCGTGCTCCACGACCTCGTCGAGGAAATGCCGCGCGGTCATGCGCTTGCCCTGGAGCCGGCCCTCCATGTCGGCGATGCAAAGCAGCACGGTGTCGACCGTGCCGTCGTCAACGGCCTTGTTGAGCTCGTCGAGCTTCACACGTCGCGCGTGACCTCGTCCTCTTCAAGCGTGCGCACCGGGCCCTGGTATCGATCCTTCGCGGACACGAGGTACCAGACGCCGAAGATGAGCGGGAGGAGTATCGCGAACGGCGTGTAGTTCACGACGCTCACCTCGAAATCGTCGTGCCACGGCAGCCCGGTCGGCGTGTAAGGCAGGTTGAGCGCGAACACGACCAAGATCACGAAGACGATCGCCAGCGTGTTCACCAAGCGGTAGCGGCGGCCCAGGTTCCACGGCCCGACTTCGAAGGCATCGCCCTTCCGCAGCCTCAGGTAGATCGGGATGATGTACGCGAGGTACAGACCGACGGTGCAGATGCCGGTGAGCGCGAAGAACGCGAACGGGATGTTGTTCTTCCCGAACAGCGCCGGGATAGCGATCACAAGCGAGGCGACCGAGACGCCGATCACCGCGTTGAATGGCACCCGGTCGCGGTTGACCCGCCGGAACACAGCCCAGCCCGGCATCCCGCGGTCGCGCGAGAACGCGTACCACGTGCGCGATGCACTGGTGAGGCCGGCCGCGCCGCAGAAGAGCTGGCCGATGGTCGCGATTATCAGGACCAGCTTGGCCGCCCACGAGTCGAGCGCGCTGGTGAAGATCGCGCCGACGAATCCGGCGCCGTCGTTCACGGCCTCCACGTCGGTCGCGGCGAACAGGAACGCCAGCAGCACGAACCAGCCGATGACTGCGGACCAGAACACCGACCGCCAGACACCCTGCGCCGCGCTGATCGCCGCTCCCCTGGTCTCCTCGGCGGTGTGCGCCGAGGCGTCGTAGCCCGTTTGGGTGTACATCGTGAGCAAGAAGCCGATCGGCAGGACCAGCAGCCAGAAGCCGAGGTTGCCGGTGGAGCCGTCGTGGAGGCCCGAGTTGTTGATGCGCTCGCCGAAGACGAAGCTCGCGCTCTGGTGGTCGTCGGGCACGAAGACGAGCAACCCGATGATGATCGCGACCCCGAGAATGTGCCACCCCACCGAGATGTTGTTCGCCAGCGCCAGGATGCGGTCACCGAAGATGTTCACGAGGGTGTAGGCGACCATGATGAGGAAGAAGAGCAGCCAGGTCTCGCTGAGGATGTGCTCGCCGTCGGCGAAATTGGCACCGAAGATGTCGACGCTGTAGAGCGCAAGCGTGGCGTTCATGAAGATCGCGCAGCCGTAAGCGACCGAGGCGACGATCCCGACCAGGCCCACGATGTTGAACCAGCCGGTCATCCAGCTCCAGCCCTTGCCGCCGAGGTCGTTCGCCCACCAGTAGGGCCCGCCCGCGGTCGGGTATCTCGAGGTCAGCTCGGCCATCGAGAAGGCCACCATGAGCACGAACACGCACAGCACCGGCCATCCGATCGACACCGCGATCGGGCCACCGTTCTGCCAGGCGAACGAGAACGTCGTGAACGTCCCGGCCAGGACCGAGATGATCGTGAACGAGATCGCGAAGTTCGTGAACCCGCTCCAGGCTCGCGCAAGCTCCTGCCGGTAGCCGAGCTCAGCCAGCCGCTGCTCGTCCGCACTTACTGCGCCGGTGTCCTGGGCTTCGCGAGGTGCCGGAGTCTCCGGAGTCGTCATCGCTACCTCCTGTGGCGCGAGCCACGTCGGTCGGCAAGAATGGTGCGACTGTCGGGCCTTTAGGTCGGGAGGACCATACGGCCCGGATCGGATGTCTGTCAATCGTTGTGGCTAAAGAGCTCCTGCTCGGAATAGACGAAGGCACCTCTGCGGTGAAAGCCGTGCTGTACGACGAGGAGCTCCGGCCGCTGGCAGAGGCGCGGCGCGAAAAGCCGCTTCAGCATCCCCAGCCGGGCTGGGTCGAGCAGCGGCCTGAGGATGTGCTCACAGCGGTCGTCGACGCCGTCGCTGAGCTGCTTCAGCAGGCCGACGGCGAGCTTGTGGCCTGCGGGCTTGACCACCAGGGTGAGTCCGTGCTCGCATGGGACGCCGAGTCCGGGCATCCGCTCACGCCGATCGTGACGTGGCAGGACAAGCGCTCGCAGGAGGTGCTCGACCGACTCGAGGCCGACGGCCGCGCCGAGGAGGTGCACGAGCGCAGCGGCATGCCACTCGACCCCTATTTCTCGGCGGGGAAGCTCACATGGCTGCTCGAGCACGAGCAGGTGGTCGCCGACGCCCGCAACGCCGGCACTCTGCGACTCGGCACCGTCGACGCGTGGCTCTGCGAAAGGCTCGGCGCCGGCTTCACCACGGACCCGTCCACCGCGTCTCGCACGCAGCTCGCCGTACCCGGCGAGCCGGACTGGGATCCCATCCTGCTGGATGCCTTCGGCGTGCCGCGCTCTGCCCTGCCTGAGATCCGCGACAGCGCAGGCGACCTCGGCTCGCTGCGACACCCAGAGTGGGAGCGGGAGCTGCCGCTGCGAGCGCGCGTGGTGGACCAGCAGGCGGCATTGGCCGGCGCGGGCTGCACGCAGCCCGGACTCGTGAAGGCCACGTATGGAACCGGCGTGTTCGTGCTCGCTCACGTGGGCGACGAGCGACCCTCGCCCGGCGAGACCGGCCTGCTTCCAACGGTCGCGTGGCGCGTGGACGGAAATGTGGAGTACGCCGTCGACGGCGGCGTGTTCACCGCCGGCGCGCTGCTCGAGTGGCTGAGCCGCGACCTCGGACTGGCCGATGACCCGGCGGCCCTGGCCGGACTGGCGAGCTCAGTCGAGGACGCTGGCGGCGTGCGCCTGCTGCCTGCCCTCGCGGGCATTGGAGCGCCCTGGTGGCGACCGGACGCTCGCGCCGTGCTTGCGGGGCTCACGGCGGGCACGCGCCCCGCACACGTGGCACGCGCGGCTCTTGAGGCGATCGCCTGGCGTGTGGCCGACGTGGTCGATGCGGTCGGGCACGAAGCCGCGGTCGAGGCGCTGCGGGTGGACGGCGGGCTCACCCGCGACGAGCTGCTGCTGCGCCTCCAGGCCGATGCCGCGGGCGTGCCCGTGCAACGCGGCGCCGTGGACGCCACCGCCGCCGGGTCCGCCGCGCTCGCAGCGGTTGGCGCGGGCCTGTGGTCCGGGACCGCCGAGATCGCCGAGCGGATTCCCGCCGGCGAGCCCGTCGAGCCGGAACGTGATTCCGCGTGGCGCTCCGAGGCGCACAGGGAGTGGCGCGAGTTCGTGGAGCGAGCGGCGGCGCTCTAGCCCCGCGCCTCGCGGTACCCTTCATGCGCAGCCAGAAGCGAAGGAGGAGATCGCTGTGGACGACCCCAACGTGAGATATCCCGAGGACATCGGGCTCAAGGACTTCAAGATGGGCGTTACGGGATTGCTCCTCTGCGCTGGTATCGCAATCCTGTTCCTGATCTTCGCCTGACGTGGCCCTCTCCTAGCGGGCGAGCGCGCCGATCACCTCCTGCCACCACGCCCGTGCAGCGGCATCCTCTTCCGTGGCCAGCCGCCTGCGCGCGTAGCGCTGGAGCTGGAGCGGCCCTCCCCATGCCAGCAGCGGCCCGGTAATCGCGAAACGGCCGTCATCCAGCGCGACCAGGGCACCCGGCTTGTCGCGCCGGGTGCGGAGCTGCTGGACCACCGCCACGCCCTCCACCTCCTTCGGGAAACCGGCCTCGCCGTCCTTGTCGCTCCAGGGACGTGTGCTGAACACCGCCGTGCCGGCGCGCAGGCGCACGTGGGTCTGTTGCGGAACCTCGACCGGGCCCAGGCGCCAGCGCTCGAGCAGCTCGGGCATGTCGCCCGCGACCTCCTCTCGCACGATCACGTGCAGCCGGTCCTCCGCCTCGATGCGCGTGGATCCCCGCGGCAAGAGCGCCTCCTCGCCTCGCACGATCACGCTCAGCAGCGCGTCGCGCGGGAGTCCGAGCGTGCGCACGAGCTGGCCGACGATCGCGTCGTCGGGCCCCACGGGGTATTCCACGATCTCCGCGCCGAGGCGGCGGACCGTCCCCGTCTCCACCAAGGGCCGCGGAAGGGCCGGCTCCGTCGTCGTGACCCCGAGCTTCCGAGCGAGCCACTCAACGGTGGTGCCCTGGAGCAGCGTGGAGATGACGACGGCGAAGAAGACGATGTTGAAGAACTCGCGGCTCTGGCCTTGCGGGATGTCCTCGATTACCGCGAATGTCGCCAGCACGACGGGGACCGCGCCGCGCAGGCCAGCCCAGCCGAGAACTAGGCGCTCGCGCGCAGTGAAGCTGTCAAAAGCTGTCGCGAGGACTGCGGGCAGCGGCCGAGCTATGAAGACGAGTAGGAGGGCCAGCGCCATGCCCTCCAGCCACACGTCGTCGAGCTCGCTCGGGAAGACGAGCAGCCCGAGCGCGAGGAACATCGCGATCTGCGCCACCCAGGCGAGCCCCTGGTGAAACACCGTGACCGTCTGCTTCGCGGGGATGCGTGCGGAGCCAAGCATCAGCCCTGCCAGGTAGGCGGCCAGAAATCCCGAGCCGTCGAGCGTGGCGGCCCCGCCGAACGCAAGGCCGACCGTGGACAGCGTTGCCACCGGGTACAAGCCCGGACTCGCGAGCCGCGTGTTGCGGAGCGCGTGCACCGCCAGCCAGCCGACCGCAAGACCCACCAGTGCGCCGATGCCCAACTCCTTGACGAATAGGAACGCCATGTCGAGCACGCCGTAGTCCGGTTGGTCGATCCACTCGATGAAGCCGATCACGAGCAGGACCGCCACGGGATCGTTGAAGCCCGCCTCGCCCTCTAGCGTGCGTGCCAGCTTTCGCCGCAGCGTCGACTCCCGCAGCAGCGCGAATATCGCGGCGCCGTCGGTGGAGGAGATGATCGCGCCGAGCAGCATGCCCTCGAGCGTGCTGAGGTCGAACAGCCACGAGGCTGCGAAACCGCAGATGACCGCGGTCCCCAGCGTGCCAAGGATCGCGAGCGAGAGCGACGGGCGGAGCACCGGCCGGATTTCGTGGAAGCCCGCCGACAGCCCGCCCTCGAAGAGGATCAGCGCGAGCGCGACGACCCCGATCGTGCGGGCCAGCTCGTAGTCGTCGAAGGCGATCCAGCCGAGGCCGTCGGACCCGATCGCCATGCCGAGTGCGAGGAACAGGAGCAGTCCGGGCAGGCGGATTCGCGACGCAAGCAGGGATGCGCCGATGCCCGCGGCGAGCAGCGCCGCCGCGACAAGGATCAGCTCGCCGTCCGACATCGGGGGAACGAGAGCCTCGCACGCTGAGCAGGGGCGGCGTAGGGTGACGCCATGGACGGGGCCGTAACCATCCCTGAGCTGACCGAGGTCGTAGCGCGTCTGTCGGCGCTGCTGGGGCCGCGCGAGGGTACGGTCGTCCAGCTCGAGGGCGGGATCACTAACCGCAACTTCCGGGTGACCTTCGCCGGAACGGATTACGTGCTGCGACTCCCGGGGAAGCGCACGGACCTGCTCGGGATCGATCGCGATGCTGAGTGCATCGCCACCCAGGCCGCTGCGGAGCTGGGATTCGCGCCTCGCGTCGTAACGCTCATGGAAGACCCGTCCTGCCTCGTCACCACGTTCATCCACGGCGAGCATGTCGAGGCGAGCTCGCTGCAGGCGTCCGAGGCGATCGCCGAGGTGGCGCGCGACCTGAGGGCGCTGCACGACTCGGACACGGAGCTGCCGACAGACTTCAACCCCTTCCGCCTCTATGAGGAGTACGCGGAAACGGCCCGCGCCCACGGGACTGACGTGCCGGACGGATACGACGCTGCGCTCGCTACGGCCAGGCAGATCGAGGAGGCCGTGGCGGGCACGCCCGGACACGAGCCGGTGGCCGCCCACAACGACCTGCTTCCAGCGAATTTCCTGAAGGCCGCCGAGGGCATGCAGCTGATCGACTGGGAATACGCCGGGATGGGTGACCGCTGGTTCGACCTCGGGAACTTCGCCGCCAACAACGAGCTGAGCGACGATCAGGAGGCGGAGCTGCTCGAGGCCTATTTCGGCGACGCGCCCGATGACCGCGCTCGTGCGACGCTGAAGCTGTTCCGCTTCGTCTCGGACTTCCGCGAGGGCATGTGGGGCACCGTGCAGTCGGTGCTCTCCGAAATGGACTTCGACTTTCGGTCGTACGCGCAGAGGCACTTCGAGCGCGCGGAGAAGGCGCGCGCCGACCCCCGCTTTGAGGAGTGGCTCGAGCGGGTACGCGACTCCGCGTGAGCCGCTCCTACGACGAGGCATACGACGACAGCGGTGCCCCGCGACCGCAGTACGCCGAGCTGCTGGACGCCCTCGGCGACCCGGGGGCGGCTGCGGACGAGGTGAGGCGCCGCCTTCGGGAACGCGGCGTGACGTTCGGCACCGCCGCCCGACGACGCCGTCGAGCTCGACCCCGTGCCGCGCATCCTCACCGAGCCGGAGTGGTCCGAGCTCCAGGCGGGCATCGGGCAGCGGCTGCTCGCGATGGAGGCGTTCGTGGCCGACGCCTACGGCGAGGGTCGCGTGTTCGAGGCAGGGCTGCTCACGCGCGAGGAGGTGGAGGCCTCGCCCCACTACGAGCCCGCGATGCGCGACGTGTCGCCGCGGCGCTGGATCTCGTTCACGGGCCTGGACGTGGTCCGCTGCGAGGACGGGCGCTTCAGGGTGATCGAGGACCAGGCGCGGATGCCGTCGGGGGTCGCGTACACGGTCGCGCTGCGCGACGCGCTTCGCGACGTTCTCCCCGTCGACCCGCCGCAGGCCGACCTGTCGGCCGTCTTCGGCGAGCTCGCGCTCGCGCTCCGCGACGCCGCGCCGCCCGGGGTGGACGAGCCGAGCATGGTGCTCCTCTCGGAGGGGCCGTCCGCCTCGGGCTGGTGGGAGCACCAGCGGCTGTCGCGCGAGCTCTGCGCCCCGCTCGTCACGCTCGCGGACCTGGAGCAGCGCGACGGCCGGGTGGTGGCGTGGATCGACGGACGTGCGCGTGCCGTCGACCTGGTCTACATGCGCACCGCCGAGGACCGCTTCACGGAGGCGGACGGCTCGGCGACGGCGATCGGCGAGGCGCTGCTGGGCCCGGCCGCCGCCGGCAGGGTGGCCGTGGTGAACGCGCCCGGATCGGGCATCGCCGACGACAAGCTCGTGCACGGCCACGTGGACGAGCTGATCCGTTTCTACCTCGACCAGGAGCCGCTGCTGCCCTCGATCCCGTCGCGGGTCGTGGGACCGGACGACGAGCTCGACGACCTGGTGGTCAAGCCGCGCGGGGAGATGGGCGGCGAGGGAGTGGTGATCTGGCGGGACGCGGACGAGGCCACTCGCGCGCGCGTGCGCGAGGAGATGGCGGCCGACCCGGGAGGCTGGATCGGCCAGGAGCTCGTGCAGCTCTCGGTCCACCCCACGGTTGTGGACGGCCGGCTCGAGCCCCGCCACGTGGACCTGCGCCCCTACGCGCTCCTGACCGACGACGGCGTGCGCGTCCTCCCCGCCAGCACCAGCCGCGTGGCGCTCGAGAAGGGCTCGATGATCGTGAACAGCGCCCAGGGCGGCGGCGCGAAGGACACCTGGGCGTTCGGGCCGTCCTAGGGGTCACCAGTCCGGCATCAGGGCGGCGAGGATGTGCTCGGTGCCCTCGCAGTGCTCGCGCATCAGGCGCACCGCCCGGCCGGTGTCCTTGCGGCGCAGCAGCCTCACGAGCCGCCTGTGCTGCGCGTTCGAGCGCGTGAGCACCACGTCGGGATGCGCGATCCGCTGGATCAGGTCGCTCATCTGGCCCTGCACCTCGGTCATCGCCACCACGAGCCGCGGTGAGTGGCACGCCTCCGCCAGCCCGATGTGGAAGCGCACGTCGGCCCGCCGGTAGACCTCGAAGCTCTCGGACGGAGTGGCGCTCATGTGCTCCGTGAGCGCGTCGAGGAGGTCGAGATCGACCTCGCCGGCTCGCTCGGCCGCGAGCACGGTGGCGCCCGTCTCCACCACCACCCGGTAGTCGAGCACGGCGCGCGCCTCCTCGCGCAGCGGCGGCGCGTCCCGCTCCTGGGCGAGCGGAGGCGCCTCGGCCACGAAGGTGCCTCCCGAGCGGCCGCGCATCGCCACGAGGTGCCCGCTCTGGACGAGCGTCGTGAGCGCCTGCCGCAGCGTCGAGCGCGAAATGCTGAGCTCGTCGGCCAGCTCGCGCTCCGCGGGCAGGCGCGTCCCGGGCGGAAGCAGTCCCAGGCGGATCGCGGTCCCGAGCCGCTCCACGGTCTCCTCGAAGGTGGAGGGCGGCTGAACCGGCTTGAAGACGGCGTCGAGCGCGGGGCCGCGCTCGCTCGGGGCCGGTTGTGCCATCACGGGGACGGTAACCGCTAGATTGCGCCGCCGTGGAGAACCGCCAGGAAAAAGTGGTCGTCGAAACTGACCGGTACCGGGTGGAGGGCATGCTGACGCTGCCGCGCGAGGGCTATCGCAGCCGGGTCTCCGACCACGTGAACCGGCGCGACCACGAGTTCTTCACGATCCTCGACGCCCAGCTCGTGGCGCTCGACGGCTCCGGGCGCGACTGGACCACCCCGGTCCTGATGCTCGCCCGGCGCCACATCCGGCTGATCGTGCCGGCCTCCGAAGGGGCCTGATGGCCACCGCCCGCCGGCTCGCGCTCACTGGGAGGCGCGGCCGTGCTCGGGGCGGCCGTCTGGTGGCGCAGGAACCCGTCGGCGTGCCCGTACTCGCAGCGCTTCTGGGTGGAGGCACCGCACCCGTTCATCACGCGCGAGCGCCTGCGCGGGATGCTCGAGCCCACGCCCGGCGAGCGGCTGCTCGAGGTGGGCCCCGGCACCGGCTACTACTCGCTTCCGGTGGCGGACTGGCTGTCGCCGGACGGGCGGCTCGACGTGCTGGACGTGCAGCAGGAGATGCTCGACCACACGCTGCGGCGCGCGCAGGAGCACGGCATCGACAACATCACGCCTTCGCGTGCCGACGCCCGCGAGATGCCCTACCCGGACGACAGCTTCGACGGCGCGTACCTCGTGACCGTGCTCGGAGAGATCCCGGACCAGGACGCCGCGCTGCGCGAGCTCCGGCGCGTGGTGAAGCCCGGGGGTCGCATCGTGGTCGGGGAGCTGTTCGGCGACCCGCACATGGTCACCCACTCGGCGCTCGCCAAACGGGCCGGCGCCGCGGGTCTGAGCGTGGAGCGCAAGCTCGGCGGCCCGCTCTGGCACTTCACCCGGCTGCAAGCCTGATTGCAGCCACAGTGGGCTTCCGTCCGGGGCCGCGCCCAGCATGGTCTCACTCCATGCTCTACGCGATCCTTATATGCACGGACGAGTCCTGCGCCGAGGAGTTCGAGGCCTGGGGCGAGATCGAGGACTTCGACGACCTGCTCTGCGAGGGCTGCGGCTGCACCCTCCAGGCGCTCGCCTACAGCGACGTGAGCTACTCGACCATCGTCGCGTTCCCGCGCCGCACGCCGCACGTCCAGGTCCGCAAGGCCGCCTGAGCGCGCCCCGCGCCGAGCGCAGGCCAAGCTAGGCTTGGCTGCCGCCTGGAGAGGTGACCGAGCGGCCGAAGGTGCACGACTGGAAATCGTGTGGGCGGGTCAAACTGCCTCGTGGGTTCGAATCCCACCCTCTCCGCTCCAGACCCCTCATCGTCATCTCATCTGGCCCCGGGCATAATCGGGGCATGAGCACCAAGCTAAAGCGGGGCATCCTCGCGGTGGCCGCTGTGGCTGTTCTCGGAACGGGCGGTGCGGCGATCGCCGGGGCCACCGGTGGTGGCGGCGACGAGGGCCGCGGCACGGGCGACGACGGCAGCGGCAAGCCGATCACCGGCGCCGCGCTCGACAGGGCGAGTGCCGTGGCGCTCGACTACACCGGCGGCGGACGCGTGAGCGACACCGAGTTCCAGGACGAGGAGGGCTACTACGAGGTGGAGGTCACTCGCGACGACGGCAGCAACGTCGACGTGCACCTCGACAGCCACTTCAACGTCCTGAACAAGAGCAGCGACGGCGAGGGCGCGGACGAGGACTGATTGCATCGCGGCGCCGGTCGCCTGAGCTGAGCGGCCGATTGCGATACTGAGGGCGCATGTGCGCGCAGTGCATGGCTACCGCGATGACAGCCGTGGGAGCGGCCTCGGGCGCGCGGGCCTACCTGGGCACCCGCCGCTTGGCCTGGCTGACGCCGAAGCGGATGCGCGCGATCGCCTTCGCCCTCGCCACCGGGGCCGTTCTGGCTTCGGCGACGCTGGTTAGCGGAACCGGCTGAGCCCCATGGAGCACGCCGCTGCGCCACGGTCCGCGCCGGCCCGGGTGCTGCCTCTGTGGGTGGTGGGCTCCGCGTTCTGGGCGCTGGTGCTCGCCGTGGTCGCGGCGTCGATCGTGGTCGAGGCGCTGCCCTTCATCCTGCTCGGGGCAGCGGCCTCCGCGGCGATCGCGGTCTAGGTGCCGGCGCGCGCCTTTGCCGGACCGGCAGCGTCCTCAGCTGGCCTACAGCCCGAGGTCGCGGACGCCGCGCTCGTGCCAGCCGAGGTGGTGGGCCAGCTCGTGGCGGAGCGTGCGGTCCACCTGCGCTCGCAGCAGCTCGGGGTCGTGGCCGAAGTCGCGCTCGAGGGTGTCCTGGTAGAGCACGATGCGGTCGGGGTAGTTGTCGCGCGCGACGGTGTCTCCGAAGTAGTGGCCGTAGGCGCGGTTCTCCGCGCCGTGCTGCGACACCACGACCGGCGTGTCGTCCAGCAGCCGCTGGAACTCGTCGGGAAGCTGGTCGATCGCGTCGGCCACGAGCAGATCGAACTCACCCACCTCTGCGCGCAGGTCCGGCGTTGCGGCCAACTCCTCGCTGCGACGCACCAGCCGCTCGAACTCGTGCTCCGGCATCGAGTCACTGCCGGTTAGGGCCACGGTCGCCCAGGCCGTCGCGAGCACCAGCAGGAGCCCACCGCCGACCAGCACCGCCATCCCCTCCGCGCCGGACAGCGACGGCGGGTTCAGGAACAGCAGCAGGAGGCCAACGGCGAACAGCGCCGCCGCTCCCGCCTTGAGTGGCCCTCGGATGGCGTCCACGCATCCGAGGTAAGCCAGCGCGGGAGGGACAGCCGAGCGCAAGGCCGCGGGCTCAGCACGAAACCGCCATAGTGGAAACGTGTTGAGCTCCGTTAGCGCACAATTACCCGTTCAATGCAGCTTGAGGAACGCCGCTATGTCCGCGCCCGGGCGGGGACGCCCGCGGCGACGCTACTCGTCGCTCCGGCTTGTCGTCCTCGCGTTCCGTATTCCGGGCCTGTCTCCGGGTCGTCGCGCGGCACGACCTCGGGCGGCGCCTCCTCGGGAAGCTGGTCGGACTGGTCTGCGGGTGGGGTGTCCATCATGACTCGCTCTACTCCTCGTCCGGGTCCGGCTGCTCCTCCTCCGATCGGACTGCTCCTCGTCCGGGTCGGGCTGGGCGCCGGGGACCGCGGGGTCCTGCTCCTTGCGCTCCCAGTCGCTCTCGATGTCGTCGATGCGCTCGCCGAGCTGCTCGTTGTGCTGCTCCATTCGCTCGGCGTCCTCCTCCATGCGGTCGGCCTGCTGCTCGTGCTCGGGCTGCTGCTCGTGCTCCATGCGGCTCCCCTTACCCGCGCGCGGCCAGGCGCACGCGCACGGGTTCGGCGCTCGGGTCCACCGAGTCGGTCCACGCGTGCGGCAGGCTCGCCGAGCGGCCGGGCACCAGCCGCGCGAGGCGCCCCGCCCACAGCGTGCGGCCACCCTGCTCGATCTCGATTCGCGGCCGTGACGCGAACTCGCTCGAGCGCAGTGCGAAGCGGCCTCGCGGCGGCGCCCCGGCGCCCGGCACGACCACGTTCGGAGCGATCCATCGAAGCGGCGGCTCGCACTCGATCGGGATGCGAGCTTCCGGCCATTCGCCGCCACCCGAGACGAACGCGGCCGCCGCGGCGCCGGCGTGCCGCCCGCCGAGCGCCGCCACGTCGGCGGTCTCGGCGCCGTGGAGCAGGTTGCCCGCCCCGAACACGCCCGGCCGGGAGGTGCGCAGTGCCGCGTCCACTGCCGGACCGCGCGTGCCGGCGTCCATGGCAAGGCCAGCCATCACGGCCAGCTCGTGGTCGGGGATCCAGTCGGCGGTGAAGACCACCGTGTCGCACGCCACCCGGCGCGCCGCTCCGCTGTCGAGGTCGGTGAGCTCCACCTCCTCCACGCGTGGGCGGCCGTGGATGGCGCTCACCGCCGTGCGCGTCCAGAGCGGTGCGCGGAAGCGCAGCGCGGCGCCGGCGCGGAAGAGCGCGAGCGACTGGTGGCGGGGCAGCTCGGTGACCATGCCCACGGCGCGCGCACCGCCATGGGCGAGCGTGAGCAGCGCCGAGAAGCTCACGTGCTCGGCGCCGACCACGAGCGCTCGCGTGCCGGGCGTCAGCCCCTTGAGGTAGACGAGCTGCTGGAGCGTGCCGGTGGTGATCACTCCCTCCGGACGCGAGCCGGGCACGAGCCGGGCCGAGCGCGGGCGCTCGCGGCAGCCCGTGGCGAGCACGACCGCCGCCGCGTCGACCTGCTCGCGCCCCAGCGGCCCCGTGAGCTCCAGCGGACCGTCGGGCGACCATCGCGTGACCATCGTCTCGGTGCGCAGCTCGGCTCCGGCGGCCGTGGCCAGCTCGGCGTAGCGGCGCGCGTAGGCGGGCCCGGACAGCGGGCGACGCAGGTCACGCAGGCCGAAGCCCTGGTGCTGCGCGTGGCGCGGGATGCCGCCGGGCTCGGCCTCGCGCTCGAGCACCAGCACGTCGGCCGCGCCGCGCCTGCGCAGCTCGAGCGCCGCGGCCAGCCCGGCGGGGCCCGCGCCGATCACGACCACCGGCCGCCCGCTCACCGGCGCTCCCCGAGCAGCTCCGCGATCTCGGCGCCGCAGAAGAAGCCCTGGCAGCGGCCCATGTGCGCGCGCGTGCGACGGCGCAGCCCGTCGAGGTCCACCGCGGGGACGGTGGCCTCCAGCGCGTCGCGGATCTCGCCGCGCGTGACGCGCTCGCAGAAGCAGACGATCCGGCCGTAGTCGCGATCGGCCTCGATCAGCTCGTCGCGCTGGTAGGGCGCGCTCGAAGCGCTCGCCGATGTTGGGCATCGTGAACTCCACGGGCGGCGAATCGCTCGGCTCGAGCCGCAGGCCCGCCGCTCCGAGCTGCTCGCGCACGTGCTCCGCGATCGCCATCGAGGCCGACAGGCCGGTCGAGCGGATGCCGCCCACGCAGGCGTAGCCCTCCGCCGCGTGCACGCTGAGCTGGTAGTCCACGTGCTCGGTGGCCGCGCGCAGCCCGGCGTACACGGCGGTCACCTCGTGCTCGAGCAGCTCGGGCATGATGCGCGCGCCCTCCGCGCGCAGGTAGGCGAGCCCGTCCCGGGTCGAACCGGTGTCGTCCTTGCGCCCCACGTCCTCGGCGGTCGGCCCGAGCATCACGTTTCCGAACACGGTCGGGGCGATCAGCACGCCCTTGGTGATCTTCGTCGGCACCGCCAGCACGATGTGCTCCACGAGCGGGCGCGCGAGCTTGTCGAACACGATCAGCTCGCCGCGCCGGGGCGTGACCGTGAAGCGCTCGTGGCCCAGCATGCGGTCGATCTCGTCCGAGTGGAGCCCGGCAGCGTTCACGAGGTAGCGCGCGCTCAGCGGACCGGCCGGCGTGGTGAGCCGGAAGCCGCCGCCGTCGAGCCGGGCGACCGCCGTGACCGGGGTCGCCCGCCGAAGCTCGCAGCCGCGGAGCACCGCCTCGGTGGCAAAGGCGAGCGGCGTGGTGAACGGGCAGACGAGCCCCTCCGACGGCACCTCGAGCGCAGCATGGGCACCGGGCCCCAGGTGCGGCTCGCGGCGGTAGAGCTCCTCGACCCCCACCTCGGCGATCTCTCGGTACCCGTTCGCCCGCGAGCGCTCCACGATCCCGGGGAACTCCGCGCGCTGCTCCTCGTTCCAGGCCACCAGCAGGGCGCCCGTGTGCTCGACCGGGATGCCGACGCGGCCGGCGTACTCGGACAGCAGCTCGAACCCGCGCGCCACGAGCCCGGCCTCGAGCGTGCCCGGCTTGGCGTCGAAGCCGGTGTGGAGCAGCGCGGTGTTCGCCTTGCTCGTGCCGGCGCCCACGTCGGACCCGGCCTCGAGCAGCGTCACGCGCAGGTCGAACTGCGAGAGCTCGCGCGCGATCGCGCAGCCCACCACGCCCGCGCCGACGATCGCGACGTCGGTGTCGAGCGAGTCGTGCACGGGCTCAGCTTGCTTGCGCGGGCCTGGCGATCACTACCGGGCAGGGCGCGCGCCGGATCACTTCCCGCGACGTGCTGCCGAGCACCGCCTCTGAGATCCGGCTATGGCCGTGTGCGCCCACGACGATGGCGTCGGCGTTCTGCTCCCGCGCCACCTTCACGATCGTCTCTGCGACCGGCGTATCCACGTCGTCGGCCACGGCGAGCGCCTCCGCCTCGAAGCCGGCCTCGCGCGCCAGCCCGGCGCCGTGCTGAGCCATCATCTGCGAGCGCTCGGCGAGCTCCTGATCGACATCCAACGCGGTGCGGATGTCGATCGGCGCGGGGGGAGCCCCTATCGACACGGCTGGCAGCTCCTCGAGCTCGAACCCGACCCCCTGCTTGTACACGGCCACGACGAGCGCCCGGCGGCTGGCCAGCAGCCGGCCCGCCTCGCGGATCGCGTGGTCGGCCGAAGGCGACCCGTCGTAGGCGATCAGGATCGGGGCTGAGCTCTCCACCGGGGCTAGTGTAAGACCGAGCGGAGGTCAGTCGGGCTCAGCGGCAAGGAACCACGCCAGCGCCTGCGGCTCGGTGCCCACGGCGCGGCCGCCGCCCGCGATCAGCTCGCTCGCGGCGACGCTGTAGCCGGCGTCGGGGTCGAGCTCCTCGGGCCCGGCCACGTAGGCCCCGTCGCCGATCAGCTCGCGCAGCCGCCGGCCGTTCATCCTGAGCCGCACCACGGGGTGGTCGAACGCGAGCGCCTCCGCGACCTCCGCGTACGTGACCGGCCCCGCGTCGATGTCCGCGCGCAGGCTCACCGGCTTGACCACCGCCACGTCGGTCCCGGCATACGCCCGCTCTGCATTCGCCACGAGCTGCCCCAGCTCCCCGCCGCTGCGCGTGAGCGGCGCCTGGCTGACGCCGACGACGTGATCCGCCAGCGGCGCGACGCGCTCGCGGTAGCGCTCCACGAGCGCGGCCATCCCGGCGTCGCCCTCGACGCCCTCGTGCCCCGTGTCGGGGATCTCCGCCGTCTTCGAGACCACCTCGCCCGTGCGGGTATCGACGCGGATGTCCACGAGGTCGAAGGCCACGCCGTAGGAGAGCGCCTCGACGATCAGCTTGTCGCCCGAGCCGTCGGAGTTCGGCACGCGCACGTGGATCCTCGAGTGGCTGTGACCCGCCACGACCACGTCCACCGCGGAGCTCATCTGACGGGTCTCGTCGATGATCTCGCCGACGAAGTCGGGGGCGTCCGACTGGTCCTGGCCCGGCCCCCCTGCGTGCGCGAGGATCACGATCGCCTCCACGCCGCGGCGGCGCAGCTCCGGCACCCAGCGGTTCACGGCCTCGGAGATGTCCGTGAAGCGAAAGCGCGCGGCGTGCCGCTCGAGCAGGAAGGTCGGCGTGGAGCGGGTGGTCACGCCGATGAAGCCCACGCGCACGCCCGCACGCTCCACGATCTCGTACGGCGGCAGGAGAAGCCGGCCGTCGCGGTCGACCGTGTTCGCCGCGATGTAGGGGAAGTCCGCCCCGCCGAAGGCGGGCGAGGACGTGTTCACGAGCCGCCCCGTGACGTCCGGCTTGAGCGCCTCCGGGCCGGTCCGCTGGCCGCCTTGGAGCAGCCGCATCAGCTCGTCGCCGCCCTCGTCGAACTCATGGTTGCCGACCGTGCCGACGTCGAACCCGATCTCGTTCGCGGCCTCGATGGTCGGTTCGTCGTGGAACCAGCTCGAGATGAGCGGGGTGGCTCCCACCATGTCCCCCGCGTGCACGCGGATCGTGTGGCCGGGCAGCGTCGCCCGGTCGAGGTGCGACTTCAGCCACGCGGCTCCCCCGATGCCCGGGCGTGGCGGCTCGAGGTGGCCATGGAAGTCGTTCACGCCCAGCAGGCGCAGCTTCACGACGGGCGGTGGCGGCGCCTCCCCCTTATGCGGCTGCGGCGTGCCCGCCTGTGCGTAGAGACCGAGCAGGGCGACGAGCATGGCGGCCGTGAAGGCGGCCAGCCCGGGCAGCAGTCGCGTCATGGCTCCGCACGCTAAATCCCTGCAAATCGAGGGTTGTTACGCGTTGTGTGCCGTCGCGTGAAAGGCCCGTGAACCGCGGAAGGGCCCGGAGACCTCGAAGATCGCTCCCGGGCCGGGCATGCCGCCCTTTCCGAAGGCCCGCTGCGAGGAGACGTACATGCGGCCGCCGGAGGGGTCGAACGTCACGCCCGTGAGCTCGGAGCCCGCGTGAATCGGGCCGGTCGCGGAGAGGAACCTGGACACGCGGCCGTGCCGGTCGATCACGCCGATGTCGATCTCCTCGGTGGCGATGTCCTCGCACACGAACACCTCGCCCGCGCGGTTCGCGGTGAGCTGGTCCACGCGGAGCAGCGGCGCCTCGCGCGACGCCAGCCCGTCGTAGATCACCTCGATCCGGCCGCCCGCGATGTCGTAGGCGTGCACGCGGTGGTCGCCGGTGGTCGCGAGGTAGATCACGCCGTCGTCGTGCCAGATGCCCTCGGCGCGCTTGAACTCCGTGCTGCCCCTGACCTGCTGGCGCGTGGGCGCGCGCCGGGCAGCCGGGTCTGGCAGGGCGCTCCAGCTCACCGCACCGTCCGGGGCAACCGTGGCCACCTCCAGCAGTCCCTCGCTGAGGTCACGCCAGCGCGTGGGCGTGAAGCGGTAGAGGCGGCCGTCGATGAGGTCCTCGGTGAGGTAGATCCTGCGGCCGTCCGGGTCCACCGCGGCCGCCTCGTGCTTGAACGTGCCCATCGCTGGGCGGCTGAGCGCCCTGCGCTTGCCGGCGGGGTCGCATTCCCAGACGAGGCCGCCCTGGACCTCCTCGCACGACATCCAGGTGCCCCACGGCGTGCCGCCGCCCGAGCAGTTCTGGGTGGTGCCGTCGAGTATCCGGTAGGCGGAACGCGGCTGCGCATCGGCGCCGAATCGAACCGCGGACGCCCCGCCCTCCAGGACCTCGGAGTTCGAGACGAGGATCCAGCCGCCGTCGTCGGCCGGGAAGCACGCCATGCCGTCCGAGGCATCGTGCCAGCGGTAGGCGGTGCGGTCGACTGGCTGTCCGCCGCGCGCGATCAGGCGCGAGCGAAAGCCCTCGGGGAGACGCAGCCCATGCTCGTTCGCGGGCCCGCGCGGCCCGTAGCCGCTGCGCGGGCTGCTCGCTGCCGATCCCGCCGAGCCGAAGACGTCGTCCCAGAACGCCGCTCCGAGCGCCACGGCGGCGGCCGCGCCCACCCCCGCTCCGATGAACTCGCGCCGCGTGCCCGCCACCGGTCACGAGTGTGGCCTCCCGGCCGGGCCAGGTCGTAAAAGATCTGTGACGAGCGCGAGCGCGGTCAGCCGCGCGCGAGGCGCAGATCGCGCGCCAGGCGCCGGGGGCTGCGCAGCACGCGGTCGCTGGCCAGCGCGACGAAGCGCACCCGTCCGCGGCGCACGCCGAGCAGCCGCCGGCTGTCCGGCGAGGCGCGGAAGAGCCCGGGCGCGATGCGGCGCCGATTCGGATACGCGCGCCGGAAGGCCGGCGCCCGCGCCGTGCTCAGGATGAGCTCCACGCGGCCGCTCCGCGAGCGCCTCGAGAACACAGCCGCCACGCTTCCGGAGCGGCGCTTGGTGCAGTAGCGGTAGGCGTCCCGCGTGCGCCGGACCGGCGCCACCGCCACGCGCCGCGCGAGCGCTCCGCGCGTGTAGCCGAGCCGGATCCGCCCGACGCCTCGCGACCCGATCGCCGGCCGGCGCGCGAGGCAGCGTCCGGCGGTGCCGCCCTGCGTCGTGGCCGGCCCCGACCAGGGCTTGTTCAGCTGCGCGATCGTCGAGCGGGCCATGCTGGCCTCGCCCTTGCCGTTGGGGTGCAGCGGGTAGGCGGGCTCGGTGGGAACGAGACCCTCGAACCAGCGGTTCGGAGGCAGCTTGCAGACGTCGTGGCCGCCGCTGTCCCTGTAGGTGTCCACGAACTCCGCGTCGTTGGCGGCGGCCTGGCCGGCGATCATCGCGTTGATGCGGACGATCAGCTCGTCGATGTAGCGGATGTCGTCGGGGCTGAGCGGCACCATCGGGTAGCAGCTCTCGCCGTTCTTCGGCAGCACGTCGGGGTAGCCCACGATCGCCACGCGCGCCTGCGGGCTGCGCTGGTGGATGCCCTGGAGGACCGCCGCGATCTTCGGCTTCGTCGCCTCGATCTTTGCGGCCACGGTGTCGTTCCCGCCGGGCGCGAAGTGGTCCCGGCACGCGGTGCCGGTCGGATTGGTCGCGCCCAGCTCGGCGCACTTCTCCCCCACTGCCACGAGCCCGGCGTCGTTGCCGCCGATGCCCACCGTCACGAGCGTGGCGTCGGGGCGCAGCCCGTTGAACTGCGGCGGGTTCGTGCCGCCCAGCGGAAGGTCGGTCTGCGGCTCGGTCATGTGCTTGGTCTGCGCGCTGCCGCAGCTCACGTCGACGAACTCGCCGACCTTGAACTCCTGCGCGACCAGCGACGGATAGTTGTGGTCGGAGCGCCCGCAGTCGATCGGCTCGCCGTGCTGGTTCGGCACGAGCGGCGCCGAGGTGTAGGAGTCGCCCAGCGCAACGTAGACGCCGCCGGCCGCGTACGCGGCGCTTCCCATGAGGGCGCAGAGGACCAGGGCCAGCGTGAGGCACAGCGCGAGCTTCGCCACGAGGGCCAACTACCCACCGCCGCCAGGCCTGCAAACAGGGGTACTGTTGTCTGCGGCATGGTCACGGCGGAGGAGATCGCTGCGGTCCAGCTCTTCGCCGGTCTCGACGCTGCCGAGCGTGAGCAGCTGTCCAGGGTGGCGGCGGACATCAGCCTCGTGTCAGGCGAGTACGCGGCGCACGAGGGCGACGAGCGCGCGCTGTTCGCCGTGCTCGAGGGTCGCATCGAGCCAGTGAAGCTCGTCGACGGGATCGAGCGCGTGGTCGGTGAGCGTCATCCGGGCGACGTCTTCGGGGAGGTGCCGATCGTGCTCGGGACGGTGTTCCCGGTTGGCTTTCGCGCCGCGGGGCCCTCGCGCGTCATGCGAATCGAGCCGCACGACTACCACGCCGTTGCGTCCGTGGTGCCCGACGTGGCAAAGGAGGTCGGCCGGCTGGCGGCGCACCGGATGGGCGGCTCGCGCGGGCTCCAGGGCATCGCCGCGGAGCCGCCGCCGCCGCGCGCGATCGTGGTGGGGCAGCGCTGGGATCCGTCCTGCACCGAGCTGCGGCGCTTCCTCGACCGCAACCAGATCTCGTTCAAGTGGCTCACGCCGGACACGCCGGGCGCGGCAGAGGAGTGGGGTCGCGCCCTACCCGGCGACGACGATCTGCCGGCGGTCCGGGTCATCGACGGCAAGACCGTGATTCGGCCTCACCACCGCCGGATCGCCGAGTTGCTCGGCCTCGGCACCGAGGCAGATGACGCGGAGTACGACACGGTGATCGTGGGCGCGGGCCCCGCGGGCCTGGCCGCGGCCGTGTACGGGGCATCGGAGGGCCTGAGCACGATCGTGGTCGAGCGCGAGGCGCCCGGCGGCCAGGCCGGCAGCTCCTCGCGGATCGAGAACTACCTCGGCTTCCCGTCGGGCGTCTCCGGCGACGAGCTTGCGAGCCGCGCCCTTCAGCAGGCGCGCAGGCTCGGCGCCGAGATCCTCGTGACCCGGTCGATCACGCGGATCGACCCGGCCACCCGTGGCGTCCACCTCGACGGCGGCGACGTGCTGCGGGCGCGCACGATCATCCTGGCCTGCGGAGTGGCGTGGCGACGGCTGTCGATCGACGGGTTCGACCGGCTCGCCGGGAAGGGCATCTCGTACGGCGCGGCCCGCAGCGAGGCATCGAACACCCATGGCCTCGACGTGCACATCGTGGGTGCCGGCAACTCGGCGGGGCAGGCCGCGATGTTCTTCGCGACCCACGCTCGCAGCGTCACGATCCTCGCCCGCGGCGACAGGCTCGAGAAGAGCATGTCGCGCTACCTCACCGACCAGCTCGCCACGAGGCCGAACATTCGGACGATCTTCGGAGCCGAGGTCACGGCCGCGCACGGCGAGGTCTCGATCGAGGCGATCGAAATCCGCGACAAGGCCACCGGCGAGACGAGCCGGCTCGACTCAGGGGGGCTGTACATCTTCATCGGCGCGGACGCGCAGACGGCATGGCTCCCGCCGGAGATCGCGCTCGACCGCAACGGCTTCGTGTTGACGGGCTCGGACATGCGCGCAGCGGGCCGATGGGCGCTCGACCGCGACCCGTACCTCCTGGAGACGAGCGTTCCGGGCGTCTTCGCGTGCGGCGACGTGCGCTTCGCTCCCGTGAAGCGCGTGGCGGCCGCCGTCGGCGAGGGCAGCATGGCCATCGCCTTCGTGCATCAGTACCTGAAGAGCGCCGACGTGGAGCTCAGGTCGCTATCTCTGTCGCGACCGCGTTGAACGAGCACTCCCCGCCCACGAACACGATCCTGGCCTCGACGAGCGTGACCTGGTTGCCGATGGCGATCGTGAACCGTGCCAGTGCCCTGCCCTCGAGCACCACGGGGCCCGATATCTGGAGCGTCGCGTTCCCGCCGTTCGCCACCGAGCTGTAGAAGATCTGGTTCGCGGGGATCGAGCCGTCCTGCACCTTGTCGGCCCAGACGTCGGCCGTCGACCCGCTCGTGTTGGTGAACTTGAACACCGAGCCCACCGAGGCGGGGTTGCCGCAGTCGAGGGTGAAGTTCCCCGCGCCGGCCAGCGGGAAGGGCGCCGAGTCGACGCTGTCGGGGGCATCGGTGCCCCGGACCGCCCGGATGCCACCCCGCCCGCGCACCAGGTCCGCGGCGTCCACGCCGTCGAGGCGGTCGGCGTTCGGCACCGTCTCGAGGGTGGACTCGTTCACCTTTGCGCCCGTCACGGCCGCATCGGCGAGCTTCGCCTCGGTGACCGCCCCGGTGGCGAGCTTCGGCCCCGTGACGGCGCCGGTGGCCAGCTTCGCGGGAGACACGACCCTCGCCTTCAGGTGCTTTCGGGCGACCTGGCCCTGCTTGATGTGCTTGGAGCGGACAGCGTTCCTCTTGATGTCATCCGCGCCGATCTGCGCCGCGGCGTAGGCGCCACCGCCCAGCACTCCGAACACCGCGATCGTCGACATGACGTTCGCGTACGTGAGCGCGCACCTGATCCGATCGAGCATCGTCGGCCTCCTTCGGGACCGGCGAGAAGCTAGACACGGGCTCGGACATAGGATCACCGCCATGGTGCGGGCCGCGACCCTGGGGGGCGTCGCCGCGGTGTTCGGCGCGGTCGTGATCCTGCGCTGGCAGGAGGGGTTCTCCAACGTGGACGACTACCTCTACGCCGCGCAGACGCGCGCCTACTTCGACGCGCTCCCGGACCCGGGCGCGCTCGTCGACGCCTGGCGGGCGAACGGGTCGAATGCTCCGGCGCTGCCCACGCTCGCGCTGCCGCTCGCCGCCGCCGGGTCGTCGCCGCACTGGCTCGTGGTGGTCCAGCTGATTCCGCTGCTCGTGCTCGTGGCGAGCGTGCGGAGCCTGCTCGGGAGCCTCGGCGTGGCGCCCCGCGCGGCGTGGATCGGCGCCGGCGGCATCGGCCTGCTCGCGCCGGTTCTCGGCTATGCCGCGATGTACCACTTCGGGCTCGCCGCGGCGGCCTGCACCGCGCTCGCGTTCGCGGCGTACGCGCGCTCAGACCGCCTCGCGCGGCGAGCGGCCGGCTCTGGTCCTGGGCCTCGCGCTCGGCGCGCTGGCGCTCACGCGGGTGATGGCGCCCGTGTACGTCCTGGCGGTGGCGGCGCCGATCGCGGTGGACGTCCTCGCCGGTCTCGACCGGGAACGGCTGGCCAACGCAGGGCTCGCCGTGCTCGCGGCCGCGGTCGTGGCCGCGCCGTGGTGGGCGGTGTCGGGTGGAACCGCTTGGGACTACCTCGTGTCGGCCGGCTATGGCGAGAACATCTTCACCCACGAGGCGTCGCGGTTGGAGATCGCGCGCGAGCGCTTCGACTGGACCGCGGACGAGAGCGGATGGCTGCTCACCGGGCTGCTCGCGCCACTGCTCGGGTACTCGGCCTGGGCCGTCTGGCGGAGGGTCGAGGGCTGGCGGCTGCTCGCGTGCGTGCTCGGAGCCTGCATCGTCGGCATGGCCGTGCTGGCCACGAGCAGCAACGCGGGCACGGCCTTCGCGCTGCCCTTCGTGGTGCTCGGCGCGTGCGCGGCCGTGGCTGTGGTGCGCCACCTGGCGCCGTGGCTCCAGCGGGCGGCGATGGCGGGATCTGCGGCGGTCGTGGTGGTGCCGGCGCTGGCGCTCGTCGGGATCCTGCCGGACGCCTCGATCGCGGGGCAGCCCCTGTGGCGCGAGGGGATACCCGCGTGGGAGCAGGGTCGCGCGGCCCTCGCGTGCGAGCGCTGCGGGCTGCCCGACAGCGACGCGCTCAACCACGACGTCCTGCGCGTGATCGGCGACCGCCCCACGCTGATGGTGCGCGCCGACGCGCTGCTCAACCCCAACGGCCTCCGCTATCTCGGTCCGGCGCAGATCTCCGCGCCGGCCGTGCCCGGCACGGTGAGCGAGAGCGACCTCGCGACGGCCCGCTTCGTGATCGCGGGCGGAACGCTCGCGCCCTACCTCCCGCCGGTGGACCCGACCGAGCTCACCGCGGCGCTGAGGGCGGCACGCTTCCGGCCGGTACTGCGGCTCGATCTCGCCACGTACAACACGATCGTCGTGTGGTCCCGCTCTGGGAGATGACCCCCAAATGGTGGCGATGCCGGCTAGCGCCAACGCCGCGACATCCACGGTTACGAGCCACGCCGACTCGGGCGCTGGGCAGTAGCCCGGATCCGACACCCGCGCAACTGCGTGAGCGCCGGGTTCAGCGGAGGGGGAGGGATTCGAACCCTCGGACGACGTTGCCGCCGTCAACGGTTTTCGAGACCGCCCCGTTCAACCGCTCCGGCACCCCTCCGAGGCTCACGATGATAGGGACGCCGCGGTCGGCCGTCAGAACTGGACGTCGGCCCCGAGGAGCCCGTCGAGCTCCTCCGGCGGCAGCGGCCTGCGCGAACAGGAAGCCCTGGCCCAGCGGGCAGCCGAGCTCGCGGAGGTCGGCCACCTGCTCCGAGGTCTCGATGCCCTCGGCCACGACCTCCATCTCGAGGGCGCGGCCCATCGCGATCGCGGCGGCCACCAGCGCCGAGTCCGGCGAGTTGGCGGCCATGCCCGCCACGAAGGAGCGGTCGATCTTGAGGATGTCGGCCGGCATCTCGCGCAGGTGGTCGAGCGAGGCGTAGCCGGTTCCGAAGTCGTCGATCGCGATCCGCACGCCCGCCGCGCTCAGCTCGCGCAGTGCGCGGAAGCCGGTCTCGCGGTCGGCCATGGCGGTGCTCTCGGTCACCTCGATGGTGAGCCGGTGCGGGTCGAGCGCCGCGCGCCTCACCGCGTTCAGCACGGTCGGCACCACGTCCGGGTGCGTCAGCTCGCGCGCACTCAGGTTCACGGCGAGGCTGAATGTCGAGCCGTGGCCGTTGCGGCGGTCCCAGTCGCGCAGCCGCCGGCACGCCTCCCCGACCGCCCAGGCGCCCACCTGCACGATCAGGCCGCTCTCCTCGGCCACCGGCAGGAACTTGTCGGGAGTGAGCAGCCCGCGCTCCGGGTGCTGCCAGCGGATCAGCGCCTCGGCGCCCACCATCTCGCCGGTCTCGAGGTTCACGAGCGGCTGGTAGAACAGGCGCAGCTCGCCGCGCCCGAGCCCGTGCTGGAGCTCCTGCTCGATCGACAGCTCCTCCACCGCGCGCTCGCGCATCGCCATGTCGAACAGCTCGGTGCGGGCGCCGCCGCGCTCCTTCGCGCGGTACATCGCCGCGTCGGCGTCCTCCACGAGCCGCGAGGCCTCGACCTCGTCGCCGGGCTCGGCCATCGCGATGCCGATGCTGGCGCTCAGGCGCAGCTCGGCTCCGCCCGCGCGCACCGGCTCGGCCAGCTCGCGCTGCAGGCGGTCGGCCACGCCCACGGCCTCGAGCACGCCGCCCACGGCCTCGCACAGCACGGTGAACTCGTCGCCGCCGAAGCGGGCGACGGTGTCCTCGGGCCGGATCGTGCGCTGGATGCGCCCTGCCACCTCGCGGAGGACCTCGTCGCCGGCGGCGTGGCCGAGGCTGTCGTTGATGCGCTTGAAGCGGTCAAGGTCGAGGAAGTAGACCGCCGTGGCATGGCTGCGGCCGCGGTGGGCGATGGCGTGGCTCAGCCGGTCGCTGAAGAGGGCGCGGTTGGGCAGGCCGGTGAGCGAGTCGTAGAGCGCGAGCCGCTCGAGCTCCGCCTCCATCCGCTTGCGGTCGCTCACGTCGAGGAAGACTCCGTAGAAGAGCGGCGACTCCTGGCCGTCGTCCCCGCGCACGACCGTCATCTCGTCGCGGATCCATACGACCCGCCCGTCGGCGCGGCTGATCCGGTACTCCTGGACGAGCGCCTCGCCGGAGCTCGCGCACTCGGCCTCGTTGCTGATCACGCGGTCGGCGTCGTCGGGATGGAGCAGCCGGTCCCAGAGCCCGCCGTCCTCCATCCAGCTCTCCTGCGTGAAGCCGAGCACGCGCTCGATCGACGGGCTGATGTACAGGCATTGGCCGTTCACGCCCGGCTCGTAGACGTAGGCGACGGATGGGCACGCCCTCGGCCAGGGGGCCGTATGTGGACTCGATCCGACGGAGGATCGCCTTGGGATCCACGGACATTGAAGTTCTTATCGGCAGCAATGCCGCGGATCTATCGCCTGGAGGCGAAGAATGCACGCAGCAGTTCCGCGGCTTCCTGAGCGAGCAGACCGCCTGCCACGGCGGGACGGTGGTTCAGGCGCGGCTCGGCCAGCACGTTCAGGACGCTTCCGGCCGCTCCAGCCTTGGGATCCTCGGCCGCGTAGACCACCCGCGGGACTCGCGCGAGGACGATCGCGCCGGCGCACATCGCGCACGGCTCGAGCGTCACGTACAGGGTCGTGTCGAGCAGGCGCCAGCTCTCCAGGCGCCGGGACGCCTCGCGCAGCGCGAGCATCTCGGCGTGAGCCGTCGGGTCGCTGCGCAGCTCGCGCTCGTTGCGGGCCGCCGCGATCACCTCGCCGTCGTGCACGATCACCGCGCCGATCGGGACGTCGTCGTGGTCGACCGCGCGCTCGGCCTCGCGCAGGGCGAGTCGCATGAAGTACTCGTCGCGCGGGAACAGCCCCGAGCTGACGCTCACGGCGCCACCATCCTGCGCCCCACGTAGCGCTCCGCCGCGCGCAGGGCGCCGAGCGCGCCCGTGCGCTCGGCCACGCGCATGCCCGCGGCCGCGAGCGACAGCGCGCGACGGCCGGCCGCCGCCCAGCGCGCCGCTCTCGATCAGCTCGCGGTACCAGTCGATCGTGTCGCCGAGCGTGCGGTCGAGGCCGCGCGAGCGGTAGCCGAGCTCGCCGCGCGCCTTGCGAGACGAGTAGCGCCAGTTCTGCGCCATCAGCACGAGTCCCTCGGCGGAGATGGGGCTCGGCAGGCCGGCGGCCTCGGCCGCGCGGCGCGAGCGCCCCGGCCTCGCGCGGCAGCACCAGCAGCGGGTGGCGCACGCCGGACAGCTCGGCCACGCGCTCGAACAGCTCGACCCAGGTGAGGTCGTGCCCGCCGAGCACGTAGCGCTCGCCCGGCCTGCCGCGCTCGGCCGCCAGCATGTGGCCCTTGGCCACGTCGCGCACGTCCACCACGTTGGTCTCGCCGTCCACGAGGGCGGGCAGCCGCCCGCGCAGGTAGCTCCCGATCATGCGCGTGGAGGTCTCCCCGGGCGCGCTGCGGTCCACCGGCACGCCGAAGACGTAGGACGGGTTCACGATCACCACCTCGACGCCGTGCCGGGCGCCGGCCGCGAGCGCCTCCGCCTCGCCCTCGTGCTTGGCGTCCGGATAGGCGAGCCCGAGCCCGCCGCCGCGATAGAAGTCGTCCTCGCTGCCGACCTCGCCGGGCGGGGCCGGGCCGATGCCGGCCACGCTCGAGGTGACCACCACGCGGCCGACGTCCTCGGCGGCGGCGGCCTCCACCGCGATGCGCGGCGACAGCGCGTTCACCTGCCAGACCCGCTCGGCGGGGTGCGAGCCCACGAATCCGGCACAGTGGAAGACGGTGTCGCAGCCGCGGAAGGCCCGCCGCAGCGCCGCTCGGTCGAGCACGTCCGCCTTGACCGGCTCGGCGTCGGTGTCGCCCAGGCGTGTCAACCGCGCCTCTTCCCGGTACGTGACACGCACAGGGCCACGTTCGGACGCAAGTTCAGCGACGTGCGCGCCGATGAACCCGGTGGCGCCCGTTACACAGACCGTCACAACTTCCGCGTGGGCAATTTGTTCGTGCGTTCGTACACTCCGGGCCCACCGTAACCCAATGCCGATACGCCTCCCCCTTCTAATCGCCGCCGCCATGCTGGTGCTGATCGTTCCCGCGGGCGCGCGCGCGGCGGACTACGTGCCGGACGAGGTGATCGTCCACTACGAGCGCGGCACCGGCGGAGGCGTGGCGGCGCAGGTGGCGGCCGAGGCCGGGACGCAGCCGGTCCAGGCACTCCCGGGGGGCTCCGAGCAGCTCCAGATCGACGACGGCGAGTCGGTGCGCGAGACCATCTCCGAGCTGAAGGCCGACCCGAACGTGGCCTACGCGGTGCCGAACTGGCGCGCGCGGGCGGCCGCCGAGCCGAACGACCCCAACTCCCGGCTCCAGTGGAACCTCTTCGGCGCCTACGGGATCAACGTGGTCGAGGCCTGGTCGCTCGCGCAGGGGCTCGGCGCGCCCGCCGGCCGAGGCGCTGTCGTGGCGCTGCTCGACAGCGGCGTGGCCTACGAGCGCCGCGGCCGCTACCGGCGCGCGCCGGACCTGCGCCGCTCCACGTTCGTGCGCCCCTACGACTTCATCGGCAAGGACCGCCACCCGAACGACGTGTTCGGCCACGGCACGCACGTGGCCGGCACGATCGCGCAGACCACGAACAACGGCGTGGGCACCGCGGGCATCGCCTACAAGGCGAAGATCATGCCGCTGCGCGTGCTCGACTCGATCGGCGAAGGCGACTCGGTGGCCATCGCGCGGGCGATCCGCTACGCCGGGCGCTACCGCGCCGACGTGATCAACCTCTCGCTCGAGTTCCCCGCCGAGGTGCGCGCCGCCGAGATCCCCGACGTTCTGGCGGCGCTGCGCTACGCGCACCGGCGCGGCTCCGTGGTGGTGGCCGCGGCCGGCAACCAGTCGGACATAGCCGTGGCCTACCCGGCTCGCGCCCAGTCGGTGATCGCGGTCGGGGCCACCACGGTCACGGGCTGCCAGGCGGACTACTCGAACACGGGCGAGGATCTCGACCTGGTCGCGCCGGGCGGCGGGCCCGACGCCCCCAACTCGGGCGGCGCCTGGGACGAGGAGCACTGCGACCCGGACTCCATCGGCCGGCCGATCATCCAGCAGACCTTCAAAGACGAAGGGCTGGTGCAGAGGTTCGGCTTCCCGCGCGACTTCGAGGGCACCTCCATGGCGGCCCCGCACGTCTCGGCGACCGCAGCGCTCGTGATAGCGACGAAGCGGCTGGGTCCCGAACCCGAGCCCCGGCGACGTGGAGAGGCACCTCGAGGCCACCGCGCGGCCGACCGACAGGCCGGACCGCTACGGCGCGGGCCTGCTCGACGCCGCGGCGGCGCTGCGCTGAGCGCGTCGGCGGGCGGGCGCTAGGTCGTCCGGATGATCATCACGCTGCAGGGAGCGTGATGAGACACCTTGTTCGGCACGCTGCCGAGCAGGAAGCGCTTCGCGCCCGTCATGCCCTTGTTGCCGACCACGATCAGGTCCGCACCCTCCTCCTCGGCGACGTCGAGGATCGCGTCCGCGGGGTCGCCCTCGCGCGCGTGGGTCTGCACGTCGACGCCCCCGTCGCGCAGCGTGGTGGCCGCCTGCTCGAGCGTCTCCGCCACGTCCTCGCGCGGGTTGACCATCCACTGGAGGTCACCCGGCACCTGCTGGCGCTCCTCGCGCAGGCGCCCCTCGGGCACCGGCTCGTAGGCGCTCACCAGGTGCACCTTCGCGCCGATCTTCTGCGCGAGCTCTGCGGCTTGGCGTACGGCCTCGCCGGCGGTTTCCGATCCATCCGTTCCCACAACCATGGAAGTGAACACGACGCGATCATATGAAGGATGGCCGTTTCGTGGCAGAGGCATTAGGGTTGGACCCGGATGTCCACACCGACTCGCTGCATGGCCGTCGACGATCACCCGACGGTGCGGCAAGGACTCGGCCTCATGTTCGGACTGGCCCCGGACCTTGAGCTCGTGGGGTCGGTCGAGAATGGTGAGGACGTGATCGAAGCCGTGAAGCGCCTCCGCCCGGAGGTCGTGATCATGGACGTGCGGCTGCCCGGGATCGACGGCATCTCCGCGGTGAAGCGGATCGCCGAGGCCGCGCCGGAGGTGAAGACGGTGATGTTCTCCGCCTACGGCGACAAGCGCCTGCTGTCGGACGCCATCGCCGCCGGCGCGCGCGGCTACGTGATGAAGGGCTCGCCGCCCGAGGACCTGCTGCGAGCCATCCGCACGGTCACGGCGGGCAAGCCGTTCGTGGACCCGTCGCTCTCGCCCGCGCTGCTGATGTCGCAGGTCGGGCCGGACGCTCCGCTCTCCGAGCGCGAGCGCGAGATCCTCCAGCTGCTCGCCGAGGGCCTCCACACCGAGGAGGTCGCGCGGCGCATCGGGCTCAGCACCGAGACGGTGAAGTCGGACACCAAGCGCGCGATCCTGAAGCTCGAGGCCGACACGCGCGTGCACGCGGTCGCGATCGCGCTGCGCCAGGCGATCATCGAGTAGGCGCTTCGCCGGTGGAGCTGCCGCGCTTCTGGATCGTCCTTCAGGTGCTGATCGTGATCTTCGTGCTGATCGGCGCGGTGATCGCGATCACGAAGCTGGCCTGAGCGGCGGCGCCTCGTCGGGGTCGGGCGCGAGCTCCCGCTCCAGCTGCTCGGGCAGCTCGAGCTCCGATCTTCGCTCCTCCGCGTAGCCCTCCTCGACCGGCTTTATCCAGAACTCCTCCACGGTGATGATGATCAGCGAGAGGATCGGCACCGCCACGAACAGGCCGACGAACCCGAACAGCTGGCCGACCACCACGACGCCGATCGCGATCACCGCCGGGTGCAGGCGCACCCGCTGGGCCATGATCACGGGGATCGTGACGTTGCTCTCGAGCTGCTGCACGAGCACGTAGGCGCCCAGCACGAGCGCCGCCTTGCCGGGCGAGTCGGTCAGCGCGAAGAGCGTCGGCGGGATCGCGCCGGCGATGGCGCCGAAGTACGGCACCACGACGAGCAGCGCGGACAGCACGGCGAAGAAGATCGCGAAGTCGAGCCCCACGATCGTGAGCGCCACGTAGAGCATCACGCCCGTCACGAGCATGTCGATCGCCACGCCCTCCATCCAGCCGATCCAGGACGCCCTGATGCGGCGCAGGACCTCGCGCATGTGATCGCGGCGCGGCGGCGGCGCCAGTCGCACGAGCCCCTCCACCAGCGGCTCGGGCCGGATGGCCATGTAGTAGCTCGTGATCAGGATCAGCACCAGGGCACCGAGCACGCCGGCGACGTTGAGCCCGATAGAGGTGAGCGGCCCGATCAGGCGGTCGGGCTCATCGGTGTAGCGCTCGAAGAAGCGCTGGACCTGGTCGCCGACCTCGCTGGCCTTCTGGCCCGTCACGTCGGCGTAGACCTCCTCGAGGTCGTGGACGATCGAGGGCACGTTGTCCACGAACTCGTTCGTCTGGTCCACGAACGGCGGGATCAGCAGGTAGATGAGCAGGCCGAGCGCGGCGAGGCTGCCGAGCAGGGTCAGGAGCGCGCCGAGCGGGCGCGGGATGCCGGTAGCGCTCGAGCCGCTGCGCCGCCGCGGCGAGCGGGATCGCCAAAACCACGGTCACGAGGATCGCCAGCAGCAGCGTGACGAGCTGGCGGAACAGGAGCCCGAACAGCAGCAGCCCTGCGGCGAGCAGCACCGCGCGGTAGACCACCTGTGGACCGGAAGCGCTCTGCGGATTCATGGCCTCGGCTTACGGTACGCCGCCAGAACGACGGACGGACGCCCATGGGCGCCCGTCCAGACCTCAAAAATGGCGGTGTTGGCCGCTGTTAGGTGCGGCGCTCGAGGTCGGCCACATCCTGCGGCCTTCTCCTCGACCCGGTCCTGAGCGTCCGCGAGCTTGTCCTTCTCCTCGCCCTTGCGCTCCTCGCGCCGGCCCTCGGCTCGCAGGGATCCGTCCCCGGCGATGTCGCCGGCTGCCTTCTTCGTACGTCCCGTGATCTTGTCGATGATGCTCATGGGCCTGCGGTACCCCGGCTCGGGCGACCGGAAACGCATATAGCGTCTCGCGCGTGACCAATGAGGAAGCCAACCGGCTCGCTCGGGAGAAGGGCGTTTCGCGCTGGCTGTACGGGCTCGTGCGCGGGATCGTGGCCCCGCTGTTTCGCCTCTATTTCCGCATGCACGTGTCGGGCGCGGAGCACATCCCGGCCGAGGGCGCGGCGGTCATCGCGCCCAACCACAAGAGCTTCTGGGACTCGTTCTTCATCGGCGTGTGCACACGCCGGCACCTGCGCTTCATGGCGAAGACGGAGCTGATCCAGGCGCGCTACGGCCGGCTGCTGGTGCGACTCGGCGCCTTCCCCGTGCGACGCGGCCAGGCCGACGCCGACGCCCTCGAGACCGCCCGCACGATCCTGCGCCAGGGCGGCCTGCTCGCGCTCTTCCCCGAGGGCACCCGCGTGCGCGACCCGGACGAGCTCGGCAACCCGCGCCGCGGCGCCGGCCGCCTCGCGCTCGAGACCGGCGCCCCACTGGTGCCGTGCGCGATCACCGGCACGGAGAAGCTCTTCCGCGCCGGCCTACCGATGCCGCGGCGGGTGCAGGTGGCGTTCTCGGAGCCGATCCCCGTCTCGGACCTGGCCGCCACGCCGGACGCGGCGGCCACGCTGATCTCGGAGACGCTCTGGCCCGAGGTCGAGGGTGAGTACCGGCGCCTGCGGGCGCGGCCGACGCTGATCGCAGCCGGCCTCGCCGCACTCGGCATCGGCGGCGGGCTGCTGGCGCGCCAGCGGCGCCGCAAGCGCTGACGGCGCGCCGGCGTCACGTGGAGTGTCCGAGTTACTGTTCCCGTCATATAGCGGAGTAAGTCGACGGCGGTCCCCCTTCAGTGCTGTCGTTCGGCCCGTCCGAGCTCGCGGCTACGTTGGCCGATCCATGCGCCTCATCGTCGCCCGCTGCGAGGTCCGCTACTCGGGCCGCCTCTCCACCGTGCTGCCGGAGGCGCTTCGGCTGCTGATGCTGAAGTCGGACGGGTCGGTGATGGTGCACGCCGACACCGGTGGGTACAAGCCTCAGAACTGGATGACTCCGCCCACGGTCATCGAGGAGGAGCCCGGGCTGCTGGTGGTGCGCAAGAAGGGCGCCGAGGATCGAATCGAGATCCGCATCGCCGAGGTGCTCTCGGACGTCACGCACGACATGGGCGAGGCCGCCGCGCTCGAGAAGGAGGGCGTCGAGCGCGAGCTTCAGGCGCTGCTCGCCGACGCTCCGCCTGAGGGCCTGCGGCTCGTCCGGCGCGAGTGGCCCACCGACATCGGGCCGGTGGACCTCATGTGCCGCGACGAGAACGACGAGTACGTTGCGGTGGAGATCAAGCGCGTGGGCACGATCGATGCGGTCGAGCAACTAACGCGCTACCTGGAGCGCATCTCTGAGGAACCCGGCCTTCACCGCTGTCGTGGCGTTCTGGCCGCGCAGGCGATCAAGCCCCAGGCACGCACGCTGGCGGAGGCCCGCGGGATCGCCTGCGTGGAGGTCGATCTTTCAGTGCTGAAGGGCGAGCGCGAGCCGGACCTGACGCTATTTGCCGGTTAGCTGCGGCACCGGAAACCCGCGCTCGCGCATCCCCCGCTCCACCTCGGCGATCACCGTCTCGACGACCTTCACGCGCGCGTAGCGCTTGTCGTCGCCCTCCACGAGCTGCCACGGCGCGTGCGCGTGCTCGGTCCGCTCGAGCATGTCCTCGACCGCCTCGGAATAGAGCGACCGCTTCTCGCGGTTCCGCCAATCCTCCTCGGTGATCTTCCAGCTCTTCAATGCGTCCTTCTCGCGCTGCCGAAACCGCCGCAGCTGCTCCTCCTCCGACACGTGCAGCCAGAACTTCACGAGCACCCCGCTCTCGATGCAAAACGTGCGCTCATAACCCACGATGGTGGGATAGGCGCGCTCCCACTCCTCCGGCGTCGCGAACCCCTCCACCCGCTCCACCAGCACGCGCCCGTACCACGAGCGGTCGAACACCGTCATGCCCCCGAGCCCGGGCAGCGCCGGCCAGAAGCGCCAGAGAAAGTGGTGGCGCTTCTCGGTCTCCGTCGGCGCCGCGTACGACGCCAGGCGCACGTGGCGCGGATCGAGCGGCTCGACCAGCCGCTTCAGGGCGCCGCCCTTCCCCGAGGCGTCCCAGCCCTCGAACACCACCGCGAGCGCGGGGCCGAGCCTCCCCTCGTAGCCGGGCAGCTTCCCGCCGAGCGCCAGCCGCAGCGCCGTCAATCGCTCCTGCGCGGCCTCGAGGCGCTCCGCGTACTCCTTCTTCGAGAGCGACAGCGAGAGGTCGAGCTCGTCTAGCCGGCCCACGCCGCGGCGACCTCCGCCAGCTCGTCCAGCTGCCGCTGGACCTCGCTCGGCTCCTCCGGGCGCAGGTAGAAGAGCGCGCGTGTAACGCCTGCCGCCTCGAGGCGCTCGAGCAGGCGCGGCTCGGGCTTCGCGCCAAACACGGTCACCGGGATGCGCTCGCGGCCGGCGGCCTCGGCGCGGCGCTGGAGCTCCGCGATCCGCTCGCCGAGCTCCTCCGGGTCCTTCACCCGGTTGGGGATCCACTCGTCGCCGTACGCCACCACGCGGTCGAGCACCTTGTCGCCCACCCCGCCGACCAGCACCGGCGGATGCGGCTTCTGCACCGGCTTCGGCCACGACCAGATCGGATCGAAGTCCACGTAGCGGCCGTGGTACTCCGCCTCATCCTGCGTCCAGATCGCCTTCATCGCCTCCACGCGCTCGCGCATGACGCCCCAGCGCCTGCTCGGATCGGTGCCGTGGTCTTGCATCTCCTCCTTGTTCCAGCCGGCCCCGACTCCGAACAGGAAGCGCCCGCCGGAGACGTGGTCGAGCGTGGCCACCTCCTTCGCGGTCACGATGGGATCGCGCTCGATCACGAGGCATACGCCCGTGCCGACCCTGAGGCGCTCGGTCGCGGTGGCCGCCGCTGCCAGCCCGACGAACGGGTCGATCGTGTGGCTGTACTCGCGCGGCAGCTCACCCCCGCCGGGATAGGGCGTCTCGCGGCTCACCGGGATGTGCGTGTGCTCCGCGAGGAAGAGCGACTCGAACCCGCGCTCCTCCGCCGAGGCGCCCAGCGCCGCCGGCTGCATCGAGTAGTCGGTGAGCAGGATGGCGAGCCCTAGCTCCATCGCAGCGCCAGCCGCTCCAGTCCGTAGATGCCGTGGATCGAGCCGAGCTCGGGCTCGTCGTCGAGCGCCAGGCCGGGCATGCGCGCGGGCAGGAACGAGAGCGCCTCCTGGAGCTCGGCGCGCGCGAGGTTCGCCCCGAGGCAGTAGTGGATGCCGGCGCCGAACGTGAGCGGCTTCGCGTCGCCGCGATCCGCGCTGATGTCGAACGCCTCGGCGTCGCCGTCCACGCCGTCGCGGTTGCCGGCGAACGAGCACACCATCACGATGCTGTCGGCGGGGAACGTGACGCCGCGGTACTCGACCTCCTCGTGGAGAAGGCGCGCGGTGAAGGGCGTGATCGGCTCGAAGCGGAGCAGCTCCTCGACGGCCGCCGGCGCCAGCTCGGGCCGCTCGGCGAGCAGCTCCCACTGGTCCGGGTGCTCCGCGAACACGCGCAGCCCGTGGGCGAGCTGCGACTGCGTGGTGTCCACGCCGCCCACCAGCACGTTCAGCACGAGGTTCATGCACTCGGCGTCGTCGAGGCGGTCGCCCTCGTGCGAGGCCGCGATCAGCGTGGAGATCAGGTCCTCGCCGGGGTCGTCGCGACGCCGCTCGATCAGAGCGCCGGCCCACTCGTAGAACTCCTCGCAGGCGCGCTCGATCGCGTCGCGCTCGTTCATCAGGCTGGGCGGGTCGAACTGGCGCTGGATCAGGTTCGACCACTGGTGCAGCCGCGGCGCGTCCTCGAGCGGAGCGCCCATCACGGTGGCGATCGTGAGCGAGGGGTACGGCTTTGCGAAGTCGGCCACGAACTCGCAGCGGCCGCTGCCCTCGAGCGGCTCCCAGAGCTGCGCGAGGAACTCGCGCATGGCCGGGCGCCAGCGCTCGGTGGCGCGCGGCGTGAACGCCGGGTTCACCAGGTTGCGCAGGCGCCGGTGCCCGTCGCCGTTGATGTGGAGGATGTTGCGGCGCATCTGCTCCAGCAGCGGCCCCTCCTCCACGCCGAACATCTCGGCGATGCGCAGCCCGGGGAAGGTTGCGCTCTTGGTGCGCAGGAAGAACGTGGCGGCGTCGCGGTCCAGGACGAAGTACCCGAGCGGCGACGTGGCGAGCCAGGTTTCGGCGCGGAGAGCGTTGATCGTCTCGTGGAAGCGCTGGCCCGTGAGATCCGGCGCCAGATAATCGAGTTCCACCACGAAGCGGACGTTACCCTCCAAAGGACCATGAGCTTCCTCTTCCGCGACAAGACCGCGATGCCCGAGCCGGCCGACGCCCTCCCCGGGCGCGACGCCCGCCCCTTCGACGTGCCCGACACCCACTTCGTGCTCGGCACGCCGCTCGAGCCGCCCTTCCCCGAGGGCGTCGAGACAGCCATCTTCGGGATGGGCTGCTTCTGGGGCGCGGAGCGCGACTTCTGGCAGGCGCCCGGCGTCTACACCACGGCCGCCGGCTACGCCGGCGGCTACACGCCCAACCCCACCTACGAGGAGGTCTGCAGCGGGCGCACCGGCCACAACGAGGTCGTGCTGGTGGCCTACCGCCCCGACGAGATCTCTTACGACGAGCTGCTGCGCCGGTTCTGGGAGGGCCACGACCCGACCCAGGGCATGCGCCAGGGCAACGACGTCGGCACCCAGTACCGCTCCGAGATCTACGCGACCTCGGACGCCCAGCGCGCCGCCGCCGAGGCGTCGCGCGAGCGCTACCAGGAGCGGCTGAGCGACGCCGGCTACGGCGAGATCACCACCGAGATCGTCGACGCTCCCGAGTTCTTCTACGCGGAGGACTACCACCAGCAGTACCTCGCCAAGAACCCCGGCGGCTACTGCGGGATCGGCGGGACCGGCGTCAGCTGCCCAGTAGGGCTGCCATCAGCTTGAGCCGCTCGTCCGCCTCGGCGGGCCAGCGGTCGATGTCGGCGGGCCACCAGGTCCACTCGTCGTGCTCGGCGTCGGGCACGGGCTCGCAGCGGTCGGGGACCGTTGCGAGGCCCACCAGCATGTTCATCCCGCCCGGCAGCGCGAGGAGCGCCTCCACGGACAGGTCGTCCGGCTCGAGCTGCCACTCCTCGTGAAGCTCGCGCGAGAGCGTGTTGGCGGGGCTCTCCCCGAGGTCCACGGCGCCGCCGGCGCCAAGCGCCCAGCGGTTCGCCCAGCTCGACACCCAGCCGGCGCGACGGCCGGCCAGCCAGCGGCCGTCCTCGGAGCGCACGACGCATAGCGCGGTCAGGCTGTCGGAGGCGTCGTCCAGCAGGCGCAGCGCCCAGCGCACTGGCTGTAGCTCCAGTCGCAGCCGCTCGCCGTCCGCCTCGAAGCCCACGAGCCGCGTGGCCAGTCCGTCGTGCGCGGGCGAGCCGCGCTCGCGCAGGCCCTCCACGGCTCCGTCCGCGAGCCGCTCGACCTCGGCGGGCACCTCGAAGGCATCCTCACGCCAGCTCGCGTGCACCTGGTCTGGTCTCCAGGGACCCCGGGCGAGCACTCCGGGCCGTGTGGTCACGTACCCCAATCTAGACCGCGGGCGCGGAGCAGCGCGCGGCAGCAGAGGGAGCCCTGACGCGCGGCCGGCGCGAGCTCGGACAGCTCGCCGAAGCGCAGTTGCGTGTACTGCGTGTGAGGGCCGGGCTGCGGCACCGCCGGCCGGCCGGACACGATGCGCGCCCTCCAGTCGGTCATCGTCTGCTCGCTACCGACGCGCTCGACGGGTTCGAGCTCCACCCCGAGCTTGTCGCGCCCGGCGCGGCGCACCGCCTCCTCCTCGGACTCGCCGGCGGCGAGGCTCACGGCTGGGAGCCCCCACGCGCCGGGCAGATCCTCGTCGTCGTCCGGCCTGCGCACGAGCAGCAGCCCCTCCGGGCCCTCGATCACGAGCGAGACGGACTGCTTAGGCGCTTTCAACGCCGCGGACGCTACTGCTCGCGTCCTCGCGGTTCAGCACTGTCAGGAAGGCCGCCACCACCCGCGAGTCGAACTGATCGCCCGAGCAGCGCAGGAGCTCGGCGCGGGCTGCGCGTTCGTCCATGCCGGGGCGGTAGACGCGGTCGGCCGTCATGGCCTCGTACGCGTCGGCCACGGCGAGGATCTTCGCTTCGAGCGGGATCTCCGCGTCGGCGAGGCCGCACGGGTAGCCCTTCCCGTCGGGACGCTCGTGGTGCGCGAGCACCCACTCGCGGATGTCCTCGAGCCCGCGGCTGTTGAGCACCTGCGCGCCGATCTCCGGATGGGTGCGGATCTCGGCGAGCTCGGTCTTGCCGAGCGGCCCGGGCTTCTGGAGGATCGCGTCCGGCAGCCCGATCTTGCCGATGTCGTGCAGGGTGCCGGCCACCTCGATCCGCTTGACGCGCTCGGGCGGCAGGCCCAGCTCGGTCGCGATCAGCGCGCAGTAGCGGCCAACGGTCCACGAGTGCTCGGCCGTGCCGGTGTCGCGCAGGTCGAGCGCCTCGGCAAGCGAGACGAGCGTGGCGATCTGGATCTCGTCGGCGCCGCGGCCGGCCTCTGGGGCGAAGATGGCCGAGATCTCCGGGTTGAAGATCACGCAGCGGTTGCGGCCGAGGGCCTTGGCGGCGTAGAGCGCCTGGTCGGCGGCCTCGAGCACGGAGTCCGCAGAGCGGCCGTGGTCGGGGTAGGTGGCCACTCCGAAGGAGAACGTGAGCACAGCGGGATCGCCGCGGAACTCGCGTTCGACCGCCGCGCGCATGCGCTCGGCCACGAGGTACGCCTCGTGCTCGGTCGCGCCCGGGAGCAGGATCGTGAACTCCTCGCCGCCGGTGCGCGCGATCGAGTCGGCGGTCCGGCGGAAGCGCATCAGGACCTGCCCGGCGCGCACGAGTGCCTCGTCACCGGCCTTGTGGCCGAGCCGGTCGTTCACCGACTTGAAGTAGTCGAGGTCGCCGATCACGACGCTGAGCGGCTCGCCGGACCGCACCGCGCGCTCCACCTCGGCCTGGAGCTCACGGTCCAGCGAGAGGCGGTTCTTCAGGCCTGTCAGGGTGTCGGTGAGCGCCGCCTCGGAGAGCCGGCTCACGAGCTGGGTCACGCTGTCCCGAACCGCGCGAAGCACCCCGGCGGCCGGGAAGAGGATGCCCACGAGCGTGAGCCAGCCCGCCGCGACCGCGTCCGGGGGCGTGGTGGCCACCAGGACCGCGAGGTACGCGCCGGCCATGAACGCGAGCTGCGCGGCGGCCTGGCGCGGGCTGAAGAAGTACGCCGCGTAGAGCCCGAGCCAGATGTAGAGCATCTGGCCCGACTGCGCCGGCGCTTGCACAGCGCTGAGCACGTGCACGGACACCAGGACGGTGCCGAGCAGCGTCGCGGCCTTGAGCGCACGGGGCCCGATCACGCCCGAGGTCGTGTAGAGGAGCGCCGACACGAGCGCGCACAGGACGGGGATCGCCAGGCGCCCGCCGCCGAGCCCATCCGAGTGGCTCGACAGGAACGCCACGGCACTCAGGATCAGCGCCTCGCCCGCGAAGATGCCAGCGGCCACCCGTCCCGCCAGGCGCGGACTCGGCTCGACGGCCGGAATCGGATGATCTCGGACGTCCCCCTCCTGGTCTGAGACCGGGGACATGGAACCTTCTTCGGGTTCTGGCGGCGGAAAATTAACCCGAGCGCTGATTGCGGAGGGCCTGCAACTCCGCCCGCAGCTCGGCGATCTGCTGCTCGAGCCGCTCGAAGCGCTGTTCCACGCCGTCGCTCGAGGCGGCTGGGGCCTCCTCCGCCGTGGGCGCGTCCTCGCTCCCGAGCAGGTGCGTATAGCGCTCCTCGCGCTGGCCGGGACGGCGTTCCAGGCGCGCGGCCAGCTGCCGCTCGATCAGCCGCTCGAGCGTGCCGCCCAGATCCTCCATGTCGGCGAAGCGATGCAGACGCTCGGTGCGCGCCTTCAGCTCGCCAGGGGTCTGCGCGCCGCGGAGCATCAGCACGTCGAGGACGGCGAGCTTCGCCGTCGTCGAGGCCAAGGGCGGCATCCAGCGTATGGCGGTACTTCATCGAGCGCCGGTTGGACCAGCTCGCGAGCGTGGCCCACTTGCGGTGGACGAGGCGGTCGATCGCGCTCCGGATCGTGTTCTCGTCGTACTCCACCACCGGGTCGCGGTTCGTGGACTGGTTGCACGCGAGCCGCAGCGCGTTGAGCGTGAGCGGATAGACGTCTGGCGTCGTGCGCTGCTTCTCGATCAGACAGCCGACTACGCGGATCTCCACGGCATCCGGTTCCATCGGGCTGCAATGCTCACACAATGGCCGTCTACGCGCGCATTCTGCGCATGCCCGGGGTCGCGACGATCGTCGCGGCGACGGCCGTGGGTCGCCTTCCGATCGGCATCACCGGCCTAGCGATCCTGCTCTACGTGCAGGAGGTGAGTGGCTCCTTTGCCGCCGCCGGAGCCTGCGCGGGCGCGCTCGCGCTGGGCAGCGCGGCGGGTGCTCCGCTCCAGGGCAGGCTGATCGACTGGCGCGGCGAGCGGGCTCTGCTGCCGCTCGCCTTCGTGCACGCGGGCGGGCTGCTCGTGGTCTGGGCGCTCGGAGCCGCCGATGCCCCGCCCGCCGTGCTGGCCTCCGCCGCGTTCGCGACCGGGGCGGCGATCCCGCCGGTGTCGTCGGTGCTGCGGTCGCGCTGGCCGCTGCTGCTCTCCGGGCAGCCCGAGCTGATCCCGAGCGCCTACGCGCTCGACTCCGTGCTGATCGAGCTGATCTTCGTGGTCGGACCGCTGCTCACGACGGTCGTCGTGGCCACCGTGGGGCCCGAGTACGCTCTGGCCGTCTCGGCTGCCTGCGTGCTCGGCGGGACCTTCATGCTGCTCGTCGGGCTGCGCGGACGCGGCCGCCCGGAGGCGCCGCGGGCGGGCTCGCGCCGCTTCGGACTCGGGGCCCTCGCGGCCCCAGGTCTCCGCACCCTCGTGCTCGCCAGCCTGCCCGCGGGCTTCGCGTTCGGGGCGATCGAGGTGGTGCTGCCCGCGTTCAGCGCCGAGGAGGGCCAGCGGGAGCTGGGCGGCGTGCTGCTCGCCGTATGGGCCAGCGCCAGCGCGGTCGCCGGCCTCGTCTACGGCGCGCGCCCGCCGCGCTCGCCGCTCGCCGCCGTCCACCTCCGGCTCGCGTGCGTGCTTCCGATCGCGACGGCGGTGCTGTTCGCCGCGAGCTCGCCGCTCACCATGGCGCTGCTCGTGGTGATCATGGGGCTGCCGATCGCGCCGTTGATCGCCTCGCGCAACCAGCTCGTCGAGCGAGTGGCCCCGCCGGGCACGGCCACCGAGGCATTCACCTGGCCGCTCACGGCGCTCGTGGCCGGCGTCGCGCTCGGAGCGGGCGTGGGCGGCGCCCTCGTCGAGTCGCACTCGTGGTCGGCGGCGGTCCTCGCAGCGGTGGCTGTTTCGGCGGCCGGAGCCGCGCTGCTCGTGGCGCGGCGCGACACGCTGGCGCCACGCAGCTTCGCCGCATAGTCTGCCGGGCCATGGGAAACATCAGCGGTGAGCGCTCCGTCGAGATCAATGCCCCGATTGAGCGCTGCTACGAGATCGCCTCCGATATCGCCAACGCGCCCGAGTGGCAGGGCTCGCTCAAGGACGTGGAGGTCCTCGAGCGCGACGGCGAGAAACGCGCCACGCTGGTCGAGACCGAGTCGGACGCGAAGGTGAAGACGGTTCGCTCCACTCTGCGCTTCTCCTACGAGAAGCCGACGTCGATCCGCTGGGTCCAGGAGAAGGGAGAGACGAAGTCGCTCACCGGATCGTGGACGTTCGAGGATCTCGGCGACGGCCGGACGCGGGCCACGTACGCGCTCGAGGCCGACCCCGGGCGCATGCTCGGGCTGCTCCTGCGCGGGCCGGCCGAGTCGAAGGTGCGCGACTTCCTGATCGGCGACGCCGCCGAGGGCCTGAAGCAGCGCGCGGAGACCTGAGCGATGGCCGCGTACACGCGCGTGAACCTGAAGTCCGACGTCGAGGACATGGCGCCGCAGTTCGGCATGGAGGGGATCGAGGCCCACTTCGCGAGGAAGAACCTCGAGCTCGAGAACTCGGGCCTGAGCAACTTCCGCCTCGGGCCCGGCTACCGCACCCCGTTCGGCCACACCCACTCCGAGCAGGAGGAGATCTATGTGGTGGTCACGGGGAGCGCGCGCGTGGCCATCGGCGACGACGTCGTCGAGCTCGGCGAGTGGGACGCCGTCCGCATTCCCGTCGGCACGATGCATGCCATGGAGGGGGGTTCGGACGGTGCGGAGATCCTCGCGTTCGGCGCGCCCAACACGGACAACCAGGACGCCGAGATGCACCCGGGCTGGTGGCCCGAGTCCGGCTAGCGCAGCGACTGCCTCGCCGACTCGAGGTCCAGGAACGGTTCGATCCGCGTGACCTTGCCGTCGACCACGGTGTGGACGACGACCGTCTCGAGCTCCACGTCGAGCCCGCTCGAGACGCCGCGCCCGGCGAGACGGCTCCGGCTCAGCACGTGCTCGCCCTCCGGGATCAGCTCGAACGCCTCGTAGCTGATCGCCTCGAGCATGCCGTCGAAGCCCGCGAAATAGCGGAGCGCGCCGTCGTGGCCGTGGTAGGTGTCCGGCTCGGCGGAGAGCTCGGGACGGATCACGATCACGAGCTCTTCGTCCAGCACCTCGAGCGCGGCATCCATGCCGCCGCTCTCGTAGAGCTCGAACAGCCTGCGCACGACCTCGACGTTCGAGTCGCTCATGGCGCCCACGATAGACCGCTCGGATAGCGTTCCGCCGGTGAACGAGACGCACGTGTACGAGGTCGCGATCGTGGGCGCCGGCTTCGGCGGACTCGGGATGGCGATCCGGATGAAGCAGGCGGGCATGCACGACTTCGTCCTGCATCGAGCGCGGGGACGACGTGGGCGGGACATGGTGGGCGAACAGCTACCCCGGCTGCCAGTGCGACATCCCGTCGAACCTCTACTCGTTCTCGTTCGCGCCCAACCCGAACTGGGATCGCGCATATCCGATGCGCGACCAGATCCTCGAGTACCTGCACGACTGTGCGGAGCGCTTCGGGATCCCGCCGCACACTCGGCTGAACTCCGAGCTGCTCGAGGCCACCTGGGTCGCGGACGAGCAGCGCTGGGAGCTCGAGACGGCGAGCGGCCCGCTCGCGGCGCGCGTGCTCGTGGCCGCCCCGGGGCTCCTCAGCGAGCCGTCGAGCCCGGCGCTTCCCGGGCTCGAGCGCTTCCGCGGCAACGCCTTCCACACCGCCGAGTGGGACCACTCGGATGACCTGACCGGCAAGCGCGTCGCCCTGCTCGGCTCGGGCGCCACGGGCGTGCAGGTGGTGCCCGAGATCCAGCCGCGGGTGGCGAAGCTCCATCTCTTCCAGCGGACGCCGCCGTGGGTGATCCCCCACACCGACCATGCGGTCGCGCGGGGCATGCGCGAGCTCTACCGCCGCGTGCCCCCGCTTCAGAAACTGTCGCGGGGCCTCGTCTACACGCTTCGCGAGAGCCTGGCGGTCGGCATCACCCGCGACAGGCGCTTTCTGAAGGCCCCGGAGCTGAACGCGCGGCTCCACCTGCGCCGGCAGGTGCCGGATCCCGAGCTGCGCAGGCGGCTGACGCCGGAGTACGAGGTCTTCTGCAAGCGCATCATCCTCTCGAGCAAGTGGTATCCGGCCATCCAGGAGCCCAACGTGGACATCGTGAGCTCCGGCGTGGAGGAGGTGCGCGAGCACTCGATCGTCGATGGCGACGGCGTCGAGCGTGAGATCGACACGCTGATCTTCGCCACGGGGTTCAAGCCCGCGGAGCTACCGATCGCCGACCGCATCCGCGGCCGCGAGGGCAGCTCGCTGGCCGAGGTCTGGAACGGCAGCCCCGAGGCCTACCTCGGCACCACGGTCGCGGGCTTCCCGAACCTGCTGTTCCTCTACGGCCCGAACCTGAACCTGGGCCACAGCTCGATCGTCTACATGCTCGAGTCGCAGATCGCGTACGCCATGGACGCACTGCGCACGATGCAGCTGCGCGGCGCCGCCGAGTTCGACGTGCGCCCCGAGGCCCAGGCCGCCTACAACGAGGAGCTCCAGGAGCGCCTGTCACAGACCGTCTGGAACACCGGCGGCTGCGGCAGCTGGTACTTCGACCGCAACGGCCGCAACTCGATCCAGTGGCCCGGCTTCACCTTCGAGTTCCGCCGCCGCACGCGCCGCTTCGACGCCGCGGCCTACCGGCTGGCTCCGGCCGCGCGGGCTACCTCCCGCGCGGCTTCGGGGGCGCCGGCAGCGTGACCTTGTAGACGTCGATCGTGTTGCGGCCGGCCTCGCCGAGGCTGAAGTCGCCCGTGGCTCCGTAGTAGGTGAACGTGCCGTTCTTGTTCGGCTGCACCTTGAAGATCGCGGAGACCCACTCGTTCGAGTTCGCCGGGATGAACCAGCCCGCCTCCTTGAAGTCGAGCGTGCCGTCGCGGTTCTCGGTGAAGTCGATCACCTGCGTGCCCTGCGAGTACCAGGCCATGAAGATCCGGTTCTGACCCGGGATCTGGTGCATCACGTGGGCGGTGCAGACGGTGGCCTGCGCCTTAGTCCGTACCTGCGCTCGGTAGATCGCCTTCTCGCCGCTCGACGTCCGGGCGTAGGGCTCCCAGGCCTCCTCGGGCGAGCTCGGCATCGTGGTCTGGAGCTTCGAGACGTCGTACGCGTGCACGCCCCCGTTGCCGTGCGGGTTGTCCACGCCCGGCGCGCAGGTGGCACCCGGAGGCAGCACGCCGCCGCCGCGCTCGTCGGTGGCGAGCAGGTAGCGGCCCGACGCGGTCAGCTCGGCCTCGTGGTCGAAGTCAACGTCCTCGGTCGACGGATACTGGATCTCGCCGGTTGCGTTGCGGCCCTGGTGGTGGACGCTGCCGAGATACCGAACGCCCGCTAGCGACGGCGCGCCGGAGGCGAGCCAGTTCGGGATGTTCAGGTCCTCGGTGCCCTCACCGGTGCCGTCCAGGCAGTCGGTAACCATCGCGCCGGTCGTGAACGGGGCGGTGGACAGGCTGCCACGCACGCGGCACGACAGCGGCGTGCCGCGGGGCTTGTCGTCGAGCGGCGTCTTCGTGCCGCGGTTGTCGAACGCGCCGCTCATGTCGAACACGAGCAGGGCGGCGCCGCTGCCGCATGTGAGCCGGTCGTTGGCGTAGACCTCGAGCTCGTGGCAGCCGTAGATCGCGTCCGTGTTCGTGTGTCCGAGCGCGATGTCGGCGCTCGGCCAGCGGTAGCGGTAGACCACCGGCCGGCACGCGAGCCGCTTCTCGGCGATGGTCGTACCCGCCGGGAAGTACATGCACGAGGACATGTCGACGACCTCGAAGCCGTCGAGGTTGAAGCGCTGGCTGCTGGCCGGATTCTCGTTCGTGCGGTTGCCGTTGGCATCGACGCTGACGCTGTCGGACGTGACCGAGTACGCGATGTGCGGGCGCTTCGGATCCACGTTCACGGTGTGCGACTCACCGGTGTGGCTGGTGAGCCCGATCTCCTTCGGCTTCGACACCGTGGTCACGTCCACCAGCTCGAGGCCGCCACGCGGCTGCGTCTCGGTGCCGAACCCGCTCGAGTCGTGGCAGCGTCCCCGCTGGTCGGTCGCGTCGACGAGCAGCTGCGCGTCCATCTTCACGGCTGCCGGGTTTGTCGCGTTCAGGATCGTGCCACCCTTCGGGGTCGCCTCGACGTCGTGCTGAAGACCCAGCGCAGACTGCGGGTTGCTCGGACAGGTGGCCGATGGATGGCCGGCCACGAACTTCGGCGACGACGACGTGACCTGCCCGCCCTGGGTGAGCTGCACGATCGACTGGCCACCGCCGTTGGGGCCCATCGCGAGCGTGCCGACCGAAGCGAAGGTCTCACCGCCCTGCGTGAAGTAGTCGATGTCGGTGTGTGGGTTGCCCGTGGGGATCGAGCCCAGGAGCTCCCAGTTCGCCCCCTGGCCGCCCGAGCTGAAGACTGGCGACGGCGGAGCGGTCGGCGCAAAGGCCGGCATCGGATGGTCGTAGTACGCCTTGAGCCAGGCCTTCAGACCATGACCCGCGGACGCGGTGCCCGGAAAGGCGAAAACGAACGCGATCACGGCCAGCAACACCAACTTGCGCGACATGAAGGACAACTCCCCCCGGTGTAGACGTCGGCTCCCTATAACGCGAGCGATACCCGGATCTTGCGTCCGTATATCCCCAAGCTACCCGAGCGTTGCCGTGTTCCATCCCGCAGCGATCCACCCGCTCACGCCCGGAGGCCCGCATACGCGATGCTCAAAGTTGGCGCGATCGGCAGCATCGTCGCGCTGCGCCTCGCCCTGACGCGGCGCAGTCGCCGTCAGGAGGAGGCCGCGGCCGAGCACCAGGCTCGCTGAACGCCGCGCGGTTAGGCTGCGCCCGTTGACGGAGACGCTGCCGTACAGCTGGTACACCGACGCTGAGGTGTTCGCTCGCGAGCGCGAACGGCTCTTCGAGCACAGCTGGCTCTACGCGGGGCACCTCGGACAGCTCGCCGAGCCGGGCTCGTACTTCACCCTGCGAGCGGGCAAGGTGCCGCTCGTGGTGGTGCGCGACCGCGAGGGTCACTTGCACGCGTTCGTGAACGTGTGCAGGCACCGCGGCTCGGAGGTGATGGCCGGCTCCGGCAGCTGCACGACGCTTCAGTGCCCGTACCACGCGTGGACCTACGGGCTCGACGGCGCTTTACGCGCCGCGCCTCGCGCCGAGGCGGACCCAGACTTCGACCGCGAGCCGCTCGGCCTCCGCGCAGCGCAGGTGGGCACCTGGGGTCCGTTCATCTTCGTGAACGCCGATGCCGCGGCGCCACCGCTCGCCGACACACTCGGCCCGCTGCCCGAGATCGTCGCCCGGGGTGGCGTTGACGTAGACGAGCTGGAGTTCCACAGCCGCGGCTCCTACTCGCTGCAGACGAACTGGAAGGTCGCCGTGGAGAACTACCTCGAGTGCTACCACTGCGCAGTCGCCCATCCCGGGTTCACCGAGCTGATCGACGTGGCGCCCGACTCATACCGTCTCGAGCGCCACGCGACATTCGCGAGCCACTACGCCCCCACGCGCGACGGCAGCGCCGAAGGCCAGTTCCACCTGATCTGGCCGGGCACAAAGGTGAACATCTGGCCGGGGCACGCGAACCTCTCGATCGGACGACTGGTGCCGGTCGAGACGGGAGTCACCGAGGGTTTCCTCGACTACTTCTTCGCGCCCGAGCCCGACCCGGACTGGCTCGGGGACTTCTTCGGGCTCGACAGCCAGGTGGGCGCTGAGGACCGGGAGCTCGTGGAATCCGTGCAGCGAGGCATGCGCTCCGGCGCATTCGAGCACGGCCGACTGATGCTGCCGAGCGAGGAACTGATCGGCGAGTTCCAAAGCTGGGTGGCCGGCCGGCTGGCGTAGCTCAGCGCTTCGGCTGCCAGAGCGCGACCTCGCCGGCCGCCGGGGTGGCCACGACGCTGCGCCAGCCGGTCGGCCCCTCGCGCGGCTCGAGCAGCACCCGGGCGCCGGAGGCGCGCGCCGCATCCGTGGCCGCGCCGATCTCCGCGACCTGCACGTAGGGCAGCCACAGCGCGCGCTCGGTTGCGCACTGCACGATCCCGCCGCCGAGCCCGCCGCCGAGCTCGAGCGCGAGGTAGGAGCGGGGCCCCGCGTCGATGCGCTCCTCCTTCCAGCCGAACAGCTCCGCGTAGAAGGCGCGCGCACACTCGAGGCTCCCGGTGTGCAGCTCCAGGTGAACCACTGGCTTCATCGGTGTCTATATGACCCGCACCGGTCCCCAAACTCATCGGGCCGATGAGTTTGGACGGCTCCGCGTGTCTAACCTGGCGAGGCATGGCTTCCCCATCCACCGCCCAGGAACAAGAGCTGCTCGAGGCCGCCCGCGGCGGCGACGAGAGCGCCTACCGGAGCCTGCTCGAGCCCTATCAGGGAGAGCTGCATGCGCACTGCTATCGCATGCTCGGCTCCGTGCACGACGCCGAGGACGCGCTCCAGGACGCGTCGCTGCGCGCGTGGCGAGGGCTCGCCAAGTTCGAGGGGCGCAGCTCGCTGCGGTCCTGGCTCTACACGATCGCCACGAACACCTGCCTGAACCAGATCGCGCGCCGCCCCAAGCGCGTGCTCCCGGTCGACTACGGCCCCGCGGCGGACCCGCACGGCGGTCCCGGCGAACCGGTTGTGGAATCGGTGTGGGTGGAGCCCTACCCGGACGAGACCCTCGGCGTCGAGGACGGTTTCGCGTCCCCGGAAGCGCGCTACGAGCAGCGCGAGAGCGTCGAGCTAGCCTTCATCGCGGCGCTCCAGCTGCTTCCCCCGAACCAGCGCGCCGTGCTGATCCTGCGCGAGGTGCTCGGCTTCTCCGCGCAGGAGGTGGCCGACTCGCTCGAGACCTCCGTCGCCTCAGTGAACAGCGCCCTCCAGCGGGCACGCAAGACGGCCGAAGAGCGCATGCCCGAGCAAAGCCAGCAGGCCACCCTGCGCGCGCTCGGCGACGACGAGCTCAGCGAGATCGTGGACCGCTACGTCGAGGCGTGGGAGCAGAACGACTTCGAGACCGTGGTCTCGATGCTGGCCGAGGACGCCACCTTCGCGATGCCGCCGCTCGCCACCTGGTTCGGCGGCACCGACGAGATCGGCACGTTCCTCGAGGGCTGGCCGCTGTCCGGCGCCTGGCGCTGGCGCCCGATCCGCACCACGGCGAACGGCCAGCCGGCGCTGGCGTTCTACGCGTGGGACGACGACGAGCGCGCCTACCTCCCCTTCGCGCTGAACGTGCTGACGTTCCGCGGCGAGCAGATCAGCGACGTCGTGGCGTTCGTCGTGCGCGCCACCGACCTTCCCGCCACCCAGTCCTACGGGCGCTGGGTGGACGAGCCCATCGACCCGAACCGGCTGTACGCGAGCTTTGAGCGCTTCGGCCTGCCCGACCGACTGGAGGAGTCCCGATGATCGGAACGCGCGAGGAGTGGATCGCGGCTCGCCGCGAGCTGCTCGACAAGGAGAAGGAGCTGACCCGCCGCGGCGACGAGCTCGCGCGGGAGCGGCGCGAGCTGCCCTGGGTGCCGGTCGAGGAGGACGTACGAGTTCGAGACGCCCGACGGCGCGCGCGGGCTCGCCGACCTGTTCGACGGCCGCTCGCAGCTGCTCGTCTACCACCTGATGTTCGGCCCGGACGACGACGCCGCCTGTTCGGGCTGCTCGTTCACCGCGGACAGCCTCGCCGGCGCGGTGATCCACCTCGAGAACCAGGACGTGAGCTTCGTCGCAGTCTCGCGCGCTCCACTGGAGCGGCTGCTCGCCTACCGCGACCGCATGGGCTGGAGCTTCCCTTGGGTGTCCTCTCCAGGCCCCTTCAACCGGGACTTCGCCGAGTACAGCGGCTTCCCCCTCGACGGCATGGAGCTGCACGGCCTCAGCGCCTTCGCCCTGGAGGACGGGACGGTCCATCACACCTACTCCACCTACGACCGCGGCACCGACGTGCTCTGCAGCAGCTGGCAGCTGCTCGACCGGACGCCCAGGGGGCGGCCCGCTCGCGAGGAGCTCGACGACTGGCCGCGGCGACACGACGAATACGAGGAGGCAGTTCATGCTGGCTGACAGCAAGGCATTCAGCGGCTTCGCGGTGCCGGACATCGACGAGGCACGCAGGTTCTACGGCGAGACGCTCGGGCTCAACGTCGAGCTGATGGAGGAACCCGGCCTGCTGACGCTCCAACTCGCCGGCGACCGCCCCGTGATGATCTATCCGAAGCCCGACTTCGAGCCGGCCACGTACACGATCCTCAACTTCCCGGTCGACGACGTCGAGGCGGCCGTCGACGAGCTGAGCGCGCGCGGCGTGCAGTTCGAGCGCTACGACGGCTTCGACCAGGACGAGAAGGGCATCGCCCGCGGGAACGGCCCCGACATCGCCTGGTTCAAGGACCCGGCCGGGAACGTGCTCTCGGTGCTCACGCCCGGCTAGCGCGGCCGCCACGCGGGGCTGAACGAGCTGACGGAGCCGCTCTCGCCGCTGAACTGGGTGGGCGCCACCTCGCGCGGCGCCGCCCCGCTGCCCAGGCGCCTCACGTAGACGCCGAGGTCGAAGCCGTCGTACGCGAGCCAGCGGCCGTCGGGAGACCAGACGGGATGGGAGACGTCCCTCCGGCGCCCGACGCGGCGGAGCTCGCGGCCGCTCGCGGTGACCGTGTACATGCGCCCCGTCGGACCGTCGAAGGTGAGCGCCGGCAGCGGGCGCACGAGCGCGAGGCGGCGGCCGTTCGGCGACCAGTCCGGCGAGACGCCGGAGGTCACCCAGCGGCGATCGCCGCCGTTCGGCCGCGCGCTGTACACGTTCCCGCTGCGCACGTAAGCGAGCCGGTCGCGCGACGACCATGTGGGCTCGCCGGCGTCGCGGATGATCAGGCGCGCTCCGCCGCCCTCGAGCCGGCGGGTGTACAGGTCCGTCCCACCGTGGTCGTTCACGCCGGTGAACGCGATCCGCTTTCCGTCGTGTGAGAAGCAGGGATCGCCGTCGTCCGCCGTTACGGCGGGCAGCAAGGTCACCTCGCCGCCGTCCGCATCGATCAGGGCGAGTCGCGCACCGGCATCGAAGACGATCGTCTGACCGTCCGGCGAATAGGACGGCGAGCGGTAGCTCGTGCCGGGGCAGTTGGGCCCGCAGTCCACCAGGGTCCGATGCCGGTCGCTCCCGAACGGCGGCAGCGCCACGAGGAGGCGTGCGCGATCGGTGATCATCGAGTCGAGGTCCCCGCTCGTAGTGAGCTGGGCGTAAGCGATCCCGCCGTTTTTACCGGGGAAGGTCGCGTAAGCCGGCGCGGCGGCGACCAGCAGTGCGACGAGCACTGCGAGCGGACCAGTCAGACGGAACATCCACCGCACTAACCCCCGGAGGCGGCAGAAGAAGCGGTCGCGTCGGAGGCGAGCCCGCGGACCACGAACGCTGCGAACAGGAGCAGGCCAGGCTCGACCGCACCGGCGTCGTCGACGCTCGGGGCCACCGGCCGCCGGCCCCAGCCCTTGCCGTCGAGCACGGCCAGCTCGCGCTCGCCCAGCGCACCGCCCCGCCACGGCGCAGGCCGCGCGGCTCGAACTCGCCCACCACGGTGTCGGCGCGATCCGTGGCGTGCACGGCCCGCCGCCAGAAGCCGCGGCGCGTGATGTGCCAGCTCTCCCCGCCGGCCTCGGCCGTTGCCGTGCGCCCGCCCAGGCCCTCAAGCCGCAGCGTGCCCACTCCCTCGAGGGCGTGGAGCCGCCGGTCGTGCGCCGTTCGTCTGAGCTCGAGGTCCGCCATGCCGAGACATTAGGGACATCCCCGGCGCGACGGCCGGTCCTCCGCCCGCAGAATCGCCGCACTCCCGACACCGACCAATAGGAGTGCCAAATGCGCAAGACCGCCACCCGCCTCGCCCTCGCCGCCACACTGGTCGCGACCGCCGCCGCGGCCGCGCCGGCCGCCGATGCGGCTATCCCGAAGACCGGCACTTGGCGCGGCAACATGACGCACGTGTTCCCACCCGTCTATCCCGGGGGCGCTCCCGTCACATACAAGTCGAAGATGGTGATCGTGGAGTACGAGGGACGGATCGCGTCCGTCGTGGCCACCGTGCGAATGAACTGTCCGGCCCTGCTCGCGATCCGCGACGTGCGCGTGATCCAGAGCTGGCGCCTCGGGCGTGGCCCGCGCGTGTCACGGCGCGGCAGCTTCGCCTTCCGGGCGGACGGGGCCTACTTCCACGGCACCCTGAGCAAGTCGTCGACGATCGGCGGCGCCTTGGCGACCTACGGCGAGGACTGCCGCGGCGTGGGCCGGTTCAACCTGCAGCGCCGCTGGTGAGTGCCGGGTCGCTCGCATAGAGCCGGATCAGCTCGGCGCGCGAGTGGATGTCGAGCTTGCGGTAGATCCGGCTGAGGTGGAACTCGATCGTCTTGTGGCTCAGGAACAGGGCGGCGCCGACCTCCTTGTTGGTCTTGCCCTCGGAGACCTGAAGTGCGATCTGAAGTTCCTGAGGGGTGAGCTCCTCCGCCTCGTGCGACTCGCGCCGGCGGAGGGTCTCGCCGCTCGCACGCAGCTCCGTGCCGACTCGCTCAGACCAGGGCGCCGCGCCGACGCGGTCGAAGGTCTCGAGCGCGGCGCGGAGCTGCTCGCGCGCCTCCACGCGCCGCCCGGCGCGGCGCAGGCGCTCTCCGTAGCAGAGCCGGGTGCGGGCGAGCGCGAACGGGCTCTGCGCGTGCTCGTGGAGGCCCAGTGCCGAGACGAAGTGGGCCTCGAAGTCGTCGGCCTCCGCGAGCAGGCCGCGGCAGCGCTCTGCCTGCGCTCCGAACAGAGGAACCGTCGAAAGCTGGGACTCGTCGAACGTCGCGAGGATCGCCTCGGCTTCCGCTGCTTGCCCTCCCCGTATGTTCGCCTCGGCGAGCTCGAGCTGCGGGGACACCCCCGGAATGAAGAGTGCCCGCTCGTCCGCGTGCCGGGCCACCGTTTGGATCTCGCCGATGGCCTGCTCCACCCGGCCGCAGCCGAGGTCGAGCAGTCCGAAGCAGAGACTGGCCAGCAGCCCGTAGAGCTTGAACCCAAGCTCCGCCGCGCGCCGCTGCGTCTCCTCCCCGTACTCCCGGCAGCGAGACTCATCACCCCGTAGCGCGCTCACCCAGGTGAGGACGCCGAGCGCCTGAGCAGCAGTCGCCGGGAGGTCGAATTCCTCCGCCAGCGAGAGCGACTCGCTCGCGTCGGCGTAGGTCTCGTTGAAGCGGCTCGCGTGAAGCCCCTGCCAGGCCGAGCCGGCGAGCAGCGGCGCGAGCGATCCGACGGCACCCGTCGCGCGCGCGGCGGCGACCGTCGCTGCGAGATAACCGTGCGCCTCGTCATGGCGACCCAGCCAACCGAGGGCCGCGGAGAGCCGACCGACCTGAAGGAAGCTGGGGACCGTGGCCTTCACGTTGGCGAGCTCGACGGCGCGGCGGAGATGCGGCTCCGCATCGCCGTAGCGGCCCGCGAAGCAGAGGGCGTACCCGAGTGCGATCGTCGCCTCGGCGTCCGCCTCGCCACCGTCCTCGGGAACGAGCGACCTGGCCCTCTCGGCGGTCTCGAGGGCGCGATCCCGTTGCCGCACGCGGACGAGCGCGTTGACCGCATCGGCCGCTGCCGCGACCGCTGCGCTCGGGTCGGTTCCCTCGAGCAGCTCGACAGCCTCGAGGATGGCCGCGGCGGCCTCGTCGCTGTTGCCCGCGAAGAACTCGATCGAGCCCTGAAGGCGGAGCGCCTGGGCCCGCAGCGCCGTGTCGGTGGCGCCCGCGAGCGCCTCCCGGACGAGATCCGACGCCATCTCGGTGCGTCCCGCCCGCCAGGCGGCGTCCGCCGCCGCGGCGAGCCGCTCGATGCAGACCTTCGGGTCCGGGCTGAGCCGAGCGGCGCGTTCGAGGGCGGCGGCAGCCGCGGCGTAACCGCCTCGCCGGCGCGCATGCTCCGCGGCCTGCGCCAGCGCGTCGGCCGCCTCCTGGTCCGGGCCGAGCGCCGCGCCCGCGAGGTGCCACGCGCGGGCCTCGAGCTGCGCCGACCCCGCAAGACCCTCCGCGAGCGCCCGGTGCGCACCGCGGCGATCGGAAGCCGGCGCCCCGTGGAAGACCGCTGAGCGCACGAGCGGGTGCCGGAACTCAAGGCGGCCGTCGACCACGCGGATCAGGCCCGCATCCTCCGCGGGCTCGAGCGCCTCCGGCGGCAGGCCGAGGCCCGCCAGCCCGGCCACGACCACCTCGGCCTCGCTCGAGCTGCTCACCGCGGCCACGAGCAGGGCCGCCTGGGAGCCCTCCGGAAGGGCCTCGGTGCGCCGCGTGAAGGCGCGCTCCACCGTGGACCCGGTGGGAAGCGGGTCGCTCAGTGCCTGCGTCCCGGCGAGCTGTTCCTCCGAGAGCAGCCCCGGCAGCTCCAGCAGCGCCAGGGGGTTGCCGTGCGTGGCCTCGTAGAGCCGGTCGGCCACCGCCGGCGCGAGCTCCGTCGCGTCCGCTCGACCCAGCAGCTGCGCCGCGGCGTCGCGCGGCAGACCGGACAGGGAGATCGAGTCGATGCCGGGCGCCTCGAACGGCCGCTCCTCGCCGTCGCGGGCGCCGAACAGGAGTGCCGCGCGGTCCGCCTGAAGGCGCTTCGCCGCGAAGATCAGCGCCTCCTGGGAGGCCGGATCGAGCCACTGCGCATCGTCCACGAGCACGCAGACCGGATTGCCCTCGGCGGAGGCCGCCAACAGGCTCAGCGTGGCGGCCCCCACCGAGAAGCGGTCCTGTTCCTCGCCCGGGCCGATGCCGAGCGCGGAGCGAAGCACGTCGGCCTGATGCTCGGGCAGCTCGTCCAGCGTGTCCCGCATCGGCCAGCAGACCTCGAGCAGTCCCGAGAACTCGAGCTGCGCCTCCGACTCCACGCCGAGGCCCCGCACGACCGTCATGTCCTCCGCGCGCGCGGCCGCGTAGTCGAGGAGGGCGGTCTTCCCGATGCCGGCCTCGCCCCGGATCACGAGCGCTCCGCTTCTGCCCATTCGCGCGCGATCGAGCAGCTCGTCGAGGCGAGCGCACTCGCTCTCACGGCCGATCAGCACACGTCAACCGTAACCCGCCCCAGCGGCCCGGACAACGATCGGATTAGGGATCTCCCCGGCGCGATCAGGGGCGCCATCGCTGCAGGCTGCGCGTCATGAACTCATACCGACACAGAACACTTGCCGCCTGTCTGGTGGCGCTCGTCCTCGCCCTCGCGGCGGCGACGCAGGCAAATGCCCAGTCGATCGTCCAAGTGGACCTCCAGGGCGGCGGAAGCGGCCGCGTGACGGGCCAGGAGGGGATCAACTGCCCCGGCGTGTGCTGGGCCGACATGGAGGACTTCTACGACGTCGTCTATGCGCCCGCCGGGCTGCACGCGACGGCGGACCCGGGCTCGATCTTTGCCGGCTGGGGCGGCGCCTGCCTCTTCACGGGCACCAGCCCCAACTGCTCGATCCCCCGCTTCTACAACGCGACGAGGACGGCCATCGCCCGCTTCGAGAAGCTCACGATCCTGAAGCCCTCCGCGCTCACGGTCTCCGTCTCCGGGACCGGCGCCGGCACCGTCACCGCGCCGGGAATCGCCTGCCCCGGCGACTGTGCCCAGGCCTACGTGAAGGACGCACAGGTCACCCTGTCCGCCAGTCCGGCTGCAGGATCGAGCTTCGCCGGCTGGTCCGGGGCGTGCTCGGGCGTGGCTCCCGCGTGCACGGTCACTACGAGTGGCGCCAAGAGCGTCACCGCCGAGTTCACCGCCGACCCCGCCACGGGCGGCGGTGGTCCCGCGGGCGGCGGAGGTCCTGGCTCTACGTCGCAGCCGCGCGGCGACTGCACCATCCGCGGCACTCGCGGTAACGACCTCCTGGTCGGCACGCGCGGCCGCGACGTGATCTGTGGCCTCGGCGGCAAGGACCGGCTGATCGGCCGCGCCGGGAACGACGTGCTGAGAGGCGGCCCTGGCGCCGACCTTCTCCGCGGCGGCCGCGGACGCGATCTACTGAACGGCGGCCGCGGCATGGACCGTGCCCGCGTGGCGAGCGGCACCGACACGAAGCGGTCGATCGAGATCGTCCTCTGAGGAGTGCGGTGAAGCCGATCACCTACTCGCTCCAGTTTCGAGGCCAGGTTGAAAGGCTCGACGGAGACCTGCGCAAGCAGGCGCGCGCCCCGGGCGGCGCGCTCGTCACGAGCCTGACCGCCGACGGTCCCACCGGGCGCTTCGTATGGGCGCCCGAGGACGAGGAGGCGCTCCTGGAGTCGAGGCTGGCGTTCCAGGACGAACGGCGCTTCGACGAGGCGGGCACGATCGTGTTCGCCCTGGGCAACACCCTGCAGATCCGGGGCCGCGGCCGGCTCGCGCCGAGCGCGGACCCGGATCTGCGGCAGGGAACCGTCGTCTGGAGAATCGAGGGCGGTGCGGGGCACCTCGAGGGCGCCACCGGCCTGATCACCTCCAACCTCCTCCTCAGCGCCACCGGAGACCTCACCGAGAACCAGCTCGGCGTGATATTCGCCCCCGCCCTGGCGGAGAACCGAACCCCGTCTGGCGGCTAACCCGATCGTGCCGGCACAGGCCGGTGCACGATGATGCCGCCATGCCGGTCGCGGTCCTGATCGTGGACGACAACGCGCGCTTTCGCGAGCGCGCCCGCCGGCGGCTGGAGGCCGACGGGTTCACGGTCGTGGCGGAGGCCGCCGACGGTGCATCGGCGCTCGCGGCCGCCACGCGGCACCGGCCGACGGTGGTGCTGCTCGACGTCGGCCTGCCGGACATGAGCGGCCTCGCCGTGGCGGAGCAGCTCACGCGCGAGCCCGGCGCCCCGGCCGTCGTCCTCACCTCGACCCACGACGCGACGGACTTCGGCGACCGGGTCACGAGCTGCGGCGCGCGCGGCTTCGTTCCCAAGGCGGCCCTGTCCGGTGAAGCGATCGCGGCGCTCCTGCCCTAGCGAAGCTCCGCGCGACGCGGGATGATCGTCGCGGCGATGGTCTCCCTTCCACGGACGGAGCAGGCCGTGGCGCGGAGTCTGGCGCAGACGGCCGACCCAGGCGACGCGCTGTCGCGCGCGCTGAGCGCGGTCGGCGAGAGCCTCGGCTGGCGACTGGGCGCGGTCTGGGAGCCCGCGCCGGACCGGCCGGAGGCTCTCACCTGCGTTGAAACCTGGCACGCGTTCGGAATCCCGGCGGAGGAGTTCGAGGCCGCCAGCCGGGAGATCTCGCTCGCGGCCGGCGAAGGACTGCCCGGGCGCGTGTGGGAGAGCGGCGAGCCGGCCTGGATCCCCGACGTGCTGGCGGACGACAACTTCCCGCGTGCGTCCGCGGCGCGCCGGGCGGGCCTCCATGCGGCGTTCTGCTTCCCGATCCGGAGCGCGAGGGGAGTGCTCGGGGTGATCGAGTTCTTCACCGGCGAGCCGCGGCGCCTGGACCCGGACCTGCTGAGGACCATGTCCGCGATCGGCGATCAGATCGGCCAGGCGGTCGAGCGCCGCCGCGACACCGAGGCGCTTCGCGCCAAGGAGGCGCGCCACCGCGCGATGCTCGATGCCGCGCTCGACTGCGTCGTGACGATGGATCACGAGGGCTGCGTGGTGGACTTCAACCCCGCGGCGGAGCGGACGTTCGGCCACTCGGCCGCCGATGCGGTGGGCCGGGACATGGCCGAGCTGATCATCCCGCCGGAGCTGCGCGAGCGTCATCGGCGCGGGCTCGCCCGCTACCTCGCTACGGAGGACGCCGTTGTGCTTGACCATCGCCTCGAGATCACCGGGCTCCGCGCCGACGGCACCACGTTTCCGGTGGAGCTGACCATCACCCGGATCGACGTGCCCGGTCCACCGACGTTCACCGGATACCTGCGCGACATCACCGATCGCAAGGCCGCCGAGGCGGAGCTGCGGGCGTCGCGAGCGCGGATCGTCAAGGCGGCGGACGAAGCGCGACGCGAGCTGGAACGCGACCTCCATGACGGCGCGCAACAGCGGCTCGTGGAGCTGGCGCTCGACCTGCGCATGGCGCGAGCCCGGCTGGACGACGAACCCGCCCGCGCTCAGGAGCTGCTCGACGCCGCGCTCGCCGACCTGGCGGAGGCGACCAGGGAGCTGCGCGAGCTCGCGCGCGGGATCCACCCCGCCGCTCTTACCGAGGGTGGCCTGCGGCCGGCGCTGGAGGCGCTCGTGGCCCGCTCGAGTGTGCCGTCATCGCTGGTTGCCGTACCGGATGCGCGCTTCGCCGCGCCGGTGGAGGCCACCGCTTACTTCAGCGTCGCCGAGGGACTCACGAACGCCGCGCGTCACGCCGCGGCGACGCACGTGGAGGTCGCGGTGATTCGCGTGGACAACAGCCTGCGCGTGGAGGTTCGCGACGACGGGCGCGGCGGTGCCGGAACGAGCGCGCGCTCGGGGCTGCGCGGCCTGGCCGACCGCGTGGCGGCACTCGATGGTGTTGTTGACGTGGTCAGTCCGACAAACGGCGGTACGGTGCTGCGCGTGGAGATCCCATGCGAATCGTGATCGCGGACGACGCCGTCCTGCTGCGCGAGGGCGCCGCGCGCCTGCTCGAGGACGCAGGCTTCGAGGTCGTCGCGCAGGCGGGTGACGCCGAGGACCTGCTCCGCAAGGTCCGCGCGCACACCCCCGATGTGGCGATCATCGACGTGCGCATGCCGCCCGACAACGTCGACGACGGCCTGCGCGCCGCGCTCACGATCCGGGACGAGCTGCCGGACGTGGGCATCCTGATGCTCTCCCAGTACGTCGAGGACCGCTACCTCGGCGAGCTCCTGGCCGGCGGCGCCGAGGGTGTCGGCTATCTGCTCAAGGACCGGTTGGCGGACGTGGATCGGCTCACGGAAGCGGTGGAGCGCGTGGCGGCCGGCGGCTCCGTCCTCGATCCCGAGGTGGTGGCCCAGATGCTCGGACGCTCCCGCACCGAGGGGCCGCTCGACTCGCTGACCGAGCGCGAGCGCGAGGTCCTCGGCCACATGGCCGAGGGGCGTACCAACCGCGCGATCGCCGAGGCGCTCTTCGTGAGCGAACGGGCCGTCGAGCGCCACGTGACGAGCATCTTCACCAAGCTCGACCTGCCCACGGGCGAGCAGGACCACCGGCGCGTGCTCGCGGTGCTGGCCTACCTGCGCGGGTAGGCCTAGCCGAGGGCTGCGAACGCCTGATCGAGTTCCGCGGAGCGAGCACCCTTGAAGTCCAGGACTCGGCGAACGGCGGGGGTCGGAACGTCCGTGCAAGTGGGGGCCAGAGATTCCATGACGTCAGTCGGTGGGGCGCCGGGGAGCGCTACGACGGCGTGGCCGACGTCGACCGGCTTGGACTCGTTGTCGTGAAGGACGGCCACGCGTAGCTCGTATACAAGGGTCTCGCCGAGGATCTCCTCGATCGCGTTGCCGACTCCAAGTCGGAACACGAAGCGATCCGCCTCATCTGGGCCGAGCTGCTGATTGATGGGTGTCTCCAGAACCTGCCCTGGGCGCGGAGCGATCGGGAGCACGACGTCGTAGCGCGCGGACGCGACAAGGCCCGCACCGAGCCCGCACGGAGTGATCCGGGCGAAATCGGTGATGGTGAACCGGGCGGACGTGAGCACCGATCTCCTGGTTCCGGTGTTGTGCAGCCGAACCTCGACCCGAGGCTTCGACGCATCGGTCTGCCGCGATGCGGTCAGATCGTTAGCGGCCGGAATCGCGTCCGACTCCATCTCACCGTTCTGCACCACGGGAGGCAGGGCCTCGAGCAGCGGTCGCTTCGGCGCGGGATCGTCCTCCCCGCCGCCGCTCATCAAGGCCGTGATGCCGGCTCCGGCGACCAGCAGGATGAGCGGGCCGATCAGGACCTGCCATGGGTCGCGTGGCAGGAACCGTCGAAGCCCGGTTCGAGACTTCGGGGCGTCAGCAGCGCTCAACGAACTCACGCTAACTGCGCGCTGCGCCCCCGGCGGCCGCTGGCGATTTCGAGAGGGCTTAGAGCCCCGAAGCTGTGCTCAGCTGGGCCGGCGGCAGTCGCTGCCCTGCACCTGGATCAGCCTGGGCTCGGCGAACAGCGCGCACTCGGCCGGGGTGGCGCAGCCGCACTCCTTCGCCACCTCGAGCCAGCCCTTCATCGCCCTGGTGCGCTCGAGCAGGGCCTCCACCTCGTCGAGCTTGCGGGTCGAGAGCGAGCGGATCTGCTCGCCCATGCCGTCGGTGGAATCGACGCCGTCGATCAGCTCCTTGATCTCGCTCAGCTTGAAGCCGGCGCTCTGCGCAACGCCAATGAAGCCGAGCTTCCCCAGCACGTCCGTGTGGTAGCGGCGCTGCCCGTGCGCGCGCTCGGGCTCGGGGAGCAGGCCGACTCGCTCGTAGTAGCGGATCGAGGACGTCGCGACACCCGCCCGGCGGGCCACTTCTCCGATCGTGAGTTCCGGGAGTTCGAGCATTTCGAGATCGGGCCTTGACTTGAACCCCACTTCAAGGGCAATCGTAGTTCGCGTAGGGTCGATTTCACAACCACAGAGAGGAGCTGGACATGCCTCAGGCGTCGAAGCAGACCGCCTCGGAGCACGAGACGCTGGAGGGCTACGAGGGGCACTTCGAGCACTTCCAGGGAGGTTGGACCGTCGGCTTCGAGGCGTACACCGAGGATGCCGACCTGGCCCCGTTCTTCCGGGGCCTTCCCAACGACGAGTGCCAGTGCGAGCACATGGGATACGTCATCAAGGGCAAGGTCGGCTTCCGCTCGGGAGAGACCGAGGAGACCTTCGAGGCCGGGGACGCCTACTACGTCGGCCCCGGGCACACGCCGATCCTGTACGCCGGAACCGAGATCGTCGAGTTCAGCCCGACCGACAAGCTGGGCCAGACGATGGAAGTCGTGATCAAGAACATGGAGGAGATGGAAGCCGCGTCGTCGTGAGCGATAGCGTGGGGCCATGGCCCTGAGCTTTGGCGTCACGGTCCTGCCTGACCCGCCCTACCAGCGACTGGTCGAACTGATCCAGCTCGCCGAGGGGCAGGGGTTCGAGTACGGGTGGACGTACGACTCGCACGTGCTCTGGCAGGAGTCCACTCCCACGCTCGCGCTCGCCGCCGCGGCGACTGAGCGGATCAAGCTCGGGCACATGGTCACCAATCCGGGCACCCGCGACCCCACCGTGGTGGCGAGCGCGTACGCCACCCTCCAGGACATCTCCGACGGCCGCATGGTGATGGGGATCGGCCGCGGCGACTCCGCGCGGCGCTACATCAACCAGAAGCCGGTGCCGGTGGCCAAGTTCGAGGACGCCATCCGGATGATCAAGCCGTTCATGAACGGCGAGAGCGTGCGCTGGAACGACACCGACCTCCAGCTCACCTGGGTGCGTCCGGAGCTGCCGCCGATCGAGATGCACGTGGCGGGCTACGGACCGCGCGTCCTCGGGCTCGCGGGGCGCTACGGCGACGGCGTGATCATCCAGCTCGCCGATCCCGACATCATCCAGTGGACGATGGGCACCGCCAGGGCGGCGGCCGAGGAGGCGGGACGCGACCCGTCGGCGCTCAAGTGCATCGTCTGCGCTCCGAGCCACATCTCGGATGACATCGCCGTCGCGCGCGAGCAGGTGCGCTGGTTCCCGGCGATGGTGTCGAACCACGTGCGCGACCTGATCAAGCGCTACGGCCGGGACGGCTCGATCGTGCCGACCGCGCTCACCGACTACGTGCCGGACCAGACCGGCTACGACTACGACGAGCACTCGCGCGTGGGCGCAAAGCACGGGGCGTTCGTGAGCGACGAGGTCTGCGACCGCTTCTGCGTGCTCGGCACTCCGGACCAGGCGGTCGAGAAGCTCGCCCAGCTCGAGTCGATCGGCGTCGACCAGTTCAACATCTACCTCATGACCGAGGGCCAGGAGCAGACGCTCGAGACCTACGGCCGCGAGATCATCCCCCGCTTCGCAGGCGTGACTGGAGGTGCAGCATGAGGAAGCTCGTCCAGGGCGGCACGGTCGTGACCGCCACGCAGTCGTCGCTCGCCGACGTGCTGATCGACGGCGAGGAGATCGTCGCGGTCGGCTCCCTCGGGGACGTCGACGCGGAGGTGATCGACGCCACGGGCTGCTACGTCCTGCCCGGGCTGATCGACAACCACACGCACATGGCGATGCCGTTCGGCGGCACCCACTCGATCGACGACTACGACACCGGCACGCGCGCCGCGGCCGCCGGCGGCACCACCTGCATCGTGGACTTCGTGATCCAGCAGCACCCGGACGGGCTGCGCTCCTCGCTCGAGGAGTGGCAGGAGCGCGCCAGCGGCGCCGCCCACGTGGACTACGGCTTCCACATGGCGATCACACAGGCGGACGACGGCACGTTCGCCGACATGGAGCCGATGGTCGAGGAGGGCATCTGCACGTTCAAGGTGTTCCTCGCCTACAAGGGCGTCCTGATGGTCACGGACGACCTGTTCTTCCGCGTGCTCGAGACCACGCGCGACCTCGGCGCGCTCACGATGGTGCACGCGGAGAACGGCTGGGTGATCGACGTGCTCGTGGAGCGCGCGCTCGCCGCAGGCGAGACGGACCCGATCTACCACGCCCTGACCCGGCCGGAGGAGGTCGAGGCGGAGGCCACCGGCCGCGCCGTCCGCTTCGCCGAGCTCACCGGCGCCGGCGTCTACATCGTGCACGTGACCTGCGGGCTGGCCGCCGACGAGATCGCGGCGGGCCAGGCGCGCGGAGTGCCGGTGTACGGAGAGACCTGCCTCCAGTACCTCACCAACACGGTCAAGGACCTCGAGCGCCCCGACTTCGAGGGGGCCCGCTACGTCTGCTCGCCGCCGCTGCGCGAGGCGCACAACCAGGACCTGCTGTGGGCCGCGCTCGACCGCGGCGTGCTGGAGAGCGTGTCCACCGACCACTGCCCGTTCAACAGCGAGCAGAAGGCGCTCGGGCGCGACGACTTCTCGAAGATCCCGAACGGCCTCGCGATGATCCAGCACCGGCTGGTGAAGCTGTGGGACCTGGGCGTCGAGGGCGGGCGGATCACGCCCGAGGAGCTGGTGGGCATGACGTCGACGAGGATCGCGCACCGCTTCGGCCTGGACCGCAAGGGCGCGATCGCGCCCGGCAAGGACGCGGACATCGTGGTCTTCGACCCCACCACGCCGTTCGAGTTCTCCACGCGCACGTCGCACATGAACGTGGACTACGACCTGTTCGAGGGCGAGCGCTCCACGGGCAGCGTGCGGCACACGCTCTGCCGCGGGACCATGGTCTACGACCGCGGCGAGATCGTCACGCAGCCGGGTCACGGCCGATTCGTGCCGCGCTCGCTCGGCGCGCAGGCCGCCCTGGCCTCGTGAAGCCGGACCGAGTCCTCGAGGACCTGCGCGAGCTGGCGCGCCTGACCGGCGGCCCGGACGGCGCGCGGCGCGTGTGCTGGACCGACGAGTGGGCGCGCGCGCGGGAGTTCCTGCGCTCACGACTCGACGAGCTGCCGGTGGAGGTGAGCGTCGACCCCGCCGGGAACCTCTGGGCGACGATGGCGGGCGAGGGCGACGGGTTCGTGATCGTCGGCTCGCACGTGGACTCCGTGCCGGCGGGCGGCTGGCTCGACGGCGCGCTCGGCGTGTTCACGGCCGTCGAGGCACTCCGCTCCCAGGCCGAGAACGGGACGCCGCCGGTTGGCCTGCGGCTCGTGGACTGGGCCGACGAGGAGGGTGCCCGCTTCGGCCGCAGCCTGTTCGGGTCGTCCTGCTGTGCGGGCACGCTCGACCCCGACGAGGTGCGCGACCTGCGCGATCGCGATGGCGAGCGCCTCGAGGACGTCGTCGCGCGCTACGACGTGGACCTCGACCGCGCCCGCGAGTCGGGCGCCGAGCTGAGCGGCGCGCGCGCGTACATCGAGGGCCACATCGAGCAGGGCCCCGTGCTCGAGAGCAAGGGCGAGCCCGCGGCGACCGTGCTCGGGACGTTCGGCGTGGAGCGCCACCTGGCGGTGTTCACGGGCGAGACCGCCCACGCCGGCGCCACGCCGATGCCGATGCGGCACGACACCTTCATGGCCACCGCCCAGGCCGCGCTCGCGATCCGCGAGATCGGCTTCAAGCACGACGGGGTGTGCACCGTCGGCGGGGCCACGAGCGAGCCCGGCGTCGTGACCGCGGTGCCCGGCCGCACGGAGATGCTGCTGGACCAGCGCCACCTCGACCCGGACGCGCTGGCGGCGATGCTCGCCGAGGCGCGCGCCGCCTGCGAGCAGGCCGCGGCGGACCACGGCTGCGAGGTCGAGCTGCAGCACCTCTGGTCGATCCCGCCGATCCCGTTCGACGAGCGCCTGATCGGCTTCGCGCGCCAGGCGGTCCAGGACGCGGGCGGGAAGGACACCGCGATCCCGAGCGGTCCGCTCCACGACGCCGCCGAGATGGCGCGGCTGATCCCGACCGTGATGCTGTTCTCGTCGTCCTCCCCGCCGGTCTCGCACACGAAGGCGGAGGACACGCCGGAGGCGGACCTCCGGGTCCTGATCGACGCCTACGGCCGCACCGTCCAGGCCACCCTCGAGAGCGCCGCTGCGGGCGAGCTGCCCCCGCGCGCGTGAGCGCGCTCCAGGAGCAGCTCGCCTACCTCGAGGACTCGAGCGAGTTCTATCGCCAGCGTCTCCGCGGCGTGCGCGAGCGCGTGCGTACCCCGGCCGACCTGCCTCAGCTGCCCTTCACGACGAAGGAGGAGCTGCGCGAGAGCCAGCGGCGCGACCCTCCGTTCGGCGCCCACCTGTGCGCGCCGCGCCAGCGCCTGGTGCGCATGCACGTGACCTCGGGAACCACCGGCGAGCCGGTGGCCGTGGGCTTCACGCGGCGCGACCACGAGGCGAACAGCGCTGTCGGCGGCGAGGCGTTCCGGATCGCCGGCGTGCTGCCCGAGGACGTCGTGGCCCACTGCCTCAACTACGCCCTCTACGCGGGAGGCATCGCCGACCACATGGCGCTGGAGGCGAGCGGAGCGACCGTGGTACCGGTGGGAACGGGCCAGTCGCGGCGCTTGCTCGAGCTGATCCCGCGGCTCGGAATCACGGCCATCTTCGGCACGCTGTCGTTCCCCGCCTACCTCGCCGGCAGGGCGCGCGAGGCAGGGATCGAACCGCGCGAGCTCGGGCTCCGGCACATCGTCACGGCGGGCGAGCCGGGCGCGGGGCTCGAGGCGGTGCGCTCCGAGATCGAGGCCGCCTGGGGCGCCACGGTGGCCGACAGCTTCGGGATGAGCGACGTCTGGTCCACGATGGCCGGCGCGTGCGGCGAGGGCGAGGGCCTGCACCTCACCGTCGGCGAACACGCGCTGCTCGAGCTGGTCGACCCGGACGGCGAAGCGCCGCTCGAGCTCGAGGACGGAGCGAGCGGAGAACTCGTGTGGACGCACCTGGGGCGCGAGGCGTCGCCGCTGCTGCGCTACCGCTCGGGCGACCTCGGCCGCGTGTGGACCTCGCCCTGCGCGTGCGGGCGCAGCTCGCTTCGGATCCGGATCGACGGGCGGCGCGACGACATGCTGCGTGTCCAGGCGGTGAACGTGTACCCCCAGGCCATCAGCTCGATCCTGGCGGCCGAGCCGCGAATCGGACGCCACTGCGTGGTGGCCGACGGCGACCCCGTCGTGCCGCCGGTGCGGCTCTACGTCGAGGCGCCGGCGGACGTGGACCTCGCGGGCATCGCCGAGCGCCTCCACGACGCGCTGCGCACCCGCTTCGCGCTCACCCGGCTCGAGCCCGGCTCGCTGCCGGTGGCCGAGCACAAGACCCGAATCGTCCATCGCACAGCCCGCGGGGACCCGCTGCCCGCCGCGGTCGAGAGCTTGAGGAAGGAGCCCGCCCGATGACCGTCACGACCGCCGACCTGCGTGCAGCCAGGGTGATCACCTGGGACCGCCAGGCCCGCCGCAACGCGTGGGACCTGCCCACCATGACCGCGATCGCCGACGCGATCGAGGCCGCGGGCGCCGACACGGCCGTGCGGCTCGTCGCAGTGCGCGGAGCGGGCGCGCACTTCTCGGCCGGCGACGACCTCTACGCGGCGATCGAGGCGGACAGCTCGGCGTGGGCGGCCACGATCGACGGCTTCCAGCGACTCACGCGCGTGGTCCTCGCCGCGCCCGTGCCGGTGGTCGCGGTGGTGGACGGCGTGTGCGTGGGGGGCGCGCTCGAGTTCGCGGCCAGCTGTGACCTCCGGATCTGCACCGAGCGCGTGCGCCTGATCACCCCCGAGGTCGGGATCGGCCTCGTGGCGAGCAACGCCGGCACGCTCCTGCTGCCGGAGGTCGTCGGCGAAACCGCCGCCCGCGAGCTCCTGCTGAGCGGCGAGCAGCGCGACGCCGCATGGGCGCGCGAGCACGGCTTCGCCACCGAGCTCGTGGCGCCGGCCGAGCTCGACGCCCGCATCGAGCACTGGGCCACGGTCTTCTCGCGAACCTCGCGGGATGCCGTCGCCGCGACCAAGGCGATGCTGAACGAGCGCTTCGGTGACCTGCTGCGCGCCGCGATGGAGCGCGAGACCCACCACTGCGTGCGCCTGTTCGACGAGCCGGACGCCCGAGCCGCGCTGAGCGCGTTCGCGGAGCGCAAGGCATCGGGCTGACCGCCCCGTGCAATCTGGGAACTACCGCGCCACCATGGTGGCCACCGACCTCGGTGGCCACGCGTCACGGCCGAACCGCCTCACCTTCACGGTTGTACGAGGCTGAGCAGCCTACGGCAGCGCCAGGGTCATGCTGCCCGTGTACGCGTTCAGCGGGTCGACGAAGATCGTGTGCGTGCCGTCGAGCCGGAGCCCCGCGCTCAGCGTCTTCGGTGTCGTGAACACGTACTGCGATGGCACCAGCTCGGTGCCGTCGGGATTCGTGACGACCAGTTTCGACTGGGCGATAGTCGTGCCGCTGATCTGGAGCGTGAGCGTCCGGCCCGCCGTGCCGTCGAACGTGACCGCGGCGTTCTGCCCGGGTGTCGGGATGGTCACCTTCAGCGGCGGTCCACCGATCGAGGTGGTCGCGCTGAAGTTCGGCGGGACGTCGTAGAGCGTCAGCGTCACGCTGCCGCTCGCCCCGGCCCGGAGGTCCACCGGGATCGCGTAGGTGCCGGTCTGCGGGAGCGTCTTCGTGTCGATGAACAGACCGCTCGAGGTGGCCGAGATGGCGGATGCCAGCACCGATCCGTCCGGCGCCACGATCGACACCGAGATGCCGCAGCACGCGGGCCCGGCCTTAAGGCTCACTCGCTGGCCGGCCACCCCGCTGAAGCTCAGCCTCGCGTTCTGGCCCGGCGTGGTGGTCGCCACGGAGACCGGCGGGCCACCCGGCACGATCGCCGCCGTCAGGTCTGGCGGCACGGCGTAGAGGGTCAGGGTCGCACTGCCGGTAGCCGCTCCCGACGGATCGACCACGAGCGTATACCTCCCCGACTGCGGAAGCGTCCGCGTGTCGACGAAGCCGCCGCTCGCGCCGACGACCGTCGGCGAGCCGACCGCCGAGCCGTCCGGGCCGACGATCAACAGCTTGGTGCTGCAACAGATTGGCCCCACCTTCACGCTGACGCGGTCACCGGCGCTCGCCTCGAAGCCAAGCGGCGG
>CAVYUQ010000015.1:0-29859 GCA_963771715.1 uncultured Thermoleophilaceae bacterium
CGTCGGCCTCCATCGTTCGTCCGTTGAGCGTGAGCGAGACCTTCATGGCGCGCTGAGCAGACGCTGAGCAAGGCGGCGGACGATGGTGGCGGTGGCGTGGGCGCGATAGGGAGCGGTCGATCGGTGGTCGTCGATGGGTGCGATGTCGGCGCGTACGGCGTCCTCGAGATCGTCCAGCGCCCGCTCCGTCGGAACGGCCGAGGAAGACGCGAACTGCTCGAAGACCGCCTCGGCCTGGGGCAGCCGGCGAGCGGTTGGTGCGACGGCTCCGGCGGCGATGCGTCCCGCCCCCGTTTCGGTGTCAAGCGCGACCGCCACGGAGCAGGTCGCGATGACCATCGCGTTCCGGGTTCCAACCTTCGCGAAGCGGCTGCGCCATGCGCGGCGAGGAAGGCGGACGGCCACGATCAGCTCCCCGTCGCGAAGTGACGTGCGGCCCGGGGACACCAGCAGCTCGCCAACCGGCATCCTGCGGGCTTCGCTCGCCCCGGCAACCTCGACCTCGGCGTCGTGTACCAGCAGCGCCGGGAGGCTGTCCCCGGCCGGGCTGGCTGTCGCGAGGTTGCCGCCGAGCGTGGCACGCGCGCGGATCTGCGGCGAGCCCACCGTGACGACGGCGCCCGCAAGGGCGGCCAGGTCCGCGAGACGGTCGGCAATGTCGGCCATGGGGTGCGCGGCACCGATCCGGATACAGCGGTCGTCCCGGTCGATGCCCTGGAGCTCCGCGACGGCGGTGAGGTCAAGTACCCCGGCAAGCTCGGTGCGACCGAAGTTCACGTCGACCATGAGGTCCGTTCCGCCGGCGATCGGGTGGAGCTCGGGTCGTCCCGCGCGAAGCTCGACGGCATCGGAGAGTGTGGTCGGTCGGATGGCGCTCACAGGCCTCCGAAGGGTACGTGCACTCAGGGGTTGTAGATGGGCCCGCCGCGTTCCACGTAGCTCTGCATGACCTCCGCCGCTTCTTCACGTCGTATCCCGTGCACTACCTCCACACCGTGCCGCTCGAGGTAGCGGTACGACTCGTCGAAGACGGGTCCCTCTTCAAATCCGAGCGATTCCGCGTCCTCGCGGGTGGCCCCGCACACGAGGCGCGCGACCCCGCTCCAGTGGATCGCTCCCAGGCACATGGCACAGGGTGCGCAGGAGGCGTGAAGCTCGCGCGAACGATCGGCGAGCGAAAAGCTCCCTATCCGCCGTTCGGCCCCCATCACTGCCACCGTCTCGGCGTGGAGCAGCGAGTTGCCCAGCGGTACCACGCGGTTGACGCCCACGCCGAGTAGGCGCCCGTCCCCGGAGTCCACGACGATCGCCCCGAACGGACCGCCCGTGCCGGCCCTGACGTTGCGCGCGGAGAGCTCGATGGCGAGCCCCATGCGCTCGTCGTCATCTGCAAGCGGCCGGCCCCAGTCTACGAAGTCCTCGACCCAACCCGGAAGGACGCCGGCGTCAAAGGCGCTCAATGAAATTCCCCACTCGAGAGCATCGCGCTTGCCGGAACGTTAGGGTGAGCGACGGACTGGAAGCTGCCGCCAGGTGGACCGCAAGCAAGCAGACTGCGGTCGGGTGAGACGTTGCGGAACCAACCTACCGAGCCGCACGAGCGCCACGCTCACGGGCGCAGGCGGGTATAGTCGGCCCCGCCCGAGTCCCAGCACACGGCCCTGGCCAGTTTTCGGCCTCAGCACCCGGTCGAGCACGACCGCCGGCTTTCCGGTCGGCGCAAGGGCAGTTCGACGTTGGGAGCACGGGCATGGACTTCTCGGCAGCATCAGAGTCCCTCGACAGCGACGTACATGTTGTCTCGCGCGGCCGTAGGTCCAGCAGATGGCTGCCGTAGCGCTCGCCTCGACGAGCCCGGCCACCGAGCCTCAGCGCAGGGCACGTGGCCGCGAAAGTGCGGCTGCACGAGCGGCGGAGCGCGACCTCCTGTTCCGCTACCACCGCCAGGGCGATATGGCCGCGCGCGAGCAGCTCGTGGAGCGGTTCCTGCCGCTGGCGCGCGACCTCGCGTGGCGGTACAAGTACACGGACGAGCCGTTCGACGATCTGTTGCAGGTCGCCTGCCTCGGTCTGATCAAGGCGATCGACCGCTTCGACCCCGATCGCGGCGCGAAGGTCACAAGCTACGCGGCGCCCACCATCCTGGGCGAGCTGAAGCGTCACTTCCGCGACAAGACCTGGGCCCTGCACGTACCGCGCGACCTTCAGGACCGCACACTCGCGGTGGGCCGCGAGACGGAGGAGCTCTCGAAGCGGCTCGGCCGCTCGCCGAAGCCGCGCGAGGTCGCGCAGGCGCTCGGATGCTCTGTCGAGCAGGTGCTCGAGGCGCAGGAGGCCGCGGCCAGCTTCGAGGCGACCTCGCTCGACGCCCCGACGGGGCGCCATGACACCGAGACGGCTTCGCTGGCGGACCTGATCGGCGCCGAGGACTCCGAGTACGAGCTGGTCGAGAATCGCGACGCGATCGCCAGCGTGTGGAAGGTGCTGCCGGAAGTGGAGCGCAAGGTGATCGAGATGCGCTTCATGTCCGACCTCACCCAGCGCGAGATCGGTGAGCGGATCGGCTACTCGCAGATGCACGTCTCGCGCATCCTGCGGCGCGCCCTCAGTCGCCTCGAGGACGCCGCGGCAGCCGCAGCGTGAAGCGATCGACGGGTGCCCACGCCAGTGGGACTGCACGACGCGAACGTGGTCAGGCCCCGAGCCGGAGCTGCTCGACGAGCCATGCCGTCTGGCGCTCCCGCTCGGTGTGATATGCCTCCGGCCCGGCGATCTCCTCGGCGATCCGCGCGGCCATGAATCCGAGTAGCGCGGGCCCCTCGCGAACAGATGGCTCGATCGCGGCCTCCCACTGGTCGAGCGCGGGCGAAGCGTCGCGAGTCAGCTCGTGCGCGCGGTTCGCGCACATACGCGTGTAGCTGTCCCGCCCTCCCTCCTCCCACGCCTCGATCCGGCGCCTGAGGCGGCCGCGTGAGGCGACGAGCTTGGTCCGGTCCTCGGCGACGTCGCCGTCCAACTCCACCTCGTAGAGCGTCGAGCCGGCCCAGAGCGGAAGGTGCTCGGGGAGGCAAGCGTGGATGCCGCTCCGGCAGGCCTTCGCCTCGGCCTCGACCCACTCGCCGGGGCCGTCGACCGGTGGCGGCCAGCTGAACCCCGTGAAGACGCTCGTTCCGTCCGGTCTCAGGAACTTGTAGGCGATCATGTGCGCTTCCAGTCCCGGAACGCGCCCATCAGTCGCTCCTTCGCCTCGGGCGAGATGTGCTCCTCGCCGATTTCGCCGACCGCCTCGACAGTGGCTCGAAGCTGGTCGACGTACCAGACGCAGCCTTCGCAGAAGTTGAGGTGTTGCTCGAACAGGCTGGCGTCCTCGGCGGGAAGGGACTCGTCGAGGTACTCGGTCACGAGCTCGACGACCTCCTGGCAGCTCAGATGGTCGGCGGACTCAGCCATCCAGGTGCCTTTCAAGTGCGCTGCGCACGTGCGAGCGCGCCCGGTGCAGGAGCACGCGCTGGTTGCCCTCGGAGACATCGAGCGTCCCGCAGACCTCCTCGGAACTGCACCCTGCGACGTCTCGCATGGTGATCACGACGCGCTGCGCGGCGGGCAGCTCCTCGATCGCGCTCATTACGACGCTCAGGGTCTCGCGGCCGAGGAGCGCCTCGTCGGGCAGCGCGGCCCAGTTGCCCGGATAGGCCCTCCAGTGACCCGGGAAGCCGTCGCTCTCGTCGCGGAAGCGGTCCGGGTCCACTGCGGGCTCGTCCGTCTCGGACGCGAAGGTGGAGAAGGGAATCGTGCGCGCCTCGCGCTCGCCGCGGGTCATCGCGATGTTCACGACGATCCGCATGATCCAGGTCTTCAGAGAGGAGCGGCCCTCGAAGCGGTCGATGCCGTTCAGGACTCCGAGCCAAGCCTCCTGCACGACCTCCTCAGCGAGGGCGCGCGTCCTGACATGTCCGCGCGCGACCGCGAGCATCATGCCGTAGTGACGGTCGACGAGAGCCTCGAAGGCGCGCTCGTCTCCGGCGCGCAGGCGCGCGACGAGGTCGGCCTCTTTCGAGGCGGACAGAGCTCTTCGGGGATGTGCCTGGGTCGGGGCCACGACCTCGCTCGCGCGAATCTACCTCACATCGAAAGCGCCGCCGGGCCATGGCGCGCCGGCGTAGCGCTCGATCGGGGGGCCGGGCGGCGGGGCCACGCTCGAGAAGAGGTTTGTTCTCACGACGGTCCCGGGGAACAGGCGCCGGAACGGATCCTGGTGGAACAGCGACGGGTCGCGAGCGACCGTCACGGCGCCGCCGCAGCGGCTCGCGTCGAGCGCGAAGGTGCTTAGGCATACGAGGGCGTCGCCGAGCATCGGGATCCACCAGGCGAGCGCGTCGCGGCGGGCCTGCTGCACCTCGGGCTCGTCGTAGCGAAGCGCGGCGCTTCGATCGGGCAGAGCGCACACGTGCGCGAACGCGCCGCGCACGGGCTCGCCCACGAAGCAGCGGGCATCCACGCGGAGACGCCGCCCTCGCCGCCGCGTGTCGCGCGAGAGCGTTTCGCCGTCGAACACGAGGAACTCGAACGGCTTCACGCGGCGGGCGCCTCCCAGTCGTCGCGGACCGCCATCGTGATCTCGCGCATGTCGCGCCGGAGCTCGTCGTGGGTCGGGCGCCCGAAGTACCAGTAGCCGTTGTATGCCCGGTGCACGCTGAGGTCGGGGGCCAGCGTGAAGGCGGCGGGCAGGTACGGGTCGTGCACGGTGTCGGTCGTCTCGAGCAGGCCGAGCCGCGGCAGCCAGCGCCGCTCGGCGTCCGAGAGGAACGTGAAGCGTGCGCCGAGCCCGGCTCGGAAGGCGCTCTGCACCTCGGGAGGATCGACGCTCACGACCACTATCCGCGCGTACGCCACCTCGAACTCGTCCTGGAGGCGGCAGAGGCCACGGAGGTAGCGCTGCTCCTTCGGGCACCACCAGCCCCGCGAGGTGAACAGGGCGACCGGGTCGCCCCCGGCGAGCTCGCTCAGCAGTCGCGGCCGTCCCGTGTGGTCGGGAAGGTCGAGATCGGGGAACGCCTGACCGGGCCTCACCGCAGCGGCGCCCGGGCGAAGTTGACGGAGAAGGCGCGGCACCAGATCACGACCGTCCGGTAGCGGTCGAGGTCGATCGCGCCGTCCAGCTCGTACTGCTGGTCGCCCTTGTTCCCCTTGAGCGCACCCAGGTCCTTGAAGTCGTCGACCTCGGACTCGTCGAGGGCCTGGCCAGCGACGAGGTACACGCGCAGGTCGGGTCCGTTGTCGACCTCGAAGCCCGTCAGCGTCAGGACCCGTCCGCCCCGCGCCCGCCGAATCGTCGTCGCCGTGCCGGTGACCGCGTGGGCGACAGGCTCGAAGCTGCCGCGTCCGAGGAGCACGTTGCGCGGCTGCTCAGCGGCACCGCTCTGGTCGGGCGCCGGGGGCGAGACACGCACCACGCGCTCGTTCACCTCGTCGTCGATCAGCGTCGAGCGGCCGAGGTACCCGCCCGCGACGACGGCCGTGAGCAGGTAGGCGCCGAGCACCGGCAGGCGCAGCCCCGGGTCGCGCCATGCCAGGAGCAGACAGCCGAGCGCGGCGACGCCCATCCAGACGGCGGTGAGCGCCATCGAGAGCCCGAAGTCGTTCGTGATGAGCCCGCCGCTGACCCAGATGCCGGCCAGCAGGATCACCACAACCGCGACCGCCGCGGCGAGCTGCACCGCCCGAGACGTGGTTCGCCCGACCTGCGTCATGCGGGCTCTGTCGCGCGAGCCGCTCACGCGTTACGCGTCGCGCCAGCCGCGGAAGGCGGCGAGCAGCTCCAGCTCGAGCGCCTGATCGATCGCGTCCGCCGACAGCTCGCCCAGCACCTCGATCGTCCGGCGCATCTGCGCGACGTACTCGGCGCAGTGGCTGCACTCGGCTACGTGCACCTCGAACCGCACGCGGTCGCACTCGGGGAGCCGTTCCTCGAGGTAGTCCGTGACCAGCTCGACGAGCTCCCTGCACGTCATCTCGTCGTATTCGTCTCCCGCCATCTCCCTACAAGGTCGGTTCGGGAGCACGGACGTTACCCCGCGGTTGTAACGCCCGCGCCCGGGGCCGGACTTCCTGAGCATGGAGACAAGCGTCATCACACACGGTGCGTCCCAGGACGAGTTCGCCCGCGCGGGCTCACAGCCGGTCGCGAACTACGGACTGCTGGCCGACTGCAACTCAGCGGCGCTCGTCGACCGCGACGGTTCGATCGACTGGCTCTGCCTGCCCCGCTACGACAGCGATGCCCTGTTCGCGCGGCTGCTCGACGCCGACGCCGGCCATTGGTCGATCCGCCCGGCCGGGCCGTACACCGCGAAGAGGCGCTACCTCCCGGGGACGCTCGTGATCGAGACGACGTTCACGACCGACTCCGGCCAGGTCAAGCTCACCGACGCGATGGCGTTCGCCGACGGGCAGCGTGGCCACGAGCTCGGCTTCGACGCGCCACACGAGCTGCTCCGAAGCGTGGAGGGCGTGTCGGGCCGGGTCGAGCTCGAGTTCGAGCTTGCGCCGCGGCCGCAGTACGGCCTCGTCAAGCCGCTGATCCGCCTCGAGGACGGCGGCGCCCGGACGTTCGGCGCCGGCCGCATCAGCGTGCGCTCCGCCGCGCCGCTCGAGGTCCAGGACTCGACCATGCGCGCCGCGTTCGCGGTCGCCGAGGGCGAGCGGCTCGGCTTCTCCGTCCGCTGGGCGTCCGCCGAGGAGCGGAACGCGCCCGAGCCCACGCCACCGGATGCCGTCGTCGCGCGGATCGCCGACACCGCCGAAGGCTGGCGCTCCTGGGAGGCGGAGCACGACATCTACGACGGGCCGCACCGCGACCTCGTGCGCATGAGCTCGCGCGTACTGAAGGGGCTGAGCTACCGGCCCACCGGCGCGATCGTCGCCGCGCCCACGACCTCGCTCCCCGAGACCGTGGGCGGCGAGCGCAACTGGGACTACCGCTTCTCGTGGATCCGCGACTCGAGCCTGACGATCGAGGCGCTCTACATCGGCACCTGCTCGGACGAGGCGGAGGAGTTCGTCTCGTTCATGACGAGCGCCGCCGGCGGGCGCGCGGGCGAGGGCTCGCTCCAGATCATGTACGGGATCGGCGGCGAGCACGACCTCTCCGAGCGCGAGCTCCCGCACCTGCGCGGCTGGCGCGACTCGCGCCCGGTGCGGGTCGGCAACGGGGCCTGGGATCAGGTGCAGCTCGACGTCTACGGCGAGCTTCTGAACTCGCTCTGGCTCTACCGCGAGAAGCTCGGCGACCTCCACCCCGAGATCCAGGCGTTCGTGGCCGATCTCGCGGACACCGCAGCGCGCCGCTGGCGGGAAACCGACTCGGGCATGTGGGAGATGCGCGGCGAGCCGCGCCACCACCTGTCCTCGAAGGTGCTCTGCTGGACCGCGCTCGACCGCGCGGTCAGGCTGGCGCCTCAGCTGGGCGAGTACGCGAAGACCGAGGAGTGGGAGGCCGTGCGCGAGGAGATCCGCGCGGCGGTGCTCGAGCGCGGCTGGAGCGAGGCGAAGCAGGCGTTCGCCCAGTCGTTCGACTCGGACGAGCTCGACGCGGCTCAGCTCCTGATGCCGATCCTCGGCTTCCTGTCGGCGACGGACGAGCGGATGCGCTCGACGATCGAGGCGATCGCGGACGAGCTCACCGAGGACGGGCTCGTGCTCCGCTACCGGAACGACGAGGGCCTCAACGCGGACGGACTGACCGGCGAGGAGGGCACATTCGTGATCTGCTCCTTCTGGCTCGTGTCGTGTCTCGCCAAGGCGGGCGAGCTCGAGCGCGCCGAGGCACTGTTCGACCAGCTCGCCGGCTACGCGAACGACCTCGGGCTCCTCGCGGAGGAAATCGACACGGCCAACGGCGAGCAGCTGGGCAACTTCCCGCAGGCGTTCAGCCACATCGGCTTGATCACCGCCGCGTGGGAGATCGACAAGGCCCGGGAAGCGCGCGCGTGAGCGAGCACTACGACGCGATCGTCATCGGCGCAGGACCCGCCGGCCAGCACTGCGCCGGCCGGCTCGCCGAGGGCGGGCTGCGTGTGGCGATCGTCGAGCGCGAGCGCGTGGGCGGCGAGTGCGACTACTGGGCGTGCATCCCGTCGAAGACGCTGCTCCGGCCCGGCGAGGCGCTCGAGGCGGCGCGGCACGCGCCGGGAGCGGCCGAGGCCGTGAGCGGCGGCGTGCGCCCGGAGGGCTTGTTCGAGTGGCGCGACTTCATGGTGTCGGGCTACGAGGACGGCGCGAAGGCCGGCTACCTCGAGTCGAAGGGAATCGAGGTGCTGCGCGGGGCCGCCCGGCTCGCTGGCGCGGGCCGCGTGGAGATCGACGGCGAGGCGCACACCGCCGATCACGTGGTGATCGCCACCGGCTCGGACGCGGTGATCCCCCCGGTGCCCGGCCTGCGCGAGCTCGACGGCGTCTGGACGAACCGCGAGGCCACGGCGCTCACCGAGGTGCCCCGGCGGCTGCTCGTGCTCGGCGGCGGTCCGGTCGGCGTCGAGATGGCGCAGGCCGTGCGGCGGATGGGCGCCTCCGTGGCCCTCGTCGAAGGAATGGAGCACGTGCTGCCGCGCGAGCCGAAGCCGCTCGGCGACGCGCTCGGCGAGGCGCTGTCGGCGGAGGGCATCGAGCTCTGCTTCGGCGAGCATGCGACCGGCGTGCGGCGCGACGGCGAGGAGTACGTGCTCGAGTTCGAGGGCCGTGACGAGCTCCGTGGCGACCGCCTGCTCGTGGCGACCGGCCGGCGCCCGCGCACCGAGGGCCTGGGCGTCGAAACCGTCGGCGTGGAGCTGACGCGGCAGGGCATCCCCGTCGACGAGCGCATGCGCGTGACGGACGGCGTGTGGGCCATCGGCGACGTGACGGGCGTCTGGCCGCTCACCTACGTGGGCAAGTACCAGGGCCGCGTCGCCGCGGCGAACATCCTCGGCGACACCCGACGCGCGAACTACGACGCCGTGCCGCGCGTCGTCTTCACGGACCCGCAGGCGGCCGCGGTCGGCGAGCCCGACGGCGCCGTCACCGCGATCGTGCCGCTCTCGGAGGTCCCACGCACCGCCACCTACACGCGCGCATACGCGGAGAGCCCGGGCTTCATGACGCTCGTCTCGGACGGCGAGCGGCTCACCGGCGCCTACGCACTCGGCCCCGAGGCCGGCGAGTGGCTCCAGCAGGCGACCGTCGCCATCCGGGCGGCCGTGCCGCTCGAGATCATGGAGGACGTGATCCAGCCCTTCCCCACGTTCTCGGAGATCTTCCTGCACGCGCTCACAGAGCTGCGAGCGCGGCTGCCGGCGGCCGCGTAGCGCGATGCAGAACTTCGGCGCCTCGCTCGGCTGGGGCCTGGTTGTCGGCGCGAGCCTGGTAGCGGGCGCCGTCGCGGCCGCATTCCTGAGACTCCCCGCGCGCGTCGCTGCCGCGCTCACCGCCTTCGGGGGCGGAGTGCTGTTCGCCGCGATCGCGTTCGAGCTCGTACCGGAGGCGGACCGCGAGGCGGGCGTGGCCCTGACCGCGATCGGTCTGGTGGCGGGGACGCTCGTGTACGTGGCGGCGGACGCCTGGCTCAGCCGCGACGACGAGATGGACAGGATGCGCCGCTCCGGCCACGCGGCCGCTGCGGGCCGGCCGATGACGATGCACAGCGCGGAGGCGGCTCGCGGCGAGTCGATCGCGGCTGGGCTGTTCGTGGACGGCGTGCCGGAGTCGCTGGCGCTCGGCTTGACCGTTGCCGAGGGGGAAATCGGGGTGGCGCTGCTCGCGGGTGTCCTCGTCGGCAACGTCGTCGAGGCGTACGGGGCGGCTCAGCCGATCGTCGCCGGCGGGCACACGCGCCGCTTCGCGATCGGGCTGCTGGCGCTCATCGGCGCAGCGCTGACGGCGGCAACCGTTCTGGGCGGCACCGCGCTCGCCGAGGCGAGCGGTGAGCTGATCGGCACGGCGCAGGCCGTCGCGGCCGGCGCGGTGCTGGCGGTGATAACGATCGCCATCGTCCCACATGCCTTCGAGGAGGTCAGCCGCCTGGTGGCCACTGCGACGGTGCTCGGCTTCCTCGCCGGCTACCTCCTGTCGTAAAGGGGTCAGACCCCTTGAGGGTGGTTGAGGGTTTGTAGAGGGAGCGGACTTTGCCGCGGCTCGGCTTTGCGTTTCATGCCCCGCAGGCCGCGTGAGGAAGTCGAGGGCGGCGTGTTCCACGTCTTTGCGCGCGGCAACGACAAGGGCCTGATCTACCGCGATGACCTCGACCGCACGACATATCTCCGAATGTTGCGCGGCACGATCAAGCAATTCCGCTGGCGCCTCCTCGCGTATTGCCTCATGGACAACCACGTACACCTGCTCATCGAGACGCCTGAGGCCAACCTCGGCGCTGGTATGCAGCGGATGCACGGCCTTTACGCACGTGAGTTCAACTCGCGACATCGCCGTTCGGGCCACCTCTTCCAGGGCCGGTACGGGTCTGTGCGGATCAAGACCGATGAACAGCTCTGGGCTGTGGCCGTCTACATCGCAATGAACCCAGTCGAGGCGGGCCTGTGTCGCGTGCCCGAGGCGTGGCCCTGGAGCAGTCACTCCATGGCGCTCTCCGGGGCGGCCCCGGAGTGGGTCGCCGTCACCCACTTGCTCGGGTACTTCGCGGCCGCGGAGGGGTCAGACCCCTTGAGGGTGAGACCCCTTGAGGGTGGTTGAGGGTTCGCGGCCAGGCGTGCCGTAACGGACGCACCCGTGCGATGACTGAGCCGGTGTGAGCCAGGCGAGCCGCGTGTCAGATTCCCCCGTGACCACGACCGGGTCTCCCGCCCGGCTGGAGCACCTTGTCGACGTGGACGCGCACGAGGGGCCGGTGTACGTCGCCGGCGAGGACGCGTTGTACTTCACGAGCGTCCCCCGCCCCGGGCCGCGCGTCGACATCAAGCGGCTCGACCTCGGCTCGCTCACGGTCTCCGTGGTCCGTGAGGACGCCGCCGCCGCCAACGGCATGGCGCTCGGCCCGGACGGCCGGCTCGTTGTGTGCGAGCAGATCGGCGGCGCGATCGCGGCGGTTGACCGGTCGACCGGCGAGCGCGAGCTGCTCGTCGACGGCTTCAACTCGCCGAACGATGTCGTCGTCAAGAGCGACGGGACGATCTGGTTCACCGACCCGAGCTACGGCTGGCTCCAGGGCTTCAGGCCGCCGCCGGAGCGCCGCGATGCCGTGCACCGGTTCGACCCGCGCACGGGCGTGATCGCGGAGGTCGCGTGCTCCTTCGACAAGCCGAACGGGCTCTGCTTCTCGCCCGGCGAGCGCACGCTCTACGTCACCGACAACGGCGAGCCGCATCACCTGAAGGCCTTCGACGTCGTGGATGGGCACCGCCTCGAGCGCGAGCGCGTGATCCACGTGAGCACGCCGCTGCACCCGGACGGTCTCAAGGCAGACGCCCATGGCCGCCTGTACGCCAGCTTCACGGGCGGCGTCCAGATCCTGAGCCCGGAGGGGCTCCTCATCGACCAGATCGAGCTGCCTGGCGCCGTCAACTTCTGCTTCGGCGGCCATGACCGCGACGTCCTCTTCATCACCGCCGACACGGCGATCTACACCGCCCATCTCGACACGAAAGGACCCTGAGCAATGGCCCTCATCAGGACTCGCAGGATCATCGACGACGCGGGCGCCTCCGTAGTGATCGCGGCCGCCGAGCTGTACGCGAACGAGCGCGGGCACCGAGTGGTGATCGCGGTAGTGGACCCCCACGGCGAGCTGATCGAGCTGCGTCGGACGCCCGGCGCACAGATCGCCTCCTCGCGCGTGGCGGTCGACAAGGCGCGCACCGCGGCGATCTTTGTGCGGCCGAGCCGCGAGATGGAGGAGCAGGTCACGAACGGCCGTCTCGGCGCGCTCGCGCTGCACGGCGCGTCCGCTTTGACCGGCGGCATCCCGCTGCGCGTGGACGGCGAGGTCGTCGGCGCCATCGGCACCAGCGGCGAGACGCCCGACGAGGACGAGGCGATCTCGATCGCCGGCGCCGCGGCCGACTTCTCCGTTGCCGCGGTCCCCGCACTCACCTACGAGGGCGCGCGCATGGCGGCCGAGGCGGCGGGGGCTGCGGCGGCCGAGCGCGGAGTGTCGCCCGTGATCTCCGCGGTCGATGCCGGCGGGGCGCTCATGTACCTCGTGCGGCCGGACTCGGCTCAGGTCGCCTCGGTCGACGTGACCACCGACAAGGCGCGCACGGCGGCGATCTACCGGCGGCCGAGCAAGGACTTCGAGGACCAGGCGTCCGGCGGGCGCCCCTCGGCGCTTCACCTCGCGCGCGCGGTCCCGCTCCAGGGCGGCGTGCCGGTTACGCACGACGGCGAGGTCATCGGCGCAATCGGAGTGAGCGGCGCAACGGACGCCGACGAGGACCGAGAGCTCGCCGAGATCGGGGCGCACGCGGTCGAGACGGAGATCGCGGCGCACCCGAACGGAAGCGCGAACGGCGCGGAGCACTTCCCGGCCGCGGCCGTCGAGGAGCGCTTCCGCTCCGGCGGCCTGCTGCTCGACGAGCCCGGCTACAAGATCGACGCCGGACGCCGTGTCGCCCCGGGCGAGGTCGAGTACCACGAGCACTCCGTCGACGTGATGCACGTGGTGCAGGGCTCCGCCACGGTCGTCACCGGCGGCTCGATGGTCGACCCCCGCGAGATCGCGCCGGGCGAGCTGCGGGCCTCGGCTGCCGAGGGCGGTGACCCGCACGAGCTCCAAGAGGGCGACGTCTTCGCCATCCCGAACGGCGTGCCGCACCAGTTCACCGAGGTGTCGGACCCGTTCCTCTACTTCGTGGTCAAGGTGGCGGCGTGATTGCGACGACCGTCGCCACTCGAACGACCCGTCCCCCCGGTCCTCCGGAGCTTCTGCCCGGCCGGCCCGACGCGATCGTTGACCTTCAGACGGAGGAGGGCGTAGCGCTCGTCGGCGGGCAGTGGCGCTACGCCGACGCCCGTGTCGAGGAGGTCGAGTTCGTGGAGCTCGGCTCGCCCGAGGACCCCCTGGGCCCGGGCACGGTGCCGAACCGGACCTACGAGGTGGTGCCGCACGCGCAGGCCGCCGACTTCGACGACTCCTCGTGGGAGTCACTCACGCCGAGCGACACCATGCGCCGGCTGTCCACCGGCCGGGTCTGCTTCAACTGGTACCGGATCGAGGTCACGCTGCCGGAGCAGATCGGCGACACCGCCGTGGCGGGCTCGACGGTCGTGTTCGAGACGGTCGTGGACGACTACGCCGAGGTGTGGGTGAACGGCGCGATGGCGCACGCGCTCGGCGACACCGGCGGTCCGGTCGTGGCCGGGTTCAACGCACCGAACCGAGTCGTCCTAACGCGCGACGCGCGTCCGGGCGACCGTTTCGTGATCGCGGTGTTCGGCATCAACGGCCCGATCTCCGCGGCGCCCGCGAACTACATCTGGATGCGCACGGCGACGCTTGACCTCTACTCGCCCCCGCGTGCGCGCGAGGAGGTCGAGATCGTCGCGGCCGGCTTCGAGTTCACCGAGGGGCCCGTGTGGTCGCCCGACGGCGCGCTGCTCTTCTCGTCGCCGAACACGAACTCGATCTACCGGCTCGATCCCGAGCTCGAGAAGGTCACGCTGTTCCGGCCGAAGAGCGGCTACACAGGAGCGGACATCGGCCGCTACCACCAGCCGGGCTCGAACGGGCTGACGTTCGACCCCGCCGGGCGGCTGGTCATGTGCCAGCACGGCAACCGGCGCGTGCTGCGGGTGAACCCGCACGGCGACACGACCGTGATCGCGGACTCCTACGAAGGGCGACAGCTCAACAGCCCCAACGACGTGGTCTGCCGCTCCGACGGAAGCGTCTGGTTCACGGACCCGCCCTTCGGGCGCCCCGGCATGGCTGACGATCCCGATCGCGAGCTCGACTTCAGCGGCGTGTTCCGCGTGTCGCCGGACGGCGAGATCGCGCTGATCGACGACACGCTCGAGGGGCCGAACGGCATCGCCTTCTCGCCCGACGAGCGGACGCTCTACGTCGGCAACTGGGACCCGGACGCGAAGGTCGTGGTGCGCTACGAGCTGTCCGCCGCCGGCGAGGTCCTGAAGCGCTCGGTCCTGTTCGACATGGCCGATGCGCCCGGCGAGGACGCAATCGACGGGATCAAGGTCGACGTCGAGGGCACCCTCTACGTCTGCGGGCCGGGCGGCATCTGGGTCATCTCACCCGCCGGCGAGCGCATCGACCTGATCGAGCTGCCCGAGGCGCCCCACAACCTGGCGTTCGGGGGCGACGACTCGCGGGACCTGTACGTGACCGCGCTGACCAGCGTGTACCGGCTGCGGACCGACGTGCCGGGGATCACGCCCTTCACGGAGAGGAGCAGCGGATGAGCAAGGGACTCGAACCCGGGGCGACGTTCCCCGACTTCACGTTGCCGGACGAGAACGGAACGAAGCACAGGCTCTCGACGCTCCAGGGCGACGACGTGATGGTCGTGCACCTGAGCCGCGGCGAGCACTGCCCGCGCGAGCGGATGCACCACCGCGAGCTGCTGCGCTTCCACGAGTGGTGCTCGGTGGCGTTCACGCAACTCGTGAGCATCCTGCCGAACACGCTGCACGACACCTACAAGATGAAGATCGCCACCGGCGCCCGCTGGACCTTCCTCGCAGACGAGGACCTCGAGGTCCGCGACCGCCTGGAGATCGACGAGTACACCGACACCCACCACGACAACGCCGTGGTGCCCCACACCGTGATCCTCTCCCCCGGCCTCGTGATCGAGAAGGTCTACGTCGGCTACTGGTTCTGGGGCCGCCCCTCACCGGAGCAGCTCTGGATCGACCTCGGTGAGCTGCACGCCCGCATCAAGCCCGACTTCGACCCGACGCTGCCGGAGCCACGAGCGGAGTGGGAGGCGCGGAGCGTGGTGCTCGGCGTCTAACTAGCCCCGAGGCCACCGCTGGCCCGTGACCGCACGCGCCCGGGAGGTTGATTGACTATTCAGGAGGGCTGGGGCAGAGTTCGGTCTGAGATGCATCCTCGCGATGCGATCGATCTCCACGCTCGGCTCTTAGAGACGCTCGACCGCGAACGTGAAGTGCGCGAGGACTTCAATGCGGTCCATCTGCTCCAGGACGTCGGCCGGGATGCTCTTCGGGTTATCCAAGAGCTCCAGAGCGATGAAGAACTCTGGGACGCACTGCGGGCCGAGGCTCGGGAGCCACTCACCCTGGACCAAGCGGATTCACTCCAACAGTTCGCCGGAGTGGGCCTGCCGTGGCTGCTCGAGGAACTCGGATACAAGGAACCCCCACCGGCGCAATCGCTGGTAGACGAGGCCTTCGCAGCACTCGAGGTCGCACTCCGCACACACGATCCAGCCCGCCAGGAAAAGAAGGTCGCCAACGCCCGGGCTGCTCTGGCCTTCATTGCGATCCGGCTCGGCCGTGTTATAGAGGAGCAGGAGAGTCCGGCGGATGTCGCGTCGCAACGACGACTTTTGCGTCGGCTGGTCGACCGGACGGACGACCTTGCGGTCGCAGCTATCCCCGCGATTGTCAGCTCGGCGACGGTACAGGGCCTCCAAGCCGCGTTGCCAGTCCCTATCCCGGAGCCGGTCCAGGAGGTCATCAAGTCCGGAGTCCGCTTTGCCGCAACGGCCGGTGTCACGGCGCTCTGGGGGGAGCTTGCGCAAGAAGTCGAACCCGCAGATCCGGACACCTCACCCGTCTTCTTCGGGCCGCATGACAGAGCTACATGGAGGTTCGCGCAGCTGGGCGCCGGTCTGGGACGGATTAGGGCCGACGCGGAACTGCTGAATCTCGGAACCGCTTCAAGTGGACTGACACGCCGAGTGGAGGACGCGGAGCGCGACGTGTGCGCGTTACGCAACCTGATCCGGGAGCAGGGCTGGAATGATCCGCAATCCGAGCGCGCGCTGGATGAACTCGTCGTTCACCTCCAAGCGCTTCGCCGGATCGCCTCCGAGAGCGAGGACCGCGAAAAGCCAGGCGTGCACGCGCGGTCCGCAGTAGATGCTTTGAGAGCTCTCCACGGTCGGGTGGAAGACCGTCTGGACTCGAGCAACGACGAACCCTGACCCTTGGTGGCGAAGCCGTAGAGCTTCCGGATCCGCCGGGCCGCTACCTGCGGCCGTCGATCAGCTCGTAAGCGAGGCCGGTCGCCGTCGCGTAGACCAGGTGGTGGAAGGCGTCGATCGCGATCTCCTCCTTCGACCAGAACACCGATGGCGGTGCTATCTCCAGGGCCGGCAGCGTCACCTGGGCGGCCCCGTAGATCGCCGCTCCGTGGGCCGCGGTCGCTCGGCGGGGCGGTAGGCCGGCGGCCGCCAGCAGGCCGCGGAGGGCGCCCCAGCCGGTGCCGTAGCCCCAGTGCGACAGGTCGTTGAAGCGGGCCGCCGCGTGGGCGTCCTCGAACTCCTTGATGCCGAGCATCTTCGCGGTGGCGCGGGCCGGCGCCGAGCTTGGGCGCGCGGCCGCGGAGCCGAGCTTCGAGCGTTGACGAGATCGTCATCGCCGCCGTGCCTGCCAGGCCGGCCGCCAGGCCCTTTCCGACTGCGCTCGCGACGTTTCCCACCGCGTTCATGCCAGCACCTCCTCGGGCTCTCGGGTCGGGATGGCGGGGGCGGCGCTCGCGGCGCCCAGGCGCTCCAGCAGGTGGTCGCCCACGCGCAGCGAGTTCGCCATCGCCGTGAGCGCCGGGTTCACGGCACTGGACGAGGGGAAGAAGCTGGTGTCGACCACGTAGAGGTTGTCGAGCTCGTGCGCCTTGCAGTTCACGTCCAGCGCCGAGCTCGCGGGGTCGTCGCCGAAGCGCACCGTCCCGCACTGGTGGGCCACGCCGGCCAGCGGGATCCGCTGGTCCAGGACGAAGCGGCTCGGGATCGGGCTCTCCTGGCACCCGAGCTCGCCCAGCAGCCCCTTCAGCTTCACCAGCAGGCGCCGGTGCGCCTCCAGGTTGTAGTACTGCTTGTTGACGTGGATCTGGCCGGCGCGGTCGACGGTCACCCGGTTCGTCGGGTTCGGGAGGTCCTCGCTCGTCAGCCAGAAGTCGATCGCGTGCTTCGCGAGGTAGTCGAGCGCCAGCTTCGGCGCGAACCAGGGCGCTCCCTCGCGCAGGATGTTGCGGTCCGACTTCGCCAGCATCTGGATGTGCCCGAGCGGCAGCTCGGAGTCCTCGGCGCCCCAGTAGTAGTCGTTCACGCCGAGCGTCTTCTGGAACTTCGTCGTGTTCGGCGTCTGCGAGATCGCGATCACGCCGGAGTTGATGTGCGCCATGTAGTTGCGCCCGACCACGTCCGACCCGTTCGCGAGCCCGCGGGGGTGCGCGTCCGATGCAGAGCGCAAGAGCAGCGCCGACGAGTTGATCGCGCCGCACGACACCACGACCACGTCAGCGCTGTAGCGCTCCTCGCGGCCGCGACGGTCCACCACCACGTCGGTGACGCTGCCGCCGCTCGCGTCCGTCTCGAGCTTCTCCACGCGCGCGTGGGTGAGCAACGTGACGTTGTCGTGCTTGATCGCCGGCCGGATGCAGAGCACGTGCGCGTCGGCCTTGCCGTCGGTGAGACACGGGAAGCCGTCGAAGCGGTCGCAGCGAACGCAGTTGCCCTTCTCGGGGTCGCTCTCGTCGAGATCGATCCCCACCGGCAGATGGAACGGGTTGTGGCCGGTGCGCGCGAAATCGTCGGCGAGCTGCTGGATCCGCGGCTCATGCGACACCGGCGGGTGCGGGAACGGCCCCGAGCGGAACGCCTCGGTCGGGTCCTCGCCCGCCTGGCCGTGGACCAGATACAGCCGCTCGGCCTCGGCGTAGTACGGCTCGAGGTCGGCATATGAGATCGGCCACGCCGGCGACACGCCGCCGTAGTGGGCGACCTGCTCGAAGTCGCGCTCGCGCAGCCGGAACAGGATCGCGCCGTAGAACTTCGTGTTGCCGCCCACGAAGTACTGCTGGTGCGGCTTGAAGGGCACCCCGTCGTGGTCGTCGATCCAGTCCTCGTCGGGCAGGTAGCGGCCCTTGCCGAACACCTCCTCGCTCGACCAGTTCTCCGGCTCGCGCGGCAGGTAGCCGCCTCGCTCGAGGACAAGGATGCGCTTGCCGGACGGCGCGAGCCTGTGGGCGAGCGTGCCGCCTCCCGCGCCGGTTCCGATGATGATCACGTCGTAGTGCTCAGAGGCCATTGCGAGTCCTCCTAGACGAGGGCGATCGGGGATGTCCAGGCGCCGGTGGCGCCGCGCAGCTTCGGGTGGGTCAGGACGAGGCAGAACTCGCGGACGCCGGCCGCCGCGAGCTCGGAGGTGTCGAGGTTCTCGACGATGAAGACGCCGTGCTCGACGTTGAGGGTCAGCGGCACCTCGAATGGCCGTTCGGGATCTTCGGCCGGCACCGGGCCGTAGCTCCACGTGTCGCAGCCGGTAAGGGCGACGCCGCGCTCGGCAAGCCAGGCGGCGACGGCCAGGCCGGGGCCGGGCTCCCCATCCAGGTAAAGCTCCGGCTCGTCCCAGTTCGCCCCCCACCCGGTGTGGAACAGCACCGCGTCACCGGGGCTCGGGTCGATCCCACCGAGGTCCTCGAGGCCGATCACGTGTCGGGCCTCCGACGCGTCGACGAGCCAGCCGCGGGTGACAATCTGCGGGACGGTCTCGACGCCGAGCCGCTTGACGCCCGGCCGTGCCGGCGAGCTCCGCGATCGTCCAGCCGTTGTAGCCGCGGTCGCCGCGCTGCAGGTGGCTGAGGGCGTCGAGGTGCGTGCCGAGCTGCATCGTGCCGGCGACCTGCTCCGTGATCCAGTTGACGTGTCCCTCGCCCACGCCGCCATTGCCGTTGGCGTGATGCGCGGTGGTGACGAGCGTCTGGCGGAAGTAGCGGCCGGGAAAGACCGGCACCTTCTCGTCGAGGACGCGGCCGAGGTCGAACAGCCGACCCTCGCGGACGAGCGCGAGCGCCTCGAGGCGCTTCGCCTCGTCCACATGGCTCAGCATTCCGAGCTCGACGGTCATTCCGACGACCAGGGAGTCAGGAAGCTCGGGTAGAGCGTCAGGCCGCCGTCGACGAAGATCGTCTGCCCTGTGATGTACGCCGCCTCGTCGGACGCGAGGAACGCCGTGACGCCCGCCATCTCGTCCGCGTCGCCGGCGCGCTGCATCGGGATGTGCTCCTCGACCTGGCGGCGCTTCTCGGGGTCGTCGATCCAGGCGCGGTTGATCGGGGTGACCGTGGCGCCCGGGCCGACGCCGTTGACGCGGATCCCGCGGCCGGCGTACTCGAGCGCGAGCGTGCGGGTGAGGTTCTGCATCCCGCCCTTGCTGGCCGAGTAGCCGAGGTAGCCCGGGCTTCGGGATCAGCTGGTGGACGCTCGAGATGTTCACGATCGAGCCCTCCTTCTCCTCGGCGAGGAAATGGCGGATCGCCTCGCGTGCGCACATGAACGAGCCGCGCAGGTTCACCGCGAGCACGCGGTCGAAGTCCGCGCTCGAGAGCTCCTCGGTCGGGCGCGAGATCTGGATGCCGGCGTTGTTGACGAGCACGTCGATGCCGCCGAGGCCCTCGATCGCGTCGGCGACCATGCGGACCACGTCCTCCTCGTTCGAGACGTCGCCCTGGACGAGCACGTCGCGGACGCCCTCGCGCTGGACCCTGGCGACGCAGCTCTGCACCTGCTCCTCGGTCTCGGCGGCCTCCTCGGGCTGGCGCAGGTAGTTGATGGCCACGTTCGCGCCGTACTCGGCGAATCGCACCGCGATCGCCTGGCCGATGCCGGAGCTTCCGCCGGTGACCAGCACGTTCTTCCCTTCGAGTCCCCTGAGTCCCTTGGTGCGCGGGCTCGCGGTGGCGGCTGCGTGTGTCATCACGTCCTCCTGGCTAGGTGTTTCCGGGTAGTGCCTTCAGGCGCGCCGGCGTTACACGCAGCAGGGCGAGGCCGATGACCGGGAAGGCGAGCACCGACAGGAGCCCCGCGCCGATCAGCGCCGCGCTCTCCGCCGCGTCGATCAGGCCGAGCTCGAGGCCGATCGCGCTCGCCGCGACGATGAACGGGAGCGAGGTGGCCTGGAGGATCCCGGCCACCGCCGTGCGGCGGGCGTCGAGCACGCGCCGGTACAGCAGCGCGGGCAGACCGCGCACGACGAGCAGCGCGACGAGGAAGACCGGGACCATCGCCAGGTTCGACGCCTCGGCCAGGAGCGCCTCGAGGTCGAAGCGGACGCCGCTCGTCACGAAGAAGACGGGGATGAAGAAGCCGAATCCGATCGCCTCGAGCTTGCGGCGGAAGTCGGGGTGGGTCATGACCTCGTCGCGGTCGAGCAGCGAGATGATCGCGCCCGCGATGAACGTCCCGAGGATGACCTCGAAGCCGAGCTCCTCCGCCACGGCCGCGAAGCCGACGAAGAGCACGATCGCGGCGCGGATGCGGATCTGCGCGGTCGTGTCCTGGAGCCGCAGCAGGTCGCCCTTGATCCGCATCGACCCCTCCGCCCCGCGCACAGTCGCGTAGACGACCGCGGCGAGGACGAGCAGCGCGCCGAGCAGGAGCAGCGTCGATCCGACTCCGCCCTCGCCCGAGAAGAAGAGCGTCAGCAGGATGATCGCGCCGAAGTCGGCGATCGAAGCGGCCGCGACGATCAGCTGGCCGAACGGCGACGAGATCTCTCCGGAGTCCTTCAGCACGGGCACTATCACGCCGAGCGACGTCGCGCACAGGATGATCGCGACGAGCAGCGGTGTCTCCACGAGCCCGCCCGCGGACAGTCCGAGCGCGACGACGAGCGCGATGGCGAACGACAGCACGAAGCCGAGCGCCGTGAGACGGAGGACCTGGCCGCGCAGCTTCTCGAACTCGATCTCGAGGCCCGCCAGGAAGAGCACGAAGCCCAGCCCGATCAGGGCCACGACCTCGATCACCTGGTCGATCTCCACGAGGCCGAGCACGGACGGGCCGACGACGATGCCCGCGACGATCTCGACGACCACCGAAGGGAGACGTACGCGCGGGAAGAGGCCGAGCGCGAAGGGTGCCGCGAATGCCACCGCGACGACGACGAGCAGGTCGGTGAAATCGGGCATCGGCTTCAGGCCACCGCAAGCGCGGCGCCTGCCACGACCTCGGGCCCCTGGTCGGTGAGAACGAAGGTCTCCTCGGCCTTGGCCCCGGTGACCGACGGGTTCCACGCGAACGCCTGACCCGGCTCGACGACGGCGTGCGTCTCCGGCGTGGCGATCAACTCACGCGAGGCGTACCCCGTCAAGCCGCCCTGGTGATGGAGGCGCCACTCGCCGGGGAAGCCCGCCTCAGCGTAGAAGCGCCGGCACGCCGCGAAGGCGTCGGCGAGCGTCCGGCCCGCTCGTGTGGCGTCCTCGCGCATGCGCGCCAGGATCTCGTCGCAGGCGCGCTGCCTGCGCGTCAGCTCCGGATCTGGATCGTCGAGGTCGACGATCCGGGTGAGGTTCGCGTACAGCCCGCCGCGCTCGGCGGACGCGACCAGCATCGCCCGCCGCCAGATCGTCGCGCCAACCGGCACGGGGTGGCGGTGCATCGCGATGCGGTCGTCGGCGGCGGCGAGGAGGACGGTGGCGGTGAGACCGCGCCGCCGGCACGCCGCCGCGAGCTCGGCCGCGGCCTCGTGCTCGTTCATCCCCGGCTCCACGGCCGCCGCGGCCTCAGCCATAGCGGCTGACGCGTCGGCCCCCACCGCGCGCAGGCTCTCGATCGCATCGGCGTCGAGCGTCCGCCTGAGCGCAGCGATCTCCTCCGAGAGATCGGCGGTTCCGGGCAGCGCAAGATCGCTCCCCACGCAGGCGCCGCCAACCACCTCGCGAAGGGCGGCAAGCCGGTCCTCGTGCCACGGGTATGCCACCACCTCGAGCTCCGGGACCTGCTCCGAGCGCATCCGCGGGGCCTCGATCGTGTTCGTCAGGACGAGCTCCGAGTCGGGCCATACGACGAGGTCTGCGATCCCCTCGGGAGCCACATGATCGACCTTGGTATCGGCGCCGCCGGTGTACCAGGCGAAGTTGGCGGGGCGGCGCAGCACGATCGCGTCTACACCTCGCCGCTCCATCAGCTGCCGAAGCCGTTCGTGCCGGTTCATGTGGCGGTAGTCGGCGCGAGGCCGCCTCCGTTACGCGCGCTCCGCCACCAGCGCGAGCTTCCGGACCCGCCCCTCGTCCAGCCATTCGACCCACAGCCGATGGGCTGCGAGCAGCTCGGCCAGCGCCGGGTGGCCGATTCGCGCGGCGATCGCCTCGGCGTCGGCGGCGAACGCGTCCGCCAGCGACTGCGCCGTGGCGCGGTGCGCGTGGCTGTGGTCCTCCTGCCACGTGACGGCGAGCCCGGCCCGCTCGAGGGACGCGGCCAGCTCGTCGAGCGGGGTGAGCCAGACCGTGTCGGCGTCGGGCATCGCCGCCCGCTCGGCCGTCGTGAGCGGCCGCCCCTCCTCGAGCGTGAAGGCGAGGCGGCCACCGGGCCGGAGCGCCGCGCCGATGGCGCGCACGAGCAAGTCCCTGTCCTCGAACGCCAGCATCGTCTCGAGCAGGAGCACGACCTCGAAGGAGCCGGCCGGGAGCGGCGGGACGTTCGCGGTCGCGAAGCGGCACGGCAGGTCGCCCGCGCGCTCGCGGGCGATGGCGACGGCGCTCGCGCTGGCGTCCACGCCCAGGTAGGCGCAGCCCAGCTCTCGCGTGAGGAAGCGCCCGGGCCCGCCGACGCCGCAGCACAGGTCCAGCACCGTCACCGCGGGACCGATGCCCGCCTGCACCGCCAGGGCCCGGATCTCGCCGGCGCTCATGAAGCTCTCCTGCCCGACGAACTCGCCGGGAGCGTAGGCCGACACGCGCGCGCCCTCCAGCGCCCGGTCGAACGCCGCGCGATCGTCCTGCCTCACGGCGACGAGCCGAACGCGGTGAGGAAGCGGTCGCGGAACGCCGCCATGGGCCAGACCGGCGCCCGCGGGCCCGGCGACACGCCGTCCTGCCAGCTCCATCCGGCGATCTGGTCCATCACCTTGGGGTCGCGGGCGATGACCGAGATGGGCACGTCGTGGCTGGCGTCCTCACCGGTGATGACCGTCGCGGGCTGATGGTCGCCCAGCACGACGAGCACCAGGTCCTCGTCGCCGTAGCGCTGCACGAACGAGAAGATGGTGCTCAGCGAGTACTCGATCGAGTCTGCGTAGGCGGCTCGGGCGCGCTCGGCATCACCGAAGAGCCCCGGGGACTCCTCGGCCGGGATGCGGTCGAAGATCGAGCCGTCCCCGACCTCGTTCCAGGAGATGAGCCGCGGAATCCGCGTCCACGGCGCGTGGCTCGAGATGAGGTCGACCTCGGCGAAGAGCGGCGGCCGGCGACGCTTGGCGAGCTCGCGACGTTGCAGTGCCAGCAGCGTGTACTGGTCGGGCATGGGAGGCAGGCCGAAGGGCGGGCCGCGGTAGCCGAAGTTGCGGCGGTCGTAGACCTGGTCGTAGTGGTAGAAGGTCGAGCCCTCCGGCCACTCCCGGCGGTTCCCCGGCATGGCCCCGATCGCACGCCACCCGGCGCGCTTGAACGCCCGGGTCAGGGTGACGCGGCCGTGCTGCACGACCTGGTCGTAGCGCCACTCGCCGTTGACCGTGAGCCCCGACTGCAGGGTCGAGTGCGCGAGCCAGCTGAGGCCGCCGAATGTCGGCGAGGTGAGGAAGGCGCTGCGCGAGGAGAAGCCGGCGGCCCCCAGCTGCGCGGCGCCCCGCTCGAGCGCGGCGTCGATGCGGGGCGAGAACGACGAGTCCTGGATCGCGACCCTCCCGTAGCTCTCGACGAACACGACCAGGACGTCCTTGCCCCGCAGGCCGGTCAGCAGTCGGTTGCCGGGAGTGGTGCCGAAGCGGTCGCGGGCGAGCGCGCGGGTGAACGCCTCGCGACCCTTCAGAGCGTCCCGCACGTACCGGACCTCGTCCACGGCCGTGGCGGCGGCGCTCGAGGAGGCGACCGGCGCGCCGACGATGCGCAGGGCCACCCAGACCACGCCCAGCGCCGCCGCCGCCCGGAGCGCCCAGGTGCGGTGGCCGGCCGCGACCCGCGTCACGCGCACGAGCGCCAGGACCGGGAGGGCAAGGAGCGCGACGATGAGCAGGGCTGCGGCGGCGACCACGAGGTTCGCGCTCGACCCTCCGATCGCGTGGCGCAGCGTCTCGATGCCGATGCCCAGGTAACCCGGATCGTCGAGGGGCCTGAACGGCCGGTCGAAGGCCGTGAAGAACCCGATGTCCAGGACCGTGACGAGCACGATCAGGCTGAGGAGCGCGCCGAAAACCACGGCCAGCACGCGGCGCGGGGTGGCGGGCAGCAGTGCGGCCGCCGCGACGACGACGAGGAGCTCGACCGGAAGGCGTGCGAACCCGCCGAGGTTGAGGTCCCTGGGATGGTTCGGCGCGACGAGGGCGGCCCAGACGAGGAGCAGGGCGAGCACCGTGACCGCCACGGCGATGCCGGCGCGTGCCTGCGCGTGCCGGGCGGCGTCGCGGCGACGCCACAGCCACCGGGTGCATTCGCCCATCGACACCGTGAGCAGCACGAGCGCGGCAAGGAGGAGTGCCTGCGTGAGCGCCAGAGGCAGGACCCCGGCGGCCGCGACCGTCAGCACGACCCCCTGGGTGGCCGCTACGACCTTGCGCCAGCGACGGGGCGGCAGCGGCGCGCGCATCCACGGCAGGAGCCACTCGCCGGCGAGGAACAGGTAGCGCTCGGCCCCGATGGCCATCACCCACCAGCCGCACTCGGGCGCCACGTAGACGCTCAGGGCGAGGATCAGGAACGCGTCCACCTCGCCGTCGAAGCGCGCTCCCGACTCGGTCTCCGTGCCGGTGCGCCGTGCCACGTATCCGTCTACCGGGTCCAGGCAGAGCGCGACGGCCGCGAGCGTCACGAGGAGCGCGACCGGCACGTCGTGCGTGAGCGATTCGACGGCCAGCGCAGCGACGCCGACGGCGAGCGTGGCGCGCGCGAGCGTGACCCAGGACGCCGGGGTGAGCAGCCCGGTGAGGGGGGCCGTCCGCCGCGCTCGCGTCTTTGTCATTCGTCCCGGAACCGGGGTGAGAGCGCGTAGCGCAACAGCACGACGTCGCCGATCTGGCGCACCTCGGCGAGCGTCGCCCGCCGGTCCGCGTTCCACGGGAAGCGCCCGTCGCTCACGAAGCGCGGGGCGCTCGAGTCGCCGACGAAGAAGGGCGCAACGACGAGATGCAGCTCGTCGACGAGGTCGTCGGCCAGGAACTGCGTGTGCACGATGCCGCCGCCCTCGACCATGAGGCGCTCCACGCCGCGGTCGCCGAGGTCCTCGGTGAGCCAGCGCATGCGCACGCGGCGGCCGCCGTCCACGATCGTCGCCGCCCGGCCAAGCCGTTCGCGGGCGTGGCCCACCCGCGAGCTCGGGGTGTAGACGAGCTTCTCGGCCTCGCCGGCGGTGAAGAAGTTCGAGCGCGCGTCCAGGTCGACCCGACTTGTCACGGTGATCTTCTTCGGAGTCGACGGGAGCCCGCGGGCCGTGCGCTCCTCGCGGCGGGCGCGCGATCGCACGAGCAGCCGCGGGTTGTCGGTGCGCACGGTGACCGCGCCGACCATGATCGCGTCGCAGGAGGCGCGCACCTCGTCGACGCGGTCGAAGTCGGCCTCGTTGGACAGCGCGAGGCGGGGCGTCTGGTCGCCCAGGTAGCCGTCGAGCGAGACGCTGCAGCTCAGCAGGGTGTACGGGCGCTCAGACATCCGGGACTCCGTGCAGGTGGGCCGGGATCCTGAGGTCGGCCGCCAGGAGGACGACGGCGCCCGGCAGGGTGGCGACGAACACCATCACGCCGTACACGACCGCGGTGGCGACCCCGAGCGACGCGCCCAGCCCGGCGGCGGCGAACGCCCAGGCGGTCACGCCCTCGCGCGGCCCCCAGCCGCCGACGCCCGGCAGCGCCGCGGCCAGCATCACGAGCAGCGCCAGCGGCAGCATCTCGGACAGCGGCGCGGTTGCCCCCGCGGTCCGCGCGGCGATCAGGAACGTGGCCGCGTGGCCCGCGACGACGAGCGCCGACGCGAGCGCGATGGCCGGCCATGCCCGCCGGGCGAGCAGCCCGTCGCGCAGGTCGCGGGCGGCGGCGCTGCGCAGCCGTGCCCACCGCGAACCGGCCGACCGCGGGTCGCACGCGCGCCGCCAGCGCGACGCCGGCTGCCGCAGCGACGAGCGCGAGCGCGACGAGCGGCACGACCGCCTGCACGGGCGACGGCAGGACGAGGAGCACGGCGACGGTGAGGACGACCTGCACGACCTGCCCGGCCGAGCGCTCCCACGCCACGGCACGCAGCCCGCGGCCGACGTCGCTCGTGTCACGGCCGTGGCTGATCCCGCGGTGGACGTCGCCCACCACGCCGCCGGGCAGCGTGACGTTGAGGAAGAGCGAGCGGTAGTAGGCGGCCACCGCCGTGCCCAGCGGCAGGTCGACGCCGAGGCCGCGGGCCACGATCCTCCAGCGCCAGGCGCAGCACACGGTGGTCAGCACGGCCAGGCCCGACGCGGCCGCCAGCGCCCCGCCGTCGACCGCGCGCAGGCCGTCGAGGAACGGGCCGGCTCCCAGGTGCCAGACGAGGACGGCGAGCGTCGCGGCGGCGACGGCGAGGTGGACCCACCGCCACCTCACGGCAGCACCAGCAGGTCGGCGTGGTCGACGGTGACGTCGAGCTCCCCGGCGGCCGCCTGCGCCAGGCGCCGGTCGCGGTAGGCGCCGGCCTCGGCGGCCAGCGCGGGCTCCTGCTCGCAGGCGGCGGCGACCCAGCCGCCGAACCACTCGGCCGCCAGGTCGGCGTGGGCCGCATCGAGTCGCCAGGGGCTCGGCCGGACGAGCACCTCGGCGCCCGGCCGCGGAGCTCATCGACGGCGGCCGCGACGGCGTCCGGCCCGAGCAGGCCGCCACGGCGCTGGTGCGCGTTGAACGCCGCGCCGATGCGTGCGTCCAGCGGCTCCGCCGGGGTCAGGGTCGACGCGACCGACGACGGTCAGCGCGAGCAGCATCGGGACGTCCGGCGCAGGCGCCGAGCATCCGGACCAGCTCGTCTGCGGTCAGCAGGTCGAGCAGCGCCGAGGCGGTGACGAGGCTCGCGCCGGCGAGATCGCGCGGCGCCAGGCGCGTGATGTCGGACCGCCTGGCCTCGACGGTGACCGCGGTCCCGTCGGCGGCCGGGCCCGGGGCGCCGGCCACGGCAAGCTTCAGCAGGTCGGCGTCCCGGTCGTGCACGACCCAGTGCTGCGGCCCGGGCAGCCGCGGCGCAAGCCAGCGGCCCATCGCGCCGCTGCCGCCGCCGAGGTCGTGGATCACGAGGCGGCCGGCCGCGGCGAGGTGCCGCCCGAGGCGCTCGGCGAGCTCGGCCGAGCGCGCCGCCGCGTCGGCCGGCTCGCGCAGGGAGAGCCACTCCGGGCTGACCCGGACGGCCTCCGCGATCATCGCGCCGCTCCCGCGAGCAACGCCCGGCGAGGACGGACGGCGGTGGCCGGCCACCGGCGCAGCGACGCGCGCCGCTCCCGGGCGGCCCGGCGCAGGCGCGCGCGCAGCTCGGCGTCGCCGAGCCAGGCCCGCAGCGCGGCGCCGAGGGCCGCCGGGTCGCCGGGCGGGACCAGTAGCCCGGGCCGGGTGCCGTCCTCCCCATGCCCGAGGGCCTCGGTCACTCCGCCGACCTCGGTGGCGAGGACCGGCAGGCCGCGGGCCAGGGCCTCGGTCACGACCATGCCGTAGGTCTCGGCGTGTGAGGCGAGCACGAGCAGGTCCGCGGTGGCGTACGCGCGGTCGAGCTCCGGGCCGGTGCGCGGTCCCGGGAAGCCCACGCGGTCGCCCAACCCGCCGTCCCGCGCGCGGCGGCGCACGCCGTCGGCGAACGCCGGGGCGCGGTCCAGGCTGCCCACGCAAGCGCAGCGCCAGGACAGGTCCGTCACCGTCGCGAGCGCGTCGAGCAGCACGTCGTGCCCCTTGTCGGGCGTCACCGCCGCGACGCAGAGCAGCGCGTCGCCGGCCGCGGTCCCCGGCGCGAGGGGGGCGGCGTCGACGCCGGGCTCGGCCACGTGCACCCGGTCGGCCGGCAGCGCGTACAGCTCCTCCAGCCGGCGCCGAGTCCACGCGCTGGTCGTGACGACGGCGGCGGCCGCCGCGAGGACCTCGCGCTCGCGCGCCCGGACCGCGCCGGCCCGCGTCCGGCGGGCGGTGGCCGAGCGGCATGTGCACGAGCACGACCTGCCGCAGCCGGCGCGCCTCCGGCACGAGCGCCTCGGGGGCGGGGGACGCGATCAGCCCGTCGAGCAGCACGACGGCGCCATCGGGGATCCGCCGGACGGCGCGCGCGAGGGCGGCGCGGCGTCGCCGGGCACGGCGTGCTCGTGCACGGTCCAGCCGAGCGCGGCGAGCCCTCGGCAGACCTGGCGGTCGTAGGTGTTGCCACCGCTCGGCCGCGCCGGGTCGTCGATGCCCTCCGGGACGACGACGTGGACCGCGGTCACAGCGGCCGCTCGTAGCTCGCCCACGCGACGTGGGACTCGTGCAGCGTCACCACCAGCCCATCGAGCTCCCGCGCGCCGTCGCCCAGGGCGCCGGCCCGCGCGCGGTCAGCGAGCCGGTCCGCGATGACCCGGGCGAGCGCCTCGGTGGTGGTGTTCATGCCCGCGAGGTCCGCCTCGTCGTCGAGGTTGCGATAGCCGAGCTCGCTCAACACGGCGCGCAGCACCTCGGATGCGCGGCCGATGTCGACCACGATGCCGTCCGCGTCGAGGGTCGCGCGCCGGAAGGTGGCGTCGACGACGTACGTCGCGCCGTGCAGGCGCTGCGCGGGCCCGAACACCTCGCCGCGCAGGCTGTGGGCGATCATGATGTGGTCGCGGATGGTCACGCTGAACATGCGCTACGCCCCGTCGTAGGTGATGGTGTGGCAGAGCGCCGGCAGGCTCCCCGCGGCCAGGCGCGCCATGACGCCGGGCAGCTCGTCGAAGCGCGACTCGCCGGTCACGATCACATCGAAGGCGGGGTCGCGCAGCAGGTCGAGCGCGAGGGCCAGCCGGTCGGCCGTCGTGCGGCGCGCGCTCCGGGCCGGGGACACCGTCCCGACCTGGCTGGCGCGCAGCCCAAGGCGGCCCGCGTGGAACGCGCCGCCCAGCGAGAGCCGCACCTCGGCGTCGCCGTACCAGCTGAGGTCGAGCACCGTGGCCTCGGGCGCGAGCAGGTCGAGCGAGCGCTGGAGCCCGGCGGACGTCGCGCTCGTGTGCACGACCAGGTCGCAACCGCCGGCGGCGTCGTCCGGCCGCGCGAAGGCGGCCCCGAGCGCGGCCGCGACCTCAGCCCGTGACACGTCCACGTCGACGAGCGTGACCTCGACTCCCGGGAACCGAGCGAGCAGGCGGGCGACGCAGCAGCCAACCATCCCGGCGCCGACGACGGCGACACGGTCGCCGACCAGCGGAGCCGCGTCCCACAGGGCGTTGACGGCGGTTTCGACGGTGCCGGCGAGCACGGCGCGCGCGGGCGGCACGTCGTCGGGCACGACGGTCACGGCGCCGGCGGGCACCACATAGGCCGTCTGGTGGGGGTACAGGCAAAAGACCGTGCGGCCGCGCAGCTCCGGCGGCCCCTGCTCGACGGCGCCGACGTTGAGGTAGCCGTACTTGACCGGTCCCGGGAAGTCCCCTTCCTGAAACGGCGCCCGCATCGCCACGTACTGGCTCGGCGGCACACCGCCCCGGAACACCAGCGTCTCGGTGCCGCGGCTGACGCCGGACCGCAGCGTGCGGACCACCACGTCGCCACTCCCCGGCTCGGGCAGCGTGACCGGCCGGA
>CAVYUQ010000016.1:0-191080 GCA_963771715.1 uncultured Thermoleophilaceae bacterium
AACGTACCGTTGCGATGCGGCAAAAGTCCTTGCCATACATATATATGCGCACGGCCCGAAGGTTCGGCCACAGGGACCGGCTCGACCCCGGGTTTTCGGGCTTCGGGCGCCCGGAACGGGTGGTCAGCCGCTTTCAGGCCGCCGCCTGGCCTTCGCCCACTAAAAAGGAACCCGCTCCGTCTGCGGCACCAGCCGGCCCTGGTTCACGGCCATCGCGTACTGGCGCAGGAAGTCGGCCTGTTGTTCGCCGTTCAGGTCGGGGAAGACTTCACGCATGGCATCGGCATCCTGCTCGGTCCAGTTGCGCCGCGCGATGGCACCTTCGAGAACGGACAGGGCTTGCGACGACGCGGCGGCCTCCCGCGCCGTGGTCTGCGGGCGTTGGCGCGGCCGCCACCGTGTCCGTGATTTGGGAGGCCGGTGTCCGCGCCGCCCATTCCTCGCGGATCACGCGGCGCACGTCGTCAGCGGTCAGCCCGGCGTCGGGGAAACCGCCGCGGGGGTACCCGGCCCGGGCGCCTCCGACTGCTCGACCTGATGGGCTCCGAGAATGAAGCCCGCGGCGAGTCCGGCGATGCCGGTCGCCCCGCTGGGGGCAGCAGCCGCTTGCGTGTCCAGGACGTCCGCGAGATCGTGCGCGAGAGCGGGACCACGGTGTTCCTCACGACGCACAACCTGCACGAGGCGGAGGAGATGTGCGACGAGGTCGCCGTCCTGCGCAGCGGTCGCATCGTCGCCCAAGGACGCCCGGACAGCCTGCGCGGCGACGTCGCGCCGGTCATCCATGTGCGCGGCTCGGGCTTCACGGCGCCCCTGCTGCAGAAGCTGCGCCGCCGCAAGGAGGTCGCAGCCGCCGCGGCGCTCGACGGGACGCTCGAGGTGCGCCTCAACGGCGAGGCGTCCGCGGCACCGCTGGTCGACCTGCTCGTGCGTGGCGGCGCGAGCATCGAGGAGGTCGTCCGCCCACGGGCCTCGCTTGAGGATTCCTTCCTCGCCATCCTGGAGAGCACGCCATGAGCGACGTCGGGACGGTGCTGTGGAAGGAGCTGCGCGAGGCCTACCGCGGCGGCAGCAGGCCCTTGGTGGGCCTGATCATTGGCGGCGTGATGTCCTCCTTGCTGGCCATCGCCATCCCCATCGTGCTCTCGTTCGGCGTTGAATCCTCCCACACCGGCGGCCTCACCGCCGAAGCGAGCGGCATCATCCGGATCTCTCCCGCTTCGGCTGCCGCGGGAGGAGAGCCGATCGAGATCGACGCCGACGACGTCCTTCGCGGCGGAGAAAACGGACCCGCCCGGCTCTATCTCCGCGCCGGGGATCGGATCGACGTCCTCTCGTCGGACGGTGAGGTCGTCGCGACCGGCGGCCCCGATCCGATCGCCGAGCTCGGGTTCGCCACGTCCGACGCGCCCGATGGGGAGGAGCTCCGGGATCTCGAGCCACCGAGCGAGGCCATTGTTCCGGAGCGCCCGCCCGTCGCTCCGGAGCCCGTCGTCGTCGCGCGCCCGGAGCCGACTCGGCCACCCGAAGAAGACCCCGCCGAGGTCGAGAGGCGCCAACGCGAGCTCGCGGAGGTGCGCGCCTACGCGGAGCGATCGCGGCGCGAGTTCGAGCTCGAGCGACGTCGCAACGAAGAGCTGAGCGTGCGGATCGCCGAGCTGGAGGCGGATCGCGCACGGCCGACCCCTGAGCCGATGCCCGAACCGGCGCTCGAGCGGATACCTGAACCGGCGCGCGAGCGGATACCGGAGCCGACGCGCGAGCGGATACCCGAGCCGATGCCCGAGCCGACGCGCGAGCCGATGCCCATGCCGACACTTCGGCCGCCGCGCGCGCCGATGCTTCAACCGACGCGCGAGCCGACCCGACCTCCGCCGCCGCGCGTCTCGAACCCGAATTCGCGGATCGCGGTGATCGGCCGCGTACACTCGCCCGGCGCCCAACGGCTCGGGGAAGGGCGGACGGTGACGCGCGCGGTGGCGCGGGCGGGGCTCGCGGAGGGAGCGGACGTCACGCGCATCGAGGTCCGACGCGACGATGGCGTGCGCTCCGCGACCATCGTGGTGAACCTCTTGGAAGTGCGCGCGGGAAGGAGCCCGGATCTCCTCCTCGAGGCGGGGGACACGATCATCGTGCCATGAGCGAAGCCTCCGTGGTCTCGCGGCGACGTGGGTGGGTGCCTGCGCTCTCCGCGTGGCTTCCCGTATTCCTCTGGGCGTTCGTGATCGCCGGGATGTCGACGGACGGCTTCGATGCCCCGAACACGTTCGTCTGGATCGATCACCTGCTGCGCATCATGTGGCGGGCGATTCCCGAGGAGATCGTCGTCGTCGCCCACGCGATCGCACGGAAGCTCGCTCATCCCACGGAGTACGCGATCTTCGCGGTCCTCCTCGTCCGCGCGCTGCGATCGGGCACAGGGCCGACGCCGCGCTCGCCTCTCGCGGTGGCGATCGGCGTCGCGGCGGCGCTCGCGCTCGCCGACGAAGCGAACCAATCCTTGTCGACGGCGCGCACCGGCGCGTTCCTCGATTGCGTGCTCGACGTCGCCGGCGCCTGCGTCGGCGCCGTGATCGTTCGCTCGCGCCCGGATGCAACGCGAAGCGTTTCAGCCGGGTAGGGGACGTTCCTCGACGCCGCGGCGGTCACGACGATCGCGACCAAGCGGCGGAGAGGTGCGTCCCTCGTTGCTAATGCCCCTGCGCTTCGAGGAATCGCTCGGCGTCGATCGCGGCCATGCAACCGGTGCCGGCGGCGGTCACGGCCTGGCGGTACGTCGGGTCCTGCACGTCGCCGCAGGCGAACACGCCGGGCACGTTCGTCTCCGTGCTCTTGCCCTTCGTGAGGAGGTAGCCGCGCTCGTCCATCTCGAGCTTGCCTTTGAAGAGCGCGGTATTCGGCTCGTGCCCGATCGCGATGAAGACGCCATCGCTCGGGAATTCTCGGGTCGTGTCGTCCCGCACGTCGCGCAGTCGAACGCCCTTCACGCCGCCGGCTTTCGGATCGCCGAGCACTTCGTCGACCGCGGAATGCCACACGAAGTCGATCTTCGAATTCTTGAGCGCCCGATCCTGCATGATCTTCGACGCGCGGAGCTCGTCGCGACGGTGAACGACGGAGACCTTCGATGCGAACTTCGTGAGGAAGTTCGCTTCCTCCATCGCGGTGTCGCCGCCGCCCACGACGACGACGGGCTTGTCCTTGAAAAAGTAGCCGTCGCACGTGGCGCAGGCGGACACGCCGTGGCCCATGAGGCGCGACTCGGATTCGAGCCCGAGGAGCTTCGCGGTCGCGCCGGAGGCGATGATCAACGTCTCCGTGCGGATCGTCTTTCCCGACAGCGTCAGCGTGAGCGGTCGCTTCGTGAGATCGACGTTGCTCACGTCGCCGAATTCGAAGCTCGTGCCGAAACGCTCCGCCTGCTTGCGGAAGAGCTCCATCATCTCCGGGCCCATCACGCCGTCGGGAAATCCGGGATAGTTCTCCACGTCCGTGGTGATCGTGAGCTGGCCACCTGGTTGTGAACCGGAAATGACGAGCGGTCCGAGATTCGCGCGCGCCGCGTAGAGCGCGGCGGTGAGACCGGCCGGGCCTGAGCCGATGATCGTCACCTTGAGCGTCGAATCGTCCGACATTCCGTCTCCCTTCGCCTCTCGGCGATCTATAGGGTAAGGCGAAGTCGATGCAAGGTCGCCGCCGGCGCACGCCCACGCTCAGTCACCTCGATCGACGCGGTCGCGCGCGGATGGTCGACGTCGGCGACAAGCAAGTGACACGGCGCGAGGCGACGGCGCGCGGCGAAGTGAAGATGAGGCCGGCGACGCTCCGCGCGATCGTCTCCGGCAAGATCCCGAAAGGGGACGTTCTCGCGGTCGCACGCACCGCCGGAATCCTCGCCGCCAAGCGAACGCACGAGCTCGTGCCGCTCTGTCACCCGCTGCCGATCACTTCGATCGTCGTCGAGCTCGAGCCGGATCGGCGGCGAGGCGCGATCGCGATCGAAGCGACGGTGCGTGTCGACGGCAAGACCGGCGTCGAGATGGAAGCGTTGACGGCCGTCACCGTCGCCGCACTCACCGTCTACGACATGGCGAAGGCGATCGACCGCGGCATGACGATCGGCCGCGTGCAGCTCGTCGCCAAGAGTGGCGGCAAGAGCGGCGACTATCGTCGTGAGGGATGCACCTCACCGACGCCCGGCCAAGGGCGATCACGGCAACCGCGTCGGCGAGGAACGTCCCCCACCCGCGCATAACGCTGCGCGTTCTGCGCGGCTAGCGCGGGAACTGCAACGCTTCGCGCGGGATGCCGACACCGCCGCCCGAGCGCGGGCCGCTCGGCACCGAAGGCGGGCTCTGGATCGCTTCCCGCGGGATTCCCGGCTCGCTCGAGCGCGGCGCGCTCTGCATCTGGATCTGCGGCATCGGCACCGCGGCTTGCGGGGGCGGGGCGGCGGCCGCGGCTTGCACGGCTTCGCGCCAATCCGGCGTCGCGCCCGAGGTCCGCACGGCGGAATGCGCGATCCGCGATTCCGCCTCGAGCCACGGTTTCACGACCGGCTCTTGGATGTCGTAGCTGTAGTCGCGGAGCCTCGACGACACGATCGGACCGCCGCGACCCGTCGGGATGACGAAGAGGACGTCGGGGCGCTGATGCTCGCCCTGGATGCCCGTCTCTCGCATCTTCAGATTCGATCCCGCATCGCTCTGCGCGGGAGGGGGAGCGGCGCGGCGCGTTTGCGCGTCGAGCGACGTCACGACGAGGAGCGACGTGACCAGTGCGATCACGAACGTGAAAGGATGAAACTGCATCGCCCTACCTCCCCGCCCGCTCTTCGAAGAGCGCATCGGCGATGCCTTCCTCGGCCTGTGCGACGACCAGCGAGTGACGTGCCTGCTCCTTGTCGACGAGCTGGCGAGCCGTCTCGCGGAGGACGACGACCGCACGGCTGCGCATCGCGTCGAGATTCTGCGACGAGCGCGCGAGCATCGCGTCGAGATCGCCAGCGTGACCGGCGAGATGCCACGGGCGCTTGTCGCGATCGACCTCGATGTACTTGTACTTCGTCTCGAGCTGCTGCAGCGCCGTCAGCCATTCCGTCATCGTCGTCAGCACCGGCAGGTTGAGGTTCCGCGCGCGAAGCCCGACGCCGCGGAGCGCGCCCGTCATCTGGCGCTCCTTCAGCTGCAGGTTGTCGAGCACGTAAGAGATCGAGTCGTGGTCGGAGCGGAGCTCCTGGAGGAATCCTTCGCGGATCTTCGTCGACGCGAGCCCGCGAAGCTCGCCCGAGGAAATCAGCTTCGAGGCGCGATCGAGCGAGGTCAACATCGCCTGGCGGGACGGAAGCTCGCGGTTCCCGAGGAGGATCACGCGGAGAGACTCCGTGGTCCGCGCGAGCGCCCGCTGCTTCTCCTGAATGGCGGCGCTCGCTTCCATCTGCTCGCTGACCGCGAGCGCATCGTAGAAGCGGCTCGTGAGATCGAAGTCCGCGAGACAGAGGAACACGAGGCTGCGGAGACGATCGTTCAGCTCGGCGGGCACGCGGCTCGCCGGGATCGGCGGCGACGACTGCAACGCGGCACTCTGCGAGCGGAGCGCGTTCGCCATCGTCTCGATTTCCTTTCGGAAGTCTTCGAGCTCGACCGTGAGCTCGACGAACACCTCGATCAGCGCGGGATTGTGGAAGTGCCGGTGGAGGAATCCGAACAGGTACGTCTTCGGCGAGACTTTCTCGGCGGATTCGAGGTTCGCGCGCCCGGACGCGACCCCCGCCTCGCGCATCACCTGGAGGTCTTCGTTCAAGCGCTGGCGCCGGACCGCCGCGCGATTCTGACGTGCGAACGTGACGAGCTCGTCGAACGTGGCGCGGAACTGCGATTCGGAGCCGACGTCGCCGCGGAGCCTGCCTTCGCGCTCGCGCAGATCGGCCATCGCCTTCTCGAAGAGCGTGCGTGCCTTGCTGCCCTGGCGCGCGCGATTGAAGAGCCGGCCGAACGCGACCTGCGCTTCGGCGCGGACGAAGTCGTCGCTCGCGCTCTCGGCCGCGTCCGACAAGGCTTCTCCGACCGTCTCGGTATCGCCGATCGCCTCGGCTGCGAGCGCGAGGTCGAGCCGTGTCGCGCCGAAGAGCACGCTCGATTCTTCGATGCCTTGATACGCCTTGACGCTATCGGCGTAGCGCTTCTGTTCGTAGAGGATCATGCCGGCGACGCGGAGCGCGCGCTCGCGAAGAAGCACGGGAGCGCCACGGTCGGCCGTGACCTCGTTCAGGTAGCCGAGGGCGCGGTCCGGCCGGCTGGCAGCGAACTCCACCTGCGCCATCGTGAAGCGCGCGTAGGGATACCAATCGGTTCCGGGCGCGACGCGGAAGAGCGGCTCGCGCGCCTCGTTCTTGCGGCCGAGCAGGTAGTTGCTTTGGCCGACGAGGTACCAGAACTCCGGCGGATACGACTGCGCCGGCAGTGTGTTGCGATACGTCTGCTCGACGTTGATGAGCGCGCCGTATTCGCGGAGATCGAAGAAGATGCGCGCGAGCTCGCGAATCGCGAGCGGCGCGAAGCGACCGCGTGGAAATTCGGCGAGGACGGCGCGAAGCTGATCTTCCGCCTTCTCGTAGAGGTGGAGCTGGGCGAAGCTCTTGCCGAGCACGTAGAGCGTCGGCTCGCGAAACTGTCGCGAATCGGCGCGCGCCATCGTGTCGCCGAGCAGCGTGACCGCACGCGCCGGCTGCTCGCCGAAGTACGCGTCGAGACCCTTCTCGAACGTCGCCGTCTGTGGCTGCGCCGCGGCGCTGCCGACGAAGCAGACGACGGCGAAGACGGCGATGAAGAGGCGGCGGGTAGCGGCTAAGCTAACGTTCGCTGTGTAGCTGCAGTGCTTCGTCGAGAGCCTTCCGCGTCGTGGCATCCGGAACCCCTGTCGTCGGTAGACCGTTCTCTGATTGGAATGTCTTGATGGCGTCCACCGTTCGAGGATCCAAGATACCAGTCGCGGGCCCACGGTAATAGCCGAGACGCGCGAGCGTGCGCTGCGAATCGAGCACGACGCGGTCGCCGCCACCCGCCGTCGGCGGCGACGAGACGGCACCTTCGGACGGCTCGCTGTCGGCGGTCGTTGCCGAACCACTCGGTGCCGCGGCGCCCCCGGCAGGGCTCGGGTCCACGCCCTCGGGCTCCGACTCGGGCGAGATGTCTTCGACGTACGGCTGCTTTTCGATGCGCTTCCCGCGCAGCACGTCCGGATTGATGATCAGGAACTCGACGCGACGGTTGATCGCGCGGCCGACCGCGGTGTCGTTCGTGGCGATCGGGGCAAGCTCGCCGCGTCCCTGCGTCTCGAGTCGCGAAACCGACACGCCCTTGGAGACGAGGTACTGCTTCACCGAGACGGAGCGCTTGTCGGACAGCTTCTGGTTGTAGTCGACGCCGCCGACGGAGTCGGTGTGGCCCTCGATGCTGATGTTCAGGCCCGGGTTCTCCGACATCACCGCGGCCACGTCGTTCAGGATCGGGTGGCTCTCGGTGCGGATGACGGCCTTGTTGAACTCGAAGTGGATGTTCTTGGTGAGCTCGAGGCGGTCCGGCGTGACGACGACGGTGTCGCGCTCGCGGATCGACGGGAAGACCGTCGTCTCGGACGCGTGGAGCTTCTCACCCACGCGCGGGCCTGTCTCGGTGTCCGTGCCCTCCACCGCTGCCTGACCCCTGTGGTAGACGGTCGCCTCGTTGCGGATCACCGTGAGATCGACGATCTCCGGGTTGATCATCACGCGGAAGGCGAGCGTCGCGGAGTTCGCGTTCGGATCCAGACCGATCGTGCCGATCTTCGCCGTCACGGCATTCGCGTTCGTCGCGTTGTAGTCGGCGCCGTCGGCGTCGACGTCATCCGTGACCGGAGCGCCCCGCAACGTCATCGAGCCGGGGATGTAGCCGGTGTTCTCCGGAATCGGATCGACGAAGACGACCTCTTCGGCGGCCGCCGTGCCCGTGTTCACGAGCGTGATCTCGTACTCGATGATCTCGCCCGGATTCGCGCGCGTGTCCTTGTTCTTGTCCTCGACGAGCTTCCAAGTCTTCGCGGAGTTCGTCACGAGGTCCGCCATCGGCGGAGGCGGCTCCTTCTCGGGGATGTACGGCGTGATGCCGGCGAGCACGCGGAAGTCCGGCGCGCCGCGGCTGTGGTTCAGGCCGATGCCGCCGCCCACCGTGAAGCCGTAGTCGCCCCAGTGGAAGCGGAAGGAGAGGAGGCCTTCGACCGGGTTCGTCCGCTCGTTCGAGAACGAGCTGCGGCCGGTGATCTCACCGATGATGTCCAGCCACTTCGTCGTCGGCACCGTGACGCCGGCGCCGTAGAGCATGACGTCGTCGAGCTTGTCGTCGTCGTCCGTGTTGCCGAAGCCGTCGCGGATCAGGTAGCCGACGTTCAAGCCGTAGTTGATCTTTGCGAAGCGCGCGTCCGCGACGACGAGGCCGCCGCCGCCGAGCTCGCCCGTGTGCGCCCACTTGTCGAGGTCGCCGGTCGGCGCGGTGAAGCGCGGCACGATCGAGAGGCCGAAGCCCTGACCGACGGGACGCTCGAGCAAGGTGAGCTTGCCCTCGACCGAGATGTCGCCGAGCGTCGGGCCGTCGTCGTCGAGCGTGAAGCCGTTCGAGAGAAGCGGCTCGGCCTTGGTGTGGACGTACGGGATGTCGATGCCGAGCTGGAACCACGGCGCGATGCCGATCGCGCCGATGAGGTTCGCACCCCAGACGCGTCGCACCACGTCGCCGGCATCCTCGTCCACGCCTTCGAGGCGGAGCTGGATCGGGTTCTCGGCATAGTTGCCGTAGAGGCCGAGCGTGAAGCGGCCCGGCTCGAGGATGCGCGTGTCGTAGATCTGGACGAAGCGCGAGGGATCCGTCGCGGGTTTGAAGAGCTGCGCGTCGTCGCGATTGATCAAGGGCGGCGGGATCTGCGCTTCAGCCGCCGTCGCGGCCCACAGAATCCCGATCGCAACCAACCGCCTCGCCATCCGTCCCCGCATCGTTCGCCCCTTCGTTCCTCAGTGCAGTCGTCGCGACCGGAGAGACGGTCGGAGGAGGAGCAGCGCGAGCGCGGCGAGGATCAAGCCGCCGTCCGCGGCGCCTTCGCTCGGCCGCACCGCACAGCCACCGCCGCCGCCGAAGCTACCGCCGCTCGTGGTCGCGATCTCGAGCCCGGCGACCGAGCGACCGAGCACGACGTTGCCGAGCGCCGGGCTCTCGAGGAGCGCGCCGTCGACCGTGATGATCTTGAGCCCGTCGTCTTCGGTGATCGACTGGTTGCCGGCGAGCAAGGTGCCGATGCCGGGGATCTCGAGCACGTCACCGGCCGGCACGGGGATCTCGACCTGGCCGCCGAGCCGCACCACGATGCCGGTGATCTCCGCGCGGAGCTCGCCGGTCAGCGAGTCGGCGATCGCCTTGCTTTCGCCGACCACGATCTCGAGCACGTCCGGAATCCCGACGAACACCACGCTCGCCGAGCTCTCGACGCGCGGGAAGCCGGGGTTCGGCGTGCCGGTCGCGATATCGGTGACTGCGCCGCCGGCCGTCCGGACCGTGCTGAGCGCGAGCAACGCGTCGATGTCGCCGGCGCCTGCGTCGTTCACGTCGAAGCAGGAGGCGAGGGAGACGTCACAGAGCGCATCCGGGTCGTCGGCGCCACCGCCGCCCGCACCGACGTTGGCGCCGAGCACCGGGCCGCTCTCGGCGAGCGGGCCGTCTTGGATGATCGCTCCGAACGCCGCGCCGTAATAGCGAGCGGTCTGCGCGTCTGCTCTCTCCGGCAAAACGCAAAAAGCGAAAAGAAAAGACGCAATTAGGGCGACCGAGAACGTCCTCGACATGCGGCGACTCCAGGGTTACGGCGATCCGTTTTGCAGATGCCTAGTAGGCTGTCAAATGATCAGGTGCGGCGAAGCAGGTCCCGAGCGGTCCGCGGCGACGACGAACTTTGCCGTCGAGGACGCCGTCGCCATAAAAACGTTAACCCGGCGGCAGGAACGAGAACGGCCAGGTCACCTGCACGGCGCCCGACGGCTCCGGCTGGTACTTCCATCCGCGGATCTGCGACAGCACCTGCTGCTCGAGGCGCGCGTCCTTGAGCGCGCTCGAGATCAGCGTCACCGCGCCGACTGAGCCGCTCGGCAGGATCTCGTAGCGGACGACCATCACGCCGCGTAGCGACGGGCTATTGCGAAGCTCGTTGTTGTACGCCCAGCGGAGACCCGCGAGGTAGCGCTGCGTCTGCTGCCAGATCGAGTTGTAGCTCCGGCCGGTGCCGCCCGAGCCCGCGCCCGATACGGAGAAGCCGCCGCGGCCGGTGCCGCCGCCGCCGTTGCCGTCGCCACCCCCGCCCCAGCCGCTGCCGCCACCACCGGGGCCCGGGAGCACGACGGATCCGACACCGGTACCGAGGCTGCCGCTCACTGCCGGGCCGCCGCCGGAAGCAACGCCCTCGGCGTCGACCGCGACGTTGGCCTTCGCACGCGCCGAGCCGAGACCGGAGACCGGGCCGGCCGAATCCTCGTTGCTCGGACGCGCGCGGAGCGCGACGTTCGAGTCGAGGCCTTCGAACGCCCGCGTCGACGACGGCGCCGCCGGTCCCGCTTTGCGGAGCGCGCCGAGCACGCCCATGTTCTCGACAGCGCGCGGCGCGGGCGGTGCTTGCACGGATGGAGCCTTCTTCGCCGCGGGCGCCTTCGACTTGGCCTTCGGCGCGGGTCGCTCGACGGGTGCCGTCTTCGGCCCGGAGGGCGCGGCCGCTTCGACCGGCGGGCCGACCGGACCCGGCTCGGCGCTCGGCTTGCCGGGCGGTGGCGACGCGGGGCCGCGCGGGCCCGTGTCGAAGATCGAGATCTCGATCGGGGGCGGAGGGATCTCCTGTGTCGCGAGCGTGAACATCGCGAGCACGAACGTCGCGTGAAGCGCGACGGAAATACCGAGCGAAAGAGCCTGGCGTCCGGCCAGACCTTCGCGTGCGTCTTCCCAAGTGAGCGTTGCGGTTGCCACGGTCCCTCGGATCAACCCTTCGTTGGTGCGGTCTCGACCGAGATCGCGAACTTCTTGACGCCGCCGTTTCGCACGAGATCGAGGAGCTCGATCACTTCGCCGTACGGCACGCCCTTGTCGGCGCTCACGAGCACTTGGACTTCGGGATTGGCGGCGACTTCCTTCTGCACGACCGCGGTCACTTCCTCCGCGCGGATCGACTTCTGCTCGAGGTAGATCGTGCCCATCGTGTCGACGAGGAAGTGGAGGCTTCGCGGCGGCGGCTCATCCGCCTTGGAGACCGTGGGCAGCTCGATCTTCACCGCCGGCGCGACGATGAAGCTCGCTGTCATCATGAAGACGATGAGGAGAACGAGGACGATGTCGACGAGCGGGATGATGTTGATCCCGGTGATCGCATCTTCCTCGGGTTGGGATTGTCCGGCCATGGCGCTCCCTTACTCCCGGAGCTGCTGCAAGGGGCGGATCTTCCGTTCGCCGCCGTGCGTGCCCTTGAGGTGCGCCATGAGAATGCCTTCGATCGTATCGGCGTTCGCGGAGAACTCCTTCACCTTCTTCATGAAGTAGTTGTAAGCGATGACCGCTGGAATGGCGACCAACAGGCCAATGGCCGTGGCGACGAGCGCCTCGGAGATGCCGGACATCACCGCGGTCGCGCTGCCCGAGCCGCCGCCCGCCATCGCGAGATCGTGGAAGGCCTTGATGATGCCGAGGACGGTGCCGAAGAGGCCGATGAACGGCGCATTGTTGCCCATCGTGCCGAGGATCATCAGATAGCGCTCGAACCGCATCCGCTCGGAGATCTTGCGGCTCATGACCATCTCTTCGACCACCTGATCGCCCTGGTTGAAGTGCGCGAGCGCGACCTTGGCGATGCGCGCCTCGGCGCCCTTCGTCATGTCGGCGAGCGCGCCAGCGCCGTTCAGATCGTCGCGCGAGAGCCGCTCCGTGAACGCGGAGAGGAATCGCTCGATCGGCGTACGGTTCCGCCAGAAGTAGATGAAGCGCTCGATGATCACCGTCACCGAGAGGATCGAGAGGAAGATGAGGAGCCAGAGGACCCACTCGCTGCCGATCAGCGTGAAGCCGCGCAGCAGCTCGGCGACCGTGCCGGATTCGGGCACGGCCCCCGTGATGAGCGGGGTCGCAAGGGCGGCGGGGGTGGCCGCAGTCGTCGTCACAGGATCCATTGCCGGTTCATTCTCCTCGCGCGTCGCGCGTCAGGTCGTCGGCTTCGCGCCTGCGACGCCGCCGAACTCGCCGAGCGCGACACGCGCTCGGGCCGTCCATTCGTTTTCGATGCCCGCCTGCTGCGCTTTTCCCAGCGTCAGACGAAACGATTTCTCCGCTGCCTCTCGATACGGACGCACCTGTTCCCGCAGAAGCTCCTCGTAGCGGCTCATCTCGTCGGGGCGCAGGTTCCTCGGGCGCGGCGCGTTCATCAAGGCGTTTGCGAACGCCAGCTGAGCGTATCCGATTTTGAACGTCGAGGCCAGGGAGACGTCCGCAAAGCCGTAGCCCGCGGCGGTCGTCAGCTGCCTGACGAGGTCATCGAGCGCCGCCTGTTTCTGCGGCAGTGCCTTGGCGAGCGGCTCGACGAGACGGATGCGCTCGTACCGCCGGAGCGCGAGCTCACCGAGCAGCAAGCGAGCTTCCGCGTTCACGAGCTGAAGGCGCTGGGGCTCGTTCCCGGTGGCGGTCATGGGCGCGCGCGAGATCGTCTCCTGCGCGTAGCGCTCGGCTTCCTGATCCTTGCCGGCCGCGAAGCGCGCCTTGGCGATCGCCAGGCGAGCGACGGCCGCACGGAGGTCGCCGCCGGCGGAGGCGCGGAGGAACTTCTCGTAGAGATCGGCGGCGCGCTCCGCGGAGCCGCCTTCTTTCGCCTGCGTCGCCGCTTGGTAGAGGAGGTCCGCGCTTTCCGGCGAGCCGGTGCGGCGCGTCGCCGCCTGCTCGAGGACGGTCGACGCGGACCGGTGGTCTCCGGTCTCGGTGTAGATCGCGGTCGCGGCGACGGTCGCATCGCGGGTGAGCTCGCTGCCCGGGAATTCCGTCATGAGGCGCTGGAAGAGCTGTGCCGCCCGGTCCTTGGCTCCCTGGTCGCGCATCAGCACGGCGGCGTTGTAGAGCGCTGCGGGCGCGGTCTTGTGCTGCGGATAGAGACGCGAGAGCAGCTCATACTGCCCGGCGGCCTCGAGCGGACGATCCTTGAGCTGCTCGGCATGCTGGTAGAGCGCGGTCGCATGGATCTCGATGGCCTGCGCCTTCATGTCGGGCGGTAGATTCGGCTCGGCGAGGAGGCGCTTCACCCACGTTCCGCACTGCGCCGGATCGCCGGCCGCGAACGCCGCGCGCGCGAGCTGGAGCTCGAGCTTCTGGCGCGCGGCCGGGTCGGTCACGCGCCCGACGATCTGCGCGCCGGCCGCGATCGATTCCGCGTACTTCTTCTGATCGAAGAAGTAGCCGGACTGGCGCACGCGGAGCTCGGGCTCGTGCGGGCCGCCCGGGTAAAAGCGGAAGTAGTCTTCGTAAGCCGCGAGCATCTGGTCGACGTTCGCGACCCCGCGCGTGCGGAGATCCTCGAGCAGCGCGACGCGCCGGAATGCCGCTTCTTCGCCGCGCTTCGGATCGCGCGTCTCGGCGACTTCCTTGTAGCTCTCGACGGCGAGCGCGACATCGCCCGCTTCCTTCGCCGCTTCGGCGCGGAGGAAGACTGCCTCGTTGCGCGCCTCGCCGGGGGCGATGCTCGCCGCGAGCGTGCCGTACGCCTCGATCGATTTCTTGTAGAGGTCGGGTCGCTTCTGGTTCCGCGCCTGCTCGTGGAGGAAGAGCGCGGAATCGCGGAGCAGGGGAGCGACCTTCGCGACGGACTCCGCCTGCAGCCGATCGCCGCTCTGATGCCGCGCAACCAGGCGCGCACGTGCCATCTCGGCGCGCACGGGATCGCCGGCCTTCATCCAGGATTCGACGAGCTTCTGGTCGATCTCGTCGGCATCGGGGACGTCGGGGAAGTCGCGGAGGAGCTGCTCGTAGGCGCGGCCGGCGTCGGCGAACGCCGACGTTTCGCGATAGAGCTCGGCGGTGCGGCGGAGCCCTGGCTCCACCCACGCCGGCCGGGCGCCGACCCACGGACCGGCGAAGACCGCGAGGTTGCCCTCGGAGCGCGCGACCTTGGCGAGGAGCTCGGTCGCTTCCTTGCCGAGTCCTTCTTCCGTCTGGCCAGCGGTCGCGAGCCGGTTCAGCAGATCGACGAGCGCCGCGCGGGCGCGCGCCTCCTGGTGAAGGGCGAACGCCGACCAGGCGAACATGTAGGAAGCCTGGTCGCGATAGCGGACCTCTCCCCGGCGGAGAACTTCCTCGTAGGCCGACAGCGCCTCGCCGATGCGATTCTTCTGGATGGCGTCGTTGCCGACCCGGAACCAGACCTCGGCGGCGTGACTGCTGTTCGGGTGGTTGCGGATGAGCTCCTTCAACTGGACCATCGCCTCGTCGTGGCGACCCGTCTCCTCGAGCGCGATCGCGCGGTAGTAGAGCGCGTCCTCGCGGTAGGGCGAGCCGGGCTTCTGCAGCACCTGCTCGAGCAGCAGGACGGCCCGCTGGTAGGATGCCCGGTTGCCGTACTGGTCCCCGCTCGGCGCGGCCGATTGGGCCTGCTCGAGGTAGAGGAGGCCGAGACGAAACATCATCTCGTCGCGCCGCGCCTGGAGGGCGGGGGAGGGGTTCGCGAGGAGGCCCTCGTAACGACGGATCGCCTCGTTCCGGTGGGCGGTGTCCGACGCTGGCGCGCCCGCCGAAGTCTGGGCGAACGCCGCCGACGCCAACCACAGCAGGGTGATAGCCAGCACCCCACAGCGACGAAGGATCATCCCGCTCATATGTGTCGTTTTTTTGCCTGCGATGAAAGTCGGACGTGGAACGGCGGTTTCGCTATGAAAAGCCGTCGAAGAGTTATTCGTTGACTATGTCCATTGTGCTCGGCACCGTCAGGATTGCTAGCCGCCTTCCGGGTGCCAAGGATGCAATCTTGGGACCACGGATCGACGTGTGGCCGGCGAGCGAGCGGCCTCGTGAAAGGCTCCGTGACCTCGGGGCGGCGGCGTTGTCCGATGCCGAGCTCCTCGCCCTTGTTCTCGGCACCGGGGCGCGCGGCGAATCGGCGCTGGACGTGGCGCGGAGGGTACTCTCCGAAATCGGTGATCTCGCCGCTCTCGCGCGCGCGACGTCCGCGGAGATCGCCGCGAGACCGGGGCTCGGCGCCGCGCGCGCGTCGGCGCTCGCCGCTGCGTTCGAGCTCGGCCGTCGCGCGCTCGAGCGGCGGATCGATCGCGGCGTGGCGTTCGCCTCGAGCGCCGACGTGTTCGCACACTTCCGTGCGCGACTCTGCACTCTTCGTCAGGAAAACTTTTGGGCGCTACTGCTCGACGCCAAGCATCGTAAGCTTCGCGAAGTGCGCATCGCCGAGGGCTCGCTCACCGCCGCGCTCGTGCATCCGCGAGAAGTCTTCGCGCCCGCCGTGCGCGAATCCGCGGCCGCGCTCGTGCTCGTGCACAATCACCCGAGCGGCGATCCGAGCCCGAGCCCCGAGGATCGTCAGATCACGCGGAGACTACGAGAAGCGGGCGAGCTCGTCGGCGTGCGCGTGCTCGACCACGTGATCGTCGGCGCCGACGCTCACTACAGCTTCGTCGACGCCGGCTGCTGGTGATTTCCACCTCTCCCTTTGGGGAGAGGTCGCGCGCAGCGCGGGTGAGGGGGAGGCTAAAAAGGAATGTCGTCTTCCGGCGCGCCCGGCCCGCCGCCCGCCGGCTCCTCAGGCCCGGGGCCCGCGTCACGCGGCGCCGCGCCGCGGCCACCGCCACCACCACCGCCCCCGCCGAGGAACTGCACGCGCTGCGCGACGATCTCGGTGATGTAGCGCTTGTTCCCTTCCTTGTCGTCGTACTGTCGCGTGCGGATCGAGCCCTCGATGTAGACCTGCCGGCCCTTCTGCAGATACTGGCCGCACGTCTCTGCCTGTTTTCCCCACACGACGATGTTGTGCCACTCGGTCTTCTCCTGACGCTGACCTTGGCCGTCGGTGAAGACTTCGGACGTGGCGATCGAGAAGTTGGCGACGGCTTTGCCGCTGCCCGTGAATCGCACTTCGGGATCGCGCCCCAGATTGCCGACCAGGATCGCCTTGTTCACGGACATCGCGCTCTCCTCTCACTCCACTCGAGATCGGCGACCGTTAATCCCGCGTCCCGCGCGCTGTCAATTGCCGCGATTTGACTGGGGCGAGGCACGGTTCTTATGCTCGCGCCGCTTGCGCCCCATTCATCTCATTCGCGCGGCGATTCTGGTCGTCTCGACCGTCGTGCTCGGCCTCGGCACGATCGTCGTCGCCGTGCTCGCCGGCTCCGGGCGCGCCTACCATGTCGCGCGCATGTGGGCGCGGCTGAATCGCTGGGCGAGCGGTGCGCGCGTGACGTCGCGGGGGCTCGAGAACGTCGATCCCTCACGCTCGTACGTCTTCATGTCGAACCACGAGAGCAACGCCGACATCATCGCGCTCGCCTACGCCCTCCACGATTTCCAACTCCGCTGGGTTGCCAAGAAGGAGCTCCTTCACGTGCCCGTCTTCGGCGCGGCCCTGCGCGCCCTGGGCAGCGTGGTCATCGACCGCACCAATCGAGAGGCCGCGATCGAAGTCTATCGCGAAGCCCGTGCGCGGATGGAGAGCGGCGTCTCGGTGATGGTCTTCCCGGAAGGGACGCGCGGGCCCGGCGACGCGCTTCTACCGTTCAAGAAGGGCGGGTTCGTGCTCGCGCTCGAGACGGGCATGCCGATCGTGCCGATCGCCGTCCGCGGCACGAGCGCGGTGATGCCGCGCAACGGTTGGACCATCGATGCCCGTGACGTCGAAGTGCGGATCGGGCGGCCGATCGAGACGACGGGGCGAACCCTCGACGACCGGAATCGGTTGATTGAAGAGGTGCGCGACGCAATCGAAACGTTGAGGGCGGCATGAGCGACGCGCGCCTTCGTCTCGTGCCGCTCGGTGGGCTCGGCGAGATCGGCCTCAACCTGATGCTGCTCGAGCTGCATTCCTCGGGCGGACCGCTTCCCGACGCCGCGCTCGCGATCGATTGTGGCGTGATGTTTCCGACCGCCGAGACGCCGGGCATCGATCTCGTGATTCCGGATCTCGGCTATCTCCGCTCGCTCGGCTCGCGGCTGCTCGGCGTCGCCCTCACGCACGGCCACGAGGATCACATCGGCGCCCTGCCGTTTCTCCTTCGCGAGCAACCGATGCCGGTGTGGGGCTCGGCGTTCACGATGGGGCTCGTCACGAACAAGCTCGCCGAACACGGCATCGGCGACGAGCAGCTTCACGTGTTCGAGCCCCGGAGCCGCTTCGAGGTCGGGCCGTTCGGCGTCGAGCCGCTTCACATGACGCATTCGATCGTCGACGCGGCGGGCTTCGCGGTGCACACGCCGCTCGGCACGGTCGTCCACACGGGCGACTTCAAGATCGATCACACGCCTGTCGACGGACGAACGTCCGACCTCGACCGCTTGGCGGAGCTCGGCGGCGAAGGCGTGCTGCTCTTGCTGTCCGACTCGACGAACGTGGGGCGACCCGGCACGACTCCTTCGGAGCGGTCCGTCGCGCCGGCGCTCGAGCACGTGTTCATGCGCTCGCGCGGCAAGGTCGTGGCCGCGACGTTCGCGTCGCACATCCATCGCCTGCAGCAGGTGATCGAGCTCTCGGCGAAGCACGAGCGGAAGGTCGCGCTCCTCGGGCGAAGCCTCATCGAGAACGTGCGGATCGCACGCGGGCTCGGCAAGCTCGCGGTTCCCACCGAGGCGATCGTCTCGCTCGACGAGATCCAGAAGCTCCCGTCCGAGCACGTCACGCTGCTCACGACGGGCAGCCAGGGCGAGCCGCGCTCCGCGCTCGCGCGTCTCGCCGCCGGCGATCTGGCCGACGTCGCGATCGAGCCCGGCGACTCGCTCGTGCTGTCCGCGCGCGTGATCCCCGGCAACGAGCGCGCCGTCACGACGCTCGTGAATCACGCCGTGCGGCGCGGCGCGGAGGTCTTCCGCGAAGAGATCCTCGACGTCCACACTTCGGGGCACGCGAGCCAGGAGGAGCTGAAGCTCGTGCTTCGCCTCGTCCGCCCGAAATACTTCGTGCCGGTACACGGCGAGTATCGACACCTCGCCCGCCACGTTCGCCTCGCGGTGGAGACGGGCGTCGACGCGGAGAGATGCTTCCTCCTCGAGGACGGCGAGTCACTCGTGATCGACGGCGCGGGCGCGCGCCGCGACGAGCCGGTTCCGCACGGCCGCGTGTTCGTCGACGGGAAGGGCGTCGGCGACGTCCAAGAGCTCGTGCTCCGCGATCGCCGTCATCTCGCCGAGGACGGTCTCGTGCTCGCTGTGCTCGGCATCGACCGCGCGAGCGGCGACATCGTCGTCGGCCCCGATCTCGTGTCGCGCGGCTTCGTGCTCGAAGGCGCGAGCCAGAGCCTCCTCGACGAAGCGCGCGCGGCCGTCGTCGGCGCGGTCGGCGCGATCGCCGCCGAGTCGCGCACCGAGACGGCGGAAGTCCAGGAAGTCGTGCGCCGCACGCTGAAGCGCTTCTTCTCGAAGCGCCTCGACCGGCGGCCGATGATCCTCCCGGTCGTGATGGAGATGTAACGAAGCGCGCGCCGCCTGCGCGCGCGACGTCAGCGCTTCTTCTTCGGCTCCGCCTTCGCTTCCGCTTCCGGCTCGAGGGGGCCCGTACGCCTTCCCAACACGCCCCGCGAGATCAAATCTTCGATCCCCCGCCACACCAGCGTACGAGCCACCTCGGCCGCAGTCGCGCCGTAGCCTTCCTCGCGAACGAGGTCGGACAAATAGAGCGCGAGCTTGGGAGTCCCGGTGATGACCACCTTGGTCGACGGGACTTCATTTCGAGGCCTTGGCATTTCGAGTAGCTAACTATAACCTAAATATCATATACGGGTGCAAGGGATGGCAAGGTCGAAAACTGCCTCGGCCCGGGGGGACGTGGAGGAGGGCCGTGGGATCGAGACGTGGCTCTGGCGGGAAGCCGGGGCGCTCGTCTCGATCGGCCTGTCGATTTTCCTGTTCTTGAGCCTCTGGCGGAGCCAGTTGGCGGGGGAGGTCGGCACCCTGATCGCGACCCCGCTGCGGGCGACGCTCGGGGCGCTCGCGTTCGCGCTGCCGCTCGCCGGCATCGCCTCGGCGACCCAGGGCCTCCGCAACCGCCCGGCCTGGTCGCTCGCCCGCTGGGGTCTCTGGATTGCGGCGCTTCTGACCGGCGCGATCCTGCTCGAGCTCGCCGAGCTCTCGACGCCGCGGCTTCTCGGCGGAATCTTCGGCGAGTTCCTCGGCCAGGCCGTGCTGCGCGAGAACTTCGGCGCCGTCGGTAGCTACTGCCTGCTCCTGCCGGTCTTTCTCCTCTCGGTGCTTTCGCTCACCGGAACGTCGATCGGCGTGACGCTCGCTCGCGTGGGCGCCGGCGCGCGCGGCGCGGCGGCGTGGACGGGCGAGCGGATGCGCCGGCGTCGCGAGCGGGAGCCCGAGCGCCCGGAGCCGATGATCGAGGCACCGCGCCCGATCCGCCTCCGTAGAGAAAAGGAAAAGGAGAACCTGAAGCGCGAGCGTCTGCCCGTCGACATGCCGCCGGCGATCGTCGTCGCGGAGCGGCCGAAGGTGAAAGCGCCGCCTCCGAAAGCGAAAGGCCCGTCACAGGATTCGTTCGCGTTCGGCAAGAGCTTCCGCCTGCCGGCGACGTCGGCGCTCGTCGAGCCGATGCACTCGAGCGAGCGAATCGACAAGGAGTCGCTCGAGACGAGCTCGCTGATCCTCATGCGGAAGCTCGCCGACTTCGGCGTGCAGGGCACGGTGAAGCTCGTGCATCCCGGCCCGGTCATCACCACGTTCGAGTTCGAGCCCGCGGCCGGGGTCAAGGTGAGCCGCATCGTCACGCTCGCGGACGATCTGCAGATGGCGCTCCGCGCGATGAGCGTCCGAATTCTTGCCCCGATTCCCGGCAAGTCCGTCGTCGGCATCGAGGTGTCGAACCCGAAGCGCGAGACCGTCTTTCTCCGCGAGATCCTCGAGAGTCCCGAGTTCCACGGTTCGGCCTCGAAGCTCACGCTCGCGCTCGGCAAAGACACCGTCGGCAATCCCGTCACGACCGACCTCGCGCGGATGCCGCACGTGCTCGTCGCCGGCGCCACCGGCAAGGGCAAATCCGTGTCGTTGAACGCGATGATCCTCTCGATCCTCTACAAGGCGACTCCCGACGACGTCCGCTTCCTGATGATCGACCCGAAGGTGCTCGAGCTCTCGCTCTACAAGACGATCCCGCACCTCCTGACGCGCGTGATCACGGACCCCAAAGAGGCGTCGGCGGCGCTCGCGCGCGCGATCATCGAGATGGAGCACCGCTACCGTCTCCTCTCGGACAAGGGTGTCCGGAACATCGACGCGTACAACCGCGTGCTCGAGCGGGAAGTATTGGAAAAAGACGCCGGCGTCGTCGTTCTGAAGGACGGCGAGACGGAAGATCCGGCCGAGGGTTGGAAGCTGGGTGAAGAGTCGCAGCAGAAAGACGCGCCGATGCAGCACCGGCGCCTGCCCTACATCGTCATCGTCATCGACGAGCTCGCGGACCTCATGCTGACCGCCGGCCGCGTGGTCGAAGAGCAGATCACCCGTCTCGCGCAGAAGGCGCGCGCCGCAGGCATCCATCTCATCGTCGCAACGCAGCGGCCGTCCGTCGACGTGATCACCGGTCTCATCAAGGCGAACATCCCCGCGCGCGTCGCGTTCCAGGTCGTGTCGCGACCCGACTCGCGGACGATCCTCGATTCGATGGGCGCAGAGCGATTGCTCGGCGACGGCGACATGCTCGTCATGTTGCCGACGACGTCGCGGCTCGGGCGTGTCCACGGCGCGTTCGTCTCCGAAGAGGAGATCCGCAAGGTCACCGGCTTCCTCGCCGACCAGGCGAAGCCCATCTTCGACGAGGCGTTCACGCGCGCGCTCGACGAGGCGCACGAGGAGAAGAGCGAGGGCGACGACGATGAAGACGAGCTCGCCGACGATCTCTACCAGGAGGCGGTCCGCCTCGTCGTCGAGAGCCGGCAGGCGTCGATCTCGTGGGTGCAGCGGAAGCTCCGCGTCGGTTACAACCGCGCCGCGCGCATGATCGAGCGCATGGAGCGCGAAGGCATCGTCGGCCCCGCGGACGGCGTGCGCCCACGGGAGATCCGGGCGCGGGGCGACGAGCTCGACGAGATGCGATGAAAGGCCTGATCGGAGCGATCATGCTGCCCATCGCGCTCGCGGCAGCGCTCGCGTGGGCGGCGGCGCCGAACGTCGACGAGGTCGTGCGGAAGCTCCAGGAGCGCTACGACCAGACGACGGACTTCACCGCGGACTTCTCGCAGTCCGTCGACGTGGAGACGATCGGCCAGAAGCTCGAGGCGAGCGGCCGCGTCTCCTACAAGAAGCCCGGTCGCATGCGCTGGGAGTTCGTGAAGCCCGACGAGCAGACGATTGTCGCGGACGGCGAGACGCTCTGGGTGTATCAGCCGGCGCAGCGGCAGGTGATGAAAGCACCCTTCACGGAAGCCTTTCAGTCGGCGATGCCGATCTCGTTTCTCTTCGGCATCGGTCGGCTGACGAAGGACTTCACGCCGACGCTCGCGTCAGCCGACCCCGAGAGGCTCCGCGTTCGCCTCGAGCCGAAGGACGAGAGCGACATCGGCGAGCTCGTGCTCGACGTCGATCCGAAGACGTATGACGTGCGCGCGGCCCAAGTGACGGATCCCCTCGGCAACGTCACGCGCCTCGAGTTCAAGAACCTGAAGCGCGGCGTCGGCGTGCCGGATTCGACGTTCGTGTTCAAAGTCCCGGACGGCGTCGACGTCGTCGAGCCGCCGTTGCAGGCCGAACCGAAGTCGTAGCCGTGCCGTCCTTCGACGTCGTCTCGCAGGTCGACCTCCAGGAGGTCGAGAACGCGGTCAATCAGGCGCGGAAGGAGATCATCACGCGCTACGACTTCAAGGACACGGCGACCGTCCTCGACTGGGACAAGAAGGGCACGATCAAGATCGAGTCGTCCGACGACTTCAAGGTGAAAGCGGTCGGCGACGTGCTTCGCGAGAAGCTCGCCCGCCGGAAGGTCTCCCTGAAGGTGCTCGACGAGGGCAAGATCGAGCCCGCGAACGCGGGGCGCGCGAAGCAGGAGATGACGCTTCGCCAGGGCATCGACACGGATCGGGCGCGCGAGATCGTCAAGCTCGTCAAGGACATGAAGCTCAAGGTCCAGGCGCAAATCGCCGGGGACCAGGTGCGCGTCTCGGGCAAAAACCGGGACGACCTGCAGAAGGCGATCACCGCGATCCGTGCCAAGGACCTGCCCCTACCGCTCCAGTTCATCAACTTCCGAGAATAGACATAGTCTGCTAGCTCTCGGGGTTCGCCATGGCCCGGAAAGTCCATCTTCTGAGCCTCGGCTGTCCGAAGAACCAGGTCGATGCCGAGGTCATGCTCGGCACGCTCGTCGCGGACGGTTACGAGGTGACGCTCGATCCCGAGCAGGCGGACGTCCTCGTCGTCAACACCTGCAGCTTCATCCAGCCGGCGAAGGAAGAGTCGATCGACGCGATCCTCGAGATGGCGCGCGTGAAGAACGCGGTGCCGGGGCGGAAGCTCGTCGTCACCGGCTGCCTGGCGCAGCGCTACGCGAAGGAGCTCGCGCCAGAGCTTCCGGAGGTCGACGCGTTCGTCGGCACCGGCGACTTCCTCCGCCTGAAGGAAGTCCTGCACGACGTCGGGCTCGACGGCCGGGAGGGGCCGATCGCCTACGTCGGCGCGCAGCACGTGCTGCCGGACCACACCGTTCCCCGGATCCTGACCGGCGCGCCGTTCACGAGCTACTTGAAGATCTCCGAAGGCTGCAATCACCGCTGCGCGTTCTGCATCATCCCGAAGATCCGCGGCCGTCACGAAAGCCGGCCGGTCGCGTCGCTTCTTGCCGAGGCGCGAAGCTTGGCCGATCAGGGCGTGAGCGAGCTTTGCCTGATCGCGCAGGACCTGACGGCGTACGGACGCGATCTTGCCGAGCCGTCGTCCCTCGCCGAGCTCCTCCGTGGCCTCGCCCGCGTGGACGGCCTCGAGTGGATCCGCCTTCTCTATTGCTACCCGAACTTCGTGACGGGTGAGCTCCTCGAGGCGATCGCCGCCGAGGGCCGCGTTTGCACGTACGTCGACATGCCGCTCCAGCACGGCTCCGACCGCATGCTTCGCGCGATGCGTCGTGAGCGCTCGGCGGATTCGCTCCGCCGCCTCGTCGGCCAGATCCGGGATCGCGTCCCGAACGTGACGCTCCGCTCCTCGTTCATCGTGGGTTTTCCTGGTGAAACCGAGGAGGACTTCGCCGACCTCTGCAACTTCGTGGCGGAGATGGGGTTCGAACGCGTCGGCGTGTTCCGCTATTCCCGCGAGGAAAACACCGAAGCCGGCGAGATGGCCGGCCAGGTTTCCGAAGAGCTCAAGGAAGAGCGCTGGAACCGCTTGATGGAGCTCGCGCGCGGGATTTCCCGGCGGAAGAACGAAGCCCGAGTCGGCGGCCTCGAACGGGTGCTCGCCTGCGGAGTCGACGAGGAGGGCCGGGCGTTCGGCCGCGCTGCGTCGCAGGCGCCGGACATCGACGGGGTCGTGCTCCTCGACCGCGAAGTCGAGCCCGGGACTTTCGTCGAGGCCCGGATCACGGGGGCGGACGACTACGATCTTCATGCCGTCGTGCTCGAGCCGTCCGCCCGGATTGACAACACTTCCCCTCGGCCTTAAACCCTCGGTCCCCATTTCAAAGGAAACCTCGTCGTGGCCGTCCGCAAAGCCTTTTTGAAGCAAGCGAAAGAGCGCCTTCAGGAGATGAAGGCGCAAGTCATGTCCGGCATTCGCGCCGACCTCAAAGAGGGGCGCGAGGGCAACAAGGACGACGGCATGGACACCTATGACGTCGCCACCGAGGAGCGCGATCGCGAGATCAGCATGCTGATGTCCGACCGCGACCGGCAGAAGCTCGGCGCGATCGAAGAGGCGCTCGAGCGGATCGAAGACGGCTCCTACGGCATCTGCGACGCTTGCGAGGAAGAGATTCCGGTCGATCGGCTGAAGGCCATGCCGTTCACGCGGCTTTGCGTGCAGTGCCAGTCCGAGCGCGAGAACGAAGCGAAGCGCATGCGTCGCGCCGACGACTCCGCCGCGTTCCGCCGCAACATCGCTCCCGGGGACTTCGAAGAGGGCGATAGCTGACGTCGTTGTCGTAGGCAGCCGGAGTTCCCGTGCGGTCCCCGGCGACGACCCGCTTTGATGCCCCGGACGCCGTCGCCACTTACTGGAACAGCGGGTTCACCCGCTGCGCCACGCCCCAGAGCCCGAAGCCGTAGGTGAGCGCCGCGAGGATCGCGGCCGTGGCGATCAGCGTGAGTGTCGCGCGCGTCGCGTCGAAGCGATGCGCGACCTCGAGCCCGACGACGACGAGGAACGCGCCGTAGATCGCGGCGACGAACTTGACGATCGGCAGCGCGATGAAGACGGCGATCGCGGTCGAGTACGCGAGCACGCGGAACGTCGCCTCGTAGTCGCCTTTTCCCTCGAAGAGGTTTTCGGCGACGAGCGTGACGATCGCGGCGCCGAAGAAGAGACGCAAGAGCCCGAGGATCACGAGCCCGAGCGCGCCTTTGAGGCCGCCACCGAAGACGAGGAACTCGACGCCGCCGATCGCGAGGCAGATCGCCGCGAACGTGGCCGGCGCCTGCAGGCCCCCTTGCAGCGGCATGCTCTCGAAGAAGGCGCGCGGATCGAGGAGGATGCGGCGCCAGGTCGGGACGAAGCTCCCGACGGGGTCGCCGAAGTCGAGCGGGTCGCCCGCCATGGCTCGCGGCTTAACAAATGACCGGTGGGAATCATAGGAAACGGCTCGCGGCGATCCATCGCGCCGCCGTCGCGGCCGTCGATCCCGAGGCGCGCGTCGGCGCACATCTCGAGCCGTCAAAACAGGGCGCCCGCCTCATCGTGCGGGGGCGCGCCGTCGCCGAGCTCGAGCGCGATCGTGTGCGAATCGTCGCCGTCGGCAAAGCGGCGGTGGCGATGGCACGTGGTGCGAACGCCGCGCTCGGCGGGGTGAGGTACGGAATCGTCGTCGCGCCTCCCGGCGGCGCGCGCTTGCCGCGATCGCTCGAGCGCCTGCGCGCGGAGCACCCACTCCCGGGACGCGGTAGCCTCGCGGCCGGCCGCGCGGTCTGGGCGGCGCTCGGCGGCCTCGCGCGCGAGGAGATCGTGCTGGTGCTCCTCTCCGGAGGAGCGTCGAGCCTGCTCGCGCTGCCCGCGCCCGGCGTGACGCTCGCGGACAAGGTCGCGACGACGAGACTGCTTCTCGACGCCGGCGCGACGATCGCCGAGACGAACGCGGTGCGGAAGCATCTTTCGCGCCTGAAGGGCGGCGGCCTCGCGCGCCGCGCCGTACCAGCAACCGTCGTGACTCTCCTTCTCTCCGACGTGATCGGCGACTCGCCGGCCGTGATCGGCTCGGGTCCGACCGCGCCCGATCCGACGACGTTCGCGGATGCCTGGCGCGTCCTCGAGCACTACGATCTCGTCGAGCGCGTGCCGGCGCGCGTTCGCCGGCGGATCGAGCGCGGCCGACGAGGCGGCGTCGAGGAGACCGTGAAGCCCGGCGAGATCCGCACCCGCATGATCTTGGTCGGGAACGTCGCGACCGCGCTCGACGGCGCCGCGCGCAAGGCGCGTCGGCTCGGCTTCGAGCCTCGCGTCTGGACCGAGCGCCTCGGCGGCGAAGCGCGCCGCGCGGCTGCGCGTGTCGCACGCGGGATCGAGCGAGTCGGACGCACGCGGAAACCGATCTGCCTTCTCGCCGGCGGCGAGACGACCGTCCGCGTCGCCGGTGACGGCCGCGGCGGTCGCAACCAGGAGCTCGCGCTCGCGCTCGCCGAAAGGATCGCCGGCCGGGATGACGTCGCCGCGCTCGCCGCCGGCACCGACGGCATCGACGGCCCGACCGACGCCGCCGGGGCGTTCGTCGACGGCGAAACCGGAGCCCGCGCGAGACGCCGCGGGCTCGAGCCGCGCGAGTTTCTGCGACGGAACGATTCTCACGGGTTCTTCTCGAAGATGGGTGACCTCTACCGACCCGGCCCGACCGGCACGAACGTGATGGACCTGACGATCGTCCTCGTCGGGGCGCGCGCGTGAGCGATCTCCTCGCGATCGATGCCGCCGGGCTCGCGTGCGCCGCGGGCGGCTTCCACGTCGATCCATGGCAGCCGGTCGCGCGCGCGGTCGTCACGCATGCGCACGGCGATCACGCGCGGCCCGGCACCGCGGAGGTGCTCGCCTCGCGCGATTCGATCGCGCTGCTTCGCCGCCGCCTCGGTCCGGACGTGACGCTCACGCCGCTCGAGTACGGCGAACGGGTCCGCCTCGGTGAGGTCACGGTCTCGCTCCATCCCGCCGGGCACGTGCTCGGCTCCGCGCAGGTCCGCGTCGAGCGCGGCGGCGAGGTGTGGGTCGTCTCCGGCGACTACAAGCGGGCGCCGGACCCGACGTGCGCGCCGTTCGAGGTGGTGCGCTGCGACATGTTCGTCACCGAAGCGACGTTCGCGCTGCCGATCTATCGCTGGCCGGATCCGCATGTGGTGACGAAGGAGATCGTCGACTGGTGGAGCGAGAATCGCCGCGCGGGGCGCCCCTCCGCGCTCTTTTGCTACGCGCTCGGCAAGGCGCAGCGAATCCTCGCCGAGCTCGCCGCCGTCGCCGATCGCCCGATCCTCGTCCACGGGCAGATCACATCGCTCCTCGAGGCGTACGAGCAGGCTGGCGTCCGGCTCGCGCCGACGATTCGTCTCGCCGAGGACGATCGCCGCAAGGCCGGCCCGGAAGACCTCGTGCTCGCGCCCCCGTCCGCCCGCGGCACGCCGTGGATGAAGCGGCTCGGCGGTGCCTCGACGGCGTTCGCCTCCGGGTGGATGCGTCTCCGCGGTGCGCGTCGCCGTCGCGCGCTCGATCGCGGCTTCGTGCTGTCCGATCACGGGGATTGGGATGCCCTGCTCCGCACGGTCGAGGAGACCGGAGCGAGTCGGGTGCTCGCGACCCACGGCTACGCGGAGGCGCTCGCTCGCACGCTCCGCGAGCGCGGGCGCGACGCGCGGGCGCTGCGCACCGCGTGGGAGGGCGAGACGGAGTCGTGAGGCGCTTCGCGGACCTCTACGACCGGATCGACGCGACGACGTCGACGCGCGCCAAGGTCGCGGCGATGGTCGACTATTTCCGCTCCGCGCCGCCCGAGGACGCGGCGTGGGCGGTGTTCTTTCTCACCGGGCGGCGGCTCAAGCGCTTCGTCGGCTACGCGCAGCTCCGCGATTGGACGCTCGAGGCGAGCGGCATCCCGGATTGGCTGCTCGAGGAATCCGTTGCCGCGGTCGGCGACGTCGCCGAGACCATCGCGCTTCTCGTCGGCCGAAGCGAAGCCGCGAGCTCGGATGTTTCCTTGTCCGGATGGCTGGAGTCGCGCTTGCTGCCGCTCCGCGAAGCGGGCGCCGAGGAGATGCGCGAGAGCATTCTCGCTTGGTGGCGCGAGCTTCCGCCGCGCGAGCTCCTCCTCATGAACAAGATGCTGACAGGCGAGCTTCGCGTGGGTGTTTCCCAGACCCTCGTGGTTCGCGCGCTCGCGGAGGTCGCGGGCGTCGAGCCCGCCGTCGTCGCGCATCGGTTGATGGGAACCTGGCAGCCAGCCGCCGCCTTTTTTCGCGCAGCCGTCGCCGCGGAGGGGACGGCGGACGACGCTTCGCGCCCGTATCCCTTCTTCCTCGCCTCGCCGCTCGAGCGCGAGGCCGAGACGCTCGGCGAGCCCGGCGACTGGCTCGTCGAGTGGAAGTGGGACGGCATCCGCGCGCAGTGTCTCCGCCGAGGGGACGACGTGTTCCTCTGGTCGCGCGGCGAAGAGCTCGTGACCGAGCGGTTCCCCGAGATCGAGCTCGAGGCGCGCCGACTCCCGTCGGGCACCGTGCTCGACGGCGAGGTGCTCGCCTGGCGCGAGGGACGACCGCTTCACTTCGGCGTCCTCCAGCGGCGGATCGGACGGAAGGAGCTGAAGCCGCGGGTGCTCGAGGAGGCGCCCGTCGTGTTCGTCGCCTACGATCTCCTCGAGGAGAGCGCCGTCGACGTCCGGGCCCGCCCGCTCGCCGAGCGTCGCGCCGCGCTCGAGCGATTGCTCGCCAATGTTTCCTCCTCGAAGGTCCTGATCTCGCCGGCGGTGGTCCGCGACTCGTGGACGGAGCTCCGCACCTTGCGGGAGGAGGCGCGCGAGCGCGGCGTCGAGGGGTTCATGTTGAAGCGTCTCTCGTCACCCTATCGCTCGGGGCGGCCGAAGGGTGACTGGTGGAAGTGGAAGATCGACCCGTTTCATCTGGACGCCGTGCTCGTCTACGCGCATCCCGGCCACGGCCGGCGCGCGAGCCTCTTCAGCGACTACACGTTCGCCGTCTGGCAGGGCGACGAGCTGGTGCCGATCGCGAAGGCGTACTCCGGTCTCTCCGACGAGGAGCTCGCCGAGCTCGACCGCTGGATTCGCGCGCACACGCGCGAGCGCTTCGGCCCGGTGCGCGCGGTCGACCCGGTGCAGGTCTTCGAGCTCGCGTTCGAGGACATCCGGCTCTCGTCGCGGCACAAAGCCGGCATCGCCGTCCGCTTCCCGCGAATCGCACGCTGGCGAAAGGACAAGACGGCGCGTGAAGCCGACACGCTCGACGGCGTGCGCGCGCTCCTGGCTGCGCCCGCTTAGGCGCCGGATTTCGCCGTCTTGTCGATCACCGCTTCCGCCTCGCGGATTAGGCTCGCGAAGATCTCGCCGGCCGGGCGCACGTCGCGGATGCCGCCCGAGCCTTGCCCGGCCGGCAGGAACGTCCGCTCGGGATCCGCGTCGCCGTGCGTGCCGTCGTAGTCGAGCACGTGGTTCTGCGCGGAGACGCTCAGCTGCTGCGGGAACGGCAGGATGCGCGACGTGTCGCGCTCCCATTCCGCGATGTAGGGATTGCGGATGGTCCGGCAGGGCTTGCCGGTGTAGCAGCGTGTGCGGACAGTCGTATCGTCGACGGCGCGCACGATCGCCTGGCGGTACGCCGGCGCCGCGGTCGATTCCGGCGACGCGATGAAGCGCGTGCCGACGACGACGCCCTGCGCGCCGAGCGCGAGCGCGGCGACGACGCCGCGTCCGTCGACGATCCCGCCGGCCGCGAGCACGGGAATCTTCACCGCGTCGACGACCTGGGGAACGAGCGCGACGAGCCCGATCTCGCCGGTGTGGCCGCCGGCCTCGGTGCCCTGCGCGACGACGACGTCGGCGCCGGCTTCCTCGGCGCGCACCGCATGGCTCACCTTGCCGCACATGACGACGACCTTCATGCCGCGCGCGTGCATGTCGGCGATGAACTCCCGCGGCACCGCGAGGCCGGCGACGAAGATCTTCACGTCCTCCTCGAAGACGACCTTCATGTGCGGGCGGATCATGTCGGGAATCGGCGCGAGCAAGTCGACCGCGAACGGCTTGTCCGTGAGCTCGCGCGTCTTGCGAATTTCCGTGCGAAGCCCCTCGGCGCCGAGCGATGCCGCGCCGATCACGCCGAGCCCACCGGCGTTCGACACGGCGGCGACGAGCGGCGCCAGCGACACGCCGCCCATGCCGGCGAGGAAGATCGGATAGCGGATGCCGAAGAGGTCGCAGATCGGAGTTTTCAGCATGTCACTTTCGTCGCGCACCCGGCGTCGGGTGCGGCTTTCGCGTCCGCGCGGCGTGCACGCGCGCCTCGAGCAGAGCGTCCGCGCGCTTCAGGAGCTTCGGGTTTCGCGTGAATTTCTCCGTCATGTAGGAGAGGTCGCCGAGGTCGTGCAGCAGGAATTGCATCGCTTGCTCGCGCCACGCTCCATCCTTCACGACCAGCATGAGCTCGACGACGACGTCCTCGAGCTCGGAGCTTTCGATGTCGATCGCCATCTCGACCGCGCGATCGACGCTGATCGGCTCCTTCGCCTCGCGCAAATACGCAGAAAGGAGGGAGCGGAGCCGGACGACCGTCGCCTCGTCGAACCAGAGCTTGGCGTCGATCTCGAGATTCGGATCGTGCCGGATCATGCTCTCGACGAGCGCGAGCGCGCCGTAGTGGCCCGCCTCGTGGCGCGCCATCGTGAGCCAGAACTGGCGGAGCTCGGGCTCGGCGGCGTGGTGCGAAATGAAGGAGGTGTAGAGCTCCATCGCTTTCTTCTCGAGGTCCATCGCCGTGGCGAGCACGTCGTGCACCGTCATCCGCTTGGCGGTTTGTCTCATGTGCTCGGTCCTTGGCTCGGCGGCGAAAGCCTACCAAACGAGCCCGAGCCGAGGAATCGGGGAATCACGTCGGGAAGATCCGAGAGCGCCGGGAGCACGTGCACCGCGCCGGCGGCGCGTAGGCTCTCTTCGCGTCCGACGCCGGTGAGCACGCCGATCGTCGGCGTCCCCGCCGCGACGCCGGCGATCACGTCGAGCGGCGAATCGCCGACGTGAAGCGCCGCGCTCGGCTCGAGCTCGAGGCGTTTCAGTGCGAGCACGAGCGGCTCCGGGTCCGGCTTGATGCGCTCGACGTCGCTGCGATGGACGATCGTCGCGAAGAGGTCGCGGACGTTCCAGCGATCGAGGAACGAGAGCGGGCCGAGCGACGACGTGACGATCGCGAGCGTGAGACCGGACGCGTGAAGCGCGCGGAGCGCTTCGCACGCACCGGGGATCGGCCGCGCCTCGCGCTCGTAGCGCTCGAGCCAGCCGGTCCAGCGCTCCTGATAGAGCTTCGCGAAGAATGCCTCGCGCTCGGGGAAATCGGCTGGGAACAGCCGATCGATCGGCGAGCCCGGCTCGGCCATCGCCGCGCGGTGCGTGTCGAAGTCGGGCGCGGCGAGACCGGCGGCGACGAAGATCTCGCACGAGAGCTCGTAGAAGATCGGGATCGAGTCCGCGATCGTGCCGTCGAGATCGAAGAGGATCGCGCTCGGACCTTCCGTCTTCACGCGGCTCCGATGCGCTCGCCGAAGACGCGGTCGACTTCCTTCAAGAGATCCTCGAGCGCGCCGTCGTTGGCGATCACGACGTCGGCGTGCGCAGCACGGCCCTCGTTCGTGAGCTGCGCGGCGATGCGCCTCGCCGCCTCCTCGCGCGAGAGCCCGCGGTCGCGCGCGAGCCGCTCGATCGCCACGGGCGGCGGCGCGACGACGACCCAGACCTCGTCGACGAGCGCTTTCCATCCGGCCTCGATCAGCACCGCGGCCTCGAGGACGACGGGGCGCGTCTCGCCGGAGGCGCGGAGGCGCTCGATCCGCTCGCGGATCGCGTCGGCGATTCGCGGGTGCGCGATCGCGTTCAGTCGCGCGAGCGCGTTCGCGTCGGCGAAGACCTTGGCGCCGAGCGCTTTCCGGTCGATCGTGCCGTCCGGCGCGACGATCTCCTTGCCGAACGCCGCGACGACCGCAGCGAAGCCCGGCGTGCCGGGGAGGTAGATCTCATGGCCGACCTTGTCGGCGTCGATCGCGAGCGCGCCGAGCTCGACGAGCCGCCGCACGACGGTCGACTTGCCCGAGCCGATGCCGCCGGTGAGGCCGATCACGCGCATGCGGGATGCCATGGACGATTCGGTGATTTCACAACGCCGGAAGAGCGACAACCACCCTGCCGCCCCCTCAACCTCATCGACGGCATTGAGCCCGCGGTTCCCGCGGGATATCGCGACGAATCGTGCCGTGGGACGAAGACGAGCTGCCGGTCGTGACCGGGCGCGCGTGGGTCTTCGCGGACCGCTTGCGCGCCACCGAGATCGCGACGGATGACGCGAGCCCGCCGTTCGCGCCGCTCTCCGCGGAAGTCGCGAGCTCGATCCGCGAAGGCGACATCGTCGTCGCGGGCTCGGAGTTCGGCTGCGGCGACGGCGCGGCTTGCGCAGCCCGCGCGCTTCATCGAGCGGGCGTCTCGGCCGTGATCGCGCGATCGTTCGCGAACGAGTTCTGGGTTGAAGCGCTCCGCCTCGGTTTTCCCGCCGTCGTCGTCGACGAGCCACAATCGATCCGCACGGGTGATCGCGTTCGCCTCGACATCGAAGGTCGCCGCATCGTCGATCTCTCGTCCGGCGATCGGATTCCGATTCGCGAGCTCGACGACGAGGTCATCGCCGCGTGGCGCGCGGCGCAGAAGCGCTAGCTCGGCCCCAGGCGGCGCCCGCGTGCGCGTGCGACGCGGCGGATCGCGGCTTCGAGGTCGGGGAGTCCGATCGACGGCACGAGCGCGGCGATCTCGTTCTCGTCGACGGGATGAAGCTCGCGTCCCTTCTTCGTCTTGGAGCGGCGCCCCACGCGCCCGACGACGAGGAAGATCTCGCGCACGAGATTCGCGCCCGCGCGCGCGTTCAGCCGCTCACGGATCTCGTCCTTCAGGAACTGGAGCTCCTGCATCCATGCGGAGCCGTCGACGCGGATGAAGAGCTTGCCCTCTTCGATCCGTAGCGGCTCGGTCCGGCGCGCGAGGTCGGGCCCCACGACCTCGGGCCAGAGCGGGAAGACGGAATACTGATGGAGGCGGTCGCGGAACTCGGATTGGGCGACGAGCTCGGTGAGCACGCTGCCCGCTCGAGTCAGTTTCCGAGCCTTCACGTCGCGAACCATAGGCGCCGAGCCCGCGCTCGACAAGGGTTCGCGACGCGTCATTTTTTGGCTCGATCGGCACGACGATTTTTCTTGAAGTCGACCGGGCACGGGAGTATTGCGCCACAACATCTAGTGGTACCCCCTGACGTGTCCCACAACATCCTGTAGAGTGAGCGGCTCGGGCGAGCGGAGCCAACGAGGAGCATGAACATGCCGGAACAGATCCAGCGGATCGAGCGACAGACGACGACGGTTGCCGAAGAGAAGGGCATCACCCGCTTCTTCACCCGCCCCGGGGTGGACCCCTATTCCACCGTCGAGTGGGAGCGGCGCAGCGCCGTCATCTCCGGCGAGAAGGGCGAGACGGTCTTCGAGCAGCACGACGTCGAGATGCCGAAGGCGTGGTCGCAGCTCGCCACCAACGTCGTCGTCTCGAAGTACTTCCGCGGGCCGCTCGGTACTCCGCAGCGCGAGACGCAGCGTCCGGCAGCTGATCGGCCGCGTGGTGACGACGATCCGCGGCTGGGGCGACGACGCAGGGCTACTTCGCGAATCGCCGAAGACGCCGAGGCGTTCGCCGACGAGCTCACGCATCTGCTGCTCCACCAGAAGCGTCGCGTTCAACAGCCCGGTCTGGTTCAACGTCGGCGTCGAGGCGAAGCCGCAGTGCTCCGCCTGCTTCATCCTCTCGGTCGACGACACGATGGACTCGATCCTCGACTGGTACCGGCGCGAAGGCGTCATCTTCAAGGGCGGCTCCGGCTCGGGCGTGAACCTCTCGCAGATTCGCTCCGCCAAGGAGCGGCTCGGCGGCGGCGGCACGGCATCGGGCCCGGTGTCGTTCATGCGTGCGGCCGACGCGTCCGCCGGCGTGATCAAGTCGGGCGGCAAGACGCGCCGCGCGGCCAAGATGGTCGTGCTGAACGTCGACCATCCCGACATCATGGACTTCATCAACTGCAAGGCCGAGGAAGAGAAGAAGGCGTGGGCGCTCATCGACGCCGGCTACGACGAGTCCTCGACGGCGCGGCGTACGGCTCGGTCTTCTTCCAGAACGCGAACAACTCGGTGCGCGTGACCGACGAGTTCATGAAGGCGGTCGTCGACGACCGCGAGTGGTCGACGCGCTTCGTCTCGACGGGCGAGGTCTCCGAGACGTTCCGCGCGCGCGACCTCATGCGCAAGATCTCCGAGGCGGCGCACTTCTGCGGCGACCCGGGCATGCAGTTCGACACCACGATCAACGACTGGCACACCTGCCCGAACACGGGCCGCGATCAACGCGTCGAACCCGTGCAGCGAGTACATGCACCTCGACGACTAGGCCTGCAATCTCGCGTCGCTCAACCTCATGAAGTTCGTCGAACGACGAGCGCGAGTTCGACGTCGAGGCCTTCCGTCACGCGGTCGACATCATCATCACCGCGCAGGACATCATCGTCGACAACTCGAGCTACCCGACGCCGGAGATCGCCAAGAACGCGAAGCGACTACCGCGAGCTCGGTCTCGGCTACGCGAACCTCGGCGCGCTGCTGATGTCGCTCGGGCTGCCGTACGACTCGGACGCCGGCCGCGAGTACGCCGGCGCGATCACCGCGCTGATGTGCGGCGAGGCGTATCTCCAGTCGGCGCGGCATCGCGGAGCGAGATCGGTCCGTTCGCCGGCTACGCGACGAACCGCGAGCCGATGCTGCGGCGTGATCGAGAAGCACCGCGCGCAGGCGCACAAGCTCGACCCGTCGCTCGTGCCGCTCGACCTGCTCTCGCGAGGCGCGCGAGGTGTGGGACGAGGCGCTCGATCTCGGGCGCGAGCACGGGCTACCGCAACTCGCAGGCGACGGTGCTCGCGCCGACCGGCACGATCGCGTTCATGATGGATTGCGACACGACCGGCGTCGAGCCGGACATCGCGCTCGTGAAGTACAAGAAGCTCGTCGGCGGCGGCATGCTGAAGATCGTCAACAACACCGTCCCGCGCGCGCTCAAGCGCCTCGGCTACGAGCTCGCAGGAGATCCAGGACGATCGTCGAGTACATCGACGAGCACGAGACGATCGAGGGCGCGCCGCACCTGAAGGCGGAGCACCTGCCGGTCTTCGACTGCGCGTTCAAGCCGGCGCGCGGCGCGCGCTCGATCCAGCCGCTCGGCCACATCCGCATGATGGGCGCGGTGCAGCCGTTCATCTCCGGCGCGATCTCGAAGACCATCAACATGCCGACCGACGCCACGGTCGAGGACATCGATGGAGGCCTACATCGAGGCGTGGCGCCTCGGCCTGAAGGCGGTCGCGATCTACCGCGACGGCTGCAAGCGCACGCAGCCGCTCAACACCGCGCAAGACCGCCGAGGTCGCCAAGGCCGGAGTCGTCAGCCGCGACCGTCGAAGCCGCGCCCGATCCGCCGCCGCCTGCCGGACGGACTGCCAGGCCGATCTGCCACAAGTTCGACATCGCCGGCCACGAGGGCTACATCCACGTCGGCTTCTACGAGGACGGCACGCCGGGCGAGATCTTCATCAAGATGGCCAAGGAGGGCAGCACGATCTCCGGCCTGATGGACACGATCGCCACGCTCACGTCGCTGGCGCTGCAGTACGGCGTGCCGCTCGAGGCGCTGGTCAGCAAGTTCAGCCACGTGCGCTTCGAGCCGTCGGGCTTCACCAAGAACCCCGAGATCCCGATGGCGAAGTCGCTGACCGACTACATCTTCCGCTTCCTCGGCTCGCGCTTCCTCTCGGCCGACGCAAGACGGAGGTCGGCATCGTCGAGCGCGAGGAGCCCGCAATTTCTTCGGTGGACGCCGGGGCGCCCGTGCTGCGGCTTGCTTCGCCGGCGAAGGCCGAGCCGAGCGCGACGAATGCGCCGTACGCCTTCAGCCCGCAGGCGGACGCGCCGACGTGCTCGGATTGCGGCTCGATCATGATCCGCAACGGCGCCTGCTACAAATGCCTCAATTGCGGCGCGACGAGCGGGTGCTCGTGAGGGGCGCTCGCTAGAAGCTACGAGCTGGCGCGTGAGGCTCAGGGGAGCCCACATCTGATGCAGGAGTTTTGTCGGAAGATCTGCTTCCTGAGCGGTATCAAAGAGACAGCAAGCCCCCCTCGGGTGATCAACCCAGATTTCCGGTATGAACAGATCTACGCTGACGTCGCACAAGACCTCGGGAAGAACATCTATGACAAGTTGGCGCGTGGTCCTCGACAGAGGAGTGACCGACTGCAACGGCGGCTCAAGAGCGGTAAAGAGGCCGACATCTACAAGGTAGTATTGATCGCGCTCGCCGACATGCAGCCAGGCGTCGAGACGATCGAATACGAACCGCTTCGATCGTCTATCCGGAACATCTTGGACGACGATCTGCCGCAAGCGCATGAAGTCTCGCGAGTTCTCGAGCAAATGGCGAAGATCAGCGCGACGGATGAAAGTTCAGTGCCGGTAATCGACTACGAGAAGGACGACCGTCGGCTGCACATTACCGATCCCTTCTTCGCCTTTTTCTTGCGTTGGGGCAGAGAGGTGATTGCCGCGTAGAGCGCAGCGTGGCGGTTCGCTCAATCGAGCGGATCGGAGCGGTAGATGCGGCCGAGCAGCTCCTGCTGCCGGCGCTGCAGGTAGTCCGTCACGCGGCCGGGGTTCGAGCGAAGTGGGCTCGGCAGCGTGACGGCGAGCAGCGCAGCTTCGCCGATCGTGAGCTCGGCGGGTGACTTCTCGAAGTACCGCCGGCTCGCTTCGCCGATCCCGTAGATCCCTGGGCCCCACTCGACGACGTTGAGATACAGCTCGAGGATCCTTCGCTTCTCGAGTGTCTGCTCGAGCCGCCACGTGACGTACGCCTCGAGCGCCTTCCGCACGACCGACTTGTCGCGCCAGAGGAACAGGTTCTTCGCGAGCTGCATGGTGATCGTGCTGCCGCCACGCACGGGCTTACCTTCCTCGACGTTCCGCTCCCACGACTTCTGGAGCTCGACCCAGTCGAAGCCGTCGTGCTCCCAGAAGCTGCCGTCCTCGGCCTTGACGACCGCCTGCGGCACGATGGCGGCGACGCGGCCGAGCGGCGTCCAGTAGGGATTCCGCGGGCCGACGACGAGCTCGCGCGTGCCTTCGCGGCCGGCCGGCACCGAGATCGTCCGCGTGTGCGCCGGATCGCGGAGCGCGCCGATCCGGAGAAAGAACGCTTCCCACACGCCGAGCGCGAGGAGCGCTGCGCCGAGACCGATCGCGACGACGCGAAGGGCGCGCCGAAAGCCGCCCCTGCGCTTCTTCTTAGCGCCCAGCGCCAAGCTCGCGACGGAAGAAAGCGATCGCCCGGCCGAACGCGTCGGCCGCGGCCTCGGGGCGGTACGCGTCGGCGCGCATCGAGTTCAGGAACGCGTGGCCGGCGCCGGCGTAGGAGACGATCTCGCAATCCTTCCGAGCGGCCTTCAGCCGGTCATGAAGCTCCTCGACGTCTGCCTGCGGGATGAGCCCATCTTCGGCGCCGAAGATGCCGAGGTACGGACAGACGAGATCCGCGGCGGCATCGAGTGGGCTTCGCGGCTTCTTCTCGTTCCGTTCCGGATAGCGGACCATGCCGTAGAAGCTCGTGCACGCGCTGATTTCTCGCGTTGTACATGCGGCGAGCAGGGAATATTGCCCGCCCATGCAGAAGCCGGTGATGCCGACGGGCTTGCCGGCGACGCGCGGATGCGAGCCGAGGAAGCGCACCGCCGCCTCGAGATCCCCGAGCACGCGCGCATCGGGCAAGCCGGCGATGAAGCGCATCGCCTCCGCGGCGTCGGCGAGCTTCGGCGCGCCCTCGCGCACGTAGAGATCGACCGCGAGAACCGCGAAGCCCTCCGCGGCGAAGCGCCCCGCCATCTCGCGGTAGAACGGCGAGAGGCCGTGTACGTCCGGGATCAGGACGATCCCGGGATGCGCCGCGCCGTCGCTCGGCACCGCGAGGTGGCCGCGGAGGCGCTCGCTTCCGCGATCGAATTCCACATCCTTCGCTTCCAGCTTCATCAGGGGCTTCCTTTGGCGAAGCTCGACGATCCAGCGCGGCAGCGACACCGCGACGAGCAGCATCGCGGCGAGAAACATTCCCGGATATCCCGCCGAGCTCGGCGATGCCGCCGAAGACGATCGGCCCGGCCATCTGACCCGAGTCGAAGAGCGCCGTAAAGAGGCTCATCGCCGCGCCGCGCCCGCGCGAGTCGACGGCCTCGAGCGCGAGGCCCGAGAGGATCGGGAAGAGAAATCCATGGCCGACGCCGCAGAGCGCGCCGGCGATCCCGAGCTTCACCGGCGAATCGAGCGCGACGAGCACGGCGAGACCTAGCCCGAGGCTCGCGAGCGGCGGCGCGAGCATGCGCCGCGCGCCGAAGCGATCGGGCAGGTGACCGCCCGCCAGTCGCACGAAAACGGCGGCGAGCGAGTAACACGTGAAGAACGTGCCGACCCGCGCGAGGCCGACCTCACGCGCGTACGGCGCGAGGAACGCGAAATACGCGGACGCGGAGATCGAGAACACGAGCGTCGTCGCCCAGACGGCCGTGAGCCGCCGGTCGACCGCGAGGCGCCAGAAGCTCGCGCTCACGCTCGTTTCGTCCTCCTCGTCGTCGGGCTCCGGATCGGGCAGGTTCCACGAGAGCGCGAGTGAGATCGCGGTGAACGCCGTCGCCGCGGCGAAGAGCGCCTGGAAACCGTAGCTCGCGATGAGCTCTTCGCCGAGGAGCGGCGCGATCGCGCTCGGCAGGATGCCCGAGACGCCGAAGATCGCGAGCCCTTCGGTTCGCCGGCCGACCGGCGTGATGTCCGCCGCATACGTGAAATACGCGGCGAAGAGCGCGCCGATGCCGATCCCGTGGATGATGCGCACGGCGACGAGGCCCGCGCCGATGTCGTGGACGAGGAGATAGAGCACCACGCCGACGAGATCGATGACGCCTGCGGTGCGAAAGACCCACCGGCGCCCGCGCTCCTCGAAGAATGCCGCCGACCCACGGCCGCACCGCGACCGCGGCGATCGCCTCGATCGCAACGAGCCAGCCGATCCACGTCTTGCTCGCGCCTTGCTCCGCCAGGTGCAACGGAAAGAGCGTGAACATCCAGAAGCCCATCCCGAGCACGAAGTGCGACGCCGAGACGACGAAGAAGCGCGGCGTGTAGAGGTGCGTCGAGGTCACCGACGGAACTTGACAGAATCGGCGACCGTTTCTAGCAGGGTGCGCGAGCGGGGGCGGAGCATCCCCTCAGGGGATCGGGCGAAGCCCGAGGGGTGAGGGAACTGGTCAGAGCGACTCTTCGACTACGGACGCGGACGATCGGCGGGCTTGCCGTCGGTCGCTTCGCTCCCGCCGGTCGGAAAGCGATAGACGATCTCGCCGGGACGCACGAGCCCGAGCTCGCGGCGTGCGAGGCGCTCGAGGCTTCGCGGCGAATCGCGCAGCAATCGGATCTTCCGCCGGAGATCGTCGTTGCTGCGGAGCCGCTCGAACACGTCTTCACCGAGCTCGCGCCGTTCCGCGGAGAGCTTGGCGAGCTCGACGAGCCCGCCGTCTCCGAAGAGGGCGTTGCCGACGAGCGCGGCGAGGAGAATGGCAGCGAGCCAGAAGATCGGACCGCGCTTCTCCGGTGGGGACACGACGACGCAGAGTGTAGAAGCCCAAGAAGCAGATAGGAAGGGGAAACCAAGGAGTGAGGATCGAGCGGATTCTGGCGAGGGAGATCCTCGACTCGCGGGGCAACCCGACGGTCGAGGTGGACGTGTTCGTCGCGGGCGGGGATCGCGGCCGCGCGGCGGTGCCGTCCGGAGCATCGACGGGCGAGCACGAGGCCGTGGAGCTACGCGACGGCGTGGCGAAGCGCTACGGCGGGAAGGGCGTCGAGAAGGCGGTCGCAAACGTGAACAAGACGATCGCTCGCGCGCTCGTCGGCCGCGACGCGCGCGACCAGGAGGCGATCGACGAGCGGATGATCGAGCTGGACGGCACGCCCAACAAATCCCGGCTCGGTGCGAACGCCATTCTCGGCGTTTCGCTCGCGGTCGCGAAAGCCGCCGCGAAAGCCCTCGGCGAGCCGCTCTACCGGTATGCTCGGCGGCGCCTCGGCGCGGCTCCTGCCGGTGCCGTTGATGAACATCCTGAACGGCGGCGCCCATGCCGACAACAACGTCGACTTCCAGGAGTTCATGGTCGCTCCGATCCGGGCGAAGACGTTCTCCGAATCGCTGCGGATGGGCGTGGAGATCTTCCACGCGCTCCGCGCGACGCTGAAGGACCGGAAGTACTCGACCGGCGTCGGTGACGAGGGCGGCTTCGCGCCGAACCTCAAGTCGAACGAAGAGGCCGTCGAGCTGATCCTCGAGGCGATCGAACGTGCGCGCTACCGCCCTGGGAAGGACGTGATGATCGCGGTCGACGCCGCCGCGAGCGAGATGTTCGACAAGGCCGGCAGCTACGTCTTCAAGAAGTCGGACGGTGCGAAGCGGTCGAGCGTGGAGATGGTCGAGTTCTACCGCCGCTGGACGGAGCGCTATCCGATCGTCTCGATCGAGGACGGGCTCGCCGAGGACGACTGGGAAGGGTGGAAGAGGCTCACCGCGGCGATCGGCAAGAAAACCCAGCTCGTCGGTGACGATCTCTTCGTGACGAACCCCGAGCGCCTGCAGCGCGGCATCGCCACCGGCGCGGCGAACTCGATCCTCGTCAAGCTGAACCAGATCGGCACCGTCACCGAAACGCTCCGCGCGGTGGACCTCGCGCGGAGCGCCGGATTCACCTGGATCATCTCGCATCGCTCGGGCGAGACGGAGGACGCGACGATCGCGGATTTCGCGGTCGCGACGCGCTCCGGACAGATCAAGACAGGCAGCGCCTGCCGGGGCGAACGAACGGCGAAGTACAATCAGCTGCTGCGAATCGAGCAGGAGCTCGGTCGCCGCGCGGAGTTCGCCGGCCCCGCGGCACTGGCTCGACGTTGACTTCGTCTTATCTTCGCCTGAGCTCGGTCCTGCGTAAAACGGCCTGCTACTGGCTGTGCGATGACGATCGACAACAGCATTCTAGGTTGGGGAAGGCTGTTGGATTGTAAGGGAAACATTTTAAAAATAGTTTTCCAAAATGCGATTTTGTTGTTGACACCGTGGCGGCGTCCAAAGTATGACGCGACTCGAGTGGGGTGGGGTAGGGGAGGAAGTCGTCGCCCGTAAGAGGGAAACGTAGGTTCAGACTGGGTTACCAGGAGGAAGCAAATGGCAATGAAGAAACGTGCGAAGAAGGCCACCAAGAGCCGAGCCAAGAAGAAGGCTCCTGCGAAGAAGAAGGCCTCCAAGAAGAAGAAGTAGTACCCGTAGCGTTCGTATTTTCACGCAGTCGTTCGATTCACAGGCTGGGATAAAGAAACTTCGAACCCTTTTTCGGGCGATCTGAGAGAAAAGGACCCTCTAGCCGAAAGGCAGAGGGTCCTTTTTTTTGTGCTGCCGACGTCGACGACGTCGTGCCGGGGAAGTGTAGATTGGGTCGCCGATGTTGCCGATCGAGATCGCCGGCTATCGCCTCGAGGCGCACGTGGTCGAGAACGCGCGCTATACGGCGCCGATCTGGTTCATCCACGGGCTCTGGACGGGCGCGTGGTGCTGGCGGCCGTTCGGCAGCTTCCTCGCTCATCGCGGGTGGGAGGCGTTGGCGCTCGACTTGCGCGGACGGCCGGAGAGTCGGCCGGCCGCGACCGGCCGGATCGAGATCGCGGACTACGTCGAGGACGTCGTGGCGGTCGCCGAAGCGCGCGGCGGCTCAGCCCCGATCCTGATCGGCCACGATCTCGGTGCTCTCGTCGCGCTCGCCGCGGCCGAGCGCATCGCCTGTCGCGCCGTCGTCGCGCTCGCGCCGCCGTTCGCCACCGCGGTGCGCCAGCCGTTTCGTGACGTGCTCGTGGCGCGGCGCGGTCTCTTTCGCTCGCGCGTACCGCCCCCGGCGATCGGCCCCGACGAGGCGCTCGAGCGCGAGCGTCTCATCGACGACTCCCCGCGCGTCGCGCGCGCTCTCCTCGAGGGCGCGGACGTCCCCGCGGGAGCCCGTGTGCCGGTGCTCGTCGTCGCCGGAACGGATGACCCGTGGCTCGATCCGCGGGCTCTCGCCGCGGAGGCGGAGCGGCGGGGCTTCGCCTTCCTCGAGCGCCCGGCGCGCCATTGGCAGCTCGGCGGCAAGGGCTTCGAGCGCCAGGCCGACCTCGTGCACCGCTGGCTCGTGCGCGAGCTCGGCGGCGAGCTCCTTCAACTCACCGGCTTCGAAGATCTCGACGAGGAGTCGCGCGACTAGCGGATCTCGAGCGGTGGCGACGATGATCTTTGGCGTCGATGACGCCGTCGCCAATCACGCCGGAGTGAGCATCGTGTGGATGCCGCACTCGGACTTGCTGCGTCCCGCCCAGCGTCCCGACCGCTCGTCCTCGCCGGGGAGAATCGGCCGCGTGCACGGCGCGCAGCCGATCGACGCGAAGCCACGCTCGAACAGCGGATGCTCGGGGATGTCGTGCTTCCGCATGTACGCGTGCGTGTCCTTCGCGGTCCACGACGCCATCGGGTTCACCTTCGTCACTCCGCCCTGGAAGCGCTCGACGATCGTGATCGACCCGCGCGCCGCCGACTGGGCGCGGCGCCGGCCGTTGATCCAGCAGTGCACGCCCTCGAGCGCGGCCTTCAGCGGCGCGACCTTGTGGATCGAGCAGCAGAGGTCGGGGTTCGTGCGGAAGAGCTCGGGGCCGTGCTTCCGCTCGAGCTCCTCCTTGGTGACGGGCGAGCGGACTTCGCGGATCGGGAAGCCAAAGCGCCGCACGATCTCGTCGCGGTAGGCGAGCGTCTCGGGGAAGTGGAAGCCGGTATCGAGGAACACGATCGGCACCCACGGGGCGACCGTCTGCAGCATGTGGCCGAGCACCACGCCGTCGTGCTGGAACGAGCAGGTGAGGATCACTTCCGGAGCGAACGTGTCGGTCGCCCAGCGGAGGATCTCCTCCGGGCTCCGGTCTTCGAATGCGGCATTCAGGGCGGCCACGTCGACCGCGGGAGAAGTGCGCGCTGCGGCGTTGGAAGCGGTCATGATGGGTTCCTCGTAGCAACCCTTCGCGGCTAACACAACTAAGACAATCATTTCGATTATCTACCTGGGAATCCGATTGACGCAGCGCCGCCGTTCGCTCACCCTTCGCCGAATCCCACCCTTTCGTCAGGAGGAACCATGTCGGAAGCCTACATCGTCGACGCCTGCCGCACCCCGCGCGGCCGCAAGAAGGGCAGCTTCAAGAACGTCCATCCGATCGATCTGCTTGGCGTTTCACTGAACGCGATCCTCGAGCGGACGGGCGTCGATCCGAAGGAGGTCGACGACGTGATCATCGGCTGCGTGACCCAGACCGCGGAGCAGGGCTGCAACATCGCGCGCGGCGCGGTGCTCGCGGCCGGATGGCCGATCGAGGTGCCGGGCACGACGCTGAACCGCTTCTGCGGCTCGGGCCAGCAGGCGGTGAACTTCGCGGCGATGGCCGTGAAGTCCGGTGCGCAGGACCTCGTCGTCGCGGGCGGCGTCGAGAACATGACCCGCATGCCGATGGGCGCCGACATGGGCGGCGGATCCGGCGACGAGCCTCTTCGAAAAATACAACCTCGTGCCGCAGGGCCTCTCGGCCGAGATGATCGCCGACCAGTGGAAATACAGCCGCCAGCAGCTCGACGAGTTCGCGCTCGCGAGCCAGCAGAGGGCGTGGGCGGCGATCCAGGACAACCGCTTCGCGAAGAGCCTCGTGCCGGTGAAGGTGAAGACCGACGACGGCGGCGACAAGGTCGTCACTCAGGACGAGCATCCGCGCCCGCAGACGACGCTCGAAGGCCTGATGGCGCTCCCCGCGTCGTTCAAGCCGGACGGCAAGATCCACGCCGGGAACTCGAGCGGGATCGTCGACGGCTCCGGAGTCGTGATGCTCGCCTCCGAGCGGAAGGTGAAGGAGCTCGGCTTGAAGCCGCGCGCGCGGATCGTCGATCAGGTGATCGTCGGCTCCGAGCCGGTGATCATGCTCACCGGTCCCGTGCCCGCGACGCAGAAGATCTTGAAGCGCACGGGCATGACGATGAAGGACATCGACCTCGTCGAGATCAACGAGGCGTTCGCGCCGGTGCCGCTCCTCCTCATCGAGGAGATGGGCATCGATCCGGAGCGGGTGAACGTGAACGGTGGCGCGATCGCGCTCGGTCACCCGCTCGGCGCGACCGGCGCGATGCTGATCGGCACGATCGTCGACGAGCTCGAGCGTCGCAATCTCGAGCGCGGCCTCGTGACGATGTGCATCGGTCTCGGCATGGGCATCGCCACGATCGTCGAGCGCGTCTAAAAGGAAACGGCCTGGAGCGCTTGGCTCCAGGCCGTCTCTAGACCCCTCCGCCTCCCCGCTCCTCTTCCCCGCTTGAGGGCGCCCGCTAGGCAACGGTGACGTTGCGTCTCGGTACGTCCTCCGACAGGAAGCTCGGGGCGGCCTCCTTTACAAAAGACTCCTTCAACTCCGCAAGGCGTTTTCGCGTCGCTTGCCGTGAAATCTGGATGCCGTAGCTCTCGAGGATCTGACGGATCGGCTCGAAGTGCCGCTCGATCGAGCTCGTCACCGACATGTAGCCGTGCTCCGCGGCCCAGCGCCGCTCCCAGAACGCGAGCGGATTCATGCGGAAGAATTTGAGGTCGTTCTCCTCCGGCTCGATCACGATGATGTCGCCGCGGAAGCTCGGATCGTCGAGATACTCGCGAAGCCCGTATTGCAATCGGGAATGCAGAAGCGTGCGGAAGACCTGATTCAGGATCGGCAGCATGCCACGGCTCGCGAGCGGCAAGCCTTCGTAGACGTAGTGATCGTCCGCCGTCTGCCGCGCGAGCACGCGGTTGTAGATACGGGCGGAACGGGTTGTAGCAGATCACGAGCTGCGCGCCGTGCTCGATCGCGACGTCGACGTTCGCGGTGCGACGCACGCCGCCGTCGACGTAGTCGATGCCGTGGATGCGCGCGGGCTTGTAGAAGCCGGGCAGCGCGGTCGTCGCCTGCACTGCCTGCGAGATCGTCACCGAGCTGTCTTCGTTGTGGCCGAAGACGACGCGCTCGGCGGTGTCGAGGTTCATCGCCGCGATGAAGAGCTCTTTCTTCCGCGCGCGGTAGAGAACCTTGAAGTCGTTCGTGAGCCCGCGACGCTCGATGTTCTCGCGCAGGTAGCGCTCGATCGCAGCGTTGTCGAAGAAGCCCGACGGGAGATAGTCGAGCGGGAACGGAAACTCGCGCGCCGAGAGCAAACCTCGTCCGATCGGGGCCAGCACGGCGAAGAAGTTTCGCGGCGTCGGCCGCCGGACGAGGTCGCGGAGCGGATCGCGGATCGTCTCGAGGAGACGGGGGCTCTCGGCCAGGAAGTCGAGGATCGCGCCGGGGAAATAGGTGGCGAGATCGAGGAGGTAGCGAAGCGGTTTCTCGGCGAACTCGGCGTAGTTCGGGTTGTAGAACTCGCCCGCGCGAAACATCGTGAACTCTTCGGACTCGCCCTCGAGGCTCTTGATCATCTCGGCCGGGGAGATTCCCGCGGCGAGCGGCGCCGCGAGGAACGCGCCTGCGGAGAGCCCGACGTAGACGTCGAAATCCGTCGTCTTCTTGTTGACGAGGAAGTCGTCGAGCGCCTTCAGGCCGCCGACCTTGAACGCCCCGCCGGTGACGGCTCCCCCGGCCAGGACCAGCGCCACCTTGGCGTCGGTCTTCCGAACGGAGAGGTCACTTCGCTGGATGATCGTGATGCCCATCGCGGTCCTTCTACCTCGCGGTCACGATGTGCCCGCGCTCACGCGCGCGCCGAAATTCGATGTGCCGGCCTCCTATGGGCTCTGACGTGAACGTTGACGACGTCGTCGTCGGCGATCAGGTGCCTGCGCAGATCGTCGGCAGGACGATCTTCTCGTTGTTGCGCGTCGAGAAGTCGATCCCGTCGAGCAGCGGGGTGGTGCAACCGCGTCCCCGGGTGGCGCGCAGGAACGGCGCGTAGCGCGCTCGGGTCCCCGCTTCGGTTCCCCACACGACGTCGTGGTTGCCGGGGACTACGACGATCCGCCGGCGCTGGGCGGGCAGGAGCGGGGCGGCGTCGGCAAGCAGCTTCTCGAAGGCCTGAAACCCGGTCTTGTCGGCCTGGTAGGCGAGGTCGCCACTGAAGACCGCGGCTGTGGGGCGGCCGTGTTCGGCGACGAACGAGGCTATGCCGTCGAGGGTGCGGCGGAAGACCTGCTGGGTGGTCTCGAGGTCCTCGCGGGCGATGTCGAGCTTGTCGTCGTCGAGCGACTGCCCGGGCGAGATGTCGCCGAGGTGCGGGTCGGAGCGTGGAGGATCCAGGTCAATTGGGTCTGCCGCAACGGGAGGCGTGAAGCTTGGCGGATTGCTGCGCCGCGTGTTACGTGGGCCTCACATGCCGGCACGGATCGCCCGAAATGCTCGGATGCCGGCGATGAGAACAGCGAGACGCGACTTGTCGTCGCCCAGAGTCGCCATCTCACCCGTGGCTCGATCCAGGGCCAGCGCTAGCACGGAGCATGCCGCGTCCGCAAGGTGCTGCTCTCGTAGGCGAAGCCACTCCGCGCGCAAAGTGTTTTCATGCTCGTGCGGGGAAGCCTCCCGGGGCGTTCAACGTTCATTGGCTAACTGACGACCAGGCGGGACAGGAGCGCGTATGTGTCGCGACCACTCCACCTGGGCTTGAAGGGGTTCGGTGAGGCCCCAAACGCTACGTTTCCGCTGTGTCGGTTGTCACTCTGCCATCTGAGCGAAGTCACCCTCTCCCACCCCAGCGCGCGGTTGCCGGCCAGGAACCGTGCGGGTGATGCGGCCTACGATCTCTTTAGCGTCGACCGCCTCGCGCTCGCGCCGGGTATCCGACGCGTCGTTCAAACGGGCATAGCACTGGCCCTGCCACCAGGCGTTGCAGGTCTAGTGATCCCACGGTCGGGTTTGGCCGCTCAACATGGGCTGTCTGTAGTTAACGGACCTGGCTTGATCGACCCAAACTACCGCGGAGACAATCGCGTCGTTCTCATCAATCTTGGCTCAACGACGATCGAGATTGGCGTTGGCGATCGCATCGCTCAACTCCTACTGGTGCGTTTCTGGGCGCCGCCCATATCTCGAGTGGAGAAGCTTCCCGCCACCGAGGATGATCGCGGTACTCAAGGTTTCGGCTCGTCCGGACGCTGAGCCTGGGCGACGCCCGAGTGTCGCCCGACCAAACTAGGACGAGCTGTTTTGGCGGACGGTGACCTCGTATGACGTCGCGTCGTCCACTTTCCAAACGCCTGACGCGCGCAACGTTTCAGTTCTTCGTCTACCCGTCGCTGCGCGACGGCGCGAAGATGCTCTGAGAGGGTTGATGCACCGGCGGCCTTCAATTGCTGCTGAGCAGCATCGATGGCTGCCTCAGCATCACGCATTTTGCGGTCTGGGCACATCTCGTCAGGATTGCAGAGGAATCACAGCCCTGGCTAACACATCGCGGGCACGTCGAGTGCCAAGTAGGCCACTGGGACTCCTTGCTTCAGCAGGATGTCCAGCACCATCTCGCCCTTCTCCAGCATCGACTTGATTCGTGCGGCTGAGGGGAGCTCCACGCTTGGGTGCACCACGTCGCGCATCCACGCTCCGGGCTCGCCGGTCGGCAATCACGGGCCGGAAGAGCCTCGTCCTCGGACCCGCCCGCTCAGGGAAGAGACGTTCATCCGATAGCTAGTCGATTTGAGGTAACCGCAGGTCCGGAGTGTCGCTGTGCCAGGGACGCGGGTCGGTCCGCACGAGGGAGTAGAGCAGCACGTCGTGGTTGCGACCGTTGTTGAAGAACGCGCCGCGAACCGTTCCCTCGAGCACGAACCCGCACTTCTCGGCGATATGGCACGAGGCGGCATTCTCGGGAACGATCACAAGGTGGATGCGATACCGCTGCTTCGTCGCGAACAGGTGATCGACCATGAGCTGAATGGCCTCCGTCGTGTAACCGCGGCCGGCGAAACTTTCACCGTAGAGCTGGTAGGAGAGCTCAAACGCGTCCCAGTAGCTCACGGCCCTGAAGAACTCGATGTGGCCCGCCATCTCGCCCTCCGAGGTGACCATCAGGAGCGTGCCCTCGTCTTGTTGCCAGAAGCCGTTCTCGGCGAACTCGCGTCGAAAGGCGGGCTCGGACAGGACGCCGAGGGGGAAGTGAGGGCCGCGGTCCGCGATGTTCACGTGCGCCGCATACAGCGCGTCCAAATCGGCATCGCGGACCGGGCGGAGCTGGATCAGCCGTCCCTGCAGCATCAGGGTCTTGCCGGGCGTCCGATCGCCGGCACCGGCGGCATGTCTTCCAGCCAGCGCATCACGTGCAGGTCCAGGCTTCGAGGCAGGAAGATGTCGTTGCTGTGCTCGACCGGGGTGCCTTCGGCTGTGCAGGTCACGTGGTCGATTTCGATTGCGGCTACTGGGTCGTCTACGGCTAGTGCTTTTCCGATTCGGTCGCGCTTGGTGAGTACGCGTGCGGTTATGTGCGCGCGGGTGTAGGCGACCGGGACTCCTTGCTTCAGCAGGATGTCCAGCACCATCTCGCCCTTCTCCAGCATCGACTTGATTCGGGCTGGCTGAGGGCAGCTCCACGCTTGGGTGCACTACGTCGCGCATCCACGCTCCGGGTTCGCCGTCCATGACGATGCACTCGCGTCACCTGGGTGGCGGCGGTGTCGGCTGGGAGGCCGAAGATCTCGGCCGTCTCCGGGCGCAGGGGGCGTTCCTCCACGGTCAGGTCGCCCACCTCCAGCTTCACTCCTCGCTCGGCGGCGAGCGCCGAGTACGAGACGAGCTTTTCCAGGCCTTCGTCCAGCGACGTCGACACGGCTCGGCCCACGTACGTTCCGCTCCCCTGCCGGCGCACGATCTCGCCCGAGTCCTCCAGGCGCTGCAGCGCCGTGCGCAGCGTGCCGCGCGAGATCCCCAGATGGCGCTGAGAGCTCCTGCTCGGGCGGCAGCCGCTCCCCTGGGCGGTGCCGGCCGGTTGCCAGCCACCCGCGCAGCGCCTCCTCGGCTACGTCGACCAGTGAGGGCTTCGCTTCGCGTTCCGCCGTGGCGGGTTGACCCCCGGTCGCCATGTCGCTCCGATCCTAGGTCAGAAGAGCCCGACCGTTCTACCTTCCGCGTCGATGTCGACGTTCAGCGCCGCCGGCGCCTTGCCCAGCCCGGGCATCTGCTGGATGTCTCCGCACAGCGGCACCAGCCAGCCGGCTCCCGTGTACGCGCGAATGTCGCGGACGGGCAGCGTGAAGTCCTCCGGCGCGTTCAGCAGCGCCGGGTCGGACGACAGCGAAAGATGCGTCTTCGCCATGCAGATCGGCAGCTTGTCGAGCCCGTCGTCGTTGAACTGCTTGATCTTCTTCTGGGCGTCCAAGTAAAAGATGACGTCCTTCGCGCCGTACACCTTCTTCGCGACCTTGCAGATCTTCTCCTCGATCGAGTCGTCGTCCTCGTAGATGAACTGGAACTCGTTCGGCTGCTCGCACGCGTCGGCCACCGCCTGCGCCAGCTCCGCCGCGCCCGGTCCGCCGTTCGCGAACCCGTCGTTCACCTCGGCTCCGAACGCGCCCGCGTCCAGCGCGAGCTTCTTGACCAGCGCGACCTCCTCGTCGGTGTCCCCGGGCCGGCGGTTCACCGCCACCACGCAGGGGAGCCCGAACGTCTTCACGATCCCGAGGTGGCGCACCAGGTTCGCGGAGCCCTTCTCGACCGCGGCCAGCGCCTCGCCCGAGTCGGCGCGCGGGTCGTCCTCCATCCCGCCGTGGTGCTTCAGCGCCCGCACGGTTGCGACGAGCACGACCGCCGACGGCGCGATCCCGCCCTTCCGGCAGACGATGTCGAAGAACTTCTCCATCCCCATGTCCGAGCCGAAGCCGGACTCGGTGATGACGTAGTCGCCCAGCTTCTGGCCGATCAGGTCGGCGACCAGCGACGAGTTTCCGTGCGCGATGTTCGCGAACGGACCCGCGTGCATCAGGCAGGGCTGGCCCTCGAGCGTCTGGATCAGGTTCGGCTTCAGCGCGTCCTTCAGCAGCACGGTCATCGCCCCCGCCGCGCCGAGGTCCTCCGCCGTGACCGGCTTGCCGCCGTCGTAGGAGTACGCCACCGTGATCGCGCCGAGGCGCGCGCGCAGGTCGTGCAGGTCGCGCGCCACGGCCAGGATCGCCATCACCTCGGAGGCCGCGGTGATGTCGAACCCGCTCTCGCGCGGGTAGCCGTTCGCGCGGCCGCCCTGTCCGAGCGTGATCTGCCGCAGCGCCCGGTCGTTCATGTCGAGCGCCCGCTTCCAGCCCACCCGCAGCGCGTCGATCTTGTGCGGGTTGCCGTGCAGGATCGAGGCGTCGAGCAGCGCGGCCAGCAGGTTGTTGGCCGCTCCGATCGCGTGGATGTCCCCGGTGAAGTGGAGGTTCAGGTCCTCCATCGGCACCACCTGGGTCAGGCCGCCGCCGGCGGCGCCGCCCTTGATGCCGAAGACCGGTCCGAGCGAAGGCTCGCGCAGGCAGAGCACCGGCTTCCTGCCGATGTGGCCGAGGCCCTGGGTGAGCGAGACGGCGGTGGTCGTCTTCCCCTCGCCCGCCTTGGTCGGCGTGACGCCCGCGACGCACACGATCTTCCCGTTCGGCTGGTCGGCCAGCCGCTCGATCACGTCCAGCGAGATCTTCGCCTTGTAGCGCCCGTACGGCTCGAACTCGTCCGGCGTCAGGCCGGTCTGCTCGGCGATCGTCTCGATCGGGAGGAGCTCCGCCTCCTGCGCGATCTCAAGGCTCGACTTCATCTCTCTCCTCCGTTAGTGACTGACGGCAGCCGCCGCCAGCTCCGATACGAGCTTGTCCTCATAGAAGCGCTCGAGCTTGAACGGCTCGATCAGCTCCGGAGTCTTGCCTGTTGCCGCCAGCTCCGCCAGCGTCTTGCCGACGATCGGCGCCGCCTTGAACCCGTACGTCCCCCACCCCGAGCTCACGTGGAAGCCCTCCACCTCGGTCTTGCCGAGGATGGGCGAGTAGTCGGGGCTCAGGTCGCACAGGCCGGCCCAGCTCCGCAGGATCCGCGCGCGCTCCAGCTGCGGGAACAGCTCGATCGCGTGCCGCGACACCTCCTGCAGGAAGTTCAGCGTTCCCTGCATCCGGTACGTCGTCCACGGCTCGATCTCCGCCCCCATCAGGAACTCGCCGCGGTCGGTCTGCGAGATGTAGACGTGCATCTGCGACGACACGATCACCACGTCCAGCAGCGGCTTCATCGGCTCGGTGACGAGCGCCTGCAGGATGTGCGTCGTGATCGGCATCTGCACGCCGGCCATGTCGGAGATGAGCGAGACCAGCCGGCGGTGCAGTTGAGGACGACGGGCGCGCTGATCTCGCCGCGGTTCGTCCGCACGCCGGTGACCTTCCCGTTCGACCGGTTGATCCCGGTCACCTCGGTGTACGGGTGGATCTCGGCGCCGCCGCGGTCGGCCCCGCGCGCGAAGCCCCACACCACCGCGTCGTGGCGGATCACGCCGCCCGGCGGGTGGTAGAGCGCGCCCTGGATCGGCCAGACCGCGTCCGGGTTGTGCACCTGCATCGACGGCGCGAGCTTCGCGATCTCGTCGGGGTAGATGAGGCTCGAGTCGATCCCGTGCAGCCGGTTCACCTCCGCGCGGTTCGCCATCACGAACATCGCGCGGTCGGAGTGGGCAAGCGTCAGGTGGCCGTTCTGCGAGAAGAGCAGGTTGAAGTTGAGCTGCTTGCTGAGCCCCTCGTAGAGCTTCACCGACGCGTCGTAGAAGCGCGCGCCCTCGGGCGTCTTGTAGTTCGAGCGCAGGATCGTCGTGTTGCGGCCGGCCGCGCCCGAGCCGATGTAGCTCTTCTCCAGGACCGCGACGTTCTTCACGCCGTGGTGACGGGTGAGGTAGTAGGCGGCGGCGAGGCCGTGCGAGCCGCCGCCGATGATCACCACGTCGTAGGACTTCTTCAGGTCCGGGCGCCTCCGCCACATCCGCCGGGTCCGGAAGATGTCAAGCATCGAGCGGCTCCAGGGCGTCCACGCCGACCGGGCCGCCGCCGAGGTGCTCGGCGGCGTCGGCGACGACCGTCCACACGTACTGCCCGAGCGCCGCGCCGAACAGCATCAGGTAGCGGTCGGGCGCCTCGCACAGGATCGCGCCGCCGGTGCGGGCCACGCTGCCGGGGCGGAAGGCGTGCACGGGCGTGACCTGCGGGCGCAGGTCGATGGCCGTGAAGCGCGCGAACAGCTCGCGGGCGAGCGGGCCGACGATCGTCAGCGCTCCCTGCGAGGTGGTGGTGTCGATTACGCTTCCGAGGCCGTTGGCGCCCGCGGCAGACGCGGTGAGGCGGTCGCGGTGCGCCGCGGTTTCTCCCGGGTCGCAGAGGACGACCCCGCGCTGCGCCGAGTAGGGGCACCACCAGGCGCCCTGCGCACGAAGTGCGCTTCCCAGCTCCAGGTTGTGACCGGTGATGGCTGCGAGGTCGCCCTGGATCTCGAGCTTGCCGAGGTGCGAGAGGTCCGCGAAGCCCACCGTGGACAGGTGCTTGCCCTCGTTGGGGAACGAGGTGGCCACATTCCAGCCGTCCCGTTCCTCGATGGTTGCGCCCGCGTCGATCGCGTAACGCTCCATGGAGCTGCGCGAGGTGGTTGCCGGACCTGGTGAGAGGAAGGCGAGCGCGCTCATGAGCGCAGGATCTCCCCGTCGGGGTCGTAGAAGGGCCTCGTCTGCACCTCGCCCTCCATCCGCCTGTCCTCGTCCGAGATCACGATCCGCGCGCCGTCCTGCGCCAGCTCGGCCGGCACCCATGCCATCCCGATCACCCGTCCGAGCTGCTGCGAGAAGCGCGCGCTCGTGACCTGCCCCATCGGGCTGCCGTTCCACGGCATCACGACGGCGCCCTCGGTGGGCACGTGGCCGTTCTCGAGCGTGAAGCCGACCAGCGAGGTCTCCGACGGCTGGTCCGCGTAGTGCTCCAGCGCCCACTTGCCGATCCAGTCCTGCTCCTTGTCGAGCTTCACGATCCACGGCATCGCCGCGCCGAACGGGTTCGACTCCGAGTCGGTGTCCTGCCCGACCAGGATGTGCATCTTCTGGAGCCGCAGCAGCCGCTGGGGCTCGAGGCCGAACGGCTTGATCCCGAGGTCGCGGCCCGCGTCCATCAGCGAATCCCACAGGTGCTCGCCCTGCGCGGACGGGCAGTGGATCTCGTAGCCCACCTCGCCCACGAACCCGATCCGCAGGATCAGGCTCGGCACGCCGGCCACCTCGGCCTGCTTGCCGTCGAGGTAGGTGAACGCCTCGGCCCCGCAGTCGAGCTCGGTGACCCGGCCCATGATCTCCCGCGCGCGCGGGCCCGCGAGGTTCACGGCCGAGAGGCCCTGGGTCACGTCGGTGAGATGCACGTCGAGCTGCCAGTCGGCGAGCCACCAGGTGAACCAGTCGTAGATCGCGCCCGCGCCGCTCGACGTGGTGGTCACGTAGAAGCTGTCGTCGTCGAGCCGGCAGATCGTGCCGTCGTCCATGACCCGGCCGGAGTCGCTCGTGATCACGCCGTAGCGGATGCGGCCCGGCTTCAGGTTGGAGAAGCGGTTCGGGTAGAGGCGGTCGAGGAACTCGCCCGCGTCCGGCCCGCGCACGATCAGCTTGCCGAGCGTGGAGACGTCGATCAGCCCGGCGGCGCGGTGCACCGCCATCGCCTCGGCCTTCGGGTCGCCGTAGTCGTAGGCGCGGCGCCAGTCGCCCGCCCACATGATGTTCCCGCCGAGCTCGCGGTGGCGCGCGTGGATCGAGCTGCGCTTGGCCGGCTCGAACGGGCGGCCGGCGAGCGCGCCCATCGGCACCGCGTGCCAGGGCGGGCGCGCCGTGGTGGTGCCCACGTCGGACATGCTCGTGCCGGTCTCCTGCGCCATCAGCCGCACCGCGGGCAGCTGGCACATCCGGCCCTGGCACGGGCCCATCGTCGTCGTCGTGTAGCGCTTCGAGAGCTCGATCGAGTCGTAGCCCTCCTCGACCGAGAGGTGGATGTCCTTCGCGGTCACGTCCTCGCAGAGGCAGGCGAAGCACTTGCCCTTGCGATCGCTCGTCACGGGCGGCGGCACGGCGACGGCCGGCCGGAAAAGCGTCCGGGCGATGACGCTTGCGCTCGCCGTCGAGCCGGGCGTGGGAGTCCGCGTCGCCGAAGCCGAGCGCGTGGGCCGCCTCGGCGCCCGCGATCGTCCCCGAGCGCAGCGCGGACTCGAGGTCCCCCTTGCCCTTGACCTCGCCCGCCACGTGCACGCCGTCGGGCACGTGGGCGAGCGCGAAGTGGCCGCGCGCCTCGTCGTAGGACGTCTTCCCCCCGGCCTGCGCGATCAGCGAGGTCGCCGGCGCGCTGCCGCCGGACACCACGAGCAGGTCGCAGGCGAAGCTCCGCGCGACCTCGCTCGATCCCGGCCGCCCGACGACGACGCTGCTCACGTGGTTGCGGCCGCGAGCCTCGAGCACGGTCGAGCTGCGGATCAGCTCCACGTTCACGCGCTGGAGCGCTCCCGCCGGGCCGCCGTTCGGGCGCTCGCGCAGGTCGGCGACGCACACGACCTCCACCCCGGCGTCCATCAGCGCGAGCGCCGCGTCGAGGCCGCGGTCGTCGACCGTCGCCACCACCGCTCGGGTGCCGGGCTTCACCGCGTACATGCCGATCAGGCGGCGGGCGCCGCCCGAGAGCATCACGCCCGGCAGGTCGTTGCCCGGGAACAGGAGCGGCTGCTCGATCGCGCCGGTGGCGAACACCTGGCGGTGCGCTCGGACCTGGTGGAGCGTGTCGCCCTGCCAGACCGGCACGAGGCCGTCGAAGGTGCCGAGCGCGGGGGCGTTCGAGAGGATCTCGACGCCCGCCGCCCGCGCCCGCTCGACCAGCTCGCGCGCGTAGGCCACGCCGCCCTCGGCGAGCAGCCGCCCGCCGGGCTCGGGGCCCTCGTCGGCCAGCACCACGTCGGCACCGATTTCCGCCGCCGCCGCCGCGGCGCTCAGACCGGCGGCCCCACCCCCGATGACGAGCACGTCGGCATGACGGCGGCGGTATTCGGTGCGCCACTCTCGCTCGGGCTGCGATTTCCGCAGCTTGCCGAGCCCGGCGGCATGTCGAAGGACCTTCTCGTAGAGCGGCCAGAGGCGGCGCGGCCGGATGAAGGTCTTGTAGTAGAAGCCCGGCGGCGTGAACGGGCCACCGACGAGGTCCGTTGTGCGCATCACGTCGAAGTCGAGTGACGGTGACGCGTTCATGTGCTCCACGCGCATCCCCTCGCGCACCGGCTCGGTGCAGGCGCGGACGCCGGGGGCGCCGTCGACGGCGACGAGGCAGTTGGGGCACTGCCCGGCGCAGCAGAGGAGGCCGCGGCGGCGGTGGTACTTGAAGGAGCGCGAGAAGGTGCGCTGCCCGCCGGCGAAGAGGGCGGAGCCGATCGTGTCGCCCTCGAGGCCGGTGACCTCACGCCCGTCGAAGCTGAACGTCACCTCCGTGTCACGCTGAATGCGCTCACCGCGCTGCTCGGGAAGGCGGGTCAAGCTCGGCCCGCCGAACGCCTCGCTCGGCGGCTTCGTCCAGAGCACCTCGTTCGTGCGCGTGTCGCGCTCGGCCACGAACCACTCGCCGCAGCCGGAGCGGTGCACCCACCACTCCTGTTGCACTCCGGCGACGTTCCTGCGGAAGTAGTTGTACTCGCTGAGCTCGCGGAGGCTGGGCTGCGACTTCGGGCGCGGGTTCAGCTCCCCGCCGTAACCGAAGTCGGTCACTTCGCGGGGGCCGCAGTTAGGGCAGGTCAGGACGTAGGACACGCGCCAGGCCACCGTATACAAATTGGTTCAAGCGATCAACCGGCCGGCGTGCCGGGAATCCAGCCAGTTCCGGCCAGTGGAACTCGCGCCATCGCGGCCGCCTCGACCGTCAGGGCCACCAGGTCCTCGGGCTCGAGGTTGTGCAGGTGCGACTTCCCGCACGCGCGCGCGAGCGTCTGCGCCTCGAGCGTCATCGTCCGCAGGTAGTTCGCGAGACGGCGCCCGCCCAGCTCCGGGTCGAAGCGCGCGGCGAGCTCCTCGTCCTGCGTCGAGATGCCCGCGGGATCGCGACCCTCGTGCCAGTCGTCGTAGAAGCCGGCGGAGGTCCCCAGCTCGGCGTAGCCGTCCTCGTACTCGGGCGAGTTGTCGCCGAGCGCGATCAGCGCGGCGACGCCGATCGACACCGCATCCGCGCCGAGAGCCAGCGCCTTGGCCACATCGGCGCCGTTCCGTATCCCTCCCGACACGATCAGCTGCACCTCGCGGTGCACGCCGAGGTCCTGCAGCGCCTCGACGGCGGGACGGATCGCCGAGAGCGTCGGGATCCCCGCGTGCTCGATGAAGATGTCCTGGGTCGCCGCGGTGCCGCCCTGCATCCCGTCCATCACGACCACGTCCGCCCCGGCCTTCACCGCCAACGCGGTGTCGAAGTAGGGCCGCGTCGCCCCGACCTTGATGTAGATCGGCTTCTCCCAGTCGGTGATCTCGCGCAGCTCGCCGATCTTGATCTCGAGGTCGTCCGGCCCGGTCCAGTCGGGGTGGCGGCAGGCGCTCCGCTGGTCGATCCCCTTCGGCAGGTCGCGCATCTCCGCCACGCGGTCGGAGATCTTCTGGCCGAGCAGCATCCCGCCGCCGCCCGGCTTCGCGCCCTGGCCCACGACGATCTCGATCGCGTCGGCGCGCCGCAGGTCGTCCGGGTTCATCCCGTAGCGCGAGGGCAGCAGCTGGTACACGAGCAGCTTCGACGCCTCGCGCTCCTCCTCCGTCATGCCTCCGTCGCCGGTGGTCGTGGACGTGCCCGCCGCGGAAGCGCCCCGCCCCAGGGCCTCCTTCGCCGGCCCCGACAGCGCGCCGAAGCTCATCCCCGCGATCGTGATCGGGATGTCGAGGTGGAGCGGCTTCTTCGCGTGGCGGGCGCCGAGCGTCACGTCGGTGTCGCAGCGCTCGCGGTAGCCCTCGAGCGGGTAGCGCGACATGCTGGCGCCGAGGAAGAGCAGGTCGTCGAAGTGCGGCACCGGCCGCTTCGCGCCGAAGCCGCGGATGTCGTAGATCCCCTCGCGCGCGGCGCGCTGGATCTCGTGGATCACGTCGCGGTTGAAGATCGCGCCCTCGCGCAGCCCCGGCCGCCAGCCGCGCCCGGCGGAGCGCCGCTCCACGTCGTCGCGCGCCTTGCCGAGTGCGTCGAACTCGGTCACGGGCTAGTAGCCGCCGGCGTTGTCGACGTCGAAGTTGTAGAGCCGTGCGCGCCGAGCCGTAGCGGCGGAACTCCGAGACCGAGCAGTCCTCGACCTCGGCCCGCTCCAGGAGCCCGGCGAGCTCGGCCACGTGCTCCTCGCGCATCTCCTTCTCCACGCAGTCGGAGCCGAGCCCGGCCACGATGCCGCGCACGTACAGGTGCGCCTCGTAGATCGAGTCGCCGAGCGCCTCGCCCGCGTCGCCGCACACCGCGAGGCAGCCCTTCTGCGCCATGAACGCGCTCATGTGGCCGACGGAGCCCTGCACCACGATGTCCACGCCCTTCATCGAGATGCCGCAGCGCGCCGCCGCGCTCCCGCGGATCACGACGAGCCCGCCGCGGCCGGTCGCGCCCGCCGACTGCGATGCGTTCCCGTCCACGATCACGGCCCCGGACATGATGTTCTCGGCCACCCCCACGCCCACGTTGCCGTGCACGCGAACCGTGGCCTCCTTGTTCATCCCGGCGCAGTAGTAGCCCGCGTGGCCCTCGATCTCGACCTCGATCGGAGCGTCGATCCCCACCGCCAGGGCGTGCGCCCCGCGCGGGTTCAGCACGCGCCAGTGGCGCGGGGACGAGCCGTCCACGACGTGCAGCGCCGCGTTCAGCTCGCGCAGGGGCGTGACCGCGAGGTCGTACTCCGCAGCCTCGAGGCCGCTCTCCACCGCCATCAGACCGTCGCCCGCTCCCAGCTGTAGACACGGCCGGGCTCCGGCTCCCACGTCCGCGCGCTCTCGGCGCCGGGCAGCACCGCGATCGCCCGGTACTCGGAGGCCATCGCGACCCAGTCGCCGGTCTCCGCCATTACCGCGGGCTTGCAGGCGATCGGGTCGCGCAGCACCGCGAAGCCGTCGATCGTGCCGACCGCGAACGTGTAGAAGCCGTCGAGATCGTCGAGGCAGCCCTCGAGCGCCTGCTCCAGCGAGGCGCCCTCGCGCAGCCGCCAGGTGAGATAGCCGGCCGCGACCTCGGTGTCGTTGTCGGTCTGGAACTCGATGCCCTCGGCGCGCAGGCGGCGGCGCAGGCGGTTGTGGTTGGACAGAGACCCGTTGTGCACCAGGCAGAGGTCGAGCCCGGTCGAGAACGGGTGCGAGTGCTCGGTCGTCACTCGGCTCTCGGTGGCCATCCGGGTGTGCCCGAGCGCGTGCGAGCCCGACATCTCGGCCAACCCGAAGCTCTCGATGAACTCGGGCGGCGGGCCGGCCTCCTTGTAGATCTCGATCGCCTGCCCGGCGCTCATCACGCGCAGCTCCGGATAGCGCTCGCGGAGCCAGGCCTGGGCGTCGGCCGCCTCGGCCTCGACCACGATCACGGCGTGCGAGCCGCGCGGCTCGGGCTCGCCGGCGCCGAACGCCTCGTCGAGCGCGGTCCGCACCGCGCCCCAGTCCTGCTGGGGGTCCGGGCTGAAGAGCGAGACCTTCGACGATCCGGACGGTGCCGGATCGCGGTAGATCGCCACGCCTGCGCTGTCGGGGCCGCGGTCGCTCAGCTGGAGGAGCATGTCCCCCAGGTGGCTCCCGAGGCTCTCGCTCACGTCGAGCGACTTGGAGAAAAGACCAGCGATTCCACACATACGAGCCTCCTAGAGCAACCGAGTGTAGGTAGGCGCACACCCGTAACCCATGGAGAATGGGGAAACAATTCAGCCGCTGGGTATGTGGGATCTCCACATTGGCCCTTCGCGCGATTGCGGATAGTTTGCGCAAATGAGCGAGCCCTTCAGCGCGCCGACGTCCCCTGACGACGTCAAGCGCTACATCGAAGAGAACGACATCGAGTTCCTGTTCGCGCAGTTCGTGGACATGCACGGCAAGCCGAACGCGAAGCTCGTTCCGGCGCGCCTGTTCGACGGCCTGATGGAGGACGGCGCCGGCTTCGCCGGGTTCGCCGCCGGCGCGATCGGCCAGTTCCCGCACGACCCGGACCTCGCGGCCATGCCGGACGTGCGCAGCTTCACGCCGCTGCCCTGGAAGCCGGGCGTTGCGCGGCTCGCCTGCGACGTCCACGTGGAGGGCGAGGAGTGGCCCTACTGCCCGCGCACCATCCTGCGCCACCAGCTCGACCGGGCGAAGGAGCTCGGCTACGAGTTCTTGATCGGCGCCGAGCTCGAGTACTTCCTCGTCAAGGAGACCGAGGACGGCGGAATCGAGCTGGCCGACAAGCTCGACCGCCTCGACCAGCCCTGCTACGACATGCGCGGGCTCACGCGGAACCTCGACTTCGTCTCCCAGGTCGCGCGCAACATCACCGACCTCGGCTGGAACAACTACGCCACCGACCACGAGGACGCGAACGGCCAGTTCGAGCAGAACTGGGACTTCGCCGACGCGCTCACGACGTCCGACCGGGCGATCTTCTTCCGCTACATGGTCGAGTCGCTCGCCCAGGAGCGCGGCCTGATCGCGACGTTCATGCCGAAGCCGTTCGGGCACCTGACCGGGAACGGCTGCCACTTCCACATGAGCCTCTGGAAGGACGGCGAGAACGTCTTCGAGTGCGACCCCTCGGACGACCCGCGCGGCCTTGGGCTCACGCCGACCGCGTACCAGTTCATCGGCGGCCTCAAGGCGCACGCGAAGGCGTACATCGCGCTGACGGCGCCGACGGTCGGCTCGTACAAGCGGCTCGTGACCGGCACTCGCAGCGGCTCGAGCTGGGCGCCGGTGTTCGTGAGCTACGGCTTCAACAACCGCACGCAGATGCTGCGCATCCCGGCCGCCGGGCGGATCGAGGACCGGACGGTGGACGGCTCCTGCAACCCCTACCTCGCCGCGGCGGCCGTGCTGGCCGCCGGCATGGACGGGATGGCGAACGACCTCGACCCGGGCGACCCCACCACCGAGCTGAACCTGCACGAGGTGACCGAGGAGCAGCGCAAGGAGCTGGGCGTGGAGCTGCTGCCGGCCAACCTGCTCGACGCGACCCGCGAGCTGGAGAAGGACGACGTGCTGCGCGCGGCGCTCGGCAAGGTCCGCGACGGCGACTACGTGGACTACTACGTCAAGGTCAAGCAGGACGAGTGGGCCGAGTGGCACAACGAGGTCTCCCCCTGGGAGATCAAGCGCTACCTGCAGCTGTTCTAGTCCTGGAGCCCAGCGTGGTGCCGCAGCTAGCCTGACCGGCAATGGCGCTGCCCGCTGCCGACAGCCACGACCTGATCCGCGTGCACGGCGCGCGCGTGAACAACCTCAAGGACATCAGCATCGAGATCCCGAAGCGCCGGCTGACGGTGTTCACCGGCGTCTCCGGCTCGGGCAAGAGCTCGCTGGTGTTCAGCACGATCGCCGCGGAGTCGCAGCGGCTGATCAACGAGACCTACAGCGCCTTCGTGCAGGGCTTCATGCCGACGCTTGCGCGCCCCGAGGTCGACGTGCTCGACGGGCTGACGACCGCGATCAGCGTCGATCAGGAGCGGATGGGGTCCAACCCCCGCTCGACGGTCGGCACCGCCACCGACGCCGACGCGATGCTGCGCATCCTGTTCAGCCGGCTCGGGCAGCCGCACATCGGCGGGCCGGGCGCGTACTCCTTCAACGTCGCCTCCGTCCACGGGAGCGGCGGGATCACGGTCGAGCGCGGCGACAGGACCATCACCAAGAGCGCGAGCTTCAGCCGCACCGGCGGCATGTGCCAGCGCTGCGAGGGCCGCGGCTCGGTCAGCGACTTCGACCTGTCCGCGCTCTACGACGACAGCAAGTCGCTCGGCGAGGGGGCGCTCACGATTCCGGGCTTCAGCATGGAGGGCTGGTACGGGCGCATCTTCCGCGGCTGCGGCTTCTTCGACACGGACAAGCCGATCAAGAAGTTCAACAAGCGGGAGCGCCACGACCTGCTCTACAAGGAGCCGACCAAGATCAAGGTCGAGGGCATCAACCTGACCTACGCGGGGTTGATCCCGCAGATCCAGAAGTCGATGCTGTCCAAGGACGTCGACGCGATGCAGCCGCACATCCGCGCCTTCGTGGAGCGGGCGGTGGTGTTCACCACCTGCCCCGACTGCGACGGCACCCGGCTCAGCGAGGCGGCACGGTCGTCGAAGATCGACGGCGTCAGCATCGCCGACGTCTCCGCGATGCAGATCACCGACCTCGCGGAGTGGGTGGCGGGCCTGGACGAGCCGTCCGTCGCGCCGCTCCTTCGGTCCCTGCGGCACACGCTCGACTCGTTCGTCGAGATCGGGCTCGGCTACCTGTCGCTCAACCGGCCGTCGGGCACGCTGTCGGGCGGCGAGGCCCAGCGCACCAAGATGATCCGCCACCTCGGCTCGTCGCTCACGGACGTCACCTACGTCTTCGACGAGCCCACCGTCGGGCTGCATCCGCACGACATCGAGCGGATGAACGACCTGCTGCTGCAGCTGCGCGACAAGGGCAACACGGTGCTCGTCGTGGAGCACGAGCCGGAGGCGATCGCGATCGCCGACCACGTGGTCGACCTCGGCCCCGGCGCCGGCACGGCCGGCGGCGAGGTTGTCTTCGAGGGCACCGTCGACGGGCTGCGGGCAAGCGACACCATCACCGGCCGCCACCTCGACGACCGGGCCGCGCTCAAGGAGACGGTGCGGACGCCCGAGCGGCGACGCTGGAGATCCGCGGCGCCGCCACGCACAACCTGCAGGACGTCGACGTCGACATCCCGCTCGGCGTGCTGGTCGTGGTCACCGGGGTCGCCGGCTCCGGCAAGAGCTCGCTGATCGACGGCTCGGTGTCCGGCCGGGACGGGGTGGTGTCGATCGACCAGGCGCGCGATCCGCGGCTCGCGGCGGAGCAACCCGGCGACGTACACCGGAGCTGCTCGACCCGATCCGCAAGGCGTTCGCGAAGGCCAACGGCGTGAAGCCCGGGCTGTTCAGCGCCAACTCCGACGGCGCCTGCCCCAACTGCAACGGCGCCGGCGTGATCTACACCGACCTGGGGATGATGGCCGGCGTCGCCACCACCTGCGAGGAGTGCGAGGGCAAGCGGTTCGACGCGTCGGTGCTGGAGTACAAGTTCGGCGGCAGCGACATCAGCGAGGTGCTCGCGATGCCGGTGACCGAGGCCGAGGAGTTCTTCGGCGACGGCGAGGCGCGCACGCCGGCCGCGCACAAGATCCTCGAGCGGCTCGCCGACGTCGGGCTCGGCTACCTCAGCCTCGGCCAGCCGCTCACCACCCTGTCGGGCGGCGAGCGGCAGCGGCTCAAGCTGGCCACCCACATGGGCGAGAAGGGCGGCGTCTACGTCCTCGACGAGCCGACCACCGGCCTCCACCTCGCCGACGTCGAGCAGCTGCTCGGCCTGCTCGACCGGCTCGTCGACTCCGGCAAGTCGGTGATCGTCATCGAGCACGACCAGGCGGTCATGGCGCACGCCGACTGGATCATCGACCTCGGCCCCGGCGCCGGCCACGACGGCGGCCGGATCGTCTTCGAGGGCACGCCCGCCGACCTCGTCGCCGCCCGCTCCACCCTCACCGGCGAGCACCTCGCGGCCTACGTCGGCACCTAGTCGTCGACGACCAGGTAGGCGAACTCCGTCAGCCACTTCGCTTCGTCGGGCTCAGTCTCAGGGCCGGTGAGGTAGCGCTCGAGGAACCAGCTGCTGTGCTCGATGCCGTTCTGCGCGGCCCAGCCGGTCAGCTCCGCAAGCGAGGCGAGGAGATCGGGACCGGTCTCGGGGTGGTACTCGCCGTGGTGCAGGTACGTGAGGTAGCGCCCGGCCGGCAGCTCGCCGGCGCTGACGCGGCCGTCGCCGTCGGGGTCGGCGTCGACGGGCAGGCTGACCTCGACGTCGAGCGGCTTGCCGTCGCCGTCCAGCTCGCGGAACAGGATGAACTCGGGGCCGGCGGGTGCGATCCCGCGTTGCCTGAGCCATTCATAGCAGCTCGCTGAAGGCGCCGTCGACGAAGGCGGACACGTCGTCCTCGATGCGGCCGGCGATCCGGAGGTACGGCTGGGCGGACCGGGTGTCGATCTGCGGTTCGCTCAATGGATGCTGAGTCTATGCCGCCGCCCTCAGTCGTCGAGGACGAGGTAGGCGAACTCGGTCTCCCACCTGGTGAAGTCCGCCTCGGCCGGCGGGCCGACCAGGTAGCGCTCCAGGCAGCAGGGCAGCGTCGAGCCGCGGTCGGTCTCGCGGCTGTAGACCACTCCATGCTCAGCCGCCCATGCGATCAGCCGCGCTCGGGTGGCCGCGAGGTCGGGCAGCGTCTCGCTTCTGTACGGGCCGATGTGCATGAGCGTGAGATAGCGGCCCGCCGGGAGGGCGCCGCTGAGCACGCGGCCGTCGCCCTCAGCGCCGCCCTCCACGGCCGCGCAGACCTCGAGCTCGAGCGGCTCGCCCGCCTGGTCGAGCTCGCGGAAGCGGATGAACGGCGGGCCGAGCGGCTCGACGCCATGCTCGCCCAGCCAGGCGAACAGCTCGGGGAACGCCCTGTCGACGAAGGCGGGCACGCCGTCTGTGATGCGACCGGCGATGCCGAGGTAAGGGAGCGCCGGGCGCAGCTCGATCGTCGGTTCGCTCATGTGACTACGGACCCCGTGGGAGCCGCGAACTCATCGCAGCTCGTCGATCAGCAGGTCCATCAGGAGGCCGTCCGTCCACTCGCCGTCGACGAGCTCGGCCTTGCGCATCACGCCGACGGGCTCGAAGCCGACCGCGGCGTAGGCGCTTGATCGCCCGCTCGTTGGCCGCGTTCGGGTCGATCGTGAAGCGGTGGTGGCCGCGCTCTGTCTGCGAACCAGCGGATCGCGGTGCGGAGCGCGTCGGGGCCGAGTCCCTGGCCCTGGAAGCGGTCGGCCAGGCTGATGTCGAGCCCGACGGAGCGGTACTCGGGCTCGGTCTCCTCCGTGAAGCCGAGCCAGCCGGCCAGCTCCCCATCCGTCTCGATCGCCCAGGCGTCGCCGTCCATGCTGAGGTTCTCGCGCAGCCGCTCGGGCTCGCCGGACTCACCCCACCACGCGGCCACGCTCGGCTCGCGGATGATGGCGGCGAGCGGCTCGAGGTCGGCTTCGGCTATCGGCCGCAGTGTGACTCGATCGCCCTGGAGCACGGGCACTGACACAACCTTCAGACTAGGTGGTCGACATGCTGATCGAGCATCGAGGGAAGGCACCGTCGGTCGACCCGAGCGCGTACGTCGCGCCGACCGCCGTGCTGTGCGGCGACGTGCGCGTGGGGCCCGAGGCGCGCGTCCTGTTCGGCGCCGTGCTCAGCGCCGAGGACGGCTTCGTCGAGCTCGGCGCCCGTTGCGTCGTGATGGAGAACGCGCTGCTGCGCGGCCGCTCCGCCCACCCCGTGCAGCTGGGCGACGACGTGCTCGTGGGCCCGCATGCCACGTGAACGGAGCGCTCGACGTTCCTCCTGCACCGTGTACGGGCTGTTCCGCGCGCACGCGCCCGCCGCGAGCGGATGGAGTGCGCATCGACGGTGTCGAGCGCACGTGAACGACCGTGTGCTCGAGGAGACGCGACGGCGCCCGATCGGCGTGGGTGGCGGTCGGCAATCCCGCCCGCGAAATGAATCAGAGCGCCCTGGGACCACGCCCGAGATCTGGCGCATCCAGGAGGCGCTCGACTTCCCTGCGAAATGGCAAGGGAAAGCGCCCGACGCCCCGCCGCCGCCGCCCATGCGGGCCGCCCGGCGGGCCGCCGGCCCGGGCCGAGCGGAGCCGCGGCGCTCAGGCCGCTGCTTCCTCCTTCACCGCCACCGGGCGCGTTTGCGGCTCCAGCAGGCCCAGGCGGTCCGCCAGCCAGCGCGCCGGCAGCGCCTGGAGCAGCAGGGTGAGCACGATCGCCAGCGCGACCACGCGAGGCGAACACGTCGCCGTTCGGCACCCCCAGGCCGGCCAGCACTCCCACGAGCGCCGCCGGGACCACGCCCGTCTCGCGCGTCCAGCACAGGAAGGCGAGCTCCTGCCGGGTCCAGCGCGCGCCGCGGTCCGGCATCGTGCACGCGAAGACCGTGATCGGGCGCGCCACCAGCATCAGCGTCGCCAGCACGGCGAGGGCGGGCAGGATGTTGTCCCACAGCTCGCCGAAGGGGATGTTCGCGCCGAGCACCATGAAGACGATCAGCGTCACGATGTCCGCGAGGTTGAAGGCGAACTCGCGCACCTCCTGCGCGTGCGGCTGCCTCTTGTCCGCGAGGCCCAGGTGCTGCGCGTTGCCCACGATCAGCCCGGCGAGGAACGCGCCCAGGTAGCCGCTCCCGCCGGCGGTGTCGAGCGAGAAGAAGCTGATCGTGACCACGGTCAGCACGGCGATCGCCGCGCTCTCGCGCCAGATCCCGGAGCGGTCGCTCGAGATCGCCGCGGCGAGCACGATGCCGGCCACGATGCCGATCACGGTGCTGATCCCGAGGTCGACCATGAACTCGCCCGCCGGCGCGCTCACCGAGTCGCTGCCGGTGAGAACCACGCCGGCGAGCGTCAAGGCCAGAGCCGCTCCCGTCGGGTCGTTGAACGCGGATTCGGCGATGACCGTCTGGGCGAGCTTCGGCTTCAGCCGCGAGCGGATGAAGAGCGGGATGAGGATCGCGGGGTCCGTGGGGGCCAGCACGGCGCCAACGAGCAGCGAGACGTCCCACGGCAGGTCGAACGCGAAGTGGGCCGCGATCCCCACGACGGCCGCTGTGATCAGCATGCCGGGCACCGCCAGCAGCGCGAGCGTCACCCACACCTTCCGCAGGATCGGCAGCGAGAGCGACAGCCCGCCGTAGAACAGGATCAGCGACACGCCCAGCGTGAACATCAGCTGCGCGCCGAGCGACTCGAACGGAACGTCCACGACGTCGAGGGCCGACGGCCCGAACAGCGCGCCGATCGCCACCAGCACCAGGATCTCCGGGATCCCGATCAGCGAGGCGACGAAGCGCGCCAGGAGCGCGCCCATCAGGAGCAGGCTCAGCGTCAGCAGGACGTCGTCGGTCATTCGCGCACGCGCTGGCTCTCGAGCGCCATCCGCGCGATGTCCCCGGCCGTGACCAGCAGGAGCACGATCACGAGCGCCGCGCCGAGCGCCACCGCGATCAGCCCGCGGCGCGCGTCCTCGCGCGAGTCGTCGAACGCCTTCTCCGTGGCGGTGGCGCCGCGCGCCTCGTAGCGGGCCAGCTCGTCCGCCCGGCTCGCCATCTCGTCGAAGAGGCGCAGCTCCGGCCCGAGGAAGATCTGCTTCACGCGCGCCTCGTCGCCGCGCTGGAGCGCGCTGTACGCCACCTCGTCGAGCACCAGGAATTCGTCGAAGCGCGAGCGGAGCTCGTTCAGCAGCCGGCTCTCGCGCGGATCGGTCAGCTCGCTGCGCGCCGCGCGCAGGTCGGCCCGGAACTGCCGCACCGAGCGCTCGAAGCGCGGCCGCGAGGCGCCGTCGTCATAGCCGTAGGCGGTCTGCCACCCGTTCACGTCGGTCACGCCGAACTTCAGGTCGAGCGCCAGCGCACGGCGCTCCGCGCGGTCGTGCACCTCGTCGAAGCGGTCGCCCAGCCGGCCCATGCCGTTCAGCGCGACCGCGATCGTGATCACCGGCCCGATGACCGTCAGGAGGATCGCCACGTACAGCTTCGCCCTGATGGTCACGCGTGCATTCCGGCTGTAGGGTGGCCGCCGTGCTCCTGTTCGCCCTCACGGGGAGCGTCCCCACGGTCATGCTGCTGGTCCTGGCGGTGACGCTCTACCTGGTCGTCGATAGACGTCAAGGACGAGCCGGGCCTGGCGTTCCTCCACAAGGCCTGGTGGTTCATGTTCGTGGTCCTCACGCACGTGCCGGGCTATCTGATCTTCCGCGTCTGGATCGCGGTGCGCCGGCACCGCCGCAAGGAGGAGGCCCACGCCGCTACTCCCGGTCCCCGCGGACGTCGTGGAGGCGGGCCAGCTTGAGCGCGAGCTCGAGCGAGAGCAGGTCCTCCTTGCCGAGGTCGAGCCCCGTGACCCGCTCGATCCGCTCCAGCCGCTGACGCACGGTATTCGGGTGGATGTAGAGCGCCCGCGCGCTCGCCGCCACGCTGCCGCGGTCGGCCAGGAAGCGCTCCAGCGTCTCCACCAGCCGGGCGCCGCGGCGGCGGTCGTAGTCGATCAGCTCCTCGACCGACTGGCGGTAGCGGTCGTGCGGCGCGTCGTCGAGCTCCAGGTGGACGAGGTACTTGTAGGCGCCGAGCCCCTCGTAGGAGACCGCGCCGCCCTCGGTCGCGAGCGAGCGGCCGATCCGGGCCGCGTCGGCGGCCTCGCGCATGCGCCGGCGGGCGCTGGCCGCGCCGCGGTCCACGTCGCTCACCCCGACCACGACGCCCTCGCCGCGCGCCAGCTCCTCGCACGCCTGCCGCAGCCGCTCGATCGCGGCCGCGCCGGCGGTGGGCAGCGGGGCGATCGCGCGCACGCAGTCGTGCCGGGAGTCGAAGAAGGCGCGCTGGTAGAGCCGGCGCAGGCGGCCCTCGAAGCGGGCCGCCACCTCGGGCCAGGCGGGGCCGTCCTCCTCGGCCGACGGCGCGCGCACCGCGTGGATGAACACGTGCGGGCGGGTCAGATCGCAGCGCGCCTCCGCGGCCTTCGCCTCCGCCGCGTCCACCGAGCCGGCCGCGAGCGCCTCGAACATGTCCTTCACGATGTTCTCGGCGGTGAGCCGCTCGATCAGCTCCGCCTTCTTCAGTCCGACGGCGGTCTGGTGCGCCACGGCGCGCAGCAGCTCCTCGTCCTCCTGGTCGAACGCGCGCTCGTGGGCCATGCAGCACAGCAGCCCGAGCTGCTCGTCGCCCGCGGCGAGCGGCGCGATCAGGAGCTCGTCCTCGACCGCGCCGCTGCGCCCGCCCCGCATCAGCGCCATCAGCTGCGCGGCGCGAGCCGGGCGGGAGGAGCCCTCCGGAGGGTCGGCGCCGACCAGGTTCAGCTCGTCGGCCTCGGGGTCGATCCGCCAGATCTGGCACGCCTCGGCGCCGAGCAGCTGGCGAGCGCCGCGGGTGACCGCGTCGTAGAGGTCCTCGCGCAGCGTCACCGCGGCGAGCGCCTGGCTCAGCTGGGTGAGCGTCGTGAGCGCCTCGACCCGCCGGCGCGTGCCCTCGTACAGCTTCGCGTTCTCGATCGCGCCCGCCACGAGCGACGCCGTGTGCACGAGAAAGTTGAGGACTCCGTCGTCGAACTCGCGCGGCGCCTTCGTATGGAGAACCACCACACCCAGCACGTCGCCGTCGCGGGCGAGCACCGGCACCGCGACCATCGACTGGAAGCGCTCCTCCTCGAGCTCGGGCACGTACTTCATGCGCGGATCGTCCATCGCGTTGTCGCGGATGAACTCGGGCGTCTTCGTGCGGGCGACCCACCCGGTCAGACCCTCGTCCGTGCCCCATGCGAGCGCCCCGACCAGATGTGAGTAGCGCGGGGAAGCCGCTCGTAGTACGAGGCGCTCGTCCTCGACGAAGTAGATGAAGGCGGCATGGCAGCCGGTGGCGTCGGTCGCGATCTCGACGATGCCGTCCAGCACCCGGTCGAGATCGAGCGACGACGAGACCGTCTTGATGACCGCGTACAGCGTCTCGTTTTCCCGCTGTACGCGGGCGAGAGCGTCGCCACCGCCGGCGACCGGTGAGACAGTCACACGAGCCCTCCTTGCCTCAGAACGGCAATGGTAGCCGGGGCCATCGGCTCACCCTATGTGCCGTTGTCACACTCGTTCGGCCAGAACGATGTGGCCATCATACGTTGCGTGAACGCTCTGGGCGAGGATACCGTCGCCCGGAAGGCCCTGTTCGTGAACTGACGCTGTCAATGGCCGCATGGCCATGGAGGAAGCATGATCGGATTGGTCATCGCGCAGGTCGACAAGCTCGAGGACGCCGCGAGCTCGGCGGGCCAGACCCTCGACAGCGCGATCCTCGCTGAGCAGTTCTACTTCTTCACCGTCGTACTGATGTGGCTGATCCACGTGGGATTCATGTCCTACGAGGCAGGCGCGGTGCGTCGGAAGAACGTCCTCGCCACGGCGATGAAGAACATCCTCACGATCGCCGTCGTGACGCCGACCTTCTACTACGTCGGCTGGTGGATCTACAACTGCAACCAGCCCGGCCTGCCGATCGGACCGAACTCGACCGACTTCACGGCGGCCGCCTGCCAGGGCGGCATCCCGTGGTCGGACGCCTTCGGCCCGAACCTTACGAACAACATCAACCTGATCTTCTTCCTGGCGTTCCTCCTCTTCTCCTGGACGACCGCCTCGATCATGTCGGGCGCGTGCCTCGAGCGCATCCGGCTGGCGGCCTACCTGTTCCTCGCGTCGATCCTCGGCTCCGTCGTCTGGATCCTCGACGCCGCCTGGGGCTGGAGCGCCGGCGGCTGGATGACGCTGCGGTTCGGGTTCCATGACTCGATCGCCTCGGGCGTGGTGCACGGCGTGGCCGGGGCGTTCGCGCTCGGTGTGCTCTTCAACCTCGGGCCGCGCATCGGGAAATACACGCGAGAGGGGCTCGCCCGGCAGTTCAGACCCCAGAACCTGCACCTCACGCTCATGGGGCTGATGCTGATCTTCACGGGGTTCTACGGGTTCTACGCGGCGTGCCTCGTGATCGCGTCCACGTCGTTCCCGGGCTGGGCGAACATCTACCTGAGCCCGACGACGCTGGGCTCGATCACGATGGTGATCACGTTCGGATTCGCGGGCGGCTTCACCGGCGGCTATTTCGCGAGTCGCGGCGATCCGTTCTGGACGGTCTCCGGCGGGCTTGCCGGAGTGATCGGGGTGTCGGCGGGCGCGGACGTGTACGCGCCCACGCTCGCGTACCTCCTCGCAATCGTCACCGCCTCCCTCACCGTCTACGTGGGCACCTTCATTGAGAAGAAGATGCGCGTGGACGACGTGGTGGGCGCTGTGGCCGTGCACGGCTTTGCCGGGTTCATGGGAGTCCTCTGGGTCGGCGTCTTCGCGGCCGGCTACCCGACCGGCCTCAACAACGTCGACAGCTCAATCGGCGGTCAGCTGCTGGGTATCGCGACGTTCCTGCCGCTCGGCTTCCTGTCCGGCTACGTCGCGTCTCTCGCCCTCAAGAAGCTGAACCTGCTGCGCGTGCCGCCGGTGGTTGAGCTCGAGGGCCTGGACGTGGCCGAGTACGAACAGGGCCTGTATCTCCCCGAGCTCGCGGTCGAGGGGGAGATGGTGGTCGAGCCGGACGGACGGCTGGTGCCAGCCGACGCTGTCCTACGCAACGCGAGAGACGAGGTGGTGGTCTAGATGCCGGGCATCATCAACAGCGCGCCGGACTGCGTCACACATGCCGCGGGCTCCGAGTCGGCGCGCGTGGAAGACGCCGGCGACTTCATCCTGCAGGCGAACTACGAGGACTGCGCGGGGTTCATGACGTTCGGCCCCGGCTCGACCTACGGCGAGGACGGCAGCGGCGCGGAGACCCTGTACATGTTGCTCACCTGGGTCGGAATCGTGGCCACGGTGGTGGCCCTCGTCGCCTGGTTCCTGTACGAGAACCGCCAGCTGATCGGACACGTCGCGAGGTTGAGCGCACCACAGCCGGCGGCCTCCGGGCCGCCTCCGCAGCCCGGAGGAGTGGGAGACGAACGATGATCGACAACGGACACGGCAAGCGTCAGATCGAATTCCTGCCCATGCAGACGCACGTCAAGGGCTTCGAGATCGCAATGCTCGCGATCGCGATCCTGTGTGCCATCGTGGTCCTGGTGATCGTGCTGTTCACGAACATCGGGACGGAGTTCCGTCCGACCGCCTGAGCGAACTGATCCAGCCATGACGCCGGCCCCACAGGCCGAGGTCGGCCGCTGGGGCGGTCGCATCCGCACGGGGGGCTCGCCCTGGTTGCGCGTGGCCGTGATCGTCGGCGTGCTGGCCCTTGCGTTCCTGGTCGCGCAGACGTGCCAGCAGTCGCAGATCCGCCTCACGAAGGAGCAGGCGATCGCGAAGGCGACGCGGGCGATCGACTTCAAACCGGAGCAGACCCAGATCCGCCTTCTACGCCAGGGCCTTCAGTCCGAGCCGTTCTGGATCGTGTCGCTGTCGATTCCCGGCGAGCGGGAGGACACCTTCCGCAGGCTGGCGCTTGTGAAGATCGACGCCAACAACGGCAAGATCGACAGCGTCAGGCAACAGCGCTGAGCTTCACGTCCGCGCAGGACGTGATCTTCGTGAGCTGTTCGACGTCGTCGTGCCCGCAGGGGTTGAGCATGTCCACGACGATCAGGCGTCACTTCCGGGAATTCGCCATGGGCCCCCCAAACGACGCGGCGAGCCGCGAACCGGGGTACCTTAAGACGGTGGTCCCAGGGGTGCGGATCCAGCTCCGCGGCGATCTCAGGGTGGAGGTACGCGGCAGCCGCGTCGAGGGCAGCCTGCCCGGCCGGCTCGGGCGCGGGTTGCTCGCGTACCTGGTCCTGAACCGGCACCGGGCCGTCACCCGCAGCGAGCTCGTGGACGCGCTCTGGCCCGGAAAGGCGCCCCGCGATCCGGCCGCCACGCTCAGCACGCTGCTGTCGAGCCTGCGGCGCGCGCTCGGCCCGGAGCTGATCAGCGGGCGTACCGAGCTGCGGCTCGAGCTGCCCGAGGGGTCCGAGGTGGACGTGGAGACCGCCGCCGACGCGCTCGCGGCCGCGCGCGCCGCGCTTCCGGACGACCCGCAGCAGGCCTGCTCACATGCCCAGACCGCCCTCGACGTCTACGAGGGCCCGCTGGTGCCGATGTTCGACGCGCTCTGGCTCGACGAGCACCGGCGCCTCCAGGACGAGGAGCAGCTCGAGGCGCTCGAGCTGCTCGCGGAGGCACTGTTGGCGAGCGCAGGCGAAGGTGCGGCGCGGGCCCAGCTCGCCGCGCGCCGGCTGGTCGAGCTGGCGCCGTTCCGCGAGTCGGGACACGGGCTGCTCATGCGAGCGCACGCCGCGCGTGGCAACCACGCCGAGGCGCTGCGCGCGTTCGACCGCCTGCGCGTGCTGCTCCGCGAGGAGCTCGGGTCCACGCCCTCGCCCGAGCTGCGCGCCCTCCACGAGGAGATGCTCGCGGCGGCGGACGACGCGGCCGCCCACGAGCCGCCGACCGAGCTTCCGCTGCCGCCGGCGCTCGCGAAGATCGAGGGGCGTCCGTTCGTGGGGCGCGACACGCGCGCTGGCCGAACTGCGCGGCGAGCTCGCCGCGGCCACCGCGGGCGACAGGCGCATCGTGCTCATGGCGGGCGAGCCAGGAATCGGGAAGACGAGCCTCGCCGCCGCCTTCGCGCGCGACGCGCGCGCGAGCGGCGCGGTCGTGATGTACGGGCGCTCCGACGAGGACACGCTCGTGCCCTACCAGCCGTTCGTGGACGTGATCTCGCATCTGGTGCTGAGCGGGCACGTGGACCAGCTGCGCGAGAGCATCCACTTCGAGCTCGAGGAGCTCGGGCGGCTCGTGCCGGAGCTGCGGCGGCATATGCCGGCGTCGCGCGAGGCGGGCGGCGGGGTCCCCGAGACCGAGCGCTACCGGCTCTTCGAGGCCGTGACCACGACGCTCGCGCGGGTCGCGGCCGACAGGACGCTCGTGCTCGTCTTCGACGACCTGCACTGGGCCGACCGCCCCACGCTGCGCCTGCTGCGCCATCTCTCGCGCTCGGTCCAGCCGGGCCGGCTGCTGGTGATCGGCGCATACCGGGACGTCGAGGTCGAGCCCGGCTCGCCGCTGGCGGACCTGATCGCGGACCTGCGCCGCGAGCTGCCGCTCGCGAGCCTCGAGCTCCAGGGCCTCGACGGGCGCGAGACCGCCGCCTTCGTCGAGGCCTACAAGGGCGCCGCGCCCGCCCCGGCCTCGCCGAGCGGCTGCGCGAGCTGACCGGCGGGAACCCGTTCTTCCTGGAGGAGTCGCTGCGGGCCGTCGAGGAGCCGGCCGAGGTGCCGGCCGGGCGTGCGCGAGGTGGTGCTGAGGCGCGTGGCGCGGCTCGGCCCGCAGGCGAACCAGGTGCTCGGGGTCGCGGCCGTGATGGGCGCGAGCTTCCCCGCCGACGCGATCGCGCCGGTCGTGGGGATGTCGCGAGAGGAGGTCGGCGAGCTTCTGGACCGCTCGGTGACGGCGCGGCTGCTCGCCCCGGTGGACCGCCGCGGGCGGCTCTCGTTCGCGCACGCGCTCATACGCCGCACGCTGTACGACGAGCTCGGCGGCGTCATCCGGGCGCACCTCCACGAGCGCGTGGCGCAGACGCTCGAGGCCCGCCGGGCCGAGCTGCGCCCGCACGTGGCGCGAGCTCGCGCTGCACTTCTACGAGGCGCGCAACTCGCTCGGGCCGGAGCCCGCGCTGCGCTACGTGCGCGACGCCGCCGACAACGCCGCCGGCTCGCTCGCGTGGGAGGACGCCGCCGAGCAGCTCGAGCGGGCGCTCGAGCTGGACGAGCTGCGCGAGCAGCCGGACCCCTCCGACCGCTGCGAGCTGCTCCTGCGGCTCGGCGAGATGAGGCTGCGCGCCGGGCACCCGGACTTCTCCGATGCGTTCGCGGACGCGGCCGAGCTGGCGAGGGGGCGGTCGAGCACCCAGCTCGCCCGCGCCGCGATCAGCTACGCCGGGCATTACTACGAGGCCGGCGTCATCGACGTCGAGCTGATCGCGCTCCTACGCGAGGCGCTCGCGGAGCTGCCCGACGGACGAGCCCGACCTGCGCGCCCGGCTGCTCGCCCGCCTCGCCGAGATCCTCCACTTCGCGGGCGACGAGGCGACGGCGATGTCGCTGTCCGGTGAGGCCGTGCAGATCGCGCACGACCTGGCCGACGACCACGTCCTGGCGGCGGCCCTCGCCGGCCGCCATGTGTCGCTGCTGCACGTGGACCACCTCGCCGAGCGGCTCGCCGTGAGCGACGAGCTGATCCGCGTCTCGGCGAAGACCGGCGACCGCGAGCGGGCGCTCCAGGGCCTCCACGCCCGCATCTTCGACCTCCTCCAGTCCGGTGAGGTGGCCGCGGCGCGAGGCTGCCTCGACGAGCTCGCCGCGCTGGCCGCGGAGGTGCGCCAGCCGCTCTACTCGCATTTCGCGGTGGCGTGGTCGGCGGCCTTCGCGCAGATGGAGGGCCGCCTCGACGAGGCCGAGCGGCTCGCGGCCGAGTCCATGGAGATGCGAACGAACATGGAGAGCGCCGACGCGGAGAGCGTGTACGCGGCGCAGCTCTTCCTGATCCGGCACGGCGAGGGACGCCTGGGCGAGCTCGTGGACGCCGTGGAGCAGGTGGTGGAGGCCAATCCGAACCTCGCTGCCTGGCGGGCCGGCGCTGCCGCTCGCCTGCCTGATGGCCGGGCGCGAGGACGACTGCGCCAGGGAGCTCGAGCGCATGGTGGCGAACCTGGATGCCGTGCAGCGCGACTTCTTCTGGCTCACGGCGATCGCCGTGCTGGGCGAGGCGAGCGCGAGGCTGCGGCACGCGGAGAGCGCGGCCGTCCTGTACGAGACGCTCGCGCCCTACCGCGACTGCCTCGTGCAGGTGGGCCACGCGGGCAGCCTCGGGCCCGTGGCTCGCCTGCTGGGCCTGCTCGCGGCCGCGCGGGGCGACCGCGAGACCGCCGCGGCGCACCTCGAGGACGCGCTCGGCAACGACCGAAGGCGCCGGCCTGCGCCTGTTCGAGACGCAGGCCCGCGCGGAGCTGGACGAGCTGGCGACGCCCTCGGGCTAGTTCTCTTCGGGCGGCGCGGGCGGCGCGTCGGGCACGTCCGGCAGGACCTCGGGCTCGTCCGGCAGCTCCGGGGCGCCGTCACCGGACGGCTGGTCGGGCTCGTCGGAGCCCTCCTCGACCGGTCCGCCCTTCGCCCCCACGCCCACGGCCTCGCGCTTGCGCTCCTTGGGCTTGACGATCGTGATCGTCATGTCCTTCTCGTCCTCCTCCGCGGCCTTGCCGACCTCGATGGTCGAGCCGGGGGGCATGGACTGGGCGAGCACCTCGTCCGCGAGCGGGTCCTCGATGTAGCGCTGGATCGCCCGGCGCAGCGGGCGCGCGCCCATCGCCGGGTCCCAGCCCTTCTCGACGAGGAAGTCCGCGGCATCGCTGGAGAGGTTGAGCGACAGCTCGCGCTCGGCCAGCGACTCCCGGATCCGCTTGAGGAGGAGCTCGACGATCTCGGTGATCTCCTCCTTCGTGAGCTTGTGGAAGACGATCACCTCGTCGATCCGGTTCAGGAACTCGGGGCGGAACACCTTCTTCAGCTCGCCCATGATCCGGATCTTCATGTCCTCGTAGGTCACGCCGGTCTCATCACCGACGGTGAAGCCGATGCCGGTGTTCTTGGCGATCTCGGACGGCGCCGACGTTCGAGGTCATGATCACGATCGCGTTGCGGAAGTCGACGGTGCGCCCCTGGGCGTCCGTGAGCCGTCCGTCCTCGAGGATCTGGAGCAGGATGTTGAACACGTCGGGGTGCGCCTTCTCGATCTCGTCGAGCAGGAGCACGCTGTACGGCTTGCGCCGCACGGCCTCCGTGAGCTGGCCGCCCTCGTCGTAGCCGATGTAGCCGGGGGGCGAGCCGACGAGCCGGGACACGGAGTGCTTCTCCATGTACTCCGACATGTCGATGCGGACCATCGCCTCCTCGTCGCCGAACAGGAACTCCGCGAGCGTGCGCGCCAGCTCGGTCTTCCCGACGCCCGAGGGGCCGAGGAAGATGAACGAGCCGGTCGGGCGCTTGGGGTCCTTCAGGCCGGCCCGCGAGCGGCGGATGGCCTTCGAGACCGCCTCGATGGCGGCGTCCTGCCCGATGACGCGCTTGTGGAGCTCGTCCTCCATGCGCATCAGCTTCTGCGTCTCGGCCTCGGTGAGCTTGAAGACCGGGATGCCGGTCCACATGGAGACGATGTCGGCGATCTCCTCCTCGCCGATCTCCGGGCGCTCGCCGGACTCGCCGGAGCGCCACTGCTCCTCGAGCTCGCGCTTCTTGTTCGTGAGCTGGCGCTCCTTGTCGCGCAGGTTCGCCGCCTTCTCGAACTCCTGCGCCTCGATCGCGGCCTCCTTGTCGCGCCGCGTCGTCTCGATCTCCTCCTCGAGGTCGCGGTACACGGGCGGGGCCGTCATCGACTTGATGCGCGCGCGTGACGCGGCCTCGTCGATGAGGTCGATCGCCTTGTCCGGCAGGAAGCGGTCGGAGATGTAGCGGTCGGCAAGCTCGGCTGCCGCCTCGAGCGCCTCGTCGGTGATGCCGACGCGGTGGTGCTGCTCGTAGCGGTCGCGCAGGCCCTTGAGGATCTGGACGGTGTCCTCGGTGGTGGGCTGGTCCACGCGGATCTGCTGGAAGCGGCGCTCGAGCGCGGAGTCGCGCTCGAGGTACTTGCGGTACTCGTCGAGCGTGGTGGCGCCGATCGTCTGGAGCTCGCCGCGGGCGAGCGCCGGCTTCAGGATGCTCGCCGCGTCGATCGCGCCCTCGGCGGCGCCGGCGCCGACGAGGTTGTGGAGCTCGTCGATGAACAGGATGATGTCGCCGCGCTGGGTGATCTCCTTCATCACCTTCTTGAGGCGCTCCTCGAACTCGCCGCGGTACTTCGAGCCCGCGACGAGCGCGGCCAGGTCGAGCGTGTAGATCTGCTTGTTCTTCAGCAGCTCGGGCACCTCGCCGTTCGTGATCAGCTGGGCGAGGCCCTCGACCACGGCGGTCTTGCCCACGCCCGGCTCGCCGATCAGGACCGGGTTGTTCTTCTGGCGGCGCGAGAGGATCTGCATGATCCGCTCGATCTCGGTCTCGCGGCCCACGACCGGGTCGAGCTTGCCCTCAGCGGCGAGCTTGGTCAGGTTGCGGCCGAACTGGTCGAGCAGCTTCGAGGACTTCTTGCCCTCGCCCTGGGCGCCGGCGGCGGCGCCGGCACGGCCCTGGCGGCCACCGGGGCCGGACAGCATGCGGATGACCTCGTTGCGGATCTTCTCGGAGTCGGCGTCGAAGTCGAGCAGGATGCGGGCGGCGACGCCCTCGTTCTCGCGGACCAGGCCGAGCAGGATGTGCTCGGTGCCGATGTAGTTGTGGCCGAGCGAGAGGGCCTCGCGGAGCGCGAGCTCCAGCACCTTCTTGGCGCGCGGGGTGAACGGGATCTGGCCGGAGGTGACCTCCTCGCCGGAGCCGACGATGCGGACCACCTGGGCGCGGACGCGCTCCACGGTGATGTCGAGCGACTCGAGAACGCGCGCGGCAAGCCCCTCCTCCTCGCGCAGCAGGCCAAGGAGGATGTGCTCGGTGCCGATGTAGTTGTGCTTGAGAATGCGGGCTTCCTCTTGGGCGAGGACGACCACCTGTCGGGCCCGTTCGGTGAAGCGCTCAAACACGCTGTGCTCTCTTATCTGTCGGGAACTACGGGGGCGGTGTTACCCGTTCTTTCCCATTAGATCGGCAGATACGCCGGTCGAATGAGAGGTGGTGGAGGACACCGACCCGCTTGGACAACTCTACCAACGCCCCGGACGGCGGTTTTGGCCTTCACGAAGGCCTAAAACCCGCACCGTGGGTAGGTTCCGGGCATGAAGCTCACTTCGGCGGCGCTGCTCCTCGTCCTGCTTGCGCCCGTGGCCTGCGGCGGTGAGGAGAGCTCCTTCACGGAGGACTACAACCGGGCCGTGAAGCCGCTCACCCGCCTGGGGAGGGACATGGGCACGAAGCCGGCGACCTTCGAGCGGCTCGCCGCGAGCACCGAGCGCACGCCGCCGGGCGCTCGCGGGGCTGGACGCGCCGGACGACGCGCAGGACGAGTTCGACGCGCTCCTGGCCCGCCTCGATCGCGTGACGGAGAGCCTCGGCGGCATGGCGCGCGCCGAGCGGAGCAAGGACGTCGTGAAGCAGCGCCGCGCCGCGAAGCGGCTGGTGCGCTCCGGCAACGCCTTCGAGCGGGCCGAGACGGCGCTGAAGCGGGCCGTCGAGGGCTAGCGGGCCAGCGGAGCGGGCGCCACCCGGACGATCGTGTCCTCAGACGCGCTCGTCACCCAGATCGCGCCCAGGCCGGCGCCGACCCGCTCGACGCTCCGGCCGACCGGGAGAGGCGCCCCGACCGCGCGGTTTCTGTCGAAGCGGATGCGGCTGAGCGTGCCGTCTCCGGAGTTCGGCACCCACACGGCCCCGGCCGTGGTCTTGAGGTGGAGCGGCCGGTCGCCGACCGGGATCGTCGCGACGACACGATTCGTCAACGCGTCGATGCGCGAGACGGTGTCGTCCTCGAGGTTCGCCACCCACACGGACCCGTCTCCGACGGCGAGTCCCTCGGGATGGTCGCCCACGTGGATCTCCGCAACGACGCTCCGAGAGCGTGCGTCGAGCCGCGTCACGGTGTCATCCTCCGAGTTCGTGACCCACACGGAGTCGGCTGCGAAGGCGGCATTCACCGGCGCCTCGCCAACTTCGATCGGCCCGCCCACAAGCTCGCCCGTGCTGGTGTCGATCTGCTGGATCGTGTCGTCGTCGTGATTCACGATCCAGATGGCCTGGCCTGGGCCGGTGCCGATCCCCCACGGACTGGCTCCGACCGGGATGCGCCTGATGATCCGCCGAGTCGTGGCGTTTACCTGGGTGACGCTGCGTGCGTCGAAGCTCGTCACCCATACGTAGTCGCCGGCGATGACCATGAAGCGCGGGCGCCCGCCGACCGCGGCCGTCGCGCCGACGATCTCGTTGCGCGCTGGGTCCACGGTCGAGAGCGTGCCGTCCGTCTCGCTTAGCACCCACACGTTCCGGGGGCCGACCGCCACGGCGCTGGGTGCGTCGCCTACACGCACCGGAAGGCCGACGATCCGGCCGGCCTGCGGCGGCTCCCTCTGTCCGGCTGCGACGGGGTCGGCCGCGCCTCCGCCATCGTTGCCGTTCCGCTCGAGGATCAGCGCCACCGCCAGCCCCACCACGGCAACCGCGAGCACCGCCACGAGCAGCCACGGCGTGTCGAGATCGAGGGCCCGCCGTGCCGGCCGCGCGCCGCGCGCAGAGGCCCGCGTGGGTGCGCCGGTGCCGCGGCTCACCGTAGCCTCACCCGGAGGACTCGGTCGGTGGCCGCGCTCGTGACCCAGACGATGCCTCCGCCGACCGCCACGCCTGCCGGATCCTCGCTGACCCGCACCGGAGCGCCCACCACCCGGCCGGTCGAGCGGTCAATCTTCAGGAGCGCCTCGCGCTCGCTGTCCGCGACCCAGATCGCGTCCTTGCTGACACCGAGCGCCTCGGGGCGCCCGCCGGTCTCGATGATGCGCTCGCCGGGCGTACCGCTCACGAGCGGCAGTCGCCGGACGACGCCGTCTCCGGCAACCGCGGCCCACGCGAAGGACTCACGCACTTCGATGTCAGCGGGCGAGTTGCCGAGCAGAATCGGGGTGGCCGCGACCTCGCCTTCGGGGATGTAGTAGACGCGCATCGTGCCATCGACGCGGTCGGCGATCCAGAGGCGGTTCTCGCCCAGGTCGAGCGCACCCTCGGACTTGACACCGATGTCGCTGTCGGCCACGCGACCCGACTGCGCGTCGATTCGGAGGACGCGGGCCTCCTGCGTTGAGACCCATACCCAGTCTCGCCCGACCGCCAGGTCAACGGGACCGTGGCCGACGCCGACGGTCTGAACGACGCGGCCCGACTCGGCGTCGATCCTCGTGACCGACCCGGCTCCGAAGTTTGCGACCCAGACGTCCCCGTAGGCGGCGGCCACCGCGCGTGGATTTTTTCCGACCGGGATGGGCTCGCCGCGTACCCGCCGTGTCCGGAGGTCGATGCGGCTGACCGTGCCGTCGCCCTCGTTCGCCACCCATGCGGAGCCGCTCTCGAGGGCGACGCCGGACGGCGAGTCGCCGACCGGTATCCGGGCGTCGATCGTCGCGACCGGCGGGCCCGCTCGGGCGCCGCCCTTATCCGACGCGTCGCCACCGCTCAGCGTGAGCACCGCGACCGCCGCGCCGCACGCGACCAGCAGGGCCGCCGCGGTCAGCGCGACCGGCCGGCGGCGCACCAACCTGCGCGCGCGGGAACCCGACGCCGGCAGGACCGAGGTGAGGCCGGCGCGCGTCGCATCCGGGCCCGCGCCCGGGATTCCCCGGCGCCCGGCCGCGGCTCGCGCGCGAGCGCCGGTGTCGGCTAGGCCGGGGACCGCCGCGAGCGCGTCGCGTCCCAGCTCGCCGGCCGTGGAGTAGCGCTCGCTCGGGTGCTTGTGCATGCACCGCTCGACGACCCCGGCCAGCGCGCGCGGCGTGTCGGGTGCCAGGTCGAGCACCGAGGGCGCGGGGTCTGAGATGTGCGCCCACAGCTTCGCGAGCTCGTCCTCGCGCACGTACGGCACCTGGCCGGTGAGCGTCTCGTACAGCACGCAGCCCAGCGCGTAGATGTCGGCGCGGCCATCCACCTGCTCGCCCCGCACCTGCTCCGGAGCGACGTAGTCGAGCGTGCCGACCCATTCGCCCGTGGCAGTGAGCCCGCTGTCGGAGGTGCTGCGCTTCGTCAGCCCGAAGTCGGTGAGGTAGGCGTGCTCGCCGCCCCCTCGTGCCGCGACGAGGATGTTGGCGGGCTTCACGTCGCGATGGACGAGCCCGCGCTCGTGCGCCGCGTCGAGCGCCGAAGCGACCTGGGCCACCACCCCCGCCGCGCGAGCGGGATCGAGGCCGCCCTCGGCCTGCAGCAGGGCGCGCAGATCGGTGCCGTCCACGAAGCGCATGGCGATGTACAGCACGCCGTCTTCCTCGCCGGCCGCGTAGACCGGGATGACGTTCGGATGGTCCAGTGAGGCCGCCATCCGCGATTCGCGCACGAAGCGCTCACGAAAGCCGTCGCGGTCGGAGAGTCTCTCGCTGATGACCTTGAGCGCTACGGGGCGGTCGAGCGATACCTGAGATGCCCGATACACGACGCCCATGCCGCCGTGGCCGATCTCGTCCTCGACCCTGAAGTCCCCAAGGATCGAACCCGTCGAGAGCACCCTCATCCAAACCGTCGGGAATCGCCGCTGTCAGCGTAACCCACCTCGGTGGACCCGAGAGGCGATTTCGGGCAGAGTTGCGACATGTCCGGTACGGGGCCGGCGACCCCACACGCCGCCAGCGCGACGGAGCTGAAGGCCCAGATCGAGGCGGAGCGCGCCGGAGTGCCGTTCCTGATCTACCGTGACGGCGAGGCGCAGCACCGGCTGCACGTGCTGGACGAGTCGCACTCGCGCGTCACGCTCGGGCGCCGCTCATCGGCCGACCTTCCGATGCCATGGGACGAGGAGGTCTCGCGGCTCCACGCCGAGCTCGTCCGCAGCGGCGAGGACTGGACGCTGAGCGACGACGGCCTGTCGCTGAACGGCACGTTCGTGAACGGCGAGCCGGTCGGCGGCCGGCGGCGGCTGCGCGACGGCGACGCGCTCCGGATCGGGGTCGACCGTGCTGGTCTTCCGCAACCCGAAGGACCATGAGTCCCAGGCCACGGCGCCGTCGGCCGACCTGCGCACGGTCGTGAACCTCACCGAGGCCCAGAAGCGGGTGCTGCTGGCGCTATGCCGCCCGTTCAAGGAGTCGGCCGCCTTCGTGACGCCGCCGACGAACGACCAGATCGCGCAGGAGCTCTTCCTCAGCGTGGACGCGGTCAAGAAGCACCTGCGAGCGCTCTTCGAGAAGTTCGGCGTGGAGCACCTGCCGCAGAACGAGAAGCGCGCGCGGCTCGTGGAGCGCGCCTTCGCCGGCGGCTTCATCGCCGACACCGCGCTCTAGGCCGCGCTCCACCGAGGTGTAGAGCGACGGCACCCCGCGGTGCCTGAGCGGGCCCATGGTCGTCTATCCGCGGCGCCAAGGCGAACGGACACTCGCTCGCCATGGACTCCAAGCGCCTCAGCAGCCTCGTCCTCGCTCTCCTCACGCTCACGATCGCGTTCTCCATCGCGCTCGTCTCGGCCCCGGCGGCACGCGCCGACCGGCCGAACCTGGTCGTCGTGATGACTGACGACCAGACCGTCGAGGAGCTCAGCGCCCTGCCGCGGACGCGCCGGTTCGTCGGGCGCGCGGGAGTCACCTTCAGGCGCTCCTACGTGTCGTACCCGGTCTGCTGCCCGTCGCGCGCAACCTTCCTCACCGGCCAGTACGCGCACAACCACGGCGTCATGGGCCTGTACCCGCCGACCGGCGGCTACGGCCGCTTCGACAAGAGCAACGCGCTCCCGGTCTGGTTGCAGGGCGCCGGGTACCACACCGCCCACCTCGGCAAGTTCCTGAACGGGTACGGCGACCAGCAGCGCGCCGACGTGCCGCCCGGCTGGAGCGACTGGCACGCGACGGTCGACTACTCGACCTACGCCATGTGGGGCTACACGATCAACCACAACGGCCGGCTGCGCACCTACGGCCGCCCCTTCGACGAGCGGCCGGAGCTGTACCAGACCGACGTGATCGCACGCAGGGCGGAGCGGATCGTCAAGCAGACGGCCGGCCGGGCGCCGCTGTTCATGTCGCTGAACTTCCTCGCGCCGCACTATGAGAGCAAGAGGATCCAGAAGCGGACGGGCATGCTGGTGCGGCCGGCCCCGCGGCATCGCCACGCCTTCGCGAGCACGGCGCTGGCACGTGCCGCGAGCTTCAACGAGCGGGACATCTCCGACAAGCCGAGCTTCCTGCAGCGCCGGAGCCCGCGACTAACGGCGGCCCAGGTCGGGGGGATCACCCGGGACGCGGTTGCGCGCCGTCGCGCGCTCCTGGCGGTGGACGAGGGAGTGGCACGCATCGTCCGGGCGCTCCGCCGCACCAAGGAGCTCGACAACACCTACATCGTCTTCACCTCGGACAACGGCTACATGCAGGGCCAGCACCGCGTTCCCTCGGGGAAGATGCTGCCCTACGACCCGTCGTCGCAGGTGCCGCTGCTCATCCGCGGGCCTGGCATACCGGGCAACCGCGTGTCGGACGAGCTCGTCGCGAACATCGACCTCGCCCCCACGCTCCTCGAGCTCGCCGGCGCACGTGCCGGGAAGACCGTCGACGGCCGCTCGCTGATGAGCTTCGCGCGGAACCCGGATGCCCCCCTTACGAAGCGCGCGATCCTGCACGAGACCGGCGGGCGCCGCTACGCGGGGCCGCGCGAGCAGGACGAGCGCACCAACTCGCGGCGACCGCTGCGGCGCGTGATGTCCTACCGCGGCATCCGCACGCAGCGCTGGCTGTACATCCGCTGGCGCGGCGGCGACCGCGAGCTCTACGACCTGCGAGGGGACCCCGACCAGCTCGAGTCCCTGCACGCCGGCCGCAGGCACCGCCACACGCGGCGGGTCCTCGCCAGGCAGCTCCGCCGGCTGGCGCGCTGCGCCGGCGAAACGTGCCGGTAGACCAAGGTGGAGCTTTTCGGCACCTGGGGGCACCTCGCGGTACCGCGAGGTGCCCTACCGCCACCGAGACACGGCTGGGACCGTCGGGGCATGCGAGCGCGAGCGGCGATTCCGGTGGTCGGACTGGCCCTCGTCCTCGCGGCTCCGGCGAACGCGGCGGTCGAGAAGGTCGTGGTACGGCAGGGACCGCTCGCCATGAACCCGTACGAGGTGCGCTACACGACCCAGAGCACCCGCAGCGTTCGGGCGCCGCGGCTCGACGGCTACCTGGTCCGGATGCGCGCCCGCGTGGTCGACGAGGCGGGCACGCCGATACCCGTGCAGCGCGTGATGCTCCACCACGTCGTCTACAAGACGCGCGGCCGCCCAGACCCGGTCTGCGGCGGAAGCGAGTCGTTCTACGGCACGGGTGAGGAGAACCAGGAGCTCCGGCTTCCGCCGGGCTACGGCTATCGGATCCGCCGGCGGGACCGCTGGATGGCGGGCTGGATGCTCATGAACCACCGGGCCGCGCCCGATCGCGCGTACATCGAGTACACCGCCTGGGTCGAGACGTCCCGCCGGCTCCGCGCCGTGCATCCCTACTGGGTGCGGGCCACCGGCTGCGAGCACCCGCGCGACCCGATCTTCAACGTGCCGGGCGGCCGGCGGCGCGGCGCGCGCTTCGCAAAGGCAGCGAGCTGGACCGTCCCGCGCTCTGGCCGGATCGTGGCGGGCGGCGCGCACGTGCACGGCGGCGCGCTCGCGCTGCGGCTCTCCCAGCCGCGCTGCCGCAACCGGACTCTGATGGTCTCGCGCCCGCTCTACGGCCTCCCCGACCACCCCTACTACAACGTGCTGCCCGTGCTCCACGAGCCCGGTCCGGTCGCCACCGGCTGGCTCACCTCACGCGGGGGCATCGCAGTCGCCAAGGGCGAGCAGCTCCGGATCAGGTCCGTGTACGACGCCGAGCGCCCTCACGTCCGCGTTATGGGGATCTGGCATCTCTACCTCGCGCCCGCGCGCGCACCCCGACGACGCTGCGAGCGCCTGCCCGGCGACCTCGAGCAGACGCTTCCCTCGGTGCCTCATCGCGCGAGCCCGCCCGCTGTGACCGTGCCGCTGGTCGGTCTCGATCCGAGCGGCCAGGCGGTGACCATCGACCGCCCGCCGGGGCCCACCGTGCCGCGCGGCCGGCGGGTAGCCGTGACCGTGGGCGACCGCTCCTTCAGCATCCGCAACCTGGCGATCCCCACCGGGGCGTCCGTGACCTGGCGCTTCCGCGGGGTCGGCCTTCACGACGTGACGCTCGCGAACGGCCCGGTCGGGTTCGGCGTGCCCTGGAGCGACCGCGGCGACTTCTACACGCGGCGCTTCTCGGTGCCGGGCGCGTACAGGATCTTCTGCTCGCTGCATCCCATCGAGATGACCCAGGCGATCGACGTCGGCTAGAGAACCTAGCCTCGCACGCGGAGTGCCGGGTCCGCGCTCGCGGCCGCCGCGCTAGCTGCGCATCGCCGGGAACAGCACAATTTCGCGGATCGAGTCGCGGCCGCTCAGGATCATCACGAGGCGGTCGATGCCGATGCCGATGCCGCCCGTGGGCGGCATCCCGTGCTCGAGCGCCTGGATGTAGTCCTCGTCGTAGGGCTGGGTCTCCTCGTCGCCCGCTGCCTGGTCGGCCCGCTGCTGCTCGAAGCGCGCGCGCTGCTCGTCCGGGTCGTTCAGCTCCGTGAAGGCGTTCGCGTACTCCATCCCGGCGGCGAAGGCCTCGAAGCGCTCGACGAGGCCCTCCTCCGAGCGGTGGTCCTTCGCGAACGGCGACAGCTCCTTCGGGTAGTCCATGACGAAGGTCGGGTTCACGAGGTCGGGCTCCACGTGCTTCGAGAGCAGGTCGTCCACGCGCTTGGCCCAGGTGCCCTCGCCGGGGAGCTCGTCGCCGCCGTAGATGTCGATGCCGGTCTTGTCCTTGATCCCCTCGCGCAGGGTCAGCCGCTTCCACGGGCGCGAGAAGTCGACCGGGCCGTCGTAGCCCACCGCCTCGGCCACGTACGAGATCAGCTCCTCGAGCCGGTTCGCGATGTCGTTGTAGTCCGCGTACGCCTCGTACCACTCGAGCATCGTGAACTCGGGGTTGTGCTTGTGCGAGACGCCCTCGTTGCGGAAGTCCTTGCCGATCTCGTAGACGCGCTCGAGGCCGCCGACGATCAGCCGCTTCATGTAGAGCTCGTCGGCGATCCGGAGGAACAGGTCGCGGTCGAGCGCGTTGTGGTGGGTCACGAAGGGCCGCGAGAGCGCGCCGCCGTAGAGCGGCTGGAGGATCGGCGTCTCCACCTCCAGGAAGCCGCGCTCGTCGAGCCAGCGGCGGATCGCGCGCACGATCTTCGAGCGGAGGATGAAGAGCTCGCGCGTTTCCGCGTTCGCGAGCAGATCCACTTCCCGGTGCCGGTAGCGGGTCTCCACGTCCTCGACCCCGTAGTACTCCTTCGGCACGTCCCGCAGCGCCTTCGCGAGGAGCTTCCAGTCGGTCACGAGGAGGCTCAGCTGCCCGCGGCGCGTCTTGAACGCCGTGCCGTCGATGCCGATCAGGTCGCCGATGTCGAGCGAGACGAGCCCGTCGAACGACTCCTCGCCGAGCACGTCGCGCTTGGCGTGCAGCTGGATCTTGCCCTCGCGGTCGACCAGGTCGATGAAGGCGGCGCCGCCCTGGTCGCGGCGGGCGACCATGCGGCCGGCGACCCGGTAGGCGCGATCGGTCTCCTCTCCGGGCTCGAGATCGTCGACGACCGAGGAGGTCGGGACGACGCCCTCAAACTGGTGCGGGAAGGGGTCGATGCCCTGCTCGCGCAGGCGCTCGAGCTTCGCGCGCCGGTCATCCACCGCGCGGAGGCTACCTAGGCCGGCCAGGTGGCGCGGGGGACCGGGGGCGCGAGCCCCCGGGTGGGTAATCAGCGCTCGATCTTGGTGATCTTCAGCTTGCGCGCCGGGCCGCGGGGCACCTGCACGCTCACCGTCTCGCCGCGCTTGTGGCCGAGCAGCGCGCGACCTACCGGGGACTCGTTCGAGAGCTTGCTCTCGGACGGGTCGGCCTCGGCGGAGCCGACGATCTTGAACTTCGTCGACTTGTCCGTCTTCTGGTCCTTCACGTGCACGGTCACGCCGACGTTCACGACGTCCGTCTCGACCGATTTCGCGTCGATCACGCGGGCGTTGCGGAGCTTCTCCTCGAGGTCGGAGATCTGCTTCTCGAGCATCGCCTGCTCGTTCTTGGCGTCGTCGTACTCGGCGTTCTCGGAGATGTCCCCGAACTCGCGCGCCTCCTTGATGCGCTCGGCCACCTCACGGCGCCGATCGCCGCTCAGGTGCTCGATCTTGGCCTTGAGCTCCTTGAGGCCTTCAGGTGTCAGAACTGTCTCTCGCGCCATAAGAAAACCCCCGTCTTCCTTCCGGAGGGACCGAGCAGTGTAGCGACCTTTCATCCGCTCAATCAACCGATTGATGGATGTGCACCGGTCAGGGTGGCGCGCAGACTCAGCGGCCATGCCGGTCGAAGTCCTGAGCGCCGATCTCGTCCACACCGTGGACGCGATCGAGCTGCCGCCGGCCGGAGGCGAGGTGCTGGGCCGCGCCGAGCGCCGCGATTCCTACCCGATAGTGGTGACCCGCTCGCCCGAGGAGACGATGGAGCGCCTGCTCCAGCTGGTCGGCGAGGCGAGCGTGGCCGTGATCACCGACGAGACGGTCGCCGGGCTCCACGCGCCGCTCGTGGTGGGCGCGCTCCAGAAGGCCGGCGTGCAGGTGGAGGTGGTGGCGATCCCGCCCGGCGAGCGCCACAAGACGCTCGCGCAGGCATGCCGGCTCCTCGATTGGCTGAGCGGCACGCAGATAGGCCGTCGCGATCTCGTCCTGAATCTGGGCGGAGGCGTCGTGATCGACATGGGCGGTTGGGTCGCCAGCTCCAGATGAGAGGGATCGCCTGTCTGAATCTCGCGACCACCCTGATCGGCCAGGTCGACGCGGGCATCGGAGGCCCTTCATCTCGGGCGTCATTCTGCGAGTCGACGGCGGCGAGCTGGCCGGCTAGGCCGCCCGCGCCGCCTCGGCGGTGGCGCCCACCAGCTGCCCGCCGGGGCAGTCGCATGCCTTGACCTCGCGGCGCGGGTTCACGATCCCCACGAGGCCGAGCACGCCGCCGAGCGCCACGAGGCCCGTCCCGACGGCGATCGCGAGCCGGAAGGCGTCGACCGACGAGACGCGCGACGCGCGCTCCACCTCGGCGCGGACGGCGGGCGGGGCGTCCGTCAGCTCGACCCGGGCGAGCGGCTGGCGCTCCGCCTCCTCGATCGCCGCGCTCACGGCGGGGAGGTTGGCGCGCGCGCCGAGCTCGTCGCGGAGCGTGGACCCGGCCGAGGAAGCCACCAGCGCGCCCACGGCCGCGATCGCGATCAGGCTGGCCGAGCGCGCGATCGCGTTGTTCACCCCGGAGGCCACGCCGGCGTTGTGCTCGTCGGCGTCGGCGAGCACGGTCGCGGTGAGCGGCGCGACGACGATCGACAGCCCGACCGCGAACACGAGCAGCCCGGGCAGCAGGTCGGTCAGGTAGTCCACGTCGGCGTCGAGGGGCAAGAACAGCGCCAGGCCCGCGGCGGCGATCAGCGGGCCCCCGCCCATGAAGAAGCGCGGGCCGTAGCGGTCGGCGAGCGCGCCGAAGCGCGTTGAGAGCAGGAACATCACGATCGTCACCGGGATCGTCGTGCTGCCCGCCTCGACGGCGCTGTAGCCCGCCACCTGCTGGAGGTACAGGACCAGGAAGAAGAACAGCAGCCCGAGCCCCGCGTACATCGAGAACGTCTCGATGTTGCCCACGGTGAAGTTCCGGCGCCGGAACAGCGCGAGCGGCAGCATCGGGTGGCGGCTGCGCGCCTCCCAGACGACGAAGGCGGTGAACAGGAGCGCGCCGGCCGCGAGCGGCATCCACACGCCGCCGTCTCTGCCACCCGCTCCGCGGCTGCTCGATCAGGCCGTAGGTCATCCCGGCCAGGCCGAACGCGCACAGCGCGGCGCCCACCACGTCCACGCGGGAATCCGGCGGCCGGACGTGTTGCGTGGCCATGACGCGCCGCACCAGGAACAGCGTGATCAGCACGACCGGCACGTTGACCGCGAAGATCCATCGCCACGAGGCGGTGTCCACCAGCTGCCCGCCGATGAGCGGCCCGAGCACCGTCCCGATCCCGCTCCATGCGGTCCAGGCGCCGATCGCGCGGCCGCGCTCGTCCGGCGGGAAGGTCGCGGCGATCACCGCCAGCGCCGCGGGCGTGAGCAGCGCCCCGCAGACGCCCTGGAGCGCGCGCGACAGCACGAGCAGCTCGATCGTCGGCGCCACGGCGCAAAAGACGGACGTCACGCCGAACCCGATCACCCCGAACTCGAACACCCGGCGCGCGCCGAACAGGTCGCCCAGCGACCCGCCCACGAGGATCAGCGAGGCGAGCGTCACGAGATAGGCATTCGCCGTCCACTGCTGCCCCGCCAGCCCGCCGCCGAGGTCGTCCGCGATGGCGGGCAGCGCCACGTTCACGACCGTCGAGTCGACCGTGACGACGGTCGTGCCGAGGATGGCCGCTACCAGTGTTAGCTGTTTAGTCCTCGAAGAAGGCGTAGCCATACTCGCCGCGCTTGTAGGCCAGCTTCGCGATCGGCGATCATCCGCTCGTCGTCGTTGCGCTCGACCTGGTCGAGCGTGGGCGTCACCCGCGCGCGCGGCGCGCGTGCAGAAGGTCTCGGCGATGTAGCGCTCCTGCCCGGACGGCTCCACGCCGTGCTCCTCGAGGTGCGCCGTCACGCGCGAGAGCACCGCGATCTGCGCGTAGACGTCCGAGACGGCGTCGGCCAGCCGCTTCTGGTGGAACTGGCGCTCCGCGATCCCGCGCGGTGCTCGCGCAGGAGGCCCTCGGTGACCGAGCGCAGGCGCTTGACCTGGTCGGTGAGCGGGTCCGGCGAGGTCGTCGAGCTCGTCGTGCGCGCGCGTGATCCGGTCGGGCCGCACCTCGCGCTGCGATCCGCCCGGCCACGTAGTCCGCCAGCACGCCGATCGAGCCGATCGGGTCGCCCAGGCCAGAGCTCGCCCATGCTCCTTCAGCTCGCTCGCCCAGCGGCTTCATCCCCGACAGCGCGATGAACGCGCGCATCACGTCGTTGGCGCCCTCGAAGATCGGGAAGATCCGGATGTCGCGCAGCAACTTCTCGTAGGGCTCGTCGCGCATGTAGCCCGCCCCGCCCTTGAGCTGGAGCGCGCGGTTGGCCGCGTACCAGAGGAACTCGGTGCCGGCGACCTTGCAGATCGCCGACTCGAGCGAGTAGTCCTGCACGCCCTGGTCGACCAGCCCGCTGGTCAGGTACGCCATCGACTCGAGCCCGAACAGGTAGGAGACCATCCAGCCGATCTTGTCCTGCACCAGCTCGAAGTCGGCCAGCGGGCGGCCGAACTGCTTGCGCTCCTTCACGTGGTCGATGGTCAGGTCGAGCAGGAACTTCGCCCCGCCGACCGAGCCCGTGCCGAGGCGACATCCGGCCGTTGTTGAGGATCTGCATGGCGATCCGGAAGCCCTCGCCGGGCTCGCCGAGCACGTTCTCGGGCGGGACGCGGACGCCGTTGTAGTGCAGCTCGCGCAGGTCGTTGCCGCGCAGGCCCATCGTGTCGAAGCGCTTGCCGACCTCGAAGCCCGTCCATGCCCTTCTCGAGGATGAAGGCGGTGTGGCGCGCTGCCGTCGACCTCGGTGGCCGCGAAGGTCACGAACACGCCGGCCTTCGAGCCGTTGCCGATGTAGTGCTTCTGGCCGTTGAGCCGCCAGGAGCCGTCCGCCTGGCGCTCGGCGCGCGTCTCCATGCCGTGCACGTCGGAGCCGGCGTTGGGCTCGGTGAGCGCGAAGCCGGCGAGCTTGCGCCCGCTCGCGAGGTCGGGCAGGAAGCGCGCCTTCTGCTCGTCGGTGCCGAACAGCGACGATGCCCTTCATCCCGATCGACTGGTGCACGCCCATGATCACCGACGAGCGTCGCGTCGATCTGGGCGAACACCTCCGAGACGCGGCAGTAGCCGGTCTGGGAGAGGCCCTGGCCGCCGTACTCCTCGGGCACGTAGAGGCCCAGCAGCCCGCGCTCGCCGAGCTCGGCGATCTTGTCGTCGCCGATCCAGCGGTCCTCCTCGGTCTTCCGCGGGTCGTATCTCGGCGCACTCGCGCAGCGAGGCGGTGCAAGCGCGCGGATCCTGCTCCTGCTCGGCCGGGTCCGGCTTCGGGAACGGGAAGACGAGGTCCTCGTGGATCTCCCCCAGGAACAGCGACTTGGCGAACGAGGAGACGCCCCGACTCGGTGGCCGCCTGCATCAGTGCGTCGGCGGCCTCCGCAGTCCGCTTCGCCGAGTCGGCTCTGCGCGGCTCCGGGCCCGACGTACGCGCGCGTCGGCCGGATCAGGCGGCCCTCGCGCTTCTGCTCGAGGATGTGCGCCGACCAGCCGCCCACGCGCGCGCACGCGAACAGCGGCGTGAACAGGTCCGGCGGCACGTCGGCGAAGTCGAGCACCACGGCCGACCAGAACTCCACGTTCGTGGCGAGCACGCGGTCCGGCTTGCGCGCCTGCAGCTCGGCGAGCGCGGCCTCCTCGAGCGCCTCGGCCACCTCCAGCCGCGGCGCGCCGATCTCGCGCGCGGTGCGGCGCAGCACGCGGGCGCGCGGGTCCTCGGCGCGGTACACGCGGTGGCCGAAGCCCATCAGGCGCTCGCCGCGGTCGAGCGCCTGCTTGACCCAGCGCTCGGCGTCGCCCATCTCCTCGACCTCGTCGAGCATCTGTGAGCACGCGCGAGGGCGCGCCGCCGTGGAGCGGCCCGGACAGGGCGCCGACCGCCGCCGGAGAGCGCGGCGGCCACGTCGGCGCCGGTCGAGGCGATCACGCGCGCCGTGAAGGTCGAGGCGTTCATGCCGTGCTCGGCGGCGGAGATCCAGTAGGCGTCGATCGCCTTCACGTGGCGGGGGTCGGCCTCGCCGCGCCAGCGGATCAGGAAGCGCTCGGGGATCGAGGTCGGCCTTGTCGACCTCGGCCTGCGGGACCGGCGGCCTGCCGACCCCGCGCGCCGACTGGGCCACGAACGAGAGCGCCATCACCGACACGCGCGCCAGGTCCTGCGCGCGCCTGCTCGTCGGAGATGTCGATCAGCTGGCCGAGCCCCCACTCGGGCGCGAGCATGGCGAGGGCGGCCTGGAGGTCCACGCGCGGGTCGCCGGTGCGGACCGAGAGCGGGTGCGGGTGCGCCGGCGGCAGCCCGGGCTCGAACTGCGCCGTCCACGAGCAGGCCCCAGACCTTCTCGTACGGCACCTTGCCGACCAGCTCCTCGATGTCGACCCCGCGATAGCGGAGCGCGCCACCCTCCTTGTCGGGCTCGGCGATCTCGGTCTCGAACGCGATTACTCCCTCGAGACCCGACGGAACCTCGATCATCGCCATGGCCGCAGAATACTTATGGCCATGATTCGGCTCGCGACAGAAGAGGACGCCGCCGACGTCGCCCGGCTCGTGAGCGCGTTCCGCGATTGGCAGAGCCGCGACGCGCCGGACGACGCCCTCATCGAGAGCACGGTTCGGCGGCTGCTCGCCGACCCGAACACGGACTTCCTCATTGGCGGCGAGCCGGCCACGGCCGTATGCCAGCTTCGCTACCGGCTGTCGGTGTGGACCGGAACCGAGGACTGCTGTCTCGAGGACCTATTCGTCAGTGACGACGCGCGTGGCTCCGGGCTGGGCCGTGCGCTGGTTGAGGCCGCGCTGGAGAAGGCGCGGGAGCGCGGCTGTGCGCGGATTCACCTGGATACAGGCGAGGCGAACGCCGCGGCGCCTGGCTCTCTACAGGTCGGTCGGCTTCGAGAGCGGGTCCGGCAAGGCCGGAGGGCACGACCTCTTCATGCGGCTGCGTCTCTGACCTCGTCGACCTCGTCGCCGACCGCGATCCGGCCGGGCTGGACGATGTCTGCACGCAGGCCGGCGCGGTGCACCATGCCCTTGAGGACGCCCGGGTAGGTGAGGCTCTCGATGTGGGCGCAGGGCTCGCACCACTCGGCGCCCACGGCCTCGACACCGCCGACACGGAACCGCTTTCCCAGCAGGTCGTTGAGCCGGACGCCGCTGGTGAGCACCTGGCGGCGGATCTCCGCGTGGGAGACTCGATCCCGGTGTCCTCGCGAAAGCTCTCGAGCGCCTCGGCCTCGACGAGCGTGATGTCGCCGCGGCCGAAGTAGCGGTCGCCGGGCAGGCCCTCGGCCGTCACGTCGATGCTTTCCACGGGCTCGGGCAGCTGCTCGCGCTCGGGGGCGATTCGGATGGCTTCCACTCGTCCTGGCATGAAGCCCAGAGTACCCTGCCCTGCGCCATGCGCATCCTCGAAGAGGTGGTCGAGAGCTATCTGCGGGACCTGCGTCCCGAGCGCTCCGAGGTGATGCGCGACATGGAGGAGCATGCCGAGCGCGACTCGATCCCGATCGTCCACTGGGAGACCGGCCGGCTGCTCGCGGTGCTCTGCCGGGTGCTCGACCCGGTCGTGCTCGAGGTGGGAACGGCGATCGGCTACTCCACCCTCCACATGGCGGAGGAGCTCCGAAGCGGTCGCGTCGTCACGCTGGAGCGCGACCCCGAGCGAGCCGGCCAGGCGCGCTCCTACCTGGAGCGGGGCGGCGTCGCGGAGCGCGTGGAGATCGTGGAGGGCGACGCCCTCGAGACGCTCGCGGGCCTCGACGGGCCGTTCGACCTGCTGTTCGTGGACGCGAGCAAGGGCGAGTACGCCCGTTACATCGAGCTGGCGGAGCCGAAGCTCTCCGCGCGGGCGCTGATGGTCGTGGACAACCTGCTCATGAGCGGCGAGGTGGCGCTGCCGGAAGACGCCGAGACGCGCTGGAACCCGGACTCGCTGGCGGCGGCACGGCGCCTGAACGCGGACCTGATCGCGTCCGGCGACTGGCTCGCCTGCGTGCTGCCGGTCGGCGACGGGATCGGGCTCGCCGCTCGCCGCGGCCCGGACTAACCGACGACCGGCAGGATCCGCTCGGCCTGGAGGTCGTCGAGCGCGTCCTGCATCCGGCCCGTGACCAGCTCGTAGGCGTCGTCGGGGTCCGTTCGGCGGTGAGGTCGATCGGCGCCAGCGCTCGGACCACGATCTTCGACGGCAGCGGCAGGCGGCCGGGCATGTCCAGGATGGTGAGCCCGAACGGCGGCGCCACCTGGGCGGGGAAGACCTTCAGGCGGAAGAGGCTGTCGAGCCGCAGGCGCCGCGCCAGGTCGCGCCCCTGGCCGAGGAAGAGCGCGGTCTCCTGTCCGCCGATCGCCACGATCGGCACGATCGGCACACCCAGCTCGATGGCGAGCTTGGCGAACCCCTGACGACCCGCGAAGTCGATCTTGCTCGACTCCCAGCTGGGCCGGTAGGTCTCGTGGTCGCCACCCGGATACACGAGCAGGGCGGCGTCGCGGTCGAGCGCGCGACGCATGTTCTCCGGCGACGCGGGCACCGTCCCGTACTTCGACAGGCTGGCACGCGCACCCGGCACCTTGAACACGAGATCGTGCGCGAGCTGGTGGAAGCGCCGCAGCGGGCCGAACTGGTCGTAGAAGCCCTGCGCCAAGACGAACGTGTCGGCGATCAACGTGCCGCCCGAGTGGTTCCCCACGAGCAGCACCGGGCCCTCGGCCGGGATGTTGTCCAGGTCGTGAACCTCGGCGCGGAAGTAGAGCTTGGACAGCGCGCGCAGCGCCGGCAGGGTCGTGCGGATGTAGGCCGGGTCCCAGGCGTCGAGCCAGTCGTCGGGCGTGTGCCCGTTCCCGGTGAGCGAGCCGGCGAGGTCGCCGCCCCCGGCCACGGCCATGCGCGCCGCACCCGCAGCCGTCCCGAGAACCTGCTCCAGAAGCGCATCTCCTGCCATCACGTGGATATACCCGCGTCGGGGGCGCGATGATCCCGTAATGCGAATCCTGCTGATCGCCTTCGCCGTCGTGCAGCTGGCGACCGGCCTCCTCCTCTGGCTTGCCCCGGGGTTCTTCTATGAGGAGATCGGGCCGTTCGGGCCGCGCAACGACCACTACATGGCCGATGTCGCAACCTTCTACCTCGCGCTCGGCGCGGTGGCGCTCATGGCGGTGCGGCGCGAGTCGTGGCGGGTGCCGGTGCTCGCGCTGGCGCTCGTGCAGTACGCGCTCCACTCGCTGAACCACCTGATCGACATCGGCGAGTCCGATCCCTCCTGGATCGGGCCGGCGGACTTCGCGTCGCTCGCCCTGGTGGCGGCGCTGGTGGCATGGATGCTCCGGCAGGAGGTGGCGCGATGAGGGTCTTCGTCGCCGGCGCGAGCGGCGCGATCGGGCGGCCGCTCGTGCCGAGGCTGATCGCCGCGGGCCACGAGGTGACCGGCATGACGCGCTCCGAGGAGAAGGCCGAGGCCGTGCGCTCGGCCGGATGCCGCGCGGCGGTCGTGGACGTGTTCGACGCCGACGCCCTGCGCGCGGCGATGGTCGAGGCCGCGCCCGAGGTCGTCGTGCACCAGCTCACGGCCCTCCCGGAGCGGATGGACTTCCGCAAGGGGGAGCTCTACACCGCCACGAACCGCCTCCGCACCGAGGGCACCCGGAACCTGCTCGACGGGGCGAGCGCGGCCGGCGCGCGCCGGTTCGTCTCGCAGAGCATCGCCTTTGCCTACCGAAACGACGGATCGCGCGTGAAGACCGAGGACGATCCGCTGCTCGACAACGCGCCCGGCCCGTTCGAGGGCGGCGTGACGGCGCTCCGCGAGATGGAGGGGATGGTGCTCGGCAGCGAGGGCGTCGACGGCCTCGTGCTGCGCTACGGGTTCTTCTACGGCCCCGGCACGCACTACGGAAGCGACGGCTCCATCGTGTCGGACGTCCGGCGGCGGCGGCTGCCGATCGTCGGCAAGGGCACGGGCGTGTTCTCGTTCATCCACGTCGACGACGCCGCCGACGCCACCCTGGCCGCCATCGAGCGCGGCGCACCCGGCGTCTACAACGTCACGGACGACGAGCCCGCCGCGATGAGCGAGTGGGTGCCGGTTCTCGCCGGCGCCGCCGGCGCGAAGCGCCCGCGGCGCGTGCCGGTCTGGCTGGCCAGGCTCGTCGGCGGAGCGCAGGCGGCCACATTCGCCTCCGAGCTGCGCGGCGCCTCGAACGAGAAGGCGAAGCGTGAGCTCGGCTGGCAGCCCGCGCACCCGAGCTGGCGGACCGGCTTCGCGGAGTCGCTCAGGTGAGGGAGGTGCCCTGGCGGACGCGCGCGGCCTCCCGGATGAGGTGGTCGCGCTCGGCCGCGCTGGCCGCGGCCCGGGCGGCGTCGGCGTAGAGCTCCGCGGCGCGCTCGAGCTCGCCGGCGCGCTCGCGTAGGTGGGCCGCCACGGCGGCGAAGCGCGGCAGATCGGGATCCAGGTCAGCCAGCAGCGCCAGGCCGGCCTGGGGCCCGTCGGCCTCCCCGACCGCCACCGCCCGGTTGAGGCGCACGATCGGGCTGTCGGTGAGGCGCACGAGCTCGTCGTACCACTCGACGATCTGGACCCAGTCGGTCTCCGCCGCGCTGCGGGCATCGGCGTGCAGGGCCGCGATCGCGGCCTGCGCCTGGTACTCGCCCAGGCGCTCGCGTGCCAGCGCGGCCTGCAGGATGGCCACGCCCTCGGCGATCAGCCGGGTGTCCCAGCGCGTGCGGTCCTGCCGGGCGAGCGGGACGAGGCGACCGTCCGGCGCGGTCCGCGAGGCGCGCCGGGCGTGGTGCAGCAGCATGAGGGCGAGCAGCCCGGCGACCTCCGGCTCGTCGGTCAAGGCCGCGAGCTGCCGGGTGATCCGGATCGCCTCGGCCGCCAGGTCCACGTCGCCGCCGTAGCCCTCGTTGAAGACGAGGTAGAGCACCCGCAGCACCGTTGCGAGGTCACCCGGCTGATCGAGCGACTCCCCGGCCAGGCGGCGCTTGGCGCGGCTGATCCGCTGCGCCATCGTCGGCTCGGGGACCAGGTAGGCGCTCGCGATCTGCGCCGTCGTCAGGCCGCCGACCGCGCGCAGCGTCAGCGCGACCGACGACGGGGCCGACAGGGCTGGGTGTGCGCACAGGAAGTACAGCGCGAGCGTGTCGTCGGCGTCCGGCACCGCGCCGGGCACCGGCTCGGCGTGCACGACTTCCTCGCGCACCCGGCGTGCGGACTGCGACCGCGCGTCGTCGACGAACCGGTGCCACGCGGCGGTGACGAGCCACCCCTTGGGATCGCGCGGCGGGGCGTCGGGCCAGGCGGCCAGCGCGCCCACGAGCGCCTCCTGCACGGCGTCCTCGGCCGACGCGAAGTCCGCTCCGCGCCGGACGAGGACGCCGATCACCGCGGGCACGAGCTCCCGCAGCAGCGCGTCGTTCATTCGCCCGTCGCGGGCGACTTGATGAAGAACGGCCGGACCTCGAGCCACTCGTGGATGGGGTCGCCGCCCGGGCCGGGCGCGGCGGACAGCCGCCCGGCGAGCTCGACCGCGCGGTCCCACGACTCCACGTCGATGATCATCCAGCCCGCGATGAGGTCCTTCGTCTCGGCGAACGGGCCGTCGACCACCGGCGGGCGGCCTTCGCCGTCGAAGCGCACGAACGCGCCGTCGGGTGCCAGCGCCTGCTCGCCGACGTACTCGCCGCTCTCCTGCAGGCCGGCGGCGAAGTCGCGCATGAACTGGATGTGGGCATCGACCTCCTCGGGCCGCCACCGGTCCATCGGCGGGAAGTCGACGGTCGGCGTCGGGCCGCCACGGTAGTGCTTGAGCAACAGGTACTTCATGAGTCATCTTCTCCTTGGTCCGGCGGCCCAGTCCGGCCGCTCTGTCCCTGGGACGAAGCTGCGCCGCCGATCTCGACATCCGACGACAGTCGTCTCCGCTAGCGCGACACGGAGTAGGCGATCGGCAGGAAGATCGTCGCGGCGAAGATCAGGAGGATGCCCGCCGCCTGGAGCGTCTTCGACTTCACGATGTGCCCGATCGTCCCGATCAGGAAGCCGAGGCCGAGCAGAACGATCAGGAAGGTCGGCGACAGGCGGAACTCGCCAGAGGGGTCCGGCCCGTCGTCGGGGTTGAGGAAATCGGACATGGCGACGACGAGAGCGGCGAGCACGGAGGCGAAAGTATCCTTCCGGGCGGATGAGCGGCGAGTTCACAAGCATCGAGGACGCCCGCGAGCGGCTCGGAAGCGTGGGCTACCTCGCGGACGAGGCGGCCGCGCTCGTCACCTATCTGGCGGGCAGCCTCGGCAAGCCCGTGCTGGTCGAGGGCCCTGCCGGGGTCGGCAAGACCGAGCTGGCCAAGGCCGTCTCGCGCGCCACCGGCCGGAGCCTGATCAGGCTCCAGTGCTACGAGGGCCTCGACGAGGCCAAGGCGCTGTACGAGTGGAACTACCGCAAGCAGCTCCTGCGCATCCAGACCGAGGCCGCCGACACCGGCTGGCAGGAGGTCAAGGACGACATCTTCGGCGAGGAGTTCATGCTCGCCCGGCCGCTGCTGACCGCGATCACCGCGGAGGAGCCCGTCGTCCTCCTGATCGACGAGATCGACAAGACCGACCAGGAGTTCGAGGCCCTGCTGCTCGAGGTGCTCTCGGACTTCCAGATCTCGATCCCGGAGATGGGCGTGATCGAGGCGCGCACGCGCCCGCTCGTGCTGCTCACATCGAACAACTCGCGCGAGCTCACCGAGGCGCTCAAGCGCCGCTGCCTCTACCTGTGGCTCGACTACCCGGACGTGGAGCGCGAGCTCGAGATCGTGCGCCTGCACGCGCCCGAGCTCGACGAGGCGATGGCGCGCAAGCTCGTCGAGGTGGTGCACATGGTGCGCTCGCTGGACCTGAAGAAGCCGCCGTCGATCGCGGAGTCGATCGACTGGGCGCGCGCTCTCCTGCTGCTCGGCGCGGAGGACGTGGACCAGGCTGTGCTGGAGCGGACCATGTCGATCATCATCAAGCACCGCACCGACCTCGACCTCGTGGCCGAGCGCGTGGGAGTGAAGCTCGGCGATGGCCTCTTCGGGCGGCAGGCGGGCTAACCCCGCCCTGTACGGCGGCGTCCCCGCGCCGCAGGGGCCGGCCGGGATGGCTCCGCGGCTGCTCGAGTTCGCGGACGAGCTTCGCAACGAGGGCGTCGCGGTGGGCACCTCCGAGCTGCTCGACGCCTTCCAGGCGCTCGACGCGGTGAGCTGGCGCTCGCGCGAGAACTTCCGCGAGGCGCTGGCGGCGACGCTCGCCAAGTCGCAGGAGGACCGGCACGTGCTCGACGTGCTCTTCGACCGCTTCTTCTTCCGGATCGTCGAGCGCGAGGCGCTCGAGCAGGGTCTCGCCGAGGAGCGCTTCGAGGGCGGCGACCAGCTCGACCTGGAGGCGCTTCGCGAGCGCATCCGAGAGGCGATCCGCGCCGGCTCCGACGGCGAGATGCGCGACCTCGCCCGCCTCGCGATCGCGGCCTTCGGCCGCCAGGGCGAGGGCTCCGGCGTGATCGGCGTCGACGTTCAGCGGATCAGACGCACGCTCGGGCTGAAGGGCGAGAAGCAGAGCGCAGAGCTGCCGGGCGGGCGGGATCCCGATTCAGTGCCGCGCGACCGCCTCCAGGAGTTCGAGCGCCATGTGCGGCGCGAGCTCGAGCGCCAGATGATCGAGCGCACGCGCGCGCTGCCGCCCGCCAAGCCGCTCCGCGAACTGGACCGCGCGCTGCCGTCGAACCCCACCCAGGACCTCGCGCAGGTGCACCGTACCGTCGCCCAGCTGAAGAAGCGGCTCGCCTCGCATGGCCGCGAGCACCGAGGCAGGCGCCGCTCGTGGCAGGTGGACGTGCGCCGAACGATGCGCCAGTCGCTTCAGACCGGCGGGGTGCCGCTCGACCTGAAGTTCCGCCCGCGCCGCCCGCGGCGGCCGGAGCTATACGTGCTGTGCGACGTGTCGACGAGCGTCACGAGCGCGAGCGTCTTCTTCCTCTCGGTGCTGCACGCATTGCACGACCAGTTCCGAAAGCTCCGCTCGTTCGTGTTCGTCGAGCGGATCTCCGAGGTGACCGACGTCTTCGAGGCAAGAGCGCTCCTTCGCGGCCGTGTCGCGGCGCATCGCGACCGACGCCGGGGTGGCCGACGTGTCCGGCTACACCGACTACGGGCGCGTCTGGGTCGAGTTCCTCGACAAGGTCGTGGACGACCTCGACCCGCGCTCGACCGTGATCGTGCTCGGCGACGCGCGCACGAACGGGCGCGAGCCGCACGCGCAGGTGTTCGGCCACGTGGCCGAGCGCGCGGGCCGCACCTTCTGGATCAACCCCGAGCCGCGCCTCTACTGGAACTACGGCGACTCGGTGATGTCCGCGTACGAGCCATTCTGCGACGGGGTGTTCGAGTGCTGGACCACGAAGCAGCTGGAGGCGTTCGTGAACGCGGTGGCGGACCTGCACGCCGTGGCCTAGCGGGGAGCACCAAGGCTTCCTCGCTGCTGTCATGCGAGGGCGCCAGCGCGGCGCCCGGGCGGCGGGAGTTCCGCTTCCCCATGGATGCGGGAGCGACGCCTGGAGCCTCCCAGGACTGTCGCGTCTCGCGCTAAGCGGCACGCCACCAGCGGCGGTTGCTTCCCCCGTGAGCCACATCGGTAATGCCTCCGCAATGCGAAGCCGCAGGGTCTCAAGCGGCGATGGCGTCGCCAACGTGAACGATTCCGGACGTGAGGATGTCGGCTCGGAGGCCGCCTCGGTGGACCATCGCGCGAAGCAGGGCGGCTCCGGTGAGGCGCTGAAGATGCGAGCACGGCTCGCACAGCCGTCGGCCGATGCAGCGCACAGCTCCGATCTGGAACTCCTGGCCGACAAGCGCGTTGAGATCGATGCCGCGGGTGACGACGTTGCGGCGCGCCTCGACGGGCGTGAGCTCCAGGCCTTCGTCGCCGAGGGCGTCGAGGACTTCGCCTTCGATGAGCGTCAGTTGTTGGCCGTGCTTCTCGCTCGCGGAGAACGTGCCGGTGCCGTCGAAGTAGCGGTCGCCGACGATGCCACGGCCGGCGCGCAGCTCGACCCTGCTGTGGGTCTGCACCGGGGCTTCTGCATGAGCTGCGGTGAGCAGGGCTTCGACGACGCCGGCGGCGCCGGCCGCTAGCTGCGGCATGGTGCCGGAAGGGCGCGCTGGATCTAACGGGGCAAGCACGAGGGCTCGGCGCAACTCGTTGGGTGAGACATCGACGGGCGCGCTCGCGCCGTACGGGCTTTCGTCGAACATCAGCACGCAGCGGCCGTCGTGGTGCTCGGCGATCCAGAAGCCGGGTGAGATCTCTGGTCCGCGGGGATCGGCGCTGACCAGACGGAGATTGCGCGCGCCGAGCCAGCCCTGGAGGTTGAGCTCGTTGGTAACGCCCGCGTCCCGGAGCTCGCCTGGGGGTTCGTGCAGGAGCTCGGCTACGAGGTCGATGAGGTCGTGAGCGGTCATGGCGTGAGGGCCTGCTGGAGGTCGCGCCGGATGTCGTCGGGATGCTCGCAGCCGACGCTGAGCCGCAGCAGTCCGGGCGGTAGGTGCGTCTGGCCGGCAATCGCGGCTCGGCGTTCGATGGTCGACTCGACGCCGCCCAGGCTCGTGGCATGGCGGATGATCCGCACCGATTGACAGACGGCGTCGGCGCGCTCGGCCCCGCCCTCGACGTCGAAGGACACAACGGCGCCGAAGCCGGACATGAAGCTCCGCGCCGTTGCGTGGGTCGGATGGTCGGGGCGGCCCGGGTAGCGCACGACCGCCACCTCCGCGTGCGCGGCGAGCTGCTCAGCGAGGTCGGCAGCGGTCGCGCTCGCACGCTGGAGCCGCAGCGCCAGTGTCCGCATGCCGCGGACGGCAAGGTAAGTCTCGAGCGCGCCGGGCGTGGCTCCGGCCAGCGTGCGTCGTTCGCGCAATCGGTGGACGCACTCGTCGGACGCCGCGACCACGCGCTCCGAGCAGCAGGTCGGAATGGCCGCCCAGGTACTTGGTGGCCGAGTGCACGACCAGGTCGGCGCCCAGCTCAAGCGGCCGTTGGACCAGCGGCGTAGCGAACGTGCTATCGACCACGATCAACGCGTCCGCCTTGCGCCGTGTGGCGCAGATGGCGGGCAGGTCAGCGACCGCCAGCAGTGGGTTCGATGGCGATTCCAGCCACAGCAGGTCGGCGTCGGCGGCGAGCTCGAGCCAGCGCGAGGTGTCCTCGACGCCGACGCGGACCACGCGCCACCGGCCCTGGGCGCCACCGGCGGCGGCCAGAGCCGCGACAGCCTGATAGCAGTCGTCGCCAAGCACCACGGTCGCGCCAACGGACAACAGGTCAAAGACCGCCGCGATCGCGCCCATACCCGAGGCAAACGCGACGGCCTGGCCGCCCTCCAGGCCGCCGAGCACCTCCTCGAACGCCTCCCAAGTCGGTGTCGCGTCGTCGCGGCTGTACGCCCGCCCGGAGCCGAGCTCGAAGTTCGATGCCAGCACCGGAGGAACGCTCAGCGGCGTCCCGGCGCCCGGCGCCCCGCGGCCCGCCATCACGGCCCACGTCTCCGGCTCTACCTGCGCACTGTGCACCATAGAAGGCACTATAGTGCACTAGGTATGAGCGTCAGCCAGGAGCGCGTCACGGCCGGGATCGGCAACCGCGTACGAACCGCGCGGGCCCAACGCCGATGGACGCTTGACGAGCTCGCGGCCCGCAGCACCGTCAGCCGCCGCTTGCTCGTCCAGATCGAGCACGCCGACGCGAACCCGAGTCTCGCCACCCTGCTCAAGCTCAGCGCCGCGCTCGGCGTCACGCTCACCGAGCTCCTGTCAGAGGAGCCGGAGACCGAGCCGGTCGGAGTCGTAGCGGCACAGGACGCGACGACCCTGTGGTCCACACCCGCCGGGGGCGCTGCGCGTCTACTCGTCAGTCACGAGGCGATCGAGCTCTGGTCGTGGACCCTGGCACCCGGCGATCGACGCAGCAGCGAACCGCACCGCCCCGGATCGCTCGAGCTGCTCACCGTCCAGACCGGCACCGTCGCGCTCGATGTCGGCGAAAACCACGTCGAGATACCCGCTGGCGACAGCGCCTGGTTCGATGCGACATGGCCCCACGTGTACGCCAACCCGGGGGCGACCGCCGCGACCTTCACCCTCGTCGTGCTCGACCCCGCTTGACCGCCGCACCCGCCAGCCCGCGCTAATCGGACTCTTGAGGTATCCGTCAGCGTCCTCGCTATCCCAACCGGGGCTTCTCCTTTCGCGTGCTTCCGGCACTGGCGGTATTGCGCGTTCGGTCCAATCGAGAGTGCCCCTTCCCCATGGATGCGGGAGCGACGTCGGAGCCTGCCAGGGACTCTTGCGTCTCGCGCATAGCGACACTCCTCGCCTCGCCGCTCGAGGCCGTCGCTAACCGGCGAAAGGAGCGGCGCCGCTGACGCCCTCGCGCTTGCGGGCCTTGTGCAATGCGTGCGTTGCGCCCCTGGCACCCGAGAAACCGACTTGCCGATCGTCAGACCTGTCGTGAGGCCGACGGTTCCGCGCCGGCTCCCAGCACGATCACCGCACCAAAAGCTGCCCAAGCGACCACCGAGGACCAGCGAAGGACCTCCCTGGCAACCCGCACCTTCGTCGGATCAGCCTGCTTGGGGGCCATCTCGTCGAAGAACCGGCGTACTCCCGGGATGCGATCAATCTCCATGCGATCAACTCCAACAATTCGTTTGAACGGGTAGTTGTTGGAGCTTATCCGATTTCAACGCTCTCCGCAAGTCGAAGTGCGACCAATAGTCATTAATTGTTGGTATGCTGGAAGGCGTGAATGATCCCCATACGCCGGCGGAGGACTACATCGGCGAGCCGTCGCCGGCGGGCTGGGTCGTCGGGCCAGGCAAGCCAGACAACCCCCGCTTCGGGGAGTTGCTAGAGCGCCTGCGATGGAAGGCTGGTCTCTCCCGAGCTGATGCGGCGGCCAAACTCGGGCTCTCTTCTGAGTACCTGCGCCTCATCGAAGTCGGCAAACGCACTCCTGCGCTTGGGCAGATGCGAAATGTGCTGGATGCCTACGGTGCGGAAGGTGAGGTCGAAAGGATCTCGCCTCAGGGGTATCGACAGGACTTCGCGGTCATCGACCCGCTTGACGGCGAGCCGGTGTTCGTCGAGTTCACCAGCAGGATCCGCGAAGCACGACGAAGGGCACTCGGCGGTCCCCCCGACGAGGATGAGGACTGGCAACAGGCGACCCATGAGCGCCCGGGCGAAAGCCGGGCCGCCGAGATCGGCCTGGTGGTCTCTCTCCTGACCCGAGCCGACGACAACGCCCTGCGCAAGGTTCGAGCGTTGCTCGAGGACGAAGTCGGCTGAGGTGCCCGGCCCAGAGGGGCCGGATAAGCGAACGCGCGCGCCCGGGCAAACCGTGACCAGCGCGCAGCGCGCTCGACCCGCGTGTCGCTGTCGCTTCGAGGCAGACGCGACAGCGGGCCATCACTTGCACTGAGTGCTCCCTTCGCGTGATGCAGCACTCGCGGCCGGCCGTCACTGAGAGTGCCGCTTCCCCATGAAAGGAGCACTCCCCGACAGCGCGGCGGGAGTGTCGCTTCGCGTGACAAGCGCAAAGCGGTCGAAGCTCGGTCACCCGGCTATCGCGCTGCCCGGTTTCGTCCTAAGCGGCTCTTCTGATCAGCGACGCACGCTGCCCGACGTCGAGCCGATCAGTCCCAGAAGTCCTCGAACCGCTCGGTGTCGCCTCCCTTGGGCTTCCGGCCACCGATGCAGATCACGGTAGGCCTCCTCCTGCACACGATGCCGGTGACCCCACGGCATGCGGGCACCCGGGTCGTAGGTGAAGCGGCTCACGCCGAGCTCGGGCGATCGCAGAGCCTCCCGCGTAAACCGCCACGGCAATGTGAGCATCCTGCGGGCTGACATCGCGTAGATCGTCGACGTTCTTCTTCGTCCAGTCGGGCATCTCGAAACTCTCGCACCTCCTACGCGCGCCCCCGGGCATACGTGGCCGGCTTTCGATTAGTACGCTCAGGGCCAGCCAACAGGGGGGCTCGCGGATGCGGGCTGAGATGGTGCTCAGGAGACCGGCGCCGACCCTTTGAACCTGTGGGGTAATGCCCGCGGAGGGAGCGATGCGGACCGAGGCCGAGGCTCCTGCAACGGAGCCTCTTTCGTTAGCGAACGTCACGCGCCGGTACCGGAGGGTCACGGCGCTCGCGGGCATCGACCTGTCGGCCCGGCAGGACGAGGTGCTGGCCGTGGTCGGGCCGTCCGGCTGCGGGAAGTCGACCCTGCTCGAGCTGATGGCGGGCCTCCAGGAGCCGGACGAGGGCGTTGTCTCCGTCGAGGGCGCGACGGACGCGGCCGCACGCCGCGCCTCCTGCGCCTACATGCCCCAGCGCGACCTGCTCCTGCCGTGGCGCGACGCGCTCGGCAACGCCGCCCTCGCGCTCGAGTGCCAGGGCGTGCGCGCCGCCGAGGCGCGCCGGCGGGCGGAGCCGCTCTTCGAGCGCTTCGGGCTCGCCGAGTTCGAGGAGGCGGAGCCGGCGGAGCTGTCCGGCGGGATGCGCCAGCGCGTGGCGTTCCTGCGCACCCTCCTCCCCGGCCGTCCCGTGCTGCTGCTCGACGAGCCGTTCGGCGCGCTCGACTCGATCACGCGCGCCGCGATGCAGCGCTGGCTCGCCGAGGCGCTGGAGCAGGAGCCGCGGACCGTGCTGCTCGTGACGCACGACACCGAGGAGGCGATCTTCCTCGCGGACCGCGTCGTGGTGCTCTCGCCGCGCCCGGGACGGGTGGTCGCCGAGATACCCGTGGAGCTCGCCCGGCCGCGCGACGTGACGAGCCCGGACTTCACGGCGGTCAAGCGCCGCGCGCTGGAGGCGCTCGCCGCATGAGGTACTGGCTGTCCGCGCTGCTCGTGCTCCTGTTCCTGCTCGCCTGGCAGGGAGTGGCCTCGCTCGACTCGGTCGACGACCTCACGCTCGCCTCGCCAGTCGAGACCTTCGAGGCGCTGGTGGACGACTGGTCGCTCCTCTGGGGCAACGCCAGGTCGACGCTCGCGGAGGTGCTGCTCGGCCTGGCGCTGGCGGTCGTGGTCGGGGGCGGCCTCGGAGTGGCCATGCACCTGTTCCGCCCGCTCCGCGACGCCGCCTACCCGCTGCTCGTGGCCTCCCAGGCGGTGCCGATCGTCGTGCTCGCCCCGATCTTCGTGCTCCTGTTCGACTTCGGCATGCGGCCCACGATCGCGATCGTCGCGCTGATCTGCTTCTTCCCGATCACCGTCAACCTGCTCGACGGCCTGCGCTCGGTGGAGCCCGAGCTCCTGAAGCTCATGCGCAGCATGGGCGCGTCGCGGCTGCGCACGCTCCGCTCGGTGGAGCTGCCCGCTTCGCTCCCTTCGCTGTTCAGCGGACTGAAGGTGGCCGCTACGGTGTCGGTGATAGGTGCTGTGTTTGGCGAGTGGGCGGGCGGCCAGGAGGGACTTGGCAGGCTCGTGCTCAACGCCAACAACCAGCTCCAGACCGGCCGCCTCTACGCCGGGACCGTGCTCCTGTCGGCGATGGCGATCGCGCTGTTCCTGCTCGCCGTGCTGGCGGAGCGACTGATGTGCCCATGGAACCGAAAGGACAAGCCCGTATGACCCGCGTCGTCGCGCCGCTCCTGTGCGCGGCCCTGCTGCTGGCGGCCTGCGGCGAGAAGGAGGACGTGCTCGAGCCGACCGGCTCGAAGCGCGTGGAGCTGATGCTCGACTACTTCCCGAACGCCGACCACGCCGGGATCTATGCGGCGGAGGCCGGCGGGCACTTCGAACAGGCCGCCCTCGACGTGGAGATCCGCCAGCCGCCGGACCCGGCCGCCCCGATCAAGCAGGTGGCGGCGGGACGCGTGGACCTGGCGATCTCGTACGAGCCGGAGGTCCTGCGGGCACGCGACCAGGGGCTCGACGTGGTGAGCGTGGCGGCGATCGTCCAGGAGCCGCTCACGTCGATCATCTCGCTGCCGAACGCGAAGATCGCGAGCCCGGCCGACCTGAAGGGGAAGACGGTCGGCACGGCGGGGATCGACTACCAGGAGGCCTACCTGCGCGCGATCATGTCGGAGGCGGGCGTTGGCCCGGCATCGGTGAAGGTCAGGAACGTCGGCTTCGGCTTCAGCGCCGCGCTGATCACAGGGAGGATCGACGCGGCGCTCGGCGCGTTCTGGAACTACGAGGGCCAGGAGCTGAAGCTGCGCGGCAAGCGCCCGCGGATCATCCGCATCGAGGACGCCGGCGTTCCGAGCTACAACGAGCTGGTGCTGGTGGCCAACGAATCCGCGCTCGAGCGCGATGGCGACAAGATCCGCGCCTTCATCGGAGCCGTGTCACGCGGAACGCGCGACCTGCGCCGCAACCCGGACGAGGCGATCGACGGCCTGCTCGAGGCGAACCCCGACCTCGACCCGGAGCTCCAGCGAGCCGTCGTGAAGGTGACGCTGCCGCTGTTCTTCCCGCCGGAGGGCCAAGCCCTTCGGCTGGCACGACCCGGCCCAGTGGGACGAGTTCTCGGCATGGATGAAGGACAACCAGCTGCTGGACAACCCGCCGGACCCGGGGGCGTCGTTCAACAACGAGCTGCTGCCCGGCGCCGGGCTCTGACTCAGTTCGAGTTCGGCTGCGGCACGATCCGGATGTAGGGCCGCGGCGACTCCCAGCCGTCCGGGTAGATCTCCTTCGCCTCCTCGTCGTTCACCGAGCCGGCGATGATCACGTTGTCGCCCTGGTTCCACTGGGCGGGCGTCGCCACGCGGTGCTTCGCCGTGAGCTGGAGCGAGTCGATCACGCGCAGCACCTCGTCGAAGTTGCGGCCGGTCGTCATCGGATAGACGAGGATCAGCTTGATCTTCTTGTCCGGGCCGATCACGAAGACGTTCCGCACCGTCTGGTTGTCGGCCGGCGTGCGCTCGGTCGGGTCGCCCTCGACGTCGGCGGGGAGCATCCCGTACGCCTTCGACACCTTGAAGTCGGAGTCGCCGATGATCGGGTAGTTAGGGGCGTGGCCCTGCGTCTCCTCGATGTCGCCGGCCCACTTCGAGTGGTTGTCCACGGGGTCGACGGACAGCCCGATGACCTTCACGCCCCGCTTGTCGAACTCCGGCTTGATGCTGGCCATGTAGCCCAGCTCGGTCGTGCAGACGGGGGTGAAGTCCCTGGGATGCGAGAACAGCACTGCCCAGGAGTCACCGACCCAGTCGTGGAAGCTGATCTTGCCTTCCGTGGTATCGGCCTCGAAGTCCGGGGCGTTGTCGCCGATCGTAAGAGCCATCGTCCTTCCTCCTGGCTTGGCGTTTTGACGATTATGTCGCTGTGCGCTTCCCGCTGTCCGACGATTGCCATCTGCGCCTGCTCGAGGAGACCGACGCCGAGGAGCTCCACGGCCTCGTCGACGCCAACCGGGACTACCTCGCCGAGTGGATGCCGTGGGCGGCCGACCAGACGCTCGAGGGCACGCTTGCCTTCATCCGGACGACGATGCGCCGGCATGCCGAGAACAACGGCTTCGAGACGGCGCTCGTTCTCGACGGCCGCATCGCCGGCGCCGCCGGCTTCGCGAGCGTCGACTGGGTCGCCCGCTCGACGAGCATCGGCTACTGGCTCGCCGAGGCGCACCAGGGCCGCGGGCTGATGACGAGCGCCGTGCGAGCCCTGGTCGACCACGCCTTCGGCGAGTGGGGGCTCCACCGCGTGGAGATACGCGCGGCCGAGGACAACCTCCGCAGCCGCGCGATCCCTGAGCGGCTCGGCTTCGAGCAGGAGGGCGTCCTGCGCGAAGCCGAGCGTGTGGGCGAGCGCTACCTCGACCTGGTCGTCTACGGCCTTCTGGCTACGAAGCGTTCTCGTCCAGGTCCAGCGACAGCGAGTTGATGCAGTAGCGCTGGCCGCCCGGGCCGGGGCCGTCCGGGAAGACGTGGCCCAGGTGGCCGCCGCAGCGGGCGCAGGTCACCTCGGTGCGGACCATTCCGAGGCTGCGGTCCTCGTGCAGCTCCACGGCGTCGGCCACCGCCGGCTCGGTGAAGCTCGGCCAGCCGGTGCCCGAGTCGAACTTCGTGTCGGAGCTGAACAGCTCGGCGCCGCAGGCGCCGCAGCGGTACATGCCGTCGGCCTTCGAGTGGGTGTAGGCGCCGGTGAACGGCGGCTCGGTGCCCTTCTCGCGCAGGACGTGGAAGCGGTCGGGCGAGAGCTCCTCGCGCCACTCGGCGTCCGTCTTCTCGAGCTTCTCGGTCATCGGTGGAACCTCCGCTGTAGGGCGTAACAGCCTGCAAGACCAGCGTACTCACCGTAGGGAGCGAAGAACTCGCGCACCTCGTCCTCGGTGGCGCGGCGGCCGAGGCCGGCCGCGAGTCCCACGAACTTCAGGTAGGCCACGTCGAGCGCCGGCAGCTGGTCGTCGCGGCCCTGGCCGGCCACCGCGAGCATCTCGAGCGTCCAGTTGCCGATGTTCGGGACCTGACGCAGGCGCCGCCAGGCGGGCTCGTGCTGGCTCAGGTCGGCGCGGCCGGAGGCCACCTCTCGCGCAACGCGGACCAGCGCGATCGACCGCTTGGGCGCGAGCCCGCAGGCGTCGAGCTCCGCCGGCGAGCGGCCGGCCAGCCACGCCGCCGTGGGCGGCGCCGTGAGCGTGCCGCATGCGCTCCGGCGCCCGTGGCGGCGCACGATCCGGCGCTGGATCGCCGCGGCGCGGCCGGAGTCGATCAGCTGCTCGCAGACCGCCCATGCGAGCGCCTCGAAGGGCTCCGGCCGGCGCCGCGGCCGCAGCCACGGCTTTCGCCGGATCACCGGCCCGATCAGCGGGTCCCAGCGGAAGCGGCGCTGGAACTCACCCAGGTCGTGATCGGTGCCGAGGGCAAAGCGCATGCGCTCGACCGCGCCCGCGGCGGCCTCGGGCGAGTCCGCCTCGGCGCGTATCCGCACGGCGCCGGATACTGCCCAGGCGCGCACGGTCGCGACCTCCTCCCCGATCCACAGCGCCCGCGTGAGCGCCCCGTCGCGCGCGACCATCACCCCGTCGCGCCCCGGCCCCGGGAGCCTGTATGGGCCCACCGGTACGACGTCCTCCTCTACGACGAGCGCTCGGGTTCCCGCCACGCCCGCGAGTCTATGCTCGCGTCAATCGACCCCGCCGCCGACGATCTCCGGCGTCTCGGAGGGCCCCCGCCGCCCCCGCCGCCGGTGGGAGCGCCACCCGATCCGGTGCTGCCCGTGGACGGCGAACCGCCGGACGCCGCGGCGGCTCTCCCCCCGCCGAGGGCGCCGCCTCCGCCGGCGCTTCCCTTCAGCGCCGGCACCCGCCCTCTCACCGCGAGCGCCGGAATCGACACGTCGACGGACGATTCCGAGAGTGTGGTGGCCCCCGGCGTCGGCCGCCGCCTCCGGACGCGTCATCCGGCCGGCCGCGAACGCGCCCGCCGCCACCAGCAGCACGAGCGCCGCGAGCGCGGCCCACGATCGGCGGGAGGCCATCAGCAGCGCCTCGCGGCCCGGTCTTGCCCGGCGGCAGGCAGCGCCTCTGGATGTTCGGCTTGCCGGTCGCGCTGCGAATCGTGTAGCGGACCGCCCGGCCGATGTGACCCCTGCGGAGAATCTTCACCGTAACGCTGGCGCCGGGCTTCAGGATCCGGGGCAGGAACTCCTTGCCCACGACGATCTCCGACCGCGAGCGCCGGAACGTGTAGGTCTTGGCGGAATACGGGCAGCCGCCGCCCTCGCACTCGATGCGCACGCGGTCGCCCCTTCGTGCCGGCAGGACCTTGAACTGCGCGAAGCCGACCGTGCGGCCGCGGATGTCGAGGTAGAGCGGCGAGACCTGGCTGGTGACACGCGGGAACCTCGCGTTGCGGCCGTCGCAGTTCTCGTCCGCCCTGGTCTCGGGCCTGTCGCGCGCTTCCGGATGTATGCGCCGGTTGCCCGGGTCGCAGTCGGGCCCGGGGGCGTCGTCCCAGTTGTCGCCGTCGGCGTCGAAGGCCTTCAGGCCGTCGCAGTTCTCGTCGACGTCGTTTCCGCGGATCTCCGGCTTGCCGGGGTTGGCCGAAGGATCGTCGTCGTCGCAGTCGCGCAGGCGCAGGTCCGCGGCATCGGCGGCGTAGCCGTCACCGTCCTCGTCGGGCACGCGACAGCCGTCCGCGCGACTCCCCTTGACGCCCGGACAGGCGTCCGCGGGCTCCCCCACCCCGTCGCCGTCGGCGTCGGGGCACCCGCGGACGGGCCCTGGCGTTCCGACGCAGTCGTCGAGCGAGTCGGGAGCGCCGTCGTTGTCCGTGTTGTCGGGGGTGAAGCGCACGCTGAGCTGGGTCGGCCCACCGGGCGCGGCGTCCTGCTCCATCTCGTCGCATATGTCAACGACTAGGGTGCTGTCGGCGCAGACGGACATGACCTGTACATAGATCGTCTGGTTCGCGGGGATCTCGTGCCCGAAGCTGTAGTCCTCGTTGGGCGGGCCGTGATTCGAGTTGTGGCAGGCGGTCTCGGTGAGCTGGCTCATGCTCGCGCTGCCCGGCGGAACCGAGGTGGGGACGATGTAGACGTTGTAGAAGACGTCGTATCCGGGCGCGGCGCTCGAATCCACGCTCACGAATACGAGGCCCTCCACGGCCGTGGCGAAGCGCACCCAAGCACTGCGCCAGCCCCAGGCCGCACACCCGGCGTAGGCCTGCGGACTCGCGGCGTACTCCGGGTCCGCGTCGAACGTCAAGTTGTCGAAGTTCTGCATCGGCGCGACGAACGGCATCACCGAGCTGTAGGGCGTGTCGCCGAGCGTGACGCCGTTGAGGTCGTCGTAGTCGTCGTTCGCCGCGTGGACGGCCGGCGCGAGCGCGAGCGCGCAGACGACCGCGGCGATCAGCACAGCGAACCTCGGATGGAGGGGGCGCCCCATTCGGTTGACACTAGGGCCGATCGGGGTAACCCGCCACCTCAGCCGGCGAATCGCCCGCGCCGATAGCCTCGGGCGGGTGCTTGAGGCGGGGACTGAGATCAGGGGCTACCGCATCGAGCGCCTGCTCGGGCGCGGCGGCATGGGCGAGGTGTACGAGGCCACCCAGCTCCGGTTGAGCCGGCGGGTGGCCTTCAAGGTCGTCTACAGCGAGCTGAGCCACGACGACGCGTTCGTCGAGCGCTTCGAGCGCGAGGGGCGGCTTCAGGCCGCGCTGGACCACCCCCACGTCGTGACGGTCTACGAGGCGGGCGAGCTCGACAACGGGCTCTTCCTTGCGATGCGCCTGGTCGACGGTCCGAACCTCAAGGAGCTGATCGACAAGCGCGGGCTCGACGGAGCACGCGCCGTGCGCCTGCTGCGACCGGTGGCCGGCGCGCTCGACGCCGCCCACCGGGTTGGGGTCGTCCACCGGGACGTGAAGCCCCAGAACATCCTGATCGCGGCCGGGGACTATCCGTATCTGGCCGACTTCGGCCTCGTCCGGGCCGACGCGGACAGCGCGCTCACGCGCAGCGGGCATTTCGTCGGGACGATCCACTACGCCGCGCCGGAGCAGATCCTCGGCGAGCCGTCCGGCGCACCGGCCGACGTCTACGCGCTGACCGCCGTGCTCTACGAGTGCCTCACGGGGTCGGTCCCGTTCCCGCGCGGGCTGGAGGCCGCGGTGCTCTACGCGCAGGTGTCGGACGCGCCGCCGAGGGTGACCGCCCTGCGCGACGACCTACCGGAGGAGATCGACGAGGTGATCGCCGCCGGGATGGCCAAGAAGCCCGCGAACAGGCCGGCGAGCGCGGGCGAGCTCATCGAGCGCGCGGCATCGGTGCTCGAGGGACGGGCGGCCATCACCACCCGCGCGCGTCCCGCGGCGAGAACGACGGTGGTCGCGCCCCAGCCGCCCGCGCCCGAGTCCGCGCCGGCGACGGAGTCCGCGCCGGCGACGCCCACCACGGTGCCGACGCTGCGGCGCCGGCGCACTCGCCTCGCCCCCGTTATCGGGGTGGTCGCGCTCGCGCTCGCCGCCGCCGGCGCGTTCGTCGCCGGCCGGAGCGGGGACGACGACCCGAACACGGACGAGCTGCCGGTCTCGGCCTCGAATGGCGTCGTCTCGGTCAACGCACCCCGGAGCTGGGAGCGCGTGGCCTCGGCCGCGGTGCCCGCGATCCCCGGGCTCGACATGACCGACCCCGTCGCGCTCGCCGACACGGCGCGTCCCGCCAGCGGGATCAGCATGGGCACCACGAGCGCCACGGGCCCGACGCTGCTGCCGAAGCAGCTCAGGCAGAGCGTGAGCGGCGATCTGCCCACACCGGACCGGGTGCGGGTGGGCGACCTGTCCGCCCTGCGCTACCGCGACACGGCCGTCAGCGGCTTCGATCGCTCGCTGACGCTCTACGCCGCGCCGATGAGCGACGGCGTCGTGACGGCCGCCTGCTACGCCCCCGCCACGGAGGGCGAGCGCTTCGGCCGCGACTGCGAGCGGGTCGTGGACAGCGTCGAGCTGCTCCGGGGAGAGCCGCGCCCGCTCGGCGGCACGCCCGAGATGGCGCAGGCGACGGAGCGGATCGTGAGCGGCCTGAACCGCGCGCTGCGACGTGAGCGGGAACGCCTCGCGAAGGCGCGAGACGCCGACGGCCAGGCAGCCGCGGCCGGCGCGCTCGCGGACGACTACTCCCGCGTGGCGCGGCAGGTGGACGGCCTCGAGCCGGGACCGGCCATGGAGGATGCGACGGCGGCCCTCGCCGCGGCGCTTCGCTCGGCCGCACGCGGGTATCGCACGCTGGCGGCGGCCGCCCGGGCCTCGGACGCCGGCGCCTACCGCCGCGCGCAGGATGCGCTTCGCGCCGCGGAGTCGAGCGCGCAGCGGAGGCTGCGGTCGCTCGAGCGCCGTCTGGCGCGCGGCTGACCGCTGCGGCGGCTAGCGGTCCTTCAGGAGGTGGATGTCGACCAGGAACGAGCGCGTGCCGGCCACGTCGACCTTCTTACCCCGGCCGCGGCCGCCGCCCAGCCGCAGCGCGACGGGCTTGGGGCGGCGGAGCACCCGCACGAGGATGAAGGTGGCAACGCCGAGCAGAAAGCCGCCGGTCGCGGCGGCGACCGCGGCCGGCAGCGACACCTCCACGCGGCGCTCGATCGGCCGCGCCTCGGCGAGCACGGGCAGCGGACGAACGTCCGCCTCGTGCTCGGGGTCCGGAAGTGCCGCCTCGTCCGCCAAGGCGGCCAACGTATCAGAGCACCCGCTCATACACCCGGTACTTCTTCACGATCTCGCCGCCCATCGCCTCCATGGCGCGGTTCATCGCCTTGTTGGTCTCGAGGATCCAGCCCATCTCGCCGCCCTTCACCCTCGTCGCGGCGGCCATGTCGAAGTGCTCCGCGTACAGGCCGGCGGCCACGCCGGTGTGCTGATAGGCCGGCCTCACGCCCAGGAACCCCACGCGGCAGCGGTCGATCGTGCGCTTCTTCGTGAGGTAGTGCCACCAGCCGAAGGGCAGGAGCCGCCCGTTCATCTTCTTCAGGACCTGGTTCACGTCCGGGACCGTGATCGCCATGCCCACGGTCTTGCCGTCGGCGTCCTCGGCGATCATGAACCAGTCGCGGTCGTAGACGAGCTGGAGCTCCTGCGCGTACGCGTCGAGGTCCGACTTGGAGTACGGCACGAAGCCGAAGTTCCGCGACCAGGCCTCGTTGTAGATCTCGGCGAACGCGTCGAGCTCCCGGCGCAGGTGGCGCCGGCTCATCTTCCTGATCCGGATCCCGTGCTTCGGCTCGAGCTGCTCCGCGAGCTCCCAGATGATCGGCATGACCCGCTCGCGGCCGGTGATGTGCAGCGACCACATGAAGGTGTCCACGCACTTCTCGAGCCCGGCCTCCTCGCAGAGCCGCTGGTAGTAGGGCGGGTGCCAGGCCTGGCGGATCATCGGCTCGCGCTCGAAGCCCTCGATCAGCACGCCGCTCTCGTCGTTCATCGTGAAGTCCATCGGCCCGACCATCCGGTCGCGGCCGCGCTCGCGCAGCCAGCCCTCGGCCGCCTCGAGCAGCGCGCGCAGCACGTCGAGGTCCTCCTCCAGCTCGAGGAAGCCGAACATCCCCCAGGCGTTCTCCTGGAAGTCGTTGAAGGCCGTGTCGATCTGGGCGCTGATCCGGCCCACGACACGGCCGTCGCGGCGCGCGAGGAAGAGCTGCGCCTCGCCGTGCTCGAAGAAGGCGTTGAGGCGCGGGGTGAGGAATTGATGCCGCTCGATGCGCAGCGGGGGAATCCACTGCTCCTCGTTAGAGTGCAGACGGAACGGAAGCTCGATGAACTCGCGCACCGCTCTGCGCGAGGCGACGGGCTCCACCTCGACTGACACGGCGCGGGACTGTATATGCCTACGGCTATCGATCTTTTCGACAAGGCGCGCAATCACGAGCGCGTGGAACAGCTCAAGGCCGCTCGCGACCACGACCTGATGCCGTACTTCCGGGTCCTGGAGGGCCCCGCCGGGCCCGTGGTCGAGATGGAGGGCCACGAGCGGATCATGCTCGGCTCGAACAACTACCTCGGCCTGACCGGAGACGAGCGGGTCAAGGAGGCCGCGCGCCAGGCGCTCGAGCGCTTCGGCACCGGGCTCACCGGCTCGCGCTTCCTCAACGGCACGCTCTCGCTCCACCTCGAGCTCGAGCGCGATCTGGCCGACTTCATGGGGTCGGAGGACGCGCTCGTCTTCACGACCGGCTACCTCGCCAACACCGGCGCGATCGGCACGCTGCTCGGCCCCGGCGACACCGTGATCTGCGACTCGGGCGACCACGCCTCGATCCTCGACGCGGTGTCGATGTCGCGGGCGCGCATCCGCCCCTTCCGCCACAACCGGCTCGACAAGCTCGAGTCGATGCTGAAGCGCGCGGAGGGCGACGGCGGCGGCGTGCTCGTGGTCGTGGACGGCGTCTTCTCGATGGAGGGCGACCTCTCCCCCCTGCCGGACATCGTGGCGCTCTGCCGCAAGCACGGCGCGCGGCTGATGGTCGACGAGGCCCACGGCGTCGGCGTGCTCGGCGCGCGCGGCGCGGGCGCCTGCGAGCTGTTCGACGTCGAGGACCAGGTGGACCTGCGAATGGGCACCTTCTCGAAGTCGCTCGCCTCCTGCGGCGGCTTCATCGCCGGCCCCGCGGACGTCATCGACTTCCTGCGCGTGCAGTCGCGCTCGTTCATGTTCACCGCCGCGGCGGTGCCCGCCGCGATCGGAGCGGCGCTCGGCGCGCTCCAGATCATCCGCTCCGACGAGGGACCCGAGCTGATGGCGAGGGTGCTCGACAACGCGCGCTACCTGCACGCCGGCCTGGCCGAGCGCGGCTACCACGTGATGGAGCCGATCGCGCTGCCGGACGGCTCGGACGTCATCACGCCGATCGTGCCCGTCCTCGTGGGCGACGACTGGAAGGCCGTGATGCTCTGGAAGGCGCTCTACGACGCCGGCGTGTACGTGAACGTCGCGATCTACCCGGCCGTGCAGCGCGGCGGCGCGCTGCTGCGCACCAGCGTCATGGCCACGCACGAGCGCGAGCACCTCGACCGCGCCCTCGACGCCTTCGAAGGCGTCAAGAGCGCGGTCGAGAATGCCGCTCCGCCGGTCGGCTAGCCGGCCAGCAGGTAGCTGAGCGTCCGCTCCATCAGGTCCTGGCGGTTGGCCTCACCGTCCACGCCCTCGAGCCCGAATCCGAAGAACAGGCCGAAGGCCGACTTCGTGACCGCGGCGTCCTCGAAGATCCGCCGCGAGCGGATCCAGTCGTTCAGGTTGGACGACGGTCCCTCCGGATGCGCGCCCGGGATCTCCCAGCCGCCCTCGTCGGTCTCGAAGTCCGTCTCGTGCGTGGTCACGCCGTTGACGGTCACCTTCGTGTCGTCGACGAGCATGCCCGGCACCGTCAGCGTGCCCCAGTCGGTCGCGTAGACGATGGAGATCTCGACCGCTTGCCCCTGGTAGGCGGACAGGTCGATCTTCCACTCCTGCCAGCCGCCGGAGTTGCCGGTGGCGGCGTTCCAGTCACCGGTCGTGCCGGTGGGCGTGCAGCCGCCGCGCACCGCCGTTGGCGTCGGGGTCGTAGGTCCATGTAGTGGCGGAGGTGGTGGTGCAGCTCCTCCGTCCAGCCCGAGTCGCAGCTGGCGCCGGTCTCGTTGGTCGTGTGAGGAGTCGCGCTGCTGTCGGGCAGCGTGTCCCAGTCGCCGTTGCCCTCGCCCTGGTCGTTCAGCGTCTGCGCCTCCACGAACACGAAGTCCCAATCGGGCTCCGTGTTGTACGAGGTGAAGAACGACAGGTCGCGCGGTCGCGCCCGCGGGCACCTCGATCGTCCTGCGCAGGCGCTTGTACCCCTCGTTGATGTTCTGAGAGGTCATGTACCACTCGCCCGAGTGCGGGTCGAACGGCTTGTCGCCGTCGGTCACCCAGTCGGCCGCCTGCTCGCTCGCGAACTGCGGGTACACGGCCGGATCCAGGATGCTCGACGTGACCAGGTGCGTGCCCGTCTCGATCCCCAGCGAACGAGTGGTTGCTGGCGCTGTCGTCGCTCGGAGTTCAGCGTCGCGTCCCAGCCGTCCAGCGGTGAGCGTCAGACCGTGGACCGGGAAGATGCTCCCGTCCTCGTCCTGGCCGCCGCCGTCCGCTCGCACGTACGACCCCAGGTAGTACTGGGCGAAGTCGTTCGAGAGCGGCTGGCACTTGCCGCCGTCGGTGGTCAGGAGGTCGCCGTCGCATGTCGAGGCGGGGAAGCCCTCCTGCGGGTACTCCACGAGGTCGTACTGCCGGCCGGCGTTCACGCCCTGAAGCGCGACCCGGCCGCCCTCGTTGACGAAGTCACGCACCGCGGTGATCGTGCGGTGCGCCTCCAGGTCCGCCACGCCCGGCGTCGGACCGGCACGCGTGACGTTGTCGTTGCCCGTGTACCAGATCACGGCGTCGAAGTGGCTCAGGACGCCGAGCGGATCGCGGCGCCTTGCGGTCCTCCGCGTCGTAGTCGTACACGTCGTGCGGGCGTGCCGCCCAGCGCGGCGGTGTAGTAGTCGAGGTAGTTCGGGCTGCGTCGGGTCGGCGTACGGCGGGAACGCGCTGTTGCCGCTGTAGTCCTCCACGGCCAGCACCAGCACGTCGGCGTTCGAGTCCGAGCGCACCTCGTAGGTGAAGGAGTCGCTCGCGCGACCGCCCTTCGCGGTGAACCAGACCTTCACGCTGTCGCCGGCCTCGGTGCCGGTGACCACTCCGCGCATGCGGTGGTACCAGTAGTCGCCCTCGTCGCCGTAGCGCAGGCCGCCTTGCCACTCGCTGGTCGGCTTCGTCTGAACGGCGCCGCCGTTCACCTGGTACCTCAGTGTGATCTTGCCGAGGTCGCGGCGGGCGTTCACCTGCACCGTCTGCGGGTTCCCGTACGACGTCGGGAAGTCGTCCACCACGAAGTTCGGCACCCTGTTGCCGAGGTGGCTGTCCGGGCGTGACGGGCTATCCGCCGAGCGCGCCAGGTCGAGCGCGAACTGCACGTGCTTCTCGAACTCCTCCTGAACGTCGGCCTCGACGTCCTGGAAGATGAAGCCGCTGCCCGTGCCGACTCCGGGGCTGCCCTCCGGAGTGAAGGAGAGCACGCGGTCGGCCTGGTACATGTGGTCGTTCGTGTCGCCGTTCGTCGTGTAGAGCTCGGCGCCCACGTCCGGGTCGAAGCCCGGGATCGCCGGGTTCTCGTCGTCGCCCGCAAGCGCGGTCATGATCGGCTCGTCGGCGAAGCGCGTGTCGACCTGCCAGCCGGGAGGCCAGAGCAGCAGCCGCCCGAAGGTGTGGTCGTTCTTGTTCGACGTGAAGTGCACGCGGTTCACGAGCGACAGCAACGCCTGCGTCTCCGGCTCGGAGGCCGGTCCCGTGCCGTGGTAGGTCTCCGACGAGCGCTCGTTGTTCGAGCCCTCGTCGTCGTAGGCCCAGCGCGTCGGGAAGTTCCGGTTCGGGTCCACACCGTCGATCGCCGTGATCTCGGGGTCGTCGTCGTTGTTGCGGAGGTTCTTCCGCCAGAGCCGGTTCTCGGGCGTGAACGTGAAGTCGTAGCCGTCGGGGTTCGCGACCAGGACGAACCACAGCTCGCGTGTGTCCACGAGCCTCGTCAGCTCCCGCGAGGAGACACCCGCGATGGGCTGGCCGTCGGTTCCGAGAGCGGTTCCGTTGCGGCCGTAGTTGTCGAGGAAGAGACGAAGCGTGCGGCGCCCGGTCTCGCCCGCGAGCCACTCGCGCGCGTGCTGGATCGAGCGAGTAGAGGACCGCGGGGCGCTTGCCGTCCTTGTGGACGCGCGCGCCCTTCGTGACCTTCATCGCATAGATCGGCAGGCCGTTGATGCTGTGCCCGATCGTCGCGAGCTTCGCGATGCCGGGATGGCGGTTGGCCAGCCTCTCCAGCTGCGTCTTGATGTTGACGGTGGGGTTCCCGGAGGCGTCCGACAGCGCGATGTCGGTGCGCGCGTACGGCCGCCAGACCTTCCAGCCGCCGGCCGCCTGCGCGGCCGCCGCCCGGCGCGAGGTCCGCCCGCGGCGGTCGCGGATCAGCGTCGGCCGAGACGCCTGCGCGGCGCAGCTTCGCGATCTGCCGCTTGGTGGCGATGATCTCGATCCCGCCCCTGCGCTGGCCCTCCGTGATGTCGAAGCCCTGCCGCTTCAGCTCGCGCAGCTCAGCGGCGCCGCGCGCCTTCGCCTTGTAGGCGTTGAGCCCGATGTCGGCCGATGCGGACCCGGCAAAAGCGAGCACGAACACAGCGGTGAGCGCGACAACTGCCCCGCGAAACCTCATCCTGAGAACTCCTCCCTTAGCTTCCCAACCCCCCGCGACGCGCAGACCCTAGCGCCGATCGCGCGCGAGCGTCCACCGGGGTAGCGCAAACGGTGGAGGTTCCTCTAGCCGGGGGCCTCTGAACCTCGTGCAGAGCGCGTGCGTACGCGCTCCGCCAGGGCCGCGAGGCCCGGGGGCACGCGGCCGTCGGTCGACAGCCAGGAGCCCGCCAGGATCAGCAGCAGGCCCACCGCGACGCCCGTGGTGACGCTCTCGTCGAGGATCGCCACGCCCAGCGCGAGCGCGACGACGGGGTTGATGTAGGTGATCACCGTGGCCCGGCCGGGGCCGATCTCGGCGATCAGCCGGAAGAAGAGGAGGAACGCCAGCGCCGAGCAGAGCAGCCCGAGCACGGCGATCGACGCGAACGTGTCGGAGGACGGCACGGCGTCGGGGAGGTCGGCGAGCGCGAACGGGGTCACCAGGAGGGTCGCGATGCCGAGCGAGGCCGCGACCGGACCGAGCGGGTCCACGTCCGAGAGCCGCCGCTTGACGATCATCGGGCCGACCGCGTAGAGGAACGCCACCACCAGGATCGCGACAGCGCCGAGCAGCTCGTCGCCCCTGGTGCCGATGTCGATCCCGACCAGTGCGACCACGCCGGCCAGGCCGATCAGCATCCCGACGAATCGCGTGGTCGTGGGGCGCTCGGAGTGGTCGAAGCGAGTCGCCAGAAGCGCGACGAACAGCGGCACCGTCGCCACGAGGATCGCCGCGAGCGACGAGCTCACGTGGATCTCGCCGAAGCCGAGCAGGGGCCACGGCACGGCCATCTCAACCGCGGCGAAGACGGTCAGTGTCCGCCAGCGCGCTCCGAGGCCGCTCAGCGCGCCGAGCTTCCAGGCCACCGGCAGGAGCACCGCGGCCGCGAGCGCGAGCCGACCCCAGGCCACGACGCTCGGGGAGACATCTTCGACGGCGATCTTGATGAAGAGGTACGGCATCCCCCAGATCAGGGAGACCGCCGCGAAGAGTCCCCAGGCTCGCGCGCTCATCGAGGATGAGGCTACTTACGCCGCCGCGCCGCCTGCGTCTGTTGTGACTTCGCTATCGCCCAGCTGAGTGCGGCGTTCATGCCAGTACCTCCTGCCGCGCCTGGAGGCGCAGCAAATCGACGATGTCGGCTGTCCGGTGGAACGGGTCCGCGACGGCCTGGCCGTCGAGCAGCCCGACCGCGGCCCGCAGCTCGCCGCCGACGTAGGCGAGCAGCGCCGGCCCGTGCGGGGGGCGCCGGTCGTCGAGGAGGGCCAGCCGCCTCACCGAGTGGGCGTCCGCTTCGGTCGAGTGGGTGATTGTGATTGGCTCGCTCATGTCGATCTCCTCTTCGTGTCAAACGCTTGCCGCGGACCCTTTGTGAGATAACCGTCTAAAACGTTATGCTGGAATGATACCACGTTTGGAGAACTAGCTAAACTCTTTTGCTAGTTATGGCACCGGGAGAATCGACAGCCGCCAAGACGGCCCCGCAGCCGCTCTACCTCGTGCAGCGATTCGTCAACAGCGTGGACGTCGACAGCGGCGAGGACGAGCTGTCGAGCCCGGAGGCGCTGCGCGACTGGTTCGCCGAGCGGGGGCTCATGGACGGGGGCGCGAAGGTCGGCGCGGCAGACCTGAGGCGGGCGATCGACGTCCGCGAGGGCCTTCGGGCCGTGCTCCTCCAGAACAACGGGCTGCCGCTCGACAAGCAGCGGGTCGAGCGGCTCGACCGGGCCGTGCGGCGCGCCGGAGTGCGCGTGCGCTTCACCCCCGGCAAGGATCCGGAGCTGGTGGCCGACGCCCGGGGCGTGGACGGCGCGATCGCCGGGCTGATGACGATCGTCGCGGCCGCCGTCGAGCACGGACACTGGGAGCGGCTCAAGGCCTGCCCGCGCGAGGAGTGCGAGTGGGCCTTCTACGACAGGTCGAAGAACCGCTCAGGGCGCTGGTGCACGATGGAGTCCTGCGGCAACATCGAGAAGGCCAAGGCCTTCCGCGAGCGCCACCGCGGCGCGCCCCACTAGTCCTCGAGCGTGTGCACCTTGAACAGGTTGGTGCCGCCGGCGCTGCCCGCGGGAAGGCCGGCCGTGATCCCGATCTTGTCGCCCTTCTGGGCGAAGCCCTCGCGCTCGGCGACATGCGCGCAGGCCTCGATCAGGTCGAGCGTGTCCATGGGCTCCTCGTTGAGCCGCGGGTGCACCCCCCAGAGCAGCCGGCAGCGGCGCACGACCTCCTGGCGAGGCGACAGCGCGAGCACGGGCGCCTTCGGCCGGTATGCGGAGATCAGCGCTGCCGTGGTGCCCGTGTTCGTCGGCGAGACGATGCACTTGAGCCCGAGCTGGTAGACGGCGCCCACGGCTCCGAACGCGATCGCGTGGTACTGGTTGTTCGCCTGCGGCCCGCGCTCCGCGAGCCAGCGGCCGTAGGGGAGCTCGCGCTCGGTCGTCTGCGCGATCGACGCCATCATCTGCACGGCGAGCACGGGGTGCTTCCCGACGGCCGTCTCCTGCGAGAGCATCACCGCGTCCGTGCCGTCGAAGATCGCGTTCGCCACGTCGGCCACCTCGGCGCGCGTCGGCCGCGTGGAGTGCACCATCGACTCCAGCATCTGCGTGGCCGTGATGGTCGGCTTCGCGTGCCTGCCCGCGAGCGCGAGCAACCGCTTCTGGACGAGCGGCACCTCCTCGATCGGCAGCTCGATCCCGAGGTCGCCGCGGGCGATCATGATGCCGTCGGCCGCCTCGATGATCTCCTCGCCGTTGGCGGCCGCCTGCGGCTTCTCGATCTTCGCGATCAGCGGCACGTGGATGTCCTTCGCCGCGAGGTGCTCGCGCACCGGGTCGAGGTCCTCGCGCCGGCGCACGAACGAGAGCGCGAAGAAGTCCACCCCCATCTCGAGGCCGGCGTCGATCAGGCCGATGTCCTCCTCGCTCACGGCCGGGAGCGAGACGGTCACGTTCGGCAGGTTGAGGCCCTGGCGCGACGCCACGCTGCCGCCGACCTCGACCCTCGTCACGACCTCGCCGTCGCTCACGGAGCCCACCCGCAGCCGCACGGCGCCGTCGGCGAGGTAGAGCACGTCGCCCTTGTCCACGAGCTCTGAGAAGCCCTCCCAGGCCACGGGCAGCCGCTCGGCGGTCCCCTCGACGTCCTCGCGGCGTGAGGACCACCTGCGAGTCGCGGGCGAGCTCCGCCACGCCGCCCGCCACCGGCCCGATCCGGAGCTTCGGCCCGGGCAGGTCGCCCAGGATCGCCACGTCCCGGCCGGCGCGCTCGGCGCCCGTCCGGATGGCCGCGGCGATCTCGGCGTGCTGCTCCGGCGTGCCGTGCGCGAAGTTCAGCCGCGCGACGTCCATGCCCGCCGCGATCATCTGCTCGAGCACGTCCGGATCCTTCGAGGCGGGGCCGATCGTCGCGACGATCTTCGTCGAGCGCATGCGCTCTCACCTTACCCACGAAAAGACCGCTCTTAGCGACCGGGAGCCCCGGAACCGATGTTGACGCTCGGCGTGGGACGGTGTTTTGATGGGCCCCGGCCTCAAGCAACGGAAGCGCGTGTCTGGCCCACCCGCTCGCACGCTCTCGGCTCAGGGGCCCGGGGTATCTGCAGGTTCGTTTTCGTTTTCTAGACATCGCACGTAGTGCGGGGAGGTCTGATGGGCAAGTCGGCCACGATCGACGCTGGGCAAGAGCAGCATCTCCAGGCGCTGGAGTACGCCAACCGCGTACGCCTCGCCCGGGCCCGGATGAAGCGTCGAGTCGCCGCGGGCGAGCTCTTGGCTACTGAGGTGATCCTCAGCTGCCCCTGGCAGGCGCACAGCATGTCGATCAGCGACCTGCTGATGAGCCAGAAGCGCTGGGGCAGGGCCCGCTGCAGGAGGCTGCTGGTCTCGCTGGGCGTCCCGGAGAACAAGCAGATCGGAACGCTCACCGAGCGGCAGCGCCTCGCGCTGGCCGCCGTGCTCACCGCAAAGAACGCCCCGGCAGGACTCTCGCCAGACGTGCAAGCCGCTGACGCGACGCGCGTGCCCGCACTGACGGCCGCCTGACCGGAGCCAGGGCGAGGGCGGCCGGGGAGAGGCCGGCCGCCCCGCCGCCCGCCGCCCTCTACGCGACAGCGATCTCCACGATGTGGCCGTCCGGGTCACGCACGTACAGCGACTTGTAGTCGCTGCGGTCCATCACCTCGGTCGCCGGTATGCCGCTCGAGGTCGAGATAGTCCCGCCACGCCGCTGAGCTCCTCCTCGCTCTCGACGGCGAGTGCGAAGTGGTGCGTGGAGCCGCGGCCGACCGTGCCCTCGTCGAGATCGGGGTACTCCAGGCAGGTGATGAGCGTGCCGGGCCGCCCCTCCTCGTCACCGAAGATGAGATGCCGCGCGCTGCTGTCGTCGTCGTTCACCGTCTGCTTCACCAGCCGCAGGCCAAGGACGTTCCTGTAGAACGCCATCGACCGCTCCACGTCGGCGCACGAGCAGCGTGATGTGGTGAAGCCCTGCTATCCGCATCCGGCGCTCGTTCATCGGAAGCCGAGGCCGCCGGAGCGGCGCTTGAATAGCTCGCGCATCGCGTAGAACGTAGCGCCGAAGACCCCGACCCCGATCACGACGAGGACCCAGACCTTCACCGGGCCGAGGCCGAGCGCCACGATGCTCACCGAGGAGAACGCGGCCACGCCGGCGAGCAGGCTCGAGTGGGAGCGATACCCGCCCATGTGCTCGCGCAGCGCGAGCTCGCCGCCGCCGAGCGACGCGATCACGAGCCCGGCCACGAGCATCTCCTCCCCGCCGGAGCCGCGCGCGGCGCCCCACAGGATCAGTACGAGCCCGACGAAGATGACGAGCTCGGAGAGCGGGAAGCTCCCCCAGGGCGCGGGCGGGCGCTCGGAGCTCGGAGCGCCGCCGGCGCGGGCCGGGCGAGCGCTCCGAGCGCTCGCGCCGGGCGGCGTCGCGCTCGGCGCGCGTCGACTCACCGCGCTTGCGGCTACGCCTGCCCATTCAGGTGGCTAACGGGCAACCGGAGCTGACGACGACGCGCCACCAGCCCATGAACATGCCGATGAAGCTCCAGCGCGGGCGCACGTGCCAGTGCCGGCAGCCGGGCTCGCCGATGTCCTCGGCGGACACCAGCCGCCACTTGTGACGCTCGGGCTCGAGCATCATCTCCTCGATCAGGCGCCGGTTCTGCTCCTCCACCCAGGTCCGGTCGGAGAGCGCGCGCCTCGAGTCGGAGACGCGGGCGGCGAGGTCGTCGCGGAGCTCCTCGAGCTCGGCGAGCGAGAGCAGGCGCGGGCCACCGCCGCGGCCCGCCACGAGCGGGCGCGGCATCTCCGTGCGCGGCCAGGTGGCGCAGAAGACCTGGCCGAGCTCGGCTCTCGAGGTGGGCGACCTGGTCGAGCAGCGTGCGTCGGGCGGCGCGCTCGTCAGGCGGGCGCCTCGGGTACGCCGCAACGACTGGCGCGGATGGCCTGTCGAGGACGTCAGGCACGGGGGCTAAGTGTAAAGCGTCTCGGCCGCGGACCACAGCGCTTCCTCGAGGCTGATCCGCGGCACGCCCTTCACCCCGAGGGCGCAGAGGACGATCTGCTCGGTCTCGGGCGTGACGCCGGCGTCGGCACCCACCTCTCCGAGCACGACCGCCACCGGGCGCTGCCGGTCCGCCACCACCAGCTGGCGCTCCGAGAGCGGCCGCACGGGGCCGAGCCGCTCCCCGGGCTGCGCCAGCCGCAGCCCGAGCTCGCCGCCGACGCGGTCGGCGTCGAGCGCGATCAGCGGCACGCCGGTCTCGGCGATGGCGATCGTGAGCGCGTCGTCCACCAGGTTCTCGCTCGGAAGGCCTCCCTGCTTCAGGCGGCGGAGCGCCACGGCCTCCACGGGCGTGCGGTCGTGGTCGGGGTCGATCCCCACCTGGCGCGAGAAGACGCGATAGGCCCACGGCACGGGGTCCTGGCGCATGTGCACGACCTTCCCGCCGGTGTAGCGGTCGGCCAGCATGCGCAGCCGCTGCTTCACCTCGCGCGGCGACCGGCTCGGGCGCACGTCGACGCGGGCGTGCACGAGGCTCAGCTCGGGGAACTCCTCCGCGAGCTCGGGCTCGACCCAGCCCTCGACGAGGTCGAGGTCGAGGTCGGTCATCCGCGCCAGCCGCCTCGTCCGGCGCCGGAGCTCCGCCTCCGAGAGGTTGCCCGACGTTCGTGGCGCGCACCGGCCGTCGCGGGCGAAGACCGTGATCGGGCAGCACGCCCACGCCGTACAGGTTCACGAGCGAGCCGTCCTCGTCGACGCGCCACCGGCTGGCGCCACCGGCGCACCCGCGCCAGGTTCTGCGCCTCCTCCTTGCTGTCCCCGCTCAGCACGGTCACGAACTCGACGTCGGGGAACGTCGGCCATCATCCTCTCCACGCGGTCGACCTGCGGCTCGCAGTCGGTGCCGCGCGTCACGACGAACGTCATCACGCGCGCGCCCTTCTCGGTAGGGCAGACCGTCACGATCCCGTCGGCGCGGAGCTCGCAGGCCGGGACCTTGCCCGCGTTCTCGTTGCAGGGCCGCCTCTGGCAGACGTTGGCGTCGCCGTCGATGTCGCCCGACGCCGAGGGGGCCGCGAACGCCGGGAGCCGCTGTCCCGGCTCCGGGCCCCTGAGGCCCTTGCCCTGGTTCGGGAGCGTCTGGGCGAACAGCAGCACGCCCGAGGCCCATCAGCATCACGATGCCCACGACCCAGGCGTACTTGTTGCCGGGACGCGGGACCTCGGGGCGGCGCACCGGCTCGGGGTGCGTCCGGTCGCGCTCCGCGAGGCGATCGCCCACGGAGAGGTCGTCGAAGCGGTCGTCGTCCGAGCCCTCGCTCACGGCGCGTCCGGCTGTGCTCGACGCGGCCTCACCGCGGCCAGCAGGTCTCGCACGCGGAAGGGCCCGTGCTCCTCGGCCCAGAGCAGCGCGGCCGGGAGCACGATCATCACCCCGAGCAGCGAGATGGTGAGGTCCACCACCGTCACGATGCCGAAGTCGCGCAGCATGCGGATGTCCGAGAACACGAGCGCCGCGAACCCGGCGATCGCCGTGAGGCCGGAGGCCAGCACCGCCGCCCCGGTGGACGCGTAGGCCAGCTCGATCGCGCGCGCGGGGCCGGCGCCGTTCTCGCGCTCCTGGCGGTAGCGGGACGACAGCAGCACGCTGAACTCGGTCGAGATCGCGATCACCAGCGCGCCGAGCGTCACGGACATCGGGTTCAGGTCGACCTCGAACGGCCCCGGAAGCAGGCCGAGCAGGAACAGGACGAACCCCGACCATCCCGTCGCGAGCGCGATCGGGATCAGCGGCACGGCCGCCTCGCGCGCCGAGCGGCGGGCGGCGAACAGGACGAGGAAGACGCCGGCCAGCGCGGCGAGCAGGGTCAGCGCGCGCCGCCAGGGCGAGGACAGGGCGCCGTTCGCCTCCGCCGCCAGCACCGGGAGGCCGACCACCGTCGCCTCCACGCCGGGCGGCGGCTTCAGGCGCGCCCTGATGTCGTCCACGACCTCCTTCTGGCGGTCCAGCGGCATGAGCCGGATGCCGAAGGCGAGGTTCGCGGTCTTCCGGTCGGCCGTCACGACTCCCTGGGAGAAGTAGGCGGGCACCGCGTCGAGCAGGCCGCGGGCGTTCGTCTGGCCCGCCGTTTGGAACAGGTCCGGGAGCGAGAGCGCCGGGCACAGCTCCGGCGGCTTGCGCGTCTGGGTGCAGCGCTGGCCGGACCGGTAGCCGTGAGCGCGCAGGACGCCGTCCTGGAACTTCGTCATCCAGGCGATCACCTTCGGATCCGTGACGTCGTCGGCGCGGATCGTCACGTCGATCTCGCCCGAGACGCCGCGTCTCCTCCTGGAGGACGTTCGCGTCCTTCAGGGCCTGGAGGTCCTGCGGCACCAGCTCGCGGACGTCCGAGACGACCTCGCTCTGCGTGTCGAGCGCCAGCCCCACGACCGCCACCGCGAGCCCGATCGCGAGCACCCGCCGCGGCCGCGAGAGGGCAAGGCCGAGCGTGCGCCATGACCGGTCCGCCAGCCACTCGCCCGCCGCGTGCACGCGCGGGTGCCGGCGCAGGGCCGCGATTCTGCCGCCGCCCGGAGTGGGCGCGCGCCGGAAGCGGACGAGCGCGGCGAAGCCCGCGGAGAGCGCGCATCCGAGCGCGAGCACGATGCCGACCACGAGGAGCGCGCCGAAGCCGCGCACCATCGGGACGGGCGACAGCAGCAGCACGAGGAAGCCGGTGGCGGTGGCGAGCCCGGCGGTGAGGATCGTGGGCCCGCCGGCCACCGCCGCCGCGACGGCCGGCTCCGGCTCGCCGCGCTCCGTGGCCTCGTTGAATCTCGCCTGGAACTGGATCGCGTAGTCGACGGCGAGGCCGATCAGCACCGGAAGCGCCGCGATCGAGGCCATCGTCAGGTCCCGCCGGCGACCGACAGCGCTCCGAACGTCATCGCGGCGGCGGCGAGCGCCAGCGCGAGCGGCAGCAGGCGCAGCCGCGAGCTGAACACGAGCGCCAGCGTCGCGGCCATCAGGACCAGCGCCGCGCCGAGGAGCACGAAGATCGCGCGCTGGACCGCGTCGGCGAGCCCGGCCGCCACCACGGGCACGCCAGTCACGACGTAACGCGCGCCCTTGCGCGGCTTGAACACCTTCTCGCCGGTGGCCGTCCGGATCGAGCGCGATCGCGCGATCGCGCTCCGAGTCGCTCAGGCCCGGCCGCAGGCGGATCGAGATCAGCGCGGAGTTCTTGGACGGGAACAGGTACGCGAAGCGCGACTTGGGCACGCCCGGCTCGCCCGCGGTCCGGTCGAACACGAGCGTGGACACGAACGTCGGGTCGTCGATCTCGGCACCCCGCCGATGCCGTATCTGAGCGCGGTCCTGAACGCATCGTTGATGAACTTGGCCCTCACCGCCTCCGCCGCCGACGCCGCCAGCCGCTCCTGCTCGGCCCGCGAATCGCCGCGCCGCTTCGAGAGCCGCCGCGTCGCCTCGGCGGCCTGCGCCGCCTCCGCCCGCGAGCGCTCGTCCCTCCGGATGAACTCGCCGCGGATCTGGTTCACGGCGGTGTTGATGAACGTCCCCGGCCCGTAGACCACCTTCGCCGGGTCGAGCTCGGCGATCTCGCGGCAGACCGGTGGCAGGCTGCCCAGCCCCTTCTTGTTGTCGGGCACCCTCCCGCTGAGGCAGCCCTCGAGGCGGATGAGCCGCAGGAGGTCGGGGGTGAGGACGGTCCTGGTGAGCTCCCCGCGCACCAGCACGAGGACGGCCTCGTCGCCGAAGTCGCGCTTGAAGCGGTCGGTGTCCTTGAACGTGTCGGAGTCGCGGTCCACGAGCGTCTCCGTGGCGGCGCTCGGCTCGAGCCGGAGCGCCAGCGCGGCGCCGCCCAGCGCCAGCACCGCGGTGACTCCCAGCACCACGAGCGGACGCCGGGTCACGGCCCCCACGAGCCGTCGAAGCACGCGCTCGATCACGCAGTCAGCTTAGGAGAGCGGGCGTGCGCAAGCGGCGGGCGGTGCCCGCTGCGCAGCGATGGGCTCTTCAGGGCAGCGGTTCCACGTGCGGGTAGCGGCCCGACTGGCCGACGACGCGGCCGAGCGGGGCCTGCTCGACGCACGGCGGCGCCCGGCCCTCGTTGCCGGTGCCGATCCCGAACACGAAGCGCTGGATCTCGTTGGCCAGCCGCTCGCTGAGGTTCTCGTTCGGCGGCGGCGGAGACGGCGTGGGGTTCGACGTGCAGAGGTAGTCGCCGAACACCGGCAGGGGCTGCCCCTGGGCGAGCCGGTCGTAGGCGCCGGGCTCCGAGTACGGGTTGTAGCGGTTCGTGCCGAGCCGGTTCTGATAGCCGGTCATGATCTCGGGGTTCAGCGGGTTCATCACGCGCAGGTAGTGAAGGCCCGTGGGGCTCGCGAAGCCGGGTCCCACGGCCTGAGTCACCGCCGAGTCGTTGCCGAAGAAGGCGGTGATCTCGCGCCTGTACAGGCCCAGGTAGTCCACGATCGGCGTCAGCTCGCGCAGGAACGGGTCGAGCCGCGCGAGCAGCGGCCGCGTGTTGTCGAGCACCTCCTCGGTGGCGGGGAGGCCGCGCCGCGACACGCGCACGAGCGGGGCGAGGTCCTGGAAGAAGCCGCGCAGGTCCGGCGCGAGCCGGTCCAGGTCGATCAGCGTCGGCGAGAGCTGGCGGGCGGCCGGCCGCAGCTGCGTGATCAGCGGGTTGGCCTCGTTGGCGAACTCGCGTCACGCGCTCGCGTCGTCGCGCGGCTCTCGCGCAGGAAGGTCGGGAACACGACGAAGGTGTCGGCGAGCTGCGCGTCGCGGCTCGCGATCGCCTCCCAGGTGCGGTTCGAGTTCCGGATCAGCTCGCGCAGCTGGCCCTTGCGCTCGGTGAGCGCGGCGAAGACCTCGCCGGTGTCGCGGATGAGCCCCCGGGTGGCCGTGCTCTGGACGCGCAGCACGCGCAGCACCTCGTCGGTCTCCTCGGCGAACGGCGTCAGGTGCGCGAGCGCCGCGCTGATCTCGCCCGCCCGCCCGCGCGCCGCGATCCCCTGCTGGTCGAACCAGGTCGAGAAGCGCTGGCGCGTGACCGGGTCGAAGGTGCGCAGGATCTCGTCGAGCTGGACCGTGTCCGCGACCTGGCCGCGCGGCAGCTCGCCGCCGTCGTCGAGCAGGGGCCCGCGCCGCGATCGCCCGGGCGACAGCTCGACGTAGGTCTCGCCCAGAAGCGTCTTCTGGCGCAGGATCGCCCGCGTGTCGCGCGGGAGCGGCGCGTAGCGGGCGTCGATCTCGATGATCGTGTCGGTGAGCCCCGTCTTCTCGTTCGGCGTGCGCGTCTTCACCTCGCCGACGGGCACGCCGGAGATCCGGACGTCTGCCTCCTGCGCCAGCTGGGTCGCCTCGGGGAACTCGACCGTCACGCGGTAGCCCTCCGGCTGGAGCGGCACCGCGCCGCCGAAGCTCAGCCACAGGAACACGAGGATCCCGAAGCAGGACAGCGTGAACGCCACCATGGCGAGGATCCGGCCGATGCTTGGGGTCTGCTTGATCATGGCGGGAGCTCGTCAGGCGGGTTGTTGGGGCAGTTCTCGCTCTCGGGCGGCAGGTTCAGCAGCTGCGTGGGCACGCCGAGCTGCGGGTTGGCGATCACGATCTGCTCGAGCGAGTTGTAGGTCGAGCAGCCCACGAGGACGATGCCGCGGCGGACCGGCCCGTGCGCGTCCTGGAGCGCCCACAGGGTCGCCCCCGCGTGTGCGCCCCAGCCGCTCCAGAACAGGAACGGCTCGGTCGCTCCGGGCGGGTTGTAGGCGAGCGTGTTGAAGAAGTGGTTGAGCACCTCGAAGCTGCGCGTCAGGCGCGGTGTGACCACCGCGAGGTCCTCGCTCGCCCGGCGCAGGTCCCGCACCGTGGGCTGCACGTCGCGCGCGAACGGCCGGATCTGGTCGCGGATGATCGGCGTCGTCTCTTCGAAGAAGGGGCGCGTCTTGCGCAGCGCGGGCGCGAGCTCGCGGGCGAACGGCCTGAGCCGCTGGAGCGCCGGGCCGAGCTCGTCGGCCAGTGCGCCCGCCTTCGTGAGCGTCGTCTCGGTCTGCGACAGCGCGCCCGGGAACTCGCGCAGGGCCGCGCGCAGGGAGTCCTCCTCCGAGGCGAAGGCCTCGAAGTTGGCGTTCGCCGAGTCCACCAGCGACGCGAGCTGGTCGTCGCGCCGCGCGAGCGCCGTCGACAGCTCCTGGAAGTTGTGGATGACCCGCTTGATGTTGTGCCGGCGCTGGATCAGGAGGCGCGTGAAGCGCTCGCCGTCGCGCGCGGTCGGCTCGAAGCGCTTGAACGCCTCGCGCAGGTCCTGCTCGGCCGTCTGGTCGTAGCGCCCCGCGCTGCCGCTCTCCTCGTCGTCGAAGGCGGTGCCGCCCGCGTTCAGGAGGATGCGCAGGTAGTCGCGCGTGTCGCCGTCGAGCGAAGCGAGGATCTCGTCGGCGTTCACGTCCGGCAGCGTGTTCGCGACCCGGACGCGCCCGCCCTCCGGAAGGTCGCCGGCCTCGGCGGTGCCGGGGTCGAGCGCCAGGAACATGTCCTTCAGGCCGGTCTTGGGACGCAACAGCACCGTGGCGTCGCGATGAACCGGCTTGTACTCGTCGCGGATCCGCATCACGACGACCGCGCGTCCCTCCTCGAGCGTCACCTTGCCGACATCGCCGACCTTGACGCCGGCGACGTTCACGGTCTGCCCCTGGCCGGGCACGACCGCCTGCGAGGTGGGCAGCTCGACCTCCACCTCGTAGAAGTCGGTCCCCAGCACCGGGACCCACGCCGGCAGGTAGAAGCGCTGGTTGGACAGGATGTAGCCGCCGATCCCGAGCGAGATCACGAGAAGGGCGAGCAGCGCCACGAACACCGGCAGCTGCTTCTTGATCTGGCGCATCATGGGCCCGCCCCGATCTGCGCGGCGTTCAGGTCCGGCGGCGCCTGGCGGTGACACTGCTCGTTGGGCCGGTAGGGCGCCTTCGGGCCGCGGGCCGGCCTGGTCCCGAGCGGCGGCGCCGCGGCCGAGCCGAACAGGCCCTCGCGGAAGTTGCCGACCGGCGGGGTCTGCACGCGGTGGCCGCCGCCGGCCGACTGGAAGCGCGTGTACGACCCGTTGCCGTCGAAGTTGCCGGACTCGCCGGAGAGCCCCACCATCGTCTGGAAGAACTCCTGGTAGTTCTTGATGCCGGTCGACAGCGCGCCGTCGTCGATGCGGGTCTCGCCGGTCGGGAGGATGACCTCGAGCTGGCAGCGGTTGAAGAGGTCGAGCACGGGCAGGAAGTCGACCTGGCCGTCGGTGAACTCCGCGAAGTCGTCCACCGCGGGCTGGAGCTCGTCGACGAGGCCCTGCAGCTCGGACGGACGGAGCAGCGCGCGCGTCTGGTGGATCCAGGGGAAGCCCGCGTCCAGCGTGGCGGGCGTCTCGCGGACGCCGGGGATCATCTCGAGCGCCCAGGCGCGGGTGGGCGGGAAGGCGGCGTTCAGCGAGTCGAGCGTCGGGTTGGCGGCCTCGAGCACGCGCGGAAGTAGCCGGATCGTCTGGCGCAGGTTCGAGCTCTCGGTCGCGAGCGCTCGCATCGTGACGTTGAAGTTCGTGATGAGGTCCTTGAGCGTGGCCTCGTTCCTCGACAGGGCGGCGAAGACGCGCTGCTGCCCGGAGATCAGCTTCGAAAGGTCGCGCGCCTCGATGCCGAGCAGCGCCTCGTTGACCACGGCGCCGCCGCGCAGCGCCTCCGCCGAGTACTCGAGCGAGTCGTTCAGCGCCTTCCCCGCGGTCTCGCCGCGGGTGTCCTCGTCCTGGTCGTCGTCCTCGCCCGGCAGGGGCTCCGCGTTCAGCGAGCCGCCGAAGCCGATCAGGAGCTTGCGGAGGTCGGCGCGGGTGTCGGACCTGAGCGCGCCGAGGACCTGGTCGATCTGGACGGGCGCCGAGGTCTGCGACGCCGGGATCGTGGAGCCGCTGTGCACCTCGGGCGCCTCCGGCGTGCCGGGATGGATGTCGAAGAAGAGGTTGCCCTCGAAGAAGATGCGCGGCCGCACCTTGATCCGCGCGTCGCGGTGGATCGGGAGCGCGTCGTCCTTGAGCTTCATGGTCACGGTGATCGCGGGCGAGTCGCCTCCCACCGGCTCGACCCCCGAGACCCTGCCCACGTCCACGCCGGCGATCCGCACGGCCTGGCCCTTGTGGATCGGCGGCGCGTTCTCGAAGCGCGCCTTCAGCTCGTACGGCTTGGTGAACGGGATGTCCTTGGTGAAGGCGAGGAAGGTGGTGATCAGGATCAGCACGAGCGCGATCAGGCCCACCCGGAGCGGGGAGAAGCGGCCCGCGCCGCGGTTCGCGCCCGTCATCGCGCGCTTCATGGCGCCACCCCCGCGCTCGAGACCGACGGCCCGTCCTGCCCGTCGGTCTTCGTGCCCTGGTTGCCCGGCACGTTCCCGACCACGGTCTGGCCGCGCGCGTAGCGCTCGTTGCCGGGCTGGCACTCGCGCTCCTGGCCCGGCGCCGCGGTGTTGGGGTAGGGCGTCAGGTGGGCGTGGTTCTCGACCTGAGGGCCGTTCGCCAGGGCGTCAGAGGGCAGGCCCTCGTTGTTGGGGCCGAAGACGTTCGAGCTGCGCAGCGTCGGCGCGGCCACGACCATGAAGCGCTGCCAGGTCCCGTTGGGGTCGCCGTCCGAGAGCAGGCTGGCCGCGTTGCGGAACCAGAGCGTGCCGAAGTTGCACACGGTCTGTGCCGGGGTCAGGAAGTTGAGCGTCGGCCGCAGCGACGACGACAGCCGGGTCAGCTGGTCGATCCCCTGGCGCACCATCGGGTCGTCCGAGAACTCCGCCAGCGCCTCGAACACGTCGGCCAGGTCCTCGTTCATCTGCTTTGTGCGCGGCAGCACCTCGCTTCCGGCCTCGAAGGCGCTTGCGAGGATGGGTGCGGCGTGCGGCAGCACGGCCACGCCCGGCCGCAGCTCGCGGAAGAACGCGGTCTGGTTGCGGATGAACGGGCGCTGGAGCGGGAAGTCTCGAATCGCGACCTCCTCCGTCGGCGGCCCCTCGCTGATCGTCTCCTGGAGGAACGGCCGCGCGATGCCGGCGAGCGCGGTGAAGGCGATGTCGAGGTTCACGAACAGCGCCGCCTGCTCCTCCGCGACGGGCGCCGCCTCCTCGGCCGCGTCGCCGAGCTCGTTGAAGAAGCGGCCCAGGTTCGTCTCGCGCGAGGACAGGTTGCGCATTACCGGCTCCAGGTCCCGAAGCAGCGGGACGAAGGCCTCGATCGCCGTGTTGAGGTCCTGCCCGCGGCCCGCCAAGCCGCCGCCGTAGCCGTCGAGCGAGTCGCGCTGGCCCACGCGGGCGGGCGCGTCGAACATGTTGAAGAACTCGTCGAGCTCCACGGAGGGCCGGATGGCCTCCACGGGGATCACGGAGCCCGCCGCGAGCGCGTTGCCGCCCTCGGCGCCCGGGTCCAGCTCGACGTACTTGAGGCCGAGGGCCGAGCGCGGACGCACGCGCAGCCTGGAGGCGGCCGGCAGCGGCTCGAGCCCCTTGTCGAGCTTCATGGTCACGTGGGCGTAGGTGGAGCCGTCCTCGCGCCGCCGCGGCTCGATGTCGGAGATGAGGCCCACGCGCGCGCCGCCGATCCGCACCTCGAACCCGCGCACGAGCTGAGCGGCGTTCGGGAGGTTCGCCTTCAGGTCGTAGGTCGGCACGAAGGGCAGGCCCGAGGTCGCGTTGTACGAGAGGAACACGGCGACGATCGTCACGAGCACGGTCACCGCGCCGACGAGCACCGGGCTCGCGGTCAGGGCGGCTCCGGAGCGGCGGCTCATTCGCCCTCTCCCAGGAGGTAGTCGAGCATCGGCTCCTTCTCGCCCAGGCCCGGCGAGCCCTCGCGGGCCCGCCGCTGGAGCGCCTCGAGCCCGGCCTCGCGCTCACGGGCGCGCTGCGGGTCGGACGCGGGGCCGAGCAGGTCCTGGAGCAGCGTGCCCGTGGGCGGGACACTGCCGCCGCCGGAGCCCTTCTCCGGCTCCGGAGCGAGCCGCGCCTCGAGGCCGCTCGCGGCGCCCGCGGTCTCGAGGCCGCTCGTGAAGTTCGCCGTGCAGGCGACGCCGGTGCCGACGGTCGCGTACTCCGTGCAGGTGTTGGTCACGAGCCCGGCGCGCAGGTAGTGGCCGAGCTCGTCGAAGCCGTTGGTGGAGAGCGCCAGGTAGTAGAGGAAGTCGTTGAGACGCTCGATCGCGCCCGTCTCCTCGAGGCTCGCGGTGAGCTCGTCGAGGTCCACGGACACCGGCGCGAGCTGCTTGCCGAGGCGGCCGAGGTCCTGGATCAGCGGGCGCGCGCGGATCAGGGCCGGGCGGCCGCGCTCGAGCGCGTCGCCGAGGCTCGGGAACGACTCACGCGAGGCGTCGGCCAGCGTGCCCTGCGCGCGGATCAGCCGTCCCAGGTCGGGCGCGGCGGCCCCGAGGTCGGCGAGCAGCGGCGTGCCCTCGTCCGTGAGCCCCTCGAGGTCCACCATGAGGAGGCGCAGCTCGCGGAGGAAGGCGGGGAGCCGGTCGATCCCGCGGGCGATGTCCACGCGGCGCTCGGCCGAGGCCTCGCCGGTCTCGTTTGCGGCAACGATGAAGTGCGCGAAGCGCTCCCGCTCGCGCGACAGCGGGGCCAGCGCGCGGTCCGAGTCCGCCGCCAGCCTGGCCAGCGCGCGGTTCTGCCCGGCGAGGATCGCGAGCACCTCGTCCGTCTCCCGCAGCGCGGGATTCGCGCGGTGGATGACCTCATTGAGGTCCTCGCCCCGGCCCGCGAGGCCGGTGCCGAGCTCGTTCAGCAGGATCGCGAAGCGCTGCCGGTAGGGCAGCCGCAGGATGCTGTTGAGCAGGTCCAGGTCGACGGGCGAGCTGGTGTTGGCGACCGGGAGCAGGCGCTCGCCCTTGCCGTCGCCGTCCTCGATGACCTGGAGGTCCCTCTCGTCCGAGCTGCCCGGCTCGCACTCCACGAACTTCTCGCCGATCAGGCCCTGGAGCCGGATGATGCACTCCGCATCCTCCTTGAACGGCACGAAGCCCTGGTCGTCGATCCGAAGCGTGACCGCGGCCTGCTTCTCGGGCGTGACGTCCATGTCCGAGATCACGCCCACCGGCGCGCCGGCGATCTTCACGTCCTCGCCGGGCACGAGCGTGGACGCGTTGTCGAAGATCGCGCGCACGAAGTAGTGGTCCCTCGCGTCCTCGTCCGTGGCCTCGCGCACGATGCCGATCACGATCCAGGGCAGGATCGCCACGATCAGGCCGAGGTAGACGAACCTCCTCATGGGCCGGGTGGGGTGTCGTCGGGGTCGCAGCCCTCCGCGGCGATCGGAGCGGAGCCGTCGGGCGGCGGCTGAACGGAGCCGCCGGGGCAGTGGCGCAGGATGCCGCGCTCGAAGCCCTCGAGCCGCTGCTGCGGCGGCAGCGCCTCGAGCGTGTTGTCCGCGTTGCGGCGAGCGGGGCTGAAGACGGGCATGACGCGGGCGTAGTGGCCGTTGGCGTCGTAGTAGGCCGCGACCTGGCCGAACTTCGTGAACCAGCCGGCCAGGTCGGGGGTGTAGAGGCGCGCGTACGAGATCACCGGCTGCGCCTCGTCGAGCGCGCGGATCGCGCGCGGGAAGACGGACGCGGTGAGCGCGGCGAGCCGTGGCTGCTTCGACGTGAGCTCGATCAGGTCGTTGTTCGCGCCCGGCTGGCGGATCAGCGTCCGCAGGTCGGCGATCGTCGGCTTCAGGTCCGCGACCAGCGGGCGGAGCTCGCGGAAGAAGGGCGCGAGCCTGCGCGTGGCGGGCTTCGACTCCTCCACCAGCAGCTCGAGGTCGTCGAGCGTCGTGCGCAGGTTCACGAAGGTCGTATTGGCCTTGCGGAAGGTGCCCGGCAGCAGCTCCAGGGCACGCTGAAGCGACACGCTCTCGTCGCCGATCGCGTCCATCGCCGCGCTGGTGTTCACCACGAGGCCGGCCAGGTCGTCGCGGCGCTCCGCGATCGCGCCGACGGTGGCCGCGCCGTCCTTGAGGAAGCGCTCGAGCACGGCCTGGTCGAGCGCCAGCTCGTCCACCAGCCGCGTCGTGCCCGACAGGAAGGGGGCGAAGTACCTGGTGCTCTCCCCCGCCTCGAGGCCTCGGCCGTCGTACCAGTCGCCGTAGCCGCGGATGAGGTTGCGGAGGCCCTGGCGCGTGTCGGTGTCCAGCGTGTTGAAGAGCACGTCGAGGTCCACCGGGGCGGACGTGTCGTCGACCCCGATCCTGCCGCCGTCCTCGATGCGGCCGGCGCTGTTCGGCCCCGGCTTCAGCGAGACGTAGCGGTTCGCGATGCCCGACAGCGAGGTGGCGCGGATTGTGGCGCTCGAGCCCTCGTGGAGCGGCGCGAAGGGCTCACCCACCTCCATCGTCACAACGGCGTTCGCCGAGTCGTCGAGCTCGATCTCGGCGATCGTGCCCACGGGCTGACCGCCCACGCGCACCTGGTTGCCGGGCACGAGCTGGCCGGCGTTCTCGAAGACGGCCTTGACCTTGTACGAGTCGCCGCCCCCGAACATCGCGAGGGCGGCCAGCGCCACGGCTGCGATCAGCGCCGCGGTCGCAAGAATCCGAGCCACGGTCGAGCCCCGCTCACTCTGGAGCGGCTCGCGAGTCCTTCCCTCTCTTTTCTTCGAGTCCAAGCGCCGTCAATCGACCGACGCCTCCCACGGCGCGTCCGACGCGCCGTCCTGACTACTCCATGCCGAGTGGCCCCTGCGCCTCCCCGGAAAGAAACTGTCTCACGAATTGGTTATCTGAGTTGAAAAGCTCGCTTGCCGGGCCCGACTCGACGATCCGCCCCTTCCACAGGATCGCGATGTAATCGGCCACGCGGCGGGCGGACATGATGTCGTGCGTGATGACGCAGTACGCGCCGCCGTTCTCCTCGTGGACCTCCATGATGAGCTCGCAGAGGAGGGCCGTGCGCACCGGGTCGAGGCCGGAGTCCGGCTCGTCGAACAGCACGATGTCGGGGTCGAGCACGAGCGCGCGCGCGAATCCGGCGCGCTTGCGCATGCCGCCCGACAGCTCGTTCGGCATCTTCTCGGAGGCGGCCGCGAGGCCCACCTCGCCGAGGCGCCTGGAGACGATCTCGCGGATCTCCTCCTCGCCCTTGTCCGTGTGCTGCCGGAGCGGGAACGCGGTGTTGTCGTAGACGTTCATCGAGCCGAAGAGCGCGCCGTCCTGGAACAGGACGCCGAACTTCTTCCGCATCTCGAACAGCTCCTCGTCGGCCATGTCCGGCACCGACTCGCCGTGGACGAGCACGTCGCCCTCGTCGGGGTAGAGCAGCCCGACCATGTGCTTGATGCACACCGACTTCCCCGTGCCCGAGGGGCCGAGGATCATCGAGATCTGGTTGTCGGGCAGGCCGAGGTTGAGGCCGTTCAGCACGCGGTTGCGCCCGAAGGCCTTGACCACGTCGATGAACTCGACGGCGTCGTCGGAGCCGTGCTCGCGCGTGCGGCCGGTGTGCCACTGGTACTCGTCGGCCTCGGCCTGCGAGCCGCGCTCGTGCGTCATCTCGCCGGTCGACTTGGACGCCTCGGCCTCCTCCTGCTCCTGCTCCTGCTCCGCCGGCACCTCCTGCTCGCGCGTCGGCGCCGCATGCGGCTCGGTGGGCGACGCTCGCTGCACGGTCGGCGCACCCGGCTGCTCCTGCTGCTCCTCGCCGCGCGTCTCCTCCCAGTCCCGCGGCTCGAGCGGCCGCTCTCCGTCGCCCTCTCTGCGTTCCTCGCTCAACTCACCCTCACCCGCCTATCGGTGCTCGTGGATTCGAGCCCCAGAAGATCTGCGTTCCCACCATCCCCACCAGGTGGACCATCACCGTGTTCAGCACCATCGATTTCGCCGTCGCGGTCCCAACTCCCACCGGGCCCCCGCTGGCGTTGTAGCCGTAGTAGCACCCACAAGGACGATCACCGTCGCCATCGCCATGCCCTTTATGAGGCTGTAGAAGAGGTCGGGTGGGTTCTGGAACATCCAGAAGATCAGGAAGAACCCTCCCGAGGAGACCTCGCCGATCTGCTGCACCACCGCCAGATAGCTCGCGAAGAAGCCCGCGCCGACCGCCGCGATGTACATGAACGGCAGCACCATCCAGGCGGCCAGCAGGCGCGTCGCGCACAGGAACACGAGCGAGTTGATGCCCATCACCTCGAGCGCGTCGATCTCGTCCGAGATCCGCATCGCGCCGATCTCCGCGACGAGGCCGGTGCCGACCTTCGCCGACATCATGTAGCCGAACGCGTAGGGCATGATCTCGCGCAGGTCGCACCAGGCGCTGAACACCCCGGCGTAGGCGGGCGCGCCGACCGAGCGGTTGAAGTACGCGCCCTCGATCCCGCACTGCAGGCCGAGGATGAACGCGAGGCCCCAGATCACGAGCGCCGAGCCCAGGATCAGGATGCCCGCCTGCCGCAGCGCCTCGCCGAAGAAGTGGAAGACCTTGCCGTTGAACACGGCGCCGACGATGCGGGCGGCAGAACTTCGCGATGTCGCCGAACGAGGCGATCCAGTCGCGCGGGACGCTGAGCCAGCCGGAGCCCATTAGTTGGTGAGCACGCGGTGCGTGCGAACGTTCGTTGTCATTACTTGATCACCGAGATCTCGGGATGGGTGGCGAGCAGCGTCTGCGTGAAGACGTAGTTGAACGCAAAGATCCCGAGGAACTCGATCACCACGCCCTGGTTCACGGCCCTGCCCACACCTTCCGCGCCTCCGGACGCAGTCATCCCCTTGTAACAGGAGACGATGGCGATGATCGCTCCGAAGAGCGTGGTTTTCACCACGGATCCCCAGAGGTCGGTGGTACTCGCGTTGTTCAGCAGGGTGGCGAAGAAGGGCCCGAGTGGCGCGTCGAATGTGAGCGTCGCCAGGACGCCGCCGAAGATGCCGAAGATCAGCGCGTAGATGTTGAAGAGGCCGGTCACGACCATCAGCGCGAGGAAGCGCGGCACGACCAGGTTCTTGATCGGGTCGACGCCGAGCACCTGGAGCGCGTCCAGCTCCTCGCGGATCTTGCGGGCGCCGAGGTCCGCGGTGATGGCGGTGCCGCCCACGCCGGCCAGGATGATCGCGGTCACGAATGGCGCGAACTCGCGGATCGAGGCGAGCACGAAGAAGCCGCCGAGGCGGTCGATCGCGCCGAACAGGACGAGGAAGTTGCCGGCCTGGAGCCCGGGCGCGCCGTAGCCGAACGCGATCGTGGAGATCGTGAGCGGGAGCCAGCAGAGGCGCAGCATGAAGAGGAACTGCTGGACGAACTCGGTGCCGTACGGATACGGCGGCCTCAGCGCGCTGACGAGCGTCTTGCCCGTGAGGATCATCATGTCGCCGACCTGCTCGAGCAGGTTCTTGGTCGGCAAAAAGACTCGGTCGGCTGCAGCTCTTACCACTGGTGGTCCACTCCTCCCCGCTGGAAGCCTATGCCATGCCTTCTGGGTCCGCCAGAGGGAACCGTCGTTGGCGCGAACCGGCGCGTGCACGGCGGATTCGGTGGTATGTTCGCGGCGCTTTGAGGGCCAGGAGCGTTACGACGCTGTGCGTTGTCGCGGTCGGAGTCGCGGGATGCGGCGGAGGCGAGCGGCAGGACGAGAACGAGCCGGAGGGGAACTTCCCGGTCGAGGTCGTCGAGGCCAAGTTCCCGGAGAACCAGAAGCTCGCCAAGAGCTCGGAGCTCGTCGTGACCCTCCGCAACGCCGGCCAGGAGACGATCCCGAACATCGCGCTGACCGTCGACGGCCTGGACGAGCGAAAGCAGGACGCGGACCTCGCGGACCCGATCGCGGCCGGTCTTCGCGATCAACGGCGTTCAGGTCGAGATCGCGGGCTTCCCGGAGGCGAAGGACGCGAGCCCGCGCGGCTGCGACACCGCCTTCGTCAACACCTGGGCGTGCGGTCCGCTGAAGCCGAACGAGCAGAAGACGTTCCGCTGGAGCGTCACCGCGGTGCGTGCGGGCGAGTTCAGCATCGACTGGAGCGTGGCCGCGGGACTGGACGGCAAGGCGAAGGCGGTGGCGGCGGGCGGCGGCCCGGCCCCGCGCGGCCAGTTCTCGGGCACGATCTCGAACGAGGCGCCCGATGTCCGCGTGGCTGACGACGGCAAGACGATCGTCAGCGGGACCCGCTGAGCTCGCGCCGCTCGTAGCCCGGGCAGCGCTCGACCGGTAGCCGCGGGTACTTCGGGAAGCGCTCGTCGGTCCTGTGCCGCAGGCACATCGAGAACACGCTTCCGCGGCCGCTTTTGATCAGCTTCTGGTGCGCGCAGGTGTCGCACAGGCCCGCCTTCATGCCGGTAAGGCTTCCACTTGGCCGGGTAAGGGGTCGAGCCGCGAAAGTCGCTCCATATGCCCGATGTGCGCTGCCCGCCTCAGGTCGACACTGCATAAGTGCAATCGACCACGGAGGAGCTCACATGGATCCCCGCCTCACAGCACTTCGCCTGCCAGGATTCTCAGACGATGGCAACTCGCATGACGTCCGCCCGGTTCGTAGGGCGAACGGGAGAGCTCGCCGAGCTTCAGGCCGCTTTTCGAGAAGCAGCCGAAGCCCGGCCTTCGCTCGCCTTGGTTGGCGGTGAATCCGGCGTAGGGAAGTCGCGCCTCGCGGACGAGCTCAAGCGTCACGCCCGCGATGCGGGCGCCCGCGTGCTCTCGGGCGACTGCGTCGAGCTCGGTGACGACGAGCTTCCGTACGCACCGCTCCTGAGCGCGCTCCGCCCGCTCGTCCGCGAGGGCGACCCTGCACTCGACTCGCTCGCGCCGCAGCTCCGCGCCGCGCTCGACGCGATCCTGCCCGGCCTCGGCGAGGGGAGCTCCACCGGCGACGCGCCCCAGTCGGGCGTGTTCGAGGCGCTGCTGGCGCTGCTCGAGTCGCTGTCCGACCCCGACCCGGTCGTGCTCGTCGTCGAGGACCTCCACTGGGCGGACAGCTCCACGCGCTCCTTCATCGGGTTCCTGTCCCGCTCGATCTGCAGCGAGCGCCTGCTCGTGCTCGGCACCTATCGCTCCGACGAGCTCCACCGCCGCCATCCGCTGAGGCCGCTCCTGGCCGAGCTCGCCAGCGACGCCTACGCGCGCCTGCTCGAGCTCCCGCGCTTCACGCCGGACGAGCTGGCCGAGCAGCTCGAGGGCATCCTCGCGGGCACGCCCGACCCGGAGCTCGTCGAGCGGCTGTACTCGCGCAGCGAGGGCAACGCGCTGTTCGCCGAGGAGATCCTCGCCGCGGGGCTCGACGGCCGCGGCTCGCTGCCGCCGACGCTGCGCGACGCGCTGATGCTCCGCGTAGAGCGGCTCTCGCCGCGCGCCCAGGAGCTCATACGCTGGCTCGCCTGCCAGCCCGCCGCCGATCACGCGCTCGTGGCCGCCGTGGCGGGGCTGGAGCCCGCCGAGCTGCGCGAGGCCCTCCGCGACGCGGTGGCGAGCCACATCGTCGTCACGGTCGCCGACGAGAGCTACGGGTTCCGCCACGCGCTCCTCCGCGAGGTCGTGTACGACGACCTGCTGCCGGGTGAGCGCAGCGAGATGCACGCCGCGCTCGCGCGTGCGCTGGAGGAGCGCATCGAGCGCGGCGACGCCGGAGCGCACATCACGACCCAGGCGGCGCACCACTGGGCCGCGGCCGGCGACCAGCCACAGGCGCTCGCGGCGGCGGTGCGAGCGGCCGTCGCGGCAGAGCGCGTGAACGCCTTCGGCGAGGCGCAGGCGCTCTTCGAGCGGGCGCTCGGCCTGTGGGAGCGGGTCGACGAGCCCGAGCGGCTGGCCGGCTTCGAGGAGGTCGAGCTCCTGCGCCGGGCGGCGGCCGCGGCGGACCAGGCCGGCGACCCCGGGCGCCAGGAGGCGCTGCTTCGCCGGGCGCTCGCGCTGGTCGACCCGGAAGTACAGCCCGGCCGCGCGGCGCTGCTGCTCGAGCGGCTGGGGCAGTCTCAGTGGAGCCAGCACCAGCAGGACGCCTCGGTCGAGACGCTTCGCGAGGGCCTGAGGCTCCTGCCCGGCGCCGAGCCGAGCGCGGAGCGCGCACAGCTGATGTCGCAGCTCGCGAAGCGGCGCATGCTCCAGTCGCGCTTCAGGGAGGCCGCCGAATCCGCCCGAGAGGCGCTCGAGGTGGCGCGCGCGGTGGGACACGCCGAGGCCGAGGCGATCGCCCTCAACGTGCTCGGCACCTCGCTCGGCGACAGCGGCGAGACCGACGCGGGCGTCGGATATCTGCGCGATTCGCTCGCGATCGCGAAGGAGCACGGCTTCCCGATGGAGGAGGGCGGCGCCTGGATCAACATCTCGGAGGTGCTGAACTTCGTGGGGCGGACGGAGGAGGGCCTCGCCGTGGCGCGCCAGGGCCTCGAGGCCGGGGTCACCCGGCCGCGGACGGCCGACTGGCTCCGGCTGGTCGTCTCCGAGTACAGCTTCAACCTCGGCGACTGGGAGGAGGCGGAGGCGGCGATCCCGGCCGCCAGCCGCCGGCACAGCGGCGGCAGCTTCCTCTACTGGCAGATGTGCCGGAGCGAGCTGGCGCTGGGCCGCGGCGACCTCGAGCTCGCGGACGAGACGCTCGGCGCGCTGGCCGAGGCGGCCGGCGGCAGCAGGGAGCCGCAGTTCATGGGCCCGTACGGCGTGATGCGCGGCCGAGCTGCTGCGCCGCAGCGGCGACCTCGACGCCGCGCGGGCCGCGGTCGACGACGCGATGGACCGGATCGAGTACTGCTCCGAGGACATCGTGCGGATCGCGGCGCTCGCGGTGGCCGGCCTTCGCATCGAGGGCGACGCCGGCGAGCTGGCGCGCGACCGCCGCGACGAGGAGGCTGCGGAGGCCGTGCGCGCCGCGCCGACGCGCTCCTTGAGCGCGCCCGCCTGGCGGGGGAAGCCGGCTGGGTGGTGGAGGCGGCGCAGCTCGCCACCGCGGAGGCCGAGTACGTGCGCGCGACGGGCGGCGAGGCCGCCGCGCTCTGGCCCGCCGCCGCCGAGCACTGGGAGCGGGTGCCGCGGCCCTACCACGCGGCCTACTCGCGCTGGCGCGAGGCCGAGGCGCTGATGGCAGCGCGCGACCGCGAGGGCGCGACCCGAGCGGCCTCCGCCGCGCTCGCCGGCGCCCGCCGGCTGGGAAGCGCGTGGCTCGCGGAGGAGGTCGAGTCGCTGGCCGCACGGGCGCGCCTGCATCTTGGCGAGGACGTCGCCCCAAGCACGTCCGCGTCGACCGACCAGCCCGACGACCCCTTCGGGCTGACCCCGCGCGAGCGCGACGTGCTCGTGCTCGTGGCCGCCGGCGCCACCAACCGCGAGATCGGCGAGCGCCTCCACATGGCCGAGAAGACGGCCAGCGTCCACGTGTCGCGGATCCTCGCAAAGCTGAACGTTCGCTCCCGCACAGAGGCCGCGGGGGTCGCGCACCGGCAGGGCCTGGTATCAACTGCCTGATGCGTGCACTTGTGACCGGGGCCACCGGCTTCGTCGGCGGCCGGCTCGCCTCCGCCCTGGCCAGGCGCGGCGCCCAGGTCCGCTGCCTGGTCCGGGACCGCGGCCGCGCCCGGGGCCTCGCCGAGGCCGGGCACGAGCTGCACGAGGGCGACGTCCTCGATCCGGACAGCCTTCGTGGCGCCGGCGAGAACGCCGCGGTCGCCTACTACCTCGTGCACTCGATGGGGCGCGGGACGGGTCGCGAGGGCTTCGCCGAGCGCGAGCGCCGCGCGGCCGCCAACTTCGCCCGGATGGCCGCCGGCGAGGGAGTGGAGCGGATCGTCTACCTCGGCGGGCTCGGCGACGAGCGCTCCGAGCACCTGAAGAGCCGCGCCGCCACCGCGAGGACACTCGCTCAGGAGGGACCGCCGCTCACCTACTTCCGCGCTGCCATGGTGGTGGGCGCGGGCAGCGAGTCCTACCGCACGGTGCGCTATCTCGTGGAGCGACTTCCCGCGATGATCGCCCCAGCGTGGCTCCGCAACCGGACCCAGCCGATCGCCATCGACGACGTGCTCGAGTACCTCGTCCAGGCGGCCGAGCGGCCGGAGGCGGCGGGTCGCGAGGTTCAGATCGGCGGGCCGGACGTGATGACCTACACCGAGGTGCTCGACCTCATGGCCGAGGTGCTCGGCAAGCGACGGCGGCCAAAGCTGCCGGTGCCGTTCCTCACGCCCGCCCTGTCCTCGCTCTGGATCGGGCTCGTGACGCCAGTCGACGCCGGCGTCGCGCGGCCGCTGATCGAGAGCCTCGCCAGCGAGACCGTCGTCACCGAGCCCGAGCCCGCGAGGCTCTTCGACGTGCGGCCGATGAGCACGCTCGAGGCGCTTCGACTCGCGCGCGAGGAAGAGGAGGCAGGGTAGGCGTCATGCTGTCCGCCCCGTGGAGCTTCGCGCCACAACCACCTCGCTTCCCCTGGCGGAGGAGTTCGGCATCGCGCGCGGGTCGCGCACGACCCAGTCGGTCGTCCAGGTGGAGCTGGAGCACGACGGCGTCGTCGGCCGCGGCGAGGCCGCGCCGGTCTACTACCGCGGCGAGTCGGTCGAATCCGCGGCCGAGTTCCTGACCACGGCCGCGCCGCCGCTGCTCGGCGACGACCCGTTCGCGCTCGAGGCCATCGAGGAGCGGCTCGAGGACGTGGACGGCCAGGCCGCCGGCAGGGCGGCGCTCGACGCCGCGCTGCACGACTGGATCGGCCACCGGCTCGGCGTGCCCGTCTGGCGGCTCCTGGGGCTGTCGCCAGAGGCGCCGCCCACCTCCTACACGATCGGGATCGACTCGATCGACGGCACGCGCGATCGCGCCCGCCGCGCGCGCGACTTCCGGGCGCTCAAGGTCAAGCTCGGCGGCAGCGAGGACCTCGAGCGCCTCGAGGCGGTGCGCGAGGAGTCGGGCGCGCCGCTCCGCGTCGACGCCAACGAGGGCTGGACGCTCGACGCCGCGCGCGAGCTGATGCCGGAGCTGATCCGGCTCGGCGTCGAGTTCGTCGAGCAGCCCTTCCCCGCCGCCGACCTCGACTCGTTCGAGCGCCTCAGGGAGGTCAGCCCGCGGCTGCCCGTCATCGTCGACGAGGGCTGCCACGACCTCCGCGACGTAGCGCCCGCCGCGCGCTACGCCGACGGCATCAACGTGAAGCTCGCGAAGTCCGGCGGCGTGCGCGAGGCTGTGCGGATGATCCACGCGGCGCGAGCGCTCGGACTGCGCGTGATGCTGGGCTGCATGGTCGAGTCCCAGCTCGGCGTCGCGCCGGCGGCGGCGATCGCCTCGCTCGCCGACTGGGTGGACCTCGACGGCCATCTCCTGCTCGCCGGTGAGCCCTTCACCGGGCTGCGCTTCGAGGACGGGCGCGTACTTCCGAGCGGCGAGCCGGGGCTCGGGGTCGCGCCCGCATGAGCGGCCGCCTCGCGATCTTCGCGGAGGGCCTGTTCGCGAAGCACACCGGCAAGACCGCCCACGGCGTGATCCGCTACGGCAGCCGAGAGGTGGTCGCGGTGATCGACTCGAGCTCCGCCGGGCGCACCGCCAGCGAGGTCGAGCCGTTCTGCCTGCGACCCGTGCCGATCGTCGCCACGCTGGAGGAGGCGCTCGAGCGCGGCGCCGACACGCTCCTGATCGGCGTGGCCCCGCCGGGCGGGAAGCTGGACCCCGCCTGGCGGCCGACTCTGCTCGCCGCGCTGGAGGCGGGGCTCTCGCTGGAGGCCGGGCTCCACACCCAGCTGAAGGCCGACCCCGAGCTGCGCGAGGCCGCCGCGCGCCACGGCGGGGAGCTGCGCGACCTGCGCGTGGCGCCGTCCGACCTCACCGTGCCCGTGGGCCCGCGGAGCCGGCCCGACTCGGTGCAGGTGGTGCACAGCGTGGGCTCGGACACCGCGATCGGGAAGAAGGTCGTGACGCTCGAGCTCGACCGCGCCGCGCGCGAGCGCGGCCTGCGCTCCGTGTACGTGCCCACCGGCCAGACCGGCGTGGCGATCGCGGGCTGGGGCATCGCCGTGGACCACGTGATCTCGGACTACGTGGCGGGCGCGGCGGAGCGGCTCGTCCACGAGGGCGCCGAGCGCGCGGACCTGCTGTTCGTGGAGGGACAGGGGGCGCTGTTCCATCCGGCCTACTCCGGCGTGACGCTCGGCCTGCTCCACGGATCGGCTCCGGACCTGCTCGTGCTGGTCCACAAGCCGAACGCGACCCACAACCGCAACTACCCGGACCTCCCGATCCCGCCGCTGAACGAGCTGATCGCCGCATACGAGCGCGTGGCCGCGCCGGTGCGCCCGGCGCGCGTGGCCGCGATCGCGCTGAACACCTCCGACCTGGACGACGACGCGGCGCGGGAGTCCATAGCCGACGCCGAGCGCGAGACCGGCCTCGTTGCCGACGACGTGGTGCGCTTCGGCCCCGAGCGCGTGCTCGAGGCCGTCCTGGCCGCACTGGACACCACGGCCAAAAGCCCGGCCTGATCTTTCGACACAGGGCGGTACGAAAAAGCCCCGCAAGCGGCGATCTTTTGAAGGCATGGAGCCGCGCCGCTACACGCTCATCCCGGACGACACGCCGGCGCAGCCCGCGCCGGTCAACCCCGTTCGCCGGCGCTATTCGCTGGCCCGCGTGGCTCCTTCGTCTCGGTCGGCGCTCGGCGTGGACCGCCTGGAGCGGATGGAGGAGATCGCAGACCGCGAGCGCCGCAACGGCGGGCCGCCTAACGAGGCCTGATCGGCAGCAGGAGACCCTCGCTCTCACTCGCGGCCCACACGAGCCCCTCACCGACGGCGAGGCCGTAGGTCGTGCCGTCGATGGGCACACTCTCCACGATCCTGCGCCGCGGCGGGTCGATCGCGGTGACCCGCTGCGCCGTGGCGCTCGTGACCCAGATCGCGCCGAAGCCGAAGCGCACCTCGCGCGGGTTGTCCGGCACGCGCATCCGTGCCTCCACTTGGGCCGAGTCGGGATCGACCACGACCAGGCGGTCGGCCGCGCTCGCCGACACCCACAACTCTCCGCGCACCGGCTCGTAGGCGATGCCGCGCGGCGTGCCGTCCACCGGGACGGTACGGCCGGTCGGGTCGCCGCTGTCGCGGTTGAGCTCGACGATCTTGTTGTCCTTGCTGACGGTTACCCAGACCGCGTCGGCCGTGGCCGCAACCTGGACGGGCGCCTCGCCTACATCGGCCCTGGCGTCCTCGTTCCCGTCCTCGTCGAGGCGGCTCACGCTGCCGTCGGCGCCGTTCACCACCCAGACCGCCCCGTGAGCGACGGTGATCCCCTCGGGACGAGCACCCACGGAAGGCGTACTCAGCGGCTCGCCGCTCTCCGGGTCCATTTTCGTAACGGTGTTGTCGCTCGTGTTCGTCACCCACATGGCCCCGAGCCCGAACGCGAGGCTGTCGGGCTCCTGGCCCACCTGGATCGGCTCGCCCTCGACCTGACGTGACTGCGCGTTCACCCGGGTGACCGTGTCGAGGTCGCGGTTCGCGACCCAGACGAAGCCGGCGCCGGTGGCGACCCCGTCAGCGCCGGGCTCGAGCTGCACCGGCGCGAGCGACGACGGGTCGAGCGGAGCGGGAGCGCCGTCGCCACCACCGCCGCCGCCGCCGCCGCCGCCCGAGGATTCCTGCCCGCCCCGGTCGCCGGCGCCGGCCCCCTCGGGATCGCCGCCGGAACCCGACCCATCCGACCCACCCGAAAGCAACACAACAACGACGGCAATGACGGCAAGCGCACCGCCGAGCACCGCGGCAGCGACGACACCAGGCCGCCGGCCACGGCCGCGCTCGGGTGGGGCGCTTTTTGTTTCCGTATCGAAACGTAAAGCGCCCAACCCCCGGAGGACCGCCCTTCAATGCCGGTCGTAGACGCGGGCGCAGCCGCCGGCTCGGTCGGAGCCGGTTCTTCAATGCCCGTCGTCGGCGCGGCGCGCTTGGTGGCGGCCGTCTCGGTCGGAGCCGGCTCCGTCGGGGCCGCCGCGGTCGGCTGCGTCTCCGGGATCGGGGTCGGGGACGGCTCGAGCGGCGGCGCCTCCGGGGTTGGGGACCGCTTGGTCGGCGGCGCCTCCGGGATCGGGGGTGGCGCCGGCAGCGCCGCGGGTGCGGCGGCGACGCCCGAGTCCGCGGCCTCGACCAGCCGCTCCGCCAGCTCGGCCGCCGAGTCGATGCGGTCGTCCGGCTCCTTCGCCATGGCGCGCATCGCCAGCTCCGCGAGCGCGTCCGGGACGGTCTTTTCCAGCTCGCGCGCGTCCGGTATCGGCGCGTTCAGGTGCGCGTACATCTTCGCCACCTCGTTGTCGCGCGGGTACGGGACCGCGCCGGTGAGCACCTGGAACAGCACGCAGCCGAGCGCGTAGATGTCGGCCCGCGCGTCACCGCCGCCGTCGATCATGCGCTCGGGCGCCAGGTAGTCGAGCGTTCCGATGACGGAGCCGGTCTGCGGTGAGCCCCGAGGTGGCGGTCACGTGGCGCGCGATCCCGAAGTCGGTCAGGTAGGCGTGCTCGCGCTGGCCGTCCCGGTCGATCAGCACGTTGGCGGGCTTCACGTCGCGGTGCATGAGCTCGCGCCTGTGGGCCGCGGCCAGGGCCGCCGCCACCTGCGCCACGAGCCGTGCCGCCCGCGTCGGCTCGAGGCTCCCGTGCGCCTCGATCACGGCGCGCAGGTCCGTGCCCTCGACGTAGCGCATGGTGAGGTACAGGAGGCCCTCGCCTTCGCCGGCCTCGTAGACCGGGATCACGTTTGGGTGCTCGATCGACGCCGCGATCCGCGACTCGCGCTTGAAGCGCTCGCGGAACATGACGTCGCCGGCGAGCTCGGGCGCGATCGCCTTCAGCGCCACCGGACGGTCGAGCGAGAGCTGGGTGGCCCGGTAGACAACGCCCATGCCGCCCCGCCCGGCGACCTCCTCGATCCGGTAGCCCCCGACGACGGAGCCTGGCGCAAGCTCGGCCATGCCCGACATTCTCCCTGCTGAGCTAAGCGGTGATCTCGCCGGCGGGCAGCGAACCGCCGCGCTCGGTGCCGGCGATCACCTCGTCGGGCGCCTTCTCCTTCGGCACGAAGCCCGACTTCATCCCGAAATACACCGCCTGGGGGTGGTGGGCGATGATCGCGACCGTGGACTGCTCGGGCGTCACGGCGTAGCCGTCCGACAGCGTCATCCCGATGTTCTCGAGGCCGAGCAGGCGCCACACCTTCTCGTGCTCGGACTGGTCCGGGCAGGCGGGGTAGCCCCACGAGTAGCGGCGGCCCTGGTCGAGCTCGATGCCGAGCTCGCTGCGCACCTCGGCGTGCAGCCACTCGGCGAGACCCTCGGCCGTCTGGACTCCGAGCCCGTGCGTGAAGAGCTGCTCGGCGAACTCGCCGTCCTGCTCGAGCTTCTCGATCAGCTCGGTGACCTCCGGTCCGACCGTCACGCCCTGGAGCGCCACGACGTCGCGCTCGCCCGAGTCGACCGGCCGGAAGAAGTCGGACAGGCAGATGCGGTCGTGCTTGGGCTGGCGCGGGAAGCTGAGCCGCTCGAGCTCGACGTCGGGATTCTCCGGGTCGTACACGATCAGCTCGTTGCCGTCCGCGTTGCAGGGGAAGTAGCCCACGCGCGCCTTCGGATGCAGGTAGTCCTGCTCACGCCACATGCGCTGGAGGCGCGGCTCGAAGTCCTCGGACACGAGCTTCTCCCACTCCTCGCCCTTAACGCCGCGCCCGCCCCAGTGCAGCTTGAACAGCACGTGGCGGTCGAGGTGCGGGTAGACGTCGTCGAGGTCGGGGTCGAGCTCGCGCACGCCCCAGAAGGGCGGATCCGGGATCGCGGCGTCCGTGGTCACGGCCGAGCGCACCGAGTCGTCGGTCACCGGCGGGGCGTCGTCCACCACCACGGGCTTCTCGCGCAGCTGGCGGGCCTCATCGCGGAACTTCTCGACGAGCGGGCCGCGGGCCTCCTCGTCCACGAGCTGGTCGATCGTCGCGAGCCCGGCGAACGCGTCCTTGCAGTAGAAGACGCCCGGCTCGTAGACCTCGTCCGACTCCTTGCCGTTCGGGTAGAGGATGCGCCGGCCGAAGTCGCGGTTGATGGCGGCTCCGCCGATCAGCACGGGGAACTCGAGCTTGCGCTGGTGCAGCTCCTGGACGGCGGTCGGCATCTGCTTCGACGTCGACACGAGCAGCGCGGAGAGCCCGATGGCGTCGGCCTCGTTCTCGATCGCCGCGTTGATGATCGTGTCCACAGGGACCTGCTTGCCGAGGTCGATCACGGTGTAGCCGTTGTTCGTGAGGATCGTGTTGACGAGCGACTTGCCGATGTCGTGCACGTCGCCGAAGACGGTCGCGATCACGACCTTGCCCTTCGTGTGGCCCTCGATGCGGTCGAGGTAGTTCTCGAGCTGCGCCACCGCGCGCTTCATGACCTCGGCCGACTGGAGCACGAACGGCAGGATCAGCTCGCCGGCGCCGAACTTGTCGCCCACCTCCTTCATGGCGGGCAGCAGCACCTTGTTCAGCGTCGGGACCGCGCCGATCTTCTCGACGGAGCGGTCGATCCAGTCCTCAACGCCCTCCTTCTTGCGGCGCAGGATGTGGAAGTGGAGCGCCTCCTCGGGCTCCATGCCCTCGGTCGGGTCGGCCCCGCCTGACTCCTCCTCGGCCTCGCCCTGCTGCTCGAAGTGCGAGATGAAGCGCTCCAGCGCGTCCTCGCGCCGGTTGTAGACGAGGTCGTCGGCGTACTCGCGGTCCTCGTCCGAGATCTCCGAGTACGGGCGTGATGTGGTTCGGGTTGACCATCGCCAGGTCGAGCCCGGCCTCCACGCAGTGGTGGAGGAAGACCGAGTTGAGGATGGCGCGAGCCTTCGGGGAGACGCCGAAGGAGACGTTCGAGACGCCCAGCGACGTCTTGACGCCGGGCAGCTCCTTCTTGATCAGGCTGATGCCCTCGATCGTGGCGACCGCGGACGGCCTCCACTCCTCGTCGCCGGTGGTGAGCGTGAAGGTGAGCGCGTCGAAGATGAGCGCCTCGCGGTCGAGCCCGTGCTCGTCGCAGGCCAGCTCCACGATCCGCTTGGCCACCTCGAGCTTGCGCTCGGGCGTCTTGGCCATCCCGACCTCGTCGATGGTGAGGGCGATCAGGGCGGCGCCGTGGCTCTTCGCGAGCGGCACGACCACGTCGAGCTTGTCGCGGCCCGCCTCGAGGTTGATCGAGTTGACGATGGCGCGGCCCGGGATGCGCTCGAGGGCGGCCTGGATCACGTCCGGCTCGGTGGAGTCGATCTGGATCGGCGCGGGCTGGGTGAGCGAGACGCGCTTCACGACCTCTGACATCTGCTCGGCCTCGTCCTGGCGCTCGGTGAGCGCGACGCAGATGTCGAGCACGTGCGCCCCGCCTGTCACCTGGTCCTCGGCGATCTGGAGGATGCCGTCGTAGTCGTCCGCGAGCAGAAGCTCCTTGGCCTTGCGCGACCCCTGCGAGTTCACGCGCTCGCCGACGAGCGTCGGGCGCGGCTCCTGCGCGAGCGGCGTGGCGGTCATCATCGACGACACGAGCGTCTCGCGCGTGTCCGGACGCGGGCCGGCCTCACGGCCACCGACGCGGTCCACGATCGCCGCGATGTGGTCGGGCGTCGTGCCGCAGCAGCCACCCACGATGGACACGCTGTAGCGCTCCACGAACTCCTGGAGCACGTTCGCCAGCGGGTCGGGCTCCTCCGGGAAGATCGTCTCGCCGTCCGGGCCCTGGAGCGGCAGGCCGGCGTTCGGGATGCAGTGCACCGGCAGCGGGCTGTTCTCGCCCAGGTACCGGATCGCGTCGCGCATGTCCTCGGGGCCGGTCGAGCAGTTGAGGCCGATCACGTCCACATCGAGCGACACGAGCGTGGTGAGCACGGCCTGGATATCCGTGCCGAGCAGCATCTTGCCGCCGTTCGGCAGCAGCGACACGCTCGTCTGGATCGGGACCTGGCGGCCCGTGAGGCTGAACGCCTCGCGGGCGCCGAAGATGGCGGCCTTCACCTCGAGGATGTCCTGCGCGGTCTCGATGATGAGCAGGTCGGCGCCGCCGTCGATCAGGCCCCTGGCCTGCTCGGTGAACACCTCGACCAGCTCGCGGAAGGTGATCTTCCCGAGCGTCGGGTCGTCGCTCGCGGGAAGGTGGCCCGTCGGGCCGATCGAGCCGGCCACGAAGCGGTCCTCGCCGGCGGCCTTCCGCGCGATCTCGGCGGCCTTCTGGTTGATCTCGAGCGTGTGCTCGGCGAGCCCCCACTCCTCGAGCTTCAGCCGGCTCGCCTGGAACGTGTCCGTCTCGACCACCTGGGCGCCCGCGTCGAGCATCGACGTGTGCACACCCTCGATCACGTCGGGCCTGTTCAGGACGAGCGCCTCGTGGCACTTGCCCTGGAGGCCGCCGTAGTCCTCCTGGGTCAGGTCGAACTGCTCCAGCGTGGCGCCCATGCCGCCGTCGAAGACGACGATGCGGCTGCGCACAGCCTCGATGTAGTCGCGCGTGGGCAAGGAGGGAAGCCTACCAACCTTGACAAGGATGTGTCAGGGTTGGTGGGCGGCGTTCGCCGGCTAGCGGCGGACGAGCCTGAGGCGGATCGTCGTGGTCCTGCTGCTTCGCTGCCCGGCCGCGTTCCGCAGAGCCGCCTTCGCCTTCACGGCCAGCCTCCGCTTGCGCCTGAGCTGCCTCAGCGCGGGCCTCGAGAGCTTCACCTTCACCGTCGCCCGGCCTCTGCTGCCGATGCTGAAGGTCTTGCGCCCGACGGTCCTGACGCGTGCCGCCGTGATATTCGCGGTCAGCGTCAGCACGCCGCGCGTGCCGGCCGGGCCCCTGATCACCAGCGTGATCACGCCCCGGTTGCTGACCTTCAGGCCGGCGAAGCTCGGCTTGCCCAGCGGCGGCGGTGGCGGCGGCTGGATCACCGGGTTCGGCAGCGCCAGCGCGGCGTCCATCGCGCCAACGGCATCCACGGCGGCGCCGGTGACGGTCACGCCGGCCATGCCGGCCACCGGCTTCGCGCCGTTCATCAGCGCCTGCACGATCTGGGAGGGCGGCGCGCCCGGGTCCACCGCGCGGACCAGCGCTGCGACGCCGGCCGCGTGCGGAGCCGACATCGAGGTGCCCGAGATGGCCGTGTAGTCGCCGCCCTCGGCCGGGGCATCTTCCTCAATGGCGTTCGGATAGGAGGACCCGCGGCAGATCAGGTTGTAGTTGTCGACGTAGGCGCCGTCGCCGATCACGCTGTCGTCCGACCTGAACTTGAAGGTGGGCTTCACGTCGCTCTGACCGTCCGCGCCCGGTATGGCGAACTCGATGCGCTCGAAGGTGAACGGCGGGGTGGAGCCGGAGAACTCCGAGCCGAGGAGCGCGGTCCCTGCCTGGACACCGACGCCCACGGCATCCACGGGGTCGCCGTTTCCGTCGACGGCGTTCTCGACCCCGTTGAGCCTCAGGAAGAAGTCCAGACGGCAACCGCGCCTCGAGGCCAGGTTGACGGCGGTGTGCTGGAACGTCGAGTCCGTGAAGTTCTGGTAGTTCCCCCCGGGACTGTCAGTGGCCGACTCTCCGTCGATGCCGCCCCCGGCAAGGCCCCAAGTAGCCCCAGCACCTGAGGCGGTCCAACCGTCGCTGCCGGTCTGGAAGTTCTCGCCGAACACGGTGTCCCACGCGGGCTTCGCGCTCAGGATGTCCCCGGCGGGGGTGCCGCTCCCGTCGCCTCCGGGGGCGCCCACGTCGACCGTCGTCGCGCCGAAGTTCGAGAAGCTGGAGCGCTCCCCGGTCCGCGTCACGGACGCCACGCAGATCAGGTTGGGGTTCGGGAGCGTGCACGGCGTGGTGGGCGAGGCGTCGTTGTTGTTGTTCTCGTTCCCGGCCGCCGCCACCACGACCGCACCCCTCGTCTCGGCGAGCGCGATCGCGTCGCTCAGCGCCTGGTCGCCGCCGCCGGCCGGGCCGCCGAGGCTCAGGTTGATGACGCCGGCGCCGTTGTTCGCGGCGAATGCGATGCCGTCGGCGATCCCCGAGCTGCTGCCGCCGCCGTCTGCGTCCAGCGCGCGGATGGCCATGATCTGCGCCTGCGGGGCCACCCCCGCCACGCCGATGCCGTTGTTCGCGACCGCGGCCGCGGTGCCGGCCACGTGCGAGCCGTGGAGGTTGAAGTCATCCGGGGTGGTGCCGGGATCGACGAAGTCGGCGCCGTTGATGCCGCCCGGGCCGATCCACAGGTTCGGCGCCAGGTCCGGATGCGTGAGGTCGACGCCCGTGTCCACGATGGCGATCACCTGGCCGCTGCCGAGCGAGCGGTCCCAGGCGGGAAGCACGCCGACGCCCGGCGTCGAGCCGAATCCCCACAGGTGGCCGAAGTGGGTGTCGTTCGGGGCGGCCGCGAGCGCGTGGTAGCGGTAGTTCGGCTGCGCGTAGGCCACGCCGGGCTGGTCCTCCAGGCGCGCGACCGCGTCGCGCACCGAGCCCTCGAACTTCACGACCTGGGTCCGGGCCAGCCCGAGCGACTGCTCGAACGCGACGCCGGCGGCGCCGCGAGCCTCGCGCCGCTCGGACGCGTCCGTCCCGGCCGAATAGCGGACAAGTGCCTCTCCGGGCACGAAGCGCTGGCCGGACGTGCGCGGCTCGAAATCGGCGGTCGCGGTCGCCGGCACCGCCACGGCGAGGGCCAGAGCGAGCACGCCGATGAGCTTGCGGGCCATCAAGCTGCCTCCAAGGTAAGACGGATTCGGCCTGAGCGCCAGTCCGGCGCCGAAACTTCTGCCGCGGGGCGCTCTATGCGTCCGCGTCCTGCTCGAGGCGCGCGCGCAGACTGGCGAGCCGCTCGTCCGCGGATGCCCCGTTCATCGCGTCGAGCATGTCCAGCAGCTCGCGGGCCAGGGCGGCGTCCGGATCGCCGGCGCGATAGGCCCGATCGCGGCCCGGCTGAGCGGGCGGCTCCTGCTCAGCGTCCCCGGCCACGACCACGTCCACGTCGTCACGGCGCTTGGCGGAGTACTGGGCCTGGTCCGCCGCGCGCAGCAGCTCGCCGGGGCCGGTGTGCTTCCCTACCCGGGCCGCCACGCCACAGGAGATCCGCTCGCTGCCGCGCGCGTCGAGCCCGCGCACCGCGTCGAGCGCCACCTGGTACGCGTCCTCGGCCGTGCCGGTGGGAAGCAGCACGCAGAACTCGTCGCCGCCGAAGCGCCCGACGACGGCGTCCTCGTGGGGCGCGGCCGCCGCGACCAGCGCGTCCGCGGCGGCGCACAGGGCGCGGTCGCCGGCCTCGTGGCCGCCGGTGTCGTTGACCCGCTTCAGGTTGTCGATGTCGCAGAGGACCAGGGCCGGGATCCCGGGACCGGCGGGCGCAGCGCATGCCTCCTCGAGGGCGTTCTCGACCGCGCGCCGGCTGGCCACGCCGGTCAGCGAGTCGGTGTAGGCAAGCGCCTCGACCTGGGCGAACAGCTCGGCGCGGTGGATCGCGCCGACGAGCTGGTCGGCGATGGCGCGCAGGAAGCCCGCGTCCTTCTCCGACAGGCGCGGCTGGCCAGGAGCGGTGAACACCTCGAGCTCACCCCATGCCTTGCCCTCGAGGACCATCGAGACCGAGAGGCACGCCTCCTTGCCGAGCTCGACGAGCAGGTCGCGGAGCGCCTTGTCGGTGTTGGGATCGTCCACGGCCGCGACCGAGAAGTGCGCCCCGTCCATCAACCGGGTGAGTGTCGGGTAGTCCTCCACCGAGTAGGTCTCGTCCTCCGGGAAGCGCTCTTCCAGCGGGCTCACATCCCCGACGTTGACGAGCGTCCGCAGGATGCCCTCCTCCTCGTACCAGCGGCTGATCGACAGCGAGGCGGCGCCCACGGCCTCGAGCGCGCGCTCGCCGGCCAGCTCGAGGACCTGCTCGAGTCGGTGCGCGCCGGCCGCGACCGCGGCGACGTCAATTAGGGCGCGGAGCTGCGCCTCGGCAAAATTCCCGCTTTCCATGGGCTTCTAGGGACTTTTCGTCATCCCGAGGCCCTAATCTGGAAGCTTTAGGCCTCGGCTTCCGCCGCCTCGCCGCGCCGTGCGGCGTGCCCCAGCTGGACGGGCGCGGCGTGCAGCGCCCTCAGGCGCAGGTCGCGCCAGGTCATGCCCTCGCGCACGAGCGCGGGCATCCCCATCGCCACGGCGGTCGCGATCTCGACGGCCTGGAGGATTATCCCGTAGGCCAGCGCGTCGGTCTTCCCGACCCCGTAGGCCGACAGGACGGCGACGCAGGCCGCCTGGAAGACGCCGAGGTTCGAGGGAGTCGCGGGGAGCGCGGCGGTCACGTTCACGGCGAACAGCACCGCCGCGGCGGCGCCGAGGCCGGCCTTGTCGTCGAGCCCGAGCGCCACGAGCAGCACGTAGCACGCGAGCCACTGGATCGCCCACGCCGTGAGCTGCATCACGACCGCCCACGAGCCGAGCTTGGGCCTGCGGAAGACCTGGAGGCCGGTGCGCACTCGCACCATCGCGCCGCGCGCCACAGCGGCGGCCTGCTGGACGCGCTGGAAGCGGCTGGGCTTGCCGCGGCGCAGCAGCCACGGCGTCGCTATGACGAGCGCGAGCACCACCACCGGGGCGATCGTGGCCACGACGAGCGCGTCCTCGTTCCCCTGGAAGAGGCCGACCGTGTGGAACATCACCGCCCCGAGCACGACGAGCGCGAGGATGTTGAGCAGGGTCTGCGAGACGAGCGTGCCGAGCACGATCGGGAAGCGGTCGCGCACCCGGCCCACGCGCCTCGCGAGGATCAGCGCGCGCGATGGCTCGCCGAGCCGCGCCGGCAGCGTCGCGGACATCAGCACCCCGATCATGGTCGCGCGGGCCGCGTCGCGGCGGCGCACGCGCGTGCCGGGCAGGGCCGCGCGCAGGATGGCGTGCCAGGCCTCCGCGCGGACCAGCATCGACGTGCACATCAGCGCGAACGCCACCAGCACCCAAACCGGGGTGGCGGCCACGATCGCGCGCCCGATCGACTCGATGCCCAGCCGCTGAAGCGCCAGCGCCGCCAGGCCGGCGCCGGCGACGACGCCCGCCGCGACCAGCACCCGCCGCGCGCGTGCGCGCCACCCGGCGGCGCCCGGCCGCCGGGTTCTTCGGCTCGAGCGAGGGAAGGCGCCGCGGGCCGACGCGCGGGCCGGGCTCGGCCGGAGCCACGCCGGCGCGCCGCGCGACCCGCGCCATGCGGCCCTCGCGGCTCGGGCACGCGGAGCGCCTCCTCGTAGACCTCCTCGACTTCGCGGGCAACGTTCGGCCACGCGAAGCGCTCGGCGCTCTCGCGCGCCGCCTCGGCCATCCGCGACCGCCTGGCCGGGTCGGACGCGAGCTCCAGGAGCGTCTCGCCCAGCGCGACAGCGTCGCCGGCCGGAACCAGCACGCTGTCGCGGCCGTCCTGCACCACGTCGCGGTAGCCGGCGATGTCGGAGGCCACGACCGGCGTTCCCGACGCGAAGGCCTCCGTAAGGACCATGCCGAAGCTCTCGCCGCCGAGCGACGGCGCGCAGAGCAGGTCGGCCTCGCCCAGCAGCCGCCACTTGTGGGCGTCGTCCACCTGGCCGGCGATCTCGATGCCCTCCGGGTCGAGCAGCAGCGGCTCGACCTCGTCGGCGGTGGGGCCCGCGACGGTGAGCCGCGCCGGCACGCCCACGCCGCGCAGCGCCTCGAACGCGCGCAGCAGGACGGGCAGGCCCTTGCGCTCCTCGGCGCGCCCGACGAAGACGATGCGCAGCTCGTCGTGAGGGCGGGCGCCGTCGGGGCTGGCGGCGGACAGGTCCACCCCGTTCGGCACGATCCGGTAGCGGCCGCCGTAGTAGCGCTGCGCGGTCCACAGCGCGGCCTCCGAGACCGCGATCCGCGCGCTCAGCTTCGAGTACAGCCGCCGCGCGCCGAACACGTTCGCGGTGACGCGGCTCACGATCCCGTTGGTCGTGTAGGTGTGGAACGTGCCGACCACCGGCACGCGCGCGGCCTCGGTCGCGTACCAGGAGGCGTAGGGCGCGTTCGGCTCGTGCACGTGCACGAGGTCGTAGCCCCCGTGGCGCAGCTCGCGGCCCACTACTGCCGACCGTCTCCGGGAACGCCGCCAGGTTCGAGACAGCGCCGTTCATGGGAAAGCCGAGCGTGCGGCCGAGCGGCACCACGTGATCGGGCAGGGGCCGCTGCTGCGGGCGGGCGCCGCGGTGGGTTACACGTGCCAGACGGTCATCGGGGTCGTAGGGCGCCAGCAGCCGGACATCGTGGCCCAGCCCGGACAGCTCATGGGCCAGAGCTTCCACATGGCGCCCGACTCCGCCTGGATACGTGTACGAGTAAGGCGACACGAGCGCTACACGCACGGGGGCCATCCTATCGGCCAGACTTAGGCACGTGGCCGAACCGCGCAACTACGTCAAATACACGTTCCTGAAGGTCGACCCGGCCTGGCGCCGCCGCTCGGGCGACGAGCGCGCCGCCGACAAGCGCGAGTTCGCCGCGGCATGCAGGGACTTCGCGGAGGACCACTACCTGCGCGCCTACTCGCTGGTGGGCACGCGAGGCGACTGCGACCTGATGGTGCGTGCGATCGCCCGCACGCTCGACCCGATCCACGAGCTGCACGTCCTGCTCAACCAGAGCGGGCTGATGCGCTACGCCGAGATCGCAGCACTCCTACCTCGCGATGACGAAGGAGTCGCCCTACTCCGACGAGCCGGACAAGCCGCTCGGGCCGCGCGCCGGGGCCGACTCGAAGTACTTGATCGTCTACCCGATGTGGAAGAAGCGCGAGTGGTACAGGCTGCCGGCCGAGGAGCGCATGCGCGTGATGCGGGAGCACATCGACGTGGCCCGCCGCTTCACGAGCATCGAGACGAACACCGCCTACTCCTTCGGGCTCGACGACCAGGAGTTCGTCGTGGCCTTCGACGCGGACGACCCGGCCGAGTTCCTCGACCTCGTGCACGAGCTGCGCGCCACCGAGTCGAGCACCTACACGGAGTCGGAGACGCCGATCTTCACCTGCATCCGCCTGTCGGTCGAGCGTGCCTTGGACGCGTTGGACGGCGAGGCGGTCAGGGCGCCGGCGTAGCGTCCTTCGCCGCCTCGAGCAGCTCCTCGAACGAGCACAGCTTCACGCGCGGGCGGCCGTGCGGCTCGCCGGCCTCGCGCTCGACGCGGTCCACGGCCTGCCAGCCGGCGTAGCTGACCGCGTCCGGCTGGCGCTCCGCGAGCAGGGCCTCCATGCGAGTCGCGGTCGGGGTCGCCCGGGGCCCCGAGGCGCTCGGCGTCGAGGTCCCCGAGCAGCGTGTTCACCGTCTCCTGGGCGTCGCGCTTGTTCGTGCCGATGATCCCCGTGGGCCCGCGCTTGATCCAGCCGACGGCGTACTCGCCCGTGCGGCCGGCGATCCGGCCGCCCTCGTTCGGGATCGTGCAGCGGCGTCTCGTCGAACGGCACGCCCGGGATCTCGGTGCCGCGGTAGCCGATCGAGCGGAACACGAGCCCGCAGTCGAGCTCCTCGGTCATGTCGGTGGGCCGCGGGCCGCAGCGAGCCGTCGTCGCCCTCGACGAGCTCGTTGTGGACGAAGCGGATGCCCTCGACGCGCTCGCGTGCCGAGGATCTCGACCGGCGAGACGAGGAAGCGGAGCACGATGCGGCGCCGCTTGCCGAGCGGCTCGCGCGCGGCGTAGCCGCTGAGGATGTCCACGTTCTTCTTCGCGGTGGTGTGCGCGGCGTCGCTCTCGATGAACGCCTTCGAGAGCGGGTCGAGCTCGGCGTCGCCGGGGTCGACGAACACGTCGGCGTCGGTCATGTCGCCGAGCTCGAGCAGCTCGGGGTTCGTGAACGCGGCCTGGGCGGGGCCGCGGCGGCCGAGCACGACGATCTCCCTGACGTTCGACTCGGCGAGGACCTCGAGCGCGTGGTCGGCCACGTCGGTCTGCGGCGAGCTCGTCGCGGGTGAGGGCGAGCATCCGGGCGACGTCGGTGGCCACGTTGCCGTTGCCCACGACGATCGCCCGCTCCGCGCGTCAGGTCGAACTCGAGCTCGCGGTAGTCCGGGTGGCCGTTGTACCAGGCGACGAACTCGGTGGCGGCCCAGCTGCCGGGCAGGTCCTCGCCCGGGATGCCCATGCGGCGGTCGGTCTGGGCGCCCACGGCGTAGATCACCGCGTGGTAGCGGTCGGTCAGGTCGTCGCGGGAGAGGTCGCGGCCGAGCTCGACGTTGCCGTAGAAGCGGAACTCGGGGTGCTCGGCGGTCTTCTCGTAGACGCGGCTGACCGCCTTGATGTTGGGGTGGTCGGGCGCGACGCCCGCGCGAACGAGGCCCCAGGGGGTCGGGAGGCGGTCGAACATGTCGACCTGCACGCTGAGGTCAGGGTGCGACTTGCACTTCAGCAGGTGCCCGGCCGCGTAGAACCCGGCCGGCCCTGAGCCGACGATCGCGACCCGCAGCGGATGCTCGGTTGTGCCGATTGCCATGCGAGCCCACGAGTGTAGGCATCGCGCGAGCGGTGCTAGGCGGCAGGCTCGGGCGCGTCGTCCGAGGAGTCGTCCTCGGGAGCGCCGCCCATCACGAGGTCGATGGCGGACACGGTCTCGACCGACTTCACCGTGACCTCCTCGTCCGACTCCTCGTCGGCGGGGGCCTCGACCTCCGCCTCCGGCTCGGCGTGAGCGGCGGCGACGTCGCGCGCGAGCTCCTCGAGCGACGGCGAGGTGATCTCCGGAAGGAGCTCCTCCTCGGCAGGCTCGACCTCGACGACGGGCGCCTCGTCGGCATCCGGCTCCTCGACCTCGGCCACGACCGGCTCGTCCTCGACGACCGGCTCGTCCTCAGACCACCGGCTCCATCGACGGGCTCGTCCTCGACCGGCTCCTCGACCTCGACCACGACCGGCTCGGCCTCGACGACCGGCTCCTCGACCCCCTCGACCTCGGGGGCCTCGGGTCCGGCGATGTCGGCGAGCGTCTCCGGCTGCGCCCGCGGCGGCAGCGTGAAGGTGTCCTCGACCTCGACCTCGGCCTCGGCCTCGTCGAGCTCGGCCACGTCGGACGAGCTCATCGCGGGGGCCGGCACGGTGGCCGGCGCCGAGGCGTCGACCACGATCGTCCCGGCGGCGAGGTCGCCGATGCGCTGGCGGCGCTGGCCGGTGACGATCAGCGCGGCGCACGACGGTCACGCCGTCGACCACGCGCAGGACCGTCCGCACGGCGATCTCGCGCATCCCGGCCGGACGGCCGTCTGCGCGCACCACGCGGAGCTTCATGAGCTTCTTGCCGACGGTCTGCCCGCCGCCGGACTCGAGAGCGAAGTAGTAGTAGAGCGCCCAGCCCAGGATCACGGCGCCGAGCGCCCCCTGGACGTCGCTGCGGTCGCCCGACAGCGCGTCGCCCGCGAACAACACGACGGCGGCGCCGAGGGCGACGATGACGAGGTCCACGACGCCGGCAAGGACGCGGCGGTTGTCGAGCTGTGGGACCGAGAGACTGAGGATGCCTGTGCGATCGCGTTCATCACCCCCACCATCGGCACCGCGCGAGCGGAAATTGAGCCTTGAGGCATCATCTCCAGGCGTGGAGCGGATCGCCGTCATCGACATGGGATCGAACTCCTGGCGGCTGGTCGTATTCGGCTACGAGCCTGGGACTCACTGGTGGAGCCTGGTCGACGAGATCCGCGAGGCCGTCCGGATCGGCGCGGGGATGGGCGAGCCGGCGGCGAATGGCGAGCGCCTGCTCCGTCCGGACCGCGTCGACCTCGCCCTTCACACGGCGGCCGTGTTCTCGGCCTTCTGCCGCGCCACCGGGGTGAGCCAGATCGAGGCCCTCGCCACCAGCGCGATCCGCGACGCCGCGAACGGCGACGAGCTGCTCGCGGAGATCGAGCGCACAACCGGCCTCCAGGCCCGCGTGATCAGCGGCGAGGAGGAGGCCCGCTACGGCTGGCTCGCGATCGCCAACTCCACGACGATCGAGGACGGCTTCGGCCTCGACATCGGGGGCGGGAGCATCCAGGCGCTCCGCATCGAGGGACGGCGGCTGGCGGACGCGCGCTCGCTCCCGCTCGGGGCGGTGCGCGTCAGCGAGCGCTTCCTGCCGGACGAGAAGACCACCGCCAAGCAGCTCAAGGCGCTGCGGGCGCACGCGGCTGAGCAGCTCGGCGAGCTCGGCTGGTGGGCGGGCGGCGGTCGCGTGGTCGGGATCGGCGGGACCATCCGCAACCTCGCCGCCGCGGCCATGAAGCGGCTCGAGCTTCCCGGCATCGACGTTCAGGGCTTCGCCCTCACGCGCGTGGCGCTCGAGGACCTGATCGAGGAGCTGGCCTCCAGGCCGGTGTCGAAGCGCGCGCAGGTGAAGGGGATCAAGTACGACCGCGCCGACGTGATCCTGGGCGGCGCGCTCGTGCTCGCGGCGGCGATGGAGGAGGGCGGATTCGACGCGATCGAGGTGACCGAGGCGGGCCTGCGCGAGGGGGCCTTCTTCGACCGCCTGCTCGGGGAGCGGCGAGCTGTTCGAGGACGTGCGCGCCGAGTCGGTGCGGAACCTCGCTCACCGCTTCGAGCACCACGGCCAGCACGACCTGCACGTGTGGGCGCTGTCGCGCTCGATGTTCGACGGGCTGGCCGCCGCCGGGCTGCACGAGCTACGGCGCCGAGGAGCGCGAGCTGCTCTGGGCCGCCTGCCTCCTGCACGACATCGGCGTGGCGGTGAACTACGACGACCACCACCGCCACTCGCATTACCTGACGCTGAACGCCGGGCTGCCGGGCTTCACCCCGCGCGAGCTGATCCTGGTCGGCCTGATCGCCCGCTACCACCGCAAGGGCGAACCCGACGCCTCGGAGCTCGGCGACCTGGCCGAGCCCGGCGACGAGCGCCGGCTACAGCTCCTGTGCGGGGTGATCCGGCTCGCCGAGCAGCTCGAGCGAAGCCGCGACGGCGCGATCGCCGACGTGCAGGTCTCCGCCAACGGCGACACCGTCTCGCTCGCGCGCCGACACCCACCCCTCGCGCGACGCGACGGTCCCGATCTGGGCGGCGCGCCGGAACGCCGACCTGCTGTCCGGCGCGCTCGGCCGCGACGTCGAGAGTAGGCCGAGGCCTAGGCCAGCCGCGTCGCGAGCACGCCGAGCTGCGGGGAGGTGACCACGACCTCGTCGCCGGGCTTCAGCCACACCTCCGGGTCGCGCATGCTGCCGACGCCCGCGGGCGTTCCGGTCGAGACCACGTCGCCCGGCTCGAGCGTCATGAGCTGGGAGAGGTAGGCGACCAGCGCGGGCACCGAGTGCACGAGGTCGGCGGTCGAGCTCCTCTGCATCACCTCGCCGTTGAGCGTCAGCTCGATCTCGATCGCGTCGTGGGGACCGGCCTCGTCCGGGGTCACGAGCGCGGGGCCGCACGGCGCCGCGCCGTCGAAGGTCTTGCCGGGCATCCACTGCGGCGTCTTGTACTGGTAGTCGCGAGCCGAGAGGTCGTTCAGCAGCGTGTAGCCGGCCACGTGGTCCATCGCCCCGCTCTCGGGGACGTCCTTGCAGCGGTCCCTGATGACGAAGGCCACCTCGGCCTCGTAGTCCACGCGCTCGCTCCACGCGGGCAGCGGCACGCTGGCGCCCGGCGCGGCGAGCGCGTTCCGGAACTTGGCGAAGAAGGTGGGCGTCTCAGGCGGCTCCGCGCCCTGCTCCTCGGCGTGCGCGCGGTAGTTCAGGCCGATGCAGAGGATCTTCCCCGGGCGCGTGACCGGCGGCAGGAGCTCCAGGCCGTCCACGGGAACGCCGTCGTCGCCCTCCACCGGCTCGACCTCGCCGATCAGACCGCCCTCGAGGATGGCCTCGACCGTGCGGTCGTCCGCGCGGACGTGCGCAAACGCCTCGCCCCAGATGTCGTAGACGCGTTCGTCGCGCAGCAGCGCGGCCTGCGGGTGGCCGTTGGCCCTGAAGCTGACGAGTCTCATCGACGGCCGACAGACTATGCGTACTCTCAGCCGATGGCGAAGGACCTTCCGACCGGCAGGGTGAGGAGGGCCGCGAAGGTCGGGAAGCTGGCCGGCGGCCAGGCCGCGCGCGGCTACGCCACGAAGGCGGCGAACCTCACGCGCGGCGAGGAGGCGCGGCAAGCGGCAGCGTCGCGCCGCCAGATGCAGGCGGCCGAGCAGATCTTCGACGTGCTCGGCCAGATGAAGGGCGCGGCGATGAAGGTCGGCCAGGTGGCCTCGTTCATCGACACCGGCGCCTTCCCGCCCGAGTTCCAGGAGCGGGTCCAGGCGAAGCTCGCCGAGCTGCGCGACGCCGCCCCGCGGGTCTCCTTCGCCAAGATGCGGAAGGTCGTCGAGGACGACTTCGGCGAGCGGCTGGGCGACGTGTTCGCCGAGTTCGGCGAGGACGCGGTGGCCGCGGCCTCGATCGGCCAGGTCTACCGGGCGCGGCTTCACGACGGCCGCGACGTGGCGGTGAAGGTGCAGTACCCGGGCGTCGCGAAGGCGGTGCGGGCGGACCTCCAGAACCTGGGGCTGATCATGCGCGTGGCGAAGCGGATCGCGCCGGGCATGGACGCCAAGGCGATGACCGCCGAGATCAAGGAGCGGCTCACCGACGAGCTCGACTACGAGCACGAGGCCCAGCAGCACCGCGCCTTCGCGCGCACGTGGCGCGGGCACCCGTTCATCTACGTGCCGGGAGTCGTGACCGAGCTCTCGACAGAGCACGTGCTCGTCACCGAGTGGGTCGACGGGATCGGCTTCGAGGAGATCAAGGCGGAGGACCGCGCCACGCGCGACCGCTTCGGCGAGATCGTGTTCCGCTTCTTCTTCGGGTCGCTCTACCGGAACGGCCACTTCTCGGGCGACCCGCACCCGGGCAACTACCGGCTGATGCCGGACGGCCGCGTGGCGTTCATCGACTTCGGGATGACGAAGCGCGTGGCGCGCGAGGACATCGACGCCGAGGTGGAGGCGCTGCGCGCCGTGATGGATGGGGACGCCGCCGGCCTACACAGCAGGCTCGCCGCGATGGGCTTCTTCGATCCGGACGACGACCAGGTCACGCCCGAGGCCGTGTTCGAGCACTTCCACGACGTGACCGCCTGGTACAGCGAGGACCGCGAGCTGACCGTGGACCGCGACCTGGTGGCCCAGACGCTGATCGACTTCGGGGACCCGCGCTCCCGCCACTGGCAGCTGATGCGCCGCGAGACGATGCCCCCTCAGGCGATGCTCGCCCGCCGGATGGAGGCGCTGACGCTCGGCGTGCTCGGCCAGCTCGGAGCGACCGCGAACTGGCACCGGATCGCGTGCGAGTGGCTGTTCGGCGACCCGCCCTCGACCGAGCTGGGCGCGCTCGAGGAGCCCTTCCACACCCGAGCGGCGGCGTGATCAAGGCCACACCGAAGGTGGTCGCCGCGCTGCGCGCTTCCGACCCGTCATGGAACGGCTCATCGAGGAGCACGGCGCGCTCGTGCGTCGGGACCTGAAGCGCGAGCGGCGCGGCGACGCCTACGGCGCGCTGCTGCGCTCGATCGTCGGGCAGCAGCTCTCCACGAAGGCGGCGAGCACGATCTACGGGCGCATGCTGGAGCTGTTCGACGGCCATGCGCCGACGCCGAAGCAGCTGCTCGCCGCGGATCCCGACAAGATCCGCGCCGCCGGGCTCTCGCGGCCCAAGATCAGCTACCTGCGCGACCTCGCCGAGCACGTCGAGAAGGACGAGCTCGAGCTCGACCGCCTGGACGACCTCCCCGACGACGAGGTCATCGAGCAGCTCACCGCGGTGAAGGGCATCGGCGAGTGGAGCGCGCACATGTTCCTGATGTTCCACCTGGGCCGCCCCGACGTGCTGCCCGTGGGCGACCAGGGCATCCGCAACGCCGTGCGGGTCCAGTACCGCCTGCGAAAGCCTGCCGGACCCGAAGCGAATGGAGAAGATCGCCCGCCCCTGGCGCCCCTACAGGACGCTGGCATGCCTCTACCTGTGGAGCTCGCTGGACAACAAGCCGAGCTGAGCGGCGCCGAATCCGGGGTTGGGCGCTTTATGTTTCCGTTTCGCAACGGAAAGCGCCCAACCCGCGGGAAGACGGACTTCGGGTCGGGTGCAAGCCGCGTGGCCCTGCGCGCGCGGCGAGCCTTGCGGCCCGCGCGCGCCGGATGTTGCGCTCGGGGGTCCGGCGTTACGGCCGTCTTGGGGTTAGGCGTCTTCTCTTGCCATCTCGCAAGGGAAAACGCCTCACCCGTGACGGGAGGGTGTCGCGGTCTGCTGACCGTGGCTCAGACGGTGGCGCCGCAGCTCGGCTCTTCTTCCGCCACGCGGAAGGAGGAGCCGCAGCCGCACGAGGCCACGACGTTCGGGTTCGAGACCTCGAAGCCGGAGCCCATGAAGGTCTCGGTGAAGTCGACGGTGGAGCCGTCCACGTACTGCATGCTCGCCGGGTCCACGAGGAGCCGGATGCCGGACACCTCGAAGACGTGGTCGTCGTCGCGCCGCTCGTCCAGGGCGAGCGCGTACTGGAATCCGGAGCAGCCGCCGCCCTTCACGCCGACGCGCAGGCCCACGTCGCCCTCGGCGGCCTGGCCTGTCATGAACTCCTGCACCTTCTGTGCGGCGATGTCGGTGAGGGTGACCATCTGCCCAGATTGTATCGGCGACGTCGTATGTACCCTCAAGGGCGTATGCCAAGCGCTGAAGAGCTACGCGAGCGCATCGAGCAGGCCCTGCCCGGGTCCGACGTCTCGGTGACCGACACGACCGGGGGCGGCGACCACTTCCGCGCCGAGATCGTGTCGGAGCGCTTCGAGGGCCTCTCGCGCATCCAGCAGCACAAGCTGATCTACGACGTCTTCGGCGACGAGGTCGGCGGCGCGATCCACGCGCTCTCAATCAAGACAGGCACACCTTCCCCGGCCGGAGACGGACGATGACGAACGACGAGATCAAGGGCTTCATCGAGAACGCGATCAAGGAGAACCGGGTGATGCTCTTCATGAAGGGCACCCCCCAGCAGCCCGCCTGCGGGTTCTCCATGCGAACGTCGGGCGCGCTGAACGCGCTCGGAGTCAAGTACGCCGCACTCGACATCCTTCCCGACCCGCGCATCCGCGAGGAGCTCTCGGGCCTGTCCGGCTGGCCGACCATCCCGCAGCTGTTCGTCGACGGCGAGCTCGTCGGCGGCTGCGACATCGTCATGGAGATGTTCGAGTCGGGCGAGCTGGCCGAGGTGCTCGGGGTGGAGCAGCCGGAGCTCGAGGACGCGCCCGCGGAGCCCGCCGCCGAGCAGCAGCCGCAGCAGCGCCCGATCGGACTCGAGAACCGCCTGAACTAGTCCGGCTCGCCGCGCAGGGCCCAGCTGTAGGTGAAGGAAACGCCGCTCTCCGACTGCGTCTCGATGCCCTGATAGTCGAAGCCGTCGGCTGAGATGTACGACTCCCGCGGGTCGAGCGGCGGGCCTCCCACCGGGATCGACTGCGTGGTGCCCTCCTGCGACTCGGCGCCGGGCTCGCATGACGAGACCGCCACGTCCATCGGGCCCGGATAGAGCGGCCCGATGTCGATGCTGTACGTGTACTGCTCGAGCGGCTGCGTCGGGCTCCCGAATACCGCCATGGACCCGCCGTTCAGGTTGAACTGCTGGTTGCCGTTCATCTGGCAGGCGGCGTAGGGGAAGCGCCCGGAAGCGGTGTATGTGACGGACCCGGAGGTCGCCGAGTAGTTCCCGTTGGCACCCGGCACGTCCGGGCTGCAGAGCCGGGTGAAGACGACGCTCCCGTTCCACCTGAAATGCGATCCGGACGACATCGTCGACTCGCCGCTGAAGGTGCCGCTGATCGTCTCGAGGCCGTCCGGCCTGCAGAGCTCCTCGAAGATCTGGTCGAGTGCGCTGCTCATAGTGTTGGGCGGGTCACCGAAGAAGAGCTCGCTGACCGTGCCGCTCACCTGCCGCGAGACCGTGCGGCCGTTCCCCTGGGCGGTGATCGTGGCGGTGGCCGTGTTGCCCGTGACCGTGACCCTCGTGCTGATCCGCGCGTACGGCTCGACCGTCAGCGGGGATGACGGCGCGTTGTCGGGCAAGGCTGTGGACGCGATGTGTGGCCGGGCACGGCGCTCGCTCCCCGGCGGTCCAGGCGTCGGTGCTCAGCACGGTCGCGGCCTGGGGTCCAAGGATTCTCCAAGCTAATGCCAACGAGCTGGTTGCACACTCGATCCCATGATCGCCAGGATCCACAGTCGACTTACATTCGCCAACGTCGTTTCGGTGATCGCCCTGTTCGTGGCGCTCGGCGGCACGTCGGTCGCCGCCCTGACACTCGCGCGCAACAGCGTCAAGGGCAAGCACATCGCGCCGAACGCCGTGACGGGATCGGAGGTGAAGGATGCGTCGCTGCTCGCCGAAGACTTCGGGCCGGGTCAGCTTCCGGAAGGGGAGAAGGGCGACCCGGGGGCCACTGGCGCCCCAGGAACGCCCGGCACGCCGGGAACGCCCGGCACTCCGGGGACGGACGGTGCAGACGGTGCTCCCGGATCGCCGGCTGCCAGCTGGGTGACGGGCAACATGATCGAGGCGATCCCCGCCCATTCCGCGGCCTCGGGAGCGAACGCCACCAACGTGTCCCCCTCGGGACAGACCGAGCTCAGCGGTAGCTCGCTCAACCGTGCCCAGGTGTCGCCGAACGCAGCGATCGTGGTTCGCGATCTGGCGGTCGCCCAAAACAACGCGACCGGCGCCGGGGAACTCCGGTACAAGCTCATGGATCTGACCAACCCTCCGTTCCCCAACGTCCTATTGCAGTGTTCAATCACCGGCGTCAACAAGATCTGCAACAGCGGGTCGCAGAGCGCGACGGTTCCGGCCGGGTCCAGGCTCGTGATCGAGATCGTCCTGTTGGGTGACACGGTCAGCACGTTCGCCGGCTGGGGCTTCCGGGCCACCACCCCCTGAGGCTGGGTAGACCCTCCTAGGCCGGGGCGGCCTGGGCGCCGCCGGCGAGCTGCTTCAGCCGCTCCCAGCGGTTCGGCCTGCGCGGCCGGCTGCGCCGGTACTGGTCGATCGTGAGCCCGACGGGGATGCTGGTCTCGACGTAGAGGACCTGGCTGTTGGGGTTGGCGTTCAGGTTCATGCCGTCAGCTTCTCGCTCGGCGAGGGCTCGAAAAATGCGGCGAGCAGGTGTCTCGGGGTGCGGCTAGCCGCCTCCGCGCGGGGGGATTACCGGCCCCTTACCTGGCGCTGGAGAACCTTTGCCCCGAGCCAACCGGGGGCTTGCCGGGGCGGACCTACCGTCGTCTGCCATGAACCGCAGACACGGACTCTTCCTCGCTGTCGCCATCGGACTGGCGGCGATCGCGGGCACATACGCCGCCCTTCAGACCACCGACCTCGGCGCCCAGGCAGCCACGCTCTCAGAGCAGCAGATCGCGGAAGCCGACGTCCAGCTCGACAAGCAGGAGGCCGCGCTTCGGCGCGCCGCGAGGAAGCGGCCGCCGAAGCTGCCGAAGCTGCCCGCCACAGCGACCGCATCAGGCGGCGGCGGGGGCGCCGCCAGCGGGCCCAGCTTCGCTGGGTCCGTCACCGCCGCGCCGGCCCCCGCGCCCTCCGGGCCAGGGCCCTCGCCGAACTCGGGCAGCGGGCACTTCGACGATGACCACGACGACGACGCGGACGCCTACGAGGACTACCTCGATGACCGCGCCGACGCCCTCGAGGACGCCCGCGACGACGCCGAGGACGCGCGTGAGGACGCGCACGACGATGACTGAGCACACCGTCCGCCTCTACGCGGCCGTGGTCGGGCTCGTCGTCTTCTTCCTGTTCTGGGCGGCCGTCGCAGCCAAGCCGTGGGCGGCCACGGGCGAGAGCGACCCGCGCGCGGCGGCCATCGAGCGTCGCGAGGAGACGCTCGCGCGCGAGACGCGTCGGGTGAACCGCGTGGTCCAGCGCCGCTTCACGGTGTACCGGCAGCAGCTGGCGCGCCGGAAGCGCGCCATCGCGCGGCGCGAGCAGCAGAACGCCGCCCTCACGGCGGCGCCCAGCTTCTCGTCCTCGGCGCCGGTGTCGGGTGGCTCCACGGCCGCGCCGTCCGCCCCCTCGGTCTCGGTCACGCCCGCCGCCCCGGTCACGACGACGAGCAGCTCGTGATGCAGAGCCACCGCTTCGACGCGATGGGGACCTGGGTCGAGTGCCTCGTGGAGGCTCCGGCGACGCCCGCGCTCACCCGGGCGCTCCGCGCCGTGGAGGACGAGTTCGCGCGGCTCGAGGCCATGCTGTCCCGCTTTCGGCCGGAGTCGGAGCTCGCGCGCCTCAACCGCGAGCGCTCGATCGACGCGAGCGACGAGCTGCGCGAGCTGGTCGCGCTCGCCCTCGACGCCCGCGAGCAGACGGGCGGGCGCTTCGACCCGACGCTCCACGACGCCCTGGTGGCGGCGGGCTACGACCGGACCTTCGCGGAGCTCGCCGACGACGGCGCCGAGACGCCGCCCGCCTCGGGTGGCGGCGAGGTCGCCATCCATGGGCGGCGCATCGAGCTCGGCCCGAACGCCTCCCTGGATCTCGGCGGCATCGCCAAGGGGTACGCCGCCGACCGCTGCGTCGCCTGGCTCGCGGCCCACGGTCCCGCGCTCGTGAACGCCGGGGGCGACCTCGCCGTCAGCCGCCCCCGCTCGCACGGCCCATGGCCGGTGGCGGTCGACGTGCCTGGACACGCGCTGACGCTCGCGCTCGAGCGCGGCGGCTTGGCGACCTCGGGCCGCGACCGCCGGCGCTGGCGGCGTGACGGCGAGGAGCGCCACCACCTGATCGACCCGCGCACGCTTCGGCCCGCCGAGGGCGGCCCGCTGTCCGTGACCGTCGCCGCCGAGAGCGCCACCGCCGCCGAGGTGCGCGCGAAGGCGCTCTTCCTCGCCCGCGACGCCGAGCACGAGGCGAGGTGCTCCGGCACCGCGGCCGTGATCGTCTCGAACCGCGGCGAGACCCACGTGGTGGGGGTGGCGGCGTGAAGTCCGACCCCACCTTCTGGCTGCTCGCGCGCGCGACCGGCCTGGCCGCCTACGTCCTCCTGACCGTCTCCGTGCTCGCGGGCCTGGTCGTGAAGTCGCGGCCGTTCGGCCGCGCGATCAAGCCGGCCAGCGCCACCCAGCTCCACCGCACGCTCGCGCTGCTGTCGCTGAGCGCGCTCGCGCTCCACGGGCTGACGCTGGTGCTCGACGAGAGCATCCACATCGGGCTCGGCGCGCTGCTGGTGCCCGGCCTCGCGCCCTACCGGCCGCTCTGGACGGGCCTTGGCGTGCTCGCCGGCGAGCTGATGCTGGCCGTCTACGTCTCGTTCGGCCTGCGCAAGCGGATCGGCACGGGGAACTGGCGGCGGCTCCACTACACGACCTACGCCGCCTTCGCCGGCGCCACGGCGCACGGCGTCATGGCGGGCACCGACTCGGGCCAGCCCTGGGTCATCGGCCTCTACCTCGGCGCGATCGGCGCCGTCGCCGCCGCGACCGCGTGGCGCGCACTCGTCCCACCCGCCCGACCGACACCCCGGCCCCGGCCGGCAACCAACGAAGGAGCGTCATGAGCACCTACCGCATCACCATCGACGGTGGCCTCTGCAGCGGCTTCGGCACCTGCGCCGAGATGGCCCCCGAGCTGTTCGACATCGGCCCCGACGGGATCGCGGCCTCGCGACAGGGCACGACCGACGACCCGGGCGTCCTCGACGTTGCCGCCGCCTGCCCGATGGGCGCGATCTCCGTGGAGGAGGAGTGACCGCCCGGTCGGTCGTGATCGTCGGCGCCGGCCTGGCGGGCTCGCGCTGCGCCGAGACGCTTCGCGCGCAGGGCTTCGACGGCCAGGTCACGCTGGTCGGCGACGAGCCGCTCGGCCCGTACGAGCGCCCGGCGCTGTCGAAGGAGTTCCTCGCGGGGACGAAGGAGCGGATCGAGCTGCGCCCGCCCTCCTACTGGGAGGAGCGGGACATCAAGCTAGTGCTGGGCCACCGCGTCGGCGGCGTCAATCCGGCGATGGGCCAGATCCCGGGCGCCCCGCCCGCCGACGCGATCGTGATCGCGACCGGCGCGCGGGCTCGGGCGCTGCCGTTCGAGTGCCCGCCCGGCGTGCACACGCTCCGGACCGCGGCGGACGCCGTGGCGCTGCGTGAGGGGCTCGCGCCCGGCAGCCGCCTGGCCGTGATCGGCGCCGGCTTCGTGGGAGCGGAGGTCGCGTCGACCGCGCGCTCGCTCGGAGTCGAGGTCACGCTGATCGACCTCGAGAGCGCGCCGCTCGTCCGGATCCTCGGGCAGGAGGTCGGCACGCTGCTGGCCGACCGCCACCGCGCCGACGGCGTGGAGCTCCGGCTCGGCGTCGGCCTGGGCCGCTTCCTCACGGCGGCGTCGGGCGCCCTTCGCGGCATCGAGCTCACCGACGGCTCTGTCGTGGAGTGCGACACGGCGCTCGTCGCGATCGGCGCCGCGCCGGACTGCACCCTCCTCGGCGATCCCCGCGAGGGAATCAGGACCGACGCTTGCGGCCGGACCGAGCACGCGGGCGTGTACGCCTGCGGCGACGTGGCGCAGGCGTGGCGCCCGTCGCTCAGCAGCCACCTGCGCGTGGAGCACTGGACCTCCGCGGCGGGACAGGCGGCGGCGGTGGCACACGCGATCATGGGGAACGAGCGCCCCTACGACGAGGTGCCCTACTTCTGGTCCGACCAGGCCGGCCTGCGCCTCCAGCACGTGGGCCACGCGGAAGCGCCCGCGACGACCGAGGTCACCGGAACGCCGGAGCGCTTCGTGGCCCACTACCGCGACGCGGACGGCCGCCTGCTGGCCGCTCTGGCGGCGAACAACCCCGGAGCGATCGGCGAGCTGCGCCGCGAGCTGGCGGCGGGCTCCCTACTCGAACTCGTACCCGCAGTGCAGGCAGCGGCGCGCTGACATCGAGATCCGCTCGTTGCACCGCGGGCACGGGCGCTTTGGCTTGTGAGCGAGCATCGCGCCGACCACGCAGAGGCCCAGGGCTCCGATGAGCGCGAAGAAGTAAAGACCGCCGGACACGACTCAGCGACCCGGCGGGCGCCTGCGGCGCTGCGCGTCGAGCGCCTGCCGGCCGCGGTCCACGTAGCCGCGGGCCTGCTTCCTGTAGCGCGCCTTGTCCTCATCGGAGAGCGACTGCCAGCGCTCCCAGGCCATCAGGACGTAGGGCCAGACGCGGCGGGCGCCGCGCACGGCGCCGCGGGCGCGGGTCGCGCGCCCGCTTGCGGCTATGCGTCTCTGCGATCGAGCCATTCGAGGTACTCCAGTATGCGGTGCGAGTCGTGGATCACGTCGTCTCCGTGCACGAGGACCGGTACCCATCTCTGCCCGGTCAACTCCTCGACCTCGGGCCTGTCGCGTTTGCGCAGCGGAACGCGCACCTCGTCGAAGTCGAGCTCCATCGCGCGCATGCGCCGGGCCACCTTGCCGCAGCGGCAGATGCGGTCGGTGTTCGCCTTGCAGCGATAGAGAGTCGTCACGGGGCCCAGGGTAGAGAGCCCCCCAGGGGCTCGAGGGTTTGACGCATCGTAAAACCCGTGAGAGGTTCAGAGTGGGAATGAAGCTTCGACTCGCGCTGCTGGCCGTGGCCCTCCCGTTTGCACTCGTGGGAACCCAGGGCGCCGTCGCCTCCACCGGCCCGGAGGCGGCGGGCGCCGCCCAAACGGACGCGGCGGCGAAGAAGTGCGCGCGCCCGAAGGCGCGCCACAACGGCCGCTGCCTGCGGCGCTGCCCGGCCGGATTCGTCAAGAGACCGAGCCGGCGCTGGGGCCGCAAATGCGTGCGCAGGCAGGCCACCGGCGGCGAGCCGCAGACGCAGCCGCTGTTCGAGCGGCCCTCGGGTGAGCTCACCGGCCTGCCCGCGTTCAACCACTTCTCGCGCTACTTCCTGAACTCCCGCTTCACCGACTGCCCGGCCGGCTGGCCGGCGTGCGCGGTCGAGGAGCGCTACGACCAGTGCTCGAACTACTCCTGGGCCTACCACCGCTACACCCCCACGTCGGGCGCCGACATCAACAGCTACGGCAGCTACACGGTCACCGGAGCAGCCGCTCACCCTGACAGCTCGTGGCAGGTGGAGTACGTCGTGCACGCGTACGGCAACGATTCGTTCTACTCCTGGGACGTCGCCCCGGACGGCACGGTGGTCGGGCGCTACTGGGCGCCCGGCAACGCGCCGCCGAACCCGCCGAACCAGCAGCTAGGGCCGCTGCGATGGCAGCAGCCGACCGACTGCGGCGCCTAGCCCCGCCGCCTGCTCGGCCGCACCCAGCACCAGCCCGGCCAGCCTGTACTGGAGCTGTTGCGACCGGCGTGTTCGCGCGATCCGCTCGTGCTCGCGCTCCAGGTGCCACGAGACCGTGGCCTCGAGCGTCTCCTCGTGCGGCCGGGCGCGCCAGCCGAGCACGCGCTGCGCCTTCGTGGCGCGGTAGGTCCAGCTGTTGCCCGCCGCGCGCACCTCGGAGGGCGTGAGCGGCCATGCCCGGCCGCCCGCGCCCACGACGGCGGCCGCCGCCTCGGCCGCCAGGGGCGGGATCCGCACCGGGGTCGGCACGCCCGAGAGCCGTCCGAGATCCGCGAACAGGCGCTCGAAGGTGAAGTTCCGCCCCGCGAGCAGGTAGCGCTCGCCGATCTCGCCGCGCACGTCCGCGAGCAGGTGGCCGGCGGCGGCGTCGCGCACGTCGACGATCCCGACGGCGCCGTCCGTGTACACCGGGATCCGGCCCAGCAGGAAGCTCCGCACGAGCCTCGTGGACGACAGCAGGTGATCCCCGGCACCGAGGCATATTGCCGGGTTCACGCACACGAGCGGCAGTCCGTGCGCGGCGACCCGCATGGCCTCCACCTCCGCCTCGTGCACCGAGTTCACGTAGGGGATGCCGAGCCGCGCGGCGGTGAAGAGCTGCGTCTCGGTCGCGGCCTTGCCGTCGTCCGCGGGCCCGACCGCGGCGGCGCTCGAGTTGTAGACCACCCGCTCGACCTCCGCCCGCAGGCACTCCTCCATCACGAGCTTCGTGCCGCGCACGTTCACGTCGAACAGCAGCTCCGCGTCGCCCGGGCGGACCGAGGTGACGCCGGCGCAGTGGAACACGCGCGAGACGCCCTGGAGCGCGCGTCGCACCGAGCGCCTGTCGCGCACCTCGAGCTTCACGCGCCTGTGGTCGAGGCCGGCGATCGCCGAGTCGGGCGAGCCCTCCTGCACGCCCAGCGTGAGGTCGTCTCCGCGCTCGTCGAGCATGCGGGCCACGTGGGAACCGATGAAGCCGGTGGCGCCGGTGACCAGGACTCGGGACAAGGGCGGCCGAGTGTAGGCCCTATAGGCTGCCCCGCGCATGCCTCCCGTCGCGGTGGTGACCGACAGCACGTCCTACCTCCCGCCGGAGCTGATCGAGCGCCACGGCATCGAGGTGGTCCCTCTCTACGTCGTCTTCGGCGGCGACCGCACCGTGCCCGAGGTCGAGATCACGGACTACCCGGCGTTCTTCGAGGAGCTCCGCAGCGCGGAGAAGCTCCCGACCACCTCTCAGCCGTCGATCGGCGACTTCACGGACGCGTTCGAGCCGCTGCTGGAGGCCGGGCGCGAGATCGTGTCGGTGCACATCTCCGGCGGCCTCTCGGGCACACCCGACGCCGCCCGCCAGGCCAAGGAGGCGCTGACGCGCGACGGCAAGGGCGGCGAGCGCATCGAGGTCGTGGACTCGACCACGGCCGCCGGCGGGCTCGGCTTCATGGTGCTCGCGGCCGCCAAGGCCGCCCGCGACGGCGCCACCGCGAAGGAGGCGGCCGACCACGTGGCCAGGGCCCGCAAGGAGCTGAAGCTCTGGTTCGCGATCGACACGCTCGAGTTCCTGAAGCGCGGCGGGCGCATCGGCGCCGCCAGCGCCTGGATCGGCTCGACGCTGCGGGTGAAGCCGATCCTGACCGTGGAGAACGAGATGACGCCCGTCGAGCGCGTGCGCACCTCCACGCGGATGTTCGAGCGGCTCCTCGAATACGCGCGCGCGGCCGCCGACTCGGGCGACGCCGCATGGTCCGCGCAGCACATCAACGCGCCCGACCAGTGCGGCGCGCTCGTGGAGCGCTGCTCGGAGATCTTCGGCACGGAACCCACCATCGTGAGCGAGATCGGCCCGGTGCTGTCGGCGCATACCGGGCCGGGGCTGCTCGGCACGGGATCCGTGCCCAGACACTTCGTGGAGTAGGAAGGCGCCGCGGCGGAGCGAATACCGCCGTTGGTGATCAGCGTCCGGAACATCGTGCGCATCGTGCTCGTGGTGGTGGGCGTGGCGATCGCGCTGTACCTCCTTTGGCAGCTGAGGAAGCCGATCAGCTGGCTGCTGATTTCCGTCTTCCTGGCCGTGGCGCTCTCGCCGCCCGTGAACTACCTCGCCACGAAGATGAAGCGCGGCTTCGCGATCGCCATCGTCTACATCGGCCTCCTGCTCGTGCCGATCCTGCTGATCGCCCTGATCGTGCCGCCGCTCATCACCGAGGCGAACAACTTCGCCGAGAACGTCCCGCAGTACGCGGACGACGTGACCCAGTTCGTCCAGGAGAACGAGCGCCTGCGAAACCTCAACGAGGACTACGACATCACGGGCAAGCTCGAGGAGGAGGCCGGCAAGCTCCCCGAGCGGCTCGGCGGGGCGGCGGGCACGCTGCGTGACATCGGCTTCGGGATCGTGAGCTCGCTGTTCGCGCTGCTGACGATCCTCGTCATGACCGCGTTCCTGCTCGGCAGCGGAAACCGCTGGATCACTCAGTTCATCGCCTCCCGACCTCCCAAGCAGCGCGATCGGATCAGGCGATCGCTCCAGCACATCGCGAGCGCGATCAGCGGCTACGTGACGGGCGCGCTCACGATCGCGGTGATCGCCGGCATCGCCACCTACATCGTCCTGACGATCCTCGGCGTCCCCTTCAGCGGCCCGCTCGCCGTGCTGGCGGGGCTGATGTCGCTGATCCCGATGGTCGGGGCCACGATCGCGGCGGTGATCATCGGCGTCGTGACCGTGTTCGAGGACTTCCCGACCGTGACGATCATCTGGACGATCTGGGCGATCGTCTACCAGCAGCTCGAGAACAACCTGATCCAGCCGCAGATCCAGAAGCGCACCGTGAACGTGCACCCGTTCATCACGATCGTCGCCGTGCTGTTCGGCGGGACGCTCCTCGGGGTCATGGGGGCGATCATCGCCGTGCCGGTGGCCGCGTCGATCCAGATCCTGCTGCGCGAGTACGTCGACCTCCGGACGCTGTCACTCAGGACCACGGCCCCCGCGGTACCTCCCGCGTAGCCTCACGTCGATGTCGCCGGGCGCGCTCACCCGCCGCGGACTGCTGCTCGCGGTCACGGCGATCTCCCTTTACCTGCTCGCGCCGGCCCTGATCGGGGTGTTCGGCGCGTTCGACGAGCTGGACGAGATCAGCCCGCTCTGGTTTCTCGCGATGGTGGCTCTCCAGGTGGGCAGCTTCGGCTGCATGTGGGGGATCCTGCGGCTGGCGGTGCGAACCCACCGCTGGCGGCCGGTGATCCTCTCGCAGCTCGCCGCCAACTCGTTCGCGAGGATCGTCCCGGGCGGGCCCGCGACCGTCGGCGCGGTGCAGTACTCGATGCTCGTGCGCGCCGGCGTACCCTCGGCGGCCGCGGCATCGGGCATCACCGCATCGGCCCTGGTCGTCTTCGCGACCCTGCTTGCCCTGCCGCTGCTCGCCCTGCCGGCGATCCTCACCGGCGTTACGGTCGACCCCACTCTGACCAAGGCCGCGCTGGCGGGCGCGATCGTCTTCGTCCTCATGGTCGCGGTGGGGGCAGCTTCCGTGATCTGGGACGAGCCGCTCGAGCTGATCGGCCGCGGGGCGCAGGCGCTCCTCAACCGGTTCCGGCGGCACCACGAGCCGCTCACGGCGCTCCCCGAGCGGCTGCTGCACGAGCGCGACATCGTGGTCGGCGTCCTCGGTCGCCAATGGTGGGAGGCCCTGCTGCTCGCGGCCGGTCGCTGGGTCCTCGACTACCTCACCCTGATCGCGGCCCTCTATGCCGTGGGCGCGACCCCGCGGGTGTCCCTTGTGCTGCTGGCGTTCTGCGCCGCGTCGCTGCTCGGCAACCTGCCGCTCACCCCAGGGGGGCTCGGCTTCGTCGAAGCCGGGCTCACGGGAACGCTCGCGCTCGCGGGAGTCGGCGCGGGCGCCGCCGTCGTGGCGACGCTCGCCTACCGGCTCGTCTCGTTCTGGCTCCCGATCCCCGCGGGCGCGGTGGCGGCGGTCATGCACCGGCGCCGTTACGGCACCGCCGAGGTGGAGCCTCCGCCTACGCCTACGCCGCTACCGGCTCCAGACCGAACTCGGTCCTGAACTCGTTCGTGTCGTGCAGGCGCGGGAACGGCGTGTTCGGCACGTCCACGCCGAGCGCCTCGCAGATCGGCTCCCAGCCGTCCACGCCGAGCTCCCAGACGACGAGGCGATCCTCCGGCACGTAGGCCTTGATCTCCTCGATCCGGTCGTAGTACATCTGGCGCGTCCAGTCCCTGTCCTTGAAGTTGCCCTGGAAGTCGCCCTGCCAGATCAGCTTCTCGATGGCGCCCCACAGCTCCGGCGAGGGGCCCTCGCGGTTCGCGTCCTCGGGCAGCTCGCCCGCCATCGCGGCTTCCTTCACCGCGAGGATCGTGTTCTCGCAGCTCTTGTACCAGCCGTCGAAGTCGCGGACGTTGAGCAGCACGGGCAGGTCCGAGTAATGGTCCACCAGCTCGCGCCAGCGCGACGCGGCGGGCCAGTCCACCGTGGCCTCCCACGGCTCGAATACCTCGTCCCAGTCGACGGGCTCGTTGTTCGCGATCTTGACCCAGTAGGGCAGGTCTCGATCCCGGTTCTCGCCGGTGATCAGGTCGATCATGTGGAACGTGGGGAGCCCGAGCTCCTCCAGCGCGCCTTTGAGCGACATGGTTCCGGTCCGGCCGAAGCCGACTCCAACCAACTTCATCTGAGTTCCCCTTCTGTTGTGTTCTATGCGGACGCAGCCGCCGGGCCGGCGGGCCGCTTATCGGCCGGGTCCTCGCCGCCCTTGTTCTCCTCCCACCATGCGTTGAGCGCCTCGAGGGCGGGACCCATGATGAGGTTCTTCTGGAAGTTCTCCGTGTCGTTGACGTGCGGGAGCGGCGTCTCGGGAACGGCCACCTCGAGGAACTCGCAGAGCGGCTCCCAGCCCTCCTTCGGATTCCAGACGAGCAGCCGCTCCGAGGGCACGGTGTCGATCACCGTCTGGTTCCAGCGCTCCATCGAGTCGGCCATCGGGCCGGGCTCGCCGTTCGTGCCGGCCCACGCGCCGCGCTCGTCGCCGAAGTTCATCTCGGTCAGCAGGTCGACCCAGGCCGCGAACGGCGGATCGATTTGGTAGCGCGCCCGCACCAGATGGTGAATCATCGTGTCGCCGTAGAAGACCTGGGTGATCGTGTTCTCCATGCTGCGCACCCACGAGTCGGCGTCGCGCACGCTCAGCAGGATCTTCGCGTCCGGATAGACGTCCATCAGCTCGCGCCAGTGGTAGGAGGCGGGCCAGTCGACCGCCGACTCCTTGCCCTCGAAGATCTCGTCCCAGTCCGCGTCGCCCTCCAGCGCCTTGCGGTATTGAGGGACGCTCGTCTCCATGTCCATCATCATGTCGCGCATGTGGTAGCACGGCATGCCGAGCATCTCGAGGGCGATCATCTGGGTCGTCGTTGCCGTGCGCGGCAAGCCGGCGCCGATCAGCTTCATGGGGGTTCCCAGCCTCCTGGAATTGACTTCAGGTTAAGCGAGCGCGGCGCAGGTTAGCTATCTGCGCCCGGTGATGAGCGAGACCGTGGCCGCCACTCCCCCGCCGATCACGAAGCCGGCCACGGCGGCGCCCACCAGCGCGGCCTTGCGGTTCCGGATCAGCTGACCGCGCCAGTTCGTGATCTCGGTCATCTTCGACCGCAGGTCGTTCACGGAGAAGGCGAGCTCGCGGCGCGTCTCCTCGATCGACGCACGGATCATCTCGGGGCTCTGGCTCCCGCGTGCCACTACGCCTTCACCTCCTTGCCTCGCTCGAGGCTCCTGGATACCTGGTCGTGTTCGATCTTCCCCGCCTCGAGGTCGGCGCGCGTGCGCCTCGCCTCCTCGATCGCCATCCCCGGCGTGGGCGGCGAGCCCTTCTTGAACAACCGGAAGGCAAGCAGGCCGGCGAGGATCGCCAGCAGGAACAGCGCGCCGGTGACCACCGCGAAGCCCGCCCAGTTGTTGTCCTCCCAGTTGAAGACGTCGTTGAGGAACCAGGCGAGGCCGTGGAAGAAGGTGGTGATCCCGAACACCACGAACACGCCGGCGGCGGCCGCAACGGCCGCGCCCCTGGTGAGCTTCGAGAGCTTGTCCTTGATCTCCGCCTTCGCGAGCTCGATCTCCTGGGAGATGAGCAGCGACGCCTTCTCGGAGACCTCTGAGACGATCTCGCCGAGCGACTTGGCGGCGTCGTCCTGGGGGGGCAGTCCGTCGGTGGTCACCGCGTGAGTCTCCTCAGGAGGATGGCAAGCGCGAGCCCGCCGGCGAAGGCGGCGCCCACGAAGGCCTCGGGGCGCTCGGCAAAGGGGTCGTCGTCGCTGCCGACGCTGAGCGGGCTCTCACCCAGCGCGCCCGGTGGCGCCCTCGTTCACGGTGGTGGGCTCGTCCTCGTCTGCCATCAGTCGATCGGTGGATCCTCCTTGAAGACCCGTATCCAGATCTGTGCCGCAATCTTGGTGGAGACGATCGTGGCGAGTGCGCCCACGCCGGCCAGCAGGCCGCCCCACATGAGCCGCTTGACGATGTCGTTGTCCATAGGCGCCGGATTCAACCAGACGCGGCCGGGCGACCATCGACGCAGTTCTCCAGGCCTCCGCAGATGGCCTCGACGACCATGTCCTTCGCGCGCTCGAACTCGTCGTCGCCGCGCGGCAGCACCTCGAAGATCCAGCCTGTCAGGAGCTGCTCGATCGCCCCGTAGAAGCACATGGCGGCGAACTCGGCGGGGATGCCGGACTTGAACGACCCCTCCTCGCGCGCCGACTCGACGATCGCCGCGATGCCCTCGTAGGCCTTGCGGATCTCGTCGAGGTGGAGGGCGCCGAACGAGTTGGCGGCCCGCGTGACCTCGACGATGATCACCTTCATCAGGTCGGGGTCGTGGCGGTAGGAGTCGATGATGAAGCCCGCCACCGAGCGCAGCTTGTCGCGCGAGGACAGGTCGCGCGCGTCGATCTCGCCGATCGCGTCGAGCATGATCTGCCAGCGCTCGAGGAAGAGCGTGTTGAGGATCTCCTCCTTCGAGTTGAAGTAGTGGTAGACGAGCCCGTACGCCACGCCGGCCTCGTCGGCCACGTCCGAGACGCGACAGTGGTGGAAGCCCTGGCGCGCGAAGACGCGCACGGCCGCGTCGAGGATCATGCGCCGCTTGTCGGGCGCGCTCTTTACCGCGGCGGCCATTATGCGGTGACCCCCTCGGGCCAGCGGTAGGCGCCGTCGACGCGGTTGGCGAGGCTGGGGAGCTTCTCGCGTATCTCGTCCTGGCGTGCGAGGTCGAGCTCCGCGGCGATCACGTGCTCGCCCTCCATCGGGGCGCGGGCGAGGACCTCGCCCCAGGGGTCGACGATCATCGAGTTGCCGTAGCTGTCCTGGTCGGTGCCCGGCAGGTTGCCCTGACCCGGCGCGATCACGAAGACCTGGTCCTCGATCGCGCGGGCTCGCAAGAGCACCTCCCAGTGGGCCTCGCCGGTGATGCGCGTGAAGTTCGCCGGCACCGTGACGATCCGCGCGCCGCGCAACGCGAGGATCCGGTAGAGCTCGGGGAAGCGCAGGTCGTAGCAGATGGTTAGGCCGAGGCCCGCGCCGCTCGCCGTCTCGGAGAGGACGATCTCGTCCGCGGGCTCGGAGTGCTCCGACTCGCGGTAGACCGTGCCCTCGACCTCGATGTCGAACATGTGGATCTTGCGGTAGACCGCGCGGATCTCGCCGTGGGGCCCGACGTGGACGGACGTGTTGGAGATGCGCTCGCGCCCCTCGCGGCGCTCGGCGATCGAGCCCGCCACGAGGTCGATCCCGAGCTCCTGCGCGAGCCCGCGCGCCCACCCGACCGGCCGGCCCTCGAGCGGCTCCGCGCCCGCGAGGTAGTCGGCCGACGCGCCCCGGATGTCGAGGCGCTCGGGCAGCACCACCAGCTCGGCGCCGTCCGCCGCCGCGGCGCGCACGAGGCGCTCCGCCGACGCGAGGTTCGCCTCGGTGTCGGTCGTGCACTGAAGTTGGACCGCAGCTGCGCGCATCAGCCCTGTATCGCTCCTCCCAGCGATTGACTGACCAGTCAATCTGGGAGTGTACCTAGGGCTCGAACGCGTACGAGGAGCCGCGCTTCAGGAAGCGTGACTTCATGCGCCCGCGGCTGTCCTTCTGGCGGGCGGCCACGAGATCCTCGACCATCTGCATGTGCGTCCTCCGGTCGTCGGTGCCGCACACCTCCACACTGCTGTTGAACCACAGCTTGAAGGGGCCGTCGGCGCCGGCGTGCGTGCCGCGCGCCCGTGGTTCGAGGCGGGAGTCGATGATCCGGTTCAGAACGTCCTTCTCCGGGTTGTGGTGGTCGCCGTTGCCGCACAGCACGTAGTGGTCGGCGGTCACCCGGCGGCAGAAGTCCGCCTTGACGTTCGCCGTGGCGCCGTGGTGCTGGACCTTCAGCACGTCCACGTGGATCCCCTCCCCCGGCTTGAGCACCCCGGCGCGCTCGAGACCCTCCACGATGTCCTCCCCCGCGCCGTCGCCCGTGAGGAGCACCCTCTTCCCGCCCTCCTCGGCCAGCAGCATCAGCGACGCGAGGTTGGGCTCGGTGATCCCGGCGCGCTTGGGGACGACGCTCATGCTGAGCCGGTCGCTGAACTCACGTGCCCGCTCCTGGGTCGCCATGTTGAAGCCCGCCACGTCGCCCGTCTCGAGGCGCTTCGCGTCGTCGCGCATGTCCTCGACGACCTTCTCCAGCTTGCCCTCGTTCTTGACGTCGGAGACCCAGTCGGCCCACCACTTGCGCAGCCGCTGAAGGTGGTCCTGGTGCGGGCCGATGACGGTGAGCTTCAGCGAGCCGATCCTGATCGGGCGCTGGCCGTCGCGGGCCATCGCGAGCTTCTTGCCGAACTCCTTGTTGAGAGGGATGTCGAGCTGATCCGCGCCGACGCGATGTGACACACGCAAGGCTGAGGTGACGCCCGTGACGAGCTCGCGCATCCGGGCTGCCTCCTCGAGGTCGGCCGAGCGAGGCGAGGCCTCGAACAGCGCGGCGCTGGCAGCCAGCGCGTCCTCGATGGGGCCCGTGTTCTTGTCGAGCTGCATGTGGAACGCGTTGTGCCAGATGCCGCCGATCTCGGGCGGGCGCGGCACCTTGGGCCGCTTGGCATTGGGGTTCTTGGCCACCTTGTCCTGGAAGTCGAAGGTACGCCACTCGAGCTCGTCGCTCAGGAGCTTCAGGACTCCCCCGATGTGGTCGTCGTCGATGTGCGAGACGTACAGGAGGTCGATCGGCTGCTTCTGGTCGCGGAGCCTGCCGAGCGCGGGCGCCACGTGGTCTCGGTAGGCGTCGTCCATCCCGCCGTCGACCAGCACGCGGTTCTTGCCGTCCGCGCTCGTCACGAGCAGGCAGTCGCCACTGCTGGCCTGGAAGACGTCGATTCTCACGGCTTGACCTTCGTGCGGTCGTGCCGGTCGCTCGCCACACGCGCCTCCTCCACGCAGCGCGCCTCATCCAGCCGTCCGGACCCGGCGTCGTTCTTCCACGTGAAGTCCCCACCCGGCAGGGGCGCGGCGGTCCGCTGGATGATCCCGCTCACCTGCGCGCCGGTGAGCTTCGGGTTCGCGGCGAGCATGAGCCCGACCACGCCGGCCACGTGCGGGCTCGCCATGCTCGTCCCCGTCATCGCCATCCACTGCTTCTTGGGATCGGAGTCGAACCCGCGTGCCGCCATGATCTTGGTGCCGGGCGCCGCGATGTCGGGCTTCTGGCGGGCGTCGCGCGTCGGGCCCTGGCTGCTGCTCGGGTTGATCCGGCGCCCGTCCACGTCGAGGTTGGCGACCGAGACGATGCGGTTGCCGCAGGCGAGCGTGCTGACCGTCGACGAGTCGACGTACGAGTTCTCCGAGAAGAAGGACGGGTAGACCCATGCGTCGCGCTCGCCGATGCGGCCGATCTTCCGCGGGTCGTCGCGCTCGATCCAGCAGTCGAAGCTGCCCCCGCGCACCTCGAGCGCGATCAGGCGCACCAGCCACTGTCCGGGCCGGATGCCGATCAGCTCGTCCTCCCGCAGCTGCGGGCTCAGGTAGACCGCGATGTAGTTGTCGCCGTTGGCCGCGTTGTAGAGCTCGTTGTAGACGCTCAGGAACGAGTGGTCCGGCAGTCGCCGGTTCTCGATGTACTCGCCCGGCTGAATCGCCTCGGTCCAGTCCATCCCGGGAGGCTTGACCTGCACCGCGAACCGGTCCCCGGGCTCGTACCAGATCTCCATCTCGTTCTCCGAGATGTCCGCGGTCGACGCGTTCCCCACAACGGTCCACTCGATGTCGTGGACGAGCTCGCGCGCCGCGAGCCGCCCGCTCGCATGGACGCGTCCAAGGATGAAGCCGATGTCGCCTTCGAACTCGGCCTTGTCCTGCCCGGCGTTCCCGGCCGCGACGGAGACGCTGCGGCCCGGGACGGTCAGCGCCGCGTCGATCCAGCGGTTGATGGCGCTCGAGGCGTCGTGCGCGTGCCCGTTCGTGCCCAGGCTGATGTTGATGGACACCGGGCGCGAGCCCGCCACGTCCAGCAGCCAGTCCACCGCGTGCGCGAGCCGGGTCGAGTCGTAGAAGTTGGTTCGGCGCTCCTCGTCCCCCTCGGGCAGCGATATGAGCACCGCGGCGATGTCGGCCTGACGGGCGACGCCCCGGTTGCCGGCGGCGATGCTCGCTACGTGGGTCCCGTGCGAGCCCGGGCTCATCTGCGACTGCGGCTCGAGCAGGTACGCCGGAGGGTTGCCCCTCTTCTTGGCCTCCCGGATCGCCAGGTCCATGTCGGCCTTCTTGATCACCGACCCGTAGCCGAAGTCCGCGGGCGGGTCGTGCATGTCGCCGGCCTGGTCCCAGATGCACTCGAAGCGCGTCTTGCCGTCCGCGCCGAGGAAATCCTGATGCGTGAAGTCGAACCCGCCCACGTCGATGATGCCGATGAGCACGCCGGCGCCGTGGTGGTGGTCGCGCGCCGTGCCGAAGCGGCGCACCTTCGTCGTGGGCGCCGTCGCGCCCGTTCCCTCCAGCTTCGGGGTCGGACGGGTCAGGGGCTGGCCGAGCTCGACGCCGAGCGCCCAGGGCTCGTTGCTCAGCTCGAGCGCCCTCTTCGCGGTGATCTCGACAGTGCGGAGGTTGCCCTTGGCCTGCATGTCGTCGGTCTTGATGTCGAGCGCCTTCTCCGCCTCGACTCGGCCGGCCGGGTCCTCGGCGATACGGACGAAGACGCTCACCGGCACCTCCGCCGGCACGTTGCGCAGGCTCTTGGGACCGCGAACGGTCCTCTCCTTGTCCGTCGTCGACGCCTGGGTGCGCTTGGGCGCGAACGCCTCGGCGGTCCTGGGACTGACCTTGATCGCCGCCGCGTGCTCGGCTCGGAGGGCGCACACCTCCGGGGTCGCGTTGGCGATCATCCGGAGCTTCGGCTCGACCTTGGGATAGGGCGTCTTCCTCGGCATCTGATCCTCCCTGGCGACGGTAAACAGGTGGCGCCGAGTGGTCAAGGTTTCTCCGCGAGTTAGCCTCCGCGGATGAGCTCCCTCCCAGTGCGCGGAGCCGCCGTGCGCCGGCTCGGCCTCGCGCTCCCGCCCGCGCGAATGGCGGCGCTGCGCTCGCGGCGGCCGCTCAAGCGCTGGCGCTACGTGGGGGTCTACCGCGCGGACATGATGCTGTGCGTGGGCCACGCGCGCGTGGCCGGAGTGCCGCAGCGCTGGTGGGCTGTCGCCCTACCCGACGGCACGCTCGTCGAGGGCCGGCGCGGCGTGCGCCTCGCGGGCGGGCACGTCGAGGTGGGCAACGACATCCGGCTCGAGCTCGAGGAGACGGGCGGCGTCGAGGTCGTGTCGCCGCACGGGCGCAGCTACGTCTGGACCCGCAAGCAGGCGCTCGTCCGGGTGCGCGGCGTCGTGCGGGTGGCCGGCCGCACGTTCGAGCTCGACGGCGACGACGGCTTCATCGACGACTCGGCCGGCTACCACGCCCGCCACACCGCCTGGCGGTGGTCGGCGGGCCTCGGGCGCACCGACGACGGGCGCCGCGTGGCCTGGAACCTCGTGGACGGCGTGCACGACGGCGACGCCAGCGAGCGCACGGTTTGGATCGACGGCGAGCCTCACGAGGTGGGGGCGCAGGAGTTCGCGGCGGACCTGTCGAGCGTGGGCGAGCTGCGCTTCAGCGAGTGGTCGGCGCGGGTCGCGAGCACGAACATCGGGGTGATGCGCAACCGCTACCGGCAGCCTTTTGGCGAGTTCAGCGGCCGGCTCCCGGGCGGTTTGCGACTTGCCGAGGGTTATGGCGTGATGGAGGAGCATGATGTGCTCTGGTGAGGGAGCTCATCGTGCTGCTCGCCGCGTTCCTCGGCCCCGCCGCCCCCGCGGGCGGGCCCGCGAGCAGCGGTAGCCCGGACGGGCCCGTGCGGCTGACGGTCGCCGCGTCCGGTGACCTCCTGATCCACACGCCGATAGCCCAGCGGGCGCTCGCGCTCGGCGGCGGGCGGCGCTACGACTTCGCTCCGCTGTTCGCGCCGGTCAGGGGCCCGATCGCGCGCGCCGACCTCGCGCTCTGCCACGTCGAGACGCCGCTCGTGCCCGGGCCGGTGCGCGGCTATCCGTCGTTCCGCACGCCGCCCGACCTCGCGCGCTCGATCCGGCGCGTGGGCTGGGACGCGTGCAGCACGGCGTCCAACCACTCGCTCGATGCGGGCCAGTACGGGGTGGAGACGACGCTGCGGGCGCTCCGCGGCGCGGGCGTGAAGGCCACCGGCACGGCGCGCTCGGCGCGCGCCCGGCGGCGCACGACGATGCTGGCTGTGAAGGGGGTGAAGGTGGCGCTCCTGTCGTACACCGCGGTCTCGAACGGGCAGGCAGTGCCGCACCCGTGGAGCGTCAACTGGGCCTCGCCGGGCCCGATCCTGCGCGACGCGCGCCGGGCGCGCCGGCGCGGGGCGCGCATCGTGATCGTGAACCTGCACTGGGGGAGCGAGTACGTGCAGGCGGTGACGCCGGAGCAGCGCGCGCTCGCGCGGCGGCTCACGCGCTCGCCGGCAATCGACGCGATCGTCGGGCAGCACGCTCACGTGGTGCAGCCGGTCAGGCGCGTGCGCGGCAAGCCGGTCGTGTTCGGGGAGGGCAACCTGATCTCGAACCAGACGGCGGGCTGCTGCACGGCGGCCGCGCAGGACGGGCTGATCGCGCTGATCGACTTCGTGGTGAGGCGGGGCCGGCGGGTGCGCGCGCCCCGGATCCGCTACGTGCCGACCTGGGTGCGCCATCCGGACATGACCGTCCTGCGCGCCACCCCCGGCTCGGCGTCCTGGAACCGGACCGTGAGCGTCGCGGGGCGGCGTCGCGGGATCGGGCCCGCGGTCGCCCGCTAAGCCTCAACCACCCTCAAGGGGGTCTGACCCCCTTTAGGGTTTCCGCGCATGCACATTCGCGCCGCCGTTCTAGAGGAGTTCGCCAACCCGCTCGTCGTGCAGGAGGTCGAGCTCGAGGGGCCCAAGCCGGGCGAGGTGCTCGTGCGGCTCGCGGCCTGCGGCGTCTGCCACACGGACCTGTACACGGCCAGCGGCGCGGACCCCTCCGGCTACGCCCCCACGGTGCTCGGCCACGAGGGCGCGGGCGTGGTCGAGGACGTCGGCGAGGGCGTCACGAGCCTCACCCCCGGCGACCACGTCGTCACGCTCTTCTCGCCGCAGTGCCGCGAGTGCATGCACTGCGTGTCCGACAAGACCAACCTCTGCCTCGCGATCCGCGACCAGCAGAACAAGGGCTACCTGCCCGACGGCAGCACCCGGCTGCACCGCGACGGCGGCGAGATTCGTCACTTCATGGGCACGAGCACGTTCGCGGAGGCCACCGTGATGCCCGAGATCGCCCTCGCGAAGGTGAGCCCCGAGGCGCCGCTCGACGTGATCTGCACGCTCGCCTGCGGCGCGACCACCGGCATCGGCGCGGCGCTCTACATCGCGAAGGTGGAGCCCGGGTCGACCTGCGTGGTGTTCGGCGCGGGGCTCGTCGGCCTCGGCGCCGTGGCGGGCGCGCGGCTGGCCGGCGCCGAGCGGATCGTGGCCGTGGACCTCTCGGAGGAGCGGCTCGAGCACGCGCGACAGCAGGGCGCCACCGACACGCTCGTCGGCGGGCCGGACGTGGTCCAGCAGATCCTCGAAATGACCGACGGCTTCGGCGCCGACTACACCTTCGAGGCCACGGGCCTGGTCTCCGTGATGCGCCAGGCGGTGGAGTCGGCCCGGATGGGCTGGGGCCTCTGCACGATCGCCGGCGTGGCCGGCAAGGGCGAGCTGCTCGAGGTGGTGCCGCGCTTCCTGATCACAGGCCGCCGCATCGCAGGCGCGTCGTTCGGAGGCGCCAAGGGCCGCGACCGCGTGCCCGAGCTGGTGGACATCTACATGTCGGGCGACCTCGACCTGGAGTCGCTCGTGACCCGCCGCGTCTCCCTCGACGAGGTGAACGACGCCTTCGAGGCGATGGAGCGCCAGGAGGGCATCCGGACGGTGATCACCTACTAGGACAGGAAGCTGCCGTGCGCGCCGCTCGCCGGGCCGGCTGCGGCGCCGGATTCGAGCAGCGCCTCGATCTCCTCGGCGGAGTAGCCCAGCGAATTCAGGACCTCCTGCGTGTGCTCGCCGAGCGCCGGGCCGGGGCCTGCGGGGGCGCCGGGCGTGCGCGACAGCTTCACGGGCACGCCCAGCAGGGAGACCGGCGACTCCGCGCCGGGCTGGTCGAGCTGGATCACCATCTCGCGCGCCCGCACGAGCTCGGAGTCGAGCGCCTCGTCGAGGTCGAGCACGGGCTCGAGGCAGCAGTCGTGCTCCGACGCGAACGCCTGCCACTCGTCGCGCGTCCGCTCCAGGAAGATCCGCTCGACCTCGGCGTGGGCGTCGGAGCCAGGCCGCTCGAACTGCCTCTCGACGAGGTCCTCGCGCCCGACGCCGCGACACCACGCCTGCCAGAACTTCGGCTCGAGCGCGCCGAGCGTGACCCAGCCGTCGCGGCAGGCGTAGGGGCGGTAGCAGACGAGCCCTCCGGCGAGGGGGAGCTCGCCACGCCGCGGCACAACCCCGTCCGCCAGGTACTGCGCGGCGACCATGGCGAGCCACGCGAGCGAGCCGTCGAACATCGACACGTCGACGAGCTGACCCTCGCCGGAGCGCTCACGCTCGCGTAGCGCGGCCAGGATCCCGAACGCCGCCATCAGCGCGCCGCCGCCGAGGTCCGCGATCTGGCCGCCCGGCTGCACCGGCGGCCCGCCGGCGTCGCCGGTCAGGCCGAGCAGGCCGTTCAGCCCGAGGTAGTTCATGTCGTGGCCGGAGCGCGCGGTGTTGGGACCGTCTTGGCCGTAGCCCGAGATCGCGCAGTACACGAGCCCGGGGTTCTCCTCGCGCAGCCGCTCGTAGCCCACGCCGAGCCGCTCCATCACACCCGGCGGAAGGATCTCGAGAAGGACGTCGTAGTCGCGAACGAGGCGAAGCAGAACTTGTTTGCCGGGGTCCTGCTTGAGATCAAGGCGAATGCTTCGCTTGCCGCGGTTCAGCGACAGGAACAGCGCGGACTTCGCGCTGTCGTCCGCGCCCTCGTGGTACGGCGGGGACCAGCGGATGTAGTCGCCCATTCGCGTGTCCTCCACCTTGAGGACCTCGGCGCCGAAGTCGGCCAGGAGCAGCGAGCAGAAGCCGCCGGGCAGCAGCCTTGAGAGGTCCAGGACGCGGATGCCCGCGAGGGCGCTCACGGTTCCCGCCGGAGCCGCCGAGCAGCCCGCGGCGCGTAACGTCGGCGTTCGGGGTGCCGAGCAGCTCGCGCGCCTCGTCCACGGTCGCCACCCTCCGGCCGGCGTTCTCCACGATCTCGCGCGCCTTCGCGATCAGGTCGCCATTGGAGCGCGCCATCTCGCCATCGGGCAGGTAGAAGTTGTCCTCGAGGCCCGCCCTGACGTTGCCGCCGAGCGCGGCGGCGGCCGCTATCAGACGCCACTGGTCGCGACTGATGCCGATGACCCCCCAGTTGCTCCGCACGTCTGGAATCTGCTCGGACATGTGCGCGAGGTTCTTCGCGTTCGGCCGGATGCCGCCCGTCACGCCCATCACGCAGGAGACCTGGAGCGGCTCGGACAGGAGGCCCATGTCGATGAGCGGATCGAGGTTCGCGACGTGCCCGGAGTCGAAGCATCATGCTCGGGCCGGATGCCGATCTCGTTCATCGCGGTGACGAACTCGATGATCGTGTCGAAGGAGTTCTCGAAGACCGTCTTGAAGACGAAGTCCTT
>CAVYUQ010000017.1:0-11638 GCA_963771715.1 uncultured Thermoleophilaceae bacterium
GGCATGACGCCCAAGTCGGTCAAGAAGAAGATTGGAAGACACCCGCCTTCGCGGCGGCCGTCGACCGTGAGGCGATGCGCTCGCGGCGCGGAGGAGCTCGGGGGTCGACTTCAACGAGCACGTCGCGTTCGTGATCGCCGCGCTCGACGAGCGCTCGACGGAGCTGGGCCTCGACGGGCGCGAGCCTGGCGGCCACCTGAGCGATGGCGGACGCCCTTGAAGATCATCGTGCTGGAGGGGGACGAGACCGGCCAGGAGCTGCTCGAGGAGGCCGTGCGCGTGCTCGATCCGAGGTGCCGGCGTTGAGGTCGAGCATCAGCGGTTCGACCTGAGGCTCGAGAGCGCCGCGAGACCAGGAACGAGATCGTCAAGAGGCCGCCAGCGCGATGCGCCAGGCGGGCCTGGGGCTGCAGGCCGCCACGATTACCCCCGAGGGCAAGGGCGATGTCGGCTCCCCAAACGCGATTCTGCGCGAGGCGGTGGGCGGAAAGGTGATCGTCCGCACCGGCGGCGCATCCTTGGCGTCGCGGACCGTCCGGGGTCTTCCACCCGATCTCCGTCGTGCGCATGGCGGTGGAGGATGCCTACGGCGCCAAGAAGTGGCGCGAGGGCACGAGGGTGCAGAGAGGTGGCCTACCGCACCGAGAAGGTCACGGGCCGCACTGCCGGGCGGTGGCCGAGTATGCGTTCCTGCAGGCCGAAAGAATGGGCGCCAGGTTTACGGCGGGCCGAAGTGGACGGTCTCCCCGGTCGACAAGGGCATGCTCAAGGAGGAGATGGATGCCGCGGCCGAGCGCCATCCGGTAGTCGCTATCAGCCTGTGCTGATCGATGCGACGTACGCGGGCTGCTGACGGGTGCGACCGAGACCCGCTGGTAATCCCGGCGCTGAATCGCGACGGCGACTGCATGTGGGACATGGTGCTGCGGATGTTCGGCTCGATCGCCCGCTCCGAGGGTCGCTGCTGTGGTTTGACGAGGACTACGGAGTCGACGGTGGCGATGGCGGAGGCGCCGTACGGCACCGCGCCCTCGCTAATGGGTAAGGATCTGGCGAACCCAATGGCGATGCTGCTGGCCTGCGGCGCCGTGCTCGGCTACGCCGGGGTCGCCTGGGGACCCCGGGCGCCGAGCGGGCCTCGGGCGCGATCTACGAGGGCGTCTGGAAGACGGTCGCCACCGGTACCAAGACGATCGACCTCGGCGGGCACGCGACCACCAGCGAGTTCACCGACGCGGTGGTCGAGAAGGTGCACTCAAAGGTTGACATCTGGTTGTTGCTCGGCTCTGCGCCAGCCTGGCGCGGCCTGGCCGCCGGGGTGGGGTGACGAACACTCGAGTTTGCAAGATCGTATCGCACGTTCTGTGCCGTATTCGCGGCGCTGCAGAGCCAAATTCGTACCAGTTGCTACACGGAATCCCGCAACGAGCGCGTTCCGTCCGGAGGCCTTCGGAGTCCGCCGAACACATGTTCCCCCCGACGACCACAGGCCGCCCGTCCGAGCGCTCGTTCCGCGAGCTGGTGCGCGAGGCCGTCGACACGGCCGCGGCGTTCGCGACGCTGGGCGAGGCAGGGGCTCCGGTGCAGGATCTGCCGCGCATGCCCCCTCCGCCCCCACGCGCGAGCATCCGCACCGCCCGCCCGCCCCCGGTCGTCACCCGCGCGAGCGCCGGCCGGGACCGGCCGCGCCTCGCGCACAAGTCTGCGTCACGCCGGTAATCCATCGCCCGGCGCGGCGCGACTGAACCCGCCCGCCTGCGCCCTGGTCTGGGAGGACGGGCGCGCCGGTCGGGCAGGCGCACAGAGCGCCACTCAGCCGCACCGCCCTTGGGCTGCGGGTCGCCAGGTTGGGGGCGGGCGCTCGGCGGCTGCGGCTCGTGCGGTCGGTCAGGCCTCGCCGAGCAGGTCAGGCAGCTCGCGCATGTCGGCGAAGATGGTGGTTGCCTCGCCGGCCAGTTGCTCCTGGTGGCGTGAGGCCGCCCGGCGAAGGCGAAGGGCGTCATTCCCGCTGCCCGAGCGGCTTGGAGGCCGTGTACGCTGTCCTCGACGACGGCGCAGCGCTCCGGATCGGCGCCGTAGCGTCGGCGGCGGCGTGCAGGAACAGGTCTGGTCGCGGCCTGCCGTTCTGCACGCGTGGGGCGCTCAAGATCCGGCCCTCGAAGCGCTTCGTGGAGACCGGTCAGGCCGAGCGTGTCCCGCAGCCGTTCGCGGCTGCTGCCGGACGCCACGCAGGGAGGGGCGATCGCGCACCCGGTCGAGCGCCTCCACGACGCCGTCGACCGGCGCTAGCCCGGTCAGCAATACGTACGCGTTGACCACAACGGTGACGCGCGCCGCCACGAGCACACCCCGCCGGAGCAGCGCCACACCGACATCGAGCACCGCTTCCTCGCCGTCGAGCGCGACGACCGGCTCGACGCGCTGGTGGGCGAGCTCGACACCGCGGACCGCTCGCTCGTGTTCGTGCGCACCAAGCGCGGCGCCGACCGGCTCGTCCGCCGGCTCTCGCGCGAGGGCGTCGACGCCGTCGCCATGCACGGCGACAAGTCCCAGCGCCAGCGCGAGAAGGCGCTCGCCTCGTTCGAGGCCGGGCGCGTCGCCACGCTGGTGGCGACCGACGTCGCCGCGCGCGGGATCGACGTCGACGACATCTCGCACGTCATCAACTTCGACCCGCCGGCCGACCGCGAGGGCTACGTCCACCGCATCGGCCGCACCGGCCGCGCCGGCCGCACCGGCATCGGCGTCACGTTCTTCGGCCGCGAGAACGCCCGCGACATGGAGAAGATCGCCGGCCAGCTGCGCCTGAAGGCGCAGTTCCGCGAGGCGCTCGGATCCTGACACGGTGTCGCGTGTGACGTGAAGATCGTCGCCGCCCTCCTCGCTGTCGGCGTCGTGCCTCGTAGCCTGGACAGCGTGCTACTGGCTCGGAACCGATCGGGGGGCTGAGCTGAACGGGATCGCTCCGATTGTCATCCCGTGGACGAGCGACTTCATCCTCGTCAATCGCTGGGATCATCCAGATCGCGGTGACGCCGAGAATCTGTCCGGGTGAGTGGTCGTGACCGCCGACGATGCGGGTCTCGAGGACGCCGCGGGTGGGCGGAGGATCCCGACGCGGCGGTGCGGCGCAGACGCTGGGCGCTCGCCACCGGCGCCGGAGCAGCGGCAGCGGCAGCGGCCCTCGTACTCCTCAACCGCTCCCTCGACGAGCTCGACCGCCCGTGGGGTGCTCTGCTGACAGCCGCGCTCGTGCTCGCCATCGTGGCTGTCGGCTATCTCAGCGGACGATGGCCGGCGGTCGTTCTCGCCGTCGTCTGCGTAGCGGGCGCGATGGTCCTCAACGACATGGTGGTAGCCGCCGACACGCCTGAGGACGACGGCTGCGAGCGGTTCTGCGGCCTGTCGCTCGAAGGAGCCCTGGCCGTGACGACGCCAGTCGTCGTCGTCCTCAGCGCAGCCGGCGTCGCGGCCCGCCAGCTGGTCGACGCCGTCCGGCGCGGCTGAGCGGATCCAGTCGCGCAGAATCGTGTCGCCGACGCGGGCCAGCGTGGGCGTCACGTTCTTCGGCCCGCGAGCACGCCCGCGACATGGAGAAGATCGCCGCCCAAGCTGCGCCTCAAGGCCCAGTGTTCCGCGGGGCGCTCGGCCGCTAGAAACGCCGAGGGGCGGCCCGTTGGCCGCCCCTCTGCTCACCGCCGGCGGACGGCGACGTCAGTCGTCCCACCGGTCGTCGTGCCACTTGTCGCCCTTGTTCCAGCGATCGTGGTCCTTCTTGGCCCCGATCGTGAACTCCTGCGTCTGCGGGTTCAGGTGCCGCAGCTTCATGGCTCGATCGACGTCCCTGTCGGAGAGCTTCCACACGTAGAGACCGCGCGTGATGTCGGACTCGTAGATGTAGCCGTTGTAGAAGTACGAGCCCCAGTCGCCCCCGATCTGCAGCGTCGCGGGAGCCGGCGGTACTGGCAGCGGGGCCGGGTCCGCGTACGCGATCTCACGCGCGTTGGCCCGGTTGCTGAAGTCGAGCACGCCGATGCCCGACTGGTACGAGCCGTGCACCAGGATGTCGTCCGACTTCGTGGGGACGATGTTGTAGTTGTGCAGGGTGCAGTTCTCCTGCGCGGTCTGCGGACGCTTGAGCGCCCACTTGCCCTCGGGCGCGCCCGAGTTGGTCTCGTAGAAGAAGAACGACTTCATGTCATCCGTCTGGAACCCGGTCGTGCCGGGGATCGGCGCTCCGGTCGCGAGGCAGCGCGGCACCACGCCGCCGCCCGGCTCGTGGCCAAAGATGATCGTCTCGCCGTCCCACGAGAACGCGGCCGAGTGGCCGGTCGGGTTGTTCACGTTGGGCGGTCCGGCGGCAATCTCCGGCACCACGTGGCTGTACAGGAAACGCGGGTTGTCGCGCGAGCCGCCGTCCTTGCCGCCGAGGCTCCAGACCGCGAAGCCGACGCCGCCCGCGCACGCCGCCTTGTTCGCGCGGCCGAGGATCACCGCGGTGTCATGGCAGGCGAAGTTGTTCGCCGCGCCTGTCGCCGTGTCGGCGAACTCGAACTGCCGCGCCTCGGCCTCCTCCGGCCGGCTGAGCGGCACCTCGACGATGTCGATGCCCTCGCACGCCGCGTTCGACGGGGTGCTGTAGACGATCAGCCGGCGGTTGCGGACGTCGGGCACGCCGCTCGCCGTGTGCGAGCCGCACTTGAGGTCGACGGAGGCGACCAGGTCAGGGTTGCCGGGGTCGCTGACGTCGAAGACGTGGACGCCCTCGAAGCCGTTGCCGAGCGTCGGGGGCGCGCCCGCGGTCCCCTTGGGCACCGCCTCGCCGTCACACGTCGAGTCCAGCGTGTTGTTCGAGTCCCACGAACGCACGAGGATCGAGCCCCACACGACCACATCGCCCTGTCCCGCGCCGTTGAGGTTGGCGCAGTCCTTGTAGTCGTTCAGGAGCTTCGGGTTCCGCGGGTCCTTGATGTCGATGATCCGGAACCCGTTGAACGTGCCCTGATAGGCGCGGTGACCCCAGAACGCGAGGTCCGAGATGAAGTCGCCGAATGCGTTCGGAGCTCCTGGCGGACGCGCGAGGAAGCTCTTGAGGCGCATGTTCGAGGTCTTCGTGAAGTTGGCGCCGCCGTCGTCCACCCTGCCGCCCGAACCGAGCGAGAGCGAGGCGCTGGCGCCTCCGAGCCCGTAAACGAAGCCGTTGGTGGCATTCGACGGGTGCGCGGATGCCCCGACTGGCACCGCTAGCGCGCACACCACCGACGCCACGAACGCAAGGCGAAGCCTCATACCTACCTCCTCCCCCGCCAAGCCGAAGATGCTTGGGCGTAACCATACGCCTTCGCGCGTACGCGTGAGGGGCGGCCGCTGCGGCCGCCCCTCAGCATCGAGGCGCGCTACCGCTTGCCGCTGATGGTGAACTCCTGCGTCTGGGGGTTGAGGTGTCGCAGGCGGATGGCGTGTTTGACGTCGCGGTCCTTGAGCTTCCACGCGTAGAGCCCGCGCGTGATGTCGGACTCGTAGATGTAGCCGTTGTAGAAGTACGACGACCAGTCGCCGCCCAGCTGCGTCGGCACCAGTGGCGCGGGATCGGCGTACCCGATCTCACGCGCCGAGCGCGTGTTGCTGAAGTCGAGCACGCCGATGCCCGACTGGTAGGAGCCGTGCACGAGGAGGTCGTCCTTCGACGTAGGGACGATGTTGTAGTTGTGCAGCGTGCAGTTCTCCGTCGGGGTCTGCGGGCGGTCGTTGAACACCCACCGCCCCTTCGAAGCGCCCGAGTCGGTGTCGAAGAAGAAGAACGACTTCTGGTTCTCGTTCTGGACCCGGCCTTCGGGCTGGTCGGGATCCGGCAAGTCGGTGCCCGTCGCCATGCAGCGCGGGTCGAAGCCGCCGCCCGGCTCGTGGCCGAAGATGATCGTCTCGCCGTCCCACGAGAACGCCGCAGAGTGGCCGGTCGGGCCCTCGTCGGCGTTCGGCGGACCGAAGGCGATCTCCGGGAGCACGTGGTTGTAGAGGAAGCGGGGGTCGTCGAGCGTCCCGCCGTCCCTGCCGCCGATGCTCCAGACCGCGAAGCCGGCGCCGCCGGCGCACGCCACCTTCATGGCGCGGCCGAGGATGACCCCGGTGTCGTGGCACGCGAACATCGGGTTGACCTGGCCGGGGATCACGGTGCCGTTCGGGCGCCGCGGGTCGGACTGCTCGAAGCCGATCAACGCCGACCGCTCGGGCGAGCTCAGCGGGACCTCGACGATGTCGACGCCCTCGCAGGCATTGTTCGACGGCGTGCTGTAGACCAGCAGCCGGCGATGCTTGAAGTCCGGCACGCCGGTCGCCGTGTGCGAGCCGCAGGCCAGGTCGATCGAGGCCTTGAGCACCGGCGCGCCGGGGTCGGACACGTCGAACACGTGCAGGCCCTCGAAGCCGGGCGGCACGGTCTGGCCGCCGCAGGACGAGCCCGCGGCGCCGGTGTTGACGTCCCATGAGCGGACGAGCGTGCTGCCCCAGATCACGACGTCGCCCTGGCCGACGGTGCCGCACTGCTCGTAGTCGACGAGCTCGACCGGGTTGCGCGGGTCGTCGATGTCGATGATCCGGAAGCCCTTGAACGTGCCCTGGTAGGCCTTGTCGCCCCAGAAGGCGAGGTCGGAGTTGAACTCAGCGAACTGGCTGGCACCCGCGCGACGCTCGGAGAAGCTCAGCAGCCGCATGTTGTCGCTGGCGTCGAACATCGCGCCGGCGTCGTCGACCGGGTCGCCGTGGGTCAGCCCCATCGCCGCACTGCCGAGGCCGACCTCGAACGTGTTAACCGGCATCGGATGCGCCGATGCCCCCACCGGCACCGCGAGCGCACAGACCACCGACGCCAAGAGCGCAAGGCGAACCCGCATACGTCCCTCCTCCTCCGTGGGATGCTGCGCCCAACGCTATGCCCTCGCGCGCGCGCCGGGAGTAAGAGCACCCTAAGAAAGTAGAACGCGCCAACTCGGCGGTTGACCGCTCTGTCGCCGGGGTACGCACACCGGTGAGCAGGATCGTCTACGGGAGGAGATGAGTCCATGCGCGCAGGGCGCACGCTGGTGGCGGTGGTGGTCGTGATGCTCGGGTTGGCGGCGCCCGCTGCGGCGCACGAGACGGGCTTCGGGGCGAGCTGGTTGATGGCCGAGGACCATCCCGGCTGGTACTGGCCGAGCCCGGAGAGCCGGACGTCGAACTTCGAGATGATCGGCAGCGTCGAGCGGACCAGGCCGTCCTCTACCTACCGCAACTCGGACCTCGCCTTCTGGGGCCGGCTCGCGTACGCCGGCCACTACGAGGGCTTCCAGATCGTCGACACGAGCAACCCGCGCAAGCCGAAGCAGCTCGTCGACTTCGCGTGCCCGGGCTCGCAGCATGACGTGTCGGTGTGGCAGAACCTGCTGTTCGTCTCGGTCGAGACGCCGCGCTCGAGCCCGGCGTGCGACTCGGTCGCCCAGACGCCCGGCTTCGAGGGCATCCGGATCTTCGACGTGAGCAACCCGCGTGCCCCGTACCTGGTCGGTGGCGTCCCCACCGACTGCGGCTCGCACACCCACACGCTCGTGCCCGACATGCGCAACCGTCGCGTCCTGCTCTACGTCGCCTCCTACACCGCGAGCGTGATCGGGCCGTCCGCGTACGGCAACGAGTGCGCGCGCTTCGACGCGCAGGGCCAGGTCGCCCACAACAAGATCTCGGTCGTCGAGGTCCCGCTCCGCAACCCGGGCGCGGCTTCCGTCGTCAGCGAGCCGCGATTCCCGCAGAACGAGCGCGGCGGCACGCCCGGCTACCTCGGCTGCCACGACATCACGGTCTTCCCGAAGCTCCGCCGCGCGGCCGCGGCGTGCATGGACGAGGGGCAGATCTGGGACCTCCGAGACCTCGAGAACCCGCGCACGATCGCGCGCATCCACAACCCCAACGTGGAGTTCTTCCACTCGGCGACGTTCTCCCACGACGGCCGGCGCGTGGTGTTCGGCGACGAGGCGGGAGGCGGCACCGGGCCGCGCTGCCGCTCGACCGACGCGGCCACGCTCGGCGCGCTCTGGTTCTACGACGTGCGCGGGCTCGACTCCATGGACGGCTCGACCGTCGAGCCGTGGCGCAGCTCGTGGAAGGTGCCGCGCGTGCAGGAGAGCGTGATTCCCGACCAGGCGCAGGACCCGAACTGCACGATGCACAACTTCAACACGCTGCCGACGAAGCGGCGCGACGTGCTCGTCTCCTCGGCCTATGCGGCCGGCACGACGATGGTCGACTTCTCCGATCCGGACAACCCGCGCGAGGTTGGCCACCTCGACCCGCACGGCGCCAACACGTGGTCGGCCTACTGGTACAACGGCCTCATCTACACCAACGACGGCGGGCGTGGCGTCGACATCATCAAGGTTCGCGACCGGGCGACCCGCGGGGCGCGCTGGCTGCCGTTCTCAAACCCGCAGACGCAGTAGACAGGACGCCCTGGCGGCGCTATAGTTGCGTGTACAACTATGCGACTCCAGGGCATCCATCACATCACCGCCATCACCGGGGACGCGCAGCAGAATCTCGACTTCTACACGCGCGTGCTCGGGCTCCGGCTGGCCGCCAAGACGGTCAACCAGGACGACCCCAGCGTCTACCACCTGTTCTATGCCGACGAGCAGGGGCGGCCAGGCGCTGAGCTGACGTTCTTCGAGTACCCCGGCGCAATTCCCGGCCGCGCCGGTGCCGGCATGGTCCACACGATCGTCTCGCGCGTCGGGTCAAGCGAGGCGCTCGACTTCTGGGAGCAGCGGCTGGCCGACGAGGGCGTCTCCACCGAGCGCGTCGGCGACGACGCGCTGCGGTTCGCCGACCCCGAGGGACTAGGCCACGAGCTGGCCGTGCGGCCGGGCGTGGACGAGCCGCTCTCGGCCGAGCATCCCGAGATCCCGCTCGAGCACGCGCTGCAGGGCTTCGACGCGGTGCGCGCGTACAGCACCGATCCCGAGCGCTCGCGCGCGCTGCTCGAGCAGGTGCTCGACGCCGAGCGCGTCGGCGACGCCACGTGGGAGCTGCGCGGCGAGCGCCGTGGCGGCACGATCACGTACGAGCGCGCGCCCGCCGAGGCGGGTCGCCAGAGCGCCGGAACCGTCCACCACATTGCGTGGGGCACCTCGCAGGAGGACCACCCTAAGTGGCTCGAGCGCGTGCAGCTGCTCGGCATCCCCAACAGCGGGATCGTCGACCGCCACTACTTCCACTCGATCTACTTCCGCGAGCCGAGTGGCGTGCTGTTCGAGCTCGCCGACGACGGCCCGGGCTTCACGGTCGATGTGCCGCTCGAGGAGCTCGGCTCGGTGGTGATCCTGCCGCCGCGGTTCGAGCCCCACCGCGCGGAGATCGAGAAGCGGCTGACGCCGCTCCCCGACCCCCGGGCGGGATGGCCTACCAGGTCGTCGGCTTGACCGGCTGGTAGAGCCAGACGTCGAAGAACGCGTTCAGCTGCTGGCCGCTGACGCGCTCGGCCGCCGCGATGAAGTCGGCGGTCGAGACGTTGCCGTAGCGGTTGTCGGCATACCAGCCGCGCAGGAGCGCGAAGAACGCCGCGTCGCCGATCTTGACCCGCAGGGCCTGGAGCGTCATGCCGCCGCGGTCGTACGGCGGGCTCGAGAACATGACCGCCGGCCCCGGGATCGCGGCCGGAGGGGTGCGCCAGAACGAGCTGGACGCGGGCCGCGCGTTGTAACCGTTCAGGAACGACTGCTGCGCCGAGATGCCGCCGTGCCTCTCCGTGTAGATCCACTCCGAGAAGCGGGCGAAGCCCTCGTTGAGCCAAATATCGGGCCACAGCGCGAGCGTCACGGCGTTGCCGAACCACTGGTGCGCGGTCTCGTGCACGACCGTCGAGGCGGCGGGCGCGGACGTCGTGTCGTACATCGACTTCGTCTGGGACTCGAGCGCGTAGCCGACCCCTCCGCGGTCGGCGACACCGCCGCCGCTCGAGAACGGGTAGGGCCCGTAGAGGCCAGAGAAGAAGCCGATGATCTCGGCCTCGGCCGCGAGCCGCTGGCGCGCCAGCGTCGGGTTGCCCACCTTCGGATCGACCGCCTGATAGAGCGGGATGCCCCCCGCCTGCGTGACCGTCATGTCGAAGACGCCGTTCGTCGCCGTCGCGAGGTACGGCGCCATCGGCGAGTCCTCGACCCAGTGCCAGGTCGTCCTGCCGTTCTTGGTCCGCGTCGAGCGCAGGCGCCCGTTGCCGATCGCGGTGATTCCCTGCGGGACCGTGATCGACAGCTCGAACGTCGCCTTGTCGCGCGGGTTGTCGTTGGCCGGATACCAGCCCGGAGAGCCCTGCGGCTCGTTGACGACGAAGGCGCCGTCGTCGGTCGGCACCCAGCCTTCGAGCGAGCCGTCGGGGTCGACGATCGGCTCGGGGGTGCCGCCGTAGTCGACACGCACGACGAAGCTCGCGCCCTGTGGAAGCGGCGACGTCGGCGTCACGGTCAGCTCCTGGCCGCCGTCGTGCGCGAACTGAGCATCGGCCCCGTTGACCTCGACGTCGGCGACCACCATGAACGCTCGCAGGTCGAGGTTGAAGCTCGAGAGCTCCTGCTCGGCGCGCGCGCTGATGATCGTTCGGCCCTCGAGCTGGTTGGTGCTGCGCCGGTAGTTGAGGTCGAGCTCGTAGTGGCTGACGTCGTAGCCGCCGTTGCCCGCCTGCGGGAAGAACGGATCGCCGAGGCCCGCCGACCCCGGCGCGGCCGCCGCCGGCGCTGCGCTGAGCAGCGCAGTGGCGAGCGCGGCCGCCCCCGCGCGAAGCATGGTTGATCGCATGGCGCGACACTTTCGCCCGGCCACGAGCCGCGTTGGGGTGCGGCTACCCGCACCCCAAGAGACGAAGTTGGGGGTGGCGGTTTGGGGGCGCCCTCGATGCCGGAAGCGCTCGACGGCGCGAGGCTCCGGCCCATGATCACGTGCACGGAGCCCCTCGCCACGGACGTGTACGCGGGCGCGCTGTTCTTCTCTCCCGAGCGCGCCGACGAGGTGCTGCACGCCTGGTGCGAGTGGACGGCCACCGCGCCGGCCGAGACGACGTCGGTGGTGCGCATCATGCGCTTCGGCGACGGGCACGAGGTCGCCGACTTGGTGCGCGGCCGCTCCTACGTGCTCGTCGAGGCCGTCCACCTCGGCTCCGAGGCCGAGGGCGCCGCTGTGCTCCAGCCGCTGCGCGAGCTGCGCGGCGAGCTGGACACGTTCTCGATCGTCCCGCGGCGGCGCTCGGCCACCTGCATATGGAGCCCGAGCAGCCGGTTGCCCGGCTCGCCGACGACGGCTTCGTGCGCTCGCTGCCAGCCGAGGCGATCGACGCCCTGGTGGCCGCCGCCGCGCCGCCGCTGGCCACGGTCGAGTGCGCCACGCTCCCGGCGGCTTCTTCACGCACGCTTCCGGCATGCCGACCGACGCGGCGTCGACGGTGGCGATCGAGGCCCAGCTCGCGCTCGTGGCGGGCGCGCTGGCGGGCTGATTGCGAGCGGGTGACGGCGCAACGTCGCAGGAGGAGAGATGCGATTTGAGCTCCGCCTTCCCCGCTCGCGAGGCACAGACTGGCAGCCGTCCGGCGGACCTCCAACCGACCCGTGGTCGGAACCGGACC
>CAVYUQ010000018.1:0-131187 GCA_963771715.1 uncultured Thermoleophilaceae bacterium
GCTGGCCGCCGGCATCCGCAGCGCCCGCCAGACCAGACGCCGGCTGCTCCTCGCGACGGGCTACGGCGCATGGGCGGCGGCCGGCGGCGCGGTCTGGGGCTACCTGTTCGCGTTCGCCGTCGTCCTGCTGTCGTCGACGCTCGCGATGCTCGTCATCGGCGCCGTGATCAACCAGCGGCAGGTCTCGGTCTTGGGGTGGGACACGTGGTCGGCGGTGCTGTCGATCCCCTACGCGCTCTTCGCATCGGCGTACGCCGGCCGGAGGGTCCCGCCGGCGATCGCTCGCCGATCGGATCGACCGGTGCGCTCGGTCGCGCGTCCCGTGGCGGTCGTCGGCGGCGTGGTCCTGGCGATCCTGTGCATCTTCGTGGTCCGGATCCCGCTCGATCCGGGGATGGTCGTCGTGCTGTCGCTCGTGCCCGTCGGGTTCGCCGTGGGTGCCTGGACCGCCACCGAACAGAACGGAACGGGGCGGCCTCGGCTGCGCGCAAGCTGGATCATCGCGATCGTCCTGTTGTCCACCCTGGGCATGTCGGCGCTGGGTGTCGCGACGCTGCGGTTCAACCCGGCCGAGCTCGACCTGGGTCCCGATCCCGCCCTGGAAGGCATCGGGCCGCCCGCGTCCGACGTGCTCGGCGCCGCCTTGGTCGGCACCTCCAGCACCTGGGTCCGCGGCGGTCCATTTCAACTACACCTGACCGCCGAGCCGCCGACGGCGCTTGCAGGCTGGCGGGACCTGCGTCTCGAGGCCTGGCCCGCCGCGGATCAGAATTCGGCCCCGGGTGGATCCGTCCGCCTCCGGACCGACCGCGACGGCGCCACTCGTTGCCCACGGTGGTGAGTGGTCCGGGCAGATCCATATCCCGGCGGCGAAGCAACGAGCTTGGGTGCTGGTCACGGGCGTAGCACCCGACGGCAACCGGTACGTCCTGTCCGGGCCGGAAAGCCAGCTGGTGACCGCGCCGTGGGTCGGTTCCGTCTGGGAGTGGCTCACCACCCCCTGAGTCTCAGTCCAGCCCGACCGCCGCGTCGCTCAGCCAGGCCGCCAGGTAGGCCGCGAACGACGGGCGCACGAGCACCCGGAACGCCGGCTCCGAGGCGGGCCCCACCGGGGTGATGATCACGTTCGCCCGGGCCAGCAGTGTCTGGGCGCACCGACCCGGCTTGAACCGGCGCTGGTCGAGGTCGAGGGAGCACCCGAACGCGAGTAGCTCCCGGGCACGCGGTCCGCTGATCGACAGCGTCGTCCGGTTGGCCGACACGTCGACCACGGCGCCACGGCCGTCGCCGATCGCGGCACGCAGGGCGGCCTCCAACGCCGGCCCGGTGCCCGGCTCGCCCACGATCAGCCACTCGTCGGGGCCCAGCCACAGCGCGTGACGAGTGCCATCGTCGGACACGGTGGTCGTATTCGGCTCGGTCGGCAGGCGCGCTCCGATGACCGCTGCCAGCCGGTCGATCAACGGGGAGTCGGACGGATCGGCGCGGAGGTCGACCTGGGCGAGGAACGGCAGTTCGCGGACGCGCGCGGGAAGCTCCACGCCATCGAGCGGCGGCTGCGCCCGGAGCCCGGTCGCCGTCACGTGGCGGGCTCCCCGGCGGTGGCGGGCTCTCCGTCGCGCCGCCGGTTCTCGGGATCGAACACCACCGAATCGACGATCTCGGCGACGATCGTGCCATCGACCAGCGGTGCCAGCACGCGCTCCCCGATCCGGTCTCGTCCGCCCTTCACGAGCGCCAGCGCGAACGTGCGTCCGAGCGACGCACTCCGGTACGACGACGTGACATGGCCGAGCATCGGGACCGGGATCGAGCCAAGGTCCGCGTCGGGCTCGACCAACTGGGCGCCCTCGGGCAGGAGCGCGTCGGGGTCGGCAGGCAACAAACCGACCAGCTGCTTCCGGTCGGCCCGCGCCGCATCGGGTCGCCGATGCGACCGCCGGCCGATGAAGTCCTTCTTCGTCGACACGGCCCACCCGAGTCCCAGGTCCTGCGGCGTGACCGTTCCGTCGGTTTCCTGGCCGATGATCGGGTAGCCCTTCTCGGCGCGGAGCACGTGCATGGTCTCGGTGCCGTACGGCGTGATCCCGAGCGGCTCGCCGGCCGCGATGACCGCTTCCCACAACGCGAGGCCGTGCCAGCTCGGGACGTTGAGCTCGAACGCGAGCTCCCCGGAGAACGAGATGCGGAACACGCGTCCTGGCGTGCCCGCGATGACGGCCTCGCGCCAGGTCATGAACGGGAACGCGTCGTTCGAGACGTCGAGGTCGGGCACGAGGGGGCCCACCACCTCGCGGGCGCGCGGCCCGACGACGGCGACCGTGACCCACTGCTCGGTGACACTCGTGGCATGGACGCGCAGGTCGGGCCACTCCGTCTGGAGCCACTCCTCGAGGTGATCGAGGACCGCGGCGGCGTTACCGGTCGTCGTCGTCATGTGGAACCGCTGCTCGCCGATCCGCGAGGTCACCCCGTCGTCGAAGACCATCCCGTCGGCGCGGCACATGACGCCATACCGGCACGAGCCGACCTTGAGCGTCGAGAACATGTTCGTGTAGACCCGGTCGAGGAAGATCCCGGCGTCCGGCCCCTGGATGTCGATCTTGCCGAGCGTCGTGGCGTCCATGACCGCCACGCTCGTCCGTGCCGCCGCGCACTCGCGCAGGACCGCGTCGTCCATCGATTCGGCGCCGCGGGGGAAGTACCGCGGGCGTTTCCACTGGCCGACATCCTCGAACACGGCGCCGTTCGCGACGTGCCACGGCTGGATGGGAGTCGTCCGAACGGGATCGGCGAGCTGCACGCCCCGGTCGCGCGCGGCGAGCTGCGCGAAGCTGACGGGGATCGTCGGCGGCCGGAAGGTCGGGACGCCGATGGCACCGACCTCCTGGCCCAGGATCGATGCCGCGATCGCGCTCGCCACGACCCCGCCGCTTCGCCCCTGCTCGATGCCGGTGCCGATCGTCGTGTAGCGCTTGACGTGCTCGATCGATTCGAGGCCGGCGCCGAGCGCTCGCTGCAGGTCCTGGACCGTTGCGTCCCGACCCAGGTCGACGTAGTGGGTCGCCCAGGCATCCGGGCTCGGCTCGCCGGTCGGGGGCACGACCCACGTGGGCGCGATGTCGCCCAGGCCCTCGATGTCGCCGGCGGCCGCGCCGACCGCCTCGATCCGGCCATGGGGCCCCGGCCGATCCGGCACGAAGGCCGCGATGCCGTCGTCGAATCGGAGCATGCCGCGTCCGTGGGTCCACAGGGCCACGTTCGGGTTCCAGCCACCGGACACGAGCAGCAGATCGGCGTCGACGGTCTCCGCCGCCCCGCCCGCCCGCGCGATGTGCACCGCGCTCAGGCGTCCCGCGTCGTCCCCACCCGTGCCGACCACGTGGTCGCCCGCCCGCGCGTCGACGGTCGCGACGACCTCCACTCCCGCCGCGACAAGCACGGCCGCGATGCCGTCGGTCGTGCCATTGTTCGTGAAGATGACCGCGCGCTCGCCCGGCCGGACCCCGTACCGCTCCACGTACGTCGCCGCGGCACCGGCCAGCATGACGCCGGGCCGGTCGTCGTCCGCGAAGACGATCGGCCGCTCGGTCGCGCCCGTCGCGATCACGATGCGGCCCGCCCGGATGTGCCAGAGCCGGCCCTCGGTCGTCGGCGTCGGTCGTCGCTCCACCGCGGTCACGTAGCCGTGGTCGTAGATGCCCAGGGCCGTCATCCCGGCGCGCACGTCGTCGCCGGGCGCGGCCGGGTCGGCGTCGATCAGCAGGATGCGGTCCTCGGGGTTGGAGATCTGGGCAACGGCCGCGGCCCGCCGACCCGATTCCCCCGCCCCGATGACCAGCACCTCGCAGTGCGCGTGGCGGCTGTCGAAGCGGGCCGCGTCGGCGCCGTCGGGGACCTCCAGGCGGCCGCGGCCGGCGAGGCTCGAGACGCGCAGGCCCTCCTCCAGCGGGACCGTCGTGGCGGGAAGCATCGGCTCCGAGGCGCCGTTCGGCCAGCCGACGCCGAGCAGCGCATTCGGCTCCTCGGGCCCGGCTGAGACGATCCCGCGTGGCCGGTCGTGGTAGATGCTCCGCCCTACGACATCGACCGCGTTCGCCAGCAACGCCGACGCCACCGTGTCGCCGGCGAAGCCGGTCAGGGGGCGACCATCGAACTCGAAGGCGACCGTGGTCGATCGATCGATGTGCGTGCCGCCCGACGGCAGCCTGCCTGCCGTCACCGTCCGTTCTCGAAGACGTTGGTCAACGTGTCGCGGGTGATGTCGAACCAGCGCCGGCAGCCGGCCGTGTGGACCCAGCGTTCACGGAACGCGCCTTTGGGGTTGTCGCGCAGGAACAGGTACTCGACCCATTCCGCGTCCGTCAGCGCGTCGGGGTCCGTGGGATACGCGATGCCGGCCTGGCCGCCGTATCTGAACTCGGTCTCGTCACGGGGCCCGCAGTGCGGGCACGGGATCAGCAGCATGCGCGCGCAGTATGCCGCCTCGCCCGTGGCAGGCGGAATGGGCGGTCAGGGTGCGTTGTCGAAGCAGGTCGCCCCGGCCCACAGCGAGATGACGAGCGACGCACCCTAACCATTCTTTACCAACCCATGGATGCCGGTGGCACCGTCGATGTCGAACTCGCGCGCGCGTTCTCGGCCGCGTCCGGGTCGGGTGCACGGAAGGCGAACCGATCTCCCAGGTGGGTCTCGAAGTGCTCAAGCTCGACGCCGATGCGGAGCCGAGCACCGCGGCGGCTCCCCCGGCGGCACCGGCCGCCTGCAGGAAGCGACGACAGGAGATCCGCGGCCCGACGGTCGTCATCGTCCGGTACTACACCGCTGCCAGCCGCCAGGTTCCGGCCATCAGTGGGCGACCGCCGCGGCACCGTGCTCATCGATGAGGGCGCCGGTCTCGAAACGTTCGAGCGCGTACGGTTTGTTGAGCTCGTGCGGCTCGTCGTTGGCGACGGTGTGGGCGAGCACCCAACCGGAGGCCGGCGTCGCCTTGAAGCCGCCGGTGCCCCAGCCGCAGTCCAGGTAGAGCCCGTCGACGGGCGTCTTCGAGATGATCGGTGAGGCGTCCGGCGACACGTCGACGATCCCACCCCAGGTCCGGAGCACGTGGGCGCGCGCGAAGATCGGGAAGAGCTCGAGGGCTGCCGCCATCTGGTGCTCGATGATGTGGAACGCGCCACGCTGGCCGAAGCCGTTGTAGCTGTCGATGCCGGCGCCGAGCACGAGCTCGCCCTTGTGCGCCTGGCTGACGTAGACGTGGACCGCGTTCGACATGACGACGGTCGGGTGGACGGGTTCGAGCAGCTCGGACACCAGGGCCTGCAGGGGATGCGATTGGAGCGGGAGGCGGATCCCGGCCATCGCCGCCACGATGGACGCGTGGCCGGCCGCGACGATCGCGACCTTGCCGGCGCGGATCGGGCCACGCGAGGTCTGGATGCCGGTCACGCGGCCCCCGTCGATGTCGATGGCGGTCACTTCGGCGCCCTCGATCAGGTCGACGCCGAGGTGGTCGGCAGCCCGCGCGTAGCCCCACGCGACGTGGTCGTGCTTCGCGATCCCGCCACGCGGCTGGTACGTGGCTCCGAGGACCGGGTAGCGCACGTCCGGCGACACGTCGACGATCGGGCAGAGCCGCTGCACGTCCTCGGGCGTGAGCCATTCGGCGTCGACGCCGTTGAGTCGATTGGCGTAGACGCGCCGCATTCCCTCGCGGATGTCGCCCAGGTTGTGGGCCAGGTTCATCACCCCGCGCTGGCTGAACAGCAGGTCGTAATCGAGCTCCGCGGCGAGGCCCTCCCACAGCTTGAGGGCGTGTTCGTAGATCGCGGCGCTCTCGTCCCACAGGTAGTTGCTGCGGATGATCGCGGTGTTACGGGCCATGTTCCCGCCGGCCAGCCAGCCACGCTCCACGACCGCGACGTTCGTGATGCCGTGGTTCTTCGCGAGGTAGTAGGCCGCCGCCAGCCCATGTCCCCCGCCGCCGATGATCAGGACGTCGTACGACGCCCGGGGCTCGGGATGGCGCCACAGCCGGTCGGGATGCTGAGGGAGATGCGGAGTGCCGGAGCTCACGGCGCGAAGGGTAGCGCGCCGAACCGGCGGGCCGCCTACCATCGCCCAGATGCGGACGCAAGCGAAGGCCCTACCCGCTCCCGAGATACGCGCCTCACCCATCCGCGTCGGGATGATCGGGACGGGGAAGATGGCTCACTACCACCTGACCGAGATGCTCGGCCGGCCCGACACCGTGGTCCCGGCGGTTTGCGAACCCTCGCCGGCGGCCTACGAGCGCATCAAGGCGACGTTCCTGGCCGCGGGCGCGCCGGTGCCACCGAACGAGCCGGATTGGCGCCGTTTCCTGGATGCCCACGGACGCGCCGGGACGCTCGACGCCGTCGTGATCATCACCCCGCACGTGCTCCATTTCGAGCAGGCGACGGCGGCCCTGAAGGCAGGCCTCGACGTGCTGCTCGAGAAGCCGATGGTGCTCGATGCGACCCAGGCCATGGAACTCATCCGGACGCGAGATCGGACCGGCCGGCTGCTGGTCGTCGCGTTCCAGGGCAGCCTGTCACCGAACGTCCGGGCAGCGGCCCGCATGATCCGCTCGGGCGAGCTGGGAGCCGTGCTCAACGTGGACGCGGTGGCGTGGCAGGACTGGCAGACCCATGCCGCCGGGACGTGGCGCCAGGATCCCGCACAGTCCGGCGGCGGATTCCTCTTCGATACCGGGGCTCACATGCTCAACACCGTCTGCGACCTCGCGGGCGAGGACGTGACCCAGGTCGCCGCCTGGCTGGAGGACGACGGCGCACCGGTCGACATCCGGGCGGTGGTGATGGCGCGGTTCGCGTCGGGTGCGCTCGTGACGATGAACGCGTGCGGGCGGTCGATCCCGTCGTTCGGATCCGAAGTCCGCGTCTTCTGCGAGCAGGCCACGCTGCGCACCGGGATATGGGGCGAGCGGCTCGAGATCCAGCGGCACGGCGCCCGCCGCCTGAAATCGCGTTCGATCGGTCGAGCCGCGCTCCGTGTGGCAACAGTTCCTCGATGTGCGGGCCGGACGCGCACCGAACCCGAGCCCGCCCGAGGTGGGGCTGCGCATGGCCCGGCTGTGGGATGCGATCCGGGAATCGGCCGCGCACGGCGGCGCGGTCGTGCGACCCGGGCGCGAAGCGGACGCGGCCTAACGACCCGGGTCGCCTAACCCTCGTTCGGCGCGCGGGGCGAGTCGGCGACTTGACGCCGACCGGGCCGCCACGGACCCTTGCCCGCACCGAGGCAGCCGCCACCTGAGGGATCCCGTGCCGAGCCTGTACATCGACGGTCAGTGGGTCGCGTCGGGCGACGGGACCTGCAGCCCGGTCGTCAATCCGAGTGACGCCACGGTCGTCACCGAGGTCGACGTCGCGACCGACGACCAGGTCCAGCAGGCGATCGCCGCCGCTCGCCGCGCATTCGACACGACGGACTGGCCACGGACCCCGACCGGCGAGCGCGCCGCGCTGCTCGACCGGGTCGCCGGCCTGCTCGACCGCGATCTCGAGGAACTCGCCGTCGAGGAGACGCGGAACACCGGCAAGGCCATGCGCGAGAGCCGCTGGGACATCGCCGACGTCGCGAGGGTCTTCCGCTACTACGCCCAGCTCGCCGACAAGGAGGGTGGGCGGCTGGTCGACACCAGCAATCCCGACGCGATCTCGCGGATCGTCTACGAGCCGGTGGGGGTCTGCGCGCTGATCGCGCCATGGAACTACCCGCTCCTCCAGCTGTCCTGGAAGATCGCGCCGGCCCTGGCCGCGGCAACACCGCGGTCATGAAGCCGGCCCAGGTCACGCCGCTCTCGGCGATCCACCTCACCAGGCTGCTGGAGGAGGCCGGCACGCCGCCCGGTGTCGTCAACCTGATCCTTGGCCCCGGTGACCGGGTCGGGCAGGCTCTCGCCGACTCCCCCGATGTCGACCTCATCTCGCTCACGGGCGGCATCGATGCCGGCCGTGCCCTCCTGAAGGGCGCCGCCGTGAACATCAAGCGCGTCGCGCTCGAGCTCGGCGGGAAGAGCCCGAACATCGTGTTCGCCGACGCCGACTTCGAGACGGCCGTGGACAACGCATTGACCGCCGCGTTCACGCACTCCGGGCAGGTCTGCTCGGCCGGTTGCCGGGCGATCGTCGCAGGACGAGATCTACGACCGCTTCGTCGAGGAGGTCGGGCGGCGGGCTGACCTGATCCGCCTGGGGCACGGAGACGACGACACGACCGAAGCCGGCGCCCTCATCAGCGCCGAGCATCGCGCCAAGGTCGAGGGCCACGTCGCCCGGGCGCTCGAGGAAGGCGCTCGCCTCGTCGCCGGCGGCCGCCGACCCGATGAGTCACCTGCAGGCGGCTTCTTCTATCGCCCACGGTCTTCGCCGACGTCCGCCGGGACATGCGGATCGTCCGCGAGGAGGTCTTCGGTCCGGTCCTGACGATCGAGCGCTTCGCGACCGAGGACGAGGCGATCGCGCTCGGGAACGACACGACCTACGGCCTGGCCGGGGCGGTCTGGACCGCCGATGCCTCGCGCGCCCAGCGCGTGGCCGGCCGACTCCGCCACGGCACCGTCTGGATCAACGACTACAACACGTACCTCCCCCAGGCCGAGTGGGGTGGCTTCAAGCGGTCCGGCATCGGGCGCGAACTTGGCCCGAGCGGTCTGGACGAGTACCGTGAGGCGAAACACATCTGGCAGAACACGGCACCCGGTCCGACGGGCTGGTTCGGCGGGTGATCGACGTCGAGTCGACGGGGTAACCAGCGGGGTGAGGTGACCGTGACGACGACCGATCGAGCGACCCGCCCGGGAGGCGGCACCGCGACGACCGACGCTCGCCGTCCGGAACCTGTGGAAGGTGTTCGGGCCGGCCGAGCACAAGGTCATCGGCACGCCCGATGCCGACCTGCCGCGCGACGAGCTGCGTCGCAAGACCGGGCTCGACGTCGCGCTGCGCGACGTCTCCTTCGATGTCCGGCCGGGCGAGGTCTTCGTCGTCATGGGCCTGTCGGGCAGCGGCAAGTCGACGCTGGTGCGGTGCATGACCCGGCTCATCGAGCCGACCGCCGGGCGAGGTCCTCCTCGACGGCGAGGACATCCTCAAGGCCGACCCGGCCCGGCTGCGCGAGCTCCGCCGGCGCCGCTTCAGCATGGTCTTCCAGCACTTCGGCCTGCTGCCCCACCGGCGGGTCATCGACAACGTCGCGTACGGGCTCGAGATCCGCGGCGAGCCGCGCGGACGCGCGAGGCGCGGGCGCGCGAGATGATCGACCTCGTCGGCCTCGAGGGCCACGCCGACAGCTACCCGGACCAGCTGTCGGGCGGCATGCAGCAGCGCGTGGGGCTGGCCCGGGCGCTCGCCGTCGACCCCGAGGTGATGCTCTTCGACGAGCCGTTCAGCGCCCTCGACCCGCTGATCCGGCGGGACATGCAGAACGAGGTCCTGCGGCTCCACCACGAGGTCGGCAAGACGATGGTGTTCATCACCCACGATCTCGCCGAGGCCCTCAAGCTCGGCGACCACATCGTGATCATGCGCGACGGCGAGGTCGTCCAGATCGGGCGGCCCGAGGAGGTCGTCGGCGCGCCGGCGGACGAGTACGTCGCCGACTTCGTGCAGCGACGTGCCCAAGAGCCACGTCCTGACCCTGCGCTGGATCATGCGCCCGGCCGAAGCCGGACGACCCGACGGACGGGCCGGAGTTCCCCGCCCGTCGGTGATCCGCAACTGCCTCGAGTCGGCGGCCAGCACCGACAAGCCGATCCGCGTCATCGAGGACGGACAGCTCCTGGGGGTGGTCGACCGCGCGCGGATCCTCGCCGCGGTCGCGGACACCATCGGCGAGCGGTTGATCGGCACGATGGCCGGCCGCTCCGGCGCCGGCGGCGGAGCCGGCAGGCCCGCTCCGGGGGCCGCCACGGGATGACCGCGATCACGGCCCGTCGCGGCGCGCTTCGAGTCGAGATCGGCGCGGCGCCTGCTGCTGTGATCGTCGCCATCCTCGCCGTCCTGTACGTGCTGTTCCGGGGCCAGTGGACACTGCCGCACGACGAGAGCCTACCCGTTGTTCGAGACGCTCAACGGCGTCCGCGACTGGGTCGAGCAGAACCGCGACTCGATCTTCATCTTCGGATCATCCGCGCCGGTATCGGCGGTCTGGTCGGCGCGTTCAGGCGTTGCTGGCCGGCCTCGGCTGGCCGGGCGTGATCGCGCTCGCGGGCGCGCTCGGGCTCGATCTTCGGCGGCTGGCGCCTGGCTCCTGTCGCACGGCGGGCTTCGCGGCGCTCGGGGATCCTCGGGCTTTGGGCCTCGGGCATGGAGACGCTCGCCCAGATGCTGGCCGCCGTGCTTATCGCCCTCGCTCATCGGCATCCCGCTCGGGATCGTCGCCGGTCGGAGCCGGCGCTTCGCGTCGGCGATCGCGCCGGTCCTCGACGTCATGCAGATCATGCCCACGATCGCCTACCTCGCGCCGATGACGCTGCTGTTCGGCATCGGCGTCGGCGCCCGGCGACGATCGCGACGCTCATCTACGCGATCCCACCGGCCATCCGCATCACCGCCCTCGGGATCCGCGGCGTGCCGACGACGACCATGGAGGCGGCCGAGTCGCTCGGGCTCGACCCGCTGGCAGACGCTGTCCAAGGTCCAGCTGCCGCTCGCCCGGCGGACGATCGGCATCGGCGGTCAACCAGACGATCATGATGGCCCTCTCGATGGTCGTGATCACGGCGCTCATCGGCGCGCCCGGGCTCGGCGGCGACGTCCTGCGGGCGCTCCAGCGGTGAACGTCGGGGCGGCCTTCCAGGCGGGCCTCGCGATCGTGATCCTGGCGATCGTGCTCGACCGCCTGACGGACCGGGCCGGCGAGTGGATGGACCCGCGCTTCCGGCGCGCGGCGAGACGGCCCGGCAGCGGCGGATCGCCGCGGCCGTCGCCGCCGTAGCCGTCGTGCTGGCGTCCTGGCCGCCCGGACCCTGGCCGACCCGACCGCGTTCCCGGACGCGTCTTCGTCGACCTGCGCGACCCGGTCAACGACATCGTCGGGCTGGGTCAAGTCACCTTCGTCGGCGTGACCAATGCGATCAAGGACGCCTTCTCGTTCGGCGTCCTGAACCCGCTCCAGGGGATCCTCACGAAGGCGCCATGGCTGCTGATCCTCGGCGTGGTGGTCGCCGTCGCCTGGTACATCTCGGGCTTGCGTGCGGCGATCGTCGCCGGCGGTGCCTGCTCCTCACCGCGGCGCTTGGCCTCTGGGAGCACGGCATGGAGACGCTCGCAAGCGTCCTGGTCGCGACCGCGCTGACGTTGATCCTCGGCGTGGCGATCGGGATCCTGTCGGCCCGGAGCGACCCGTTCCGCTCGATCATCCGCCCGTTCCTGGACGCGGCCCAGACGCTGCCCGCGTTCGTCTACCTCATCCCCGCGGTCGCGCTGTTCTCGCTCGGCCGGTTCACGGCCATCGCCGCAGCCGTCATCTACGCGGTCCCGCCGGTCATCCGGCTCGTCGACGCCGGCATCCGCTCCGTCTCTCCGACCGTGATGGAGGCGGCGCGCTCGGCCGGCTCGACCGAACGCCAGCTGCTCTGGAAGGTCCAGCTTCCCCTGTCGAGGGGCGCGCTGCTGCTGGCCGCCAACCAGGGCATCGTCATGGTCCTCGCGATGGTCGTCGTCGGGGGCCCTGGTCGGGGCCGGCGCGCTCGGCTTCGACGTCATCTCGGGGTTCACCCAGCGCGAGGACTTCGGCAAGGGCCTGGCGGCGGGGTCGTCATCGTGCTGCTCGGCATCATGCTCGATCGGATCACGCAAGGCGCCGGGGGCGCCCGTCGACGGGTGCGGCCCGCGCGGGCATAGCATTCGGCTCGCCGCGGACGCGGCCTAGAGGAGGAGCACGCATGCAGCGTAGTCGTCTGGCCCGGCTGACCAGCGGGGTCGCCATCCTGGGCCTCGTCCTGACCGCGTGCGCGGCCGCACGGCACGGGCGGGCAGCGCCGCACCGAGCACCGGCGGGGGCACGAGCGCCGCGCCGAGCACCGGCGGCGGGCGGCGCCGCGGGCACCGTCAAGATCGCGATCAACCCGTGGGTCGGCGCCGAAGCCAATGTCGCGGTCGTCAAGAGCCTGCTCGAGGACAAGCTCGGCTACACCGTCACGGCCACGCCCCTGGCCGAGGAGGTCGCCTGGCCGGGCTTCGAGACCGGCGAGATCGACGCGATCCTCGAGAACTGGGGCCACCCGGACCTCGAGGAGACCTACATCACGGACAAGAGCGTCGCCGTGGACGCGGGCCTCAACGGCGTGGACGGGATCATCGGCTGGTACGTCCCGGAGTGGATGGCCACGGAGTACCCGGACATCACCGATTCGGCCAACCTCAACAAGTACGCCGACCTGTTCAAGACGTCCGAGTCGGGCGATCAGGGCCAGTTCCTCGGCAGCGACCCGACGTTCGTCACGAACGACGAGGCGCTGATCAAGAACCTGGGCCTGAACTTCAAGGTCGTCTATTCCGGCAGCGAGGCCGCGACGATCACCGCGTTCCAGCAGGCGACCGAGCAGAAGACGCCGCTCATCGGCTACTTCTACGACCCGCAGTGGCTGCACAGCAAGATCAAGCTGGTCAAGGTCAACCTGCCGGCGTGGACCGAGGGCTGCGACGCCGACCCGAAGACCGTCGCCTGCGATTACCCGCTGTACAAGCTGAACAAGATCGTCGCGAAGAAGCTCGTCGAGACCGGCGGCGACGCGTACACGCTGATCAAGAACTTCAGCTGGACCAACGACGACCAGAACCTCGTCGCGGACTACATCACCAACCAGGGGATGAGCGCCGACGAAGCCGGTGACAAGTGGGTCGCCGAGAACGAGGCGAAGTGGACGGCCTGGATGCCGTGATCGAGCGCCCCTTCCGAACCTGAACCCGCGGGGTCGGCGATCGCCCGGTCGCCGGCCCCATTCCCGTCTCTCGAGGAGTCCGAGCCTTGGCGTCGAGCCCGCACGTCGCGATCATCGGTGCCGGCATCGTCGGCTGTTCGCTGGCCGACGAGCTCGTCATGCGCGGCTGGTCCGACGTCGTCGTCATCGAGCAGGGGCCGCTGTTCGCGGCCGGCGGCTCGACCTCGCACGCGCCCGGGCTCGTGTTCCAGACCAATGGCTCCAAGACCATGGCCGAGTTCGCCCGGTACACGGTCGAGAAGTCGTGCTCGCTCGAGCTCGACGGCGAGTGGTGCTTCAACCAGGTCGGCAGCCTCGAGCTGGCCCTGACCGAGGACCGACTGCGCGAACTGCATCGGCGAGCGGGGTTCGCCGAAGCGTGGGGCATCGAGAGCCGGGTCATCGACCCGGACGAGACCGCCCGGCTGTGGCCGCTCGTCGACCGTGACGCGATCGTCGGCGCGTACCACGTCCCGACCGATGGCCTGGCGAAGGCCGTCCGGGTGTCCGAGGCCCAGGCGCGTCGGGCCACCGAGGGCGGCGCCCGGTTCCTGGCGCACCACACCGTCACCGGCATCCGAACCGACGACGGCCGAGTCCGGGCGGTCATCACCGACCAGGGCGAGATCGAGGCCGACATCGTCGTCTGCGCCGCCGGCATCTGGGGGCCGCTGATCGGGGCGATGGTCGGGATGACCGTGCCGCTCCAGCCGCTGGCCCACCAGTACACCAGGACGACTCCGCTTCCCGAGGTGGCGGCCTTCCACATCCCGCCGGACCGCGAGGACCTTCATCCGATCGTCCGCGCGCCAGGACCGCGACCTGTACTTCCGCGAGCACACCGACCGCCTGGGCGTCGGCTCCTATGCCCACGTCCCGATGCCGATCGATGCGGCCACGATCCTGCATCCGAGCCAGGCACCGGTCATGCCATCGGTCCTGGAGTTCACGCCCGACACGTTCGCCGAGTCGTGGGCCTGGGCCCAGGGGATCGTGCCGGCCCTGCGGGCGCCCGGCGTCCAGGTCGAATCGGGCATCAACGGCATCTTCTCGTTCACGACCGATGGCGCCCCGCTCATGGGCGAATCGGCGGACGTCAAGGGCTTCTGGCTGGCCGAGGCGGTGTGGGTCACCCACGCGCTGTGGCGTCGGCAAGGCCATGGCCGAGTGGCTGGTGGACGGCGGGTCGCCCACGGACCTCCACGAGGGCGACGTCAACCGGTTCGAGGCCCATCAGCTCGCGCCCGTCGTACATCCGCGACCGCGGTGTCCAGAACTACGTCGAGGTCTACGACATCATCCATCCGCTCCAGCCGATGGAGGACCCACGGCCGCTCCGGACGTCGCCGTTCTACGAGCGCGAGCAGGAGCTGGGCGCCGTACTTCCTCGAGGGCAACGGCTGGGAGCGGCCGCACTGGTACGGGACGAACGAGGGGCTCCTGGGGCGGTACGACATCCCGCGCCGCAACGCCTGGGCCGAGCGCTACTGGCACCCCATCGCCGGCGCCGAGGCGCGCGCCACCCGCGACGCGGCCGGCCTGTACGACATGACCTCGCTCAAGCGGCTCGAGGTGACCGGGCCGGGCGCCCTCGCCTTCCTCGATGGGCTCACGACGAACCGCCTGGACCGCCCGGTCGGCAGCGTCGTGTACTCGCTGATGCTCGACGACCGTGGCGGCATCCGCAGCGACCTCACGATCGCGCGGCTCGGCGGCGGACCGCTTCCAGATCGGCGCCAACGGCAACCTCGACTTCGACCAGCTCCGACGGCTCGCACCGCCGGACGGCAGCGTCGCGGTCCGCGACATCACCGCCGGGACGTGCTGCATCGGGCTGTGGGGGCCGCGCGCGCGGGACATCCTCGCGTCGCTGACCGACAGCGACGTCTCGAACGAGGCGTTCCGCTATTTCCAGGGCCGGGAGCTGTGGATCGGCAACGTCCCGGTCACCGCGCTCCGCCTGTCGTACGTCGGTGAGCTCGGCTGGGAGCTGTACACCACCGCCGACATGGGTCCGAAGCTGTGGGACACGCTGTGGGCCGCCGGCCAGGAGCATGGCCTCATCGCCGCGGGCCGGAGTGCGTTCGGGAGCCTGCGTCTCGAGAAGGGCTATCGGTCGTGGGGCGCGGACATGACGACCGAGCATGACCCATACGAGGCGGGCCTCGGCTTCGCCGTGCGCATGGACAAGGGCGACTTCGTCGGCCGGCAGGCACTCGAGGGAAGGAGCGAGGCGGCCGCGGTACGGCGACTGGTGCCGCTCACGATCGCGGACCGGGCGGCCGTGGTCATGGGCAAGGAGCCGGTCGAGCTGGACGGCCGCCCCGCGGGCTACGTGACGAGCGCCGCGTACGGGTTCTCGATCGACGCCCCCATCGCCTATGCCTGGCTTCCGACCGAGGCCGCCCAGGCCGGCCGAGACGTCACGATCCGCTACTTCGGGGAGGCCGTGCCGGCGACGGTCGCGACCGATCCCCTGTTCGATCCGGAGATGACCCGCCTGCGAAGTTGAGCCGCTGGCGACGCCGCCAGCGGATATCGTGGCGGGCACGCGCCGTTAACAAACTGGCCACATCGTCTTGACGGCGCGGGACGCGCGGGGTGGAATGCACGGGCACGGATCGCACACGCCAACCCAGCCGTTGTCTTGCGGGGGTTGGCGGGGCCGAGGAGGGGCCCAGCCGGCGACGTGAACCGAGTCCCATCGATCGACTGGAGGAGAGTCCCTTGTCCATGAAACGAACCCTGACTCGCTGGGCGGGTCTTCTGGCAGCATCGGCAGTCCTGCTGGCTGCCTGCACGACCGCGACCCCGGGCGCCGGCTCGGCTGCCCCGTCCGGTCGGCGCGACCGCGTACGAGCAATTCAAGCCCGATGAGGCGCTGCTCACCGCCGCCAAGGCGGAGGGGACGCTGACGACCATCGCGCTGCCGTCCGACTGGTGCAACTACGGCGAGGCCATCTCGACGTTCAAGGAGCGAACGGGACTGGCCGTCAACGAGCTCACCCCCGGCGCTGGCTCCGGCGAGGAGATCGAGGCGGTCAAGGCGAACAAGGACAACCCTGGCCCGCAGGCTCCCGACGTCGCTCGACGTCGGGCTCTCGTTCGGACCGTCCGCCAAGGCTGAAGGCCTGACCCAGGCCTACAAGGTCAAGACGTGGGACACGATCCCGGCCGAAGCGAAGGATGCCGACGGCTCACTGGTGGGGCGACTACTACGGCGTGCTCTCGTTCGAGGTCAACACGGCCGTCGTCAAGAACGTCCCGCAGGACTGGGCCGACCTCCTGAAGCCCGAGTACAAGGGCCAGGTCACGCTGGCCGGCGACCCGCGGACATCGAGCCAGGCGATCCTGTCCGTCTACGCGGCGGGCCTCGCCACGGGCGGTTCGCCCGACGATGCGGCGCCGGGTCTCGAGTTCTTCAAGCAGCTGAATGCGGCTGGCAACCTCAAGGTCGCCAAGGCGGTCTCGGCCTCGATCGCATCAGGTGAGACGCCGATCTCGATCCGCTGGACGTACAACGCCCTGGCGAACCGGGACGCGACCGCCGCAGCCGGTGGCCCCAAGATCGAGGTCGTGGTCCCCAAGACCGGTCGCCTCGGTGGCGTGTACGTGCAGGCCATCAGCGCCTACGCGCCGCATCCGAACGCCGCCAAGCTCTGGCAGGAGTTCCTGTACTCCGATGAAGGCCAGAACATCTGGCTCAAGGGGTACTGCCACCCCATCCGGTACACCGACCTCACGGCCAACAACAAGGTCCCGGCCGAGCAGCTCGCCAAGCTGCCCGACGTGACGGGCGCGATCTTCCCCACGCTCGACCAGCTGGAGAAGGCAAATGCGCTGATCACCGGCAAGTGGGACGCGGAGGTCGGCGCCGACATCCCCAAGTAGCGATCGATCCGAACGAGCCCGGTCGTGGGTGACGTCACGGACCCAACCCCGGGGACACGGGACGCGTCGCAGCGTCCCGTGTCCCGCCGGGCCTCGTTCGGCTGGCTCGGCGTCGTCCCGTTCTTCGTGTTCGCGACGGCGTTCCTGTTCCTGCCCGTCGCCTTCCTGGTCATCGGGAGCTTCCAGCGCTCGGATGGCTCCCTCACCGCTCGATAACTACCTCGGCCTTTCCGACGCGTACCTCGTCGACGCGTTCCGGACGAGCATCGAGATCAGCGCGGTCACGGCGATCGCCGGGGGCATCTTCGGCCTGCTCCTCGCGTACTCGGTCATCCTGGGCGGTCTGCCGCGGGATCCTGCGATCGCGCTCATGACGTTCTCGGGCGTCGCATCCAACTTCGCCGGCGTGCCGCTGGCGCTGGCGTTCGCATTCACGCTCGGGAACCTCGGCCTCGTCACGAAGCTCGTCTTCGAGCTGACGGGATTTCGGCTCACGCGACGGGTTCAGCCTCGGGACGAAGCTCGGGCTCGAGATCGTGTACCTGTACTTCCAGTTCCCCCTCATGGTGCTGATCATCGCGCCGGCCTCGACGGGCTGCGGCAAGGACTGGCGGGAGGCGGCCGAGAACCTGGGGCGACCCCGCTCCAGTACTGGCGCCACGTCGCCCTGCCCGTGCTGATGCCGTCGATCCTGGGCGGCGATCGTCCTGCTGTTCGCGAATGCCTTCGGCGCCCAGGCGACGGCCTACCAGCTGACTGGTGGCCTCCTGAACATCGTCACGCTGGTCATCGCGCGCCCAGATCCGCGGCGACGTGCTGCACAACCCGGGCTCGGGTACGCGGTCGCGATGGGGATGGTCGTCGTCATCGGGATCTCGATCCTGTTCTACAGCGTCCTGCAGCGGCGCTCCGAGCGATGGCTGCGCGGATGACCGAGCTCGAGTCCCGCACGGCCTCCGCGAGCGACCGGGTGCTCGATCCGCCCAGGCGCCGCCGGGCGCGCGGCGCCGCCGGGGCGGTGGCTCCCTCGTGGCCTGGCTGATCTTCATCGCCGGCTGCATCTACTTCCTGGTGCCGCTGTGGCCACCCTCGAGTACTCGCTGCGGCCGGGCCCGTTCGCTGCCGTACGTGAACACGCTCGCGGATCCCAAGTTCTTCGGGACGCTCCTGTACTCCTTCGTCGTCGGTCTGATCACGATCGCGTGCAGCCTGCTGCTCATCGTCCCGACGGCCTACTGGGTCCGCCTCCGGCTGCCGCGGCTCCGCCCGATCGTGGAGTTCGTCACGGTGCTGCCGTTCGTGATCCCGCCGATCATCCTCGTCTTCGGCCTGATCCGGATCTACAGCAGCCGGCCGCTGGTCCTGACGGCCACCGACATCGGGAGCAACATCCTCATCGTCGGCGCGTACGTGATCCTGTCGTTCCCGTACATGTACCGGGCGGTCGACACCGGGCTCGCGGCCATGGACGTCCGCGCGCTCACGGAGGCCGCGCAGAGCATGGGCGCCCGGTGGCCGACCATCATCTGGTCGGTGATCTTCCCGAACCTGCGCGTGGCCGTCCTGTCGGGTGCGTTCCTCACGCTGGCGATCGTCGTTGGCGAGTTCACGATCGCGAGCTTCCTCGCCCGCCCGGCCTTCGGGCCGTACATCTCGGAGCTGGGTGAACGGAAGCCGTTCGAGCCCGCGTCCGTGTCCCTGATCAGCTTCGGTTGACCTGGCTGGCGATGATCGCGCTCGCCTTTCTCGGGCGGGGCCGTGGGACCCGCGTCCAGGTCGCCGGCGCACGGTAGGAGGTTCACGGTCCGTGGCATTCCTCGAGCTTTCCGGGGTCGAGAAGCGGTTCGGCGGCGTCGTTGCCGTGGAGTAGTTCGACCTGGCCGCCGAGCGTGGCGAGTTCGTCTCGTTCCTGGGACCGTCCGGCTGTGGCAAGACGACGACCCTGCGCATGATCGCGGGCTTCGAGGACCCCACGGCAGGCTCCATCTCGATCGACGGCGCGCGAGGTGACCGAGGTCCCGCCGAACCGGCGCAACGTCGGGATGGTGTTCCAGTCGTACGCCCTGTTCCCGAACATGACGGTCGCGAGCAACGTCGGCGTTCGGCCTCAAGATGCGCCGCCGATCACGCGCGGACATCGACCGGCGGGTGCGCGAGCTCCTCGAGCTCATCCACCTGCCGGACAAGGGCGACCGGTATCCGTACCAGCTGTCCGGGCGGCCAGCAGCAGCGCGTCGCGCTGGCCCGGGCCCTGGCCTACGAGCCGACGATCCTGCTGCTCGACGAGCCGCTGTCCGCGCTCGACGCCAAGATCCGCGTCGCGCTCCGGCACGAGATCCGCCAGATCCAGCGCCAGCTCGGGATCACCACCGTCTACGTGACCCACGACCAGGAAGAGGCGCTCGAGCTGTCGGACCGGATCGTCGTCATGAGCGAAGGCCGCATCGAGCAGGTCGGCACGCCGTTCGAGATCTACAACTTCCCGGCCACGGACTTCGTGGCGTCGTTCGTCGGCACGCTCAACACGGTCGCGGCGAAGATCGTCGATGCCGCGGGCGGCCGGCTGTCGCTGGCGGGCCAGGAGATCCGCACGACCTCGAAGCTGACCGGCTCGGCCGGTGAGGTCGTCACGGTCGCGTTGCGGCCCGAGATGATCGCGCTCGCACGCCCGATGGGTCGAATGTCGTGGCGGTCAGCCCGATCGAGGGGATGACCGGCACCAACCGCATGCCGGGCACGGTCGCCGACGTCGCGTTCCTGGGATCGGTCGTCCGGGTCGCGCACGACGGTGGGCGCGGACCAGATCCCGATCTTCGTCGACACCTTCAACAACCCGAACCTTGCCGTGCCCGCCGGTCGGCTCGCCGATCGTGCTCGGGTTCCCGCCCGAGGCGTGCCTGGTCCTGAGCCGTGAGGCGGTAGCGGACCGCAGCGACGCGCTGGCCGCCGCGGAGGCGCTGCTGTAGGCGCGGACCGCGCGCCGCACCGACGACTCCGGGGTCGATCTCACCGGCATCGACGTCGTCGTCTTCGACAAGGACGGGACGCTCATCGACTTCCACGCGATGTGGGGTGGCTGGGCGCGCGAGCTCGGGACGAGGCTCGAGGCGGCCGCCCGGCGGCCGGTGTCGCCGGACGTGTTCGCGGCGATCGGCTTCGACCCATCGACCGGTCGGGTCGCGGCGGGCGGCCCGCTGGCGATCCTCGACGATGGCCGGCATCGAGGCCGTGGTCGAGACCGTCCTCCGTCGCTGGTGCCCCAGCGTCGCCGCCGCCCGACGGGCCACCGAAGCCGCCTGGTTCGTGCCCGATCCCGTCGCCCTCGCAGAACCGCTGGCCGACCTCCCGATCCTGTTCGGGCGACTCCGCGCCGAGGGCCGGCGGATCGCCGTCGTGACGACCGACGACCGCGCACCGACCGACGCGACGCTGCGCGCCCTGGGCGTCAGGGCCGCGGTCGAGGCGATGGTCTGCGGCGACGACGGGTTCCCGATGAAGCCGGCACCGGACCCGGTCTTCGCCGTCTGCCAGGCGTTCGCGACCGAGCCGTCGCGCGTCGCGGTCGTGGGCGACTCGCCGGCCGACGTCGCGATGGCCCGGGCGGCCGGCGCGGGCCGGGTCGTGGGCGTCCTGACGGGCGTGGGCACCGCCGAGGACCTGGGGGCAGCGGACGTCGTGCTGGCCTCGATCGCCGAGCTCCTGGCCCCGCCGTCCTGATACCGGCCGCCGCGCCGGCCGGCGAACCGCCGCCGACCCCCTCTGGTACCTGTGGGCCATCGCCCCAGAGCGCACATATCCCTACCGTTCCGTGTACGTCCCACGCGGGATGGCGTTCGCCCTGTCCCGATCCCCCTGAGGTAACGCGGCGGCCCATGGTCCTCGCCGACGAACGACAAGAGAAGAAGGCTCGGAAGCTCGGGTCTTCCGGCGAGCCCGCGCGGCCCGCCGGGGCCGATCCGGGGGGACCGACCCGGGCCGACGCCCTCGGCCGGATCGCCTCCAAGGTCAGTGGCCGGCGCGACGTTGCCGGGTTGTTCGAGGACGTCATCGATGAGGCCTTCGGGCTCTTCGGTGTCGATCGTGCCGGCTTGTGGCTCTACGACCGCAGCGCGTCCACCCCGCTCTCCTTGGCGGCGCATCGAGGGTTGTCCCCCGAGATCATCTCGGCCATCGAGGCCCTCCCACCCGATGCCCCGACCTCCGGCATGGACGCCCTCCGCCGTGGCCGGGTCCGCGTCCTGGATCGCGCGATGCGCACGACGACCCCGGACTGCGAGCGGTCTACCGCGCGATCGGCGTCAGGACGGTCTGCTTCGTGCCCCTGGTATTCGGCGAGGAGCCGCTCGGCCTGCTCGTGCTGTACCACCGCGAGTCCTACGCCTGGACCTCCGACGAGCGTGCGCTGGCTCGAGCGTTCGGCGACCAGATGGCAACCGCCATCGGCGGTGCCCGCCTGGCCGAGTCGCGCCGGACCCTGGCCCATCGACTGACCTCGATCGCGGAGCTGACCGGCCGCCTGAGCGTGCTCGACGACCAGGAGTCCATCGCCTGGGCCATCGTCGCCGAGGCCAAGCGCCTCACCGGCACGACACGATCCGCGTGTACCGGATCGACTACGCCACCGGGATGTGCGAGCCGCTGGCGTTCGAGGGAACCCTGTTCGGGACGACGACCCCGCCGCTCGAGAGCCTGCGCATCGCGGTCGGGCACGGCCTCACGGGCTGGGTCGCCGAGCACGGCGAAGCGATCCGACTCGGCGACGCCGCCCGGGATCCGCGCGGCCTGATCGTCGGGAGCACCGCCGAGCCCGAAATCGATGCTGATCGTCCCGATGCTGCACCAGGAGAAGGTGCACGGGGTGATCGTGGTGTCGGCCCTCGGTCGCGACCGCTTCGACGCGGACGACGAGGTGACGTTGACGATCTTCGCCGCCGCCGCCGTGCAGTCGCTCGTCAATGCCGAGCACGTCCAGCGCCTGCACCGCCAGCAGGTCGAGCTGGAGCACCAGCTGGAGGGCCAGCGCCGCCTGCTCGATGTCAACGAGCGACTGCTCTCGACGCTCGATCCGGCCGGCGTCCTCGACCTCATCGCCGACTCGCTCAAGGCGATCGTGCCGTACGACTCATTGACCGTGTATCGCGTCGACCGCGTGGCCGGGGTCCGCCGGGCGACGATCGCCCGCGATCGCTTCGCGGACCAGATCCTCGCGCACGAGAGCCCGCTCGGGTTCGGGGATCACGGGCTGGGTCATCGACCATCGCGAAGCCGTCCTGTCCAACGACGCCCATGTCGACGATCGATCGATCCAGATCCCCGGGCACGCCGTTCGAGCCCGAGTCGATCATCGTCGTCCCCCTGATGGTCAACGGCGAGGCGATCGGGACGCTGAACATCGGGCGGATGGGTGAGCAGGAGGCGCACTTCACCGCGAACGAGTACGAGCTCACGAAGCTGTTCGCCGGACAAGCGTCGATCGCGATGCAGAACGCCGAGGCCCACGGCGAGGTCCGGGTCCGCGCCGAACAGGATGCCCTGACCGGCCTGCGCAACCATGGCTCGTTCCAGCTCGAGCTCGGGGCGTCTGTCGACCTGGGCCGCCCGTTCGCGGTGCTGATGCTCGATCTCGACGACTTCAAGACGTTCAACGACACGCTCGGCCACCCGGCGGGCGACGCCCTGCTCGTCGACATCGCGCGGTCGATGGCGTCCGCCACGCGCGAGGGCGATCGCCTGTACCGCTACGGCGGCGACGAGTTCGCGGCGATCCTGCCCGATGCCGACCGCGTCGTCGCCCATGAGGTGGCTGAGCGGATCCGGCGGATCGTGCGCGCGAGCGCCGAAGCTGCGGCGGGCGTGAGCCCGGCGTCCCGCCCCGTCGTCACGGTCAGCGCGGGGATCGCCTGCTTCCCCGACGACGGCCGCACCAAGGACGAGCTGGTCGCGGTGGCTGACCGCGCCCTGTACCTCGTCAAGCAGACCGAGCACGGTCGACCCGACTCGGGCCATGCCGATCCGTACCTCCGGGCGCTCGACGAGACGGCCCTGGCCCTGCTCGATCACCGCGACCCCGAACGACTCCTGGACGCGATCGTGGGCCGGGCGGCGGCGCTCCTCGGCACGCCGCACGGGTACATCTACCTCCGCGAGCCTGGCAACGATGAGATCGTGGTTCGCGTGGCGACCGGCCTCTTCCAGGGGTACCTCGGTCACCAGATGGCGCTCGGCGAGGGGCTGGGCGGCCGGATCGCCGACACCGGACAGCCCATGGCCATCGACGACTACGACAGCTGGGACGGCCGCTCCTCCACGTTGCCGAGCGGGGTCTTCGGGTCGGTCGTCGGGGTCCCGCTCACCTCCGGCGAGCGCGTGGTCGGCGTCCTTGGCCTGGCCTCGGGGCACGCGCAGCGGCGCTGGGACCGCAAGGACATCGACGCCCTTACCAGCTTCGGGAAGCTGGCGTCGATCGCGATCGACAATGCGCGGCTCATCGACGTCGCGAAACGGGGTGCCCTGTACGACCCGACGACGGGGCTCCCGAACCGCGAGCTCCTCGCCGACCGGATCTCGCACGCCCTCGCCGGTCACCGCGTGGACGACACCGAATCGATCGCGGTCGTGCTGCTGGGGCTCGACCGGTTCAAGGTCATCAACGAGAGCCTCGGCCACGCGATCGGCGACCAGCTGCTGGTCGCCGTCGGCCAGCGCCTCGTCCATGGCCTGCGCCCCGGCGACACGGTCGCCCGCGTCGGGGGCGACGAGTTCGGGATCATCTTCGACCCGGTCGAGGACGGGGAGGAGGCGCGCCGGATCGCGGACCGGATCGTCAGCGAGCTGCGGGCGCCGTTCCCGCTCAACGGCCGCGACTGGTTCGTCAGCGCTTCGATGGGCATCGCGCTGGCCCAGCCGGGTCGTGCCACGCCGGAGGAGCTGCTGCGCGAGGCGGAGATCGCGATGGTCCGGGCAAAGGGCGATGCGACCCAGCGCCACGCGCTCTTCGAGCCGTCGATGAGCGCCCAGACCCTGGAGCGGGTCGAGCTCGAGAGCGACCTGCGGCTCGCGCTGGAGCGCAACGAGCTTCGGGTGCACTACCAGCCCATCGTCACGCTCGGAAGCGCCGAGATCGTCGGGTTCGAGGCGCTCGTCCGCTGGCAGCACCCGACGCGCGGCCTCGTGGCGCCGCTTGCCTTCATCCCGCTGGCCGAGGAGACCGGCCTGATCGTGCCCGTCGGCAAGTGGGTCCTCGAGACGGCCTGCCGGCAGGCCGCCAAGTGGCACGCCAGCCAGGCCGACCCCGACCGCAGTCGCTCTTCGTGTCGGTCAACCTGTCGGCGCGCGAGTTCATGCAGGCCGACCTGCTCGAGGACGTCGCGGCGATCCTGGCGGACGCGGGCATCGATGCGCGGCGCCCTGGAGCTCGAGATCACCGAGAGCGTGCTGATGGACCAGTCCGAGGCCGGCATCCGGACGCTCCGCCGCCTGCGCGCCCTGGGGGTGCGCCTCGTGCTCGACGACTTCGGGACGGGCTACTCGTCCCTGTCGTACCTCAAGCACCTGCCGCTCGACCTGATCAAGATCGACCGCTCGTTCGTGGCCGGCATCGAGGAGAACGCCGACCGCTCGATCGTCGAAGCCGTCGTCGCGCTCGCCCACGGCCTGGGCATCGGGGTCGTCGCCGAGGGCATCGAGACCAAGCGCCAGGCCGAGCGCCTGCTCGAGCTTGGCTGCGACCTCGGCCAGGGCTACCTGTTCAGCCGGCCCGTGGCCGGCCGCACCGTGCCGGCCGGTTGCTGCGGTCCCGCTGCTACCGCCTGCCGCCGGGGCTGCGCCGCGCCGGTTGACGGCGGTCAGTCGCGACCGCCGAAGATCCGCAGGAAGAACAGGAACAGGTTCACGAAGTCCAGGTAGAGGTGGAGCGCACCGATGACGGCGGCCTTCTCCATCGACCCCGTCTGGATGGCGAGATCGCCGTTCTGGATTCGCTGCACGTCGTAGGCGGTCAGCGCGGTGAAGATCACGACCCCGACGATCGAGATGATCCAGCCCAGGGCGCCGCTCGCGAGAAAGACGTTGAGCACCGAGGCGACGATCAGGCCGATCAGGCCCATGAACAGGATGCCGCCGAGGCCCGCCAGCGAGCGCTTGGTGACGTGGCCATAGATCGCCGCCGCGCCGAACATCGCGGACGCTGACAGGAACGCGGTCACGACCGACGCGCCGGTGAAGCCCGACACGATCAGCCCGATCGTCAGGCCGAGCGTCGCGGCGTAGACGAAGAAGAGGCCCAGCGCGACGGTTGCGCTGATCCGATTGATGCCCCAACTGATCACGACCACCAGCGCGAGCTGGGCGATGATCAGCACGAGGAAGTTGTCGGCCGCGAAGCCGAGGAGCCGTTCGTTCGACTGGACGAAGAACGCGACACCGGCGCTGACGATCAGCCCGGCGAACATCCAGACGAAGGCCTGGGTGAGGAACGCCTGCGCCAGCCGTGCGTCCGGCTTGACGCCGAGGGCCGCCGCGGTGGCGCCAGCCCCCTCCGGGGTGGCATAGGGGTTGGAGACGCGCTGGTCACTCATGGTTCGTCGTACTCCTCATGCGCGCTGGGTGACGGCTCACCACATCAGGCCGGCATCGCGCGGGTCCCACCGCTCGGCCAGCAAGGTCACCTTGACGTCGTGTTCCACGACCGACTCGGCCTGCTCCTTGACCTGCGCGATCATCGAGCCGGCATACGGGCAGAACGGCGTCGTCAGGATCATCTTGACCTCGGTCGAGTCGGGGCCAAGCAGGATCTGCTTGATGAGCGCGAGCTCGACCACGTTCATGCCGATCTCGGGGTCCACGACGGCGCGGAGCGCGTCGAGGATGGCGAGCTCGGTGGCGCGCCGCTCGGGATCGAACGCGGCAGCCGTCCGCGGCGGGAGCGTCGGCGCTCGAAGGCGTGCCGTGGCCGTGGCCGTGGTGTCGTCAGAGGTGGTCGTATCGGTCATGCGTGGGGTCTCTCCGGGTCGTACGTGCAAAGAGCGTACCACCGAGCCCGCTCGAGCCCCGCACATCCGTTCGTACGGGTCGGCCTCGGGTCACGGTGAGTGACCGATCCTGGATGAACGTGCACGACTGATCACGAAGTCGACCGCCATGGCAGGAACTCGCACCGAGCGGTGCACACTCGTCACGGACCGTCACTCGCAGTGACGCGTGACCCGGACCGGGGCCGTGCGCGACGCCCGCCGTTCAGCTCGTGGCCGGCTCCGGCTGCGAGGCTTGATGACGACGCCGGGCACCCGGTACTGGGCCGGCAGGGCGGCCGCCTCATCCTCGGTGTAGCCCGGGCCGATGAGCGAGCCGTCCGGTTCGAAGAAGTCCACGTACCGCTCGCGGTTGGCCGCAGCGAACGTGAAGGCGGCGGCCACACCTACCGTCCGCAGCTCGGGATGGTCGGTGAGGATGCGCGTGAGGTCGTAGCCGTTCGAACGCAGCTCCAACAGCTGCCGGACGGTGAGCCGCGACCCGTAGCAGAACGGCTCGCCGTTCATGACGAGCGGGTCCCGCTGGACCCACTTGATGGTCATCGGCTCAGCCGCCCTTGTAGATGAACTGGAGGAGCGGGTTCCGCTTGCGCGCGTCGCCTGCGAGACGTCGGTGCCACTTGTACTGGGCGATGGCGGCGTCGATCGCCGCGTCCGCGGCCTCGGCGGTCGGTGGCGCAGAAGCGCCCGCGATCGCGGCGCGCAGGCCCTCGCACAGGTTGATCAGGTCATCGAGCGGGACGCGCTTGCGGCGATACACGGGTGACGTCCAGTCGGCGTACTCACCGGCGACCTCCGGGCGATCCTCGGCGACCGAGGTCGCGATCCGCTCGGCAAGCAGCTCGGCATCCCGCAGGCGCTGGCGAAGGCCGATCTCGTCGTAGCGCTCGCGCAGCGTGGGGTCGCGGTCGATCGCCACGGCCAGGGCCCGGGCGGCAAGCTGCGGGCCGCTGTCGCGGATGTGCCGGGCGATGTCGGCCCACGCCGTCCTCGCGTCGCGCGGCGGAAGGCCAAGGCTTGGGTGGCTCACGGACCGGAGTCTAGCGCCCGCCCCGAGGCGGTGCCACGCAGTCGGCGTCGAGGGCGACCGGGACCGGGCTACGATGCGTCCGTGACCGACACGCGACCGACCCCCGACCCGGACGGAGGCGAGCGACGGCTGGCCCGCCCGCCGTCGGAGCGGTTCGCCCGCGAGGACCAGCCACCGACCGAGGTGTCCGAGCCGGCCGAGCGCGCCTCGCCCGCCCGCGGGGTCGCGTACGGGGCCACGGTCGCGATCATCGGCGCCGCGATCATCGTCGCGCTCGGCGGCCCGATGGCGGTCTCCGCAGGGTTGCTGGTCGCGGCCGCGGTCCTCGGCTACGGGGTCGGGCTCGGAACGGTCATGGGCGCAGCGGAGACGCTGTCGGGTCGGGCGCGGCCGTTGGTCGCCGCGTCGCTTGCCGGTGCCGGGACCCTGTTCGCGCAAGTCGGGCTGTGGCTGTATGCCATGGCGATCGGCGGCGTCCTGCCACCCATCGACTACCTGGCCCAGACGTTCGGTCCGCTCGTGCCGCTGGAGGTGGTCGTCGCGGGCGCCGTCGCGTGGTGGCGCGCCCGGTGACGCTGGACGGGGGCCCTGACGACAGCCGCGACCGGGGTGACATCACGGATCTCACGTTCCGCCGCCCGACGGCGGCCGACCACCCGCGCCTGGTGGACGTGATCGACGACTGGTGGGGCGACCGTCGCGTGCGCCAGCTGCTGCCGCGCCTCTGGCTCGAACACTTCAGCGGCACGTCCTGGATCGTCGAAGGGGCGGACGGGAAGGTCGCCGGCTTCGTGGTCGCCTTCACGAGCCAGGACGATCCGGCCACGGGCTACGTCCACATGATCGCCGCCGAGCCGAACCGCCGGCGCCGCGGGCTGGGCCGGGCGCTGTACGAACGTGCCTTCGCCGACCTGGCCGGCCGCGGGGCGCGCCGCGTGCTCGCCGTCACGTGGCCGGGCAACCGGATCTCGATCGCGTTCCACCGGGCGCTCGGCTTTGACATCGACGACGGACCGGGCACGCAACGCCTCTACGGCACGCCCGCCCACCCCGACCACGACGGTCCGGGCGAGGATCGCGTCGTGTTCGCCCGGGACCTGGAGCACCGAGCGCCGCGGGATGCGCCCGGAGCGGGAACCGACGACGACCCGGCGGTGTAAGTGGGTCATTCCGGACGAGTTGTCTCGTCCCACGCCCTAGGAGGAGCCGACGATGATCCGCCGATCCGCCGCCGCGCTGGCGGCGCTTGCCCTGCTGTTGACCCTGACCGTTCCGGTGCTCGCCGGCGGTTGGGCCGAAATCGTCGCCGATGCGCAGACGACCGAGACGCCCCCGGTCGAGGGCCAGCCGATCGACATCGGCTTCCTGGTCCTCCAGCACGGTGAGACACCGGCCGGCTGGGAGACGGCCACGGTCCACTTCACGAACGCCTCGACGGGCAAGACCATGGACGTCGTCGCCAGGAACGACCGACCGGACGGTCACTTCGTGGCCACGGCCACGCTCCCCGAGGCGGGCTTCTGGAGCTGGCAGGTCACGCTCCAGGATCTGCAGAGCCAGCACCTGCCGGTCGCGCTCACCGTGCGGACCGCGGCCGGCGAAGTGCCCGGCTACGACCCGGCCATGGCCGGCAACCAGGCTTCCGCGATCACCCGGCTCGAGGGGATGATCCGCGCCGAGCAGGTCAGGACCGATGACCTGACGGCGAACGTGACGGCCCTGGCCGGCGAGCGCGATTCGCTGGCCGCGCGCCTGGCGACCGCCGAGGGTGCCGCTGGTGCCCCATCCTCGCCGTCCTCCTCCTGGCGATCCTTGCCGGCGCCACGGCCGGATTCGCGATGACGTGGCTCGCCGGCCGTCCCGGCCCGAGCGTCAAGGCCATCCCCGCTACTGCCCCGCGAGAAGTCGACCCGGCGTGATCTGTTCGTGGAGGAGGCGGCCGAACCGGGCCACCCGCTCTGGCGCCGGGGCCGCCTCCACCCACGTCCGGAGCAGCGCCTCGCCTTCGGCGTAGACGAAGACGTACGTCCGCCAGAGCGGGTGCTCGATGAACTCGAGCCGCTTGGCGGCGACCTCGGGCGGGTAGCCGCCGAGCTCCTGCAGGTACTCGAGCACGTCGTCGTGGGACCGGCCGTCGGCGTGGCGCAGGAACGCCGCGTTGCCACGGATGGCACCCATCGCCGCTCGGGCACCGGCGATCGTCGACCGCCAGCTCAGCCGTCTCGCGCGCCCCTACCGGGTCGCCCGCGACGGCCATGCCGGCACGATCGAACAGCTCGACCAGGAGGTCCGCCCGCTCCTCGAGCGGAGCCGCGAAGGACGTTCCGAGGTCGGCCAAGCCTTCGCTGATCGGGCATTCGGGCGTGTTGATCAGCAGGATCGACGCCTCCAGCCGGCCTGGCGATCGACGAGATCGGCCTCTTTCCAGGCATGCTCGAGATGGTGACCCGGGTACGTCTCGTGGGCGACGGTGATCACCAGCTCCGGCGCCCGGACCGGCAGGTCGGTGTTGAGGTCCACGCGCGACCGACCGCCGCCGTCGTACCAGTTGTAGCCCGACCACGGCTGGCCCGTGACGAGCGAGACCCGCAGGTCCTCGCCCGGCGGCAGGCCGAACAGCCGAGCAGCTCGCTCCCGGAACCGCTCGACCAGCCAGTCGACGACGGCCGGCAGCCGATCCACCGGCACCTCGAGGCCCCGGTCCCAGGCCGTGATCCGCTCGTTCAGGGGACCGACGCCCGGGCAGTCGCGCGTCCAGGACCGCCAGGGCGTCGCGGAACTCCGCCTCGTCGTGTCGCGGTGGCGCGAACCCCATCGTGCGCGCAACGAGCTCCTCGTACGGCAGCGTGTCTCCATCGAGGCCGGCCGCATGCGCCTCCAGCGCCCGTAGCTGGGCGGTCAGCCAGTCGCGCCGATCCGGGTCCTCCACGTCGCGCGCGACGCGGTCTGTGAGCGAGATGGCGTCCGCGCGGAGGCGGGCCGGGGCGCGGAGCTGTTCCGTGTCGACCCGCGCCTTGAGTGCCGCCGGGCCGAAGTAGCCATCGACGAGTCCCGGGATGCGCTGGTCCAACCGGAGCGCGAGCAGCAGGTAGTCCTCGGCGATCGGGTCCGGCTCGGGGACCTGGCGCGTGCCACCGACCGCGGGGACCAGCGTGCGTGCGGCCGTCACCGCTCCATCCGGTCGGGACCGCGGAGCGCGGCGCTCCCCGTGGTCCCGATGCGCGTCGGCCTCGCGCCGCGCCTTGGCCAGGCGATCGGCGAGCGTCGGGTCGGCCGGCAGGCCGCTTCGGTCGGGGGCGCGGTCGGGCGCTCGGTCGGGGGCGGCGGTGCCCTCCGCGGGTGCTTCGGTGACACCCGGCCGTGGCGCGCTGGCGTCGCCCAGCCCCGGGCCGCCGGTCTCGCCGACGAACGGCATGTGCTGGCGCTCCACGGCATCGAGGCTCATCCGCAGCGCCGCGTTCTTCTGCGTGGCGACCTCGCGGACGTAGGCCGCTTCCTCGTCTGGGGTCATGGCCCGGCCGCGCACGATGCCCTTGGGCTTGCCGACGAGCAGCCACGCCAGGTGGTAGCGGTCCATGCTGCCCCACGCTCGCGACAACAGGTCGTCCGACAGCTGCAGCCAGGTCTGCAGCGCTCCGTGGGACGGTTGCTCTTGGAGCCGCTCGCCCTCCCCGATGAGCTGCCGCGTCCGGTCGATGAGCTCGTCGCGGGTCACGCGCGGCCCCGCGCCCCTGATCATCGCCTCGCGGTCGGCCCGCGCGCGCAGCGTCCAGGCCCCGGGCACGCCATCGCCGATGGGCGAACCCTCGAACGCGGTCACCGGCAGGATCCCGGCCACGCTGGAGGAAAGGAACGCCTCCCGGGCGTTCGCGATGTCCTCGCGGGTCAGCGCACCCTCGAACGGGCGCAGTCCGACGCGCGCCTCCCCACTCGAGCAGCCACGAGCGGGTCGTGCCGGGCAGGATCGCGCACTCGAGCGAGGGCGTGGCCAGCTCCAGCGCCCGTCGCCGGCCGCGACCGGACGAGGAAGATGTTCGCGGACGTCCCCTCCGACACGTGGTCGTCGACGGTCATGAACAGGGCGTCGTCGGCGCCGGCGCGGCGTGCCTCGAGGCGGGCGTAGACGTACTCCGCCCGGGACGTGGTCTTGAGCGTCGCCAGCGGGTTCTGCGGATCGCGCCGGACGGCGGACGCGATGAGGTGCAGGCCGCGCTCCAGGTGGGCATCCGGTACCGGCGCGACCGGCCAGGCCTGGATCACGACCGTGGCCGGCACGACCTCGTCGGGTGGCAGCACGCCACGCGTTCGGAACGCCCCGCGCGAGACGGTGATCCGGATCGAGGCATCGCCCTCGGGGCCGTCGAGGCCGTCCGCTGCGAGGAGCGCGTCGATGCCGGCCGCCAGGCCGCTCGTCGATGTCGGCCGGGAGGCTCGATGTCGAGGCCCGGGGCGGACCGGTGCAGCCGGGCGAGGTGCTCGGCCAGCTCGGTCGGGCGTCCGCCGGTCGCGCGCAGCGTCTCGAAGATCCCGTCCCCCAGCTGGAACCCGCGATCGAAGGCGGAGAGGTGGCGATCCGCGGCCGGCAGGAGCTCACCGTCGACCCACACGTGCGTGCCGTCCCGAGCGTCGCTCACGCGATCTCCTCGCCGCCGATCGCACCGAGCGGCCCGCGCGCCTTGGCCACGGTCTCGTCCCATTCCGCGGCGGGGTCGCTCCCCCACGTGATCCCGCCACCGACATGGAGCGTGAGCCGGCGGCCGTCCGCAACGAAGGTCCGGATCAGGATGCTGGTCTGCATCGCCCCATCCGGCCCGATCCAGCCCAGGGCACCGGTGTACGGGCCACGCCGGACCGGCTCGAGGCCCTCGAGGATCTCCATCGCGCGGATCTTCGGGGCGCCGGTGATCGAGCCGCCGGGGAAGCTCGCGGCGATCAGGTCGAACGCATCGCGACCGGGCGCGAGGCTGCCCGTCACGGTCGAGACGAGGTGCTGGACGGCGGCGGTCCGCTCGAGGCGGCAGAGGCGCGGCACGCGGACCGTCCCCGGCTCGCACACCCGCCCGAGGTCGTTGCGTAGCACGTCGACGATCATCACGTTCTCGGCACGATCCTTGGCGCTGGCCAGCAGCTCGCAGGCCAGCGCGCGGTCCTCCGCGCGGTCGCGCCCGCGAGGTCGGGTGCCCTTGATCGGGTCGGTGGCGACCACGCCGTCGGCGTCGAGCGACAGGAATGGCTCGGGCGAGGCGGACAACAGGGCGCGGGGCCGGCCGGTCTCCTGGGACGGCCCGAGGTCGAGGTACGCGGAGAACAGCGACGGGTCGCCGGTTCGGAGGCGCCGGTAAAGCGCCCACGGGTCGCCGGCATACGACGCCTCGAGCCGGCGAGTCAGGTTGGCCTGGTAGATGTCGCCGCCGGCGATGTGCTGGCGCACGCGCTCGACGCCGGCTTCGTACGCGGCGCGGGAGAGCGAGGACCGGAACCGAAGGGCGTCGCCCGTCTCGCTCGGGCTCGTCGGGCGCCGGGTTCGTGGGCGTCGTCAGCCGCGCGTGGACCTCGTCCAGGCGCCGCGCCAGGCGCCGCCCGTCACCGTCCAGGGCGCGGCCTCCCAGCCACGCGTGCCCGGTCCGGCGGTCCCAGGCCACCACCCAGTCGTGGAGTGCGAGCCGCAGCGGGGGCAGCCCCTGATCGTCCTCGGCGACCGAGGGTAAGCGTTCCAGCACGTGGCCCAGGTCGTACCCCAGGAACCCGACGAGCCCGCCGAGGAATGGCGGCGCATGCGCTGGGAGCGGGGACGGGTCCAGTCGGGCCACGAGGCGCCGAGCGACCGCGAACGGGTCGGGCCCGGCCGCGGGCGCCTCGAGCACGGCCACCGGGTCGGCAGTCAGGTAGGTCCATCGGGCGTTGCGTCCCGGGCGCGCGCTCTCGAGCAGGGCGAGCCCCGGGAGGTCGCGGAAGGCCTCCGCAGCATCGATCGCGCGAGCTCCGGCGATCCGGTCCGGCAGGCGTCGCAGGCGCAGCGGGGCCGTGGGGGAACCAGGGACGTTCGGGCCGACGGGGATCACGCCGGGATGATACGGCGGGTCGCCGCGCGGCGGCCTCGGCGAGCGCGGAACGTCGCAGACTCGCGCCCGCTACAGTCTGCCCGATGCGTGCACGAGACCTCGGGATCCGGATCGGCCTGGGCACGCCAGGCCCGCTCAACGCCATCACCGACGTAGCCGGCGTGACCGTCGGTCACACGACGCTGATCCGCGGCGACGGGCCGCTGGTCGTCGGCGAGGGACCGGTCCGGACCGGTGTCACCGTCGTCTGCCCGCGCGGCGCCGCCGACTGGCGTGAGCCGGTCTTCGCGGGCTGTCACCGGCTCAACGGCAACGGTGAGCTGACCGGCCTCGAGTGGGTCCGCGAATCGGGGATGCTCACGACCCCGATCGCGATCACGAACACCCACAGCGTCGGCATCGTGCGCGACGCCCTGGTCGCGGCGTCCGTCCAGAAGGATCGGACGGAGACCTACTGGGCGTTGCCCGTCGTGGGCGAGACATACGACGGGCTGCTGAACGACATCAACGGATTCCACGTCCGCGCCGAGCACGTCCACCAGGCCCTGGAGGCGGCTGCGGGCGGGCCGGTCGAGGAGGGCACGGTCGGCGGCGGCACCGGGATGGTCTGCCACGAGTTCAAGGGCGGCATCGGGACGGCGTCACGGGTCATCGCCGCCGAAGCGGGCGGCTACACCGCCGGCGCGCTCGTCCAGGCCAACTACGGCAAGCGCAGACTGGCTGCGGATCGACGGCGTGCGGGTCGGCGAGGCGATCCCGGTCGTCGGAGGTGCCGAGTCCCTGGGGCGACCGGCGCGCGACCGCCAGCGCCATCGCCGGGCTCGGGCTCGATCATCGTCGTCGTCGCGACCGATGCGCCGCTGCTCCCCCACCAGTGCGAGCGGCTGGCGCAGCGCGCCGGGCTCGGGATCGCCCGGGCCGGCGGCACCGGCGGCCACACGAGCGGCGACCTGTTCATCGCCTTCGCGACCGGCAATCGACTGCCGACCGCCCGCGACGACGAGGCGCCGGGGAGCGCGCCGTACGACGTTCGCGCGGTCGGCGGCTCGGTCATCGACCTGCTCTTCGACGCCGTCATCGAGTCGGTCGAGGAAGCGATCGTCAACGCGCTGGTCGCGGCCACGACGGTCGTCGGCCGCGACGGGATCACCGCGCATGCCCTGCCGCACGACCGGCGTCCGCGAGGCGATGGCCGCCCACGCTCGATGAACCTGCGGCCGGCGAGGCCCGAGGACGTCCCGGCACTTGCGGCGATCCTCGCCGCCAACCACGAGCCGATGGACTGGCCCGACCTGCCCGGCGCTCGGCTGGCCGTATCTCGAGCATCTCGTCGCTCGCGCCCGGACGACGCTCGCCGAAGCCGACGAAGCGGTCGTGGGCTTTGGCGGTTCCGTGCCGGTCGGGCGCCAGGACGTGCGGTTCCTGACAGACCTGTTCGTCGATCCGGGACGCCAGTCGAAGGGTGCGGGACGGGCCATCCTCGCGGCGCTCCTCGATGGGTCGGTCGAGCGGATGACCTTCTCATCCGCGGACGAGCGGGCGCTCGGGCTGTACATCCGGGCGGGCATGCGGCCGTGGTGGCCGCTGCTGTACGTCGAGATCGCCGCCAGGAGGCTCGGCGGCCATGACCCGGGTGTGGAGATCGGCTACGGCGGACGTCGGCGAGACCGTGCGCTGGTCGCAGGCGTGGACCGGCATCGACCGCTCGATCGATTTCGAGCACTACGCCTCGCTGCCCGAGGCCGCCGGCTTCATCGTGCGGGACGCGGGCGCGGTCGCCGCCGTGGGCTGGGCTCGACGCGAGCGCAAGCGATCGGACGGTCGGTGGCTGGACCACGCATCCATCGCGCCCGACGCGGATCCCGTTCGTGCCGCGCTGGCGGTGCTCCGCGCAGCGGCGGCCGGCGGGCGGCCTGACGGCGCCGATCCCCGGACCGCATCCCGCGGTGGCCCCGCTGCTCGAGCTCGGGGCGCGGATCGCCGGCCGTGACCAGTTCTGCGCCACGGACCCGGGGCTCGTGGACCCCGCGTTCCTGTTCCCCAACCCTGGGTTCCTCTAGGCAGGCCGGCCGAGAGCGGGAATCGGAACGGCGCCCCGGGTCTCCCCGCGGCGCCGCGATCCGTCGTGCCGGAACGTGACGCTAGTCGGCCACCCCAACGGCGACGGGCTTCTCGATCGGCACGCCGATCAGGCTGCCGTACTCGGTCCACGACCCGTCGTAGTTGCGGACCCGCTCGTAGCCGAGCAGCTCGTGCAGCACGAACCAGCTGTGCGACGACCGCTCGCCGATCCGGCAGTAGGCGATGACGTCCTTGTCGGGCGTCACGCCCTTGCTCTCGTACAGCGCCCGCAGGTCCTCGGCGTCCTTGAACGTGCCGTCTTCCTTGACGGTCTGCGCCCACGGGATCGAGGCCGCGCCCGGGATGCGTCCGGCGCGCTGGGCCGTCTCGCTCATGCCGGGCGGCGCGATGATCTCGCCGTTGTACTCGGCCGGGGAACGCACGTCGACGAGCGCCAGGCCGGCGTCGCCGAGGCGCGGCAGGATGTCGTCGCGGTAGGCCCGCAGCGCGAAGTCGGGCTCGGGAAGCTCGTAGCCGCGTCGGCGTCGTACGTCGGGACGTCGGTCGACAGCGGCAGGCCGTTGTCGAGCCAGTACTTGCGCCCGCCGTTGAGGATCCGCACGTCGTCGTGCCCGTACAGCTTGAGCTGCCAGTAGGCCCAGGCGGCGAACCAGTTGTTGTTGTCGCCGTACAGGACGATGGTGGTGTCCGGGCCGATGCCCGACTCGGACAGGAGCTTGCTGAAGTCCTCGCGCGACGCGATGTCGCGACGGATGCCGTCGGCGAGCTGGCTGGTCCAGTTCCAGGCGATGGCGCCCGGGATGTGGCTCTGCTCGTAGGCGGTGGTGTCCACGTCGACTTCGACGAGGCGGACGTTCGGGTCGTTCGCGTGGGCCTGGGCCCAATCGGCATCGACGAGCGCGTCCTCGGTGGCGTACTGGCTGGTCATCCTGGGATCCCTCCTGTGCATCTCTCTCGTGGAACGTGGAACGGGGACCGTGTTTCGGCGCGGGATCGGGGTCGCGGCGGTCGGTCAGTCTCGGGACGACGGTCGGTCGCGCCGGCTGAACTCGGCAAGCCGCTCGGTACAGTCCGCCGCGATGCGTTGTGCCTGGCGGACGATCCAGGGATCGACGCGGCTGGAATCCTCGATGGTCACGACGGCACCGCTCGGGCCATCCTCGACGACGATCCCGGAGCTGTTGCGGTAGTCGGTCATCCAGTTGGCCTGGAGCTGCAGGACGACGTCGGCGATGACCGGCACCGGGAACAGCCAGTCGAGATAGCTGGCGTTGAGTCGGTCGGCGAGGTCGGCGAGGCGGAGCGGTCGCCCGCGCTCGACGCGCGCCAGCAGGTCGATGACCCGGAGGGCCGTGAACGGGTCGCCGCTCTCGCCCACGTTGGGCGGGTCGATCGACCGGGTCGGGCAGGCCGGCGGGCGCCGGTCGCAGCGGGCCGAGGCCGATGGTGACGGGAGGCGCTTCGGTCACGGGTTCTCGATCTCCGAGTGAACGACTAGGGGTTGCCGAGTCTAGCGCAGGCGCCGGGACGGGTCCACCACATCCACCGAGTCGAGCGCCGCGCCGCGCCGGCTCGTTACCATCGCCGGACGCAGCGGGAGGAAGGCATGGGCCGATCGGCCGGCAAGGTCGCACTCATCACGGGCGGCGCCGGGGCCATCGGTGCAGCAACCGCGCGCCGGTTCGCGTCCGACGGCGCGACCGTCGTCGTGGCGGACCGGGACAGCGCAGGGGCCGGCCAGGTCGCCGCCGCCCTGCGCGAGGGTGGGGCCAAGGCTCTCGGCGTCGCAGTCGATGTTGCATCGGATGCAAGCGTGGCGGCGCTGGTTGCACAGGTCTCGGCGGAGTACGGCCGGATCGACATCCTGTTCACCTGTGCGGGCGTCCTCGTGTCCGGGTCCGTCACGGAGACGTCCCTGTCCGACTGGGACCGCACCCTGGCCGTGAACCTGACCGGACCGTTCCTCGCCTCGCGACACGTGGTTCCGGTGATGGTCGCGAATGGCGGCGGGTCGATCGTCCACATGAGCTCGACCGCCGGGCTGGTCGGGGAGACCTCGATCGCCGCGTACTGCGCGAGCAAGGGCGGCGTCCTGATGCTCGCGCGCCAGATGGCGCTCGACTACGCGCGCCAGGGGGTGCGCGTCAACGTGATCTGCCCGGGCTGGATCGACACACCATTCAACGATCCCGCGATCGAGGCAGCCGGAGGGAAGGCCGCCCTGCTGCCGTTCGTGGACCTGATGGTGCCGCAAGGCCGACAAGGGTCGCCCGACGAGGTAGCCGACGTCGTCGCCTTCCTGGCCTCCGACGAAGCGCGGCTCATGACCGGCGCCATCGTGACGGTCGACGGAGGGCTCGACCGCCCAGTAGGCGCCACACAACGACATGGCCCGCATTCTGTCGCTCACCGACATTGTTGCCCGCGGAGCCCACGCGTAGCCTCGGCCGGGGTGCTACTGGCCACGAGGAGGGACAGCGTGAGCGAGGCAGTGATCGGACCCGGCGCGGCGACGCCGGCGCCCGGGGCAGGTGTTCAGCCGCGAATCGTCCGGGTTCGTCCGGGTCGGATCGCCGTGGCGGATGTTGCTCCTGAACGTCGCCAACGTGGGCGTCGTCTACATCATGTTCACGTACTGGGCGCACCCCGCGGTGTTCCCCCAGAGCAACCTGCTGCTCGCCATCCCGATCGCGGCGGCCTTCGCCCTGCCGTTCAACCTGCTCTACGGGATGCTTGCCTCGATCATGCCCCGGACCGGCAGCGAGTACGTCTTCCTGTCGAGGACCTTCCACCCGGCGATCGGGTTCATGGCGAGTTTCGCCGCCGCCATGAGCCAGTCCTTCTGGGTGGGCATCGGCGGGTACTGGATCGCGCAGTTCGTCATCGGGCCCATGTTCAGCTCATACGGCGCGGTGAGTGGCAACGAGGCCATCTCCGCCATCGGCGCCTGGGCGAGCGAACCGAACACGTGGTTCATCTTCGGCACCCTGTTCATCATCCTGATGGCATCGCTCAATATCCGAGGGCTGCGCGCATACCTCAAGTTCCAGGACATCAACTGGATCATCGGCGCGGCGACCGGCATCGTGCTGCTGGCCGTCTTCCTCATGGCCACGACCACGGCATTCCAGGCCGGGTACGACCGGTATGCCGCCGCGACGGGCGTGCCCGGTTACCAGGCGACGCTCGATCTCGCGGCCGCCGGTGGGATGCCGACCGGCATCACGCTGACCGACACCCTGGGCATCATCCCGATCATCTGGCTCATCGCCTGGGCCTCGACCTACGTCGGCGGCGAGGTCCGGACCCCGACGAAGACGCAACTCCGCGCCACGGTCGGCGGGATGCTGCTGTACGCGGGGATCGCGTGGGTCCTGTTCTTTGCGATCTCGAATGCCGTCACGGTCGACTTCAACCAGGCGCTGGCGTGGCTCAGCTACAACCCCCCGGCGGACACGACCGTCGAGGCCTATCCCGTGTTCATGCTCTACGCCGGGGTGCTCATCGACAACCTGCCCTTGTTCCTGCTGGTGGCCGCCGGGCTGGTCGTGTGGAGTTACCTGTGGATCCCCTCCGCGATGATCATCGCGACGCGGGCGATGTTCGCCTGGTCGTTCGACCGGCTCGCGCCCGAGAAGCTGTCCGAGGTCCATCCTCGATACAACTCGCCATGGGTCGCGGTCATCGTGGTCTCGATCATCGGCGAGGCGTTCCTGATCCTGTACCACATCGGGGTCTTCAAGTTCCTGACGCCAGCCCTCGCCTACTACGTGGTGTTCTGGCTGGTATCGCTGTGCGGCCTCCTGTTCCCCTATCTCGCACGCACGCGGCCGTTGCTGGAGCAGAGCGCCGTCAACTGGCGGGTCGCCGGGATCCCGGTCATGTCGATCTGTGGAGCGATCGGCCTCCTCTACTTCAGCATCGGGTTGTTCTTCATGCTGACCAACGACCTGCTGTTCCTCAACACGCCCGGAGCAGCTTCTGACGACCGCCCTGCAGTTCATCGTTCCGCTCGGGATCTTCTTCGCTGCCCGCGCCTATCGACAGCGGCAGGGCCTGCCGATCGATGCGGCGTTCCGTGAGATCCCGCCAGAGTGATGGGATGCGACCGGGTCCGGCCTCGGGGTGGCTGATGTCACGATCTTCTACGTGGCAGACATCCACGGGTCGGACCTGTGCTTCCGCAAATGGCTCAACGCGGCCGGGTTCTACGGCGCCGACATCCTGATCATCGGCGGTGACCTGACCGGCAAGATCCTTTTGCCCATCTACCCGGCCGCGGGACCCCTCGAGGGCTGGACCGCGACCTGGAAGGACCGCGTCCATCGCCTGGAGACGCGCGCCGAGGTGGACGACCTGATTCGGGCGGCGCGCAGCGAGGGCGCGTACGGGTTCGTGACGACGGCGGACGAGGTCGCCGAGATCGCGGGCTCGATCGAGCGGGAACGCGAGATCTTCACGCGACTCAAGCTTGCCGCCCTCGAGGAGTGGCTCGCGCTCGCCGATGACCGCCTGGCGAACCGGCCGACCCGCGCGTTCCTGATGCCCGGCAACGACGACCCGCCGGAGATCGACGGCCTGCTCGCCGATGCCCGCTCGCTCGTGGACGTCCAAGGCACGACGACCGAGCTCGCGCCCGGCATCTGGATGGCCTCACGCGGCGAATCGACGCCGACTCCGTGGCATACCCCTCGCGAGGTCCCCGATGAGGCCCTGGGCGATCTCGTGCGGGGAGCCATCCGCGACATGCCCGGGACCGGCACGACGATCTGGAACCTTCACATGCCGCCGTACGATACGGGCATCGACCGGGCACCCAAGCTCGATCCATCGCTCCGCGTCCGATACGACGGCTCCGGCGAGCCGATCATGGTGCCGGTCGGAAGCCAGACCGTCCGCACCCTGATCGCGGAGCTTCAACCGACCATCGCACTCCACGGCCACATCCATGAGGGCCGTGGCCGCTACCGGATCGGTGCGACGGCCGGGTTCAACCCGGGCAGCCAGTACCAGGACGGCGTCCTCCAGGGGCTGCTCATCCGAGTCTCCGCTCGCAAGGGCCTGCGCGACTTCGCGTTCACCGCCGGATGACGGTGCGCGCCGACCCGGTGGCGGAAACGCGCCGGATCATCGAGGCCGCCGATCTTGCGAGCGTCACCATTCGGGCGGTCGGTGGGGTCGGCGTGGCGCTGATCGCGCCGACGGTCGGACTTCTCCAGCCCAGCCGCACGTATCACGACATCGACCTCGTGGCCCTCACAGGCACTGCAAAGATGATCCGACTTCTGACCGACCTCGGCTACACGCCGGCGAAGACGTTCAACACACTCAACGGGTCGGAGCGCCTGCTCTTCCACGACGCCGACGGCCGCCGGATCGACGTCTTCATCGATACGTTGCGGATGTGCCACGAGCTGCGACTGGGGGCGGCGCGGCTGACCCTTGAGGCCTGGCCCTTGACGCTGGCACCGGCCGATCTCCTGCTGTCCAAGTTGCAGATCGTCGAGCTCACCGATCGCGACGCCCAGGATGTGCTGGCGCTGCTCGCGGATCACGAGCTGTCGGAGGGGGACGGCGCTGGGATCGGGTCTCCGTCGCATGCGCGAGGTCTGCGACCGCGACTGGGGTTGGTGGCGGACCGTCGATGGCAACCTGGCCGGATTGGTCGGACGATGGATCGAGCCGCTCGAGGCGCACGAGTCGGCGCCCCTCGGTGCTCGTTCAAGGGCTACCGAGCGAGCCCGTGACCTGCGCGAGGCACTCGCCTCGAGCCCGAAGACGTTGGCCTGGAGGATCCGGGCTGCGATCGGGCCACGCGTGCGCTGGTACGACACGCCCGAGGAGGTGCGCTGACCGCTGTCAGTTCGCGGTCGGGCCGGGCGACACCTGACCGAGCAGGTCCATGATGCGCAGGGCCAGCGTGATGTCGAACACGGTGGACGGGTCGCCGAGGTCGACCCCGAGCGAGCTCCTCGATCCGGCGGACCCGGTAGACGATGGTGTTGACGTGGACGAAGCAACGGGCAGCCGCCCGGCGCTGTACTCGATCCTCCTCGAGGAAGACCGCAGCGTGCGCAACAGATCGGCCCCGTGCCCGCGATCGTGCTCGAGCAGCGGGCGCAGCGTCCGGTGCGCGAACGCATCGAGGTCGTCACGAGAGCTGGCACGCAACAGCAACCCGTACGGGCCGAGTTCGCTCGTGGCGACGACCGTCCCGCCCCGCCCGAGCTTGAGCATCAGCTCGATGGACTCTCTCGCCCGGTCGAAGGCCGGTGCGTAATCGTCGGGGCGCTCGCAACGCTCCGCCACGGCGACCGTCACCGGCCCGGCCCCGGTCATCGCCGCGAGCGACGCCTGGAGGTCCTCGGCAAGGTCATGGATACCCGGCTCACCGGGTCGATCCGCACCCGCCAGCACGACGATCGAGCCGGCATGCAGGACGGCGATGCTGCGGGGCGCACGCCCGGCGAGACGCTCGCGGACGATGTCGAGATAGCGCCGGTGGCGGTCATGGCCGGCGAGCGGGCCCGGGCCATCCCCTCCGGCCGCGTCGGCGACGTCGATCACGAAGACATCACGCGGTTGGCCAAGGTCATATCCGAGGCGCGCGGCTCGAGCGGCGATGCTGTCTTCGCTCGCGTACGTGCCATTGAGGAGGTCCGCGGCCGCTTCCCCGCGAAGCCGTTCCTCGACCTCGACCGCGGCTCGCACCTTCGCGAACGCGAGGGCGACGCCCGTCGTCGCCGCGTCGACGAGGGCACGGTCGATCGGCCCGAGGTCCTCGTCGGATGACAGGAGGAGATGCCCCGCGACCTCGCGCCCCACCCGGACCGCGACGGTAAAGGGCTCGCGACCGGGGCCCCGTGCCTCGGCGGCCGCCCCTGGCGATCCATCCACGAGTCGGTGCCAGGCATCACCGCCGCCGGGCGACGCGCCGGCGATGAGCCGGCGCAGGTGGTCCTGGATGACAACGTCGCGGCCGAGGTCCTCCGCCAGCACGGTCGCGATCCCACCCGCGCCGCCGTCGAGGAGGACGTGCTCCGCGAGCCGCTGCTGCACGGTGAGGAGCCGGGTCAGTTCCCGATTCGTCTCGGACAGGTCCCGCCCCAGGTTCACCTCGTTCTCGTAGCGGCGGGCGTGATCGATCGCGATCGCCGCGAGGCCGGCGAACGCTGAGAGCAGGTCGGCCGAGTCCGGGGCGAATTGGTGCCGCCGCCCCCGGGCGTGGACGTTGATCGCGCCCAGGGCTGCGCCACGGAACAGGAGCGGGGCGCACAGGACGGAGCCGAAGTCGTAACGGTCGAGGGCCCGAGCCCGGTGCTCGTAGGTCCCGTAGTCGGCGACCTCGATGGCCCGCTGCGTGAGGATCGCCTGCGACGACAGGCCCTCGCCGAACGGCAGTTCGAAACCGAGCATGTCGGGCGGGAAGTTCGACACCGCGACCACCCGCAGCGCGTCGACCTCGCGGTCCCAGAGGAGGATGTCGCCGCTGTCAGCGCCGAGCAGTGTCGTGGCGTCCTCGACGATCGACGAGAGCACCGTATCGAGTTCGAGCGACTCGGCGACGCGGCGCGCCGTGACCACCAGCAGGTCGAGCTGATCGCGCAGGCCGTGCGTCGCGAGGTCGGTCATCGGTCGGCGCCTCGAGCATCCATCACGGGTCCCCGGCGGGGTGCTCCCCCGGGGCGGATGATAGCCTCCTTCGCCCGTCTCGGATTGTGGTCCAGCACCAACGATACGGGTCGGCTTTCGGTGATTGGCGACATATGGCCCGACGTGGTCGGCTGCTACGGTGCCGAGGCATGCATCGCACCCCGGAGCGAACTTGAGCCTGTCTCCCGACGTCCTGGTCATCGGCGGCGGCATCGTCGGTGCCGCCAGCGCGTACCACCTCGCGAAGCGCGGCGCGGATGTCCTCCTGCTCGAGGCCGACGGCCTGGCGTCCGGCGCGACGGGCCGCAACCTCGGGTTCATCTGGGTCCACACCCGCCGTGTCGGGCCGGAGCTGGACCTCGTGATGGCAACGCGAAACGGCCTCGAGGAGCTGCCCGAGGAGCTGGGCACCGACTTCGGCCTGCGTTGCCGCGGCGGGCTGATCTACTTCACGAGCGAGGCGCAGGGCGCCATCGTGCGCGAGTTCGTGGAACGCCGGACGGCGGACGGCGTACCGATGCAGCTCCTGGACGGCGCCGAGGCACGCGAGCTGGCCCCGATCCTGCCCGATAGCGTGCTCGGCGCGTCGTTCTGCCCGCTCGACGCCCAGATCGATCCGCGCCGGTACGTCCGCGCCTTCGCGCTCGCCGCCCAGCGCCATGGGGCGAGGATCCACGAGGGCACCGCGGCGCGGGCGATCACCACCGACGGTGCCCGGATCACCCGGGTGGACACCGACCTCGGGCCGATCTCCGCCGGGCCAGGTCGTGCTCGCCGCCGGGGCGTGGAGCCCGCGCGATCGGCCGGCAACTGGGACTGGACCTGCCGATCCACCCCATGCGCCTCCAGATCGTCCAGACCGAGCCGATGGCCCCCCGCCTCGAGCATCTCCTCTACGGCCCGGCGGCCGTGAAGCAGTACTCCATCTTCCAGGAACTGGACGGCTTCTCGGCGGCGCCCTTCGAGACCGAGGTCGAGCAACGACATGGTCTCGCCCTGCTGGAGTCGGCCTGCCAGACCGCCGACGGTTCGTACCTTCTCGGTATCGCCATGGACTACCCAGGGTTCGACTGGAAGCCGGACCTCCCCGGCGTCGCGCTCGTGACCGAGGGCATGCTGGCGGCCCTGCCCGAGCTGCGCGGCGCCAGGTTTGCCAGGGCGTGGGCCGGCGTCCTGCCGTTCACGAGCGACGCACTGCCACTGATCGGGCCAGTGCCGGGCCACGACGACCTCATCGTGGCCGCCGGGCACGTGTTCGGGAACGGCGCCGGTCCGACCACCGGTCGGCTCGTCGCGGACCTGATCTGCGGCAGCGAGCCCGTGCTGGACCCAACGCCGTTCCGCCCCGACCGACCCGGTCTAGAGGCCACCCTGGAGGCGAGTGTCTGGTGACGATCGAGCAGCCCGTGGAGCGACGGATCGCGTTCATCAACCCGTTCGGCACCGCAGCGTTCGACGAGATCATCCGCGAGACGCTCGTCCCGTACGCCGCGAGCGGGACCGCGGTGGACGTCATCCACCTCGAGGGCGTGCCCGAGAACATCGATTACTACTACCCAAAGCACCTCATGGAGCTGGCGATCTTCGAGGAGGTCCGCCGGCTCGAGACGGCCGGGTACGACGCGGTGGTCGTCGGGTGCTGCTATGACCCGGGCGTGCGCGTCGCGCGCGAGCTCGTGGACATCCCGGTCGTCGGCCCGCTTGAGGCGGCCATGAACCACGCCTCGTACGTCGGGCACCGGTTCACCGTGATCACGGACCATCGGAAGGCGCTTCCATGGCTGGAGGACCTGGTCCGGTTGCACGGGGCGGGCAATTGCCGGGGCGTGCGCTGCATCGACTGGTACGTGACCGACATGATCCTCGACACCACCTCGGTGGCCGACGATGCGGCCGCCGCCTGCATCGAGGCGCTGCGCGAGGACACGTCCGAGGTCGTGATCCTCGGCTGCACGATCATCGGTGGCTGCCTCGAGCGCGAGATCATGACCACCGGTCGCCATCGGGAGCTGCCGATCCTCAACCCGAACCTCCTCGCCCTCAAGGCAGCCGAGTCCCTGGCGGACCTCCACAGGATGGGCAAGTACCAGATCAGCCGGGTCGGCTTCTACCAGCGTCACGAACAGCACGATCCGGCGGAGGCCGCCGAGGTGCGCCGTCGGTGGAGCCTGACCGACGCCGGCGCGGGCGAGGTCGTGCGGTGATCGGCGAGGTCGATACCGTCGCGACGACCGCCGAGCGCGTCGTCCGCGACTACCTTGGTGTCGGCCCGGGCGAACGGTTCGCGATCGTCGTCGACGACCGGACCGATGCCGAGATCCCCAGGGAGCTGGCGCGGGTCGCCCAGGAGCTCGGCGGCGAGCCGGTCATCGTGACGATCACCCATCGGTCGCGCAGCGGTGCCGAACCGCCCGCCCCGGCTGCGGCCGCGATGGCCGCCGCCGACGTGGTTCTGTGTGCCGCCAGTACCTCGCTCTACCACACGAGCGCCAAGGCCCTCGCCCAGCGTGCGGGCGCCCGAGGGGATTTCAACGCCCCGTATCGAGCGGACGCGTGGCGGAACGGCGCCATGACCGCCGACTTCCTCGCGATCCGTCGTCGCGCCGAGCGGCTGGCGGAGCTATGGCGGACGACGAGGATCGTGCGGGTCACCTCGCCGGCTGGCACGGACATCACCGCGACGGTCGAGGGGCGCGAGCCAAAGGCCTGGCTGACCGGCATCTGCCGCAACCCGGGCGAGGTCTCGGCACTGCCCGGCGGGGAGGTCTCGCTGCCACCGATCGAGGGCACGTCGAACGGCGTCGTCGTCTGGGAGCGGGTCGCCTCCGACCTGGGGGCGCTTGAGGCGCCGGTCACGATCACGGTACGCGACGGACGTGCGGTCGAGTTCGCGGGCGGCCCCTCCGCCGACAAGCTCCGGCGCCTCGTCGCGGAGATCGCCGACGCCGACAACATCGGCGAGATCGGTATCGGGCTCAACCCCGCGGCCCGGATCGCGGACGAGATCACCGAGGCCAAGAAGGCGTTCGGGACGGTCCACATCGCGCTCGGTGACTCCGCCAACGAATACGGCGGCCTGGTGGAATGCGAGGTCCACCTTGACGGCCTCGTCATGGACCCCACCATCGAGTTCGACGGCGTCCCGGTCGTCATCGACGGGCGGCACGTGTACGCGTTCGAGCCGTGACGACGGAGCCCGCCGTCGGTCCGCGCATGGTCACGCCGTACCCGGGGCCCAAGGCCCGCGCCATCATCGACCGCCTCCGGGCGGTCGAAGGCGCCGGGCCGCGCACGGTCGGACCCGACGACCCGGTCGTGGTCGCCGAGGCCCGAGGGTCGACGATCCTGGACCCTGACGGCAATGAGTTCGTGGACCTGGCTGCGAGCTTCGCGGCCGCAAACCTGGGCCACTCCCACCCCGACATCGTGGAGGCGATCCGGGACCAGGCCGGGCGGATGGGCCACGTCTCGTCGGCGTTCGCGAGCGAGCCGCGGGTCGCGTTCGAGGAGGCCCTCCTGGGGATCGCGCCGGCTGGACTCGACCGTGTCCTGCTGGGCATGAGCGGTGCCGACGCGAACGACACGGCGCTCCGCCTGGCCCGTTCCGTCACCGGACGTCGGGAGGTGATCGCCTTCTCCGGCGGCTACTTCGGGCGCTCGAGTGGCGTCATCGGGCTGAACGGCAAGGCGATCCATCGCGGGCGGGTCGCGCGCGAGGCGGAGGCCCACTTCCTGCCCCATCCCTATCCCTATCGCTGGCCGGTCGGTCGACCCGAGGACGCCGGGGAGCAGGCACTTGGCCTGGTCCGGTACGTCATGGAGGATCCCGCGTCCGGGATCGGGCCCGTCGCCGCGATCGTCATCGAACCGGTCCAGGGCAATGGCGGTGTCGTGATCCCGCCCGACGGTTTTCTGGCGGGCCTGCGGGAGCTGTGCGACCGCCACGGGACGGTCCTGGTCTTCGACGAGGTCCAGAGCGGCTTCGGGCGGACGGGCCGGCCGTGGGCGGCCGAGCGCTGGGACATCGTGCCGGACCTGATGACGGTCGGGAAGGGGATCGGCGGCGGCATGGCGCTGTCGGCTGTCGTTGGGCGCCGCGACCTCATGAGCCACTGGCCGCCGGGCACCCATACCTCGACGTTCCTGGGTAACGCGATCAACCTCGCCGCCGGCCGGGCGGCGATCGACGTCTTCCGCCGCGATCGCCTCTGGGAGCGTTCCGAGCGTCTCGGCGTGGCAGTCCGCACATCCCTCGCGGACCTCGCCGGCTTCCCCCACGTCGGCGAGGTCCGCGGTCTTGGCCTTTTCATCGGCATCGAGCTCGTCACGGACGCGGAGAGCCGGTCGCCCGACCCCGAGCGGGCGGCGCGCATCCGGCGAGCCGCGTTCGAGCGCGGCGTCCTCGTCGGCATCGCCGGCCACCACGAGAACGTCCTGAAGATCTGCCCGCCATTGATCATCGACGAGCGTCTGCTCGACAGCGCGGTCGGCATCCTCATCGAATCGATCAAGGGAGCTCCATGACGTCAACGGCCGCGCCGCCCATCCAGGTCGAGAACTACATCGGGGGGTCGTGGTCCCCGGCCGCGTCGGGAGCGACGCTCGAGAGCCGCGATCCGGCGACCGGCGATCTGGTCGCTATCGCGCCGCAGTCCGGCATCGAGGACATCGATCGGGCGATCGCCGCTGCGCGGGCCGCCTTCGACGAGGGGGTCTGGCCGACGACCTCCGGCCGCGAGCGCGCCACGATCCTGCTCGAGCTGGCACGGCTGCTGCGCGAGGAGATCGAGCCGATCTCACGGCTGGTGGCGACCGAGATGGGTAAGCCGATCCGCTACGTTCGCGAGCGCGAGATAGAACCCGCCATCGATCGGATCCAGTTCTACGCTGGGGCCGCGCGGCTCGTCCGTGGCGAAACCACATCGGCGGCCGCGCGCCACCTCCTCAACATCGTGCTCAAGGAGCCGGTCGGGGTGTGCGGGTTGATCACGCCGTGGAACGACCCGGTCGACCTGCCCCTGCGCAAGATCGGCGCGGCGATCGCCACAGGATGCACGTTCGTCCTAAAGCCGGCGAGCGATGCCCCGGCGTCGTCGATGGCGATCTTCAAGCTGCTCGAACGCATCCCCGACCTGCCGGCGGGAGTCGCCAACGGTGTCGTGGGGGAGGGCCGGGTCATCGGCGAACGGCTCGCGACAGATCCGCGGGTCGACAAGCTGAGCTTCACCGGGAGCAGCGAAGTCGGACGGCGGCTCATGGAGCTCGGCGCCCGGAATTTCAAGCGGCTCTCGCTCGAAGGCGGCGGCAAGGCGCCGGTGCTCGTCTTCCCCGACGCGAACCTCGAGAAGGCGATGGACGCGGTCGCGGTCGGGATCTTCCTGTACGCCGGCCAGTCATGCACGGCCGGGTCGCGGCTCCTTCTGGAGCGGTCCATCCACGACCGGTTCGTCGAGGGGCTGACCGAGCGCGCGAAGGCCCTCCGCGTCGGGTCGCCGCTCGACGAGGAGACGCAGCTCGGTCCGATGGTGTCGGGCAAGCAGCTCGAGCGGGTCCTGGGCTACGTGGAGCGCGGGCGAGCGGAGGGGGCCCGGCTTGTACTCGGGGGCGAACGGCTTGGCGGCGAGTGGGCGGCCGGGCAGTACATGGCGCCGACGATCTTCGACGAGGTGGCTCCGGGCATGACGATCGCGCGCGAGGAGATCTTCGGGCCGGTCCTATCGGTCATCGCGTTCGACCGCGAGGAGGAGGCGCTCGCGCTCGCCAACGACAGTGAGTTCGGCCTGGGCAGCGCCGTGTGGACCAGCGATCTCGACCGGGCAGTGCGGCTCGCCCGTCGGCTCCGGGTGGGCGACGTGTGGGTGAACACGCATTACGTCCGACTGGCCGAGAGTCCGTTCGGTGGAGTCAAGCAAAGCGGCATCGGGCGCGAGCTCGGGATGGAGGGCCTGGACGCCTATCTCGAGTCGAAGCGGGTGTGCATCGACGCCTCCCCGACGTTCCACATCCGCTGAGGTGCCGGCGCGTCGACTTCGCCCCGGCTCCACGCACGAGGTGGAGCGGGCTCGGGTCCCATTCACGTTCGACGGTCGCGACATTGAGGGCGTGTGGGGCGAACCGCTGGCGGTGAGTCTGCTCGCCGCCGGGCAGCGAACCCTGTCACGCAGCTTCCGGTTCCACCGGCCGCGCGGCCTCATGTGCAGCACTGGCCAGTGCGGTTGGTGCGAGTGCGAGGTCGACGGCCGCCCGAGCGTGCGGACGTGCCGGGTGCCGTTGCGCGAGGGCATGGTCGTGCGCGGTGAGCATGCCTGGCCGTCTGTGGAGCGCGACCTGCTGGGGTTGCTCGACCTGGGCTCGCGGTTCGTGCCGCCAACGTTCTACCACCATCGATTCCTTCGACCGCGGCGGCTGCGCAAGGCGTATCTCGATGTGATCCGCTGGTTCGGCGGTCGGGGACGACTCCAGCTCGGCGACCGCCCCAGATCCACGACTGCGCGCCGTCCGCGACGAGGTGCCTGAGGTGGTCGTCGTCGGGGGCGGTCGGAGCGGCCTCCTCGCGGCGCTCGGGGCAGCGGAGGCTGGGGCCAGGGTGGTGCTGCTGGAGGCGGAAGACCGCAGCGCGGCCGTATCTCCTCGCAGCGCGGAGCTTGCGGCGGAGGCCCGCGCGGCGGGGATCGACCTTCGCTTCGGCACGATCGCGACCGGCTGGTATGGCGGGATGCTGACCGCCTCCGACAAGGAGACGATCACGGAGCTGCGGCCGAGGGCCGTCGTCGCCGCGACCGGCACGTACGAGCTCGTCCCGGCCGTTCCCGGTTCGGACCGGCCGGGCGTCATGGGCGCCCGACTGGTGGGTCGCCTGATCGCGGGATTCGGCGTCGTGCCCGGCGATCGCGCGCTCCTGGTCGGAACGGGCGAGGAGCTTGACCATGCGGGCCAGGCCCTGCGAGACGCTGGGGCCACGGTCATCGGCCCCGTCGAGACACGCGCCCTCGTCGCGGTCGGCGGACGCCGGTCCGTGACATGGGTCCGGGTCCTCGACACGGCAGGCACGGCCCGGCGGGAGCGTGTCGACGTCGTGGTCTTCGGCGATCGGACGCCAAACCTGGACCTCGTCCTTGCTGCCGGCGCCGCCGTGGAGTGGCGCGACGACCGCCTCGCCCCGCGGGCCGACGACGACGGTCGGACGCAGGTGGCCGGCGTATTCGTCGCCGGTAGCGCGGCGGGGATGACCATGGATCCAGCAGCGGCCGACGCCCAGGCGCGACGGGCCGGACAGGCGGCATCCGCTTTCGCGAACGGCTCGATCCCGAGCGGTGCGCTGACCGGCCCCGCCACCACCCGCACCGGGGACCTGGCCCGCAGCGTGTCCGTCGGTCACGCGGCCGCGCCGGGCTCGCCTGACGCGATCCTCTGCTTCTGTGAAGACGTCCGCGGCCACGAGATCCGGGCGGAGCGGGCCATGGGTTACACGGACCCGGAGCTCGTCAAGCGCCGCACCGGCGCGCTTACCGGTCCATGCCAGGGCAAGTACTGCCTGGCGAAGGTCACCTGTGCCCTGAACGACACGGACCCGAGCCAGCCGCCGGCGGGCATCGTCCTGCCGACCGGTCGACCGCCGCTCCGCCCGGTTCGCCTCGGCGACCTCGTCGCTGGAGAGGCGCCGGTCGCCGCCGCCCAGGACCAGCCTTGACCCGCAGCTCGGTGCCGGCATTCCTCGCCGGCGCGGATCCGCCGGCCGGCGCCGACGTCGTCATCGTCGGGGCGGGCATCGGGGGCCTCGCGATCGCCCGCGAGCTGCTTGCCAAGGGCATCAAGGACATCGTCATCGTCGAGCGGGGCTACCCGGGTTCGGGGGCGACCGGCCGCAACGTCGCGCGCATCCGCGCGATGCAATTGACCGAGGAGCTCACCCACGTGGCGGGAGCCTGCCAGGACAAGTACGACCGCATGGGCGACGACCTCGGCTTCAACGTCCTGTTCTACCGGCTGGGCTACGCGTGGGTGCTCTACGACGTGGACGAGGTCGAGCGGATGCGCGAGATCGTGGCGATGCACCACCGCATCGGCGTGCGCAGTGCACTGCTCTCCCCCGACGACACCCTACGGCGCTTGCCGGTCCTGCGCGGTGGCGAGCCGGTCGCGGGTTCCGTACTGAACGACGACGCCATCGTCCATCACGACGCGGTCGTCTGGGCCCATCTCGAGCATCTCGCCGGGCGGGCGGTCCAGCTGCTCCCCGGGACGACCGTCGAGGGCATCACGGTCGGCGACAGCGGTGTCGAGGCCGTCGAAACCGACCGTGGCCGCATCGCGACCCGTGTCGTCATCAACGCGGCCGGCGGATGGTCGGCCGAGCTCAACGCCATGGCCGGCGTGGTCGCCCCGAACCGACCGCATCGGCGGGAGGTGCTCGTGACCGCCCCGTTGCGCCGCTCGATCGACGCGGCCATCACCTTCTACCGCCCGATGGAGGGCTGGTTCAACCAGACGCTGCGGGGCGAGGTGGTGATGGGCGTCGTCGATCCGAATGAGCCGGAGGGCGTCGAGCAGACCTCGACCGCCGCATTCCTGCGGCGGACTGCGTCGATCATCACCCGCAAGGCGCCTTGCCTGGCCGACGTGACCGTCATCCGCCAATGGGCAGGCATGTACGACATCACCCCGGACCACCTCCCGCTGGTCGGGCCGACACGCCAGCTCGACGGGTGGTGGCAGGCGAACGGCTGGAGCGGTCGCGGCATGCTCCTCGCACCCTATCTCGCCGAGCTCCTCGCGACGCGCCTGGCAACGGGCGCGACGCCGCCCCGGCTCGCGATGTTCGAACCGGATCGCTTCGACCCCGCCGCGGTGGCGACCGGCCCGGAGCAGGACTACTACGCTCGTTACGCGACACGCTGAACGAACCTTCACTCCGCCCCCACCCTGCCCGTAACCGATCTGGGGCATCCTTCCCGGTGCCGGGCCTTCGTCCGGCGCCGTCCGCGCGGCCGCCGCGCGGTCGACCGTCGCCACCGCACGAGCGCGATGCCACCCATGGATACCGACGGGACCCCGACCGAGCTGACCACCGACCACGAGCCGCCGAGCGTGACCTCCCTCACGCCCGGTCCCTCCCAGGCTCCGACGTCACCGGCGGCCGGCCAGGGGGGCCGAGCGGTGCTCATCGGTGCGATCGTCGCGCTCGCGTTGGTCGTGACGTTCAGCGCCGGGATCGGGGTCGGTCGGCTGGTGATGCCGCTTGGCACGCCGGCCGGTGCGATCCCGAACCCTGCGTCCAGCCCGGCCGCCTCCGCCCCGACCGATTTCGGGCTGATCAAGGAGGCCTGGGACACGATCCACCAGCAGTACGTCGCCCGGGACGAGATCGATGACCGGGAGCTCATCTACGGCGCCATCGACGGCATGACCGAGGCGGTCGGCGATACCGGGCACACCGACTTCATGACGCCCACGGAGCGCAAGGAGCGCGACGACGCGCTCAAGGGGTCGTACGTCGGGGTCGGGGTGCGCATCGACGAGAACGACGAGGGCTTGTTGCGCGTCGTGTCCGTGTTCGACGGGAGCCCCGCCGAAGCGGCCGGGCTCAAGCCGGACGACGTGATCGTGGCGGTCGACGGCCGCAAGACCCTCGGCCAGCCGATCGACGAGGTCGCCGGCTGGGTCCGCGGCGAGGCCGGAACCAGCGTTGAGCTCACGATCCGCAGCGGGAGCGACGGCATCGAGCGGACGGTCTCGATCGTCCGCGCGGACGTTCCGATCGAGCCCGTGTCGTGGGCGATGGTCCCGGGCTCCAAGAGCGCACTGATCCGGCTCGAGCAGTTCTCACAGGGTGCAGCCGACGACGTCGTCCAGGCGCTGACCGACGCCCGCGCGGCCGGGGCGGACCGCGTCGTCCTCGACCTGCGCGGCAACCCCGGCGGCTACGTCAACGAGGCGGTCGGCATCGCCAGCCAGTTCCTCAAGAGCGGCATCGTCTACATCGAGCGCAACGCCGCAGGCGACCGCGTCGAGCATCGCGTCACCGACGGTGGCGTTGCCACGGACCTGCCGCTGACCGTGATCGTCGACGGCGACACCGCCAGCTCATCCGAGATCGTGTCGGGTGCGCTGCAGGACGCCGGGCGCGCGAAGGTCGTCGGCGAGACCACGTTCGGCACGGGCACGGTCCTTGGTGAGTTCGTGCTGTCGGACGGCTCGGCGCTGCGGATCGGGACCGTGGAGTGGCTGACGCCGGAGGGTCGGCGCATCTGGCACGAGGGCATCGCCCCGGACGTGCCGGTCACGTTGCCCGACGGCGACGTGCCGCTGAGTCCGGACGACGTCCAGCGGTTGACGCCGGCCGAGGTCGGCTCGATGCAGGACCTTCAGCTCTCGAAGGCCCTCGAGATCGTTGCCGCGGAGCCGGCGCCGAACTAGGACTCCGGCTTCGCTTCGGGACCGGGCGGTGGCTCGGGCGCAGCGGCCTCGGGCGGTTCCGGCGCGGGCTCGGGTGGGGTCTCCAGCACGTCCCCCGGGAAGACGACCTGCAGGTCGCCGATGCCCTGGCCGCCGAGCCCGCGGACCGGTTGGCCCTTCACGATCAGCTCCTGCACGGGCGGCATGGTGCGGAAGATCTGCTGGTCGAAGCCGACGATGATCGCGCCGATCGTCTGGCCCGTCGGGCGGCCCTTCTTCCGCTTGCCGGTCACGCGGCGGTCGCCTCGGCCTTGGCGGCGGGCGGTGGTGCAGCCCGATACCGGCCGGCGGATGGCCAGCGCGGCGAAGCCGGCCACGATCGCGATCCAACCCGCGGCTACGAACGCCGCCGCGTAGTCGCCGACGTTCTCGCGCACCACACCCGCGGCCCAGGCCGCGATCGCCGCGCCGAGCATGTGCGCGGCGAACACCCATCCATACACGATGCCGACGTTGTGCCGCCCGAATCGATCGGCCACGAGCGCCACGGTGGGCGGCACGGTCGCGATGTAGTCGAGGCCGAACAGGACCGCGAACGCCCCGATCGACACCGCGTCGTGGATGAACGGCAGGAAGAGCAGGCTGACCCCGCGAAAGCCGTAGTAGATCAGCAGCAGCTTGCGGGGGTCCCAGCGATCGGTCAGCCAGCCGCTCGCGATCGTGCCGACGAAATTGAAGAAGCCCATGACCGCGAGTGCTCCCGACGCGGCCACGGCCGTGAACCCGTGATCGACCGCGTGCGGGATGAAGTGCTGACCGACCAAGCCGTTGGAGGTGGCGCCACAGACGAAGAACGTGCCGGCGAGGAACCAGAAGTCCGACGTTCGGACCGCGCGCCGCATCACGCCGCGATCGGCCGGACGCGTCGGAACGATCGCGCCCTCCGTGACGCCCTGCGGCCGGACCCCGACGTCCGCGGGATCGTTGCGCACCCACAGGATCACGGGCACCACCAGGACGAGGGCGAGCGCCCCGAGCACGACCGCCCCGAACCGCCAGCCGGCGGTCACCGCGAGCGCGGTCAGCAGCGGATAGAAGATCAGCTGTCCGGTGCTCGTGCTCGCGCCGAGGATCCCGGTCACGAGGCCACGGTTGCGCACGAACCAGCGGGTCGCGACGGTCGGGCCGAGCACGCTCGCCACCAGCCCCGTCCCGAGCCCCGACAGTAGCCCGAACAGCAGCGTCAGCTGCCAGATCTCGCGGACCACGCTGGTCGCGAGAAGCGCGGCTCCGGTGACGACCAGGCTGGTCAGCACGACGGCGCGGACCCCGACCCGGGAGATCAGCCACCCGCTCAGCGGGCCGGACAGCCCGAACACCACGAGCCCGGCCGCGGCAGCGAACGACACCGAAGCCGTCGACCAGCCCGGTTCTGCCGTCATCGACAGGATGAACGCGCCCGGCGCCGAGCGGACACCGGCCGTGATCAGCACGACGATCGCGGTGACCGCGACGACCACCCAGCCGTAGAAGATCGGCCCGCGACGCGTCATCGCGAGAGTCTACGGTCGTGGGACGAGATGCCGACGCCCCGCGCGTATAAGGTTGGTCGCGCACGAGGCGGCTCGGCTGACCAGACCGCCGCGACTCGTCGAGTGGAGGGCTCACCATGCATGTCCAGGCCCGAGCAAAACCAGCCGCGTCTGAAGCCGATCTGGGACTGTTCCTTGAGCGTCTGGCCGCCAACCCGGCCGAGGGGCTGGACTCGATCAACATCGAGGGAGTGAGCGGGAGCGGGATCGAGTCCAAGGATGACGGGCAGTTCGTGTTCGTCGTCCAGCATGGCCGGGAAGCCGATTGCCACGACCGCCTGACCCCGACCTACGGCGTGCAGTGGACGACCGACCTGTACCAAGAGGCGATCCCGCCCGAGAACGAGCAGGACGGACCCCCAGCTGCACCTGCGGACCCCAATCGGCCCGGCGTCCTGCTCGAGATCATCCGGCATGCGAAGGAGGGTCGCGACCCGGCACGCAGCAGCAAGGTCGATGGGGTGCTGATCGGCGCCTTCACCGGTAAGAAGAACCGCTTCTTCGCCCAGGTCACGTTCGAGGATTTCAGCGTGGACGACCGAGCGGCCGGAGCCACACCCGGACGACTAGAGCAGCTCTCCGTGGGCTGACGCGGTCGGCTCGCCCTCGCGCGGCCGCGGCTCCTCGCCGGGGCCGTAGTCGGCCGTGTCGCCGTCGCTCGGGGCGGCGACATCGCCGGGTTCGAGCACCCGCAGTGGCGCCCCGGCCTTGCCTTCGAGCGCCCCGACGCCGAACGGGACCCACTTCGATGGGTCCTGGAGCCGGTGCGCCTCGGTGTTGCCGCGCTGGTGGACCTCCTCGAAGCCCTTTGGCTCGATCCACATGCGCTCGCCCTCGAGCAGGCCGAGGACGCCGGACTGGCCGGGTTCCGGCCGCTCGTGCTGGCAATAGGCGCACGCCGCCGAATCGTGCTTCTGGTAGTGCTCGGGCTCCTCGTACGTCGTGATGTAGCCCTCGTAGTTGCGCAGCACGACCTTGTGGTCCGAGTACGAGATCAGGTAGTTGGGCATGACCGGGATCTTGCCGCCACCGCCGGGCGCATCGATCACGAAGGTCGGCACCGCGTACCCGCTCGTGTGCCCGCGCAGCCCCTCCATGATCTCGAGCCCCTTGCCGACCGGTGTCCGGAAGTGCCCGGAACCCTCGACCAGGTCGCACTGGTACAGGTAGTACGGGCGGATGCGGTTCGCGACGAGCTTGTGGACCAGCGATCGCTGGATGTGGACGCAGTCGTTGACGCCGGCGAGCAGCACGCTCTGGTTGCCGACCGGCAGCCCGGCCCTGGTCAGCTTGTCGACCGCGCGCGAGACCTCGGGCGTGATCTCGTTCGGGTGGTTGAAGTGCAGGTTGATCCAGAGCGGGTGGTACTTCTCGAGGACCTCGCACAGCTCGTCGTCGATGCGCTGCGGCAGGAAGACCGGCACGCGGCTCCCGATGCGGATGATCTCGATGTGAGGGATCTCACGCAGGCCGCGGAGGATCTTCTCGAACAGCTTCGGCGCGAGCGTGAGGCCGTCGCCGCCGGAGATCAGGACGTCGCGGACCTGCGGGGTCCGGCGCAAGTACTCGAGCTGCGCCTCGTGGTCGCGGCTGTTGAAGTTCTGGGTGGGGTCGCCCACGATCCGGGAACGGGTGCAGTACCGGCAGTACGACGCGCACTGGGTCGTCACGAGCATCAGGACTCGGTCCGGGTAGCGGTGGACGAGGCCTGGCACCGGGGAGTGGCGGTCCTCGGCGAGCGGGTCCTCCATCATCGCCGTGAACGCTTCGTGCTCCGAGCCGATCGGGATCACCTGGCGGCGGATCGGGTCGTTGGGATCGTCCGGGTCGATCAGGCTGATGAAGTAGGGCGTGATGTCGACCCGGAACTTGTCCGGCGCCGAGAGGCCCTCGCGCTCTTCCTCGGTCAGGTTCAGGATCTGCCCGACCTCCTCGAGGTCGTTGACCCGGTGCGAGAGCTGCCAGCGCCAGTCGTTCCACTGCGCGTCGGGCACGTCCTCGTAGATCGGCGCCCGGCGGCTGACGGCCGGCCGGCCGTCCGGACCCAGGACCCGCGCCGGGTCGGAGAGGTTCACGAACGGCGCCTCGGCGGCCGCCCGTGCAGCGGCCTGGTGCGCGACGGCGGTCTTGATCTCGTGGGCGTCCAAGCGGGCGGCCTCCCGGTTCTCTGTTCAGCGCGCGGCAGCGATGCATAGAAAGTATGCACGCTGCAAGTCGCCGGATGATAGCCGAGGATCGTCGGGCCGGTCCAGCGCCCGAAGGTCCCCCTTGCGGCGGTCGGAAGCCGAATCCGCGGGGTCAACGTGGGTGATGCCGTCAGAACTCGACGCGGTGCTCGCGGACCGTGATCACCTCGCCGGTAACGGCGTCGACGAACGCGGCATGTAGGATCGGTTGCCCGTCGTCGCGATACATGAGCAGGCCCACCACCCATAGCCCCAGGTCGCGGTCGTACTCGGCGATCGCATCGGCTCCATCGCGGATCGGCCGCGTCACCAGCCAGGACGCCAGTCGTTCGTCGGCCAGCGCGGCGTCGATGGCCTCGGCCGGCGACAGGTTTTCGTCCGGTCGGCCGCGCAGCACCCAGCTGTCGAGTGACACCTCGATGGCTTCGCCCTCGCTTCCGGGCCCCGGGCGGGTCCACCGCTCGAACCGCGACGTCAGCGTCACGGGTCCGCTGGGCGGAAGGCCGAGTCGCGGTGCGGCAACGCCGTCCCAGGTGAACTCCTGCGTCACCTTGCGGCCGGGTGCGAGCTCCCGGCCGATACCAAGGTCCGCGCATCCGATCGATCGATACCGGAGGAAGTGCGGCTGCCTGAACCGCAACCGGATCGGCTCGGCGGCGCGCGCTTCCTCGCGGAGCCAATCGCGATAGGGCGCCAGCTCGGGAGACACGACCAGCGAACTCTCCCGCCAGGCCGCCGGCATGATCGCGATGACCCCGGCGTGCGTATCGCAGCCATCGTTCGTCCATCGGAGCAGTCGGACACCGGTGTTCTGGATCGTGACGGACGCCTGAGCCCCGTTACCTCCGTTGATGGGGTTGTTGCTCAGCGTGATCGTCAGCTTGCCGTGCGCACCTTCAACAAACACGTGCTGAACCCGGTGATGCTGACCCTGGCCGGCCGCCGGTACTGGTACGCCGCCGCGCTGCACCACACCGGCCGCCGTTCCGGCCGCGCGTACACCACCCCGGTTGTGGCCCAGCCGGTCGCGGACGGCTTCGTTATCCCACTGCCGTACGGCACCGGCGTCGACTGGCTGCGCAACGTCCGTGCAGCCGGGACGGGCGAACATCGACGTCCGAGGACATCACCACACGCTCATCGAACCGCGGATCCTCGACGCGGAGGAGGCCTTCCCACTGCTTCCTGCCCGGCTGCAGCGGACCTGGCGCCTGTTCCGCATCGAGCGTTACCTGCACATGCGGACGGTGCCGGACCCCGCAGGGCCGTGATCATCCGCTGCACCGGCATGTGGGCGCGGCCGGCCGTTCTGCGTACCCCCGCATCGGCCGTTGCATGCCGCACCGCGAGCCCCAAGGTCCCGCAGTACCGGGCGTTGTGGCCCTAACCAGGGCGGCGGTCCGGTGGCATCGTGACTGACAGAAGGAGTGCCGCCATGCCGGGTCTGCGTGAACTGCTCAGCAGATTCCGGGCAGCCGGTGCGCCCGGGCGCCGGGCGCGGCCGGGATGCCCGTCGACCTGCGTGCCAGTGTGACCGCAGAACTCGAACCGGTCTTCGCCGCGCTGGCCGAGACCACCGCCGAGTGCGAACGCCTGCGGGCCGGCAGCGTCACCGAAGCCGAGCGGTGTCTGGACGACGCCCGCAAGCGGGCGGCGGCGATGCTCGCGCAGGCGGAAGGCGCCGCACAGGCCGAACGCGCAACGGTGGCGGTGCGGATGCGTGAACACGCTGCGATGGAGTCGCAGCCACCAGGAGGAATACCGGGCGGCCGCCGAGGAGATCGCGCGTCGCGCCACCGAACGACTTCCCGGGTCTGGTCAATGAGGTAGTCGAGCGGGTCCGGCACGATATCGCGGCGCTGGGTCCGGCAACCGCACGCGGGTCGGGTCGGGGCCATGACCGCGGGCTGGGTTGCGCGAAGCGTGCGAGCGCCCGATTCGCCAGGCGGACGGGCACCACCGCGGCCCGTGAACTGGCGGCCTGCACCGGGCTCCAGAGGCGCTGGAGATCCTGGCCCACTCCCCGTACGGGCGGGAGGTCAGACCCGGCGATCGGCTCGCCGCCGCCGAGCGCGGAGTGGCCCGGTGACGCGTGGAATCTGCGGGTCCTGGCCGGCTGGCTGCCCGCCGAGGGCGCCGAACTGATCCGGCTGCTGGCCGCGTGGTTCGAGATCGCGAACATCGACGAGCACCTGCGGGCTTCACCACCGACCCGCTCGAGGCCGGCGTGCCGCCGTTCCGGCTGGGCGCCTGGCGACGGCCTGGCCGCGGCTGTCCAGGACCACCTCGCCCGCCGAACTGCGACCGCGCTGGCCGCTCGGCGTGGGGCGACCCCGGAGCCGACTCGCACCGGGCCATCTCGACGTGGCTGCGGATCTCCTGGGCGGCGCGTCAGTGCCGGCGTCGAGGCCGGCCCGCCCGTGGGCGGCCGGTGCGGTCGCGCTGCTGGTCGCGCGGGAACGACGTCGCCGCTCGCCGTCCGTTGCCCGACGCCGCCGCGGCGCAGTGTCAGCAGGCTCCTGGGGGTCGGCTGGATCGGAGACCGGCCTGCGCCGATCTCGCCGAGCGGTTGCCGCGCCGGCCCGGCTGGGCGCTGGACGGGGTGACGAGCACCTCGGACCTGTGGCGGGCGGAGGCGCGTGGTGGGCGCGGTTGCGCGCGGACGGCACGGCACTCGCCGGCGTCCCGCGTTCGGCCGGCAGCGACCGCTCGGCGCGGCCGTCCTCCTGGCGGCCGACGCCTGGCTGGTGCGGGCCGCGCTGGAGTTGGCCGCACGCGGCGGCGCACAGCCGGAGGTGTTCGATGCGCTGGCGTGACGCGCTGAGGCCGGCGCCGATGACCCGGGTGGCCGTGGTGGCGCCGCAGTCGCGCTGCGCGAGGTCCTGGTCCGGGTGGCCGACGCCGGGGTGATCGAGTTCGAACGCACTCTCGCACCCGGCGATGCCGCGGCCGGCGAGGCTGCGCGGCGCCTGCAGCGGCGGCCGGTGCCGCGCCGCCACGGCGTCGGCGGACGGCCCGGACCTCGACCAGTGGGAACGGAGCCGGCCGCGCGGACCTGCTCGCCGGCGAGGCGGAACTGGCGGAGTATTCCGCCGAAGCGGTGACTCGTGACGATGTCGCGGCCTTGCTCGGCTGGGCGCCGTCGATCGGGTGCCCGGCCTCGCGGCTCAGCTCGCGGACATCGGTGGTGCGGTGGCGCCGCTGCCGTCACCCGGGGCATTCAGCCGCCGACAGCGACCGCGCCGGACCCGGGCGGGCGGATTTCGCCCCCCTCGTGAGCACCTACACCACCGTGCCCTACGCGGACGTCGATCCGACCGTGCTCGCCGGACTGGCGTACGTGGTGATGTTCGGTGCGATGTTCGGTGACGTCGGTCACGGCGCCTTGCTGCTGCTCGGCGGCGCTGCTGATCCGCCGGCCGGCCGCGACGGCTGGCCCGGCTGCGGCCGCACTGGCTGTTCGTCGCCGGGGCGGGCGCTGTCCAGCATGCTGTTCGGCCTGCTGTACGGCGAGTGCTTCGGTCCGACCGGGGTGGTCCCGACGCTGTGGCTGGCGCCGATGGAGGAGCCGGTGCCGCTGCTGCTCGCCGGGGTCGGGCTGGGCGCCGTGCTGCTGGCCGGCGCGTACGCGCTCGGCACGGTCAACCGGGTCCGCGAGGGCGGCTGGCGCTGGCGCTCTACGCGCCCGTCCGGCATCGCCGGGTGCGCCCTGTTCCTGGCCGCGGGCCTGGCCGCTGCGCGGCTGGTATCTCGTCGCCTGGGATGGCTCACGGCCGGTCGCGCGTCGGTGCTCGCGCGTCGGTCGGGCTCGCGCTCGCGTTCGCCGGGCTGCTGGCCGAGGCGCGGCGGCGGGGCGCCGGCATCGTGCAGGCCGTGGTCGAGACTCTTCGACGTGGTGATCCGGCTCGGCGCGAACGTGGTGTCCTTCGCCCGGCTGGCCGCGTTCGGGCTGACCCACGCGGCGCTCGGCGGGATCGTCTGGAGCGGCCACGGTCGGCCTGTGGCGCACGGGGTCGGCGGGGCGGTCGCCGGCGCAGTCGTCGTGTTCGTGGTCGGCAACGCCGCTCGCCTTCGCCCTGGAGGCGCTCGTCGCCGGGGTACAGGCGCTGCGCCTGGAGTACTACGAGCTGTTCTCGCGGGTCTTCCAGCCGGAGGGCCGGCCGTTCCGGCCGTGGCACGTGCCCGACGTCGACCACGATCGGAGGAGTGCCATGCTCGCGTGGCTGATCGCACTTGCCGGCACTGGTCGGGCGCATGCGCTGCCGTCCTCGCTGTGCTGCGCCGGTCGAGGTCGCGACCGGCATCCGGCTGCTGGCGGTGGCTCGACGTCGCGATCCTGCTCGCCGCCGCGCGTGACGGCGGTGGCGCTGACCGGCGTACCGGCCGACGCGGACCGGGTCGACCGCCGCTGGCCCAGGCCACCGCCCGGGAGCCGGTGGGATGGCGCTGCTCGCCGCGGCGATCGCGGTCGCCGGCTCCTCGATCGGTGCGGCGATCGCGGTGGCCTACACCGGCGCGGCCGCGCTGGCCGCGATGAGCGAGCGGCCGGAGCTGTTCGGCCGGGCCATGGTCATCGTCGGCCTCGCCGAGGGCATCGCGATCTACGGCCTGATCGTGTCGATCATCCTGATCGGACAGGCGTGACCACCGTGAGCCCGGATCGCGGTGATCGGTGAGAAGGTGCGCGTGCAGGGCTACGGGCTGGCCGGTGCGCTGGTCCGTCGTCGCCGAGGACCCGGCCGCCGTGCGGCGGCGTGGCACGCGCTGCCCGCCGACGTCGGCGTGGTCGATCCTGACCGGCCGCGCGCGGCCGGCGCGATCGCCGGGCGGCCGCGGACGCGGGACGGCGCGCGGTTGATCGGTGGTGATGCCGTCATGACCGGACGTACCGGCGGAGGCCATCGACGGCCGCGCTCGCGCCGAGTCCGGGAGGCGTTGCTGGCGGCCGCCCGCAGCGCGGCCGAGCGCGTCGATGCCGCGGTCGCGCGCCGGCGCCGGACGCGTGGCCGCGGCCGCGCAGCGCGAGGCCAGAGGCGCACTCCGTGGCCGACGCCCGGCGTCCGGATGCCGCGGCCGCGCAAGCGGCGGCCGTCGACGCCGGCGCACGCCGGCGGAGGCCCGCGGCGGTGATGCTGCGCGCCCGGCGGGAGGCGTACGACGAGCTGCGCGGCGCGAGGCCCGCACGGCGGTCGCGCGCGCTGCGCGACGAACCCGGGTACGCGGCCGTGCGTAGCCGCCTTGCCGACCACGCGCGCCGCCTGCTCGGACCCGACGCCGGCATCGGCGACGCGGACGCGGCGGGGTCGTCGCCGTCGCGGCTGGACGACGCGGTCGACCTGTCGCTGCGACCGGCGTTCGCCGACCGTGCCGCGGACATGGTTGCCGCGGAACTGGATGGACCGGTGCATGATCGGACCGGACGCGATGAGCACGGTCCTGCGGGTCAACGGGCCACTGGTCGAGGTGCCGGCCGGTCCGGCATGGCCATGGCCGACCTGGTGGAGGTCGGCGTCCGCGCGGCTGCCGGCCGAGGTGGTCGCCTGCGCCCGGACCGGGTCACGCTCCAGGCCTACGAGTACACCGGGGCCTGGCTCCCGGCGATCCGGTCGCCGCGCTGGGTCGGCCGCTCGCCGCGCGGCTCGGACCGGGCCTGCTCGGCGGCGTCTTCGACGGACTGCTGCGGCCACTGGGCGGTGCCGCCACCTGGCTCACGCCGGGCACCCGCGCGACGGCCGACGACCGCGACATGGTGCGTTCCAGCCGAGCCGCGGCACCGGGCCTGAGACTGGCCCGGGCGACCTGCTGGGCACGGTCACCGACGCGGGACCGGTGCCGCATCGGGTGCTGGTGCCACCCGGCGTCGGCGGCCGCGTGGATCGGATACGCCCCGCCGGCGCGCTACCGCGCCGACGAACCGGTCGCCACCGTCGGCGGTGTCGACATCTCGCTGGCCAGCTGGTGGCCGGTGCGGCACGCGCCGGCCGTACGCGCGAGCGCCGGCACGACGCGACCCCGCTGCTGACCGGCCAGCGGGTGCTCGACGCTGCCTACCCGGTGACCAAGGGCGGCACCGCGGCCGTGCCGGGTGGGTTCGGCACCGGCAAGACCGTGCTGCTGCAGCAGATCGCCAAATGGTGCGACGCCGACGTGATCGTCTACGTCGGCTGCGGCGAGCGGGGCAACGAGATGGCCGACGTCGTCGGCGGAGCTGTCCGAGCTGGCCGATCCCCGCACCGGCGGGCGGCTCGCCGACCGGACGGTCGATCATCGCGAACACGTCGAACATGCCGATCATGGCCCGGGAGGCGAGCATCTACACCGGCGTCACGGTCGCCGAGTACTACCGCGACATGGGTCACGACGCGGTGGTCATCGCCGACTCGACCTCGCGCTGGGCGGAGGCGCTGCGCGAGTTCGCCTCCCGCACCGGGGCGCTGCCGGCCGAGGAGGGCTACCCGGCCGGGCTGGCCTCGGCGCTGGCCGCGTTCTACGAGCGCGCCGGCGAGGTGTCGACGCTCGGCGGCGGCGACCGGCTCGGTCACCATCGTCGGCGCCGTCTCGCCGCCCGGCGGCAGACATGACCGAGCCGGTCACCGCGCACACCCAGCGGTTCGTCCGTACACTGTGGACACTCGACCGCGACCTGGCCTACGCCCGGCACTACCCCGCGGTGGCGTGGACCGGCTCGTACTGCCGGGACGCCGACGCCGTCGGCGCCTGGTACGCCGCGCACGGCGACCCCGGCTGGGCCGGCCGCCGGGCCCGGGTCGTCGGCCATGCTCGCCGAGGCCGACCGGCTCGGCCGCGCTCGCGGAGCTGGTCGGCGTCGGCGTCGCTGCCCGGCCACGAGCGGTGGTCATGCTGGCCGGGCGGCTGCTGCGCGAGGGCGTCCTGCAGCAGAGCGCCCTGTCGGCCACCGACGCCTACTGCTCGCCCGGGAAAACGGCCGCGCTCGTCGACGTCACCTGCTCGAGGTGATGGACCGCTGCGAGCGGCTCGTCGAGGACGGCGTGCTGGCCACCGCGGTCGAGGAGTTCGACTTCTCGCCGGTGCTGCGTGCCCGCGAGGAGCACCGGCCCGGACGACGCCGACGGCGTCCGCCGCCAGGGCGCGGACATGCTCCGACGGCTGGAGGGCGTAACATGATCCCGCGTCGAGTACACCGGCGTCACCGAGGTGCGGGGCCCGCTGCTCGTCGTGCGGGGCGTATCCGGGGTCGGCTGGGACGAGTTCGCCCGCATCCGTACGCCTCCGGCGGCACGCGCCACGGCCTTGTGCTGGAGGTCGACCGGGACCTCGCCGTGGTGCAGGTGCTGGAGGGCACCGCCGGTATCGACGCCCGACGGCACCGCGGTCGCGTTCGACGGCAGCCCGCTGCGGATCCCGGTCGGGCCGGGGTGGCTGGGCCGGGTCTGCAACGGCCGCGGCGAGCCGCTCGACGGCGGTCCGCCGATCCTCGCCGCGCAGACCGCCCCGGTCAGCGGATATCCGCTGAACCCGACGTGGCGTGAACCCCCGGCCGAGCCGGTCCTGACCGGGGTATCGGCCATCGACGGACTGACCACCCTGGTACGGGGCCAGAAGCTGCCGATCTTCCGCGAGGGCGGCAGCGTGACGGCCGGGAACGCGTCGCAGATCAACGACGGCGCGGCCTGTGTGGTGGTGGCGAGCGAGGAGCGCGCCCGCGAGCTCGGCCGCGAGCCGCTGGCGCGCATCGTGAGCAGCGCCTCGGCGGGCGTCGACCCGGCCGTGATGGGCATCGGACCAGTCCCGTCCACCCGCAGGGCGCTGGAGCGCGCCGGCCTCGAGCCGACGGACATCGACCTCGTGGAGCTGAACGAGGCCTTCGCCTCGCAGGTGCTCGCCTCGATGCGCGAGCTCGGCTTCGACCACGAGCGCCTGAACGTGAACGGCGGCGCGATCGCCCTCGGCCACCCGCTCGGCTGCTCGGGCGCGCGCCTGGTCGGCACGCTCGCCCACGAGCTGCGCCGCCGCGGCGCCCGCTACGGCGTGGCGACGATGTGCATCGGCGTGGGCCAGGGCCTCGCCGCGGTGATCGAGAACCCCGCGGCCTGAGCGAGGAGAACGACAACGGCCGCGCCCTGGGGCGCGGCCGCTGCTGCCTTCAGCGCTGTCGTCGGCTGACTAGCCGCGGCTGCGGTCGCCCGGGCCGTCGCTCGTGGCCTGCGAGCGGTTGCTCACCGACGCGCCGTGGCTCGAGTCGGTGTTGCCGCCGTTGTCGTTCGAGTTCGAGTCGTCGGACTGCTGGGCCTTGCTCGAGTCGGACGCGCCGTTGCCGTTGTCGTCCGAGTTCGAGTCGGTCACCTGCTGGCCGTGGCTCGAGTCGGTCCCACCGTTGCCGTTCTGGTCCGAGTTCGAGTCGTCGTCCTTGACGCGCTGCTCGCCCTGGTGGGTGCTCGAGTCCTGTCGCCGTCGCCGTTGTCATCGGACTCCGACTCCTGGCCCGCGGTCGTGGCGTCGTCGGTGTCGGTCTCGTCGTCGTCACCGCCGCCGCCGGGGCCCGAGTTGTCCTCGTCGTCGTCGCTGCTGCTCTTGCCGGTGGCGGCGACCGCCTTGCCGAGCAGAGCCTGGTCGATGTCGAATGCGGCCATCGCGAACAGCGACGTCCCCGAGAACAGCACGAACGCCACGAACAGCGTCAGCAGGCGGCGTGTGAGCGAGAGCTGGTCCCCGAGCAGGTCGTCGGGGCCCTCAGAGACGCGTAGATAAGCATGGGCTGGGTGCATGTGTCGATTCATCGGCGACTCCCGGTCGAAGTTCAACTCAGAGCCTGAAACACGACAAATGGCGAAAACTCACGCCAACTTGGCGCCTCTGCGGCCGAGCAGCAGCTTCGCGGGCAGCTCCGCGACGAGCGGCTGGAGCAGCGTCGCGAGCTCGGCGGCCGTCGGCCGCTTGGCCGGGTCCTTCTCCAGGCAGGCGAGAATCGCGTCCGAGAGCGCGGCCGGCACCGGGCGCGGCCACGGCCGCGGCTCGTCCTCCAGCTGCGGGAAGCGGTCCTCGAGCGGAGCGTCCTCCTCGCGCGAGCGCGGCCGGCGGAAGGGAGTCTTCCCCGCCACGGCGTGGTAGAGCGTGGCGCCGAGCCCCCAGACGTCGGAGGGCGGGCCCACGTCGCCGCGCGGGTTGCACTGCTCCGGCGGCATGTAGGCGTTCGTGCCGATGTAGTCCGTCAGCCGCCTGGCCCGCTCGATCGTGCGCGCGAGGCTCAGGTCGATCACGCGCGGCGGGATGCCCATCACGAGGTTGTCCGGCTTCAGGTCGAGGTGCACCCAGCCCTCCTCGGCCATGTAGTGGATGACGGAGGCCACGTGCAGCCCGAGCGGGAGCGTCTGCTCGACGCGGCAGCGCGCCGCCCCGCTTGATCAGCCGCCGCAGCGTGGGGCCCTCGAGGTGCTCGACCACCACGTGCGGGTGCGCGCCCTCGATGTGCGAGTCGAACGCCCGCAGCAGCACCGGGTGGGCGAGCGCCTCGAGCGCCTCCATCTCGCGCCGCAGCCCGCGCAGCGCGTACTCCTCCTCGACGAGATCCGGGCGCAGCACCTTGGCGACCATGACGCTGAAGAGGCGCTCGTCCCAGACCAGGTAGACCTCGTAGCGGTTGCCCCCGCCGATGGCCTTCAGGCTCGTTCGGCCGGGGGCGATCTCGTGCCCCTCGGGGAAGTCCCATGACTCTTTGTCGGACACGATCTCCCGCATCTTGCAGAATCCGGAACACATGATCGACTTCGAACTCACTGACGAGCAGAAACTGATCCGCGAAACGGCGCGCGAATTCAGCGACAAGGAGATCGCTCCGCGAGCCCGCGAGAACGACCGCAACGAGCATTTCGACACCGAGCTGGTCCAGAAGATGGCCGACATGGGCTTCCTCGGCGCGATCGTCCCCGAGGAGTACGGCGGCCGCGGCGCGGACTACATGACCTATGGCCTGATCGTCGAGGAGATCGGCCGCAACGACTCCGCGATGCGGACCGTGGTCTCGGTGGTGACCTCGCTCGTCTGCTCGTCGATCGTCCGCTGGGGGACCGAGGAGCAGAAGCAGCGCTGGCTGCCGGACCTCTGCTCCGGGCGAGCCTGGGCTGCTTCGGGCTCACGGAGCCCGACACGGGCTCCGACGCCGCCAACCTGAAGACGCGCGCCGAGAAGATCGACGGCGGCTGGCGCATCAACGGCGGCAAGATGTGGATCTCGCTCGGGAACTACGCGGGCCTGGCGATGATCTTCGCCCAGACCGACCCCGAGAAGCAGCACAAGGGCCTCGCCTGCTTCCTGGTGCCGACCGACTCGGACGGCTTCTCCTCGCAGGAGATCCACGGCAAGCTCGGGCTGAAGGGCTCGGACACCGCGGAGCTCTCGCTCGACGGCGTGGAGGTCTCAGACGACGCGCTCATGGGCGAGATCGGCGACGGGTTCAAGATCGCGATGTCCGCGCTCGACTCCGGCCGCTACAGCGTGGCGGCCGGCTGCGTGGGGATCTGCCAGGCGTCGCTCGACGCGTCCGTGGCGTACGCCAAGGAGCGCACGCAGTTCGACCGCCCGATCGCCTCGTTCCAGCTCGTGCAGGAGATGATCGCCGACATGGTCGTGCAGACCGACGCGGCGCGCGGCCTCGTGTGGCGGGCGGGCTGGCTGAAGGACCAGGGCAAGCCCAACACCACGGAGACCTCGATCGCGAAGCTGTACGCGACCGAGGCGGCGGTCAATTGCGCGAACAACGCGATCCAGGTGCACGGCGGCTCGGGCTACGTGGACGACTACCCGGTGGAGCGCTACCTGCGCGACGCGCGCGTCACGACTCTCTACGAGGGCACGTCCCAGATCCAGAAGCTGATCATCGGGCGCGCGGTCACCGGCGAGAACGCGATGGTGCGGTAACGATGGCCACCGTCGCCGCCGAGACGCGCGGCGCCGTCGGCCTGGCCCGCCTCGACCGCCCGGAGGCGCGCAACGCGCTCTCGCCCGAGCTGATGGAGGAGCTGGCCTCGATCTGCGAGCGCTGGGACGACGACTCGGACGTCCGCTGCATCGTCATCGCCGGCGGCGACGACTGGTTCGCCGCGGGCGCCGACATCAAGGCGATGGCGAAGCGGACCTTCGCCGAGGCGCTCACCTCGCCGGCCGCCCGCTTCTGGCCGCGGCTCGGCGCCCTCCGCACGCCGCTCGTGGCCGCGGTCTCGGGCTACGCGCTCGGCGGCGGCTGCGAGCTCGCGCTGGCCTGCGACATGATCGTGGCCTCCGAGACGCGCCGAGTTCGGCCAGCCGGAGATCCTGCTCGGGATCATCCCGGGCGGCGGCGGCACGCAGCGGCTCGCGCGCGTGATGGGCAAGCAGCGCGCGATGGAGCTCGTGCTCACCGGCCGCCGGATAGACGCGGCGGAGGCGCACCAGCTCGGCATCGTCACCCAGCTGGCGCCCGAGGACGGCTGGCTGGACGCGGCGCTCGACCTGGCGGCGCGGATCGCCGAGCGCCCGCCCCTCGCCGTCCGGCTGGCTAAGCAGGCCGTGCTGGCGGCCGAGGAGACAGCGCTGTCGGCCGGCCTCGACCACGAGCGGCGGCTGTACGAGCTGGCGATGGCCACCGAAGACCGCGTGGAGGGCATGAACGCGTTCGTGGAGAAGCGCAAGCCGGAGTTCCGCGGGCGGTGACGGTGCTCGGGGTCGTCGGCGCCGGGACGATGGGCGCCGGGATCGCGCAGCTCGGCGCGGCCGCGGGCATGCGGACGCTGCTGCACGACCCCGTTCCCGAGGCGCTCGAGCGCGGCGCCGAGAGCGCCCGCCGAGGTCTCGCGAAGTGGGCCGAGAAGGGGCGGCGTGGGCGAGGACGCGGCCGAGCTGCTCGAGCCCGTGGCATCGCTCGACGAGCTGGCGCCCTGCGACCTCGTGATCGAGGCCGCGCCCGAGCGGCCCGAGCTGAAGCGGGACCTGTTCGGTGCGCTGTCGCTTGTCTGCGGCGACGACGTCGTGCTGGCCACGAACACCTCTTCGATCCCCGTGACCTCGCTTGCCGGGCGCCGCGGCGAGGCCCGAGAACGTGGTCGGAATGCACTTCTTCAACCCGCCGCCGCTGATGCCGCTGCTGGAGGTGATCCGAGCCGAGCAGACGTCGGACGAGACGCTGGGGCTCGCGCAGGAGGTGGGCGCGGCGATGGGCAAGGAGGTCATCGTCGTCGCCGACGGGCCCGGGCTTCCTCGTGAACCGCTGCGGGCGCCCGTTCGGCGGCGAGGGGCTGCGGCTGCTTCAGGAGCGGATCGCCACGCACGAGCAGATCGACCGCATCTGCCGGCTGGGCGGCGGCTTCCGCATGGGGCCGTTCGAGCTGATGGACCTGGTGGGGATCGACGTGGGCTTCGAGGTCGCGCAGTCGTTCGACGAGCTCTCGTTCGGCGAGCCGCGCTGGCGGCCGAGCCCGATCCAGGCGCGCATGGTGGCCGCCGGCCGGCTCGGGCGGAAGAGCGGCCGCGGCTGCTACGAGTATGCGGAGGACGGCTCGTACCGGCCGGACGACCCCGAGCCGCCGGCCCCCGGCGGCGGTGACGGGATGGCCGTCGCGCTGCTCGGAGAGGGCGCCGCTCGCGGACGCCCTGCGCGAGCGCGCCCGCGCCGCCGGGTACGAGCTGCGCGCGGGCGGCCCGGCGGAGCTCGTCGTGGATGCGGGCGTCGACCGGGGCGACCCGCTCGCCCGGCGGAGCGCCCGCTGGTTGCGCTGTGCGCCGGGAGCAGTCTCGCCGAGCGTGGCGAGCCGGCGCCGTCGGCTTCCACCTGCTGCCGCCGCTCGACGAGGCGAAGCTGGTGGAGCTGACGCGACTCCCGACCACGCCGTCGTTCGCCTGCGAGGCGGCCGAGCGCTTCTTCGCGCACGCTGGGCTTCGTGGCGGAGTGGGTCGAGGACGCGCCCGGCCTCGTGCTCGGGCGCATCGTCGGCCAGCTCGTGAACGAGGCGGCCTTCGCGATCGGCGAGGGGGTGGGCTCGCCCGACGACGTGGACACCGGGCTGACGCTCGGCCTCTCGCACCCGCGCGGGCCGGTGGCCTGGAGCGAGGCGATCGGGCTGGACGCACGTGCTCGCGCTGCTCGACGCGCTCTGGGACGAGCGCCACGAGGAGCGCTACCGGGCCGCCCCGCTGCTCCGGCGCGCCGCGACGCTCGGGCGTAGCCTTCGCGACTGATGGCCACCGCCGACCTGACAGTCCTCGCGCTCGGGCGCCAGGGCGCGAGCGCCAGCGAGTACATCGCGGAGATCCAGCGCCGCCTGCGCAAGCAGGAGCGCGTGCGCTTCCGGATGCACGCGATGGGCACCTCCCTCGAGGGGAGCACCGAGGACATCCTCGCGGTCGTGGGCGAGCTGCACGCGGTCCCATTCGACCAGGGCGTGCCGCGCGTCTACACCGTCCTCAAGCTCGACGAGCGCCGCGACCGTCCCGGCCAGACGCTCGACGACAAGGTGCGCAGCGTCGAGGAGCGCCTCGGCGGCGACGTGGCCTAGCCCAGGTAGCCGGCGCGGCGCAGGAAGCGCTTCAGGGCGCGCAGGTACGCGGCCCCAAGGGGCGATACGTCGAAGGCCGAGCGCCGGTTGAGCTCGCCGCGCCGGATCGCCAGCCGCACGAGCCGGAAGCCGGCGCCGCAGCGGTCGAGGAGGCATAGGTCGGCGGCGTAGGGCGTGAGCGCGCCCTTCACGAAGACGGGCGCGTCCCTGCGGTGGCGCACGCGCTCGTACTGGCGCTTCATCCGGGCCGCGTGCTCGCGGATCTGGTCGGGGAACGAGCGCGTGACGACCTCGAACCCCGTGAGCGTGTAGTGCCAGATGCGGATCGGCCGCCAGCCGCACGCCCCGCAGGTGAAGAGGCCGCGGAAGCGGAAGTCGTCCCCGACCAGCTCCACCACGTCGTCACTCGGCGGGTAGTCGGAGTGAGTGAACCCACCGCCGGTGTCGAGCCTGGCGCGCCGGTACGTGTTCGTGACCGGGTCGAATCCGAACGCGTGGACGAGGACGCAGCAGTTTGCGCCCCCGGTGAACAGGTCGACGATCACCTCGAACTCGCTGTCCCCGTCGAGCTCGGCCATGCCGATGTGCGCACGGGTCAACTCCGACTCCGTGGGGGTGCAGAACCGCTCGCACGGCTTGCTGATCGGCTGGTCATAGAGCACCTGGCCGTTCCGCTGGATGCGCACGCGAAAGTCGCGGTACTCGAAAAAGCTGCGCCTACCGCTCCCCACGCGGTGCTTGACATACGACAGTTCGGCGGTGACCGGGCCGAGCGACGCGGTCTCGACGGTCCGCTCCTGCGCAGGCGCGGCGGCCGGGACGAGCAGCGCGACCGCGACGGCGGCGCTAGCTGGCCAGCCGAACGTCCTCAGGCGTCGTGGCCCGGACACGGTGATCCCCGTCGAGGAAGGGCATCGGCTCGCACATTTCGAGAATACGGGAACAGGTGCGCTCGCCGATGTGCTCGCCGAGCGCCTCCGGGTTCCCCACGTCCGCGGTCACGAGCAGCGGGCGCCGGTCCTCGTAGCGCCTGTTGACCACGGCGTAGAGCTGCTCCAGGCGCCACTCGTTCTGCTTCGCCACGGCCAGGTCCTCCAGCACCAGGAAGTCGACGCTGCCGAGCAGGTCCAGCAGGCCGAGGTAGGTGTCCTGCGAGCGGTCCTCGTAGGTCGCGCCTATGCGCGCGAGCAGGTCCGGGCCCGAGAAGATCGCCAGCGACCGCCGCTCGCGGAGCACCTCCTTCGCCACGCACATCGCGAGGCTGGTCTTTCCGCTGCCGATCTCGCCGAAGAAGTAGAGCCCGCGGCCGCTCGCGAGGTTGTCGTCCAGCTTGCGGCAGTACTTCCTGACCTCGCGGACGATCCGCTGGTCGAGGTTCGTGATCGGCCAGCGCTCGAAGTCGACCTCGAGGTAGCGCCGCGGGATGGCGGTGGCCAGCCGGGCCGCCCGTGCCGCGGCCACCCGCTCGACGCGGCATCCGCACTCGCGCGCCCCGTTTCCCTCCGCGACCTCGATCCAGCCGCTGCCGTCGCACTTGCCGTAGCGGCACGGCTCGGTGCGCATGCCCCTCTGGCGAAGATGTGGCGCGCCCCGTGGAACCATCCCATCAATAAAGCACGCCCTCCGGCTGGCCCGGGCGCGCGCCCGGCGTTCTTCCCCCTCCTTGCGGCTTTCGTCTAAAACGTCGTTGTGCCCCTCGACGAGTTCCTACCCGACTACCACGTGAACGAGGTGCACTCGACGCGTGTGGCCGCCCCGCCGGACGTGGTGCTCGCCGCCGCCAGGGCGCTCACGTCGCACGAGGTGCCGCTCGCGAGGGCCCTGATGGGCGTGCGAACGCTGCCCGGACGGCTACGCGGGCGCCGCCCCGCGCTCGACCTGCCGATCCTCGAGCAGTTCGTCCGCGGCGGCTTCGTCGTGCTGGCCGAGCGGCCCGACGAGCTGGTGCTGGGCGGCGTGGGCCGCTTCTGGCAGCCGAGCGCGACGGTGCGCCGGATCGACGCCGACGAGTTCGCGGGCTTCGAGGAGCCGGGCTGGGCGAAGACGGCCTTCAACTTCGAGGCACTCCCTGATCCCGGCGGCGGCACGCTGCTCACCACCGAGACGCGCATCCACGGAACCGACGAGGTGGCGCGCCGCAGCTTCAGGCGCTACTGGCTCGTCATCGGGCCGGGCAGCGCCGCGATCCGGCGCGCGTGGCTGAGGGCCATCCGGCTCCGCGCGGAGCGCGGCTAGCCGGCGAGCTCGTCGAGCGTCCTGGCGCCCAGGAGCTCGGACACCACGTCCGGCGTGAGCGGACGGGCGAAGTGGAAGCCCTGCGCGTGACTGCAGTCGAGATCCGTGAGCATCGCGGCCTGGTCGGCCGTCTCGACTCCCTCGGCGATCGCGTCGAGCCCCAGCGAGCGAGCAAGGCCGATCACCGACTCGACGATCGCCCGGTCGTCCGCGTTGGCGCCGACGCCGGCGACGAACGAGCGGTCGATCTTGAGCGCGTCGACCGGGAGCAGCTCGCGCAGGTTCGCCAGCGACGAGTAGCCGATCCCGAAGTCGTCGACCGCGAGCTTCACGCCCAGGCTCTTCAGCCGGTGCAGTTTCGCGACCGCGGCCTCGGGGTCCCCGATCACGGCACTCTCGGTGATCTCGAGCCACAGCCTCGACGGCTCCAGGCTCGCGTCCTCGAGCGCGGTCGTCACCGCGTCCACGAGCCGGTCGGAGGCAAGCTGGCGCGGCGAGACGTTCACGGCCATCCACAGGTCGGGCAGCCCCCATTCGTCGAGCTGCCGGCACGCCTCGGACAGCACCCATGCGCCGATCGGGACGATCAGCCCCGTCTGCTCGGCGAGCGGGATGAACCGGTCGGGCGGGAGCAGGCCGAGCTCGGGGTGCTCCCAGCGGAGCAATGCCTCGACGCCGACGACTCGCCCGTCCTGCAGCTCCACGGCCGGCTGGTAGTGCAGGCGCAGCTCGCCGTTGTCCAGGGCGGCACGCAGTCCCCCCTCGAGCTCGAGCCGCTCGACCGCACGCGTGCGCATCGACTGGTCGAACAGCTCGCAGCGCGCCTTGCCGAGCTCCTTGGCGCGGTACATCGCCGCGTCGGCGTCCCGGAGGAGCTCCTCCGCGTCTTCACCCTGACCGCTCAGCGCCACGCCCACGCTCGCGGTCACGAACCGCTGGTGGCCGTCGATCACGAACGGCGCGCGCAGCGCCGATCCGAGCCGGTCGGCCACGCGCATGGCGTGATTGGCATCCGTCACGCCCTCGAGCAGCGCGGTGAACTCGTCGCCACCGAAGCGAGCGAGAAGGTCTGTCGGCCGGAGCACTCGGCGCATCCGCTCCGCCACCGCCACGAGCAGGCGGTCGCCCGATCCGTGCCCGAGCGAGTCGTTGATCACCTTGAAGTCGTCGATGTCCACGAATGCCACGGCGAGCATCCGCTCGGTCTCGAGCACCTGGGTCACGCGCCGCGTGAACTCCTTGCGATTCGGCAGCGCCGTCAGCGGATCGTGGTGGGCCTGGTGGCGCAGCTCGGACTCGGCGCGCTTGCGCCGCGTCACGTCGAGGAACTGGCAGACGAAGACGTCCTCGTTCTCGTGCACCCGGCTGTGCTGGAACAGGCACCAGCCGCGACTGCCGTCGGTCCGGAGGAAGCGGCGCTCCTGCTCCGTGTCCGTGACCTCGCCGGGTCGCCAGCGCCGTCCGTCGCCGTCGAGGTCGTCGAGCGCGAGCGCGAGCAGCTGGTCGGGAGTGTGGCCGGTGAGGTCAGCGAGCCGGTGATTCACCTGCATGAAGCGACCGTCCCGGTCCACGATCGCCATCCCGATCGGCGCCTCGTCGAACGCGCTCCGGAAGCGCTCCTCGCTGCGGAGCATGTTCTGGCGCACCTCCTCGTTGAGCCGCCAGCCGACGATGTTCGCCGCGCCGAGCGCGGTGATGAAGATCGCGTGCACGCCGGCCCACTTCCACGGCTGCTCGATCGCCGCCGCATGGTCGTAGACGGAGCCCGGGATGAGGCCACCGGCGATGCCGTGGTGCAGGACGACGTACCCGACCCCCATCAGGTAGGGGAACCACTCCTCGTAGGTCGCGAGGATCGTGACCATCACGAAGAAGTGGAAGTGCGCCTCGATCCGGCCCTCCATCAGATGGACGAGCACGGCCGAGGCCGTGAGGAGCCCGATCGCGACAGCCCCGGTGCGCGCGCGCCGCGGCAACGTGCCGGCGCCCGCCGCAAGCGCGCAGGCTGCTGACGGCACGCCCTCGACGAGGGAGTGCGGGATGGACTGCCCGGCGAGCAGCCCGTAGACGGTGAGCATCACGGCCTGTGACCAGACCAGGAGGGTCATCCAGCGGTGACGGCGCTCCCATACCTCCGCCGGGAGGGTGCGGCCACGCGGGAGCGCGGCGACGAAGCGCTTCAGCGCGGAGGGCGCATCGACCGGCGCTCTGAGGGACGTCCGCGAAATGCACAGACCGTTAATCGGCAAAAGCATGCAGCGCCTCCAATAAACGGTCCACCTCGGCCTCGGTCGTGTAGTGGAGGAAGCCGGCCCGGACGGCGCCGCCGTCCTCGAGCCCGAGCGCCCGCATCGGCTCGAGCGCGTAGTAGTTGCCGTCCCAGACGTAGAGGTCCTGCTCCGCGAGCAGCTCGGCCACCTCGCGGGGCGGGCGGCCGTCGACGTTGAAGCAGAACGTCGGCGTGCGGCCCTCCGGGGTCCGGATCCCGTAGAGCTCGACCCCATCCGGAAGCCCGCTCAGGAAGCGCGCCGTCAGGCGCGTCTCGTGCTCCTCGATCCAGGTGAACGCCTGGTCGAGGTCGCCGCCGCCGAGCTCGCGCAGGTAGTCGATGGCGGCCGTGGCGCCGGCGATCGCCTCGTGCGACTGCGTGCCCGCCTCGAAGCGATGGCCGGGCGGCTCCTCCGCTGCCGGTCGCACGCGGTCGGCCGGCAGCGAGGCCGCGAGGTCCGGCCGGATCGCCGCGATGCCGAGGTGCGGCCCGAAGAACTTGTACGGCGAGCAGAGCACCACGTCGAGCCCGGTCTCGCGCGCGCGGAGACGCCGGTGGGGAGCCATGTGCACGCCGTCGGCCCACGCGAGAGCGCCCACGCGGTGCGCGGCGGCGGCGATCCGCTTCGCGTCCGGGATCGACCCGACCGCGTTCGAAGCGAGCGTGAAGGCCACGACGCGGGTGCGCGCGCCGACGAGCTCCTCGAGCGCGTCGAGGTCGAGCGTCACGTCGTCCGGGCGCAGCGGCGCGGTCCGGACCACGAGCTCGTGGTCCTCCGCCACGAGCAGCCAGGGCGAGACGTTCGCGTCGTGGTCGAGCGCGGTCACGACGATCTCGTCGCCCGGCTCGAGCGTCCGCGCGACCGCGTGCGCGAGCTGGAAGTTCAGCGTCGTCATGTTCGCGCCGAACGCGATGCCCTCCGGCTCGGCGCCGATGAAGTCCGCGGCCGCCGCGCGTCCTCGCTCCATCACCTCGTCGGACTCGCGCGAGCTGCGGAAGGCGCCGCCGAGGTTCGAGTTCGAGCCGATCAGGTAGCCGCTCATGGCGTCGACGACCGCCTGTGGGACCTGCGAGCCGCCCGGGCCGTCGAAGTAGGCCGTCTCGCCGGCGAGCGCGGGAAAACGGGAGCGGATCACGTCTACGTCGAGCACCCGCGCGACCCTATCGCTCCAGGCTCACGCCTCCCGGCCATGAGTTCATTGACCTGGTTGATGATCACGGAGAGAGCCGTCCGTACGTAGCGGCGAGCCCATCCCTGGCGCGCGCTACGGCGTCGAGGTGGTCGCCGGACGAGGCTGAGGCGCTGCCGCCTCGGCCAACCACCCGGATCGCGTATTGACCAGTTCCACAATGGCGTCCAGCACCGATGGTGCCCAGCCTTCGGCGGAGAAGCGCGCTCGCACGGCCCGCGCCGCAGGGCCAGCCTCCTGCGCAAGGTTCACAAGCCGTCGCCGAGACGGTGGAATTCCGAGCCCTGCCGCTTCGAGCATCGCGTCGATATGCCGTGCTCGGACCCAGTCAGGGCGGTATTCAGAGCCAATCTTCATCGCCATTTTCCGGGACATCGGTTGCGCGCCACGGTAGACGATCGTGCTGAGGATGTCGTAGGCCGGGGCCAGGGACGCGCGCGGCTCCTCGGGTGTGTAAAGGAGCGAGTAATTCTTGGCGTGCGCGTCGTGATTCCCCACCACGAAGCTCAGGCCAACGTAGTCGAGCAGCGAGAGAGCCTCCCGCGCCGGCACCGTGGTCGCATCCCGGATCAGATCGAAGCAGTCCACGAGACTCGGTCCGCCGTCCGCCTGGTACTTCCGCGACGTCGGCACGCCGAGTGCCTGGGCGAAATCTTCCTGGTGGAGGCGCTCGGCGATCGGCTCGCTCCCGCGGCGGTCGTAGCGCGTCACCAGTAGAAACTCCTGTTCAGCCACCCTTCGCGGTCCGGCATCAACCGTCGCGATGCCGAGCTCGCGCCCGAGGGCGAGACAGAAGGCCTCATTCGCCACGGTCCCCTCAAGGCGGTCGATCGGCGTTTTGATGATGTGAGTAGACGGGGTGTGGCCCTTAGTCAGGCCGATACGCCCGTCGTCGCCTAGAACAACCGGAAGCTTGTCCTGAGCGCCTGCCAGCGAGAGTCGGAATTCGCCGTCAGGGTCGGCATGCATCGGACGGGTTGGAAGGTCCCTGACGAGCTCCGCCAAGCCGGCGTCGTCGAGCCAATCGACCTCCGCCGCCCGTCTCTCTCGGGACAGGTCCGTGCCGGGTCGAACGAGGGTGATCGCGCCCGCGGTGTCGCCGCCGAGGTGGTCCAGAAGGGAAAAGTCGTTCTGCGCGGACACGCCCAGTTGGCGCGCCAGAAGCTGCCGCGGACGCCCTTCGGGCAGGAGGCCCCCGAACACCGCGGCAACCGCGTCCGCCTCGGTTGGACGCGACGTGGGAAGCGAGTGCGAGAGGGGCGGTCGCCCGGCCGCCGCCCAGCCGGCGTCGTATTCGAACTCGAGCCCATTGGGCCCATCGATGAGGGTCCCCGCGCGTTCATCGAAGCACCAGACCTCAAGCAGGCGGGGCATCGAGTGAGTCCTCGACGAGAATGTGAAGGCCGAGGGCGGCTGTTACGCGCAGCGTCTCGCCCACCCGCGCGGTCGGCTTGCCGCGCTCCAACTCGCTCAGGAACCGAATACCGACGCCTGCGGCGAGAGCGACGTCCTCGAGCCGTAGCGCCCTGTGCTGTCGCGCTCGACGAATAGCGGTGCCGAAGTCGCTCGGGGTATTAATTTGGGTGGTCATTTTACCGATCGGGACATTTTACTCGATTATGGGCCTAAATCGGTGTGAGTTTTCCCGAGCGGGACAATTTCCCTTAATCAGAGGCAAACGGTGTGGCGTTGTCCCGCTCGGGAAAGTTACGACGTGCGGGACCAAAGGCCTGCACCGACGCTCGAGGGACCGTCCGGCTCGCTGATCGCGGTTCCCGGGCCCGCGAGCAGCCTCTACCCGCAAGTGCCGCAAGCAGCACGCCGCACCCATTGAGTCAGCGCGCGAGCAGCTCGCGCAGCACGAAGTGGAGGATGCCGTCGTGGCGGTAGTAGAGCCACTCGTTGGGCGTGTCGATGCGCACGCGGGCCTCGAACGTGACGCCCTTCGACGTCGTCACCTCGAGCGTCGTCGCCCCCTCCTCCAGGGGCGCGAGGTCGAACGTCTCCTCGCCGGTCAGCCCGAGCGACTCGGCCGACTCGCCGTCCGGGAACTGGAGCGGCAGGATTCCCATCCCCACGAGGTTCGAGCGGTGGATCCGCTCGTACGACTCCGCGAGCACGAAGCGCACGCCGAGCAGGCGCGGGCCCTTGGCCGCCCAGTCGCGCGACGAGCCCGACCCGTACTCCTTGCCGGCGATCACGCACAGCGGCGTGCCCTCGTCGTGGTACTCGAGGGCGGCCTCGTAGATCGTCCTCTCCTCACCGTCCTTCTTGGTGAAGCCGCCCTCGGTGTCCGGTGCGAGCAGGTTGCGCAGCCGGATGTTCGCGAACGTCCCGCGCATCATCACCTCGTGGTTCCCGCGGCGGGAGCCGTATGAGTTGAAGTCGCGCGGCTCGACTCCGTTCTCGATCAGGTACTCGCCCGCGGGCGAGTCCTTCTTGATGGCCCCCGCCGGCGAGATGTGATCGGTCGTGACGCTGTCGCCGAGCACGGCGAGCACCTTCGCTCCCTCGATCCCCTCGAAGCCCTCGGGCGCCTCGGCCGGCATGTCCTCGAAGTAGGGCGGCTGCTTCACGTAGGTGGAGTCGTCGTCCCAGGCGTAGCGGTCGCCCTCCGGGATCTCGAGCCCCTTCCAGTTGTCGTCGCCCTCGAACAGCGCGTCGCCGTAGGAGCGCCTGAACATGTCGGACTCGATCGCGCTCTCGATCGTCTCGTTGACCTCCTGCTGGGTCGGCCAGATGTCGCGCAGGTAGACGTCGTTCTGAAGCGGCTCGTTCACGATGTCGAGGTCCATGCGCCCGGCCAGCGCGTAGGCCACGCACAGCGGCGGCGAGGCGAGGTAGTTCATCTTCACCTCGGGGTGGATGCGGCCCTCGAAGTTGCGGTTGCCCGACAGCACGCTCGCCACGACGAGGTCGCGCTCCTCGATCTCCTTCGAGACCTCCTCCGGCAGCGGACCCGAGTTCCCGATGCAGGTGGTGCAGCCGTAGCCGACCAGGTCGAAGCCGAGCTTCGAGAGCGGCTCGATCAGATCGGCGCGCTCGAGGTACTCGGTCACGACCTTCGAGCCCGGCGCAAGCGAGGTCTTGACCCACGGCATGCGCTCGAGTCCGGCCTCGACCGCCTTCCTGGCAAGCAGCCCGGCGCCGATCATCACCGAGGGGTTCGAGGTGTTGGTGCAGCTCGTGATGGCCGCGATCACCACCGACCCGTGCCCGAAGCCCTCCTCGCGCTCCGCCACCGCCGTGCCCGGCTGCGGGTGGCTGTGCCCGACCTTGGGGGCCTCGCCGCCGCCGTTGTTCGTGGGCGAGTCGCTCGAGGGAAACGACTCGTCGAGTGCCTCGTCGTAGCCCGTCGGCGTCTCGTGGCCGGTGTACTCCTCCAGCTCGGCGCGGAAGTCCGACGCCGCGTCCGTGAGCGCCACGCGGTCCTGCGGGCCGCTTCGGCCCGGCGAGCGACGGCACCACGTCGTCGAGGGCGAGCTCGAGCGTGTCGGAGTAGGTCACATCCTCGAAGTTCTCGTCATGGAAGAGGCCCTGCTCCCTGCAGTACGCCTCCACGAGCTCCACCCGCTCGGGCGGCCGGCCCGAGAACTCGAGGTAGCGGAGCGTCTCCGCGTCGACCGGGAAGATCGCGCAGGTCGCGCCCATCTCCGGCGACATGTTCCCGATCGTGGCGCGGTCGGCGAGCGGCAGGTTGGCGAGGCCGTCGCCGTGGAACTCCACGAACTTGCTGACCACGCCGCGCTCGCGGAGCATCTCCGTGACGGTGAGGACCAGATCCGTGGCGGTCGCCCCCTCGGGCAACTGGCCGGTGAGCTTGAAGCCCACGACCTGCGGCACCAGCATCGAGACCGGCTGGCCGAGCATGGCCGCCTCGGCCTCGATGCCGCCGACGCCCCAGCCGAGCACGCCGAGGCCGTTGACCATCGTCGTGTGCGAGTCGGTCCCGACGAGCGTGTCGGGGAAGGCCTGCCCGTCGCGCGACTCCACGACGCGCGCGAGGTACTCCAGGTTCACCTGGTGGCAGATGCCGGTGTTGGGCGGCACCACCGAGAAGTTGTCGAAGGCGGATTGGCCCCAGCGGAGGAAGGCGTAGCGCTCCTTGTTGCGCTCGAACTCGAACTCGGCGTTGCGCTGGAACGCGAGCCGCTCGGCGAACACGTCCACCTGGATCGAATGGTCGATCACGAGCTCGACCGGCACCAGCGGGTTGATCCTGGTGGCGTCGCCGCCGAGGTCCTCCATGGCGTCGCGCATCGCGGCGAGGTCGACGATCGCCGGCACGCCCGTGAAGTCCTGCATCAGCACGCGAGCGGGCCTGTAGGCGATCTCCTGCGAGGGCTCGTCCGTGGCCCCCCACTTCGCCACCGCCTCGGCACCGTCGTCCTCGCCGTTCCGGAGCAGGTTCTCGAGCAGCACCTTCAGCGCATAGGGCAGGCGCGCGACGTCGTACTGGTCCTGGAGCGCGTCGAGCCTGAAGATCTCGTACGACTCGCCCCCCACGTCGAGGGTCGAGCGGGCGCCGAACCTGTCTGAGTCACTCACTCCCTAGACGTTACCCACCGGGGGTCGGAGGGAGTCTCACGGCGCGGACGGCAGGCGAAGACGCTGACCGTGGTCGTGACCGAGTCGAAGCCGTTTCCCCGGCGCGCGCGCGTCGTGGCGGACAGGCACATGGCCGTTCGCGGGAACGCCCGTACCCGCACCGTCGCGGTTCCCCTGCGGCCCGGCTCGATCGGCCCGAAGGGGACGGCTGCGCGAGATTCGGCGCCCGCGCCGCAGATGGACCCACGACGCTTCCCTCGCAGGGCACGGTGCTCTCGACTGGACAGCGCACGCGCAGGACCAGTGGCCGTCCCGCCCGCACCCGGCCCACCGGGCGGACCGTCACACGCGGCGCGCAGGTGCGGAAGAGGTCGAAAGCATCCGCCTCGATCGCGGGGGCGCGAGAGCGGCAGTCGAGGCGGTCGACCTCGCCGTCGGCGAGCAGCGGGCGGTCCAGCGCGCCGGCCTCGACACGATCGCGCCCGGGGCCGGCGTCCAGCTCGTCGCCGTCGCCCCACCCCATCAGCTCGTCCGCGCCTCCTCCCCCGCGAAGCACGTCCTGGCCTCCGTAGGCGATCAGGCGGTTGGCGTCGTCGTCGCCGATCAGGAGATCGTCGCCGAACCCGCCGGTGAGGCCCTCGATGTCCTCACGGATGTCGTCGCCCTCTCCCGCGGCGCCGTCGTTGGGGCCGTCGCCGATGCTGAGCCGAAGCGGCTCGTGCCCGCCATAGCTCACCTCGTCGGAGCCGGGTCCTCCCGACAGCACGTCCGCGCCCTCGTCGCCGCCCAGGAAGTCGTCGCCCTCGCCCGCGATCAGCTCGTCGTCGCCCTCGCCCCCGTGCAGCGTGTCGCGCTCGGGGCTCCCCACGAGCCGGTCGCCGCCACCGCGGCCGAACAGGCCGCTGCCCGTGGGCCCGGCCTCGAGCACGTCGCTGCCGTCGCCGCCGGTGAGGCCGGTCACGGCGCCGAGCACGTTGTCGCCCTCGCCCGCGGCGCCGTCGTCGGGCAGGCCGTTCAGCCGGGCGGTCACGGCCTCGGTGTGGTCCGCGTACGAGACATTCGCCGTGAGCGCGCCGGTGGCGTCCATCCGGTCCGCGCCCGGGCCGCCCGTGATGGCGAAGATCGCGTTCGTCACGCGGATGTCGTCGTCCCCCGGGCCGCCTGCGATCGCCCCACCCGTCGTGGAGTGCTCGAGCCGGTCGTCCCCGTCGCCGAGCAGGACGACGACCCCGTCGTACTCGCCGCGGCAGAAGCGCCCGCCGCTGCGAGCCACCCGGCAGCGGCCGGCGAGCGGCGCGCCGCTGTCCGAGATGACGATCCCGCGCGGCACGCGCGCCACCGTGATGACGTTGGTCTCCCCCGGCCCGGCGGTCACGACGATGCCCCGCGTGTCGCTCTCGCCCGAGCTGCCGTCGCAGCCGCAGAAGTGATCCTCGATCTCGATCACGGCGGCGGTTGCGGGCGCGGCGGTGAATGCCAGAGCCAGGAGCGCGAGCGCGAGCGACCGCATGCTGTGCAAACCCGTGGGGGAGACTGAAGTCTCGGCTTATGCACGACCTCGCCTGCGTGGCCCATATCCACTCGACGCACTCGGACGGGACCGGGACGGTGCCCGAGATCGCTCGCGCGGCCGCGCGGGCGCGGGCGGACGTCGTGCTCCTTACCGACCACGACACGCTCGAGGCGCGGCGGCGCGGCGAGGAGGGCTGGTACGGCGACGTCCTGCTCCTGGCCGGTGAGGAGGTCTCGCCGCTGGGGCGCGACCACTACCTCGCGTTCGGGACCGACGAGCACACCCGGCACCGCGGCCTCGACGCGTGCGGGATCGCGCGCGCGGTGCGGGACGCGGGCGGCTTCGGCTTCGCCGCCCATCCGTTCTCCCAGGGCTCGGTCCGCTTCAAGCGCCCGGGCATGCCGTTCGGGGGACTCGACTGCGAGGCCGTGGACGGCATCGAGCTGTGGAGCTTCGCCACCGACACCGGCGAGGGCATAGGCGGCATTCCCGCGCTGATCCGCTTCCTCGCGGCACCCGGACGCGTGCTCGACCATCCGCCCGAGCGGGGCGTCCGCGCCTGGGACGAGCTCTGCCGCGAGCGGCGCGTCGTCGCGATCGGCGGGCTCGACGCGCACCAGTTCGGCAAACGGGTCGGCCCCGTGGTGCCGCTGCGCATCATGGCCTACCACCGCACGTTCAGGTTCATCCGCACGCACGTGCTATGCGAGGAGCCGCCGGCGCGGGAGCTGGAGCGCGACCGTGAGCTCGTGTTCGGCGCGCTGCGCGCGGGCCGCTGCTACATCGCCGTGGACGCGGTCGCGCCGGCGCGCGGATTCAGGTTCGAGGCCGCCGACGTGCCGATGGGCGGCGAGGCGCCCGCGGGCCGGCGGACGCTTCACGTGCGCACGCCGCTGGCGGCGCGGCTCCGGCTGCTGCGCGACGGCCGCGAGATCGCGAGCGCCGACGGCACCACCCTCGACGCCGAGGTCGAGGAGCCCGGCGCGTACCGGGCGGAGGCGCTTCGCCGGGCGAAGGGCCGCGAGCGCACCTGGATCCTCTCCAACCCGGTCTACCTGCGGTGAGGCCGAGCCTCGGCGAGAGCCTCCAGGTCCTGCGCCTGCGCAACTTCCGGCTGCTGTTCGCAGGCCAGGGCATCTCTGTGCTGGGCGACCGCATGGTCGCGGTGGCGCTCGCGTTCGCCGTGCTGGAGCTCGGTGGGTCCGCGTCGGAGGTGGGGCTCGTCCTCGGGGCGGCGTGGGGGCCGCTCGTCGTGACGGTGCTCGTGGGCGGCGTGGTGGCGGACCGGACCTCGCGCCGGGCCGTGATGGTCGGCGCCGACCTGGCGCGCATCGTCACCCAGGGCACGATGGCCGTCCTCGTGATCAGCGGCGCCGCGGAGATCTGGATGCTGGCCGCGCTCGCCGGAGTCACGGGAGCGGCAACGGGCTTCTTCAACCCGGCCTCCACCGGTCTCCTCCCAGAGGTGGTGCCGGCCGACGAGCTCCAGCCCGCGAACGCCCTCCGCGCCACGGCGGTGTCCGGGAGCGAGATTCTCGGGCCGCTCGTGGCCGGCATCCTCGTGGCCGCCGCCGGCGCGGGCTGGGCGATCGCGGTCGACGCGGCGACGTTCGCGATCAGCGCCGTCTGCCTGGCGATGCTTCGCCCGCCCCCACGCGAGCGACGGACGTCCACCTCGTTCCTGGGCGACATGCGCGACGGCTGGAAGGCCTTCCGGTCGCGGCGCTGGGTGTGGACGTTCATCTCCTATTTCGCGATCGCGAACATGCTCTGGGGCGCGTGGAGCGCGCTCGGCCCGGTGGTCGCGGACCGCGATCTCGGCGGCGCGGCGGTTTGGGGAACCGTCCTGGGTGCGCTCGGGGTCGGGGCGCTCGCCGGCAGCCTCGTGGCGACCCGTGTGCGGCCGCGGAGGCCGCTCCTGTTCGTCGCGTCGCTCGAGGGCCTGTTCGCGCTGCCGCTCGCGTTTCTGGCCGCGGGGGCGCCGGCGCTCCTGCTGGCGTTCGCGGCATTCGTGTCGGGCTTCGGGATGATGCTGGGGATGGCCGTCTGGGAGTCAACCCTCCAGCGGCACATCCCGGCGGACACGCTCTCGCGCGTGAGCTCCTACGACTGGTTCGGCTCCTACGCCTTCTATCCGCTCGGCCTCGCCACCTGGGGAGCACTGGCGGGCGCGATCGGGCTCCACACGGCGCTCTGGGTCGCAGCCGGCCTGATCGCCGCCGCGGCGCTCGCGCTCCTGGCCGTTCCGGACGTGCGGCGGTTCAGGGTCGATCGGGCCGGCGCGCCCTTGACATAGGATCGGCCGATGGACTCGCGCAGGCCGCTCGCCGCGGCGCTACTCGCGTTGGCCGCGCTCTGGCTCATGCCCGCGAGCGCGGAGGCGAAGGTCGTCTGGCTGTGCAAGCCGGGGCAGAGGGCGAACCCCTGCGAGCCGAGCCTGAAGTCGACGCTGTTCTCCCCGTCCGGCGAGCGCCTGGGCGTTCAGAACACCAGGCGGGCGGCGAGGCGCAGGGCGGATTGCTTCTACGTCTACCCGACCGTGAGCGACCAGCAGCGGCCGCAGGCCACTCAGGTCGTGGACGACGTGCTGCGCTCGATCGCGCTCTACCAGGTCGCGCGCTACTCGCGCGACTGCCGCGTCTTCGCGCCGGTCTACCGGCAGTTCACCATCCAGGGGCTGCTCCAGCCGGACACGATCACGCCGGAGATGCGCGAGCAGGCATACGCCGACGTCCGCGAGGCGTGGCGCACCTACCTGCGCCGATTCAACAACGGCCGCGGCGTCGTGCTCGTGGGGCACTCGCAGGGCACGTTCGTGCTGCGCCAGCTGATCCGCGAGGAGATCGACCCGAGGCGGGCGATGCGCCGGAAGCTCGTGTCGGCGCTGCTGCTCGGCGGGAACGTTCTCGTGAAGAAGGGCAGCGACCGCGGGGGCGACTTCGAGCACGTTCGCGCGTGCCGCGCGCCCCGGCAGGTCGGCTGCGTGGTCGCGTTCTCGGGCTTCAACGGTCCCGTCCCGGCCGGCGCAGTGTTCGGACGCAGCGCGGATCCGGAGCTCCAGGTGCTCTGCACCGCTCCGGGCGCGCTACGCGGAGGATCTGAGGCCGTGACGTCCATCTATCCCACGAAGCCGTTCGCCCCCAGCGTGATCGGCCTGGCGGCGAACGCCGCGGTCAGCGGCCTTCCCCGGCCGAAGACGCCCTGGGCGGAGTTCCGAGGCGCGTACTCCGCGCGCTGCTCGGACGCCGACGGGGCGAGCGTCCTTCAGCTAGAGCCGAGGGGAAGCATCTTCAACCTCACCCCCGTCCCGGACGCGAACTGGGGCCTCCATCTCGCGGACGCCAACATCGCGCTCGGCAACCTCGCGAACCTCGTACGGCGCCAGATCGCCGAACACGCGAGAGTGAGGAACTAGGGGCCAGACCCCATTCATTCGTCTATGGGGTCTCGCCCCTATTGGACGATCGGTGGATGTTGCCGAGAATCTGGACATGGCCCACTACCTCTGTCCCCACTGTGAAGACGTGGTCGACTTTGACGGCCTCGCACGCGTTACCTGGTGCAACGGGTGCGGCCAGCCGCTCAGCATGTTCGACCTGCTCCCCCTCCGGCCCGCAATCACGACTCGCGGACCGGCGGACGCCCAGGAGGAAGCGCCCCCCGCGCTCGCCTGAGACGGGCCTTAGGCGTCCCGTGGCGGCACCTTCGTGCCTGTCGCCGCACCGGCACTGGCTGCCACCACGAGCACGATCGCGACGAGCTCGCGCGCGGCAAGGCCCTCGTCGAGGACGATGAACCCGGCGAGGGCCGCCATGGCCGGCTCCAGGCTCATCAGCACGCCGAAGACGCCGGCCGGCATTCGCCGAAGCGCCTCCATCTCGAGTCCGTAGGGGATCGCCGACGACAGGATCGCCACGGCGAAGCCGATCGCCAGCACGGCGGGCGCGAGCAGGTCGGCGCCCCCGTCCGCCACTCCGACGGGCGCGAGCATCAGCGCTCCCGCGCCCATCGCCAGAGCAAGTCCCTGTCCGCCCTCGTAGGCGCGCCCGACCCTCACCGCCAGCAGGATGTACGCGGCCCAGAAGCAGCCGGCCAGCAGCGCCAGCGCCACCCCGAGCGTGTCGAGGTCCGCCGTCCCGAAGTCGGACAGGAGCAGGATCCCGGCAGCCGCGAGCACGACCCAGACGAGGTCGAGCGCGCGGCGCGAGCCCGCGACCGCGACGCCGAGCGGGCCGACGAACTCGATCGTCACCGCGACCCCCAGCGGGATGCGCTCGAGCGCCTCGTAGAAGGACAGGTTCATGGCTACGAGCGCGAACCCGAACGAGACGACCAGCCGCCAGTCGGCGCGCGAGTGCCCGGCCAGGGCCGGCCGGAAGAGCACCGCGAGGACGGCGGCAGCGAACAGGACACGCAGGAAGACCGTGCCGCCGGGGCCGACCTCGTCGAACAGCGTCTTGGCGAACGCCGCCCCGAACTGGACCGACGCCACGCCGCCCAACACCAGGAGTGTCGGGGGTATACGGTCGGCCCGGACCATGGCGGTGCACCGTACAGAGGCGCGCGAGCGGAGCCACGCGGAGCTCGAGCGGATCTTCGCGGACGTGGACGCGCCGTTCGCGCTGGTGGACCTCGACGCGATGTGGGCCAACGCCGGCGAGATGCTGGCCCGGGCGCGCGGCACCCCCATCCGCGTGGCCAGCAAGTCGGTCCGCTGCCGGGCCCTGCTCGAGGCGATCCTCGATCACGACCCGGGCTTCCGCGGCCTGATGACGTTCACGCTGCCGGAGTCGCTCTGGCTGCACGAGCACGGCTTCGACGACCTCCTGCTCGCCTACCCGACCGCCGACCGCGGCGCGCTCGCCGAGCTCGGCCGGCTGGACGCCGACGGCGCGCCGATCCTCATGGTCGACTCCGTCGAGCACCTCGACCTGATCGAGGGCGCCGCGGGTCAGCCGGCTCGGCCCTTCAGGGTCTGCATCGAGCTCGACGTGAGCTGGTGGCCGCTGGGCGGGCGGGTCAAGATCGGGGCGAAGCGCTCCCCCGTGCGAACGCCCGAGCAGGCGCGGGCGCTCGCGCACGAGATCGTCCGCCGGCCGGCCTTCGAGCTCGCGGCGCTGATGGGCTACGAGGCGCACATCGCGGGACTCGGCGACAGACCGCTGGGAAAACGTGTCCAGCCGCCCGCCATCCGCCTGATCAAGCGCCGCTCCGCGGCCGAGATCGCCGAGCGGCGCGCGGCGGTCGTGGCCGCGGTCCGGGAGGTCGCGCCGGTGCCGATCGTGAACGGCGGCGGCACCGGGAGCATCCACACCACCAGGCAGGAGGACGCGATCACGGAGATCACGGCCGGCTCGGGCCTCTACGCGCCGACGCTGTTCGACCGCTACGACGACTTCTCGCCCACCCCGGCGGCGATGTTCGCCATGCCGGTGGTGCGGAAGCCGAGTGCGCGGATAGCCACCCTCCTCGGCGGCGGCTATCTCGCGTCCGGAGCCGCCGGCGCCGACCGCCTCCCCACACCGCACCTCCCGCCGGGGCTTCGTGTTGACCCACTGGAAGGTGCTGGCGAGGTGCAGACCCCGGTAACGGGTTCCGCCGCCGCTAGCCTGCAGATCGGCGCGAACGTGTATCTGCGCCATGCGAAGGCCGGGGAGCTGTGCGAGCGTTTCAACACCCTCTATCTGGTGCGCGGCGGCGAGATTGCCGACGAGGTGCCCACCTACCGCGGCGAGGGCCGCTGCGAGCTGTAGCGGCGGCGCTTGCCGCCGGCGCGGCCGCGCTCGTCCTCGCCTCCCCCGCTTCCGCGCGCGAGAACGTCGTCGTGATCATGACCGACGACCAGACCGCGGCCTCGCTGCCGACGATGCAGAACGTGAACAACCTGCTTACGGGCGACGGCACGAAGTTCGACCAGGCCATCGCGAGCTTCCCGCTCTGCTGCCCTTCGCGGGCCACTCACCTGACCGGGCAGTACGCCCACAACCACGGGCGTGCTGCACAACAATCCGCCCTTCGGCGGCTTCATTCAGCTCGACCACGCGAACACCCTGCCGGTCTGGCTCGAGGGCGCCGGCTACCGGACGATGCACGTGGGCCGCTACCTGAACGGCTACGAGTTCCGGCACGGAATCCCGCCCGGCTGGACGGACTGGTACGGGAGCCCGCACTCGGGCGCCTTCAACTACGCCTCCTGGAAGGTGAACGAGAACGGCGTACTGAGGAGCTATCCCGAGCCGAGCAACCCGGGCGAGCACCAGACCGACCAGTCGACCCGGCGCGCTGTCGAACTGATCGACGACGCCTCGCCCGGTGACCGGCCCTTCTTCCTGTCGCTCTGGTACGTGGCGCCCCACCGAGGCGGCCCGCGCGACCCGGATGACCCGCGCCGCCCCGGCACGCCCTCGCCCGCTCCACGGCACCGCGACGCGTACGCCGGCGTGCGGATGCCGCGCCACCCGAACTTCAACGAGGCGAACATGTACGACAAGCCGCAGGTGGTGGCCGACCGGCCGCGCATCTCCCCGGAGTTCGCCGGCGGCATCCAGGAGAACTGGCGCCAGGAGATCGAGACGCTCATGGGCGTCGACGAGGGCGTGGCCCAGATCGTCGAGGCGCTGCGCCGGAACGGCGAGCTCGAGAACACGCTGATCGTCTACATGTCTGACAACGGGTACATGCACGGCGAGCACCGGGCGCTGGCCGAGAAGGTCCTTCCCTACGAGGAGTCGATCCGGATCCCGCTCGTGATGCGCGGCCCCGGCGTGCCCCGCGGCCGCCTCGACCGGCGCCTCGTGGGCAACCTCGACGTGCCCGCCACGATCCTCGACGCGGCCGACGTGCTGCCGGGCCGCGTGCCCGACGGCCGCTCGCTGCTCGAGCTGCTGGCCGACCCGGGCGCCGAGTGGGGCCGCGACATCCTGATCGAGAACGGCAACGGCGCCAACGCGGTGCCCGCCTACCGCGGCATCCGGACCTATCGCTTCATGTACGTCGAGCACCGCACGACGGGCGAGTACGAGCTGTACGACCTCGAGAACGACCCCTTCGAGATGCAGAGCGTGGACGGGTTCGCGCGCTACTCAAAGGTGCAGCGCGACCTCAGGTCACGGCTGCGCGAGCTTGTCTCGTGCGCGGGCGTGGACTGCCTGGCCCGCCCGCACCTGACGCTCGCGGTGCGCTCGGGCGGGCGCCCCGTGCGCGGCTGCTTCCGGAAGGACTTGGGCGTTCAGGTGCGCGGCTCGAAGCGGTCGCGGCTCCTGCACGCCGACGTGCTGATCGGCCGCCGCCGGGTCGAGCGCCTGCTCAACATCCCCACGGCGCGCGGGCACCGCGGCGGCCCCATAACGCTCACCGGCCGCGTGCGCCGTCAGCAGATCCGCCGCCGCGGCAGCTTCCGCCTGCGCGTGCTGGCGGAGACCGAGGACGGCCGCAAGCTCACGCTCGACCGCGTGCTCAGGCGCTGCGGCTGAGGACGCGCCTCAGGTAGTCGTTCTCGAAGCGCCGCTCCGGGTCGAAGCGCTCGCGCAGCTCCTGGAAGCGCTCCCATTCGGGGTAGCGCGGCTCGAGCGTCGCGGCCGACTGGTAGTGGCGCTTGCCCCAGTGCGGCCGGCCTCCGTACTGGTCCATGATCGCCTCCACGGCGCGGAAGTAGGTCTCGAACTCCATTCCGACGTACTGGTGCACCGCGATGTAGGCGGTGGGGCGCTCGTAGGCGGTCGAGAGGAGGGCGTCGTCGGGCTGCACCACGCGCAGCTCGATCGGGAAGCCGATCGGCAGGCGGCGGCGCTCGATCAGGGCAAGCACGCGCTCGAGCGCCTCCGCGGCGTGCTCGCGCGGGATCGCGTACTCCATCTCGGTGAAGCGCACCAGCCGCGTGTTGGCGTAGACCCGGTTGCTGGCGTCGAGCTGCTCCGTCCGGCTCATCAGCCCGGCGAGGCGCCTGTTCAGGAACGGGATCAGGCGCGGAAACGCCCGCCCCGTGCGGCAGAACAGGCCAAGCACCGCGTTCTCCACCACCAGGTCGCGCACGAGCTCGGCCACGCGCCCGGGCGGCTCTGGGGCGCGGTCGGTGCGCTCGGAGGTGAGCGTCAGGGCCCGTCGCGTATAGGGCATCACGAACGCCTCCCAGTGGTCGTTCGCATCGACCAGCTCGTCGAGCCGCGGCAATACGTCGTCGAGCGGCCGCGGCTCGTCGATGCGGTGGATGGTGAAGGCGGGCACGCAGCGAAGCGTCACCGCGGCGATCGCGCCGAGCGCCCCCAGGCTCACGCGCGCGGCACGCAGCTCGTCGCCGTCGCGGAGCTCGCGCAGCTCGCCCGTCCCGTCCACGAGCCGGACGCCGGCAACCTGCGACGAGAGGTTCCCGAAGCGCCCGCCGGTGCCGTGCGTGGCCGTGGAGATGGCGCCGGCGATCGTCTGCGGGTCCACGTCCCCCTGGTTCTCCATGGCCAGGCCGCGGGCGCGCAGCTCCTCGCCGAGCTCGCGGAGCGTGATGCCGGCCTCGACGGTGACCTCGTCGCCGTCCACCTTCAGCACGCGCCGCATCCCCGCCATGTCGACCATCACGCCGTCGGTGCAGGCGATGTCGGTGAACGAGTGGCCCGCGCCGGCGACCTTCACGCGGCGCGCTCCGGCCACCACGCGCGCGAGCTCCTCCTCAGACTCCGGTGTCTCGACGCGCTCCGGCGCGCACCTCTGCTGTCGCGCCCAGTTGGTCCAGGTGGGCAACTAGCCGGCGGCCGACTCGGCCGCGGCTTCCACCCGGTCCGGCTCAGGGGCCCAGTGGGCCTCTGGGTCGATCGGGGTGTCGCGCAGGTAGGCCTCCGCGTCCAGGGCCGCCATGCAGCCCGTGCCGGCGGCCGTCACGGCCTGCCGGTACACGCGGTCGGTGAGATCGCCCGCGGCGAACACGCCGGGCAGCTTCGTCTTCGTCGAGCGGCCCTCGACGAGCACGTAGCCCTCGTCGTCGAGGTCGAGCTGCCCCTCGACCAGCTGCGAGTTCGGCTTGTGCCCGATGGCCACGAACGCGCCGGTGACCGGGATCTCCTTGGTGGAGCCGTCGTCGGCGTTCTCGAGCACCGCGTGGCCCAGCGACCCGTTCTCGCCGGCCTGGAAGCTCTGCACGACGTAGGGCGTGACCAGCTCGATGTTGTCGGTCTGGCGAGCGCGGTCGAGCATGATCGCCGAGGCGCGGAACTCCGGCCTCCGGTGGACGATGCTCACCTTGCCGGCGAACTTCGACAGGAACGTGGCGTCCTCCATCGCGGTGTCGCCGCCGCCGACCACGATCGTCTCCGCGTCGCGGAAGAAGGCCGCGTCGCAGGTGGCGCAGTAGGAGACGCCGCGCGCCGACAGCTCCTCCTCGCCCGGCACGCCGAGCTTCTTCGGCTCGGCTCCCATCGCGAGGATCACCGAGCGCGCCGGGATCTCCTTGCCGCCCACGTGCACCACGTGCGTGCCGCCCTGCTCGGAGGCCAGCTCGATCTTCGTGGCGTCGTCCGTGATGAAGCGGGTACCGAAGCGCTCCGCCTGGTCGCGCAGGTCCTGCATCATCTGCGGGCCCATCACGCCCTCGGGATAGCCGGGGTAGTTCTCCACGTCGGTCGTCTGCTGGAGCAGGCCGCCCCAGGCGAACCCCTCGATCAGCAGCGGGTGAAGGTCCGCGCGCGAGGTGTAGAGCGCAGCCGTGTAGCCGGCAGGGCCGCTGCCGACGATCACCACGTCCTCGATCTTCCTCGTCTCCACGCTCATTACTTTACTTTCTGAAGTGTAGCCATCGGGGAGGCGGGAGCACCGCGCTCCTGCTCCCACCGCGCCACCGTACCGCGAAGCTGGACGAACGCGACGATACCCGGCGGTATCGGCAGCCAGAAGGCGATCACCCTGTAAGTGAGCACGGCCGGGAACACGACCGAGTCGTCGATGCCGAAGATCGAGAAGGCGCCGATCATGCCGGCGTCCACCGCCCCGACGCCGCCGGCGGGCGACGGGATCAGGTTCGCCGCCATGCCCACGAAGAACCCCTGCACGAGCACGGCGAACGGGACATGGCCGCCGAACGCCTCGAAGCTGGCCCACAGGATGCCGATGTTCGCGGCCCAGAAGCCGGCCGCGCCGCCCACGGCAAGGAGCCCGCGGCTCGGGTGCCTGACGTACGCGATCGCGGTGCGCGTTCCCATGGCGAGCGTCGCCGGCCCCTTCGCGATGCGCCGGAGGTAGCGCGCCCGCCGGTAGCCGCCCGCGTAGTGCTCGATCCGCCGCTCGAAGTCGTCGCGGGATCGCGCGATCAGCAGGAACAGGATGATGATCCCGCCGGAGATGGCGGCCGGGACGACCGTTCCGGCGAGCGGCGCGCCGGCCGGCCAGCACGCCGGAACGCGCAGCAGCACGCCGAAGACCACGAGCGCGGACAGGTAGACGAAGTAGGTGAGTACGAGGAAGGCGACCATCCGGCAGGCCGCGCGCCGGCGCGGCACGCCCGCCTTGCGAAGCGCCCAGTAGGTGAGCACGATGCCGCCCGCCCCGGCCGCCGAGAAGATCCGCGTGGCCGCGAGCCCGGCCATCGTGATCTGGTACGAGGCGCGCAGGTCGAGGCGGCGGTGGACGTCGTCGTCGCGCGTGCCGCCGAGCACGCCGCGGAAGAGCGCGACGTAGGCTCCGAAGGCGAGCACGTTGAACCCGATCGCGACGAGGATCCAGTACCACTTCGCCTCGTCGAAGTTCGCTGAGCGCCTCGTCGGCGCCGACGATCTTCGGGAACAGCACGTAGATCGCCACGATGAGCAGGAGCACGAGCAGGAGCCCCGACCCGAGCTTGCGCCGGTCCTGGAGCAGCGCCTGGAAGCGGCCGACCTCGCAGCTCCTCGTCGGCGTCGACGCCCTCCACGGACTCGACGCCCTCGAGATCGAAGTCGCTCTTCGCGGCGGCGGTCGTCCGCCGCCATCAGCCGGCCCGCGGCTCCAGTCGATGCACGGCCGCGGCGATCATCCGGATCGCCGGCTCCGCACGCGGGCGCGACCCGCCAGATGCCCTCCGCCAGCGCAAGGCCGGCCAGGAGGTCGATGACGTAGTGCTCGCCGAGATACACCAGGCCGAACCCGAGCGTCAGCGCGTACGCCCAGCCCGCCGCCGCGTGGCCCCGCCCGACCTGCGAGAGGATCCGCGCTGCCATCACTGAGGTACCGAAGTGGAGGGAGGGCATGGCTGCAAAGGGGTTGCCTTGCAGCGAATGGTAAAGCGGGTGCCAGAGACGTCTCCAGAAGCGCTCGCCCGCCTCGGCCATGATCCGCCGGACCGGCGGCATCTGCCCGTTCGCGCCCGCGTACCAGGGCGGCGCGGTCGGGACGAGCCAGTAGACGACGCAGCCGAGGTCGAAGCAGGCCGACATCAGCACCGCCGAGCGGGGGAACAGGTCGCGGTGGCGCACGAGCATGTAGGCGAGCGTCCCGTGCGGGACGAGGAACCAGCTCCAGTGGACGGCCGACAGCGCCGTACTCGAGCGCGCCCACGTGGCCCTCGCGGCCCGAGCGCGCGCTGGAGCCGGTGGTGGGGCAGGTCGCCGAGCCCGATCGCGCGGTCGCAGCGGATCGGATAGTTCGACCTTCAGCCGCGCCGAGCAGCGCGTCCGGGTCGTCGTCGGGCATGTCGAAGTGCGCGAAGTAGACCCACATCTGGAGGGCGTAGATGCCCGCGTCGCGCACCGGGGTGCGTGGAGCGGCGAGCGCGAGCGCGGCGGGGGCGGGCCATGACAGCGCCGACACCGCCGCGGGCCGGAGCCGCAGCCGGTGCCGGACCAGGGGCGTGGCGACGCCCACCGCCACCGCGCCCCACGCGAGCGTTCGCAGGGCGCGAGTACTTCGCAAAGCCGCGCCAGCATAACCGCAACCTCCGCTGCATCGACGGAGGATCCGCGCGCGGCGGCGAAGAGCGGCGCAGAGATGAACTTCAAGCGCCTCCTCATGGCTCGCGCGCTGTCTCGCATGCCTGCTCGCTGGCCGCGCCGGCCGCCGCCGGACGACGGTCGGCGGCGGTGCGGCCGCGCCCGCCACCGCGGACCCGGCGGCGAGCCGTCCGCCGCGGCCGAGCGCGCCCGTTCAGGCGGAGCCGGCGCCGGACGCCGAGCCCGCGCAGGACGCCCACGACGCCCGGAGGGCGAGGAGCAGCCGCCCGGCGAGGAGCAGCCCGACGGCGAGCAGCCGCCACGGCGAGGAGGACGGCCAGGAGGACGCGCCGACCGGCGGCGGACGCCCGGCGGCGAGGCGGCGGCCGGCGACGCCTCCCGCGCACCGGCCTCGAGCTCGCTGGCGCTGGCGATGATCGGTCTCGGCCTGCTGCTGGCCGGCGCCGCGCTCTGGCCTGACGAGCTCGTGGCCGCCGCCTCGAGATCGCCTGAGCCGTTCGACGCCGCGCCGTTAGGCGGCCGCCTCCGGCCGGCGCGCGGGCACCGCCGCGAACTCGGTCGTCCCGTCGATCGGCCCCGGCATCAGCTCGTCCGCGGTCGGGATCTCGATGCCGAGCACCTTCATGCGGCGCTTCAGCGTGCGGTAGGCGAAGCCGTAGATCTGGCGCGAGGTGTAGCCGTAGGAGACGTATCCGAGGCGTCCGTCACGTAGGGCGGCGCGAACACGTAGGCCGCCTTCGGGGCGAGGTCCAGGACCACCCGCTCGACGGTCGCGCGGTGGCGCTCGTCCTCGCGGATCGCGTCGCGCAGGAAGCGCACGCCGAAGGCCACGTGGCGGTGCTCGTCGCGCTCCACGAGGCCGAAGCCCTCGCAGAAGCCCGGGTACATCGCGTGCTCGAGCATGTAGTCGCGGATCAGCGTCTGCCCGGTCACCGCCAGGAAGCCCTCCACGACCATGTGGTAGGTCGTGATGCCCTCGACGAACAGGTCGAGGTCGTCGGGCTTCGCCTGGATCCGCTTCGCCACGCCGCGCAGGCCGTCGTCGAAGACCTCGCGCCAGGGCGAGAGCAGGATCTCCTCCACCTCGCGCATGCGGCCGCGGAAGTCGTCCGCGGAGAGGCACATCACCTCGGCGCCGAAGCGGTCGAAGAAGGCGGCGTGGCGGGCCTCGTCGACGAGCTGGGTCGCGAGGAACAGCTCGATCTCCCCGGTGGGGGCGGCCTGCAGGAAGGGCGCGAGGTCGGCCGTCACGCGCTCCTCGCCCACGTAGAAGGAGCCGAGGCTCCAGATCGTGCTCTCCTGCGCCTCGCGCGGGCTCGTGACCCACTGCTCCCTGTCCACCGAGAAGTCGAGCTCCGTGGCCTTCCAGTTCTGGCGCTCCCAGAGCGCGTAGAGCTGGCGGTAGTCGAGCAGCCCGTCGCCGTCCCGGTCGCCGCCCGGTCGCGTAAGGCCGGCGCGCTCCTCCTGGAGCCGGCGCTGCCGGCCTCGCGCTCGAGCTCGGCGTCGTCCATGCCCTGGGCGCGGGCGATCCAGCGGCCGAGCAGCGTGACCGGGTGGATCTCGCCGTCGATCATGGTGAGCTGGTTCTGCATCGCGATCGACGGGCTGACCTGCCCCGAGGCGAGCTGCTGGTAGGTGTCGAACGAGACCGTCGCCGTGCCGTCGTCGCGGCCGTCGGGCGCCGTCGCGGCTCACCTCGAGCGGCTCGCCGTCGTTCACGCCTCACGTACCAGGTCCGCCGCCCTCGCCGCGTCACGACGTACGCACCGTGAAGTCGTGGCCCTTCGTCCACTCCGGGTCGATCATGTACGGCAGAGAGCGGTAGAGGACGTCGGGGTCGAGCGTGCCGCCGTTCTCGACGACCGCGGCCAGGTCCAGCCCGCCCTCCGACATCTGCCTCAGCTTCATGCGCCTTGCTTCGCTTGCCGCGGATGCGGAGCTTGCCGCGCAGCATCAGGCCCGAGCGGGCCCGAGGCACCCGTGGCGAGCTCGACGAGCGTTCGCGGGTCGGTGCTGAGGCGGAAGTCCGGCTTCGCCGTCGCCCACGTGTGTGCTCTACCGAACCCCTCGACCTCGAGCGCGTACGTAGACGTCGCGGCCGCCGGCCGCGGGCAGCGTCATCAGGATCAGCCGCGCGGCGAGCTCCGGGTCGTCCGCCGCGATTCGCCGCAGAGCCGCCCGCTGGCGGTTGCTCGCCTTGCTCACTGAGCCTTCTCCATGATCCGCACCTCCACGGGAGCGTTCTCGGCGAACGTGCGCGCGTCGTGCTCGGTGCCGATGTGCGAGCCCCAGTGCATCGGGACCGCCACGCGCGGCTGGATGCGGCGGGCCGCCTCGGCGGCCTCCTGCGCGGTCATCACGTAGACGCCGCTCACCGGCAGCAGCGCCACGTCGACCCCGGTGACGCTGTCCATCTCCGGAATCACGTCGGTGTCGCCGGAATGGTAAAGCCGCTCCCCGCGGACGTTGAGCTCGTAGCCCACCCATCCCGCATCACGCGGATGAAAGGGCTTGCCGTCGGCGTCGCGCTTCGAAGTGTTGTAGGCCGCGACGGCGCGACGTGGACGCCGCGCACGAGCTCGTCGTCGAGCATCTCGCCCGGGCCGATCCGGTGGACCTGGCCGCTCACGCGCTCGGCCACCGCCGCCGGGCCGACGAGCCAGGTCTCGCGCTTCGAGAGCCGCTCGACGTCCTGCGGCGAGAAGTGGTCGTAGTGGCCGTGGGTGACGAGGATCAGGTCGGCCGGCGGGGCGTCCTCGGCGACGCGGTAGGGGTCGATGTAGACGAAGGCGCGGCCGACGGCGACCCGGAAGCCCGAGTGGCCGAGCCATTCGAGGGCGTCGAGGAGCATGCGGCGAAGGTTGGCAGGTCCGTGCGGAGCGCCTCCTCAGGCGAACGACGGCATTGAAGGGGGGTCCGACGTCAGTTAGACCGCGTATACGCGGTCAAATCGACGGAAGACCCCCCTTTACGCCGTCGTTCGCCCCGAAAGCGCGGCCCTCAGGCCTCCGCCGGCCACCCGGTCCGGCGCCAGAGCTCCGCGACATCCGCACCGCCGTCCCGCTGCCTTCGTGCGTCAGCTCGACGGAGTCCATGAGCGCCTGCATCAGCGGCAGGCCGTTGCCCGCGGTAGCGCGGCGGGCCGTCCGGGCGCTCGATCCAGTGGCCCTCGTCGCGCACCGTCAGGACCACGCGCCCCTCGTCGCAGCTCGGCGTCGACCCACAGCCGCCCGGCCCGAACGAGTAGCCGTGCTCGATCGAGTTGGAGCAGGCCTCGTGGCAGGCGATCTGGATCGACCTCGACCGCCTCGCCCGCGGCGCCGGCGTCGCGGAGCCAGCGGCCCAGCTCGCGCCGCATCTGGCCGAGCTCGGTCGGGGTCCGAGCGGCAGCTCGAGGTGCAGCGGCGGCGGCGCGGTCGGGAGCGCGCGCAGCGCCAGCACGCGCGATGTCGTCGTTCGCCGGGTGGATCGCGAGCATCGCGTCCACCAGCCGGTCGCAGAGCTCGTCCGGGTGGCACGGGATCCTGCGAGGCCGCCACCCGCAGCGCCTCGAGGCCCACGTCGATCGAGACGCCGCGCTGCTCGACGAGGCCGTCCGTGTAGAGGACCAGCGTCGAACCCGGCTCGAGCTCGATGTCGACCTCGCTGTGCGCTCGGGCTCTCGAACACGCCGAGCGGCGGGTTCGGGGCGCCCTCGAGGTAGCCGGCCTCGCCGTCCGGGCTGATCACGAGCGGCGGCACGTGGCCGGCGCTCGCGAGCGCGCGGTGGAGCGGTCGGGCTCGACCACCAGATACAGCAGCGTCGCCATCTGGCCGCCCTCGAGGCTGCGCACGAGCCGGTCGAGCCGGTCGAGCACGCCCGCGGGCGGGTGCCCCTCGAGCGCGTAGGCGCGCATCGCGTGGCGCAGCTGCCCCATCAGCGCGGCCGCGCCGATGCCCGTGCCCGACCACGTCGCCCATCGCCACGCCGAGGCGGCCGCCCTCGAGCTGGAGCGCGTCGTACCAGTCGCCGCCCACGTCGGCGCCACCCGGCATGTAGCGGGCGGCCACCTGGACGCCCTCGAGCTGCGGCAGCCGGTCGGGCAGCAGGCTGCGCTGGAGCGTCTCGACGTTCGACAGCTCGCGCTCGTACGCGCGCGCGTGCTCGATCGCGAGGCCGGCGCGGTCGGCCATCAGGATCAGGAGGCTCTCCTCCTCGAGCGTGAAGCGGCGCGCCGCGCGCGCGCCGACCTCCACCGCCCCGGCGAGCCGGCCCCTGACCATCAGCGGCGCGGCCATGACCGAGCGAGACGCCCGCGGCCTCCGAGCGCCGGATCGAGGCCGGCGCCGCGAGAAGTCGGCGATCGTGACGGGCCGGCTGCGCTCGACGACCTCCGCGAGCGCGCTCGGCGAGCGCCACCGGCGTCGCCGGCCTCGAGCCTCGAAGCCGCGCGGCCGCGCCCACGGTGAGCCGCTGCGTCGTCCTCGCTGCGTCGCGCAGCAGGATGCGCGACGGCGTCCGCCCCGAAGACCTCGCGGACGCGCTCGACGAGCACGCTGGAGCAGCTCGTCCAGCTCGAGGTGCCCGAGCGCCGCCTCGGTTACCTGCTGCAGCTTCGCGATCGTCTGGACCACGGCCTCCGCCTCGGCGCGCGCGGCGCGCTCCGCCTCGGCGCGGCGCTGCTCGGTCACGTCGACGACCTGCCAGATGTAGCCCTGCGGGCGGTCGTGGCTGTCGGCGGTGAGCGAGACGCTCACGATCGCGTGCACGAGCTCGCCGTCGTTGCGCATGAAGCGCTTCTCCGACTGGTGCGAAGAGCGGGCGGTCGTGGAGCGAGCCGCGCGCACGGCGTCGCGCTCGCGTCTCGCGGTCGTCCGGGTGCACGAGGTCCCAGAGCGGCTGCGCGGAGCAGCTGCGTCTGCGAGCGGCCGAGCAGCTCGCAGAGCGCGTCGTTGACCTCGAGCCAGCGCCCGTGGACCGTGCTCAGCCCCATCCCGATCGGGGCGCCCTCGAAGGCGGCCCGGAAGCGCTCCTCGGACTCGCGCAGCTCGGCGCTCTTCTGCTGCGAGCTCGAGCAGCATCGCCACCTTGGAGCGCAGCATGTCGGGGTCGACCGGCTTGAGCATGTAGTCGACGGCGCCGGCCGAGTAGCCGCGCGTGATCTGCTCGGTGTCGGCGTCGCCGGCGGTGAGGAAGATGACCGCGGTGTCCTCGTGGCGGTCGCGGCGCTTGATCAGCTCGACGGTCTGGAAGCCGTCGAGCCCGGGCATGCGCACGTCCATCACGATCACGCCGAAGTCGTCGTGGAGCAGCCGCTGGAGCGCCTCCTCGCCGGACGGCGCGGTGACCACCTCGCGGCCGAGCGGCTCCAGCACGGTGCGAGCGCCACCAGGCTCTCCGGCTGGTCGTCGACGACGAGTATGGCGCCGCTTACCGGTATAGCCAGACCCTCATCAGCGACAGGAGCTGGTCGACGTCGACGGGCTTCGTGATGTAGTCGGAGGCGCCCGAGGCGATGCTCTTCTCGCGGTCGCCCTTCATCGCCTTCGCGGTGAGCGCGACGATCGGCAGGCGCTCGAACTCGGGCATCTCGCGGACGGCGCGCGTGGCCTCGTAGCCGTCCATCTCGGGCATCATGATGTCCATCAGGACGAGCGAGACGTCGGGGTTCGACTTGAGCGCCTCGATGCCCTCGCGGCCGTTCTCGGCGAACAGCGACCTCCATCCCGCGCCGCTCGAAGACGCTCGTCAGCGCGAACACGTTGCGCACGTCGTCGTCGACGATCAGCACCTTCTTGCCCTCGAACACGTCGTCGGCCATGCGCAGGTGCTCGAGCATCTGGCGCTTGTCGGCCGGCAGCCGCGACTCGACGCGGTGCAGGTAGAGCGAGGTCTCGTCGAGCAGGCGCTCGGGTGAGCGCACGTCCTTCACGACGATCGACTCGGCGTAGCGCTTGAGCCGCGCCTCGTCCTTCGGCGACAGCTCCCTGCCTGTGTGGACGATCACCGGCAGGTCGCGGAAGCGCTTGGCCCGCTTGATCCGCTCGAGCAGCGGGAAGCCGTGCCGTCCTCGAGCCCAGGCGACAGCACGATGCAGTCGAAGTCGCCGCGCGTCGAGCTCGGCGAGCGCCTGCTCGCGCGAGCCGACGCCGACGACGCGCACGTCGGGGCCGCCGATCAGGTCGCACGAGCGCCTCGCGCTCGCGCTCGTCGTCCTCGACCACGAGCACCGAGCCCGAGTGCGCCGGTCGAGGAAGTCGGCCGAGCTCCTCGAACACCCCGCCGAGCCGCTCCGGCGTCGCCGGCTCCGTCAGCGAGCCGAGCGCGCCGGCATGCCGCGAGGTCGTGCCCGCCGTCCTCGCCGCCGAGCACGTACACGGGCAGGTGGCGCGTCTCCGGGTGGCGCTTCAGGTGGTCGAGCACGGCCTCGCCGTTCAGCTGCGGCAGGTCGCGGCTCACGATCACCGCGTCGGGCATGAACTCGTGGACGAGCGCGAGCCCGGCGTCGCCGCGCAGCGCGAGCAGGCACTTGAAGCCGTGGTCGTGCGCCACGTCGACCGCGCTCCGCGCGAGCTCGCGGTCCTCCGTCATCACGAGCGCCACCCGCTCGCCGGCGGGCAGGTCGGCGCGGTCGTCCGTGAGCGGCTCGGGCAGCGCGGCGCTCTCGGCGCGCCGCCGCGACCTTGTGGCCGCCAGCTGACGGCGGGACGGTCCCCTCGAGCGCCTGCGTCGGGCGGCGCCGGCGCGGTGCTCGGCAGGAAGAGCGTGAACGCCGAGCCCTCGCCCTCGGTGCTGTCCACATGGATCTCGCCGCCCAGCAGGCGCGCGATCTCGCGGCTGATCGAGAGTCCGAGCCCGGTGCCGCCGAAGCGGCGGCTGATCGAGCCCTCCGCCTGCTGGAACGCCTCGAAGATCAGGCGCAGCTTGTCGGGCGGGATGCCGATGCCGGTGTCGATCACGGAGAACGCAACGACGCTCTCTGAGCGGGCGAGCGCGTCGGTGCCGAAATGCGCGTCCGGCGCCGGGCGTCCGATCTTGAGCCGGACGGAGCCCGAGTCGGTGAACTTGAACGCGTTCGAGAGCAGGTTCTTCAGCACCTGCTGGAGGCGCTGCTCGTCGGTCGAGATCTGCTCCGGCGCGTCGGGCGCCAGGACGATCGAGAAGTCGAGGCCCTTCTCGTCCGCGATCGGCGAGAACGAGCGCTCCACGAACTCGCGCACCGACCTCAGCTCGGTGCGGCCGGCGTGCACGTCCATCTTCCCGGCCTCGACCTTGGACAGGTCGAGGATGTCGTTGATCAGGGCGAGCAGGTCCGAGCCCGCGTTGTGGATCGTCGCGGACGCGTCGACCTGCTTCGCGGTGAGGTTCCCCGTCTCGTTCGCCGACAGCACCTTGGAGAGGATCAGCAGCGAGTTCAGCGGCGTGCGCAGCTCGTGCGACATGTTCGCGAGGAACTCGGACTTGTACTTCGAGCTCAGCGCGAGCTGCTCCGCCTTCTCCTCCAGTGAGCTGCGGGCCAGCTCGATCTCGCGGTTCTTGATCTCGATGTCGCGGTTCTGGCGCTCGAGCTGCTCAGCCTTCTCCTGGAGCTCCTCGTTCGTCGCCTGCAGCTCCATCTGCTGGCGCTGGAGCGCCTCGGACTGCTCCTGTAGCTCCTGCGACTGGGACTGGGACTGCTGGAGCAGCTCCTCGGTCCGGACGTTCGCGGTGATCGTGGCGAGCACGACGCCGATCGTCTCCGTCAGCTGGTCGAGGAACTGGAGGATGATCTCGCTGAACGGCGTGAACGACGCCAGCTCGATCACGGCCAGCACCTGCTCCTCGAAGAGCACCGGGATGACGATGATGTCGCGCGGCGCCGAGCTGCCGAGGCCCGACCCGATCTGCGCGTAGTCCGCCGGCGGGTCGGCGATCCGGATCGGCTTCTTCTCGTGGGCGGCCTGGCCGACCAGGCCGTCGCCGGGGGCGAAGCGCGGCGTGAGGGCGTCCTTCTTCGTGTAGCCGTAGCTCGCGAGCAGCATCAGGTCGTAGCCGGCCCCGTGCTCGTCGTGGTCGGCGAAGAAGAACGCGCCGTGCTGGGCGCCGACCGCCGGCGACAGCTCGGACATGATCAGCTGCGAGACCGTCTCGAGGTTGCGCTGGCCCTGCATCAGGCCCGAGATCCGCGCGAGGTTCGTCTTCAGCCAGTCCTGCTCCTCGTTCTGGCGGGTCGTCTCGCGCAGGTTGGCGATCATCTGGTTGATGTTGTCCGAGAGGTCCGCGACCTCTCCGCTCGCCTCCACCTCGATCGCCCGCGTCAGGTCGCCCTGGGTCACCGCGGTGGACACCTCGGCGATCGCGCGCACCTGAGTCGTCAGGTTCGACGCGAGCTGGTTCACGTTCTCCGTGAGCCCGCGCCAGGTGCCGGACACGCCCTCGACCTGCGCCTGGCCGCCGAGCTTGCCCTCGGTGCCGACCTCCTTGGCCACTCGCGTGACCTCGTCGGCGAACGAGGACAGCTGGTCGACCATCGTGTTGAGCGTGTCCTTCAGCTCCAGGATCTCGCCCTTGGCGTCGACCGTGATCTTCTGGGTGAGGTCGCCGCGCGCCACGGCCTGTGCGACCTGGGAGATGTTGCGGACCTGGTCGGTCAGGTTCGAGGCCATGAAGTTCACCGACTCGGTGAGCCCGCGCCACGTGCCCGAGACGCCGGCCACCTCGGCCTGGCCGCCGAGCTTGCCCTCGGTGCCGACCTCCTTGGCCACTCGCGTGACCTCCGCGGCGAACGAGTTGAGCTGGTCGACCATCGTGTTGATGGTCTCCTTCAGCTCCGCGATCTCGCCCTTGGCGTCGACGGTGATCTTCTTCGACAGGTCGCCGTTCGCCACGGCCGTCGTGACCTGAGCGATCGAGCGCACCTGGTCGGTCAGGTTCGAGGCCATGAAGTTCACCGACTCGGTGAGGCTGCGCCACGTACCGGCCACGTCCTCGACCTCGGCCTGGCCGCCGAGCTTGCCGTCCGTGCCGACCTCCTTGGACACGCGCGTGACCTCGGCCGCGAACGAGTTGAGCTGGTCGACCATCGTGTTGACGGTGTTCTTCAGCTCGAGGATCTCGCCCTTGGCGTCGACGGTGATCTTCTTCGACAGGTCGCCGTTCGCCACCGCGGTCGTGACCTCGGCGATGTTGCGGACCTGATCGGTCAGGTTCGAGGCCATCGAGTTCACGTTCTCCGTGAGTCCGCGCCAGGTGCCGGACACGTCCTCGACCTCGGCCTGGCCGCCGAGCTTGCCCTCGGTTCCCACCTCGCGCGCCACGCGCGTGACCTCGGCAGCGAACGAGCGCAGCCGGTCGACCATCTTGTTGATCGTGTCCGCCAGCGCGGCCACCTCGCCCTTGGCCTCGACGGAGATCTTCTGCGAGAGGTCGCCGTCGGCGACCGCCGTCGAGACCTGCGCGATCGAGCGCACCTGGTCGGTCAGGTTGGAGGCCATGAAGTTCACCGACTCGGTCAGGTCGCGCCACGTTCCGGAGACGCCCTTCACCTCCGCCTGGCCGCCGAGGATGCCCTCGGTGCCGACCTCGCGCGCCACGCGCGTGACCTCGTCCGCAAACGAGGAGAGCTGGTCGACCATGGTGTTCACGGTCTCCTTCAGCTCCGCGATCTCGCCCTGCACGTCCACGGTCACCTTCTGCGAGAGGTCGCCCTCGGCCACCGCGGTCGTCACCTGGGCGATGTCGCGCACCTGGCTCGTGAGGTTCGAGGCCATCAGGTTCACGGAGTCCGTCAGGTCCTTCCAGGTGCCCGCCACGTTCGGGACCTCCGCCTGGCCGCCGAGCTTGCCCTCCGTTCCGACCTCGCGCGCGACGCGCGTGACCTCGTCGGCGAACGACGAGAGCTGGTCGACCATCGTGTTCGTCGTGACCTTGAGCTCGAGGATCTCGCCCTTCACGTCCACGGTGATCCGCTGCGTCAGGTCGCCGCCGGCCACCGCCGTCATGACCTGGGCGATGTTGCGGACCTGGCTCGTGAGGTTCGAGGCCATTCCGTTCACCGAATCCGTGAGGTCCTTCCACGTGCCCGAGACGTTCGGCACCTCGGCCTGGCCGCCGAGCTGGCCCTCGGTTCCGACCTCGCGCGCGACGCTCGTGACCTGCTCGGCGAAGATCGCGAGCGTGTCGGTCATCTCGTTCATCGTGTCGGCCAGCTCGGCGACCTCGCCCTTGGCCTCCACGGTGATCTTCTGGCTCAGGTCGCCGCGCGCGACGGCCTGCGCGACGTGCGAGATGTTCCTCACCTGGTCGGTGAGGTTGGACGCCATGCCGTTCACCGACTCCGTGAGCGCGCGCCAGGTCCCCGACACGCCCTTCACCTCGGCCTGGCCGCCGAGCTTGCCCTCGGTGCCCACCTCGCGCGCCACGCGCGTGACCTCGTCCGCGAACGACGAGAGCTGGTCGACCATCGTGTTCACGGTGGTGCCGATCCGGAGGAACTCGCCCTTCACCGGCTGGCCTTCGATGGTGAGAGCCATCTTGCGGTCGAGGTCGCCGTCGGCGACCGCGTCGAGCACCGACGCAACCTCGGTGGTCGGGCGCACGAGGTCGTCGATGAGCGCGTTCAGCGACTCGACGCTCGAGTTCCAGCCGCCGCCCGCGGAGCCGAGCGACGCGCGCTGGTCCATCCGTCCCTCGCGGCCGATCACGCGGCGCATGCGGCCGAGCTCCTTCTCCATGCTCCCGTTCATCGCGACGAGGTCGTTGTAGGCGGCCGCGATCTCGCCGAGCAGGCCGCGGCGGCGCCGCGAGAGGCGCCGCGAGAAGTCGCCGTCGCGCGCGGCGACCAGGGCGTCGAGGATCTCCTCGAGCACGGCCGGCTCGGTGCCGGCGCCGTTCCCGGCAGAGGGCTGTTCGGTGGCGGTTCGGCCGGCCCCATTCGCCTTGCCGGGCGTCGAGCGCCTCGTGGCGGACCCTTCGGTCTTGGTACCGGCCAACCTTCCTCCTCGGACCAGTGCTGCGTTTGAAGCCCAGGGGCCAGCTGGGCCGATGGTTTTCGGCGCCTGGAAGGAAACCACCGTCTTGCATAACGCGCAAGCGCGTGGTGGACAGATGAACGACGGCACTGAAGGGGTGCTTCGGGGGTCCGAGGCAATCTGACCGCGTATTACGCGGTCAAGTGACCTAACACCCCCCTTACCGCTGCCGTTTACGCTGGCGCCATGAACGTCATCTGGGAACAGGACGGCGGCATCGGCCGCGTCACCCTCAACCGCCCGGACTCGCTGAACGCCTGGACCGAGGAGTTCGGCCAGGAGCTCAAGCAGGTCATCACCGGCGACGCCGCCGACGAGGGCGTCCGCGCGGTGCTGATCACGGGCGCGGGGCGCGGCTTCTCGTCCGGCGCCGACCTGAAGGCCGGGTTCGACCCCGATCCCGACGACGGCATGCCGGACATCCGCAAGGAGCTGACCGACGTCTACCACCCCATCATCGCGGGCGTGCGGCGGCTCGAGAAGCCGGTCGTGGCCGCCGTCAACGGCCCGGCGGTCGGGATCGGCGCGTCGCTCGCGTTCGCGTGCGACCTCGTCCTGGCTGCCGAGTCGGCCTACTTCGGGCTCGCCTTCGTGAACATCGGCCTCATGCCCGACGGCGGCTCGACGCTGTTCGTGCCGGCGGCCGTGGGCAAGGCGCGGGCGTTCCAGATGGCCCTGCTCGGCGAGCGCGTCCCGGCGGAGCGGGCGCTCGAGTGGGGGCTCGTGAACCACGTCCACCCGGACGACCGGCTCATGGACGAGGCGAACGCGCTGGTGGCGAAGCTCGCGGAGGGCCCCACACGCTCGTACGCCGGCTCGAAGCAGGCGCTCAACCGGATGCTCTACCCGGACCTCGACGGGCAGCTCGACCTGGAGGCCGAGCTTCAGCACGCGCTGGCCAGGACGCAGGACTTCCAAGAGGGCGTGACGGCCTTCGTCGAGAAGCGGGAGCCCGCCTTCCAGGGGGTCTGACCCCGTGGGAGACCCGGCCGCAGCGCTCGCGCCAACACGGGGTCAGACCCCCGAGTGCCATCGGGCACGAAGTGGAGCCCGTTCCGGGGCCGGAGATATGATGCCGCGGCCTTGCCCGCCGGCACGCCAAGACGCCTGCTCCTGACCGCCCTCGGTGCGGTCTTTCTTGCGTCCCTGATCTGGGCTCCGTCCGCGTTCGCTGACGCGCTCACGCCCGAGTCGGGCGGGTCGCAGAACGCGGACGACATCGACACGCTCTACAAGCTCACGTTCTACATCGGGATCGTGATCTTCCTGCTGGTCTGGGGCACGCTGATCTGGTCGCTCGTCAAGCACCGCGCCCGGCGCGGCGGGCGGGCCGACCAGATCCGCGGCAACACGCCGCTCGAGATCGGCTGGACCCTGGGCGCCGCGTCGATCCTCGTGGTGCTGACCGTCGTCACGTTCCTCTACCTCGACGACATCGAGAACCCGCCCGCCTCGGGCCCCAACGGGCTCAGCGCGTCACAGGCGCAGTTCGCCTCGATCGACCAGCCCGACCCGCCGAAGGACGGCGGCCCGGTGCTCAGCATCCGCGTGAACGGCCAGCAGTACATCTGGCGCTACGACTATCCCGGCGAAGGCCAGCTCTTCTCCTACAACGAGATGGTGGTCCCCACCGACACCACGGTCGTCCTCGAGATCGAGGCCTCCGACGTGATCCACTCCTGGTGGATCCCCAAGTTCGGCCCGAAGGCGGACGCCGTGCCGGGCCACGTGAACGAGAGCTGGTTCAAGGTCCCGGCGGGCAGGGAGGGCGTCTACCGCGGCCAGTGCGCGGAGCTGTGCGGGCCGAACCACGCCGACATGCGCGCCTCGGTCCGGGCGGTGACGCCCGACGAGTTCCAGAGCTGGGCGCAGGACAAGCGTGACGAGATCCAGGCGGCCGGCGAGGCGCTCGCCGAGCAGCGCAAGCAGCGCGAGGGGTCCGAGGAGAACGCTAGTGCGCGCCCGGAGATCGTCATGCACGGGCTGCGCCCGCAGCAGAGCGGCTGGCTCCGCTGGCTGACGACGACCGACCACAAGAAGATCGGGATCCTCTACCTGGTCGCCACCTTCATCTTCTTCATCCTGGGTGGCGTCGAGGCGCTGATCATGCGCCTCCAGCTGGCGCAGTCGAGCAACACGCTCGTCAGCCCGGAGACCTACAACGGGCTGGTCACGATGCACGGCACGACGATGGTCTTCCTGTTCGTCGTCCCCGTGCTCGCGGGCTTCGGCAACTACATGGTCCCGCTGATGATCGGCGCGCGGGACATGGCCTACCCGAAGCTCAACGCGCTCTCGTTCTGGCTGCTCCTGTTCGGCGGCGTCGCGTTCTACGCGAGCATCTTCTTCGAGCCCCCGCAGGCCGGCTGGACGATGTACCCGCCGCTCTCCGACGACGCGTTCAGCGGCGGAGGCGGCGTGGACGCCTGGATCTTCCTGATCCACCTCACGGGCCTCTCCTCGATCCTCGGCGCGATCAACTTCATCGCGACGATCCACAACATGCGCGCACGCGGCATGGGCTGGGGCCGCATGCCGCTGTTCATCTGGTCGATCCTCGTCTACAGCTACCTGCTGGTGGCCGCGCTGCCCTCGATCGCGGCCGGCGTGACGATGCTCCTGACGGACCGCCACTTCGGCACCGGCTTCTTCGATCCGGCCGCCGGCGGCGACCCGCTGCTGTGGCAGCACCTGTTCTGGTTCTTCGGGCACCCCGAGGTCTACATCATGATCCTGCCCGTCTTCGGGATGATCTCGGAGATCCTGCCGGTGTTCGCCCGCAAGCCGATCTTCGGCTACAAGGCGATCGCCGCGTCCACGGTGGCGATCGCGTTCCTCGGCCTGCTCGTGTGGGCGCACCACATGTTCACGACGCCCACGCCGACCGTGGTGCTCGCCTTCTTCATGCTCGCGTCGTTCACGATCGCGGTGCCCACGGGCATCAAGATCTTCAACTGGATCGCGACGCTCTGGCGCGGCCAGATCGTGATGAAGACGCCGCTCCTGTTCGCGGCCGCGCTCCCCGCCCTGTTCACGATCGGCGGGATCTCGGGCGTGATCCTCGCGATCTTCCCGGTGGACTGGTACCTCCACGACACCTACTTCGTCGTGGCGCACTTCCACTTCGTGCTCTTCGGCGGCTCGGTCTTCGGGATCTTCGCCGGCCTCTACTACTGGTTCCCGAAGATGACCGGCCGGCTGATGTCGGAGTTCCTCGGAAAGCTCTCGTTCGGCCTCATGTTCGTGGGCTTCCTCGGGACCTTCCTCGTCCAGCACTCGATGGGGCTCGAGGGCATGCCGCGCCGCATCTACGACTACGACGACGCGCTCGGCGTGGAGGTCTACAACCTGATCTCGACGATCGGCGCGTTCATCCTCGGCGTGGGCGTGCTGGTGACCGTCGTCAACGTGCTTCTGAGTCTCAAGAACGGGCAGAGGGTGGGCAATGACCCATGGCGCGGCAACACGCTTGAGTGGTTCACCAGCTCGCCCCCGCCGCCCAACAACTTCGACGTGGTCCCGCGCGTGCGCAGCGTGGAGCCGATGAAGGACATCCGCCGCGAGGTGGCCGCCGCGGCACGGCCGGCCGAGACCGTCGCGCAGCCCGTCGCGCCGCGCAGCCTGTAATGCGGCGGCTCGTACTCGCCACGGGGATCGCCACATTCGTCCTCATCGTCGTGGGCGGTGTGGTGCGCGTGTCGGATTCGGGCCTCGGCTGCGGGCCGGCGGGCTCCGGGTTCCACGGCTGGCCGTTCTGCAACGGCGACGTCGTGCCGGGCGTGGACCTCAACTCGATCGTCGAGTACACGCACCGGGTCCTCGCGATCATCGTGGGCTTCATGATCCTCGCGATCTTCGTGCTGGCCTGGCGCAGGCAGCGCGCCTTCCTCGCGCCCGCGGCCGCGCTGCTCGTGCTCGTGATCGCCCAGGGGGCACTCGGCGGCGCGACCGTCGAGGAGAACCTCGAGGAGGTCTACGTCGCGGCGCACCTCGGGCTCGCGATGCTGCTGCTGGGGCTGTTGCTCCACCTGTGGCGCGGCGTCAGCGGAGCGAGCGTCACTAACGGAGGGCCGCGCATGCGCGCGCTCGGCATCGCCGCCTCCGTGGCGGTGCTCTGCACCGTCGTGGCGGGCGGCTACATGGCCGGCACGCAGAACTACGGCCGCGCCGACTACCAGCTCGGCGACGGCGCGCACCACGCCTGCGGCAAGGAGTTCCCCACCTGCAACGGCGAGCTCATGCCGTTCGGCAAGGCCGAGCTGGTGGACATCCACCTGACGCATCGCGCCTTCATGTACCTGGCCTCTCTGCTCGTGATCGCGCTCGTGGTCGTGGCGGTGCGCCGCGGCCTGCTCACGCGCCACGCCTGGGCGCTCGCCGGGCTGCTCGCCGTACAGGTCCTCGTCGGCGCCCTGAACGTGTGGCTCGACGAGTACGAGCTCCTGATCCTGCTGCACCTCATGCTTGGCACGCTGCTCTGGGCCACGACGCTCGGCATCACGCTCCAGCTCGCGCCAGCGCGCGAGCGCGCCCCGCGGCACGCCGAGGCGGTGGCCGCCTGATGGAAGCCCTCGTCGCCACACGCGGCGCCTGGCGCACGGCCGTCTCGGACTACCTCGAGATGACCAAGCCGAGGGTGCAGTCGCTCCTCCTCTTCATCACCGTGACGACGATGTACGTGGCCGGCGACCCCTCGCTCGGCCTGGTCGCGCTCACATGCCTCGGCGGGGCGCTCTCCGCCGGCGGCGCGGGCGCCATCAACCACGTGCTCGACCGCGACCTCGACCGCGCGATGGCACGCACCGCGGACCGCCCGGTGGCCTCGGGACGGGTATCGCCGGCGGCCGGGCTCGTCTACGGGATCGCCCTCGGCACCGCCGCGTTCGTGCTGCTCGCGACCACCGTCAACCTGCTCGCGGCCGCGCTCTCGCTCTCCGGGCTGCTCGGCTACGTCCTCGTCTACACGCATGTGGCTGAAGCGCACGACGCCGCAGAACATCGTCATCGGCGGCGCCGCGGGCGCCGTGCCGCCGCTGGTGGCCTGGGCCGCGGTCACCGGTGAGCTGGCGGGCACCCCGCTCTACCTGTTCGCGATCGTGTTCTTCTGGACGCCGCCGCACTTCTGGGCGCTGTCGCTCCTGATGAAGGACGACTACGCGCGCGCGGGCGTGCCGATGCTGCCCGTCGTGCGCGGCGAGCGCGAGACGCGCCGCCAGATCCTGCTCTACACCGTGCTGCTCTACGCGGTGAGCCAGCTGCCCTTCTGCGCCGGCGCGTTCGGCGCGACCTACCTGGTGGCCTCCGTGCTGCTCGGCGCCGCGTTCATCTACGGCGCCGTTCGCCTGACGCGCCACCCCGAGCGCCGCAACGCGCTCCGCCTGTACCTGTTCTCGCTTGGCTACCTGGCCGCGCTGTTCGCGGCGATGGTGGCGGACGTCCGCCTCTAGGCCACATGCCGCCCACGCCCGCAAGAAAGCTCGCGGTCGTCACCTGCATGGACGCGCGCGTCAACGTCGAGCGTGCCCTGGGCCTCGAAGTGGGTGACGCACACGTGATCCGCAACGCCGGGGCGCTGGTGACCGAGGACGTGCTGCGCTCGCTGGAGGCGTCACGCTCGCTCGGGACCGAGAAGGTCGCCCTGATTCTCCACACGGACTGCGCGGCGCGGGACGGCGACCTCGACGACGACGCACGCGCCGAGCTCGCGCTGCTGCCGGACGGCGCGCGCGCCTACGTCTACGACGTGGACACCCACGAGCTGCGCGAGGTCGCCGCCTAGGACGACCGGGCGGGCGGCTAGCTTGCGGGCGTGCTCTCGCTCGCACGCCGCCAGCCCTCCGCGATCCTGCTCGCGGCTCAGCTCGCGGGCGTGCTCATCTATCCGGCGATGGAGGGCAGCGACGTCGGCCGCGCCCTCTTCAGCGTGTTCGGCATCGCGATCCTCGGGCTCGTGGTGCTGGCCGTGCGGAGCTCACCCGGCCTCACCTGGGTCGGCGATCCTGCTCGGCACGCCGGCGACGGTGCTGCTGCTGATCCAGGCGGTCACGCAGGACGACACGCTGCTCCCCTACTCCTCCGCGCTCGAGGCCGTCCTCTACTTCTACGCCGCCGGCGCCCTGATCGCGTACATGCTCGAGGACCACGTGATCACCCGCGACGAGCTGTTCGCCGTCGGCGCGACGTTCACGCTCGTCGCGTGGGGCTTCGCCTACCTGTTCACCGTCTACCAGGCGATCGAGCCCATGGCCTTCACAGCCGCGATGAACCCGAACGGCGAGCGCACCTGGGTCGAGCTCCTCTTCCTCAGCTTCACGACCCTCTCCAGCACCGGGCTCAGCGACGTGATCCCAATCAAGCCGTTCGCGCGCGGAATCGTGATGATCGAGCAGCTCGCGGGCGTGGCCTACATCGCGATGGTGGTCTCGCGGCTCGTCGGCCTCACCGTCCTGCACGGCCGGGGAAACATCGAGCGCCAGTGACGGGCGCCATCCGTCCCTGCCGGGACGACGAGCGCGACGCCATCCTGGCGATCGTCAACGCCGCCGCCGTGGCGTATCGCGGCGTCATCCCCGCCGATTGCTGGCACGACCCGTACATGCCCGCGGAGGAGCTGGACGGCGAGATCGCCGCCGGCGTCGCGTTCTGGGGCTACGAGGCCGACGGCGAGCTCGTCGGGATCATGGGCATCCAGCGCGTGCGCGAGGTCGACCTGATCCGCCACGCCTACGTCTGGCCAGAGCATCAGGGCCGGGGGGTCGGCGGCAGGTTGCTCGAGCACATCGCCTCATCCGCCACCCGGCGCATGCTGGTCGGGACCTGGGCCACGGCCGAGTGGGCGATTCGGTTCTACCGCCATCACGGCTTCGAGCTGCTGAGCCGCGAGGACGGCGCCGCGCTGCTCAGGGACTACTGGGACATCCCGGAGCGCCAGGTGGAGACCTCGGTCGTGCTCGAGCGCTAGCCCTGCGACAGCTCCCACCTGAGGACAGACGCACCTGACGCCCCGAGGTATCCGTCGATCGCGATGTAGTACTCGTCGCCCGCCTCTGCCGCGAGCTCCACCCTGCTGTATTCGCCCACCACGTCGGCGTCGTCGTTGGCGGCGACTTCCTCGAGTTCGCCGAGGCTCGACCCGCGGTAGACGGCCAGAAGCGTGTCGAAGCGGCTCCCGTAGGTGTCGAACACCGCCGCCCCGGCATGAGGTGCCTGCCAGCGGTACCAGATGGACGCGCCGCCGGGCCTGTCGGCATGGACCGGCTCGTCCGGTTCGCGCCCCGCTCCCCTGTTGGTGCCTCGCACCGTTCCGCTGGACCCGGAGATCCGGGCCGCGTCGGCAAAGTCGTGGTTGCCAGGCGGGGCGACGAGAACCCAGTTGAGGGCGACATCCCCCGAGCGACCTTCGTAGCCGGCCACCGCGATCGCGTACTCGGTTCCCTTCTCTGCCGCAAAGCGGACCAGGCTCAGGACGCCGAGCCCGGGCGCATCGTCGTTGGCCGCGACCGGCTCCAGGTCATCGATCGCATCGCCTCTGTAGACGGCAAGCAGCGTGTCGAAGCCGCTCCCCACCGTGTCGAACGTCGCCTCGCCGTCCCCGGGGGACCGCCAGCGGTACCAGATGGATCGACCGCCGACCGTGTCGGCGTGGAGCGGCTCCCCCTCCTGTTCGCCTGCCCCGCGGTTGTGCCCGTGTGCCGTGCCGTGCTCGCCGTGGATCGCCTCGGCCGCCTCGAAGTCGTCGTTCGACGGCGGCGAGTGCCACCTGAGCACGATCTCGCCCATCTGCCCTTCGTCCCCGTCAACCGCAATGAGGTACGTCTCGCCCTCGCTCGCCTCGAAGCGAACGGGCGCCGAAAAGTCCGGCGGGGAGTTGGAGGCCACCTCCTCCAAGGTCTCCATTTCGGACCCGCGATAGACCGCGAGAAGCGTGTCGAAGCCGCTCCCCGCCGTCTCGAACGTCACTTCACCGGCAACGGGCGCTCGCCACCGGTACCAGACCGACGGCCCACCGGCACTACCGGCGTGATCCGGTTCACCCTGCTCTTTGGTCGCGCCTCGGTTATGCCCCTCCAGGAGCCCGCTCGGGTTCTCGATCTCCTCGGCTGCCTCGAGCCTGTCGTTCGGCGGGGGGTAGTACCACCCGAGCCACACCGCACCGGTTGCGCCGTTGTAGCCGTCGATTGCGATGACGTACTCGACCGACTCCTCGGCGACGATCGTGACCTCGCTGTGGGCCGAGCTGTGGAGTGCGTTGCGGTCGGCGTCGACCTCGGTCAGCCCGCCCTCCGCCCGAGTGCGGTAGACGGAGAGCAAGGTCTCGAAATCCATGCTGCCGGAACTGAAGGTGACGATGCCGTCTGCCGGGGCACGCCAGCGGTACCAGATGGACGCGCCGCCGGGCAGGCCCGCGTGCTGAGGCTCCCAGTCCTCGCTCGAGGCGCCCGTCGTATTCCCGTCGGGGACGTACCCGAAACGGCCCTCCAGCGGCTGCGCGGTGGCCAGCGAGCCGTTCGCGGGCGGTCCCCAGTTCAGCACCACCGCGCCCGTGGCCCCCTCGTGGCCGTCGACCGCGATCAGGTACTCCTCCCCCTCCATCACATCGAGGTCGACGCGGCTCTGGAGGCCGAGCTCGTCGTCGTCGTCGTTCGACTCGATCTCCTCGAGCTCCTTCATGCTCGGGCCCTGATACACCGCGAGCAGGGTGTCGAAGCTGCTCCCGGCGGTGTTGAACGTCGCCCTGCCCGTCGCCGGCGCCGTCCAGCGGTACCACACGGATGCCCCGCCGGCCATGCCCGCGTGCTGGCGCTCGCCGGCCTCCCTCTTGGCGTGCCGGTTGTGCCCGTGCACGCTGCCGCTCGCGCCCCGGAGCGGGAAGGCCGCGCTCAGCTCGTCGTTGAGGAGCCAGCTGAACTGGATCGCCTCGTCCTCGGGGTCCGCGCTGTCCTTGAAGCCGTCGACCATGATCCGGTAGTCCGTGCCCGCCTTGGCTTCGAAGCTGAAGCGCCCGCTCGCGTGGCCTGGGGTCTCACGGTCCACCGGTGTCAGCCGGTCTCCATGGACATACACGGCGATTGACGTCTCCCAGCCTTTGGCGTCCGCGCCGAACCAGACCCTGCCGGTGTCCTCCGCCTTCCAGGCGTACCACCGTGCCGCCCTGCCCGGGCTCACCAGCTCGAGCTTGGGAGTGGGGATTCCCGAGACCGTCTCGGATCCGCTCGGACCCTCGATCGGGTGGAGCGTGGACCGCCCACCGTCCGCGAAGAGCTTCGCGAACGGCACCGCGAGCGCCAGGCAGCGCTGGACCGGCCCTCTCGTCGCGCTCTGCTGGAAGGCCGTCTCCATCTCCTGCGTAGTGATGACGAGAGCGAGGAAGATCGCCGTGGAGATGACCGCCATGACGCTCGCGACCCACAGATGCGGCCCGGTGGGCACGGCGAACCCGAACCAGGTGTCGAGCGTCGAGACCGTCGCGTGGCCGGTCCAGATACGCGCGCGTTCCGCGGAGATCGCGATCCCCGCGATCGTGTAGATGTAGAGGGTCGACCCGATCAGGACTGCGCAGACGAGGAGGAGAATGCGGGTGACCATTTGGAGCCCGAAGGTGCCCCTCAGGTGCGCGCCGACGTAACTGACGTAGTAGTCGAACGCCGGCGCCCGGTAGGACTCTTCAAGCGTCCGCGTGGCCGCCGCGGCGTCGAGGTCCTCGGGCTTCGAGGAGCTCCCGCCGAACACTCGGCGCCAGGCCCGGCTGACATCCGCGCCAAGGCGACCGAGCCCGGTGATACGGCGGCTCTTCAGCGCGATCTCGTCGATCACCTCTCGTACCGCCTCCGAGGGCCGCTCCGCGACCGTGGCCGCCGCGCGCTTGACGACGTCGTCGAACTGCTGAACCAGCAGCCGCCACAGAACGAAGACCACCATCGGAACGACCGTGACCGAGGCGAGCTCGACGACCCGTAGGAAGCTCACCTCGGAGGCGAGGCGCCAGAGGTCCTCGCTGAAGAGCGGGACCACCACGATCAGCAGCGTGATCGGCACCAACCAGGGCGCCGCCGCCAGGACGTTCCCGATGCGAGAGACCCGCGAGCCAGACGGCCGCTGGATGCGCGAAAGCGGGGATAGGAGCAGCGCCGCCGCCGCGATCGTGAGTGGAAGAAGGTGGGTCGTGCGCGTCGATTCGATCCCGTCGGCGATCCATTGCCATGCGAACGTGGCGGGAATCAGCAACAGGACTATCCACACGAGGATGTCGGCGCCCGCCTCCCAGACGCGAACGAGTGCGACCCCCGCCGCGAAGATCGCCGCGAACAGCGCCGCTCCCATCAGGAGCGCGATTCCCACGTCGGCCCCACCGAGAGCGTCGGCCGTGACCAGCGCGACGCTGAACGCCGACCAGAGCATCACGGTGAGGCCGGCCCACCTCGACACATCCAGCGTCGAGCCGAGGCTGCTGGGATCGCTGCAGAGCTTCGCGTAGCCCTCGCGCTTGAGGATCTCGCCGAGGTCGCCGAGGAGCTGCAGGTCGGGGCGATGCTGGTATTGCTGCTCGGGAGTTGACCCGCTCAGAGACATGGGACCCTCCAGATATGTGCAGGTTCATCGAATGCTAAGGCCTATTCGCGGCGGGCGCGAGTGCCTGGCTAGCTCTGCGAGGAGCGCTGCCTGGTCAGCTCGCGGCCCAGCGGCAGGTGGCCGAGCTCGAGCCCCTGGTCGGCGCGGATCACGTGCATGACCGCGTTGATCAGCGCCAGGTGCGTGAAGGCCTGCGGGAAGTTCCCGAGATGGCGGCCTGAGCGAGGGTCGATCTCCTCGGCGTAGAGCCCGAGCGGGCTCGCGTACGAGAGCAGCTTGTCGCACAGGTCGCGGGCGCGCCGCACCTCGCCGATCTCGACGAGCGCTGACACGAGCCAGAACGAGCAGATCGCGAAGCTGCCCTCCTCGCCCGACAGCCCGTCGTCGGTCTCGTCGGTGCGGTAGCGGAGGACCATGCCCTCCTCGGTCAGCTCGTCCGCGATTGCGAGCACGGTCTTCACCACGCGCTCGTCGTCCGAGGGGAGGAAGCGGGTGAGCACGGTCAACAGGAGGGAGGCGTCCAGCGCCTCGGTGTCGTAGTGCTGGGTGAACACGCCGCGCTCGTCGAGGCCGTTCTCGAGGATGTCCTCCTGGATCTCGTCCGCCGCCGACTGCCAGCGCGCCGCATGCTCCAGCTCGCCGCGGATCTCCGCGAGGCGCGCGCCGCGGTCGGCCGCCACCCAGCACATCATCTTCGACGAGGTGAAGTGCTTCGGCTCCCCGCGGATCTCCCAGATGCCGCGGTCGGGCTCCTTCCACTTGGTCAGCGCCGCCTCCACCTGGTGCTTGACGATCGGCCAGATCCGGTCGTCGAGGTGGTTGCGCGACTTCGTGTGCAGGTACATCGAGTCGAGCAGCGCGCCCCAGACGTCGTGCTGCTCCTGCCTGTAGGCGCCGTTCCCGACGCGCACGGGCCGCGCGCCCTCGTAGCCGGAGAGATGGTCGAGCGTCAACTCCGGAATCTCGCCGTTGCCGTCGATCGCGTACATGATCTGGAGGTCGTCCTGCTCGCCCTCGGCGATGTCCGCGATGAAGTAGAAGAAGTCGTTGGCCTCCCAGTCGAAGCCGAGCGTGTAGAGCCCCCAGAGCATGAAGGTGGAGTCCCGGATCCACGAGAAGCGGTAGTCCCAGTTGCGCTCGCCGCCCGGGGTCTCGGGGAGCGAGGTGGTGGCCGCCGCGACCAGCGCGCCCGTCGGCGCGTAGGAGAGCCCCTTGAGTGTCAGCGCCGAGCGCTGGAGGTGTGTGCGCCACGGGTGGTCGGGGAAGTTGCCGTGGTCGAGCCAGTGCTGCCAGTGGTGCGCGGTCCAGACGAGCCTGTCGTAGGCGTCCTCGTAGGTCTGCGGGGCGGGGTGCTCCGACCACGAGAGCGCCACGAAGACGGTGTCGCCCTCGTGCATCAGCGTCCGGGCGGTCGCGCGCGGCCCCTCGAAGCCCATGTTCATGTCGCTCGTGAGCCTGCAGCTCCACGTCGCAGTCCTCGGCGCGGCAGACGGCCTCGTGATAGCCGGAGCCGGTGAACTCCCACGAGCCCAGCTTGCTCCCGTAGTCGAAGCGCGGGTCGCAGTCCATCGTCACCTGGATCTCGCCGTTCACGCAGCGGATCATCCGCAGCAGCACGTGGTCGGCGTCGTAGTCGGTCGGCGCGCGGCGGTGGGTCTCCGAGCGGTCGCGCTCGTGGTGCCACGGCCCGATCAGGAGCACGTCGCGCACGATGATCCAGCCGCCGGTGGTGCCCCAGCTCGTCTCGAGCACGTTCGTTCCCGGCAGGTAGCGGCGCGCCGCCGGCACCTCGACGTCCGCCGGGCCGAGCCGGAAGCCGCCGGCGTCGCGGTCGAGGACCGCGCCGAACACGCTGGGCGAGTCGAAGCGCGGCAGGCACAGCCACTCCACGTTCCCGTTCGGCGCCAGCAGAGCGCAGGTCTCGCAGTCGGACAGGAAGCCGTACTCGGCGATCGGCGGGAACGGGCTGGCCGTGACGCCCCTGTCCGGAGCCCACTCGGTCATAGCCGCGCGGCCGCCGCCGGGTCGAGCAGCGCGACGGCCTCTCCGTCGACGAGCGAGCCCGGCGCCTGCGGGTCGGGCGGCCCGGAGAAGACACGCCGGACGGCGTCGGCCTTGTCCTCGCCGGTCACGAGGAAGACGATACGCGCGCTCGCGTTCACCACCGGCAGCGTGAGCGTGATCCGCGACACGAGCGGAGCCATCCCGGGCGTCTCGACGCCCACCACCCGCCGCTCGCGCTCCCCGAGCGCGTCGTCGCCCGGGAACAGCGAGCAGATGTGCGCGTCCGGGCCCAGGCCGAGCAGGATCAGGTCGAGCGCGCGCGGCCCGAGCTCGCCGAGCTCGTTCTCGTAGGCGGCGGCGCCGTCCTCGGGCCCGAGCTCGCCGCGCATGCGGTGAACGGTCGCGCCACGCGCCGCCGAGAGCAGCGCACGGTCGGCCATCCCGAAGTTCGAGTGCTCGTGATCCGGCGCCACGCAGCGCTCGTCCGTGAACCAGAAATCGACCCCCGACCAGTCGTCGCGAAGCTCCGCGGCGCGCTCGTAGGCCGCGCGCGGCGTCGAGCCGCCGGTGAGCGTCACGTGCCCGGTGGCCGCGGCCAGGAGCTCGGCCGCCTCCTGCGCCGGGTCGTCGAGGACCCGAACGTCGGCGTTCACCGGAGCAGGGCCTCGCCGCACTCGAGAGCGTGGCGATAGGCCGGATCGCGGAGGAGCGCCTGGCGGATGCCCTCGCCGAGGATCCCTCCCTCGCCCCGCGAGGCGCCCAGGATCGTCCAGCTCTGCTCCCGTCCCTTGCGGTCGCGGCGGCTGGCCGCGAGCCCGCCCGGCCCGCGGTCGAGCGAGATCGTCATCCCGGACGACGTGCCGATCTCGATCCCGGCCAGGCCGGGCACGTCCTGCGCGGGGTCGGCCTCGAGCATGAGCGTCACGTCGTGGCGGTGAGCCTTGGCGCGGCCGCGCGCCGAGCCGTTCGCGATCACGAGCGACCCGCCGCCCCAGCCGAGCTGCGACGCCAGCCAGCCGCAGAACAGCACGCCCGCCACGCCGGAGTCGGCGCGGTGGCGAACGGTCACGGAGTCGATCCGCGCGAGCTCCTCGCGCCAGCGCGGCGGGTCGAAGGTCGAGGCCACGCGCTCGCGCCACGGCGTCGTGCGCAGCCAGGCGAGGTCGACGACGTACGCGCCCGCGGCCAGCTCCTTGCGCGCGCCTCAGCGCCGCGACCTTGTCGGGCTCGTTCACGGAGTCGATCAGCACCACCTGAACGAGCCGGAGCACCGCGTCGACCGCCTCGGGATGGCCGTGGGGCGACCAGACGACGGTCGGCAGGTCGGTCACGACGAGCGGGTCGACGATCGTGTCGAGGTTCGCGAGGTGCTTCTCGCCGACGTCCAGCAGGACGAGCTCGCGCATGAGCTTGGGCTCCCCCGGCCGGGCGTCGGCGGCCACGGTCATGGCCACGGAGGCGTCGATCGTGTCGCGTCCGGCCTCGACCGCGCACACGATCGTGCGCGAGGCGTGGTAGCGCCCCACCTGCTCGAGCCGGTTCATGATCTCGCCGCGCCACTCGCGGTCGAGCACCACCACGAGATTGAGCACGCGCGCGGGGGCCGACGCGCCGTCGCGCGCGTGCTCATGCTGGAGCATGTGGCGCAGCGCCTCCTCGATCTCAGCCGGCGCGGTGTCCTCGGCGGACCAGACCGCGCGCCTGTCGGGAACCTCAGGGGCGTCCCGCGACACCTAGACCCCCCGCCACCTGTGCCCCGGCGCGAGGATTCCGTCGGCCTCCTCGGGGCCGTGCGACCCGGCGGGGTACTCCGCCAGCGGCGTGTCGTCCTCCTCCCACGACGCGAGGATCGGGTCGATGATCCGCCACTGCGCCTCGACCTCGTCGTCGCGGGTGAAGAGCGTGGCGTCGCCGCGCATCGCGTCCATGATCAGCCGCTCGTAGGCCTCCGGCGACTGCGACAGGAACGACGTGCCGTAGAGGAACTCCATGTTCACCGGGCGGATCCGCATCCGCGTGCCGGGGATCTTCGCGCCGAGCGAGATCGAGACGCCCTCGTTCGGCTGAACCGTGAGGATCAGCTGGTTCGGCTGCACGCCGACCGATCCCTCGGCCTGGAAGGCGAGGTGCGGCACGGGCTTCAGCGTCACTGCGATCTCGGTGACCTTGCGCGCCAGCCGCTTGCCGGTCCGCAGGTAGATCGGCACGCCGGCCCAGCGCCAGTTGTCCACCTCGAGGCGCAGCGCCGCGTAGGTCTCGGTCTTCGAGTCGTCGGGCACGCCCTCCTCGTCGAGGTAGCCCACCGCATCCTTCCCCTCGGCCATTCCCGCCGTGTAGCGGGCGCGCACGACCGCCTCCGGGGCCGGCGGCTCGACCGCGTGCAGCACCTTGACCTTCTCGTCGCGCACCTCGTCGGCCTCGAACGTCACGGGCGGCTCCATGCAGAGCAGGCTGAGCAGCTGGAGCATGTGGTTCTGGACGAGGTCGCGGAGCGCCCCGAGCTGTCGTAGTAGCCCGCGCGGCGGCCGATGCCGATGTCCTCGGCGGCGGTGATCTGCACGTAGTCGATGAAGTTGCGGTTCCAGATCGGCTCGAACATGCCGTTGGCGAACCGGAACGCCAGCACGTTCTGGACCGTCTCCTTCCCCAGGTAGTGGTCGATCCGGTAGACCTGCGACTCGTCGAGCACCGACAGCACCTGGCGGTTCAGGTCCAGGGCCTCCGCGAGCCGGGTGCCGAAGGGCTTCTCGATCACCACGCGCACCTCGGCGTCGTCGTGCCGGTCGAGGCCGTGCTCGCCGAGCTTCCCGACGATCACGCGCGAAGAAGCTCGGCGCGGTCGAGAGGTAGAAGATGCGGTTGAAGGCGATCCCCGCCTCCTCGTCGAACCTGCCGAGCTCCTCCTCGAGCTTGTCGAACATGGCGTCGTCGTCGAACGTGCCCGGCACGTAGCGCACCTGCTCGAGCAGCTTGTCGAGCACCTGCGCGTCGGGCTTCCGGCGCGAGTACTCCTCGATCGACTTGCGCGCCATCTCGCGGTACTCGTCGCTCGGCATGTCCGAGCGCGAGACGCCGATCAGGTTGAAGCGCTCGGGGAGCGCCCCCTCGTGCGCGAGGTTGTAGATCGCCGGCAGCAGCTTGCGGTGCGCGAGGTCGCCCGTGCCGCCGAAGATCACGAGCGTTGTCGGATGCACCGGTAGGCGCTCCAGCCCCTGGACCAGCGGGTTCTCCTGCTCGGCTACCGCCATGGCCCTACTCCGCGTGCGGCTGCCCCTGCGCCGCCGAGTCGGCGGCGACCACGGAGTGGCCGCCGAACTGGTTGCGCAGCGCGGCGTTCACCTTCGCTGCGAACTCGCCCTGGCCGCGCGACGAGAAGCGCTCGTACAGCGAGGCGGTGATCACCGGAGTGGGCACGCGCCGGTCGATCGCGTCCTCGATCGTCCAGCGGCCCTCGCCGGAGTCCTCCACGTAGGGCGCGATCGAGGCGAGGTCGTTGCCCTCCTGCTCGAATGCGAGCGCGGCGAGCTCGCAGAGCCACGAGCGGACCACCGAGCCCTGCATCCACAGGTGCGCGATCTTCGCGTTGTCGAGCTCGTACTCGCACGAGTCGAACAGCGCGAAGCCCTCGGCGTAGGCCTGCATCATCCCGTACTCGATCCCGTTGTGGACCATCTTCACGTAGTGGCCCGCGCCGGTCGGGCCGAAGTGGCCCCACCCCGGCCCGTGCTCCTCGGTGGAGGGCGGAGCGAGCACGTCGAGGATCGGGCTGAGCCGCTCGACGGCCTCGTCGTCGCCACCGACCATCATGCAGTAGCCCACGCTGATGCCCCAGACGCCGCCGCTCGTCCCGACGTCCACATAGTGGATGCCGTGCGGCCTCAGCTCCTCCTGGCGGCGCTTGTCGTCCGTCCAGCGGGAGTTGCCGCCGTCGACGATCGTGTCGCCCTCGTCGAGCAGCCCGGCCAGCTGCTCGACCGTGCCCTGCGTCGCGTCGCCGGCCGGGACCATGATCCAGACCGTGCGCGGCGCGTCCAGGCGCGACACGAGCTCCTCGAGCGAGCCGGCGCCGCCGGCCCCATGGCCCTCGGCCGCGCTCACCGCCTCCTTGTCGAAGTCGAACACCACGCATTCGTGCTCCGAGTCGCGGTGGATGCGGTGAACCATGTTCCCGCCCATCCTTCCGAGGCCGACGAAACCCAGCTGCATCAGATCAACCCCCTCACGTCGTCCGGTCCGTCGACTTCGACTCTCACCACTTCCAGCCCATGCGCGCGGAGCGTCTGCATGTCCCCGAGCGCCTGCGCGCTCTTCAGGTGCTCGAACGAGTAGCCCGCCTCGGGAATCTCCACGTCGTCGCTGCCGGGCTGATAGAGCTGGATGAACAGGCCATTCGGCGGGCCACCCTTGTGGTACTGCCCGGTCGAGTGGAGGTAGCGCGGGCCGTAGCCGAACGTGGTCGTGCACTTCGTGCGCTCCCGCAGCGCCACCCGCAGGTCCGTGACCGCGGCGTCGTACTCCTCCGACGGGGTCACGTAGCCGAGGATGGCGATGTACTTCGGCGGCGACGCCTTCGCGAGCAGGTCATCGAGGGAGCCGGGATCCACGTCGGGCAGGCCCTCCTTCAGGATGCGCCCGGTGTTGTCCTTCGCCTCCTGCACGTTCGGCTGGTCGAACGGGTTGATCCCGAGCGCCCAGCCCGCGACGGCGGTGGCGAACTCGGTGACGAAGAAGATCCGCCCGAGGTCCGCGGCGCCGCCGATCACCCGCCCGGTGGTGACAGGGTGGCCCGCACGGCCGAGCGCCTCCACCGCGTCGTCCAGCTCGGCATCTGGCTCGTCCTCGTTGCGCAGGTAGGCGAAGACGCGATCGTCGCCGTAGACCTCCGGTGGCCCGAGCGGCTCGTCGGCCACGGGCAGGATGCCCTTGCCGTGCTTCCCGGTCGACTCGGCGATCAGCTGCTCGACCCAGAGCCCGAGGCTGGAGATCGGCTCCGAGACCACATAGGTGAGCTTGTCGCGGCCGTGCTGGGCCAGCTCGCCGATCACGCAGCCGAGCCAGAGCCCGGAGTTGCTCTGGAAAGAGCCGTACTGGGCGCAGTTCTGCTCGGCCACCTGCGCCTGGCGGAGCATGCCCTCGATGTTCACGCCGGCGAGCGCCGCCGGCACGAGGCCGAAGTACGAGAGCACCGAATAGCGGCCGCCGATGTCCGGGTCGTTCTCGAAGACACGGCGGAAGCCGCGCTCGCGCGCGAGCTCCGCGAGCGGACTGCCCGGATCCGTGACGGCGCAGAAACGTGAGCCGTCGCCGCCGGTGCGCTCGAAGAAGTAGCGCATGTGCGAGAGCGTCTCGATGGTGCCGCCGGACTTCGAGGACACGATGAAGAGCGTCTTGTCGAGGTCGATCGCGCGCTCCGCGGCGAGCACCGCGCCCGGATCGGTCGAGTCGAGCACGTGGAGGCGCATCCCGCCCGGCACTTCGCCGTAGGAGCGGCGTATCACCTCCGGGCCGAGGCTCGAGCCGCCCATGCCCAGAAGCATCGCGTGCTCGAGGCCGTCCGCCCTGGCCGCCTCCGCGAATGCCTGCAGCTCGCTCGCGTGCTCCAGCATCTTGTCGCTGATGTTCAGCCAGCCGAGCCGGTTCCCGATCTCGGCAACGCCGGGGCCGCCCCAGAGCGACTCGTCGTGGGCCCAGACGCGCTTCGCCACGCTCTCGGCCTCGGCGGTGTTGAGGCGCTCGATGATCGCGGGCTCGAGGTCGTCCGGGAGCACAGACTTGATGGTCTTCGGCCGCCCGGTGACGATCCCCTCGCGCGCGAGCTCGATCCCGGCGATCAGGTCGTCGAAGGGCTCGACGAACTTGTCGATGCCCTGCTGGAGCAGCGTCTTCGTCACGTCGCCCATGTCGATGCCGGCTTCCGCAAGGCGCTCCAGGTCGGCCGACGGGTCCTGGTCCGCCGTGGGACCGGTCACCTCGAGCTGCTCGGCGCAGGCGAGCAGCGTGGGCATCGGCATCGTGTTCACGGTGTCCGGCGCCACGAGCGAGTCCACGTACTTGGTCTCGGGGTAGAGCGGGTCCTTGACGCCCGTCGAGGCCCAGAGCGGGCGCTGCACGGGCGCGCCGGCCTCCAGCAGCTGCGCGTAGCGCTCGCCGCGGAACAGCTCCTCGAAGCGCTTGTAGGCCGCGCGCGCGTTCGCGACCGCCGCGATGCCGCGCAGCTCCTCCTTGCCCAGCTCGGCGAGCCGCTTGTCCACCTCGGTGTCCACGCGCGAGACGAAGAAGCTCGCCACGGAGTGCACGTCGAGCGACTCGCCCGCCTCGTGGCGGCGCTCCATGCCGCGGATGTAGGCCTCCGCGATCGCGGAGTAGGACTCCACCGAGAACAGGAGCGTCACGTTCACGTTCATGCCGGCCGCGATGGTCTCCTCGATCGCCGGGACGCCGGCCTCGGTGCCCGGGATCTTGATCAAGAGGTTCGGGCGGTCGACGCGCTCCCAGTACTCGCGCGCCTGCTTGATGGTCGCCTCGGTGTCGTGGGCGAAGGCCGGCTCGACCTCGAGCGACACGAAGCCGTCGGCGTGGTCTGCCTCGTCCCAGAGGCCGCGGAGCACGTCGCATGCGAGCTGCACGTCGAGGATGGCTATCTCGTCGTAGATCTCGCGGGCATTGATGCCCTTTTCTGCGAGCTCGGCGATCTGCTCGTCGTAGTCGTCCGAGCCGAGGATGGCCTTCTCGAAGATCGCGGGGTTAGAGGTCACGCCCCGCAGCGACAGCTCGCGCACGAGGCGCTCGAGCTCTCCGCTCGTGATGAGGCTGCGGCGGATCTGGTCCAGCCATACGCTGGTGCCCGCGGCTGTCAACGCCGCGAGCCGCTCGTTGACTCCTGCTCCGACGCTCATGCCGAAAGTCCTTTCAGGTGCGGGCGGATACGCGCTCCACCACGGCTCGTGCCCGCTCGGCGACCTTCTCCGGCGTGAAGCCGAAGTGGTCGTAGAGGTCGGGCTGTGGGGCTGATGCGCCAAATGTGGTCATGCCGATCGCCTCTCCATCCTCTCCCACCCAGGTGCTCCAGCCAAGGGGGGTGGCCGCCTCGACCGACACGCGGGCGCGGACAGCGGGCGGGATGACGCTGTCGCGGTAGTCCTGATCCTGCTCCGCGAAGCTGTCGAGGCAGGGCGCCGAGACCACCCGGGTCGCGATTCCCTGCTCCTCGAGCAGCGCCGCAGCGTCCACGCAGATGTGCAGCTCGGAGCCCGTTCCGATCAGGATCAGGTCGGGCTCGTCGCCGTTCGCGTCCCGCAGCACGTAGGCGCCGCGCTGGATCGCGTCGTCCGGGATCGCGCCGCGGTCCTGGATGGGCAGGCCCTGGCGCGTGAGCACAAGCGCCGTCGGGGTCTCGGCCTGCTCGAGCGCGAAGCGCCAGCCGAGGGCCGTCTCGTTGGCGTCCCCAGGGCGCACGCAGTAGGTGTTCGGCTGCGCGCGGAGCGTCGCGAGCTGCTCCACGGGCTGGTGCGTGGGGCCGTCCTCGCCGAGGCCGATCGAGTCGTGCGTGTAGACCCAGATCGTGGGGATCTCCATCAGCGACGCGAGCCGCACCGCGCCCTTCATGTAGTCGAGGAAGTTGAAGAAGGTGGAGCCGAACGCGCGCAGGCCGTGCAGCACGAGGCCGTTCACGATCGCGCCCATGGCGTGCTCGCGCACCCCGTAGTGGACGTTGCGGCCGCTGTAGTCGTCGCGAGTCACCGAGCCGGCGTCGTCCATCAGCGTGAGCGTCGAGGGCTCGAGGTCGGCCGAGCCGCTCACGAGCTGGGGCACCTGCTTCCCCGCCCACTGGATCACCTGCTGCGAGGCCTTCCGAGTGGCGATGTTGCCGTCGTCGGGGCTGAAGACGGGCACGTCCGAGTCCCACCCGGCGGGCAGCCGCCCCTCCATCGTGAGCTCGAGCTCGGCGGCCGCGTCCGCGTTGGCCTCGCGGAAGGAGGCAAGCCGCTTCTCCCAGTCCTCGACCAGCTCCCTACCGCGCCCCGCTGCCTCCTTGAACGGCTCGCGCGCCTCGTCGGGCACGTAGAAGTCCTTGTCCGGCCAGCCGTAGGCCTCCTTCGTGGCCTTCACCTCGTCCTCGCCCAGCGGGGAGCCGTGGGCGGAGGAGGTGTCCTGCTTGTTCGGTGAGCCGTAGCCGATGTGGGAGCGGACGATCACGAGGGACGGGCGGTCGTCCACGCCCTTCGCCTCGTCGACCGCGCGCTCCAGCGTCTCGACCGAGAGGTCCTCCTCGACGTCCTGCACGTGCCAGCCGTACGCCTCGAAGCGCTTGCCGACGTCCTCGCTGAACGACATGCTCGTCTCGCCGGCGAGCTGGATGTGGTTGTTGTCGTAGAAGACGATCAGCCTGCCGAGCCCGAGGTGGCCGGCAAGCGAGCATGCCTCGGAGGACACGCCCTCCTGGAGGTCGCCGTCGCTCGCGATCACGTAGGTGTGGTGGTCGATCAGCGAGTGGCCGCCGGTGTTGAAGCGCGCGGCCAGCATCCGCTCCGCGAGCGCGAGGCCCACCGACATCGAGATCCCCTGGCCGAGCGGGCCGGTCGTGGCCTCGATGCCGGGCGCGTCCCCGTACTCGGGGTGACCCGCCGTCGGGCTGCCGAGCTGGCGGAAGTTCTTCAGGTCGTCGAGCGAGATGCCGTACCCGGCGAGGTGGAGCGTCGAGTAGAGCAGCATCGAGGCGTGTCCCGCGGAGAGGATGAAGCGGTCGCGATCGAACCAGTCGGGGTGGTCCGGGCTGTGCTTCATGACACGCGTGTAGAGCGTGTAGGCCAGCGGAGCGAGCGCCATCGGCGCGCCGGGATGGCCGGACTTGGCCTTCTCGACGGCGTCCATCGACAGCGTCCTGATCGTGTTGATGGAGAGCTCGACGTTGCCGTCGGTGCTGGTCGTCATTCAATTCCCTTGCTGGTAGTGGCTTTCGCTGACCCAGTATCGCGGTCGCGCTGCATCTCCAGCGCGGCGAGCAGGCCCGCGCCGATCACGCCGGCGTCCGCTCCGCCCTCGGCGAGCGCCACGGACACGCGCTTCCAGAGCGCCGGGAGCGCCCTGGCCGCGGCCTCCTTGACGGCGCGCTCGAGGAAGAGGTGGGAGGCCCGCGACAGGCCTCCTCCGATTGCGAGCCGCTGGGGCTCGAAGACGTTCACGTAGTTCGCGATGCCGATCCCGAGCATGCGCGCGAAGTTCTCCATGAGGAGGAGCGCGTCCGAGTCGCCCGCGTCGGCGGCCGCCACGAGCTCGCGGCCGGACACCTTGCCGTCGGGTCCCATGCGATCGGCGAGCGGCGCTGTCCGGCTTGTCCTTGGCCAGCTCGGTTGCATCGCGCTCGAGCGCCTGGCCGGAGCAATAGGACTCCAGGCAGCCGCGGTTGGGGCAATTGCCGGGACAGGGCGGCCCGTCCGGGTTCACCGCGATGTGGCCGAGCTCGGCTCCGAGGCCGTCGGCGCCGCGGAAGGTGAGCCCGTCGATCACGACCCCGCCGCCCACGCCCGTGCCGAGCGTGAGCATCACGAGGTGGCTCTCGCCGACGATGTGCGCCTCGGCCAGGGCCGCGCAGTTGGCGTCGTTGTCCACGAACACCGGCACGCCGAAGCGGCGGCCGAGCTCCTCGCGCAGCGGAACGCCCATCAGCGGGATGTTCACGCTGGTCTCGACGGTGCCGGTGGCGAACTCGATCTGCGACGGGACCCCCACGCCGATCGCCTCGGGCTCGCCGGCCGCGGCGATCACGCCGCGCACGACGTGCTCCACGCCGTCCAGGAGCGCGTCGGCGCTGACCGTGACGGTCGGGTGCTCCGCGGCATGCGTCGCGGTCACCCCCTCGACGGCGGCGACGGCGACCTTCGTTCCTCCTACGTCCACTCCCAGGACCACAAGGGATTCCTATCTCCGGGAACGCGGTCCTGCAAGCTTCGCCGATTAGGCGGTGCGGTGGTACTGCTCCAGCAGCGAGGACCAGCCACCCTCGGACGCGACCGAGTCGCGCATGGCCGCGCCGGCCTCGCCGTGCGTCTCAAAGCCGCGATGTTCGAGGGTCACGCGCGTCTGGTCCTCCTCGGCATCGAAGAAGACCTCGACCTCGGTTGCCTTGGCGGGATCCGGGTCGAACCGCCACTCCGGGGTCAGGTGCCAGGCGAGGAGGATGCGGTGTGGGCGGTCGACCTCGCGCACGTGCCCCCAGTCGCACTCGCTGCCGTCCTCGGCGCGCTCGTACCAGCGCCCGCCCTCGCGCGCGTCGAGCACCACATCGGCCGCGCCGGCCTCCGAGATGTGGTGGCTGTGCTTGGGCCACCAGTCGCCGAAGCGGTCGGTGAACAGCTCGAACGCCGCGTCCGGCGGCAGGGGCACGAGCACCGAGCGGCTGACGGCGTCGGTCGTCTTGGTCATCTCTCCTCCTCTCGCGCCGCCCTCTCGAAGGCGGCGAGCGCATCGCTCCAGAAGCGGTCCAGGTACGCGCGCATGCCGGCCACCCCCTCTGGGTCGACGCGGTAGAGGCGCCGGCTCCCGGCCCTCGTGCCCATCAGGAGCCCCGCCTCCCGAAGCACGCGCAGGTGCTGCGAGACGGCGGGCCGCGACACGGGCAGCCCGTCGGCGAGCTCCCCAACCGCGCTGGGCCGCCGCGCGAGCCGCTACGGGCAGGTCCTTGCTGACTTACCGGTCATATGGACCGGTAACTCCGCACGGACCACCCTTCGATGCCCGCCGTTCGTCCGAGCCCGCCTCCTACGATGTCGGCGATGGCCGGCCCCGAGCTCCTCCTCGAGCGCGACGGCGAGCTCGACTCGCTCCGCTCCGCGCTGCGCGAGGCCGCCGCCGGCGGGGGCCGCTTCGCGCTGATCGAGGGGCCCGCCGGGATCGGCAAGACGCGCCTGCTCGCCGAGCTTCGGGGCGCCGCGCAGGAGGACGAGGTGCGGGTGCTGAGCGCCCGCGGCAGCGAGCTCGAGCGCGAGTTCCCGTTCGGCGTGGTCCGGCAGCTCTTCGAGCCTCCGCTCGCCGCCTCGGAGGCGCGCGAGCGCTGGCTCGCGGGGGCCGCCGCTCCAGCGCGAGCGATCTTCGAGGTCGGCGAGCCGGAGTCGAACGGCGCGGCCACCGACGCCACCTTCGCCGCGCTACACGGGCTCTACTGGCTGACCGCCAACGTCGCGGCCGACGGCCCCGTGATGCTCTCCGTCGACGATCTCCACTGGTGCGATCGTCCCTCGCTCCGCTTCCTGGCGTACCTCGTGCGCCGCCTCGAGGACATGCCCGCCCTCGTTGGCGCCACGCTCCGAAGCACCGACCCCGGCACGGACCCTGCCCTCATTGCCGAGATCGGCCACGACCCGGTGACCCGCTCGATCCGGCCCGGCCCGCTCAGCGCGGCCGCGGTGAGCGAGCTCGTCCGCGCGCGCCTCGGCGACGACGCGCACGAGCGCTTCAGCGCCGCCTGCGCGCGTGTGACCGGGGGCAACCCGCTGCTGCTCCGCCAGCTCCTCAGCTCGCTCGAGGCCGACGGCGTGAAGCCCGACGCGGCGCACGTGGACGTGGTGGCCGACATCGGCCCGCGGGCGGTCTCGCGCACCGTGCTGCTGCGCCTGGCGCGCCTGTCCGACGAGGCGGTGAGGGTGGCGCGCTCCGCCGCGATCCTCGGGGAGCACGCGGACCTGCCGGCGGTCGCGGCGCTCGCCGAGCTGGGCCAGGAGGAGGCGGCCGCGGCCAGCGCGACGCTCGCCCATGCCGAGATCCTGCGCGCGGAGTCCCCTATCGGCTTCGTGCACCCGCTCGTTCGCGACGCGGTCTACCAGGAGCTCTCGTCCGCCCAGCGCGAGCTGATGCACTCGCGCGCCGCCGCGGAGCTGCGCGCCGCCGGCGCACCCGCCGATCAGGTGGCCTCGCACCTGCTGTCCATGCCGCGCCGCGGTCAGGAGTGGGTCGTGGACGTGCTGATGGAGGCCGCCCGCACCGCGGCGCGCCGCAGCGCGCCCGACAGCACCGTCGCCTACCTCACCCGCGCGCTTCAGGAGCCGCCCGCCGACGAGCGGCGCGGCGAGATCCTGCTGGAGCTCGGCATCGCGGGAACGAACACCTACGCGCCGCTTGCCCTCGAGCACCTGCGCGAGGCGTACGAGCTGCTCGAGGATCCGCGCCGCCGTGGCCTGGCCGCCTTCCTCCTCGCACGCACGCTGATCTTCGCCGGCGGCGCCGACGACGCGGCAGGGTTCGCCCGCCGTGCCCTTGACGACCTGCCGCCGGAGCTCGACGACGAGCGCTGCGCGCTCGAGGCGGTCGAGCTCACGGCGATCTACTTCGGCGCCACGGTCGAGGGAGGCCTCGACCGCCTCCGAGCCCTCCGCGACCACGAGTTCGGCGGCGGCGCCGGCGCGAAGATGCTCGCGGGCGCGACCGCCTACTCCTGCATGAGCGACGCCGGCCCGCGCGACCGCGCCGTCCAGCTCGCGCTCCAGGCGATGGAGGGCGGCACGCTGCTCGAGGGCGACAACGGCCTGTTCTGGATGGCCGCGATGCTCACGCTCGCGGTCGCCGACCGCCCGGAGATGGGCCCGCTCTGGGAGGAGACGATCGCGCAGGCGCATCGGAACGGCTCGCTCTTCTCGCGGCTCTCGATCAGCCTCTGGGACGGCGCTTTCAAGCTCGCCCAGGGCGAGCTGGCCGAGGCCGAGGAGTCGCTCACGACCAACATGGCCGAAACCGAGGTCTACGGGATCAGGGTCCCGCAGGCGCTGACCTACACGAATGGCTTCCTGGGCGGCGTGCGTCTCGAGGCCGGTGACCTGGCGGGCGCGCGCAGCGCCGTTGAGGGCGCGACCATCGTCCAGGGCGACGCCTCGGACGGCACAAACTTCGCCCGCCGTACGCTTGCCGGCATCCACCTCGCCGAGGGCAACGGCGAGGCCGCGCTGGCGGCCGCGGAGGACTACGAGCGGCACTCGGAGCGGACGAAGAACCCCGTCTGGGCGCCGTGGCGCTCGCTCAAGGCCATGGCCCTGGCGATGCTCGAACGGCGCGACGAGGCCATCGCGGTCGCGCGCGAGCAGGTGGAGCTGGCGCGCGAATGGGGCGCCCCCACCGGGCTCGGGCACTCGCTGCGCGTGCTCGGCCAGCTGCTCGGCAAGGACGGCATGGCGGAGCTGGAGCAGGCCGTGGAGCTCCTGGAGATGAGCAACCAGCGCATCGAGCGGGCACGCGCGCTTGCCGCGCTCGGGGCCGAGCTCCGGCGCGCCCGCCGCCCAACCGATGCGCGCGAGCCGCTCCGCCGCGCCCTTGAGATCGCCGAGGTGACCGGCGCGAAACCCCTGGAGGAGCACGTTCGCTCCGAGCTGTACGCCACCGGCGCGCGGCCGCGCACCACCGCGCTCGACGGCGTGGAGTCCCTGACGGAGCGCGAGCTGCGCGTGGCCACGCTCGCCGCCGACGGCCAGACGAACCGGGACATCGCCCAGACGCTGTACGTGACGCCGAAAACGGTCGAGGTCCACCTCTCCAACGCGTACAGGAAGCTCAATATCGCCTCCCGGCGTGAGCTCTCCGCGGCCCTGA
>CAVYUQ010000019.1:0-6323 GCA_963771715.1 uncultured Thermoleophilaceae bacterium
GTTCCAACTCCGCCATGGCTGGGGCGCTGGGGGTCAGCGAGCGTGCGGTGGAGAAGCACGTCACCTCGATCTTCTCCAAGCTCGACCTGCCGCCGGCGGTAGCGGACCACCGACGTGTGCTGGCCGTCCTGTCGTTCCTGCGCTCGGAGTAGCTGACGCGCCCGTGCCCGAGCTCGAGAACACCTCCCAAGCGATTCCCGTCGCCGAGATCGGGCCCACAATCACCGCGAAGTTCGACGACGGCCCTCTGAAAGGCGGCAGCATCGAGGCTGAGCTCGTCGAAGGTCGCCCGCCGAAGACGATCGATGCGCCTGCTGACGACGGGAGCACGTGCCGCTACTGCCTCGCGGGCTGGGTTCAGAGCGGTCGATCCGCGGTGTACACGTTCCTGTACCGCGTCTAGTTCGCGCGCTTCAGCGTCCTGGCCCACCGTAACCAGCAGCGACCGTCCCGTGCTATTCCGCGATTGCGGACGCGGCGGCCAGGGCGAATGGGCTGCCCTCGGAATCCCGACACACGGCCCACTTCTCGCCGGGGTGGATGATCGAGCCGCCGAGCTCGCGGACGCGCTCGAGCGTTCTGGGCAGGTCCGCGACGGTGAAGTACGGAAGCGATGCGGTATCGCCCGGACCAGGACCACGATCATGGACTCCCAGGCGGAGGTTGTCGGTGTCGGCCTGCCACCCCGATCCGGCCGCAGCGGGCCGTGGCGCGAGGACGACCCCGAGGACCCCGTGCCAGAACGTCAGCGCGCGATTGGCGTCGTCGGCTGGGAACTCGATGAGCGGCGCGGGCATCGACGCAAGTATGGCTGGCGGTTCGTGCTCGCGACCAAACGGGCGGTCAGAACGCTGCTGGATGACTCAGCCAGAAGGACGCGCCGCGGTTTCCGACAACGAGGTGTCGAAGCTCGCCCGAGGCGAACGCCGCGTCCGGCGCGGGGTTCGCCTCGCTGGCGTAGACGGGTGCGTCGCTCATCTGGCGGTCCGAGTGACCGGACGGCGCCCGGTCTCGAACACGCTAGCGTCGCTAGCGCAGTGAGCTGAATGCAGCCCGCACCTCGGTGGAGAAGAGCTCCGGCTCCTCCCAGGCTGCGAAGTGGCCGCCGCGGTCGACCTCGTTGAAGTAGGCGAGGCCGGGGTAGACCGCCTCGACCCAGCTGCGCGGGGAAGCCCAGATCTCGCCGGGGAACGTCGTGAAGCCGACGGGAACCGAGACCGGCGGCGGAGGCTGGCCGCTCGCGAGCGCTGCGGCCAGCGCTCGTCCGTCCTCCCAGTACGACCGGGCCGCCGAGGCGGCGGTGCCGGTCAGCCAGTACAGCGTGATGTTGTCGAGGATGGTGTCCCGGGTGAGGTTGCCGACGGGCTCGCCGTCGACGAACGCGCGGGAGATCTTGTAGTAGCTGTCGGTGTCGTGGTCGAGCAGCCAGGCCGCCAGCGCGACTGGTGAGTCCAGCAGGGCGTAGCCGATCGTCTGCGGCCGCGTTGCCATCTCGAGGAAGTAGCCGAAGCCGTCCTGCCTGAACGTCGCGACCGCCTCGGCCGCTGCGCGTTCCTGTTCGGATTCCTTGGGCAGCTGATCGCCGATTGCGAGCACCGCGGTGAGCAGGTTCAGGTGGTAGCCGGCCAGACCCTCGACCGCCTGGCGGCCCATCAGGTCCGTGACGAGGGCACCGACGTCGCCGCCCTGGGCGACGTAGCGGGTGTAGCCGAGGCGGTGCATCAGCTCCGCCCACGCGCGTGCGGTGCGGCCGGCGTCCCAGCCGAGCTCGGCCGGCTCGCCCGAGAAGCCGTAGCCGGGCAGCGACGGCAGCACCAGGTGAAACGCGTCCTCGGCGCTGCCGCCGTGCGCGGTCGGGTCGGTGAGCGGGCCGACGGTCTCCAGCAGCTCGACGACCGAGCCGGGCCAGCCGTGCGTCATGATCAGCGGCAGGGCGTTCTCATGCGGCGACCGCACGTGGATGAAGTGGATCTCCACCCCGTCGATCTCGGTCGTGAACTGCGGCAGCGCGTTCAGTCTCGCCTCGCACGCCCGCCAGTCGTACTCGGACGTCCAGTAGCGGGCGAGCTCCCGCATCGTCGCGAACTGCACGCCCTGCGACCGGTCGCCGACGAGCTCCTCAGAAGGCCAGCGCGTCGCCTCGATCCGGCGGCGCAGATCACTGAGCTGCTCCTCGGGAACCTCGATCTGGAACGGGCGGATGGCTGTTGCTTCAGCCGTGGCGGGCATGACGGCGCTCCTCGGGGTTGCTGACAACGGAAAGCCTCGCCACTTGTCAGCGCGGTCGCGCCCGTGACACCCTGGTCCACTCCCTGGTCTGCGCTTCGTCGACGGGCTTGACGGTGCCGAGCCAGAGGCGGCCGAGGGCCGGCAGTCGGCCGGCGGCGATGTCGCGTTGCTCATCGGCCTCGAGTTCGGGTGCGTCGACCATTCGCGCCAGGTACGGCCTGGGCTGGTCAGAGTCGAGGTCGAACGCCTGGGTGAGCGCGGCGTGCACAGTCGAGCCGGTGTGGAGGCCGGCGTGCTCGGTCATCCAGGCTTCGACGCTGCGGTCCGCACCGGAGGCGTCGTGTGCGTGGGCCCACGTCGCCGCACGCTCGTCGTAGGTCTCCCACGCGAACTCGAAGACGTAGAGCCGGCCGCCCGGACGGAGCAGCCGGGCGATGCTCGGCACGACGCGGTCCAGATCGCCGTGATGGAGCGACATGACCGCACACGCGGCGTCGAACGGCTCAGGCCGTTGGAGGTCCTCGAGCCGCCCCTGGATGAAGCGAGGTCGGGCGGGTGCGCGCGGGTCGACGCCAACCGCGTCGAGTCCGCCCTCGGCCAGCCGCTCGACGAGCGCGCCGTCCCCGCAGCCGACGTCCAGGATCCGCGAGCCGCGAGGCAGGGACTCGAGGATCAGCGCGTCGAGGCCGCGCCACCAACGAGCCTGGACGGCACTCACTCGACCGCACCGCCGAAGCTGACCTCGTTGCCGTCGGCGTCGCGGTAGATCGCCTTGCGCGCCTTGCCGGGATACGTGACCCGTTCGTCGGGCTCGATGCCGCGCAAAGCGATGTCGGCCACATGTGCGTCGAGATCGTCGACGAACAGGAGGTGGAGCGCCCGACCGGCGCCCTCGGCGTCCTCGTTGATGTAGAGGTAGCGGTGCTCCGCGAGCTCCCAGACCGCCTCGGTTTCGTGCGGGAGGAAGGAGGGCGCTGCGCCGAGCAGGCGCTCGTACCAAGCCTTCGCCATCTCGAAGTCGCTTACGCGGATCCCCGCGAAGAGCTCGAGGGCCATGGCTGGCTCTAGAGCGGCCGCACCGCGTCGCCGCGGGCGATCGTGCCGCCGCCCAGGATGTCGGCGCGCAGGCCGCCGCGGTGGACGAGGCCGCGGAGCACGCCCGGGGTCGTGAGGCGCTGCAGCACCGCGCACGGCTCGCACCACCGGCGCCCGGCGATCTCGACGTCCCCGATCGCGAAGCGGCGGCCGGCCAGCGCGTTGAGGTCGACCCCGCGGGTCACGACGTTCCGGCGAGCGTCTCCGGGCGCGATCGCGATGCCGCTCTCGGCCGCGAGCGCCTCGAGCGCCTCGGCCTCGATCAGCGTCAGCTCGTGGCCGGCGTCGCCGGGCGAGCCGAACGTCCCGCGGCCCTCGAAGTAGCGGTCGCCGCGGAGCCCGCGACCGACCACCGCCTCGGCCGTCTCGACCGCTTCGCACGGCGCCTCCGCCGCCGGGGCGATGTAGAGGCCCTCGACCGTGCCGGCCGTCCGCGACCCACCGGGCAGCGCTCCGGCCGGGAGCGCGGGATCGAGCGGCGCGAGCACGAGCGCGGCCTGCGGCGCGCCGAGCGGCGCGCCGTTGCCCGCGGGGTCGTGGACGACGTCCGGCGGCGCGCCGAACATGACCACGTGGTGCGGAGCCCCGTCGCGCTCGACGGCCGCGATCCAGAACCCGCTGCCCGGGAGCTCGGCCGGCGCCACGGCACGCAGGTTGCGCGCGGCGAGCCACTCCTGCCAGCGCGCGAGCGGCGCGTCGCCGGGGCTGCCGTCCCACTCCTCTTCGAGCAGCGAGAGGACGCACGCGGCGAGCGCGCCGTCCGCGCCGTCGGTTCGCTGCTCGAGCGGGCGCATCGGCCCTCAGTCTCCCATGCCCCACCCGCTGCCGGTCGACGCCATCTGGGCGATCCGGCTAGCTAAGCTGTTAGCTATGCAGGTGAACATGCACGATGCGAAGACGAAGCTGAGCGAGCTCGTCGCTGCCGCGGAGCGCGGTGAGGAGGTCGTGATCGCGCGGGACGGCGAGCCTGCGGCGCGGCTCGTCGCCATCGCGGCCGAGCATGCGCCCGTGCGGCTCGGAGTGCTCGCGGGTGAGATCGAGCTCGGCGGGGACTTCGACGAGCCGCTGCCCGAGTTCGACGCCGACGCGCAGTGACCGCGGTCCTCGTCGACACGCACATCGCTCTGTGGGCGCTCGGGGATCCCGGCCGGCTGACCGCCGACGAGCGGACGCTGCTGGTCAACCCGGCGGTCGACCGCTGCCTGAGCCCGATGTCAGTGTGGGAGGCGGCGATCAAGCGCGTGGCGGGACGGCTGCGCGCGCCGCGCCACCTGAGCGCGGTACTGGCCGCCGAGTTCCGCATGCTCGAGGTCACCGCCCCGCTGCTCGAAGCAGCGGCCGAGCTTCCCCGCCATCACGGCGATCCTTTCGATCGCGTCCTCGTCGCCCACGCGCTGCAGGACGACCTCGGCGTGCTCACACGCGATGCCGTATTCGCCGACTATGGCGTCCGGCTTGCGGTGCCCAGCCGCTGAGCGGTCAGATCGAGGCGAGCGGCGGGGCGCTCACCAGACCGTCTCGAACAGCACCTCGTAGACGATGGCCTGGACCGCGAGGGCGGCGAGGAGCGGGCGCAGCGGCGCGTCCGACTCGGCGGCGGCGAGGCAGACGAACGGGACGAGGAAGAGCCAGATCCGCTCGGTCTCGGCCTTCGTGAAGCCCAGGATCGCGGCGACGGCGATGACCGCGAAGATCGCGATCGCGAGCGTGCGACCGGTAGCCAGCGAGCGCAGCGCGAGCCAGGCGATCGGGGCGCCGAGGACGAGCAGGAAGGCGACGGGAGAGCCGAACAGCCAGTACCAGTACGGCCGCAGCGTGGCGATCCCGGCGCGGTAGACCTCCTCGGTCGCGCGGATCGTCCCGATCGGGTCGAAGCCCGTCGCGGCGTGGACGAGCGCGTGGAAGGCGATCAGAACGACCCCGCAGAGCACGGAGAGCGCCAGCGCGGGGCGCCAGCCGTCGCGCCGGAGCGTGACGAGCGCCGCCCACGCGCCGACCGCGAGCAGCGACCACGCGAAGAACGATCCCACCGCCAGCAGCACCGCGCCCGCGGCGCGTGCCGGCCAGGCGCGGGCGGCCAGCGGCCACGCGGCGAGCAGGCCGAGCGTGAGGAACACGGCGTCGGCCGACGTGGCGCCGAACAGCAGCGCACCCGGGGCGAGCGCGAGCACGAGCGCCCCGATCCGCGCGCCCCGCTCGTCGAGCACCTGGCGCCCGACGGCGTACGCCAGCGGCCCGCTGAGGGCGCCGACGCCGATGCAGAGCGCAGCCATCCCGCCGGGGGAGTCGACCTCGAGGAAGTGCAACGTGAGCAGCAGTCCCGGCGGGTGGCCGGCGGCGTGCACGGGGAACGACGGGACCAGCTCGGCGAAGCGGTCGAGGAAGAAGCCGGCGCCGTAGTCGAGCGCGCCCAGCGCCGGCAGGTACTCGTTCTTGGCCTCGAACGAGAGCGCGGGGTCGAAGACCGCGCGCCACCCCTCAGTGCCCTCGCTGACAGCGCCCAGCGCCAGGCGGAGCACGAGCGTCATCACCAACATGGCGCCCGCGAACGCCCAGGCAGACAGCGAGAGCAACCGCGGCGCGACGACGACAGCGCCCGCGAAGCACGCGATCGCGACCGCCAGCAGCGGGTGGGCCTGCACGCTCGGGTCGCCGAGGGTCGGCGGGTACGGCACGCCCAGCGGCGTGTCCGTGGCCCGCCGGACATACAACCCGACGGCGACCGTCACCACGGCGACGGCGGCCGCCGCCCACGGCAACGCCCGCGCCGCGCCTGGCGCGATCCCCCTAACCGCCCCTGCCATCCTCAGCACGATCGCACGTAGAGGGGCACCGATCGCGCGGGGGAGGGGCGCAACCATCTCGTTGGCCACGCCCGCCCTCTGGGGTGCGATGCTCGCCACGCTCGTGCTCGCCGCCGTCGGCTGCGGCTCGACGACGTTCGTCGGTGACCTTCCGCCCGCTGCCGAGCCGGCCTCGGCGCCGCCGCTCGCGGCCGA
>CAVYUQ010000020.1:0-13513 GCA_963771715.1 uncultured Thermoleophilaceae bacterium
CTCACCGTCAGAGCCCTCAGCGACGACGACGTGGTGAACGCGGACTCGGGTCCCGCGAACCTGATCGGCTCGTCCACAAGGGCGGGCTCGGGGAGGACATATTCATCGGCGGCCCGAGCGACGAGCTCTTCAACGGTGGCGACGGAAACGACAACGCCCTGATCGCCGCCGGGGACGACGCCTTCCAGTGGGTCCCCGGCGATGACAACGACACTCTCGAGGGTCAGGCCGGCTCGGACCGGCTGAGGTTCACCGGCGCCGCGGTCGGCGAGAACGTGAGGTCATGGCGAACGGCGATCGCGTGCGGTTCCTCCGCAACGTCGCCAACGTGATCATGGACAGCGACGACGTCGAGATCTTCGAGTTCAGGGCCTGGGCGGGGCCGACAAAGTGATCGTGCGTGACATGGCCGGGACGGACGCGACCGCGCGTCACCGTCGGGCTCGCGGGGCCGAATGGCGGAGGCGACGGCTTCGTGGACAACGTCTTCGTCGACGGGACCACCGGCGGCGACGTCATCAACATCACGGGTGGGCTCGGGCTCGAGCGTGAACGGGCTCGCCACGATGGTCAGCACGGCGAACGGCGAGGCGGCCGACCGGCTGACCTTCAACGCACTGGCCGGCAACGACACCGTCGAGCGCCGCGACGGTGCCCGCCGGAGCGATGGCGCTCACGTTGAACGGCGGCACCGAGAACGACACTGATCACCGGAGGCGACGGCGACGACATCCTGGACGGCAACGACGGCAACGACGACCTGAGAGGCGGCCCCGGCAACGACACGCTGACGGGCGGCGCGGGCAGCGACATGCTGAACGGCGGCGGCCAGCCCGGCGACGTCATCTTCCCCTAGCCGCTGCCGGCGAGCGCCCGCGCCATGCGGGCCACGGCCGCCTGGAGCGCCGCCAGCGGGCGCAGCATCAGCGTGATCTCGGTGATGCGGCCGTCCTTCTTGTCCACGTCGAGGACCCCGTCCATCGGGTGCTCCTCGACCTTGGTGGCGAAGAAGGTGGCGCGGCCGGCGGGGCGGGTGACCTCGACCGCCTCGAGGATCCCGCCGATCGTCATGAGCAGGTGGATGACCTGGTCGCGGCCGCGGTAGGTCTGGACCGGGCTGTGGAAGACGACGTCCTCGGCGAGCAGCCCCATGAGCGCGTCGCGGTCGCGATTGGCGATCGCCTCCAAGAGGGTCACGCCGACATTCTCTCGTCTGGGGGCAGGTTATGACGGGCGGCGCCTGCCGTCGGCCCCGATGGCCCACCAAAACCCGCCGTTCAGGTTCACGTTGTGGCAGAGGACCTCGCCGGGATCCTCGTGGGCGTAGAAGTAGAGCGGCTTGCCCGCGTACGTCACCTGCGCGCGGCCGTCGCGCCGCTTGATGGTCCCGAGCAGCGAGGCACGCACTCCCTCCCCCGCTCGCGGCTCACCTTCGGTGAAGACCGGCGGCCAGGCCTCGGCGCATTCGCCGTAGCAGACGGTCTGTTTTGCCCATCCTCTCGAACACGTAGATCGCCTGCTTGTTCGAGTCGAACAGCATCGGACCGAAGTTGGAGTCCCGGAGCGTGATCGTCGCGCCGCGGCTTTCCGTCAGCCTGGCGCGGTCGCTCTTTTGTCGCGTCCTCCTCCTTCTTCGTCGCGCGCCTCGCCGGGCGCGTCTGGACGCCGCGTTGTCGCCGTCGTCGTCGCCGCATCCTGCGAGCGCGAGGGCGGCGACAGCGAAGAGAAGCGAGATCGTTCGCATCGGCGCTCACGCTGACAGCTTCACCTTACGTGGGGATTACGAAGCGCACGCGCGTGCCCGTTGTCGCTGTCGGCCAGCCAGATCTGCCCGCCATGGGCCTCGACGATCGCCCGGCTCAGGGCGAGGCCGAGTCCGGCGCCCACGTACCGCTCGCCGTCCGTTCGTCTCCGGCGCCCGCTTGCCCGACGAACGGCTCGAAGAGCCGCTCGCGATCCTCGAGCGGGATCCGGCGCCCGTGTCCGCGACCTCGAACTCCACCCAGTCGCCCGCCGGCTCGGCGCGCACCGTCACGCTGCCGTCGGCGGGGGTATGCCGGATCGCGTTCTCGAGCAGGTTGAACAGCACCCGTTGAAGCCTGTCCGGGTCCGCCCGCGCGGGGCGCGGCAGCGGCTGGAGGTCGGCGGCAACCGCGACTCCCTTCGCCTCCGCCCCGACGCGCATCGCAGCGACGGTCTCGTCCACGAGCTCCGACAGCTCGACCTGCCGCATGGACCACTCGAGGTCGCCGGCGTCGAGCCGCGAGAGCTCGAAGAGGTCGTCGACGAGCGACCCCAGCGCCCCTACGTGCGTATGCATCGTGGCGAGGTAGCGGTCACGCGTGCTGTCGTCCACGACGCCGTCCTCGATCGCGGCGAGCATCAGCCGCAGAGAGGCGAGCGGCGTGCGCAGGTCGTGCGAGATCGAGGCGACAAGGTTCCGGCGAGCGGCGTCCGCTGCGTCCCGGCGCCTCTCCTCCTCGCGCAGCTGCTCGACCATCCGGGTCGCCGCGCCCGCGAGCTCGCGGAGCTCAGCGGCGGCGCCAGCGTGAACGCGCGCGTCGCGCTCGCCCGCACCGACGGCCGCCAGGGCATCGCCGATCGCGCCGACCTCGCGGACGACGCCGGCCGATGCCACCCGCGCGGCGCGCAGCGCCACGAGCGCAGCGGCGAGCACGATCGCGGAGACCATCAGCGCGTCGTGGTTCGACACGAACATCAACTCCGCGGCCGCGAGGACGGTTACGAGAATCACCCCCACGGCCGTGCCGGCGACGAGGTCGAAGCGGGCCCGCAGCGGGCGTCGCGGGCGCTGTCCTGCCCCCCAGTGGGCCGCGGCGAGCCCCAGCGGCCGACAGGGCGGCCACAAGACCCGGCGTTACGAGCCCCGCCTCCGCGCCGTAGACCGGAGCGACGATCGCGGCGACGAGCGCGCCGGCCGCGACCACGATCGCAGCCGACCACCTCACTGCGCGCGCCCCTTGAAGCGGTAGCCGACGCCCCACACGGTCTGGACCCACTGCGGCTTGGACGCGTCGGCCTCGATCTTCGCTCGCAGCCTGCGCACGTGGACGGTCACCGTGGTCGTGTCGCTGTAGTACGGGAAGCCCCAGACGCGGTCCATGAGGTGGTCGCGGCTGAACACCTGGTCCGGATGCCGCGCCAGGAAGTGGAGGAGGTCGAATTCGCGCGCCGTGAGGTCGACCTCCTGCCCGTGGACGACCACCCGCCGGGCGCGCGGATCGATCTCGAGTCCGGCGAACCGCATCGGCTCATGGGCATCGACGCCGCCCTCGGTGCGGCGCAGGACGGCGTCCACGCGCGCTACCAGCTCGAGCGGAGAAAACGGCTTCACGACATAGTCGTCGGCCCCCTGGCCGAGCCCCACGAGCCGGTCGGATTCCTCGCCCTTGGCCGTCAGGAGTATCACCGGTACGCGCACGTCCCCGTCCTCGTGGAGCCTGCGCATCACCTCGAGCCCGTCGATGCCGGGCAGCATGATGTCGAGCACGACGAGGTCGGGCCGGCTGGCCGCTGCCGCCGCGACGGCCGACGGCCCGTCCCCCGCTGTGCTCGTCTCATAGCCCGCCCTCACGAGGTAGCGCGCGACGACCTCAGCGATCGTCGGCTCGTCGTCGACGACGAGGATCGAGCCGCGTGTGGGCTCGGTGGGCTCCACGGACCTGATTATGGGGATTGGCTAGTTCCCGCTCCAGATGGCGCTGTAGCCAGTGTCGCCCGGAGCGGCATGCGCGCCGCCGGGCGAGCCGCTGCCGTCGGCGTTCGTGGCGTGATTGGGGACCTTTCCGTTGAAGGTCTCGGCACTCCCCGCCGCGCCCGGCCCGAACGTGTACTCGCCGTTGCCGAGCGAGTCGAAGCGCCCGGAGCTCTCCACCGCCTGACTCGGGAGTGTCAGCACCGGGCACACGAACGGGTCTCCTGCCCGGTCCGGGGGAGCCGCCATCGCCGCTCCTGGTGCGAGCACGGCCAGGGCGCTGGCCGCCGCGCCGGTAAGAATGAGCTTTTTGCGCTGATGCATTCCGCATCTCCTAACGGTCGGTGGTTGCGGTGCACACCGATCGTCTCGCGGCGGTCTTACAAGAGCGTTACGCCCAGAACGACGAAGGGCCGCGCACCGCGCGGCCCTTCTGAACGACTCGACGACGAGCCGGCTACTTCAGCTCGACGCTGGCGCCGGCCTCCTCGAGCTCGCCCTTGAGCTTCTCGCCCTCGTCGCGGTCGAGGCCCTCCTTGACCGGCTTGGGGGCCTCGTCCACGAGCGCCTTGGCCTCCTTGAGACCGAGACCGGTCGCGGCACGGACGACCTTGATCACCTGGATCTTCTTGTCGCCGGCACCGGTGAGGACGACGTCGACCGTCGACGACTCCTCCTCGGCGGCGGCGCCGTCACCCCCGCCCGCCGCGGCGGGCGCAGCGGCCGCGACCGCTTGCGCGGACACGCCGAATTCCTCCTCGAGCGCCTTGATCAGCTCGGACAGCTCGAGAACCGACATCTTCTTGATCTCTTCGATCAGCTTCTCTGCAGTGGCCATTGGGCCCTCCTTATTCCGTCTCGTCGCCCTGGGAGGGCGCATCAGTTACATCAGTCTCAGTCCCGTCACCTTCGGCATCCGCCTCGGGTTCCGGGGAAGCTTCTTCGGCAGCGTCCCGCGGGCTCGGGCTCCGGTGCGGCTTCCCGGCGGCCTCTCGGCTCGGCTCCGGTGCGGCCTCTCCGCCTCTCGGCTCGTCGGCCGGTGGCGTCGCCGCCCACCAGGCCCTGGTCGCGGATCTGTCCCAGCTGGATCGCCAGGCCCGAGATCAGCGCGTTCAGTCCACGGACGAGCCCTGTGATCGGCGAGGCGATCATCCCGACCAGCTGGGCGTGCAGCACCTCGCGGGCGGGCAGGCGCGACAGCGCCTCGAGCTGCTCGATGGTCAGCGCGTCGCCACCCATCAGCCCGCCCTTGAAGGCGAGGATGTCGTGCTCGCGGCGGAAGCTGGCGAGCGCCTTGGCGGCGAGCGCCACGTCTCCGTCCGCCCGGACGAAGGTGAACGCGGTGGGCCCCTCGAGGAACTCCTTCAGCGAGTCCGCGCCGGCCTCGTCGGCCGCGCGCTCGGTGAGCGTGTTCTTCACGACCCGGAAGCGCGCGCCGGCCTCGGTCAGCCGCGTGCGCAGCTCGGCGGCCTGCGGCACGGAGATCCCGCGGTAGTCGACGGCGAACACCGCCTCCGACTCCTTGATCTGGCCGGCCACCTCCTCGATGGCCGCCGCTTTCTGTTCTCTGTTCATCTCGTTCCTTTGATGTGCTGCCAGGCGGGCACGCACGAGGAGCAAGATTGCTTTCGGCGAACTCCACCTGCTTCGGACTTACGCGCAACCGCGGCCGAGGGTCTCTGGTAGGGAAGCTGTGACGGGTCAGGCTACCGGGGCCTGCTCCTCGATTAGGTCGCGGGTCCGGCTCGGGTCGATCCGGATGCCGGGATTCATGCTCGTGGTGATCGTGACGGTGTGCAGGTAGCGGCCCTTGGCGGACGCCGGCTTCGCGCGCATGATCTCCTCGATCAGCGCGGCGTAGTTCTCGAGCAGCACCTGCTCGTCGAAGCTGAGCTTGCCGAGCGGCAGGTGAACGATCGCGTTGCGGTCGGTGCGGTACTCGATCTTGCCGGCCTTCGACTCGGACACCGCCTTCGCGATGTCCATCGTCACGGTCCCGACCTTCGGGTTCGGCATCTTGCCCTGGGGGCCGAGCACGCGGCCGAGCTTGCCGACCACCGGCATCATGTCCGGCGTCGCGATCGCCACGTCGAAGTCGGTGAAGCCGCCCTCGACACGCTCGGCGAGGTCCTCGGCGCCGACCACGTCGGCCCCGGCCTCCTCGGCCTCGCGCGCCTTGTCGCCCTTGGCGAACACGGCCACCGTCATCTCCTTGCCGAGCCCGTGCGGCAGCGAGATCGTGCCGCGCAGCTGCTGCTCGGCGTGGCGCACGTTGAGGCCCGTGCGGATGTGAATCTCGACGGTCTCGTCGAACTTGGTCGGCTCGAACTCCTTGATGATCTTCACCGCCTCGGCGGGCGGGTAGGCGTGCTCGCGGTCGACCTTCTCGAGGTTCGCGCGGTAGCGCTTGCCGTGCTTGGGCATTACCGGACCTCCACTCCCATCGAGCGCGCCGTGCCCTCGATGATCTTCGAGGCCGCGTCCACGTCGTTCGCGTTCAGGTCCGGCATCTTCTGCTCGGCGATCTGACGCACCTGGGCCTTCGTGATCGTGCCGACCTTGTTGCGGTTCGGCTCGCCCGAGCCCTTGTCGAGCCCGATCGCCTGCTTGATCAGCACCGCCGCCGGCGGCGTCTTCGTGATGAAGGTGAAGGAGCGGTCCTCGAAGACCGTGATCTCGACCGGGATGATCGTGCCGGTGTCCTGCTGGGTCTGCGCGTTGAACGCCTTGCAGAACTCCATGATGTTCACGCCGTGCTGGCCGAGCGCAGGGCCGACCGGCGGGGCGGGGTTCGCCTGCCCGCCGGGGACCTGGAGCTTGATGAGTGTGAGGACTTTCCTGGCCATGGCTAGATCTTCTTCACCTGGTCGAACCCGACCTCGACCGGCGTCTCCCGGCCGAAGATCGAGACGAGGACCTTGAGCTTAGCTCCGTCCTCGTTGATCTCCGAGATCTCGCCGGAGAAGTCGGACAGCGGGCCGGAGACGACCTTGACCGACTCGCCGATCGAGAACTGCGCGCGGGTGCGCGGTCGCTCGGCGGTCTCGCGGTGGAGCAGGCGGTCGACCTCGCCCTGGTTGAGCGGCACCGGGTTCTGGGCCGCGCCCACGAAGCCCGTCACGCCCGGCGTGTTCTTCACGAGCTGCCACGAGTCGTCGGTGAGGTTCATGTTCACGAGCAGGTAGCCGGGCATGGTCCGCTGCTCCTTGGTCTGCTTCTGCCCGTCCTTCATCTCCTGCACCTGCTCGGTGGGGATGACGATCTGGCGGATGTTGTTCTCCTGGCCAAGCGAGATGCGGCGGTGCTCAAGGTTCTGCTTGACCTTGTTCTCGTGCCCGGAGTAAGTGTTGACTGCGTACCAGCGAAACATCGTGTGAGGGGGTCCTTAGAGGATTGCCTGAATAAGCTCGGAGAAGATCGCGTCGAGCAGGCCCAAGTAGCCGCCCGCGATCAGGACGAAGCCGAGCACCACTCCTGTGAGGGTGACCAGGGCCTGGCGGTTGGGCCACTGGACGCGCTGGAGCTCGGCCCAGACTGCGAGCAGGAACTGTACGACACGCGGGCGGTCCTTGTGCGCCTCGCGCGGATCGCGGCCGCGCCGGCCCTGAACCGAGTAGCCGGCCTCGCCCGCGCCGGTGGGCGTCTCTTCGTCGACGAGGTCGTCCTCCGCGAAGTCCTCGGCGGCCTCCCAGTCCTCGACCTCCTCGTACTCCTCGTCGGCCCGAGGATCCCTTCCGTCGGCGAGCAGCGGCTCGTCCTCGACGGGCGGCTCGTCCCTGAGGACCGGCTCGTCCTCGATGACCTGGTCGCTGCGGCCCTCCTCCTCGGGAGGAGCGCCGACGGCGAGCTCGGGATCGACGGCGGGACCGCCCAGATCGGGCGGGGTGTCGCTGCCCTGCTGCCCGAGCCGCCGCGCGCGACGCTCGGCCTGGCGCTGCTTGGAGCGCTGGCGATTACGCGCCATGTCTCAGCGGGTCTCTTTGTGCGGGGTGTGCTTCCCGCACCAGCGGCAGTACTTGCGGAACTCGATCCGGTCCGGCGTGTTCCGCTTCGACTTCTCGGTTTGGTAGTTCCGCCGCTTGCACTCCTCGCATGCGAGGGTCACGGCGATTCGAACGTCTCCGCGAGCCATGGCTCCTTCGGAATCTTGTGGGCGTGGGGGCGACCGGGGGCACGCAAACGAGCCGCGGCCGGCCGCGAGGACGGAGCTGAGTCTAGCGGCGAGTCAGCCGCGATGAATCGTGCGACACTCGGTTGCGCATGGATGCGCGCGACAAGGTCACCGCCCCCGGCAAAACCGCCACCGGTCCTGACCTGCAGGCGGTGAGGCGGGCCTACGAGGCGATCGATCGCGCGGACGTCGTCGCGGGGATCGAGGAGCTCCTCAAGGTCTGCCACGAGGACGTGGAGATGCGGGCCTACGCCGCCAAGGCGGTCGCCGCCGCCGGCGAGGGCGGGCACGAGCTGCTGCGCGGGCGCGACGAGATCCGCACGTTCTTCCGCGAGACCGCCGAGAGCGGCTTCGCCGTCGCGATCCGCACGCGCGACTTCGCGGTCGAGGGCGACACGGTGGTCGTGCGCGGATGGATCCGCGTGGCACGGCCCGACGGCTCCTTCGCCGAGACGAACGTGCGCTGGAACTACCGCTTCCGCGACGGGCTCGTCGAGAGCATCAACTGGGAGCAGCGCGCCGGCGACTGATCGTTCGCGGGCCCGCGCTTGTCAGTCGCCGGGACCACGCATAGGGTCGCCTTCTGGTCCCCCTCGGGAGGAGTCCCTTATGAATGCAGTACCGGTCGCACGCCTCGGACGAGGGGTGTGCCTCTCGCTGCTACTGCTCGCGGCGGGCGGACTCGCCACTGCCGCGACCGCCTCGGCGTACCTGACGGCGCCGGGGACCATCTGGACGATCGGCGGCGACGGCACGCAATGCTTCACGCCGACATGCGGCGACGGGCCGAACGCGCTGCTTGCCCAGGTGACCTTGCCGCGCGGCATCGCGGTCGACCCGGCGGGCAACGTCTATTTCTCGGTCTCGGGCCAGAAGGTTCGCCGCATCACGCCGAGCGGGGCGATCTCGACGGTTGCGGGCACGGGCTTCGGCTGCGGGGACACATCGGGCCCCTGCGGGGACGGCGGGCCGGCGACCTCGGGGCAGCTGAACACTCCCTCGGGCATGGCCATCGACGGCGCCGGCGACCTCTACGTCGCCGAGCAGAACGGCAACAAGGTCCGGAAGTTCACCCCGGGCGGGACGATCTCGACCGTCGCGGGCGACGGCATTGGGTCGTGCACCGCGACAGGCCCGTGCGGGGACACCGGCCCGGCGACCGAGGCGCAGCTCAGCGCCCCCTCCGCCGTGGCGGTTGACAGCGGCGGCAACCTCTACATCGCCGATCAGTTCCACCACAAGATCCGCAAGGTCACGATGCCGGCTGGGACGATCTCGACGGTCGCGGGGGACGGCACCGCCTGCGGGGACCCGACCAGCGCGTGCGGCGACGGAGCCAGCGCGACCGCGGCTCAGCTGAACTTCCCGTTCGGGGTGGCGGTCGACGCGGACGGAGCCATCTACATCGGCGACGTCGGCAACCAGAAGGTCCGCAAGGTCGAGGGGGGCGTGATCAGCACGATCGCGGGCACCGGGACGGCCTGCTCGGGCCCCTGCGGCGACGGTGGCTTGGCGACCTCGGCGCAGTTCAACATCCCACGGAGCCTCGCTGTGGATGCCGCGAAGCGCGTCTACGTCTCGGACGGCTCGAACCACAAGGTGCGGATGATCACGCCGGCTGGGCGAATCGGCAGAATCGCCGGAACGGGGACAGCGTGTGCCAGCTCGCCGTTCTGCGGCGATGGCGGCGGAGGCTGGCAGGCCGAGCTCAACGAGCCGATGGGCCTGGCGGTCGACGCGACGGGCGCGAACCTGTTCATCGCCGACCTGGGCGACAACCTGATCCGCTGGCTGGGCGGACCGGCAGCCGGGTCCCCCGGCACGCCGGGCGCGCCTGGCACACCGGGCGCGCCGGGTACGCCGGGCGCGCCGGGGCCGGGCGGCGCCGACGGCGCGACGGGTCCGCAGGGACGGCCCGGCCGCGACGCCCGCGTCAGGTGCACCGCCGGCCGCCCTAGGCGCGGTCGCGTCAGGGTGATCTGCCGGGTCAGGCGCGTCTCGAGCACCGCGAGCTTCCGGATCCGGGCGCGGCTGTCCCGCGAGGGCAGGACCTACGCGACCGGGCGCGGCGCCGTGCACGGCGGGCGGACGGTGCTCCGGATGAAGCGGGTGCGAGCGATCCGCCCCGGTACCTACACGCTCAGCACACGAGTCAGCGGACGGCACGCGATCAGCCGTCAGAGGGTGATCGTGCGCTGAGTCGGGCGTAAAGCTCCACCGAATCCGTGCGCGGGCGCCCAGCCCTTCACATTCTGCGCCCGAACCAGTTACGTGCAGTGTGCGGGGGCTCGCGATGCGGAAGGGCGGGACCGATTTCGACTCTGCTGTACCTACTGGCCGGCTGGTTCATCGCGAGCGTGCTCGCCTACGTCTTGCTGCGTCCGCTGCTCACGGTCTCGCAGCGGGCCGACAGGCTGCAGGGCGCCGGGCCGCGCGGCCTCGCTGAGGCATCCAGCGACGGCGTGCCCTCGCCCCAGCGGCTCGGCTACTCGGGAGTGATCCTCCAGCGGCTGGCCCAGCACGCGCGGACGGTGCTCGGCGTGCACCAGGCATGGATCGCGATCAGCCCGCCCGGATCGGCGCTCGCGTACACGGGCGTCGCCGCGGCCGGCACGGACCCCGACCTGATCGGCAGGCGGCTGGTATCGCCATGCGGGGGTCTCGGCGGGCTCTCGTCGTCGCCCGTGACACTCGGTGGGCACGCCCGCGGTGCGCTATGCGTCCGCAACGAGCTGACCGAGAGCGCCCTCCCGTCGCGCGACCAGGAGCTCCTCGACGAGCTCGCCCTCCTGACCGGCGAGGTGCTCGCGCACCACGAGCGCCACCAGCTCTCCTCCGGCGACTCGCGGGCCGAGATCCACGCACTGGTCACGGAACTGGCGGAGGCCGACGGAGCCACCTACCGACACTCGCTCGAGGTAGCCGCGACGGCGAGGGCGGTGGGTGAGCGCCTCGGCCTAGCCGACGTGGACCTGGTCGAGGTCGAGCTCGGAGCCCTGCTCCACGACGTTGGCAAGCTGAGGCTGCCGTCAGGAGATCCTGCACAAGGCCGGGCCGCTCGACGCCGCGGAGACCCGGCTCGTGCGGCTGCACCCCGAGTGGGGCGCGGAGATGGTCGCGCGCGTGCCGGGCCTCGAGGCGGTCGCGCTGATCGTGCGGCTGCACCACGAGCGCCCGGACGGCAACGGCTACCCCCACGGACTGATCGCCGACCGGATCCCGATGGCAAGCCGCATCGTGTCGGCCTGCGACGCCTACGGAGCGATGACGAGGCGCCGCGACTACAGCGAGCCACTCGACGTGGACGCCGCCCTCGAGGAGCTGGAGCTGAACGCCGGCTCCCAGTTCGACCCGCAGGTCGTGGAGGTACTGGCCTCCTTCGTACGCGAGCCGGTCGCGCTGGCCGCCTGACGCTCAGCTCAAGGGGCCGAGCTGGCGCAGTCGAGTGAGGTTGTCTTCCACGACCGCGAGCGCCGCCGGCGACCTCCTCGATCGAGTTGAAGTCGCGCTCGTTCACGGTCTCGACGAGCCGGTGGACGAGCTGCTTGTTGTGTTCGCCGGTCACTCGCTCGCGGTGTTGCGGAAGCGGTTGAAGGCTACGCCCGCCCAGATGACCTCCACGACTCCGAAGGGCCACGTCCCGGCGAGGAAGCCGTAGGCGCTGGAGAGCAGACAACCGCAGCCGAACGCGAAGATGAACCCACGCCCACGCCGCTCGAGCGCATACATCAGCATCATGAAGGTGACCGCCGCCGCTCCGAACAGTGTGAGCACGCGGCCAGTGTGACGAGAGCCGACGAGGGGACTCGAACGACGTGAGCTTCGCTGTCGCCGGCGACAAGTACGACCGCTTCATGGGGCGCTACTCGCGCGAGCTGGCGCCGCGGCTGATCGAGTTCGCCGGAGTCGGACCCGGAATGGCGGTCGTGGACGTCGGCTGCGGCCCCGGCGCGCTTACCGAGCGCCTGGTCGAGCGGTTGGGCGCGGGGAACGTCGCCGCGGCCGATCCGTCGGAGCCGTTCGTGGCCGCCGCCACCGAGCGGGCGCCGGGCGCGGACGTGCGGCGGGCGGCCGCCGAGGAGCTTCCGTGGGAGGACGACCGGTTCGACGCGGCGCTCTCCCAGCTCGTGGTGAACTTCATGCGCGACGCGAACGCGGGGGCGTCCGAGATGCGGCGGGTGGTGCGGCCGGGCGGCGTGGTCGCGGCCTGCACCTGGTCCTACGGCGAGGACATGGAGATGCTGCGCGGTTTCTGGGACGCGGCGCGACGGCTCGACTCGGGGGCGCCGGACGAGGGAACCACGATGCGCTACCGGAGCGCGGAGGAGCTGGACGAGCTCTGGCGGCGCACGGGGCTGTCCGGCGTGGAGACGGACCACCTGCGCGTCGAGACGAGCTACACCGGCTTCGACGACCTGTGGGAGCCGTTCACCTACGGGGTCGGCCCGGCGGGCGCGTACCTGGCGAGCCTGGCGCCCGAGCAGCGCGAGGCGCTGCGAGCGAACCTGTTCAGCGGCTTGGGCGAGCCAGCCGGCGCGTTCACACTCAGCGCCGTGGCGTGCGCCGTACGCGGTCGCGTTCCCTGATCGCCTTCGCGACCGTTTCGGCCAGCACCGACGAGTCGTCCTCGCCTGGGTAGGACTGCTCCGTGCGGGGCGGTAGGCTCGCGCGCATTCGGGGCCGAAGCCCCGACTGGCCCAAAGGAGTTCCGTATGCGCGTGGTCCTGCTCGTGGCGCTGGTGCTGGCGCTGTTCGCGATCGGCGTGGTCGCTTGGGGCGATGTGCCCCCTCCGAATCCGAATGCGCGTGGGAAGGCCGAGAGCGTCGAGCAGGCCGCTGAGCGGACGGCACGCAAGTATCTGGCACCGCTGCTGAACAGGCCGACGCGGCTCAGCGAGGTCTCGGTGAAGGACTGCGAGCAGACGGCGCAGCGACCTTGGAGCCTCTGCACGGTGACGGTCGACGGCGTGGCGGCCGACTGCACGCTCAGGCTTCGGCTGCGGGTGTTCCCAAGCGACACCTACTCCGCTTACGGCAGGTCGCTCCGATGTCGCTGACCTCGATGCAGGCGATTCGTTGAAGCCGACGCGGGGACTCGAACCCCGGACCCCCTCCTTACCATGGAGGTGCTCTACCAGCTGAGCTACGTCGGCGCTTCAGGCCAGCTTACGGCCCTAGTGGGGGGAGCAGGATTCGAACCTGCGTAGGCGTAGCACGCGGTTTACAGCCGCGCTCCTTTGGCCGCTCGGACATCCCCCCGAGCAGGTGAGGAGCCGATTGTAGAGGCGGTCCCGAGCCCGTGCGTCCGGGATCGGATCGCCCGGCTCGACCTCGAACTCGGCGTATTTCGGGCCGCCGAGGCGCAATACCCTGCCGCCGCCGAAGTGAGTCGACGGGATGAACCATCGCCGTCCGTCGCGAACGAGTACGAAGAGGTAGTCGCAGTTCCGCGGATCCAGTCTCTTGGTCAGACCGTTCCAACTTTGGTTGCCGCCGTGGGTGCAGACACTGACGTCCCAGCGGGCCTTGCGCCATTGGGTGGTCGTCTTCACTTCGATCCGGACAAGACGGCCCCCAAGGTCTGCGACGAGGTCGTAATCCGGGCTGTGGAAGAGCGGCTTGAAGAC
>CAVYUQ010000021.1:0-15590 GCA_963771715.1 uncultured Thermoleophilaceae bacterium
TTCCGGGTCAAGCTCGAGGGCACGCTGCTGGAGGTCTGCTCGTGCGACGTGCTCTGTCCCTGCTGGATCGGCGAGGACCCCGACCACGGGACCTGTGAGTCGGTCGTCGCCTATCACTTCGACAGCGGCACGATCAGGGGCGTGGACGTGGGCGGGCTGACGCTCGTCAGCGTCGTGAACATCCCCGGCAACGTGCTCGAGGGCAACTGGCGGCAGCTCGTGCTGATCGATGACAGCGCCACCGACGAGCAGGCGGAGGCGATGCTCGATGCGTTCAGCGGCAAGCTCGGCGGTCCGCTCGCGGACCTGGCCGAGCTCGTCGGCGAGCGGGTCGCCGTCGAGCGGGCGCCGATCTCGCACGAGATCGTGGACGGGGCGGGCACGCTGCAAGGTCGGGGACAAGATCGACTGCGAGATGCAGCCCTACCGGGCCCGGACGGCAGCACCACGACGCTCAACAACTCGATCTTCTCGACCGTGCCGGGCTCGCCGGCCTACGTCGGCGATGGCCGACCGCCAGAAGATCGACATCCCGGAGCACGGCTACCAGTGGGCGTACGAGGACAAGAACGCGATCCAGTCCGACTGGAAGATCGACTACCAGGGGACTGAGCGCACGCGGACGCCGTCCGCCCGGCGCGTCGGCGCGGTCGCCCTCCCTGGTCGCTGCCGCGATCGCGGCCGCCTGGGCCGCTCGCGCTCGCCGCCCAGGCGGCGGGGGCGGCGGCGCTGCTGCACCACGACGCGCTGCTCGTCGGCGACGGGCCGCCGCTGGCCGTCGCCGCGCTGGCTGTTCCTGCTCGCGTGGCAGGTGATGATCGCGGCGATGATGCTGCCGTCGAGCCTGCCGCTCGTGCGGCTGTTCGCGCGCGCCTCGCGCCGGGCGCCGCGGCCCGGCGCGGCGATGGCCGGCGTTCTCGGCGGCTACGCGCTCGTCTGGATCGGCTTCGGGCGCTGGCCTTCGTCTTCGACGCGGCGTGCACGCGGCGGTCGACTCGAGCCCGTGGCTCGAAGCGCCACGATGGTGCATCGGCGGCTCGGTGCTGGCGCTCGCCGGCGCCTTCCAGTTCACGCCGCTGAAGGACGCCTGCCTCGACAAGTGCCGCCACCCGGGCCAGTTCCTGATGCGCTACTACGAGCGCGGCGCCGGCGGCGGCTTCCGGCTCGGCGCCCGCCACGGCGTGTTCTGCGTGGGCTGCTGCTGGGCGCTGATGCTCGTGATGTTCGCGGCGGGCGTGGCGAGCCTGCTGTGGATGGCCGCTGCTCACCGCCCTGATGGTCCACGAGAAGACCCGCCCCTCGGGCGCCCGCGCCGTGCCGGTCACCGGCGTCGCGCTGCTGGCGGCGGCGTCGGTGGTGCTGGCCTACTCGGCGGACGCGAGCGCGGCCGTCTGTAGCCGAACGACCGCTCGACCAGGGCCCTAACATACGTTCGGTGGCATATCCGGCGTACGTAAGCGAGACTAGCTACGATTCGCTTTGAGAGTCGAAAAGCACCTCTCAATCCGGCCGCTCCCAGATGGACGGCTGGCACTGCCGGAGACGTACGATCTGCTACTGCGTGCCCGACCGCCTCTGGACTTCACGCGACGTCCGACGAGGCCAACGCGTGAATCGCCTCGGACCCGATAGCTCTGCTCCGCGATCGAGCTCGACCAGCAGGTCACGGTGATGAAGGCGTTCGCTCGGATCCGCTCGCGCTCCAGGAGCGGCATGGGCGCTCTCGATGGCCGAGGCATGCTGGCGCTCTCGCCGACCTGGTGAACCGGTGTTCAATTCGAGATAGCCGCGATGGTCCACCGCTACCCCCGCTGGATCCGGCCAAGCGGGTGCATGAAGCTGGCGGTCCACGTCCGCGACCACTACGACGGCGATGCCGCACGCGTATGGACCGAGCGCTGCAGCGACCTCTGGACGGAGCACTTCGCGTGTCCGACCTCGACCGCGCTCCCGGGCTTCGGCGCAAGATGAAGATCAAGTCGTCTAGCGGCGCGGACCTGGCGCTAGCGTTACGGTGTTTTGAACGTCGCGGCGGAGGACACGCTCTGCCGTGCGCGCCTCCAGGCCTCGGATGGAAGTGCCTCACAGGAGCAGTGGTTAGACTCGGCGTACCGGGCGTGGCGCAACCTGGTAGCGCACGGCGTTTGGGTCGCAGAGGTTCCCGGTCCGAATCCGGGCGCCCCGATCCGAAGGGCTGGAGACCGCACATGAGCGGCGGTCGACGGGCGGCTCAAGCCGATCCTGCTCGCCGCCGCGATGGCGTTCCTGGCCCTGAACGTCTGGACGGGCAGCCCGCTGCTCGCGGTGTGGCTCGGGTCGAAGATCCAGGGCGAGGAGAGCCAGCCCTCGATGGGCGCCTACGCGGTCGTGATCATCTCGCTGATCGCGTTCAGCTGGGGGCTCTACCAGCTGCTCAAGATGGTGATGAGCGCCTACCAGGAGGCCACCGGCACGACGCCGACCGTTCGCACCCACGCGCCCTGGCTGCGCAGCATGCGCGGCGAGCGGCCCGACCACCAGCCCACGCGGCGCGATCTCGGGCGCCGAGAAGATCGTCGTCGTCACGCGTTCTCCTGGCCGCGGCCGCGTTCGAGATCTGGTTCTTCTTCTTAGCGGCTCGTCGATCGGCGGCGGCGGCGGTCGCTGACCTCGTCAGGCGCCGCTCGCACGCCTACCTTTCAGGGGACCCGCCCCGGTAGCTCAGCTGGATAGAGCGGCGGCCTTCTAAGCCGCGGGTCGCAGGTTCGAGTCCTGCCCGGGGCACTCTCCAGGGAGTCGCGTCCTCCTGGGCCTATTGACGGGTCCCCGCCGCGGTGAGACGGTCAACGCGCCCAAGGAGAAGGGACTCACGAATGAGCACGGAGTACGACGCGATCGTCGTCGGAGCGCGCTGTGGGGGATCGCCCACGGCGATGTTGCTCGCGCGCAATGGCTATCGGGTGCTGCTGGTGGACAAGGCCACGTTCCCCAGCGACACGATGTCGACCCACCTCGTCCATCCGCCCGCTGTGGCGGCGCTGGCCCGTTGGGGCATCCTCGAGCGGCTCGAAGCCACCAACTGCCCGCCGATCACGAGGTACTCGTTCGACTTCGGGCCGGTGACCGTCTCGGGATCTCCGCGGCCGGCGAATGGCGCGGCGAACGCGTACGGCCCTCGGCGGATCGTGCTCGACGCGCTGCTGGTCGAGGCCGCGGTCTCGGCGGGCGCCGAGCTGCGCGAGGCGTTCACGGTCGAGGAGGTCGTGGTCGACGACGGACGGGTGACCGGCATCCGCGGCCATGCCAAGGGCGGCGATACGGTCACCGAGCGAGCCCGGGTGGTGATCGGAGCGGACGGCAAGCACTCGCTCGTGGCAAAGGCGGTGCAGCCGGAGCGATACAACGAGATGCCGCCGCTCGCGCCGTCCTACTACGCGTACTGGAGCGGGCTGCCGACGGACGGCTTCGAGATCTACATCCGCGCCGAGTCCGGCCGTGGCTGGGCGGCGATACCGACCCACGACGACCTCACCTGCGTGGTCCAGGGCTGGCCGCAGTCGGAGTTCGCGGCCAACCGCAAGGACGTGGAGGGCACCTACATGAAGTCGTTCGAGCTCGCGCCCGAGTTCGCCGAGCGGATTCACGGCGCCACAGCGGGAGACGCGCTTCGTGGGCACGGGAGACCTGCCCGGGCTTCTTCCACAAGCCCTACGGACCGGGATGGGCGCTCGTCGGCGATGCCGGCTACCACAAGCATCCGATCACGGCGTTCGGGATCACCGACGCGTTCCGTGACGCGGAGGCGGTGGCGTCGGCCCTCGACGAAGCCTTCGCCGGGCGCCGTCCCTACGACGACGCGATGGCCGACTACCAGCGCGCTCGGGACGAGGAGGCGCTGCCCGATCTACGGGTTCACCTGCGACTTCGCGAAGCTCGAGCCCCCTCCGCCGAGATGCAGCAGCTCATCGGGGCGATGCAGGGGAACCAGGAGGCGATGGACGGCTTCGTGAGCGTCATGGCGGGCACGCTCCCGGCGCCCGAGTTCTTCGCGCCGGAGAACGCCGGGCGCATCATGGACCATGCGGCGGCCCCACCGGGCCAGGATGGTCAGCCGGCCACCGGATAGGGGCAGCGCTCGAGGGCGCCGTCTGCGTCGCGCAGGTGGGCGGTCTCCCCGTCGACGACGACGTGGGTGGCCGCCGAGCCCAGTGCCAGCCCGGCCAGGTACACGGCTCCGATTCGGTGCACGTCGCGGACCTGGCCGAGCGGCTCCAGGGAGCGGGTCTCACCGGAGGTGGCGCTCGAGCCCGCCCGCAGCACCAGCCGCAGGTCGGGTGCCAGCGCGCGAGCGGCAATCGAGACGGCGATGTTCTCCAGGTCGTCGGCGGTGACGGCGGCGAGCGCGATCGCGCGCTCGAGCGAGAGCCGCTTGAGCAGCGAGGGATCGGCGCCGCGCCCGATGACCACCGGCAGGCCGAGCTCCTTGGCGTGGCCCACGTTCTCTCCGTCGTCGCGGTCGTCGAGGGCGACGACCGAGACACCGCAGCGGCGCAGGAGCAGCGCGAGACGCAGGCCGACCTGGCCGAGTCCGACCACGACCACGTGGTCCGAGCGCGGCACGGAGCGGCGGCCGAGCAGGCCGGTCAGCCGGCGGCCGATCAGCCGCTCCACGAGGCCCCCGGTGAACGCGGCCGCGAACAGCAGGGCGATCAGCATGCTGGCCGAGATGGCGAGCTTGAACCAGTCCGGCCCGTCCTTCACGGCCGGGTTCGGGTCGACCGTGACTAGCGTCTTGACCGCGCCGTAGAACGAGTCGACCAGGTTCTGGTCCAGGACCAGCGCGGCCCCGACCGTCTCGAGGATCAGCACGACGAGCAGGCCGACCGCGCCGAAGAACACCAGCGCGGCGCTGCGGTCGAACGGCTTCAGGATCGAGCTCACCAGGGCTCGGGCCCGGCGGGCGCGCACCTCGGGGAGCGACGCCACCTCGACCGCGCCGTCGCTGCAGCGCAAGCCGACGGGACGGTCGCCGTCGTCGAGCACCGCCGCCAGGTCGTTTCCGAAGCACGGTCCGGCGAGCGACGGAGCGACGATGTCGGCCAGCGACGTCACGGTGCAGTTCCCGATCAGGCTCTCGAGCTCTCGCGCCGTCTCGGGCTCGAAGATGGTCACGACGATCGGCACGTCCGCGTCGATGTGACGCACGAGCAGCGCCGCCCGCAGCGGCCAGGCGTCGTCGCGGGACACGACCAGCGCTGCGTCGGCACCGGCGCCGAGCGCCTTGCTCAGCTCCTCGTGGGTCGGATCCTCCAGCCGCACGACCTCGGCGTCCGCCGCGCGCAGCGCCTCCGCGGTCTCCTCGGTGAGGTCGCCCTCGCCGAGGAGCAGGATCCGCCGTGGCGACATGGCGGCGCAGCCTACCCAGGAGTAGGGTCGGAGTGTGACTCGCGCCGCCGTACTCCTTGCCCTGCTCATCGCCGCCCTTGCCGTGCCATCAGCCGCGATGGCCCAGGACCCGCCCGCGTGCGCGCCCGAGAAGGCCTACGAGGTGACGCTGATCAATCAGGGAGATTCCGGGGACCACACGCCCCTGGTGGCCACGCACGAGGCGTACGTCGTCGCCGACATCGGAGGCGACGCGAGGGCGATCGTGCTCACGCCACAGGACGGCGTCGCCGTGCTGAAGAAGAACTCCGACGGCTCGGGAATCATCATCTTCGCGCCGACGACTCCGAACCTGACGGTGACCGTGTCCTGGCGGCAGTCGGCCGATCCGTCGAACTCCGACGAGACGGCGCGCTGCAGCGCGACGCGCGTGCTCACGCTGCCCGTGCTCGCGGCGAACCGGTCCAGGGGAGTCCCGCAGCCGATCCCGGGCGCGCCCCGGATCAGCGAGTTCGTCACGTTCGCGGTCGCTCCAGCGATCAGGCGGCCGGACCTGTCGCCGCTCGAGCTCACGATTCGGACCACCGGCAACGTGCGTTTCCCGCGGGCGCGCGAGCGGCTGCGCAGGTGGGTGATCCCCATGCGCGTGGAGGAGCAGGTCAAGTACAAGGGACACCTTCCCAACCTGGCCTACGCGACGTTCCCGCAGCTGTGCAAGTTCTGGTGGTTCATCTGCGGGCCGGTCAACAGCGATGTGGCTTCGCTGAACAGCAACGCCAGGGGTCACCCGGATCTCGACGGGAACAACGCGATTCTGCAGACCCTGGCCTACAGCCAGCCGTCGCGGTGGGCCGCGGAGCTCGGGATCATCGTGTCGGCGTTCCCGGGCGCCGCAAGGAACCGGCCCTTCGGCTTCGACGTTCAGGTGAGGCAGAGCGGCCGGCTGCTCGCTCGCGTGAGACGGGCTGGCCGCTGCACCGACACGCCGCTCAACGGTGGCTTAGTCCACCGCTGCAAGGTCGCGCGGCACAGCACGCTCCTGCGCTGACGGCCGAGGTCGCGGGTAAGGGAGAGTCATGCGCGCCATGACCGTCATCCCCGGGCAGCCCGGCAGCGCCGAGCTCACGGACCTCCCCGAGCCCGAGCCGAAGGACGGCGAGCTGCTCGTCGAGCCGCTCTACCTCGGGGTGTGCGGCACCGACCGCGAGATCCTGGAGGGCGCCCACGGCGAGGCGCCTCCCGGCCGCGAGCGGCTCGTGCTCGGCCACGAGCTCCTCGGGCGGGTCAAGGACACCGGCCGGCTTGTGGCTGCCATCGTCCGGCGCCCCGACCCGGTGCCGTGCGCGTGCTGCGCGAGGGGCGAGTGGGACATGTGCCGGAACGGCCGGTACACCGAGCGCGGCATCAAGGCGCTCGACGGCTACGGGGCGGAGCTCGTGGCGATCGAGGAGGACTTCGCGATCCCGGTGCCCGACGAGCTTGGCACGCTCGGCGTCCTCACCGAGCCGGCGAGCATCCTCGCCAAGGCGTGGGAGCAGGTGGAGCGCATCGGCACGCGCGCCTGCTCCGCCCATGAGCGCGTCCTCGTGACCGGCGCCGGGCCGATCGGCCTGCTCGCGGCGCTGATGGGAGTCCAGCGCGGGCTCGACACGCACGTCCTCGACCGTGCCACCGAGGGCGCCAAGCCGGAGGCGGTCGCCGCGCTGGGCGCCCGCTATCACCACGGCGACATCTCCGATGTGGCGAAGGAGTGTGAGCCCGACGTGGTGATCGAGTGCACCGGCGTCGCGGAGCTGGTGGCCGGCGCCATGCGCCACACCGCGCCCGGGGCGATCGTCTGTCTCACCGGAGTGGCCTCGTCGCGCAACCTGAGCGTGGACGTCGGCGCGCTCAACAACGAGCTCGTGCTGGAGAACGACGTGGTGTTCGGCTCGGTGAACGCGAACCGCCGCCACTTCGAGCAGGCGGTCGAGTCGCTGCGCGCCGCCGACCCCGACTGGCTCCGGCGGCTCATCACGCGCACGGTGCCGCTCGAGCGCTGGCAGGACGCGCTCGAGAAGGGCGACGACGACATCAAGGTCGTCGTCGAGTTTCCCCAGCGCTAGCGGCCGGGTCCCGCTACCCTCGTGCCCGATGCCGACCTCCCTGGTCACAGGCGGCGCGGGCTTCCTCGGCTCGCATCTGTGCGACTACCTCCTGTCGCGCGACCAGCGCGTGATCTGCGTCGACAACCTCGAGACCGGCTCGCTCGAGAACATCAGGCACCTGAAGAACGGGGCGGACTTCCGCTTCGAGATGTTCGACATCACCGACCACTACGAGCTCGACGAGCCGGTCGACTTCGTCTACCACATGGCCTCGCCCGCCTCGCCGATCGACTACGCGCGGCTGCCGCTGCACACGCTGAAGGTGGGGGCGTACGGCACCCACAACACGCTCGGCCTCGCGAAGAAGCACCGCGCCCGCTTCCTGCTCGCCTCCACCTCCGAGGTCTACGGCGACCCGCTCGTCCACCCGCAGCCCGAGACCTACTGGGGCAACGTGAACCCGATCGGCCCGCGCGGCGTCTACGACGAGGCGAAGCGCTACGCCGAGGCGCTCACGATGGCGTACCTGCGCCAGCAGGGCGTCGACACCGCGATCGTCCGCATCTTCAACACGTTCGGCCCCCGGATGCGCCACAACGACGGCCGCGCCATCCCGGCGTTCCTCGGCCAGGCGCTCGCCGACCGCCCGGTCACCGTCTTCGGCGACGGCGGCCAGACGCGCAGCTTCTGTTACGTCGACGACCTGATCCGCGGCCTCGTGCTGCTGGCCGAGTCCGACGTCCACGAGCCGGTGAACATCGGCAATCCGAACGAGATGTCGCTGCTCGAGATGGCCAAGCTGATCATCGAGCTGACGGAGTCCGGCTCTGAGGTCGTGTTCGAGGCCCTGCCGGTCGACGATCCGCAGGTCCGCCAGCCCGACATCGCGCGGGCGCGCGACCTGATCGGGTGGGAGCCGGAGATCGACGTGCGCGACGGCATCCAGCGCACGATCGAGCACTACACGAAGACCCTGGGGCAGCCCGCGTCGCGATGAGCTCCCCCGAGGCGAAGAACCTCGAGGCCATCTCGAAGGCCATCGACCAGCACAACGGCTCGTGCGAGTGGCCGGCCGTGGCGGTCGAGATGAACCCCTTCGAGGTGGAGCGCCTGGGCTGGGACTCGATTCGCGGCCTGCCGATCCGCCCGAACGGATCGCTCGGGACGGGGTCGTTCCGCATCGTCTGCGCTCGCGAGGAGGGTCTCCCCGGCGAGGAGGAGACGGTCGAGGCCGTTTCGGACCAGACGGTTCCCGCTGAGTTGACGCCTCTGCGCTGAAGCTGGACGACTGTCCTAGTTTTCTTCGTGCCTGGACTGTTGTTTTTTCGCGATGTGCCGATACATGACTAGTCCCGCGACCGGCGTCGTAGTGCGGGAAAGGGCTCCGTATCGACCTCATCCGAATTCGTCATCTTGCTGTAGCTGCTGCCGCATTGGCCGGCCTGGTCGCCGGCGCGTCACTCGCTGACGCCGAATCGGCGAGCCCTGACACGTCCGCGCACCTGCTCGTGGTGCCGGATTCGGCCCGCGGCGAGCTCGCCCTCGCGCGCGCCGATGCGCGCGTGGTGGCGCGCTATGAAGGCTTCTCCCTCGTCGAGGCCGTCGGTGACGACGTCGACCTCCTGCGCTACGCCGGCGCGGGACGCCGAGACGACATGCGCGAGGTGGCTCTGGCGGGCGGTGAGGTCGACCCGTCAGAGCGCCTTTCGCTGGCAGACAAGGACGCTCCCGAGCGCGGTGAGGCGCTCGTGCTCGTGCAGTTCGTCGGACCCGTGAAGGAAGAGTGGCTCGCGAAGCTGGGAGCCACCGGAGCGACCGTGCTGGGATACGCCGCCCAGAACGGCTACATCGTGCACGCGGCGGGAGACGCCCTCGACCGCGTGACCGAGCTGGTCGGGTCCTACCCGGCGGTGCGAGCCGCCACCCCGCTGCGCCCGAGCGACAAGGTCGAGCGTGGCGCCGCGAGCGGCCGCGTGGCCGTCCAGACCGTGGCCGGAGCCCCCGGCGAGGACGCCCGCGCGGACGCCGCGAACGCCGGCAGGGAGGTGGCACCCGAGCTGTCCGCCGCCCGTGTCCGGACGCAGTTCCTCGAGCTCGACGCCGCGGAGGTGGCCGCGCTCGCGGCCGACCCGGCCGTGGTGGCGATCGAGCCGGCGGGGGTGCCCGAGCTGCACGACGAGCGCGGCGCCCAGATCGTGGCCGGGAACCTCACCGGCAACGCTCCGAGCGGTCCGGGCTACGAGGCGTGGCTTGCCACGAAGGGATTCGCGGCCCCGTTCGGGTTCGCGATCGACGTGACGGACTCGGGCCTCGATCGCGGCGAGCACCGCGCTCGTCCACCCGGACCTCGCGGGGCGGGTGAGCTACGCGCACGACTTCACCGCCGACCCGGACGCCACCGACTGCGGCGGTCACGGCACGAACGTCACGTCGATCGCGGCGGGGCTCGGCACCGCGGCCGGCCAGGACGCCCAGGGCTACAAGCACGGCCTCGGGGTGGCGCCGTTCGCCCAGGTCGGCGCGTCGAAGATCTTCCGCTGCAGCGGCGCGGCCTCCTCGGTCAACTACGCGACGCTCACGTCCGACGCCTGGGCCGGCGGGGCGCGCATCTCGAACAACTCCTGGGGCATCTCGAACTTCGGCGGCTATCACGCCGCCTCGCAGGCCTACGACGCTCTCGTGCGCGACGCCTCGGCCGCCACGCCCGGCAACCAGGAGATCGTCGAGGTCTTCTCGGCCGGCAACGACGGCGACGGCAACGGCAACCCGGCCGACCCGAAGGGCGACGAGGGCTACGGCAGCATCACCTCGCCGGGCACCGCGAAGAACGTGATCACGGTCGGCGCGGCCGAGAGCGTCCGCGGCTCCGGCACCGACGGCTGCGGCGTCACGAACGCGGGGGCCGACAGCGCGAGCGACATCATCAACTTCTCGGGCCGCGGGCCCACCCAGGACGGCCGGACGAAGCCGGACGTGGTCGCGCCCGGCACGCACATCACCGGCGCGTCCCCGCAGCACGGCGGCTACAGCGGAGCGTCGGTCTGCAACCAGGCCTTCGGCGGCAGCGCCTTCTACTCGCTCGTGTCGGGCACCTCGCAGGCGGCCCCGCACGTGGCCGGCGCCGCGGCGCTGCTTCGCGACTGGTACGTGCGGACCGTGAACGCGCAGCCGCCCTCGCCGGCCATGACGAAGGCCGTGCTCGTGAACAGCGCGGTCGACATCGCGGGCGGCGACAGCGGCAAGGGCAGCCAGGTGCCGTCGGCGCCGAACACGGACGAGGGCTGGGGCCGCGTGAGCCTGGGGGCCGCGCTCGACGCATCGCAGCGCGCGTACGTCGACCAGGACACCGCGCTGAACGCGACCGGCCAGAGCTTCCTGCGCTCCTACCAGGTGCCGGACGCCGCCAAGCCGGTGCGCGTGACGCTCGCCTGGACCGACCCGCCGCCGGCCACGGTGACCGGCAACGCGTTCGTCAACGACCTCGACCTGGAGGTGAGCGTCGGCGGGCGGACCTACCGGGGCAACTGGCTCGTGGACGGCCTGTCGCGGAGCGGCGGCCAGTCCGACTTCCGCAACAACGTCGAGAACGTGGTGCTGCCCGCAGGCACGGTCGGCCGCATGTCGGTGAAGGTCGTGGCCAGGTCGCTCGGCGGCGACGGCGTGCCGGGCAACGGCAACCCGCTCGACCAGGACTTCGCGCTCGTGGTCTCGAACGGGCAGGAGCAGCCGTCCTCGCCGGTCCTGGTGGAGGGCGGCGTGACGGTCGACGACGCGATCGGGGAGCAGAACGGCGACGGCGCCCTGGAGCCGGGCGAGTCGTTCACGCTGCACCAGGGCGTGCGGAACACCGGTACCGACGTGGCGACCGGCGTCTCCGCCGCGCTCAACGGGAACGGCGCCCTCAGCGTGACGCAGGCGGCCTCGGGCTACCCCGACATCACGGCCGACACCGAGGAGCAGAACGCGACCGCCTACGAGGCCACGCTGGGCTTCGCGGCCGCCTGCGGCGTGGACGCCACCGGCGTGCTCGAAGTCACGAGCGCGGAGGGCGGCACGCAGTCGGTGCCGGTGACGATCCCGACCGGCCGGCCTGGCCCGCCGACGACGCACACGAAGACGCAGACCGTCGCGATCCCGGACGACAACGCGGGCGGCACCGTGTCGCAGCTCGTCGTGCCGGTGAGCGGCCGCATCAAGGACCTCAACGTGCGGATCAACAGCATCGACCACAGCTTCGTCGGCGACCTCAAGGTGGAGCTGACGAGCCCCGACAACTCCACGACCGTGCGGCTGATCGAGCACGTGGGCGGGCCGAACAACGGCGGCGACGACCTCGTGGACACGCTCTTCGACGACGAGGCCGCGACGGTCATCGGGTCCGGCACGAGCGCCGCGCCGTACACAGGCAGCTTCCGCCCGCAGGGCGACCAGCTCTCGCGCCTCGACGGCAAGGAGCAGCAGGGCACCTGGAAGCTCCGCGTGAGCGACCGCTACGAGAACGACACCGGCTCGCTGCTCGGCTGGGGGCTCACGATCCGCACCGCACAGTGCGATCCGGACGTGAACGCCCCGGACACCCAGATCGACGCCGCGCCGCCGTCGCTCGCCAGCTCCCGCCACGCGAGCTTCGAGTTCGGCTCGCCGCGGCCGGGATCGATGTTCCAGTGCCGTCTCGACGGCGGCGACTTCAGCCCCTGCGCCTCGCCCCAGGAGTTCGGCGACCTGCCGGAGGGGAGCCACACCTTCGAGGTGCGCGCCTTCGACCAGTACGGGAACGTCGACGGCAGCCCGGCCGTCTACACCTGGACGGTGGACGTGACCGCGCCCGGTCCGCAGATCGCGTCCGCCGGCGGGTCGGTGCCGGTCGTGCAGGGCACGGCCGGAACGGCGGCGGGGGACGCGGCGGACGTGGCGGTCGACCTGTTCGCCGGCTCGGCGGCGGGCGGCGCGCCGGTCCAGACGGTGGTCGCCTCGCGCGACGGGTCCGGAGCCTTCGACGCGCAATTCGACCAGGTGGCCGCCGGCGCCTACACGGTGGCCGCGCGCCAGCGCGACGCCGCCGGTAACGACGGCTCGAGCCCGGCCGTGACCTTCACGGTCGCGGGTCCGGCCGCCGGCCCGCCGGACTTCGCCGTGTTCGCCACCGAGGAGTCGATCGCCGACGCCGCCGCCGGGCGGCTCACCGCGCTGAGCGCCTGCGACGGCACGTGCTCGCGCACCGTCCTCCTGGGGGCATCGGCGCGTGCCGCGGCGAGGCTCGGCCTGCCGCGCCGGGCCGTGCGGCTCGGGGGCGCCACCAGGCCCGCCGGCGCGGGCGGCGTGAAGGTCGGCGTCAGCCGCAGGGTCCGCACAGCGCTTCGCCGCAGCCGCGGCGCGACGGCGAAGCTGTCGGTCAGCGCCGGGTCGGTGTCGCTCTCACGGGCGATCGCGCTGAGACCGGAGCTGAGCCCGGCGCGCGTCGCGAGCCGCGGCCTGAAGCTGGCCGGGATCTGCTCCACGCAGTGCACGATGTCCGCGCGGCTCATCGTCAGCGCCTCCACGGCGCGCCGGCTCGGGATCCGCTCGAGTGGCCGCAGCGTGGCCATCGGAAGCGGCCGCGTCGAAGCCGCGGGGTCCGCGGGCCAGACCTTCGTCGTGCGCGTCGCGGCCAGCGCCCGCCGCGCGCTCTCACGCGCCAGGGCCGCGGACCTCACGCTCGAGGTCACCGTGACCGGCGCCGGCACGGCAAGCCCGCCGCGCCACACGCCGCGTCACGCTCGGCTGAGTTGGAACCGATCGGGCGTTTCTGGACAATTCAGTCCAGATGCTCAGCCGCCTGCTGTCCGTGCTCGTCGCCCTGGCCGTTGCCGCCGCCGCGGTGGTCGCGTGGGCGGGTGAGTCCTCGGAGCCCGACGGCGCGCCGGAGCGGCTGCCCGACCTGGATCAGGCAGCCCCCTACAGCCTCGAGATCACGCGTGACAGGGCCGGGGGCGGCTATCGCCTCGGTTTCGGCTCGGCCGTGGACAACCTCGGCGCCGGCCCGCTGATCATCTCCGGGCGCCGCCCTCGCAGGGCGGTACGAACCATGACCGCCGACCAGCTGATCGAGCGCGCCGGCGCTCCTCTCGCCGTGGTCGAGGGCGTGGGCAGGCTGCGCTACGTGCGCTCGCCCGACCACGCGCACTGGCACCTCCTGGGCTTCGAGCGCTACGAGTTGCGCCGGCCGGGGGAGGAGGCCGCCCTCGTGAAGGACCGGAAGACCGGGTTCTGCCTCGGCGACCGCTACGCGGTGAGGCGCGCACGGGACCTTCCCCGGCGGCCGCCGAACCCCTTCTACAGGCGCCGCTGTGGCCTCGGCGACACGGCTCGCCTGGCCCTCATCCAGGGGATCTCGGTGGGCTACGGCGACGAGTACGAGCCCAACCTGGAGGGACAGTCGCTGTCGCTGAAGGGCGTCGAGGAAGGTCGCTACCTGCTCGTCCACCGCGTCAACGTGGACCGTGCGATCCGCGAGAGCGACTACGCCAACAACGCCTCATCGCTGCTAATCGGCCTGCGCCGGCAGCACGGGCGGCCGTCGGTGCGAGTGCTGAGGAGGTGCCCGGCTCAAGAACGCTGCCCACGGGGCCGACGGTAGTTGTATGTGGGACCAGCAATGGCTCGAGTCCCTGGTCGCCAACGTGCCCGGCGCGATCTACCGGTGCGCCTTCAAGAGCGACTGGGAGATGGAGTTCATGAGCGACGGGATCGAGCAGATCACCGGCTATCCGGCCTCGCAGTTCATCGGAAACGAGGCACGTTCCTACGCGAGCGTCATCTATCCGGCCGACCGCCGCCCCGTCGAGGACGAGGTCGAAGCATGCGTGGCGCGGCGCGAGCCGTTCATCCTCGAGTACCGGGTGCTCACCGCCGATGGCGACGTGCGCTGGGTCCATGAGCAGGGGCGGGCTGTCCGCGACGCCGACGGCGAGGTCCTCTATCTCGACGGATCGATCTTCGACATCGGCGAACGGAAGCGCCTCGAGGCAGAGCTCGAGCACCTCGCGTACCACGACGCTCTGACGGGGCTGCCCAACCGCCGGCGGCTCATGGAGGAGCTTGAGCGCGTTGACGGACAACAGCTGCTCGTGTTCTTCGACCTCGACGGCTTCAAGGCGTACAACGATTCCTTCGGCCATCTGGAGGGCGACCTCCTGTTGCGCCGCCTGAGCCGGAAGCTTCGCGAGGTGGTCGAGCGCCGTGGAGTCGCCTTCCGCCTCGGGGGAGACGAGTTCTGCGTCCTCGCACCGATGCCCGCGAACGACGGCCGTTACCTCGTCGCGGCATGCCTGGACGCGCTCAGCGAGCGCGGCGAGGGCTTCGCGATCCAGGCATCCTGGGGGCGCGTCGTGCTTCCCGACGAGGCGCAGGATGCCACCACCGCGCTCGTCCTGGCCGACCAGCGCATGTACGCAGACAAGGGGGCGGGGCGCGTATCGGCGAAGCAGCAGACTCGCGACATCGTCCTGCGCGTGCTGGCGGAAGGACGCCCGGAATTGCACGAGCACTCCGGCGCCGTGGCCGCGCTGGCGAGGTCGGTGGGGGAGCGCATGGGGATCCGTGGCGACGACCTCGACGACCTGGAGCGTGCCGCGGAGCTGCACGACATCGGCAAGATCGCCATTCCCGAGGGGATCCTCGACAAGCCGGGCCCGCTCGACGACGAGGAGTGGACGTTCATCCGCCGCCATACGCTGATCGGCGAGAGCATGCTGAGCGCCGCGCCGGTCTTGCATCCGGCGGGAAAGATCGTTCGCTCGAGCCACGAGCACTTCGACGGGACGGGCTACCCGGACGGCCTGCGCGGCGACGAGATCCCGCTCGCAAGTCGCATCGTCTTCGTCTGCGACGCCTTCCATGCCATGACCGCCGACCGGCCCTACGGCTCCGCCCGGAGCGTCGATTCAGCGCTCGCGGAGCTCGCCGGCTGCGCCGGTTCGCACTTCGATCCTGCCGTCGTCACCGCGTTCCGCGCAACGATCGAGGCCGGCAGCGCAAGCGCTGCCCGCTGCTAGATTCCGAACGTCGCCCGACCGGGCGGCAACGTGGTGGGCGTAGCTCAGCAGGTAGAGCTCCTGGTTGTGGTCCAGGCGGTCGCGGGTTCGAGTCCCGTCGCTCACC
>CAVYUQ010000022.1:0-65184 GCA_963771715.1 uncultured Thermoleophilaceae bacterium
GTCGCGGGCGGGTGCTCGCCCCACAGCTCGTCGATCAGCCGGTCGGTGCTGAGCGTCTCGTTCACGTGCACGAGCAGCAGGCCCAGCAACGCGCGCTGCTTATCCCCGCCTAGAGCGACGCGGCGGCCCTCGTCGAGGACCTCGAGCGGTCCGAGGATGCGGAAATCCATGGCAGTGGGGGACGCGAGCCGGTATCTCAACGTACCGCAGCCACGACCCCCCGCCAAGCGCTGCTGTTACCGCTCTGTTGCCGGAGCGTCGCCGCGCCGCAACCGGCCCCGTGCACGATCGCCTCGGATGAAGGTTCATCTCAACCAGGAGGCAGTCATGGGTCAGGCAATTCCCCGTCAGCACCCCGCAGTCGTTCTTCGTTCCCACTACCAGCAGCTGAAGGTGCTGCTGGCGATCACGCTGGTCGCACTCGTGGGCCTCGGCCTGACCGTGGCGATCCTCGCCACGGACGACGAGAGCTCCACCGGCCCGGCCGCGGCCCAGTCGGTCAACTCGCTCGAGCGCAGCGCCCCCCTCCCCTCCACCCCGAGGCCGCTGCCGAGCAGCATCGCTCAGGTCGATCAGGCCGTGAGCCCGGCGCCGCAGATCGCGCGCCCCGATGAGAGCGCCGTCGCTGCGGCGATCGCGCCGAAGCCGGAAGTCTCCCGGCCCGACGAGAGCGCTGTCGCTGCCGCGATCGCCCCGAAGCCGGAAGTCGCCCGGCCCGACGAGAGCAAGGTCGCCGCCGCGATCTCCCGCACTCAGCAGCTCCAGGCCGCCAACGGTCACGACGAGAGCGACGTCGCCGCCGCGATCTCACGCCGCCGCTAGACCACGCAGAACCCCTGCACCACTCGCGCCCCGGCCCCCCGGCCGGGGCGCATTTTTTCCACCTTCCTCCTCAGGGCTCGAGTGCGCGGGCCGTGGCGACCACTTCGGCCACGAGGGTCGCGAGGTGCTCCGAGCTCGTGTCGGGGTGCAGGATGCAGGCGCGCAGCGTCTCGCGGCCGCCGAAGACGGTGCCGGTCACGAAGGCACGACCCCGCGCCTGAACGGCCTCGGGCAGCGCGCGGTTGAGCTCCTCGAGCCTGGCGGGCGGACAGCCCGCCGGGTGTGCCCGGAAGGCCACGATCGAGGTCTCGGGCGCGGCGGCCAGCTCCAGCTCGGGTTCGCGCTCGACCATCGTGGCCAGCTCGCGGGCCAGCGCGTTCGCGCGCGCCACCTGGGCGGCGATGCCGGAGCGTCCGAGCGCGGCGATCGTCGCCCACGTCTTGAGGGCGCGGAAGGGCCTCGTCTGCTCCGGCCCGTACTCGGCGAACGTGCCGACCGCCCCGTCGCCCGAGTCCTGGCGCAGGTATGGCGGGATGAGGCTGAACGCGTCGCGCAGGTCCTCGCCGCGCCGCACCAGCGCGCAACCGGAGTCGACGGGGACGCCGAGCCACTTGTGGGGGTCGAGGACCAGCGAGTCGGCCCGCTCCATGCCACTGAAGCGCGCCGCGATCGCCGGGTCGAGCACGCCGAACGCGCCGTAGGCGCCGTCGACGTGGAACCAGAGCGCCTCCGCCGCGGCGACATCGGCGAGCGCGTCGAGCGGGTCGATCGCGCCGGTGTTCACGGTGCCGGCCGAGCCGACGAGCAACGCCGGCAGGGCGCCGCTCGCGCGATCGGCGGCGATCGAGGCGCGCAGCGCGGTCGCGTCGAGCCGGCCTCCCTCGAGCGGCAGCTCGCGCATAGCACCACTCCCGAGCCCAAGGAGCTCCAGGGCGCGCCGCACGCAGCTATGCGCCTCGGCCGGCACGTAGGCGACGAGCTGCGGCGCGCCGGCGAGGCCGTCGCGACGGACGTCATGACCGCCCGCCGCCAGCGCGCGGCCGCGAGCGCCCGCGAAGCAGACGATCGTGGCAGCGGACCCGCCGCTCGTGAGCAGGCCGGCGCCCGGCGCATGCGGGAAGCCCACGAGCTCGGCCAGCCACCGCACCACCGCGCGCTCGAGGTGGACGTCGGCGTGATCCCCTGACACGACGCTCGGGTTCATCGCGGCCGCCGCCAGCGACGCGATGACGCCTGCGGGGGCGGGCGGCGGGTTCACCCAACCGAAGAAGGCCGGATGGCCGTTCCCCATGGCGTGCGGCAGGACATCGCCCAACGCGGTCGCGACGAGCTCCTCCAGCTCGGCCGGGTGCTCCGGCAGGGGCAGGCCGAGCAGCTGCTCGCGCAGGGCATCGGGAAGCGGCTGCCACACCGGCCGCGAGGGCAGCGCGGCGAGGTGATCGGCGACGCCGTCCACGAGCGAGTGTGCGGCGCTGCGGAACGCGGACAGCTCGTCCTCGCCGGCTGCGCTCATGTCCGCGTCAGTCGGAGCGATGGGAGAGCACGTTCACGATCGTGCCGCTCGGCTCACGAAGCATGAAGCGCCGAACGCCCCACTCCTCGTCGCGCAGCGGATAGGCGATCTCGAGGCCCCGCTCCGCCGCCCTGGCATGGACCGCGTCCACGTCATCGACCTCGACCGAGATGCCGGGCGCGGCAGGATCGTCGTTGCTGAGGATGGTCACCTGGGCCGAGGGGTTGGTCGGCGATGCGACGGTCACGACCCAGTCCAGGTCCATCGCCACCTCGAAGCCGAGCAAATCTGTGAAGAAATCGCGCGTCTCGGCGGGGCGGTCTGACCTTATGTTCGGCACCGCCCTGTTGACCGTCACGCCGCGAGCGTAGTGATCCGATTCGGCGGGTCGTTCGCAGTTAGTGGGTGAGGCGCCGGTCTGGGCTTGCTGGTCCACCGGTTTGTAACCCACGACGGAAGGATGCAGCGATGACTCAGCCGGCCAAGGAGGCCGCCGACGGGCGCACCCAGGGTGCGCTTCGCGAGCTCGCAGACGACCCCTCGGACCGCAAGCGGTTTCTGCGAATGATGGGAGGCGCCGGTGCTGCCGGCGCGTTCGCCATCTTCCTCGCCGCCTGCGGCGGCGACGACGACGACAGCTCGAGTTCGGGCGGCGGCGCCACGACCAAGACCAACAGCGCGAGCGCGACGAAGGGCGACCTCGAGATCGTCCTGTACGCGCTCACTCTCGAGCACCTCGAGACCGACTTCTACAACGCCGTCATCGACTCGGGCGTCATCAAGGACAGGGCGCTCGCCGAGACGGCGAAGATGATCCGCGACAACGAGCAGGAGCACGTGACGGCCCTGACGGGGACCGCCAAGCAGCTCGGCGGCACGCCGAAGCGGCCGAAGACCAACTTCGATTCCGTCCTCGAGGGCGGCGAGAAGATGGTGCTCGAAACGGCAGCGACGGTCGAGAACCTCGGCGCCGCTGCCTACCTCGGCCAGGCGGGACGGATCAAGTCGAAGGAGATCCTCGCCGCCGCGCTCGCGATCCACTCGGTGGAGGGCCGCCACGCGGCCGCTCTGAACAGCGTCGTGGGCAAGACGATCGTCCCCGACGGCGCCTTCGCGAAGCCGGCCTCGATGGACGAGGTCCTGCCGAAGGTCAAGCCCTTCCTCGCCTAGCCAGTCACTGGCAGAAAGGAGACATTCAATGTCTCAGGAGAAGCTCGCCGCGCCGGAACTCGCGGCAATCGACGTGCAGGGAATCAACAGGCAGTCGTTCATCATGCGCGGGGCCGTCACGGCCGGCGCGGTGTACGGCATGAGCGCGGTCGGCCCCTTCGTCCGCGCGGCGATCGCGCAGGATGGCGGCGGAGACGTCGAGATCCTCAACTTCGCGCTCACGCTCGAGTACCTCGAGTCCGCTTACTACACCGAGGGCCTGAAGCAGGTCTCTGGACTGTCGGGTGCCGCGAAGTCGCTCGCCACCGAGATCCGCGACAACGAGAAGGAGCACGTCGACGCGCTCACCAAGACGATCAAGGACCTTGGCGGCACGCCCGTCAAGGCGCCCGGGGTCGACTTCGGTGACGCGTTCTCGAGCCAGAAGGCGTTCCTCAAGCTCGCCCAGACATTCGAGGACACGGGCGTCAGCGCCTACAACGGCGCCGCGCCGATGATCGAGTCCACCGACGTGCTCGCCGCGGCCGGCAGCATCGTGCAGATCGAGGCCCGGCACGCGGCGGCGATCCGCTCGCTGAACGGCCAGCCGATCACCGACGGCGGCTTCGACAAGCCGCTCGAGATGAAGGCCGTGCTCGACGCCGTCAAGCCGTTCGTGAAGTCCTAGAGAGAGGAAGAAGAAAATGCTGCCTGGAATCGGTCCCATGGAGCTGATCGTCGTACTCGTGATCGCGCTCATCGTGTTCGGACCCAAGAAGCTCCCCGACCTCGGCCGCTCACTCGGCACCGGGATGCGCGAGTTCAAGAGCTCGATCACCGGTGCCGGCGACCGCGAGGAGCTGCCGGCCGCCGAGCCGGCGCACGCGGAGAAGCGGTGAGCGCCGCGGAGCCGATCTGCGTGAAGCTGGACGCGGCCCTGCCAAGCGGTAGATACTGGGCGGGCGATGTCGCAGGAGAACGTCGAGATCGTGCGGCGCTACTACGAGGCATATGCCCAAGGCGGGTTTGATCCGTGGGTGGAGTATTGGAGCGACGATCTCGACCACCGGCCCGCAAAGGACGGCATCGACGACCCCGGCCCGATCCGCGGCAAGGACGCCATGCGGGCGCACATCCGAGACTGGATCGACACGTTCGATGAGTTCTGGTTCGAGGCGGTGGAACTGATCGACGCCGGTGAGGAAACGGTGGTCGCGGTTGAGCGATTCGGTGGACGTGCCAGGCTGAGCGGCGTCGAAACGGATCAGACAAGCGGGGTCGTGCTCACGATTCGTGAGGGAAAGATCGCCCGCTGCCGCGAGTACGCGACCCGCGCCGAGGCCCTCGACGCCGCCGGGCTGCGGGAGTAGGCCGCAGCTAGCTGGTCAGGGTGAGCGACGACGTCGCTCACCCTCCCGAGCGAAAACCAAGCAGGCCAAGGAAGAGGGGCAGGGACAGTGCTCTGCACGGCCCTGCCCCGATGACGCAGGCATGCGCCGGTTTGCAGCCGGGAGGGTGAGCGACGGGACTCGAACCCGCGACCGCCTGGACCACAACCAGGAGCTCTACCTGCTGAGCTACGCCCACCACGCTGCCGCCCTGGTGGGGCGACGTTGGCAATGCTAGCCGCCTAGCGTGATCCGGCGTGTGAGTCGACGGGAGGCGGTGCCGGCGCCGTTCACCACGACCTCGAGTGTGAGGTCCGCGGAGCGGGCGCGGGACAGCGCTGTCCTGGCCGAGCGGGTGAGGCGGGCCACGAGGCTCGTGGTCCGGCCGGCGGCCGCTTGGACGCGGCCGCTTCCGATGGCCACGCTGCGGCCGCTGGTGCGGATGCCCAGCCGCCGGGCGGTGGTGGCGCTCACGATCAGTCGAGCGGACATCGTGCACGCGGTCGAGCACTCGCCCGCCAGCTTCAGGCCGTGGCTTGCGAGTCGCGACGGCTTGAGCGACGGCCGCAGGCTGATCGCCTTCGTGACGCCGACCGATCCGGCGGACGCGCGCAGTGTGGCCGTGGCGCCGCCACTGCGGCGGAGCGCTGTGCGTGCGGCACGCGTGAGCTTCACCCGCGCGGTGCCACCGCCGAGGCGCACGGCGCGCGCGCCGCGGCGCGCGAGGCCGAGGCGGCCCGCCGTCTTCGGCGAGACGGTGAGCGAGGCGCTCCGGCGGCAGTCGCCCTCGCAGCTGCTCAGCACGGTGAGCCTGCCGGCTGAGGCGTCGACGAGCGACTCCTCGGTCGAGAGCACGGCGAAGTTCGGCGGCGGCGGCCCGGCGACGCTGAAGGTGACCGGCGCGCTCGACCCGACGTTGCCCGCGGCGTCGCTCTGACTCGCCCTGACCGTGTAGGTCCCGCCGCCCACCCGGGCGAACTGGGCGCTGAACGAGCCCGACCCGTCGCGCGGCGCGGCCACGCTCTGGACCGGTGAGCCGCTCGCGGCGGAGCCGGAGAAGAGCTCGACCGTGACGGTGCCGTCATCGCCCGAGGCGGTACCGGCGCTGCCCTGCACGGTCGGGGTGGCGCCGGAGGCGCTGCCGATCTGCGGCGAAGGCGCGGTCACGTCGATCGTCCACGTGTACACCGCCGGGGTGCCGTCCACGTTCCCCTTTGAGTCGAACGCCCTCACCTCGAAGGTGTGCGTCCCCTCCGAAAGGTTGCCGAACTGCTGGGGCGACGTGCACGCGCTGAAGTCGGCGCCATCGAGCCGGCACTGGAACTGCGTCCCGGCCTTCGATGCGGTGAACGCGAAGCTGGCCGTGTGCGAGCCCGCGAGCGACGGGGGCGCCGCCTGTATCTGGGTGTCGGGCGCGTTCACGTCGGGGTCGCACTGGGCGGTGCGGAACGTGAGTCCCCACCCGAGCAGCGAGCCGGTGTCGTTTTCGAAGCGGTCGCTCACCCGCAGCTTCCAGGTGCCCTGCTGCTCCTTGCCGTCGAAGCGCGCGAGCTGGTCGGCCTGCGGGCGGAAGCTGCCGGTGTACGGGGCGGCGCTGGCGCCCGCGCCGATCGTCGTGGCCGCCTCGTCGTCGAACACGGTGTCGACCAGGTCGTCGCCGCCGTTGTTCGGCCCGCCGACGTGCTCGATCAGGCGCACGGTCGTGGAGTTGTCCGGGCTCGTCAGCTCCACCTTGAGGTCGCCCACGAAGCTGTGGTCGATGCTGTTGATGCGAACGTTGAGGTCCTTGATGCGCCCGCTGATCGGCACGAACAGCGTGGACACCATGCCGCCCGCGTCGTCGTCGGGGATGGCGAGCGTCTGGGTGCGCGAGTGGGTCGTGGGCGGGCCGGAGCGTCCGGTCGGGATCGTTACGGGCACCGCCTGGGTGCCGCCCTCGACGCTGGTCACGCCCAGCATGCCCGTGGCGTCCACTCCGCAGGCCGCCGCGCTGCCGAGGCTGCCCTCGAACGCGGTCACGTTCTCCTGCTCGGTGTCGGCCGTGATGTCCGGGTAGGACGAGTTCGGCTGGCTGACGCTGAGCGCGCCGCTGCCGGTGAGCGTGGAGGACACGCCGGTGGCCACGTCCGTGCCGGTGTTGCGCACGCCCTGGCGCAGGCCGAACGACTCGCCCGGCTCGAGGAAGCCGTCGCCGTTCTGCTCGTCGACCGTGTCGTCGACCGTCACCGCGCCTTGCACGAGCACCGGCGACGAGAGCTGCTCCTGCGCGTTGGAGACCACGAGCGCGAAGTCCTGGTCGAGCGGCTTTCCGTTGCCGGGCACGCCGTCGCCGCCGAGCGTCTTCGCGACCACCTTCACGGACATCCGTCCGCTGGTGCTCGCGGGGAGCACCACGTTCTCCACGTTGTTGCGGAAGTCGGCCTGGCCCCCAGGGAGGGAGACGCCGCCGGCCAGCCAGTTGCCGCGGTAGGTGCGCCCGCCGATGCTCACCTCCAGGTCGAGGTCGTTCACGAACGCGTTGCCCGTGACGGTGGCGGGCGGCGGGTCGGTCCAGGCGAGCGTCACGCGGACCGGCTTCGCCGAGTTGTCCACCTGGTAGGAGCGCAGCACGCTCTGCCCGTTCGCGTCGAGCGTGGTCGCGGCTCCCTCGTCGAGGTACTCGCGCTGGGTCCCGTCGAGAGCGGCTCCGATGCTCACGCGGCCCCAGCCCTGGTCGGTGTTCGGCGCACTCGGAATCGAGCTCCCCTTGCCGCTGTCGCCGCCGGCCAGGTCCACGGCCGTGTTCACGAGGATCGCCTTGGTGAGCGCCGGCGAGGGGGCCTGCGCGTTCACCTCCCGCACATACCAGTCGCGCAGCAGGGCGGCCGCTCCCGCCACGTGCGGTGAGGCCTGCGAGGTGCCCGACACGAGCGAGTAGAAGCTGCTGCCGCCGAAGTTCTTGTCGCACACCGAGGCGCCGGTGTAGCCGCCGTGCTGCGGCGATGCGCCGGTGATGTGCGTGCCCGGCGCCACCAGGTCCGGCTTCATGCGGCCGTCCTGGGTTGGCCCGCGGCCGGAGAAGTTGATGATGTCGGCGGCGCTGTCGGAGCCGCCGTTGGTGACGCCGCAGCCGTCCGTGCCCGAGCCGCGCACGCTCTCCGCGGCGCCCACCGTGATCACGTTCTTGGCGGTACCGGGCGCGGTGACGCTGCCGTAGCCCTCGTCGCCCTTCGGGTCGAGCGGGTTGCCCTTGCCGTCGCCGTCGTTGCCGGCGGAGAAGACCTCGACCATCTCCTGGTTGCCGGGCGTGCCGGCCGAGGCGTCGCGCACCAGCGCGTCGTACGCCTGCGACGCCACGGCGTAGCCGCCGAAGTTCGAGATCCCCCACGAGTTGTTGGAGATGCGCGCGCCGCCCGCCCAGGCGTCCGAGGTCAGCGTGGCGTAGTTCACCGTTGCCGCGGCGCCGCTGCAGCGGAAGATCTTCGAGGCGCCGACCTGCGCGAAGGGCGCCACCCCGAGGCCGTGCTTGTAGCCCTGGGCATCCTGGCCGGCGGCGGTGCCGAGGCCCGCCGCGATGGAGGCGACGTTCGTGCCGTGGCCGCCGCAGTCCGTGGCGTCGGGGTCGGCGGTGTAGTCGTGGGTGTAGCCGACGCGACCGAGCAGGTCCGGGTGGACGAGAACGGTGTCACCTCGGTCGAGGCCCGAGTCCGTCACGTCGATGGCGAAGCCGAAGGGGGCTCCAAATCCCTTCGAAGCAAGCCACGCCTCATACCCCGGACCGCTCGGCGCGCTGCCGGCCAGATTGCCGGCAACGATCTGGGCGCTCCGCTCGTCGTGCAGCTCCGGCACGCCGGCCGGCTCGATGGCCACGACCGCCGGGTCCACCGCCAGCTCGCTCACCTCGGCCGCGCTCAGGTTCAGGAACTGGGTTTGCACGCGCGCCACGGCGAGGTCGGGGGCAAGCTCCGTCCCGGCGCGCTTCGCGTCGCGGCGAGCGTCTCTGCCGGGGGCGCCCGCCACGGTCTGCACGGCCACGCGTCCGCTGGACGCGCCGCGCTCGACCTTGTCCCCCGGACGCAGCGCGGTCGCCGCGCGCACCGCCGGGTAGGATCCCACGAGCTCGGTCACGCGGTCGAGGGCATCGCCGTCCGCATGAACGATGTAGCCGTTCTGGGCGGCGTATCCCAGGACGGTCGCGCCGGTGGCATCCAGCTTCGCCAGCCACTCGCCCTTCACCGGTCCGACGAACTGGACGAGCGCGAGGGCCTCACCACGCTCGGGCGCGTCCTTGTCCGCCAGCGAGGGCCGCGCGGCGGGGTCGACCTCGCCCCCGGCGAGCAGCACCTGGCGCATGTCGTCGCGGCGCGTGGCGCCGGCGGCGCGGAGGCGCTCGTCCTCCTCACCCAAGGCCTCGACCAGCGCGAACGCCCCATAGCGCGCCACCACGCGCGCGTCGGAGCGCTCCAGGGCTAGCTGGCCACGGGCCGAATCCGGCACCACGAGCAGGTGCGCGGAGCTCTCAGGGCGCGGCGATTCGGCGCCCGCCAGGGACGCGCCTGCTACCAGACCGCCGAGGGCGGCCGCCGCTACGGCCAGGTGACGAATTCGGGTGAGGTCGATACGGAGCCCTTTCCCGCTTCACTACGCCGATCGCGGGACCTAGTGATGTATCGGCAGAACGCGACAAACCAACAGTCCAGGCACGAGCGAAACTGGACATGCGTCCAGGATGCGTTTTCTGGGCTTTAGCGGCTCGGCGTGAGCTCGACGGGCACGGTCTGGTCGGCCACGGCCTCGACCGTTTCTTCCTCGCCGGGCAGCCCGTCCTCGCGGGCGCAGACCACCCGGAACGCCCCCGTTCCGAGATCCGGATTCGAACGGATCGGGAGGCCGCGGATCGAGTCCCATCCAAGCCGCTCGACCTCGAATGGATTCATCTCGATCGCCACGGCGGGCCACTCGCAGGCGCGGTTGTGGTGGTCGATCGCCTTCGAGATCGCCTCGAGGTTCTTGGCCTCGGGCGAGCTCATCGCGACGCCGGCTGGCCGAGGATCTCGGTGTAGTGCTTGATCGTGCGCGCGATCCCCTCGCGCACGTCGACATCCGGCTCCCAGCCGAGCAGGTCGCGCGCCCGGGCGATGTCCGGCTGGCGCACCTGCGGGTCGTCGACGGGCAGCGCCTCGAAGACCACCTCGGAGCGCGAGTCGGTCAGCTCGATGATCAGGTTCGCCATCTCGAGCAGCGACATCTCGTTGGGGTTGCCGATGTTCACCGGCTCGTGCACGTCGGACTCCGCGAGCAGCACCAGGCCGCGGACGAGGTCGTCGACGTAACAGAAGCTGCGCGTCTGCGACCCGTCGCCGAACACCGTGACCGGGCGGTCGGCGAGCGCCTGCCCCATGAAGGCCGGAATGGCGCGGCCGTCGTTCGGCCGCATGCGCGGGCCGAAGGTGTTGAAGATGCGCACGATCGCGGTGTCCACGCCCTGCTGGCGCAGGTACGCCATGGTGAGCGCCTCGGCGTAGCGCTTGGCCTCGTCGTAGACGCCGCGCGGGCCGATCGGGTTCACGTTGCCCCAGTACGTCTCCGGCTGCGGGTGGACGAGCGGGTCGCCGTACACCTCGGAGGTTGACGCGAGCAGGAAGCGGGCGCGGTGCTTCTTGGCCAGGCCGAGTGTGTTGTGGGTGCCGTACGCGCCGACCTTGAGCGTGTGGAGCGGCAGCCGGGCGTAATCGATCGGAGAGGCCGGCGAGGCCATGTGGTAGACGAAGTCGACCGGTTCCTCGATCTCGTAGTGGTCCGTGATGTCGAACATCTCGAAGCGGAAGTTCGCCCCGTTCTTGAGGTGGCGAATGTTCTCCAGCGAGCCGGTCTCGAGGTTGTCCACGCAGATCACGCGCTGGCCGCGGGCGATCAGGTAGTCGCACAGGTGGGAGCCGAGAAAGCCGGCGCCGCCGGTCACGATTGAGGTGGGCATTGGGACGAGGGTACCGTCAGCCGCTAGGCCTGGGCGAAATCGACCACGACCTTGATGTCGTCGTCCCCTCTCTGAAGCGCATCCGTCCAGCGCTCCAGAGGCACCTTCCGCGTGATCAGCCGACCGAGCCAGTCGGGGTCCGCCTCGCGGAGCGAGGTCACGGCCTGCTCGAAGTGGCGCCGGTTCGCGTTCACCGAGCCGAACACGACGTCGTTCTCCAGCACCAACTCGTTGTTGAGCGCGCCGACATCGACGCTGAGCGTCCGCGACGACGCGACGCCCGTGAGGCACACGATCGCGCCTGGTGCTGTGTGCTGCATCGCGCCCGCCACCAGCTCGGCCACGCCCGTGCACTCCACGACGACGTCGGGCTCGACCGCCTTCGCCACCTCGGTGATGTCGCCGCCGTGGTAGTGGGCACCAAGCGCGTGCACGGCCTCGAGCTTCGGCCCTTCGGTGGCGCGGTCGAGCACGTGCACCTCGAGGCCGCGCTGCGCGCCCATCAGCGCCGCGAGCAGGCCGATCGGGCCGGCGCCGGTCACGAGCACGCGCTCGTGTACCGAGCACGCGCGCGTGGCGATCCGGTCGATCTGCTCCCAGGCCTTGGCGAGAATGCTCGAGGGCTCTGTGAGGACCCCGAGCGTTCCGAGCTCGTCCGGGATCGGCACAGCGAATTCGGCCTCGATCGTCACGAGCTCGGCGCCGTAGCCGTCGAGCGCCTTGATGCCGCGCTCGGTGTACTGGCCGTTTCGGCACATGTCCCACTCGCCCTGCGCGCAGCAGACGCACGGCACCGGGTCGGGACGGCGCACGATGCCGGCCACGAGCTCCCCCTCCTGGAAGCCCTCCTCTGGCTGCTTCACCCGCGCGAGCAGCTCGTGCCCGAGCACCAGCCGCTGTCGGCCGGACGGCGGCTCGCCGTGGGCCCCGTCGAGGATCTCCCGGTCCGTGCCGCACACACCGAGGTAGAGCGGCTCCACGAGCAGCTCGCCCTCCTTCGGCTCGGGCGCGGGCAGCTCGGTGAGCTCCGCGCTGTCCGGGCGGCCGGGAATGACTGTCATCGCGCGCATTCCCGGCCCTTTCCCGGACGTCCTTGTCTACTCCCTAGCCGGCGCTCACGCGATAGATCGCGCCGGTGAGGTCCCCTGTGTAGACGTTGTTCTTGCGCGTGCCGACCGCGAGCACCGGGGCGGCGTAGCCGCTCAGGAACGGCGTGATCTGACGGCCAGCCGTGTTCATCGACACCACTACCGGACCCTGGCCGAGACCGCCGAAGAGCGCGACGTAGAGCGTCCGGCCGATCGGGCTGATGCCCATCGGCGAGGCGTGGTTCTCGAGCATCGAGACCGGCTTGTCGAAGCCACGGCAGGGCCGGTTCTCCAGCCTGGTGCAGGTCGGATAGCCGTAGTCCTGGCCGGGCTTGGCGTTCACGATCCAGTCCGGCGGCGTCGGGGTGCTCTCGTCCGCAAGCACCGACACGAACGGGTTCGCGAAGCCCTCCACGAAGGTGAGCTGCCACGGCTGGCGCAGGCCCTTGGCGACCACCTGGATGTCCGTGCCGTTCGGCTTCATCGAGATGACCGAGCGGGCGAAGGGCGAGTTGTCCGGCTTCTCGTCCGTCTGGTCGTTGAGCTGGACGCCGGAGTAGAGGCGACCGTCGGGCCCGAATGCCAGGCCGCTGAAGCCGTTGAAGCCGGCGGGGCCCCTGACGAGGGTCCTGGAGCGCAGGAAGCGGTGGCCGTTCCAGCGACTCAGGACGACGATGCGCTTGTTGTTCGAGACGTACAGCTTGCGCGTCCCCTTGCGCCAGGCGATGCCCGCCACGGTTCTGGGCGCGTTCCGAAGCCGCCGGGCCGTGCCCTTGCGGATGCGGTAGACGCCGCCCTTGACGGTCGCGTCCTCGGGATCGCCGAAGGCGCTGACGAACACCGCGCGCTTGTAAAAGGCGAACTGCGTCGGCGTGGGCAGGCCCTGTGCGAGGGTCGTTACGGTCGCGCCGTTGGCCGCCCTCGGGGGCGGGGGCGCCTGGGCGCCGGCCGCAGCCGGAACGGCAAGCGAAGCTGTGAGTGCGGCGAGCGCCGCGCACTTGGATCGCATCTGAAGCATCGCGCGAGCGTAGCGGGCGCCGCTCGAGCTTCGCGTAGCGCCCCGGGCAGGACTCGAACCTGCGACCCGCGGCTTAGAAGGCCGCTGCTCTATCCAGCTGAGCTACCGGGGCACGCGCTGAAAGCCTAGGCCCGCGCGCGGCGCTTGACGAGACCAGCGCGCCTCGCTCGCCCGTCAACGGCCCCCGCCTCCGCCAATCGACGAGCCCGAGAAGAAGAAGAACCAGATCTCGAAGGCGGCGGCCGCGATCAGAACCGTGACCACCACGAGGCGCTCGGCAGACGAGATGCGCGCCGTGCTCGCGGCATGCTCGTGACGCTCGTCGCGCATGCTGCGCAGCCACGGCGCGTGGGTGCGCACGGTCGGCGCCGTGCCGGTGGCGTCGTGATAGGCGCGCATGACGAGCTTCAGCAGCTGGTAGAGCCCCCAGCTGAAGGCGATCAGCGCCAGGAGCACCACCGCGTACGCCCCCATCGACGGTTGGCTCTCCTCCCCCTGAACCTTCGAGCCGAGCCACACCGCCAGCAGCGGACTCCCGGTCCAGACGTTCAGCGCAAGGAACGCCATGGCGGCGGCAAGCAGGATCGGCTTGAGCCGCCCGGGGCGGTGCGGCTCCTGTGCGGTCTCCGTCATCGACATCGGGGCGCCCGGATTCGAACCGGGGACCTCGGCCACCCAAAGGCCGCGCGCTGCCAGGCTGCGCCACGCCCCGTCGCCCGGAAGTCTAGGGTCGCCCCCCGGCGTCCCGCGCGCCACTCTCTCCACGTTTTGCATACATGTGATGCAAAAGGGAGCAAGAGTCGCTCTCGGAGTCCCGGCGGTCGCCGCTCAGGCCGCCGCCGCCGCTGCCGAGTAGGCCAGGACCACCGACGCGGCCGCCAGCAGCGCCACGCCTGTGACCGGCACGGCGCGAGCGCCGGTCGGGCGTGTCTTCTCGTGGATCATCACGCCGGTCAGGAGGGCCATCCAGATCAGGCTGGCCACCCCGGCCGCGAACATCACGAGCATTAGCGCCCAGCAGCAGCCCACGCAGAACACGCCGTGACGCATGCCCAGTCGCAGGCCGCCCCGCGGACCTCGCTGGTAGAACCGCATCATGAACTGGCCGGGGTGGCGGCAGTTGTCGAGGCAGGCGTCCTTCAGCGACGTGAACTGGAACGCACCGGCGAGCGCCAGCACCGATCCGCCGATCCACCAGTCGTGGCCCTTCAGCCACGAGCTCGAGTTGACGGCCGCGTGGAGGCCGGCGTCCGCGCCGAAGGCCACGAGCCCGAACCCGCTCCAGACGAGCGCGTAGCCGCCGAGGAACGCCGCCATCGAGCGCCGCCGCTGGGGCGCGCGAGCCGTCGCGCGCGCGTACAACCCCATGAGCGGGAGGCTCGACGGCAGCATCATCGCAGCGATCATCAGCTGCCATGCGAGCAGCGACAGGAGCGCGGCGAGCACCAGCGGCGGACCGCCGCCCGCGAGCAGCGAGTCGTGGTGGACGAGCGCGGCGGCGCCCGCCAGCTGGGCCGCGATGGCTGCGGCCCATGCGGCGGCAATCCCGACCAGGATCGGCCGGGGCAGGCTTCTCGTCATTCGCCTCGGTAGTCGATCTTCCAGTCGGACTGGACCGCGTTCCTGCCCTCGAGCTCCCACTCGTAGCCGTGCTCGGGGATCGAGACCCGCTGGTGATCGGCCTGAGCGACGTAGGCCGGCGAGCCCGGCACCGTGGAGAAGATCGAGTTGTTGAGCGTGGTCACGCTCCCGTCCGGCCCCCGGTAGGGATGCATGGCGCAGTCGATCTTGTCGCCGACGGTGAGCGTGCCGGTGCCGTCCACGATCGAGTGCTCGATCTTCGCGCGCTCGACGCCCACCAGCTCGCCAACCAGCTGGGCCAGGTCGCCAAGCGGCCCGCCGAGCTTCCCGGTGAAGCAGTCGACCATCGCGTCCATCTGCTCGTCCGACGCACGGTCGTCCACGAACACGATCTCGCGCCAGTTGCCCTCGAGGATGTTCCCCGGGATCAGAGCCGCGCCCACGAGCGTGAGCCCGCTGACGTCGATACCGCGGATGCTTCCGCTGGTGATGTTGTAGGCGATGACCGCTTCGCAGGTTCCGTCGTCGGGGTCCTCGCCGATCCAGCAGGGGCAGAGCGTGTTGCAGCTGCATACCTCCAGCAGCGTGCCCTCGAGCTGGTAGCCCTGGCTCGTGGCGGCCGAGCTCGTCTCAGTGGTGGCCATTCCCTCTCCTTCTGTCGGGGCGCTTCGCCGATCATCGCCCTCCGGCCGACCGGATGCAAGAGCGCGCTAGGGTGGCCCGCCGATGGCCGACGTACAGCCCATCAGGACCCTGCGCTACGAGCCCGAGGCGGCCGGCCCGCTCGAGGATCTGATCGCGCCGCCGTATGACGTGATCGACGACGACCTGCGCGCCGAGCTCGCCGCCCGCAGCCCGCACAACGTCGTCGAGATCGACCTGCCGGAGACCTACGAGGGCGCGGCGGAGAAGCTCGGCGAGTGGCGCGAGCAGGGCGTGCTCGTGAGCGAGGACGAGCCGGCCATCTGGGTGCTGCGCCAGGACTACACCGCGCCGGACGGGAGCACCCGCACGCGCACCGGCTTCTTCGCGCGCGTGCGCGTGGAGGACTACGGGGCGGGCCGCATCCGGCCGCACGAGCGCACCCATCCCGGGCCCAAGGAGGACCGCCTGAAGCTCACGCGGGCCACGCGCGCGAACCTCTCCCCCATCTTCAGCCTCTTCCCCGACGCGGGCGGCGCGGCAACCGAGACGCTCGCCCACGCGACGAGCGACGAGCCGTTCGCCGAGGTCACGGACCACGAGGGCACGCGCAACACGCTCTGGCGCGTGGCGGACCCCGAGCCGATCGCCGCCCTCCAGGCGGCGCTGGCCGACGCCGAGCTGCTGATCGCCGACGGCCACCACCGCTACGAGACCGCCCGCGCGTACGCGGACGAGCTCGGCGGCGAGGGGGACCACCGCTACGTGCTGATGTTCCTCGTGGCGCTCGACGACCCCGGCCTGCTCGTGTTCCCCACGCACCGCCTCCTCACCGGCCTGAAGGACGACGCGGAGAAGCAGATCGCGATCCGCGACACCGCCAGGCGCGACTTCGACATCGAGGAGCTCGACGACCCCCGCAAGCTCGAGCCGCCCGCGCGGGAACGAGCGCGCGACGTTCGGCTACATGGACAGCTTCTTCAAGCGGCCGTTCCGCTTCACCCTGAAGGACCAGTCGATCGCCGACGCCGCCCTGGCCGGCATGCCGGAGCCGTACCGCCACCTCGACACCGCCGTCCTCGAGGCGGTCTTCCTGCGCGGCGCGCTCGGCATGAGCGAGGACGACATCTCGCACCTGCGCGGCCTCGACTACTCGAAGAACCTCGAGGACGCCATCGAGCGCGTGGAGTCCGGGGCGGCCGACGCCGGCTTCTTCATGCGGGCCACCCCGGTCGAGCAGGTGCGCGAGGTGGCCCAGACGGGGGAGTCGATGCCGCCGAAGTCGACCTACTTCTTCCCGAAGGTCCCGACCGGCCTCGTGTTCAATCCACTGGTGTGAAGATCTATACGCGCAAGGGCGACGACGGCACCACCGGCCTCTGGTACGGCGGCCGGGTGGCGAAGTTCGCGGGCCGCCCGGAGGCGTACGGCTCGGTGGACGAGGCCGCCTCGGCGCTCGGCCTGGCGCGGGCGGCGGCCGAGCGCGGCGGCGAGCTCTACAACGACATCCTGCGATTCCAGAACGAGCTGTTCGTGGCGGGCGCGGAGCTGGCCACGGCCCCCGAGGCCGCGGCGCGGCTCCAGGCGGGCGTCTCGAAGGTCACCGCCGACATGGTCGAGCGGCTCGAGTCGGACATCGACCGCTACATGGGTCGCGTCGAGCTGCCGCCGAAGTTCGTGATCCCCGGCGGGACCGAGCTGTCCGCGCGCCTCGACGTGGCGCGCGCCGCGGTACGCAGGGCCGAGCGCCGGGTAGCAGCGCTGAAGCATGCGGGTGACCTGGCCGACGACATCGTGCTGACCTACCTGAATCGGCTCTCCGACGCGGTCTACGCGATGGCGCGGTTCGCGGACGAGCCCGAGCCCGAGCTCTTCGAGGGGCGAGGATGAGAGCCAGCGCGCGCCGCGACGACGGCGGCCTCAAGCAGACCGTCGCGATGCGCGGCCACACCCTGGTGTCCGACGAGCCGAAGGACGAGGGCGGCGACGACTCGGGGCCCAGCCCGCAGGAGCTGCTCGCCGCCAGCCTCGCCTCCTGCACCGCGATCACCATGGAGATGTACGCCAAGCGCAAGGGCTGGGACGTGGGCGACGTCGCGGTCCACGTGGACTACGAGCCGGCCCAGCGCGGCTCCCCCACTCGCTTTCGCATGAGGGTCGACTTCCCCAAGGAGGTGCCCGAGGAGCAGCGCGAGCGCCTCATGCAGATCGGCGCGAAGTGCCCCGTGCACCGGGTGCTCGAGGGCGAGGTCATGTTCGAGGAGACCGTCGAGCTGGTCTAGTCAGGCGTCCGGCCTGAACTCCCACATCGAGAGGCTGCCGAGCGGCCGGAAGCCCGCTCGCTCGTACGTCGAATAGCCCATGGCCGTGGACACCAGCGTCGAGGTCTCGAGGCCGCGCTCGACGGCGTCCGCGAGCGCGTGCCCGAGCAGGTTCCCCGAGATGCCGCGTCCGCGCGCCTCGGGGACGACCGCCACGCACTCCACGTCGGTGTTGCCGTCATGGTCGGTCATCAGCAGGCACCCGACCGGCTCGCCCTCGTGGCGGGCCACGTAGACGTGGGTCGAGTCGCTCGGCGGGACCGCTGAGCGCGCGCGTGAAGGAGTCGGTGCCGAAGGGGTAGGCGCGGTCGTTAAGCGGGCCCACCAGGCGCGAAGTCGCCGTCGCGGGTCCAGTCCGGCAGAGCATCGGACGGCGGCCTCTCCACGCCGGCCAGGTCGTGCAGCATGGCTGTCGGCTGGGCATCGAGCACGTGGCCCCGCGCCTCGAGGAAGCGCGCGCTGCGATCGTCGTCCGGCCATACCCACACGGTCCACTTGGCGCCGATCTGGCGGTAGGCATCGGCCACCTCGTCGTACGCGGCCTCGAGGGCCTCCGGGCTCCGGTACACCACGCCGTTCGCCACGGCCCGCTCCGGAGCCGCGGGCACCATCGCCGCGAACACGCCGTCGCGCTCGACCGCGTGCGCGCCCTCGGACGAGGCCCCGCAGAGGCGATAGAAGGCGAACAGCCCGTCGACCACGTTCTCGATCACCGGGACATTGTGGAGGACTAGACTCGAACCGGCCATGCGCGAGCTGCCGGTCCCGGAGCACTTCGACCCGAGCCGCGCCGGCGAGGTGTGGCGGGTCCCCTACGAGGACCGCGCACGCGCGGCTGAGGCCTGGGCCGAGGAGCACGGCATCCGGCGAGCAGCCGACGACTCCTTCCGCATGTGCCTCCTCGCGGTCGACGTCCAGAACACCTTCTGCGTCCCGGGCTTCGAGCTCTTCGTCGGCGGGCGGTCGGGCACGGGCGCCGTCGAGGACAGCCGCCGGCTCTGCGAGTTCGTGTATCGGAACCTCGGCGCGATCACCCAGATCTTCCCGAGCCTCGACACGCACCACGCCATGCAGGTCTTCCACGCGATCTGGCTCGTCGACGAGCATGGCAACCACCCGGAGCCGTACACGCTGGTCTCGCCCGAGGACGTCGAGGCGGGCCGCTGGAGGGTGAACGAGGCCGTCGCCGAGGCGCTCGGCATCGGCGCCGACTACGCGGCGCGCCACCTCGCCCACTACACGCGACGGCTCGCGGAGGGCGGCAAGTACAACCTGACGATCTGGCCCTACCACGCCCTGCTCGGGGGGATCGGCCACGCGCTGGTCTCGGCGGTCGAGGAGGCGGTCTTCTTCCACGGGGTGGCTCGCTACAGCCGGCCGGAGTTCCAGGTGAAGGGCGACAACCCTCTCACCGAGCACTATTCGATGCTCGGACCGGAGGTCACCGAGGGACCGGACGGCGACAGGCTCGGCGGGACGAATACGGAGTTGATCGACAGGTTGCGCAGCTTCGATGCCGTCGTGGTGGCGGGGCAGGCGAAGAGCCACTGCCTCGCGTGGACCATCGACGACCTCCTGGAGGACGAGGACCTGCACGAGCACGGGCTTGCCGAGCGCGTCTACCTGCTCGAGGACTGTACGTCTCCGGTGGTCGTCCCGGGCGTGGTCGACTACACGGACGAGGCCGACGCCGCCTTCGAGCGCTACGCAGCGGCCGGCATGCACGTCGTGCGGTCCACCACCCCGATCGAGAGCTGGCCGGGCCTGGCGGACCGGGTGGCGGAGCTTCGATAGCCGGCGTGCCGGAGCTTCGGGAGCTGCTCCTCACACCGGAGCAGGCGGCGGCCATGGACGCGCCCGGCCACAAGGACGCCGCGGTGCTCGTGCCCCTGTACGAGGACCCGCTCACCGCCGTGTTCACCGAGCGGCGCGCCGACCTTCGCCGCCACGCCGGCGAGATCTCGTTCCCCGGCGGCCGCCAGGACCACCCGGAGGAGGACCTGAGGGCGTGCGCCCTACGCGAGGCGGACGAGGAGATCGGGCTCGACCCGGCCGGCGTCGAGCTGGTGGGCGCCCTGCCGCCGGTCGGCACGTTCGTGACCGGCTACCGCATCTTCCCGTTCGTGGGCCTGATCGAGCCGGGGCAGAGCTGGCGCCCGCAGGCGAGCGAGGTCGAGAAGGTGCTCGAGTTCACGCTCGCCGACCTCGTGCGCGGGCACGAGATGCAGCGGCTGATCCGCAAGGGCGTGCCGATCAAGACGCCCACCTACACGGTGGACGGCCATCTTGTCTGGGGAGCGACCGCGCGGATCGTGGAGTCGCTGCTCGAGCGGCTTACGCCGCTGCTCTAGACGTCCTTCTCGATCGGCACCGCGACCATGTTGCCCCACTCGGTCCACGAGCCGTCGTAGTTCTTCACGTCGTCCTGGCCGAGCAGCTCGTGCAGCACGAACCAGGTGTGTGCGGAGCGCTCGCCGATGCGGCAGTAGGCGATGATCGGATTGCCGTTCGTGACGCCCTTGCTCGAGTACAGCTCGCTGAGCTCGTCGGCGGTCTTGAAGGTCCCGTCCTCCTGCACGGCCTGCGCCCAGGGCACCGAGGCGGCGCCGGGGATGTGGCCGCCGCGCTGCGCGCCCTCCTGCTCGTAGCCGGCCATCGCGATCAGCTCGCCGGAGAACTCCTGCGGCGAGCGCACGTCCACGAGCCGCGTGTCCGAGTCGAGCGCCGCCTGGACCTCGTCGCGCAGCGCGCGGATCGTCGCATCGCCCTCCTGGGCGGAGAACTGCTGCGCGCCGTAGCTCGGGACGTCGGTGGTGGTGGGCCGGCCCTCGGAGATCCACTTCTCGCGCGGTCCGTTCATGAGCTTCACGTTGTCGTGGCCGTAGTACTTGAGGTACCAGTACGTGTAGGCGGCGAACCAGTTGTTGCGGTCCCCGTACAGGACGACGGTGTGGTCGTTCGAGATGCCTCGGCTTCCGAACAGCTCGCCGAACTCCGCCGGCCCGAGAAAGTCGCGCTTGACCTGGTCCTGGAGGTCCTTCTTCCAGTCGAAGCCGATCGCGCCCGGGATGTGCGCCTCCGCGTAGAGCGCTGGGTTCTCGTCGACCTCGACGACCCGGATCGAGTCGTCACCCAGGTGGTTCTCGACCCACTGGGTGTCCACGAGCACGTCCTTGGCGTAGTCCGCCACTGTTCCTCTCCAATTCTCCTGAAAGCTGGTCGGGGTTTACCGTATCGAAGCTCGATCCCCGTCTAGGGCTATTGTGCCGAGCTGATGGAGCACGCGCCGCTGCGACCAGTGCCCGCCCGACCCGCCGGTCCCGTCGACCCGGCGGCAGCTATCCGCGAGGTCGTCGCCGTGCTGCCCGCGCTGGCGCCTGTCGAGGCCCGAGCCCTGGCGCTGGTGGCGCTCGCCGACAGGCCGCGGCCCCAGGTGGCCGAGCTGCTCGGCATCGAGGAGCAGGAGCTCGGCGCGGTGCTCGCAGCGGCCCGCAAGGAGCTCAGGCAGACGATCACCCCGCTCGGAGGCAGCGGCTGGTGCGAGCGCGCGGAGGGCCTGATCTCGGACCGGCTCGACGGCGCGCTGCTCGAGCGCGACGCCCGCCGCCTCGACGTGCACCTGCGCAACTGCACGCGCTGCGTGGAGCACGAGCGCCGGCTCGTGCAGGCCACCGACTCGCTGCTGGCCGGGGTCGCACCGCTGTCCGGCCGCCCGGGGGCCGCTCTTGGCCCGACCGCGCTGGTGCCTGTGGGCGAGGACGTCGTGCCGGAGGACGAGCGCACCGCGGAGGCGGGCGCGCAGGAGGCCCGCGCCGTCCTCCGAGCAGATCGCGGCCGCCGCCGAGGTCCTCGTGACCGCCCGCACCCGGCGCCAGCTCGCCACAGCCGTCACGTGGAACGCGATGATCGCCATCGCGCTCATCCTCACGATCGCCTCGATCGCCGTCATCGTCGCCGGCATCCTCGGCGCGCACCTCTAGCGTCCCAGCAGGCGCTCCACGGCCGCGGTCATCTCTTCGAGCCACGCCTCGTGCGCCGCCGGGTCCGTGTTGACGATCTCCACCGGTATGTGCCAGGTCCCTGACGCCTCGCGCACGATCGACGCGCCCTGCTCGAGCAGCGCGGCGTCCGCGCTGCCCGTGGCCTCGTAGACCAGGCCGCGCACGGGCGTGTCCACCAGGTGCTCCAGCGAGCGAGCGCAGCCGCGGGCCGTGCACGTCGGGCGAGTCCGCGGCGCTGCCCATCAGCCAGCACACCACCGTGACCCCGGCGAGCGCGGGCACGAGGGTGCCGAGCCGGTCCGGATCCGCCGGCACTCCCTCGATGCCGCCTGTTTCGAGCTCCGCCACGCGCGCCGGGGACCGGCTCGTGCCCCGCACCGCGTGCCCCGCGCGGGCGAGCGCAGCCCCGAGGGCCTGGCCGCGGCAGCCGCAGCCCACGATCAGGACGCGGGCCAAGTCAGTCGTCCGCGGGAGGGGGGCTCGCGCCCGGGCGGCCCGCCCGCCGGCCGCGCCCGGCGGCGCAGCTCCTGGCGCCAGCGCTCGTCCGCCGCCACCTGGGCGCGGATGTCGTCCTCGGTTATCTCCTGGCGGCCGCTCGCGCGGCGGCGCGCGTTCTGGGCCTCGATCATCTGGTCCACGTCGTCGATCTCCAGCTCGGCCTCGACCTCGGGCGAGCGCGTGGGACGCCAGTCCACCTGCTCCGCCCCGGATCCGGGATACCACTTCCCGATCGCCAGGAAGATCCCGATCACAACCAGCCCCCCGAAGAAGACGAACAACGAGAACTCGTCCACGCGAGGCGAGTGTACGCTCCCGCCGCATGCGGGACGCAGTGATCGTCGACGCCCTTCGCACCCCGATCGGCCGCTACGCGGGCGTGCTCTCCGCCGTCCGGCCCGACGACCTCGCCGCCCGCACCATCGCGGCGGTCGTGGAGCGCAACGAGCTCGACCCGGCCTCGATCGACGAGGTCTACATGGGCTGCACGAACCAGGCGGGCGAGGACAACCGCAACGTCGCGCGCATGGCCTCGCTGATCGCCGGCCTCCCCGTGGAGGTGCCCGGGCGTGACGGTGAACCGGCTCTGCGCCTCGGGCCTCGAGGCCGTCGTCCAGGCCGCGCGCCAGGTCCGGCTCGGCGAGGCGGAGCTCGTGCTGGCCGGGGGCGTCGAGTCGATGTCGCGCGCGCCGCTCGTGATGCTGAAGCCCGAGCGCGGCTTCCCGCGCGGCAACCCGGAGCTCGTGGACACGACGATCGGCTGGCGCTTCACCAATCCCCGGCTGGCCGAGCGCCACTCCACCGAGTCCATGGGCGAGACGGCCGAGAACGTGGCCGAGCGCTACGGCGTCTCGCGCGAGGACCAGGACGCCTTCGCGCTCGAATCGCACCGGCGAGCGCTCGCGGCCGCCGAGGCCGGGCGCTTCGACGACGAGATCGTGACCGTCGAGGTGCCCCAGCCGAAGGGCGACCCGGTGACCGTGCACGCCGACGAGGGCCCGCGCCCGGACACCTCGCTCGAGCGCCTCGCCGCGCTTCGACCGATCTTCCGCGAGGGCGGCAGCGTGACCGCGGGCAACTCGTCACAGATCAACGACGGCGCCGCCTGCGTCCTGGTGACGAGCGAGGAGCGTGCCGGCGAGCTCGGCCGCGAGCCGCTCGCGCGGCTGGTGAGCAGCGCGTCGGCCGGCGTGGACCCCGCGTACATGGGAATCGGGCCGGTGCCCGCCACGCGCAGGGCGCTCGAGCGCGCGGGCCTGGAGCCGAAGGACATCGACCTCGTCGAGCTGAACGAGGCGTTCGCCTCGCAGGTGCTCGCGTCGATGCGCGAGCTCGGCTTCGACCACGAGCGCCTGAACGTGAACGGCGGCGCGATCGCGCTCGGGCACCCGCTCGGAGCCTCCGGAGCCCGCCTGCTCGGCACGCTCGCGTGGGAGCTGCGCCGCCGCGGCGCGCGTTACGGACTCGCGACGATGTGCATCGGCGTCGGGAGGGCATGGCCGCGGTGATCGAGAACCCGGCGGCGGGCTAGCTCCGTCAGGCCGAACGATCCGGCGACGCCGGCGAGGAGCACCACGACGAACTTCAGCTCCGCCGGGACGGGGAGCGGCTGGACCGCGAACGCCAGACCGACGAGCACCGGTGGATGGATGATGAACGCGCCGTAGGCCGGCGGCGCCATCCTCCGGATCAGGGGTCGGAAGTAGCGCTCCTCGTGCGTCCGGAAGTGCGCGACCGCCCACAGGGAGACGCAGGTGGCGAGCAGCGCCCTCCATCAGGGCGCCGACCGCGGCCTGCCAGTGCCAGCCGCCCGCGAAGCGATCCTCGGCGGCGCCGCCGTCGAAGAAGCCGCCGGCCAGCAGGACCGCCGGGAATCTCGAGTGGTGACGAGGTGACTGGGTCCGGCATCTTCGCCATGGGCAGCACCATTCTCGCGCGAAGGAGCGGCGCTGGCGACCCGTTGGCCCCAGAACTTGTGCCGGAGCTGCCTAGCCGATGGTGTGGTCGCCGGGGCCGTCGCTCGTGGCCTGCGACTGGAAGCTCACCGACGCGGCATGGCTCGAGTCCGAGTTGCCGTTGTGGTTGTCGTCGGAGTTGGAGTCGTCCGACGCCTGCGCCTTGCTCGAGTCGGTGGCGCCGTTGCCGTTGTCATCCGAGTTCGAGTCCGTCACCTGCTGGCCGTGGCTCGAATCGGTGTTGCCGTTGTGGTTCTGGTCCGAGTTGGAGTCGTCGGCCTTCACCTTCGCGGCCGCCTGGTGCGTGCTCGAGTCGCTGTCGCCGTCGCCGTTGTCGTCCGACTCCGACTCCTGACCGCCGGTCACCGCGTTGTCGGTGTCCGTCTCGTCGTCGTCGCCGCCGCCGGGCCCCGAGTTGTCCTCGCCATCGTCGTCGCTGGCCTTGCCGGTCACTGCGAGGGCCTTCCCGATCAGGCCATGATCGAGATCGAAGGCGGCGGTCGCGAACAGGGACGTGCCCGTGAAGAGGACGAACGCCACGCAGAACGTCAGCAGCCGGCGTGTGAGCGACAGCTGGTTCTCGAGCAGATCGTCCGGACCCTCCGAGAGGCGGAGGTAGGCGGTTGAAGGATGCATGTCTCGGTTCATCGGCTAGCTCCTGGTTCGAATTCGAGCCTCAGACCTAAAACCCGACGTATTCCCGAAACTCACGCGCCGTTGCGCAAGCCGCGGGCTTGGCCCGCGGCGCAGCGATGCTTTTTACCCGGGGTGAGTTGGACCCCGACGCCCCAGCACCAACTTCGATGGAAGTTCCGCCACCAGAGGCTGCAGCATCATGGCCAGCTCGCCCGCGGTCGGCCGCTCCGCCGGGTCCTTCCTCAGGCAGGAAAGGATCGCGTCCGAGAGCGCCTGCGGCACCGGCCGCCGCCAGGCGCGCGGCTCGTCCTCGAGCTGCGGGAAGCGGTCCTCGAGCGGCGCATCCTGCTCGCGCGTGCGCGGTCGCCTGAACGGGAGCCTGCCGGCCACCGCGTGGTAGAGCGTGGCGCCCAGGCCCCACACGTCGGCGGGCGGGCCCACGTCGCCGCGCGGGTTGCACTGCTCGGGCGGCATGTAGGCGTTGGTCCCGATGTAGTCGGTGAGGCGCTTCGCGCGCTCGATCGTGCGCGCGAGGCTGAGGTCGATCACGCGCGGCGGGATGCCCATCACGAGGTTGTCCGGCTTCAGGTCGAGATGCACCCAACCCTCCTCGGCCATGTAGTGGATGACCGAGGCCACGTGGAGGCCCAGCGGCAGCGTCTGCTCGATCGGCAACGCGCCGTTCTTTCGGATCAGCCGGCGCAGCGTCGGCCCCTCGAGGTGCTCGACGAGCACGTGGGGATACGGCCCCTCGACGTGGGACGCGAACCCGCGCAGCAGCACCGGGTGCGCCAGCGCGTCGAGGGCCTCCGTCTCGCGGCGCAGCCCCCGCAGCGCGTACTGCTCCTCCACCAGGTCGGGCCGCAGGACCTTGGCCACCATGACGCTGAAGAGCCGCTCGTCCCAGACGAGGTAGACCTCGTACCGGTTGCCTCCGCCCAGTAGCTTCAGGGTCGTCCGCCCGGGGGCGATCTCGTGTCCCTCGGGGAAGTCCCAGGTCTCCTTTTCCGCCACGACCTCGTCCATCTTGCAGAATCAGGAACACATGATCGACTTCGAACTCACTGACGAACAACGACTGATCCGCGAAACCGCCGCCGAATTCAGCGATCGCGAGTTGGCGCCGCGGGCCCGCGAGAACGACCGCAACGAGCACTTCGACACCGAGCTCGTGCAGAAGATGGCCGACATGGGCTTCCTCGGCGCCATCGTTCCCGAGGAGCACGGCGGGCGCGGGGTGGACTACCTCACCTACGCGCTGATAGTCGAGGAGGTGGGGCGCAACGACTCAGCGATGCGGACCGTGATCTCGGTGGTCACCTCGCTGGTCTGCTCCTCGCTCGTGCGCTGGGGCACCGAGGAGCAGAAGCAGGAGTGGCTCCCGCAGCTCTGCTCCGGCGAGGCGCTCGGCTGCTTCGGGCTCACCGAGCCCGACACCGGCTCCGACGCGGCGAACCTGAAGACGCGCGCCGAGAAGATCGACGGCGGCTGGCGCATCAACGGCGGCAAGATGTGGATCTCACTTGGCAACTACTCGAAGCTCGCGATGATCTTCGCCCAGACCGATCCCGAGAAGAAGCACAAGGGCCTGGCCTGCTTCCTGGTGCCGACCGACAGTCCCGGCTTCTCCTCGCAGGAGATCCACGGCAAGCTCGGCCTCAAGGGCTCGGACACCGCCGAGCTGTCGCTCGACGGAGTGGAGGTGCCCGACGGTGCCCTCATGGGCGAGATCGGCGAGGGCTTCAAGATCGCGATGTCCGCGCTCGACTCCGGCCGCTACAGCGTGGCGGCGGGCTGCGTGGGGATCTGCCAGGCGTCGCTGGACGCGTCGGTGGCGTACTCGAAGGAGCGCACCCAGTTCGGCCGGCCGATCGCGTCCTTCCAGCTCGTCCAGGAGATGATCGCCGACATGGTCGTGCAGACCGAGGCGGCGCGCGGGCTCGTGTGGCGGGCCGGCTGGCTGAAGGACGCCGGCAAGCCGAACACCACCGAGACCTCGATCGCGAAGCTGTACGCCACCGAGGCGGCGGTGGACTGTGCGAACAAGGCGATCCAGGTGCACGGCGGCTCGGGCTACGTGGACGACTACCCGGTCGAGCGCTACCTGCGCGACGCCCGCGTGACGACGCTCTACGAGGGCACCTCACAGATCCAGAAGCTGATCATCGCCCGGTCGGTGACCGGCATCAACGCGCTGGTGCCGTAGCGATGGCCACGGTCTCCGCGGAGCTGCGCGGCGCCGTCGGGCTCGCGCGCCTCGACCGCCCCGAGGCGCGCAACGCGATGTCGCCGGAGCTGATGGAGGAGCTGGCCTCGCTGTGCGAGCGCTGGGACGAGGACCAGGACGTGCGCTGCATCGTGATCGCCGGTGGCGACGACTGGTTCGCGGCCGGCGCCGACATCAAGGCGATGGCGCAGCGGAGCTTCGCGGAGGTGCTCACCTCCCCCACCGCGCGCTTCTGGCCGCGCCTTGCGGCGGTGCGCACGCCGCTCGTGGCGGCCGTCTCCGGGTACGCGCTCGGCGGCGGCTGCGAGCTGGCGCTGGCCTGCGACATGATCGTGGCGTCCGAGCGCGCCGAGTTCGGCCAGCCGGAGATCCTGCTCGGGATCATCCCCGGCGGCGGGGGCACACAGCGGCTCGCTCGCGTGATGGGCAAACAGCGCGCGATGGAACTGGTCCTCACCGGGCGGCGCATCGGGGCCGCCGAGGCGAGGGAGCTCGGCATCGTGACGAGCGTGGCGCCCGCGGACGGGTGGCTCGACGCCGCGCTAGAGCTGGCGGCCACGGTGGCGGAGCGGCCGCCGCTCGCCGTGCGCTTGGGCAAGCAGGCGGTGCTCGCGGCCGAGGAGACCGCCCTGTCCGCCGGCCTCGACCACGAGCGGCGGCTCTACGAGCTGGCGATGGCCACGGAGGACCGCGTGGAGGGCATGACCGCGTTTCTGGAGAAGCGCAAGCCGGAGTTCCGCGGCCGGTGACGACACTAGGAGTTGTGGGCGCCGGCACCATGGGTGCCGGCATCGCTCAGCTGGGCGCCGCCGCCGGGATGCGCACGCTGCTCCACGACCCGGTGCCCGAGGCTCTCAAGCGCGAGCATCGCGGCGGCAAGCGCCGGCCTCGGGAAGTGGGCCGAGAAGGGGCGCGTGGGCGATGACGCCGTGGGCCTGCTCGAAGCGGTCGGCTCGCTCGACGAGCTGGCTTCCTGCGAGCTCGTGATCGAGGCGGCCCCCGAGCGCGCGGACCTGAAGCGCGACCTCTTCGGCGCGCTCTCGGTCCTGTGCGGCGACGACGTGGTGCTGGCCACCAACACCTCGTCGATCCCGGTCACGTCGCTAGCGGGCGCGGCTGCCCGGCCCGAGAACGTCGTCGGGATGCACTTCTTCAACCCGCCTCCGCTGATGCCTCTGCTCGAGGTGATCCGGGCCGACCAGAGCGGCGATCGGGCCGTGCAGACGGCGATCGGCGTGGGCGAGGCAATGGGCAAGGAGGTCATCGTGGTGGCCGACGGCCCCGGCTTCCTCGTGAACCGCTGCGGCCGGCCCTTCTCGGCCGAGGGCCTGAAGCTGCTCCAGGAGCGCGTGGCCACGCACGAGCAGATCGACCGCATCTGCCGGCTCGGCGGCGGCTTCCGGATGGGGCCCTTCGAGCTGATGGACCTCGTGGGGATCGACGTGGGCTTCGAGGTCGCCAGGTCGTTCACCGAGCTGTCCTTCGGCGAGCCGCGCTGGCGCCCGAGCCCGATCCAGGCGCGCATGGTCGCGGCCGGGCGGCTGGGCCGAAAGAGCGGCCGCGGCTACTACGACTACGGCGAGGGCGCACGGCCGGCCCAGGATCCGGAGGCACCCGCGCCCGGTGGCGGCGAGGGCACCGCCGTGTCGATCCTGGGCGAGGGTCGAGTGGCGGAGGGCCTGCGCGAGCGCGCACGCTCCGCCGGCTTCGAGCTCCGCGAGGGTGGTCCGAGCGAGCTCGTGGTGGATGCCGGCGTTCGGCCACACCCGGCGCCGCCTGGCGGCGCGCCGCTGCTCGTGCTCTGCGCGGCGAGCAGCCTCGTCGGCCGCTCCGAGCAGGGGGCCGTGGGCTTCCACATGCTGCCGCCCCTCGAGGATTCCAAGCTCGTCGAGCTCACTCGCCTGCCTGCGACACAACGGTTCGCTGCCGATGCGGCAGAGGAGTTCTTCTCGAAGCTCGGCCTCCTCACCGAGTGGGTCGAGGACGCGCCAGGTCTCGTGCTCGGGCGGATCGTCTGCCAGCTCGTAAACGAGGCCGCGTTCGCAATCGGCGAGGGCGTGGGCTCCGCGGACGACGTGGACGCCGGGCTCACGCTCGGCCTGTCGCACCCCCGCGGCCCGGTGGCCTGGAGCGAGGCGATCGGGCTCGACCACGTGCTCTCGGTCCTGGACGCCCTCTGGGAGGAACGGCGCGAGGAGCGCTACCGCGCCGCGCCGCTGCTCCGGCGCGCGGCGGCGCTCGGGCGTAGCCTTCGGGACTGATGGCCACGGCCGATCTCACCGTCCTCGCGCTCGGGCGCCAGGAGCTCAGCGCGAGCGAGTACATCGCGGAGATCCAGCGCCGGCTGCGAAAGCAGCAGCGCGTGCGTTTCCACATGCACGCGATGGGCACCTCGCTCGAGGGCACCACGGAGGACATCCTGGCCGTGGTCGGCGAGCTGCACTCGGTGCCCTTCGAACAGGGCGTGCAGCGGGTCTACACGGTGCTCAAGCTGGACGAGCGCCGCGACCGCCCGCGGCAGACGCTCGAGGACAAGGTCCGCAGCGTCGAGGACCGGCTCGGCGGCGACATCTAGCTGGCGAGGCGAACGTCGTCAGGCGTGGTGGCGCGGACACGGTGATCTCCGTCGAGGAAGGGCATCGGCTCGCACATCTCGAGTATGCGCGAGCAGGTGCGGTACCCGATGTGTTCGCCGAGCGCCTCGGGGTTGCCCACATCGGCCGTGATCAGCATCGGCCGCCGGTCCTCGTAGCGCCGGTTGATCACAGCGTAGAGCTGCTCGAGCCGCCACTCGTTCTGCTTCGCCACGGCGAGGTCCTCGAGCACGAGGAAGTCGACGCTGCCGAGCAGCTCCAGCAGGCCGAGGTAGGTGTGCTGCGCCCGGTCCTCGTAGGTCGCGCTGATGCGCGCGAGCAGCTCCGGCCCGGAGAAGATCGCAAGCGAGCGGCGCTCGCGCAGCACCTCCTTCGCGACGCACATCGCGAGACTGGTCTTGCCGCTGCCGATCTCACCGAAGAAGTAGAGCCCGCGGCCGTTCGTCAGGTTGTCGTCGAGGCGGCGGCAGTACTTCCGCACCTCGCGCACGATCCTCTGGTCGAGGTTCGTGATCGGCCAGCGCTCGAAGTCGACGTCCAGGTAGCGCCTGGGGATCGACGTGGCAAGCCGCGCGGCACGCGCGGCGGCCACCCGCTCGCGGCGGCAGCTGCACTCCCTGGCCCCGTTCCCCTCCTCGACCTCGATCCAGCCGCTGCCGTCACACTGCCCGTAGCGGCAGGGCTCGGTGCGCATGCCGCCCTGGCGAAGGTGCGGGGCGCCGCGCGGAGCAGGCTCCTCGGGGGCGTCATGGGCGTCGAAGGGCTCGATCCGCATCGCTCCACCCAATAAAGCACGCCGCTCGGCTGGCCCGACGGCCGACTCGGCATTCTTCCCCCTCCTTGCGGCTTTCGTCTAGAACCCACCCCCGTGCCCCTCGACGAGTTCCTCCCGGCCTACGACGCGAACGAGATCCACTCGACACGGGTGGCCGCGCCGCCGGACGCCGTGATGGCCGCGGTCCGGTCGCTCACCGCCCGCGACGTGCCCGTGCTCGTGGGGCTGATGGCCCTGCGGCGCCTGCCGGCCCTGCTCCGAGGACGCCGCCCCCGTCCGCGCGAGGGCACGATCCTCGAGGGCTTCCTGCGTGGCGGCTTCGTCGCGCTCGCCGACCGGCCCGACGAGCTGGTGGTGGGCGGCGTGGGGCGCTTCTGGCTTGCGAGCGCGGAGGTGCGGCGGGTGAGCGCCGACGAGTTCGCCGACTTTCGCGAGCCCGGCTACGCGAAGACCGCCTTCAACATGCACGCGCAGCCCACGCCCGGCGGCGGCACGCTGCTCACAACCGAGACCCGCATCCAGGCCACGGACGAGGACGCGCGCCGCAGCTTCCGCCGCTACTGGCTCGTGATCCACCCGGGAAGCGCGGCGATCCGCCGCGCGTGGCTGCGAGCGATCCGGCGCCGGGCGGAGGCGTCGCAGCGGCCCGCTAGGCCGTGAGGTCCGCCAGCGCCTCGAGCAGGCGGTCCACCTCGTCCTCGGTCGTGTAGTGCAGGAACCCGGCGCGGACGGCGCCGCCGCTGTCGGCGAGGCCGAGGGCTCGCATCGGCTCTAGGGCGTAGTAGTCGCCGTCCCACACGTAGAGATCCCGCTCCCCGAGCAGCTCGGCCACCTGCCGGGGCGAGCGGCCGTCCACGTTGAAGCAGAACGTGGGTGTGCGGGCCTCCGGAGTCCGGATGCCGTAGAGCTGGACGCCATCGGGCAGGCCGCTGAGGAAGCGCGCGCTCAGTTGCGTCTCGTGCTGCTCGATCTGGGCGAAGGCGGCGTCGAGCTCGCCGTCGCCGAGCTCGCGCAGGTATTCGATCGCGGCCAGCGCACCGGCTATCGCCTCGTGGGATTGCGTGCCGGCCTCGAAGCGGTGCCCAGGCGGGTCTTCGGACGCGGGCCGCACCCGGTCGGCCGGCAGCGACTCCGCGAGGTCGGGCCGGATGGCCGCGATGCCCAGGTGCGGACCGAAGAACTTGTAGGGCGAGCAGAGCACCACATCGAGCCCGAGCTCCCGGGCGCGCAGCCGCCGGTGCGGCGCGAGATGGACGCCGTCCGCCCACGCGAGCGCGCCCGCGGCGTGGGCGGCGGCCGCTATGCGAGCGGCGTCCGGGATCGAGCCGACGGCATTGGACGCCAGCGTGAACGCCACCACCCTGGTGCGTTCGTTGATCAGCTCCTCGAGGCCCTCCAGGTCGAGCGTCACGTCGTCCGCCCTCAGTGGCGCGGTGCGAACCACCAGGTCGTGGTCGCCGGCCACGATGAGCCAGGGCGAGACGTTCGCGTCGTGGTCGAGCGCGGTCACGACGATCTCGTCCCCCGGCTCGAGCGTGCGCGCGACCGCGTGCGCGAGCTGGAAGTTGAGCGTCGTCATGTTCGCCCCGAACGCGATCCCTTCCGGCTCGCCGCCGGTGAAGTCGGCGGCGGCCGCCCGGGCGCGCTCCATGATCTCGTCGGCCGCCCGCGAGGTCGGAAACACGCCGCCCAGGTTCGCGTTCGAATCGCGCAGACAGCCCGCCACGGCGTCGATCACGGACTGGGGAACCTGCGAGCCCCCAGGGCCGTCGAGGAACGCCGCCGCCGACGCGAGTGCCGGAAAGCGAGAGCGAACAGCAGCGAGGTCGAGCACGCGGCGACCCTAAAGGACGCGACCGTCCTGGATAGGGCCGACAGAGTCGGACTTAGGCAGGACGGTCACCCGGCGCTAGCGCGCCAGCAGGTCCCGCAGCACGAAGTGGAGGATGCCGTCGTGGCGGTAGTAGAGCCACTCGTTCGGCGTGTCGATGCGCACGCGCGCTTCGAACTCGACGCCCTCCGAGGTGCTGACCTTCAGCGTCTTCGCGCCCTCCTCCAGCGGCGCGAGGTCGAAGGTCTCCTCCCCCGTCAGGCCGAGCGACTCCGCCGACTCGCCGTCCGGGAACTGGAGCGGCAGGACGCCCATGCCGACCAGGTTCGAGCGGTGGATGCGCTCGTACGACTCCGCGAGCACGAAGCTCACGCCGAGCAGGCGCGGGCCCTTCGCGGCCCAGTCGCGCGACGAACCCGAGCCGTACTCCTTGCCCGCGATCACGCACAGCGGCGTGCCCTCCTCGTGGAACTCCATGGCCGCGTCGTAGATCGGCTTCACCTCGCCGTCCTTCTTCGTGAAGCCGCCCTCGGTGTCGGGCGCGAGCTGGTTGCGCAGGCGGATGTTCGCGAACGTGCCGCGCATCATCACCTCGTGGTTGCCGCGGCGCGAGCCGTATGAGTTGAACTCGCGCGGCTCGACGCCGTGCTCGATCAGGTACTCCCCGGCCGGCGAGTCCTTCTTGATCGCGCCGGCGGGCGAGATGTGGTCCGTGGTGACGCTGTCGCCGAGCAGCGCGATCGCCCTCGCGCCCTCGATCCGCTCGAAGCCCTCCGGCGCCTCCGCCGGCATGTCCTCGAAGTAGGGCGGCTGCTTCACGTAGGTGGACTCGTCGTCCCAGGCGTAGCGGTCGCCCTCCGGGATCTCGAGCCCCTTCCAGTTGTCGTCGCCCTCGAACAGCGCGTCGCCGTAGGAGCGCCGGAACATGTCCGACTCGATGGCGCGCTCGATCGTCTCGTTCACCTCCTGCTGCGTGGGCCAGATGTCGCGCAGGTAGACGTCGTTCTGGAGCGGCTCGTTCGTGATGTCCAGGTCCATCCGGCCGGCCAGCGCGTAGGCCACGCACAGCGGCGGCGAGGCGAGGTAGTTCATCTTCACCTCGGGGTGGATGCGGCCCTCGAAGTTACGGTTGCCCGACAGCACGCTCGCCACCACGAGGTCGCGCTCCTCGATCTCCTGGGAGACGTCCTCGGGCAGCGGCCCCGAGTTCCCGATGCAGGTGGTGCAGCCGTAGCCGACGAGGTCGAAGCCGAGCCTCGAGAGCGGCTCCAGCAGATCGGCGCGCTCGAGGTACTCGGTTACGACCTTCGAGCCCGGCGCGAGCGAGGTCTTCACCCACGGCATGCGCTCGAGCCCTGCCTCGACGGCCTTCTTGGCGAGCAGCCCCGCTCCGATCATCACCGACGGGTTCGAGGTGTTGGTGCAGCTCGTGATCGCGGCGATCACCACCGACCCGTGGCCGAAGCCCTCCTCGCGCTCCGCGACCGCGGTGCCGGGCTGCGGGTGGCTGTGGCCCACCTTGGGCTCCTGGCCGCCGCCGTTGTTCGTGGGCGAGTCGCTCGAGGGAAACGACTCGTCGAGGGCCTCGTCGTAGCCCGTGGGCGTCTCGTGGCCCGTGTACTCGTCGAGCTCGGCGCGGAAGTCCGCGGCGGCGTCCGCGAGCGCCACCCGGTCCTGCGGGCGCTTCGGCCCGGCAAGCGACGGCTCCACGTCGCCGAGGTCGAGCTCGAGCGTGTCTGAGTAGGTGGACTCCTCGGTGTCCTCGTCGTGGAAGAGGCCCTGCTCGCGGCAGTACGCCTCGACCAGCTCGATGCGCTCCTGCGGGCGGCCGGAGAACTCCAGGTAGCGGAGCGTCTCGGCGTCGACCGGGAAGATCGCGCACGTGGCGCCCATCTCGGGCGACATGTTCCCGATCGTCGCCCGGTCAGCCAGCGGCAGGTTGGGCAGCCCAGCGCCGTAGAACTCCACGAACTTGCCCACCACGCCGCGCTCGCGCAGCAACTGGGTCACGGTGAGCACGAGGTCGGTGGCGGTGGAGCCCTCCGGGAGCTCGCCCGTGAGCCTGAAGCCGACCACCTGCGGGATCAGCATCGAGACCGGCTGACCGAGCATCGCGGCCTCCGCCTCGATGCCGCCCACGCCCCAGCCGAGCACACCGAGGCCGTTGATCATCGTGGTGTGCGAGTCCGTGCCCACCAGCGTGTCGGGGAACGCCTGGCCGTCGCGTGACTCCACCACGCGGCCGAGGTACTCCAGGTTCACCTGGTGGCAGATGCCGGTGTTGGGCGGCACCACCTTGAAGTTGTCGAAGGCCGTCTGGCCCCAGCGCAGGAATGCGTAGCGCTCGCGGTTGCGCTCGAACTCGAACTCGGCGTTGCGCTGGAAAGCGAGCCGCTCGGCGAACACGTCCACCTGGATCGAGTGGTCGATCACGAGCTCCACCGGCACCAGCGGGTTGATCTTGGTGGCGTCGCCGCCGAGGTCCTCCATGGCGTCGCGCATGGCGGCCAGGTCCACGATCGCCGGCACTCCCGTGAAGTCCTGCATCAGCACGCGGGCGGGCCGGTAGGCGATCTCCTGCGACGGCTCGTCCTTGGCCGCCCAGGTGGCCACCGCCTCGGCGCCCTCGTCCTCGCCGTTGCGCAGCAGGTTCTCGAGCAGCACCTTCAGCGCGTACGGCAGGCGCGCGACGTCGTACTTCTCCTGAAGGGCGTCGAGCCGGAAGATCTCATATGACTCGCCGCCGACCTCGAGGGTCGAGCGGGCGCCGAAGCTGTCTGAATCGCTCACCCCTCAAACGTTACCCAGGAGGGGTCGGTTGGATGTCAGCGCCGCAGGCAGCCCAGCGCGCTGCGCGAGCGCGTGACGGCTCCGCACGTTGTCGTGGCGCCGGGTCTCGATCACGCCGATGAAGCAGTTCCTCGCGGTGCGGCCGCTCGGCAGCCGCGCGCGCACGCGCTGTCGGGCGCCTGGCTCGATCGGGCCGAATCGGACCGTCCGGAGCACCTTGCGACGGCGGACCGCGTGAATCAGGATCTGGCCCTCGCACGGAACCGCGCTGGGGGCGTCACAACGCACCTCGATCCGCATGGGCGCGCCGCGGCGCCGGGACCGCAGCCGGCGCAGGGTCACCCTGGGCGCGCAGGAGTTGAAGGTGTCGAGCGAGTCGGCCACGACCACGGGCGCGCGGCCGCCGCAGAACGTTCTGTCCCGCTCGCCGTCATCGAGGAGTGGCCGGTCCAGCTCACCGGCCAGCACGGTGTCCCGCCCGGGTCCGGCGTCGAGCTCGTCGCCGTCGTTCCACCCCTCCAGGCGGTCGGCGCCGCCGCGGCCGCGCAGAACGTCCTGGCCGCCGTGCGCGACCAGCCGGTTGGCGTCGTCGTCACCGATCAGGATGTCGGAGCCCGTGCCACCGATGAGGTTCTCGACGTCGTCGTGGATGTCGTCGCCCTCGCCCGCGGCGCCGTCGTTCGGGCCGTCGCCGATGCTGAGCCGGAGCGGCTCGCTGCCGCCGTAGCTCACTTCGTCGATGCCAAGCCCGCCGCCGAGGCTGTCCGCGCCGGCGCCGCCGGTCAGGTAGTCGTCACCGTCGCCGGCGAGGAGCTGGTCGGCACCGTCGCCGCCCGCAAGGGTGTCGCGCTCCGGGCTCCCCACCAGCGTGTCGGCGCCGCCCTCGCCGAACAGGCCGCTGCCCGCTGGCGCCCGCCTCCAGAAGGTCGTCGCCCGCACCTCCGCGCATCCCCGTGACGGCTCCGAGCACGTTGTCGCCCTCCCCCGGCGCGCCGTCATCGGCGAGGCCGTTCAGCCGGACGGTCACGCCCTCGGCATGGTCCAGGTACGAGACGGTCGCGGTCAGCGCGCCGGTTGCGTCCATCCGATCGGCCCCGGGACCGCCGCTGATCAGGTAGATCGCGTTCGTGACCCGAATGTCGTCGTCGCCGGGGCCTGCGTCCACGGACCCGCCCGCGGTGCTGTGTACGAGCCTGTCGTCGCCGTCGCCCAGGAACACGTCGACGCCGTCGTACTCGCCGCGGCAGAAGCGGCCGCCGCTCAGCGCCGTGCGGCAGCGACCCGTGAGCGGCGCGCCTGCGTCGTCGATGACGATGCCGCGCGGAACGCGCCTGACGTCACGACGTTCGTCTCGCCTGCGTTCGCCCGGACGACGATCCCGCGTGTGTCGCCCTCCCCCGAGCTGGGGTCGCAGCCGCAGAAGTGATCCTCGATCTCGATCACGGCCGCTGAGGCCGGCGAGGCGCGTGATCGCGAGTACCAGAAGCGCGAGCCCGAACGACCGCATGTTGCGCAAACCCGCCCCAAGCAGGGAAGTTACGCCGTATGCACGACCTCGCCTGCGTGGTCCACCTGCACTCCACGCACTCGGACGGGACCGGCACGGTGCCGGAGATAGCGCGCGCCGCGGCGCGGGCGAAGGCCGACGTGGTGCTGCTCACCGATCACGACACGCTCGAGGCAAAGCGGCGCGGCGAGGAGGGCTGGTACGGCGACGTGCTGCTGCTGGTGGGCGAGGAGATCTCGCCGCTCGGGCGCGACCACTACCTGGCCTTCGGCCTCGACGAGCACGTCCGCCACCGCGGCCTCGACGCATGCGGGATCGCGCGCGCCGTGCGGGACGCCGGCGGCTTCGGCTTCGCCGCGCATCCGTTCTCGGAGGGCTCGGTGCGCTTCAGGCGACCCGGCATGCCGTTCGGCGGACTGGACTGCGACGCCCTCCACGGCATCGAGCTCTGGAGCTTCGCGAACGACACCGGCGAGCGGATCGCGAGCATCCCCGCGCTGATGCGCTTCCTCGCCGCGCCCGGCCGCGTGCTCGACCACCCGCCGGAGCGCAACATGCGGCGCTGGGACGAGCTCTGCCGCGAGCGGCGGGTGGTGGCGATCGGCGGCCTCGACGCGCACCAGTTCGGAAAGCGGATCGGTCCCGTGGTGCCGGTGCGCGTGATGGCTTACCACCGCAGCTTCCGCTTCATCCGCACGCACGTCCTCTGCAGCGAGCCGCCCGCCGGCGAGCTCGAGCGCGACCGCGAGCTCGTCTTCGACGCGCTGCGCGAGGGCCGCTGCTACATCGCCGTGGATTCGGTGGCGCCGGCGCGCGGCTTCCGCTTCGAGGCCGACGACGTGGCGATGGGCGGCGAGGCGCGGGCCGGCCGGAGGACGCTGCGGGTGCGGGCGCCGCTGGCCGCCCGCTTGCGCCTGCTGCGCGACGGCCGCGAGATCGCGTCGACCGAGGGCACGTCACTGGACGCCGACGTGGAGGAGCCGGGCGTGTACCGAGCCGAGGCGTTCCGCCACGCCAAGGGTCGCGAGCGCACCTGGATCGTCTCGAATCCCGTGTATCTGCGCTGAACTAGGGTGTCGGGCCAATGGCCCTCCGCACGCTGCTGCTGATCGCTGCCCTCAGCGCCGCCCTGCTGCTCGCACCGGCGGCGGCCGACGCCAGGGTCGTCTGGCTCTGCAAGCCGGGCAAGACGGCCAATCCGTGCGAGCCCAGCCTCACGACCACGAACTTCTCGACCACGGGAAAGCGCCTCGGGGTCGAGCGCGTGCGGCGCGCGAAGCGCCGCGAGGGCGGACTGCTTCTACATCTATCCGACCGTGAGCGACCAGAAGCGGCCGCAGGCGACGAAGGTCGTGGACAACGTGCTGCGCTCGATCGCGCTCTACCAGGCCGCTCGCTACTCGCGCGACTGCCGGGTCTTCGCCCCCGTCTACCGCCAGTTCACGATCCAGGGCCTGGGGAACCCGGGCACGGTCACGAGCGAGATGCTCGAGCGGGCCTACGCGGACATCCTCGAGGCCTGGCGCGCGTACCGGAGGCGGTGGGGCCGCGGCCGAGGCGTCGTCCTGATCGGCCACTCGCAGGGAAGCTTCTGGCTCCGGCGGCTGATCCGTGAGGAGATCGATCCGAAGCCGTCCGCGCGCCGGCGGCTCGTGTCCGCGGTGCTGCTCGGCGGCAACGTCACGGTGCGGGCCGGCGCTGACCGCGGCGGTGACTTCCAGCACCTGCGCGCCTGCCGCAGGGCGGGTCAGACCCACTGCGTCGTAGCCTTCTCGAGCTTCAACGCCCCCGTGCCGGACGATGCGCTCTTCGGCCGGACGAGCGACCCCGCGCTCCAGATCCTGTGCACGAACCCGGCCGCGCTCGGCGGAGGCTCCGGAAGGCTCACGCCGATCTATCCGAGCGCCCCGTTCGCGCCCAGCCTGATCGGGCTCGCGGTCGAACCTCGCGCTGGGAGACCTGCCACACCCGCGCACCCCCTGGGCCGGGTTCCCCGATGCCTACAGCGGCAGATGCTCGACAGCCGGCGGGGCGAGCGTCCTCCAGGTGAAGCCGCTCCACGGCGCGTTCGCGGTCGTGCCCACCCCCAACGCCTCCTGGGGCACTCACCTCAGCGACGGCAACATCGCGCTCGGCAACGTGGGGAACCTGATCCGGCGCCAGATACGGGCCTACAACTAGGGTCGAGACCCCATTCTTTCGTCTATGGGGTGGGGACCCGATTGGACGATTGGCCTATTCAGCCGACATTCTGGACATGGCCCACTATCTCTGCCCACATTGCGAAGACGTGGTCGACTTCGACGGCCTCGCGCGCGTTACCTGGTGCAACGCATGCGGCCAGCCGCTCAGCATGTACGACCTACTCCCCGTCCGGCCCGCCATCACGGCTGACCCGGCTCAGTCTCAGGAGGACATGCCCCCCGCGCTTGCCTAGGCAAGTCACGCGTCCCGCGGCGGCACGTGCCCATGTCGTGCCGCCCCGGCACTGGCGGCCACCACGAGCAGGATTGCGACCAGCTCGCGGGTGGCTAGGCCCTCGTCGAGCACGATGAAGCCGGCGAGGGCCGCCACTGCCGGCTCGGTGCTCATCATCACCCCGAACACGCCCGCCGGCATGCGCCGCAGCGCCTCCATCTCGAGCGTGTAGGGAATCGCCGAGGACAGGATCGCCACGCCGGCCGCCAGGGCTAGGACTCCGGGGAGCGAGCAGATCGCCGCCCGCGTCCGCCACCCCGACCGGCACCAGCGCCGCGGCGGCCACGACCATCGCGAGCGCCAGCCCGCTCCCGTCCGGGAAGACCTGCCCGACGCGCGCGCTGAGGAGGATGTAGGCGGCCCACAGGGCGCCGGCCACCAGGGCCAGCGCCACCCCCAGGCCGTCGAGGTCCGCGGTACCGAAGTCGGACAGCAGCACGATGCCGGCCGCCGCCATGAGGACCCAGGCCAGGTCGAGTGGCCGCCGCGAGCCGGCGATCGCCACACCGAGCGGCCCGACGAACTCGAAGGTCACGGCGACCCCCAGCGGGATGCGCTCGATCGACTCGTAGAAGGCCAGGTTCATGGCGCCGAGGCACAGGCCGAAGACGGCGATCAGGCGCCAGTCGGCACGCGGGCGGCCGGCCACGGCCGGGCGCCAGACCGCCACGAGCACCACCGCCGCGAACAGCACCCTGAGGAAGACGATGCCGCCCGGCCCCACCTCGTCGAAGAGGGATTTCGCCAGCGCCGCGCCGACCTGGACCGACGTGACCGCGACCAACACGAGCACGGTCGGCGGTATACGGTCGGCCCGGACCATGGCGCGAGACCGTACACAGGCCCGCGAGCGCACCTACGAGGAGCTCGAGGACATCTTCGCCGACGTGGACGCGCCGTTCGCGTTCGTGGATATGGACGCGCTCTGGTCGAACGCGAGCGAGATGCTCGGCCGAGCGGCCGGGAAGCCGATCCGGGTGGCAAGCAAGTCGGTCCGCTGCCGGCCGCTGCTCGCGGAGATCCTGGACGGCGACCCGGGCTTCCAGGGGCTGATGACGTTCACGCTGCCGGAGTCGCTCTGGCTCCATGAGCACGGATTCGAGGATCTGTTGATCGCGTACCCGACGGCCGACCGCGGGGCGCTCGCCGAGCTCGGCCGCCTCGACAGCGAGAGCCCGCCGATCCTGATGGTGGACTCGGTCCAGCACCTCGACCTGATCGAGAGCGCCACGGGGCCGAGCGCGCGCCCCGTGCGCGTGTGCATAGAGCTCGACGTGGGCTGGTGGGCGCTCGGCGGCCGGCTGAAGATCGGCGTGAAGCGCTCGCCGATCCGCACCCCGGAGCAGGCGAGCGCCCTCGCGCGCGAGATCGTGCGCCGGCCCGGATTCGAGCTGGCCGGCCTGATGGGCTACGAGGCGCACATCGCCGGCCTCGGCGACAGCCCGCTCGGGAAGCGGATGCAGGCACCGGTGATCCGCGAGATCAAGCGGCGCTCCGCCGCGCGAGATCGCCGAGCGGCGCGCCGCCGTGGTTGCGGCCGTGTCAGAGGTGGCGCCGCTCCCGCTCGTGAACGGCGGCGGCACCGGGAGCATCCACACCACGCGCCGGGAGGACGTGATCACGGAGATCACGGCCGGCTCCGGGTTCTACGCGCCCACCCTGTTCGACCGCTATTCCTCGTTCCAGCTGATGCCGGCCGCGATGTTCGCCATGCCCGTGGTGCGCAGGCCGAGCGGCGGGGTGGCGACCCTGCTCGGCGGCGGCTACCCCGCCTCCGGAGCCGCGGGACGCGATCGCCTGCCGGCACCGCACCTCCCGCGCGGACTCCGTGTTGACCCCCTGGAAGGGACAGGCGAGGTGCAGACTCCCATAACGGGGTCTGCCGCCGCTAGCCTGCAGATCGGCGCGAACGTCTACTTGCGCCATGCGAAGGCCGGGGAGCTGTGCGAGCGTTTCAACAGCCTGTATCTGGTGCGCGGCGGCGCGATAGCCGACGAGGTGCCCACCTACCGCGGCGAAGGCCGCTGCGAGCTGTAGCGACCGCGATCGCGGCCACGGCGGCCGCGCTGGCACTCGCCTCGCCCGCGCTCGCGCGCGAGAACGTCGTGGTGATCATGACCGACGACCAGACGCAGGCGTCGCTGGCGACGATGCATTACGTGAACACGCTCCTGGGCGGTGAGGGCACCACGTTCAACCAGGCGATCGACAGCTTCCCGCTCTGCTGCCCCTCGCGCGCGACGAACCTGACGGGGCAATACGCGCACAACCACGGGGTGCTCCACAACAGCCCGCCCTTCGGCGGCTTCATCCAGCTCGACAGCACGAACACGCTGCCCGTCTGGCTCCAAAACGCGGGCTACCGCACCATGCACGTCGGGCGCTACCTGAACGGCTACGAGGCCAAGTACGGCATACCCCCGGGCTGGAGCGACTGGGTCGGGCTGCCGCACTCGGGGGCGTTCAACTACGTGAGCTGGAAGGCGTTCGACCACGGGGTGCTGAAGGACTACCCCGACGCCGAGCACCCGGGCGAGTACCTCACCGACTTCGAGACCCGCCGCGGCGTGGAGCTGATCGACCAAGCGTCGCCGGGCGACCAGCCCTTCTTCCTCTCGCTCTGGTACACGGCCCCGCACCGCGGCGGCCCGCGTGACCCGGACGACCCGCGCCGGCCCGGGACGCCCTCCCCCGCACCCCGGCACCGCGATGCCTACGCCGGAGTGCGGATGCCGCGCCACCCGAACTTCAACGAGAGGAACATGTACGACAAGCCGCAGGTGGTGGCGGACCGCCCGCGGCTGTCGCCGGAGTTCGCCGCCGGGGTCGAGGAGAACTGGCGCCAGGAGATCGAAGCGCTGATGGCCGTCGACGAGGGCGTGGCCCAGATCGTCGACGCGCTCACCCGCAACGGCGAGCTCGAGAACACGCTGATCGTGTTCATGTCGGACAACGGGTTCATGCACGGCGAGCACCGGGCGCTCGCGGAGAAGGTCCTCCCGTACGAGGAGTCGATCCGCATCCCGCTGGTCATGCGCGGGCCGGGAGTGCCGCGCACGCGGCTGGACCAGCGGCTGGTCGGCAACATGGACGTGACCTCCACGATCCTCGACGCCACCGACGCGGCGCCCGGCCGCGTGCAGGACGGCCGCTCGCTGCTCGAGCTGCTCGCCGACCCCGGCGCCGAGTGGGGCCGCGACATCCTGATCGAGAACGGGAACGGCGCCAACGGGGTGCCGAGCTATCGCGGCATTCGCACCTACCGCTACCTGTACATCGAGCACCGCACCACCGGCGAGTACGAGCTCTACGACCTGGTGGAGGACCCGTACCAGCTCCAGAGCGTCGACGGGCACGAGCGCTACGCGAAGGTGCAGCGCGACCTCGCCGTGCGCCTGAGGCAGCTGACCCACTGCGTGGGAGTGGACTGCCTGGCGCGGCCGCACATCACGCTCTCCGTGCGCTCCGGCGGCCGGCCGGTGCGCGGCTGCTTCCGCCACGACCTCCGCGTTCAGGTGCGGGGATCGAAGCGGGCGCGCCTGATGCACGCCGACGTGATCGTGGGCCGCCGCCGGGTCGAGCGGCTGCTCAGCATCCCCACGGCTCGCGGCCGCCGGGCGGGCCCGACGCTGCTGAGCGGCAGGGTCCCGCGCGAGCGGATCCACCGGCGCGGGCGCTTCCGCCTGCGCGTGCTCGCGGAGACCGAGGACGGCCGCAAGCTCACGCTCGACCGCGTGCTGCGCCGCTGTAGCTGAACACCCGCTCGATCAGCTCCATCAGCGGCCGGCGCCGCAGCTCGGGCTGTAGCGCCACGATGTACTCGACCAGCGCGAGGCTCGACGCGACCGCGAGGTCGGGGCTGCGCAGCTGCTCGCCGTTCAGGACGCCCTCGCCGATCCAGGCGTCCACCCGGTCGAGGATCTCGCCGGTGCGCTCGCGGTCGTCGCGCAGCTGCTGCTTCGTGGCGCGGAAGACCACGAGCACCGCCCGGGCGACGATCCTGCGCTGCAGGTCGTTGCGGGCGAGCAGCACGCCCAGCCTGCCGCCGGCGCCGCGGCCGGCGAGCGCGTCCGGATTGGCGGCGCCGGCGCGAGGCCACCATGCGCCGCGCCCACTGCTGGAGCACCTCGTCGGCCCAGCGCTCCGCCTCGAGCGCACGCGGGTCGTCGGGCACGAGCCGCGGCTCCGGCACCAGCTCGTCGAGCACACGCGGCAGCTCGCGGGTGCCCTGAGCGCGGCGGCCGTCCTCGAACTTCACGGCCGGCACGCGGTCGCCGGGGAAGCCCATCAGCCGCACGATCACCCGGTGGGGGCCCGGCGGGAAGTTCACGCGGCGGTACTCGATCCCCTTGTGCTGGAGCATCAGCTCGCCGGTCCGGACCGCGTGCGATCCGGGGATCCCGTACAGCGTCGCCGTCACCCGAGCACCCGCCTCAGGTAGTCGTTCTCGAACCTGCGCTCCGGGTCGAAGCGCTCGCGCAGCTCGGCGAACCGGTCCCACTCGGGGTAGCGCGGCCGCAGCGTCGCCTCGGACTGGTAATGGCGCTTTCCCCAGTGCGGCCGGCCGCCGTACTCGTCCATGATCGCCTCCACGGCGCGGAAGTAGGTCTCGAACTCCATGCCAACGTACTGGTGTACCGCGATGTAGGCGGTCGGGCGCTCGTACGCCGTCGACAGCAGCGCGTCATCCGGCGCCACCACGCGCAGCTCGATCGGGAAGCCGATCGGCAGCCGCCGCCGCTCGATCAGTGCGAGCACGCGCTCGAGCGCCTCGGCGGCGCGCTCGCGAGGGATCGCGTACTCCATCTCCGTGAACCGGACCAGCCGCGTGTTGGCGTAGACGCGGTTGCTCGCGTCCAGGTGCTCGGCGCGGCCCATCAGCCCCGCGAGCCGGCGGTTGAGCAGCGGGATCAACCCGGGGAAGCGACGGCCGAGCCGGCAGAAGGCGCCGAGCACGGCGTTCTCCAGCAGCACGTCGTGGAGGAAGGCCGCCGCGCGGCCGGGCGGCTTCGGGGCGCGGTCCGTGCGCTCCGAGGTGAGCGTGAGCGCGCGGCGCGTGTAGGGCATCACGAACGCCTCCCAGTGGTCGTGCGAGTCCACCAGCTCGTCAAGCCGTGGAAGCACGTCGTCGAGCGGGCGCGGCTCGTCGATCCGGTGGATGGTGAACGCGGGCACGCAGCGCATCGTGACCGCGGAGATGGCGCCGAGCGCGCCGAGGCTCACGCGCGCGGCGCGCAGCTCGTCGCCCTCGCGAATATCCATCACCTCGCCCGTGCCCGTGACCAGTCGCACGCCGCTCACCTGCGAGGAGAGGTTCCCGAAGCGGCCGCCGGTGCCGTGCGTGGCGGTCGAGATCGCGCCGGCGAGCGTCTGCGGGTCCACGTCACCCTGGTTCTCCATCGCCAGCCCGCGAGCCCGCAGCTCCTCGCCGAGGTCGTGCAGCGTGATGCCGGCCTCAACGGTGACCTCACGGCCCTCGACCCCGAGCACCCGCCGCATCGCGGACATGTCGACCATGACGCCGTCGGTGCAGGCGATGTCGGTGAACGAGTGCCCCGACCCGGCCACCTTCACCCGCCGCGCGCCGGCAACCGCGCGCACGAGCTCCTCCTCAGAGCGCGGCGTCTCGATGCGCTCCGGGGCGCAGCGCTGCTGGCGGGCCCAGTTGCTCCAGGTGGGCAACTAGCCCGCGGCTGACTTGGCGGCCGCCTCCACCCGCTCGGGGTCGGGGGCCCAGTGGGCCTCCGGGTCGATCGGGGTGTCGCGCAGATAGGCCTCGGCGTCGAGCGCGGCCATACAGCCGGTGCCCGCGGCGGTGACCGCCTGGCGGTAGACGCGGTCGGTGAGGTCGCCCGCGGCGAACACGCCCGGCCGCTTCGTCTTCGTGGAGCGCCCGTCCACGAGCACGTAGCCCTCGTCGTCCAGGTCGAGCTGGCCCTCGATCAGGTGCGAGTTCGGCTTGTGGCCGATGGCGACGAAGGCGCCGGTCACCGGCAGCTCCTTCGTCGAGCTGTCCTCGGTGTTCTCGAGCACGGCCGTCCCGAGCGCCCCGTTCTCGCCGGGCTGGAAGCTCTGCACGACGTAGGGCGTGACCAGCTCGATGTTCTCGGTGTCGCGCGCGCGGTCGAGCATGATCGCCGAGGCGCGGAACTCCGGCCGCCGATGCACGATGCTCACCTTGCCGGCGAACTTCGAGAGGAAGGTGGCGTCCTCCATCGCCGTGTCGCCGCCGCCGACCACGACGGTGTCGGCGTCGCGGAAGAACGCGGCATCGCAGGTGGCGCAGTACGACACGCCGCGTGCGGACAGCTCCTCCTCGCCGGGCACCCCGAGCTTCTTGGGCTCGGCGCCCATGGCGAGGATCACCGCGCGCGACCTGATCTGCTGGTCGCCCACGTGGATCACGTGGACGCCGCCCTCGTCGGCGCTGAGCTCGATCTTCGTGGCGTCGTCGGTGATGAAGCGCGTGCCGAAGCGCCCGGCCTGGTCGCGGAACTCCTGCATCATCTGCGGGCCCATCACGCCCTCGGGATAGCCGGGGTAGTTCTCGACATCGGTGGTCTGCTGGAGCAGCCCGCCCCAGGCGAAGCCCTCGATCATGAGCGGCTCCAGGTCCGCGCGCGAGGTGTACAGCGCGGCCGTGTAGCCCGCGGGCCCACTGCCGACAATGACGACGTTCTCGATGTCCTTGATCTCCACGCTCATCCGATCTCCACGCTCATCCGAGCTGCACGCACATTACTTTACTTTCTGAAGTGTAGTCCTCCGAGCGGCCTCCGCCGACTGCCGCTCCCACTCGGCCACGGTCTTGCGCAGCTGCACGAAGGCGACTATTCCCGGCGGGATCGGCAGCCAGAACGCGATCACGCGGTAGGTGAGCACCGCGGGGAAGACGACCGAGTTGTCGATTCCGAAGATCGAGAATGCCCCAATCATGCCCGCGTCGACGGCGCCAACGCCGCCCGCCGGGGACGGGATCAGGTTCGCCGCCATGCCGAGGAAGAAGCCCTGCACCAGCACGGCGAACGGCACGTGCCCTCCGAAGGCCTCGAAGCTGGCCCAGAGCACGCCGATGTTCGCGGCCCAGAAGCCCACCGCCCCGCCGACAGCCAGCACGCCGCGCTGTGGGTGGCGGACATAGGCGATCGCGGTGCGCGTGCCCGTGGCGAGCGTGGCCGGCCCCTTTGCGATGCGCTGGAGGTAGCGCACCCGGCGGTAGCCGCCCGCGTAGTGCTGGATGCGCCGCTCGAAGTCGTTCGGGATCAGCGCGATCAGGCAGAACAGGATGATCAGCCCGGCCGACACCGACGCCGGCACCACGGTGCCCGCGAGCGGGTCCGGCCCGGGCAGGACGCCGGTGCGCAGCAGCACGCCGAAGATCACGAGCGCGGCGAGGTAGACGAAGTAGGTGAGGACGAGGAACGCCACCATCCGGCAGGCGGCACGGCGGCGCGGCATGCCGGCCTTGCGGAGCGCCCAGTAGGTGAGCACGATCCCGCCGGCGCCGGCGGCCGAGAAGATGCGGGTGGCCGCGAGCCCGGCCATCGTGATCTGGTACGACGCCCTCAGGTCGAGCCGGCGATGCACCGCGTCGTCGTGCGTGCCGCCCAGGATGCCGCGGAACAGCGCCACGTAAGCGCCGAAGGCCAGCGCGTTGAAGCCGATGGCGACGACGATCCAGTACCACTTGGCGTCGTCGAGGTTGTCGACGGCCTCGTCCGCTCCCACGATCTTCGGGAACAGCACGTAGATCGCCACCACGAGCAGCAGCACCAGCAGGATGCCGGAGAAGATCTTGCGGCGGTCCTGGAGCAGCGCCTGGAAGCGGCTGACCTCGAGCTCGTCGGCCTCGACACCTGCGGCCTCCTCGTCGGCAGCCTCGAGCGCCAGCTCCTCGTCCGAGGGCTGATCCCAGTCGTCGGGTCGACGGCTCTCCTCGCGGACGCGGCGGCGCTCCTCCGCCGCCATCAGCCTGCCTGCGGCTCCAGTCGATGCACGGCCGCGGCGATCATCCGGATCGCCGGTTCTACGCGTGGTGCGGCGCGCCAGATCCCCTCGGCGAGCGCGATGCCGGCGAGCAGGTCGATCACGTAATGCTCACCGAGATACACGAGCCCGAACCCCAGCGCCAGCGCATATGCCCATCCGGCCGCCGCGTGACCGCGCCCGACCTGCGACAGGATCCGGGCGGCCATCACTGATGTGCCGAAATGAAGGGAGGGCATGGCTGCAAAGGGATTGCCTTGGAGGGAATGGTAAAGCGGGTGCCAGAGACGTTTCCAGACGCGCTCGCCCGCCTCGGCCATGATCCGGCGCACGGGTGGCATCTGGCCGTTCGCGCCGGCGTACCACGGCGGGGCGGTGGGCACCAGCCAGTAGACCACACAGCCCAGGTCGAAGCACGCGGCCATCAGGGTCGCGGAGCGCGGGAGCTTGTCGCGATGCCGCAGGAGGATGTAGAGGAGCGTGCCGTGCGGGACGAGGAACCAGCTCCAGTGAATGGCCGACAGGCCGTACTCGAGCGGGCCCACGTGGCCCTCGCGGCCGAGGGCGCGCTGGAGCCTGGTGGTCGGGCAGGTGCCCAGGCCGAGCACCCGGTCGCAGCGGATCGGATAGCTCACCTTGAGCCGCCTGAGCAGCGCGTCGGGATCGTCGTCGGGCATGTCGAAGTGCGCGAAGTACACCCACATCTGTAGGCCGTAGATCGCGGCATCGCGCACCGGAGTGCGGCGAGCGGCGAGCGCGAGCGCGGCGGGGGCCGGCCATGACAACGCCGACACCACCGGAGGCCGGAGCCGCAGCCGGTGCCGGACCAGGGGTGTGGCGACGCCGACCGCCACCGCGCCCCAGGCGAGGGTTCGCAGGGCGCGAGTACTTCGCAAAGCCGGGGCAGCATAACCCTCGCAGGGTTCGGTGCAACGAAAAGGAGCATGTGGACTCCCATCGAATGCGCGCTCAGATGACTCCTAAGCGCGCGTTCCTGCTTCTCTCCGCCCTGATGTCGCTGCTGCTGGTGGTGGCACCCGCGGGGGCCGACGACTCGGGCGGAGTGGCCGCTCCGACCTTCATTCAGGAGCCCGGAGGCGGCGTGGTGGCACCGGTCGCCCCGGTGGCGCCTGTTGTACCCCCGGTCGAGGCCAGACGCCGCGCAGGAGACCACCCCCACCACGCCGGGCGGCGAGGAGCAGCCGCCCGACGGCGACCAGACCGAGACCGAGACGACGCCGGACGACGGCACCGGCGGCCCGGTCGACGAGGAGCCCCAGGGCGGGACCGGCGGCGAGTCGGGGGGCGGCCTGCCCACCACCGGACTCGAGCTGGCGGCGCTGGCGATGATCGGCCTCGGGCTCCTGATGGCGGGCCTGGCGCTGCGGCCGACTAGCTCGTGGCCGCCGCCTCGAGATCGCCTGAGCCGTTCGATCCCGCCCCGTTAGCCCCCGCCGGCGCCTTCTTCGCCGCGGGCTCGCTGGGGGGCGCCGCGGCGCCCTCGATCGGACCCGGCAGCAGCTCCTCCGGCGGCGGGATCTCGATCCCGAGCACCTTCATGCGCCGCTTCAGCGTGCGGTAGGCGAAGCCGTAGATCTGCCGCGAGGTGTATCCGTACGAGACGAACTCCGAGGCGTCGCTCACGTACGGCGGCACGAACACGTAGGCGGCCTTCGGGGCCAGGTCGAGCACCACCCGCTCGACCGTCGCGCGATGGCGCGGGTCCTCGTCGATGGCGTCGCGCAGGAAGCGCACGCCGAAGGCCACGTGGCGGTGCTCGTCGCGCTCCACCAGGCCGAAGCCCTCGCAGAAGCCCGGGTACAGCGAGTGCTCGATCATGTAGTCGCGGATCAGCGTCTGGCCCGTGACCGCCAGGAAGCCCTCGACCACCATGTGGTAGGTCGTCACGCCCTCCACGAACAGGTCGAGGTCGTCCGGCTTCGCCTGGATGCGCTTCGAGACGTCGCGCAGGCCGTCGTCGAACACCTCGCGCCACGGTGAGAGCAGGATCTGCTCGACCTCTCGCATGCGGCCGCGGAAGTCGTCCGCCGACAGGCACATCACCTCGGCGCCGAAGCGGTCGAAGAAGGCGGCGTGGCGGGCCTCGTCCACCAGCTGCGTGGCCAGGAACAGCTCGATCTCGCCCGTGGGCGCGGCGGCCAGGAAGGGCGCGAGGTCGGCCGTCACGCGCTCCTCGCCGACGTAGAACGAGCCGAGGCTCCAGATCGTGGACTCCTGCGCCTCGCGCGGGGTGGCGAGCCATTGCTCCTTGTCCACGCTGAAGTCGAGCTCGGTGGCGCGCCAGTTCTGCCGCTCCCAGAGCGCGTAGAGCTGGCGGTAGTCGAGCAGCCCGCCGCCGTCGCGCGCGCCGCGCTCCGACTCGTGGCCGGGGTCGCCCTGGCCGGGGCCTCCGATGCCGCCCTCGGCGTAGAGGTTGGCCCGCTTCTCCTGGAGCTTGCGCTGCTTGCCCTCGCGCTTCAGCTCGGCGTCGTCGGTGCCCTGGGCGCGGGCGATCCAGCGCCCCACCAGCGTGATCGGGTGGATCTCGCCGTCGATCTTCGTGAGCTGGTTCTGCATTGCCTGCGAAGGGCTCACCTGGCCCGCCGCCATGCGCTGGTAGGAGTCGAAGGACACCCTCGCGGTCCCCGCCACCTCGCGTCCCTCCGGGAGCTCGCGCGTGACCTCGAGCGGCTTGCCGTCGCGAGCGCTCGCGTACCAGCGGCCCTTGCCGATCACCTCGTAGCAGACCGTGAAGTCGTGGCCGGCCGTCCATTCGGGGTCGATCAGGTACGGAAGACTGCGATAGAGGATGTCGGGGTCGAGCGTGCCGCCCGACTCGACCACCTCGGCCATCGAGATGTCCCCGGAGGACATCTGCCGGAGCCTCATCGCGCGCCGGCGCTTGCCGCGTATGCGCAGCTTCCCGCGCATCATGAGGCCGAGCGGCCCGGCGCTGCCGGTCACCAGCTCCACGAGCGTCCGCGGGTCGGCCTGGAGGCGGAAGTCGGTCTCGTCCTGTGTGCGCGCCTCGTCCACCCGCGCCCGGCCGCCCGACACCGCCACGCGGTGGCTGCCGAGCCCGTCGATCTCGAGCAGGAAGGCGAGCGTGCCGGAGATGTGCGCGGCCGCCGCTGGGAGCGTCATGAGCACGAGGCGCGCGGCGAGCTCGGGGTCGTCGGCCGCGATCCGGTGGAGCGCGGCGCGCTGGCGGTCGGCCTCGATCGTCACTTAGCCTTCTCCATGATCCGTACCTCCACGGGAGCCTTGTCGGCAAACGTTCGTGCGTCGTCCTCGGTGCCCAGATGCTCGCCCCAGTGCATCGGGACGGCCACGCGGGGCTGTATGCGCCGGGCCGCCTCGGCGGCCTCCTGGGCGGTCATCACGTAGACCCCGCTCACGGGCAGCAGCGCCACGTCGACCCCCGTAACGCTGTCCATCTCGGGAATCACGTCGGTGTCGCCGGAATGGTAAAGCCGCTCACCCCGGACGTTGAGCTCGTATCCCACCCATCCCGCATCACGCGGATGAAACGGCCTCCCGTCGGCGTCGCGCTTGGAGGTGTTGTAGGCGGCGACCGCGCTCACGTGCACCCCGCGCACGAGCTCGTCGTCGAGCATCTCGCCCGGCGCGATCCTGTGCACCTGCCCGCTCACGCGCTCCGCCACGGCGGCCGGGCCGACCAGCCAGGTCTCACGCGTGGAGAGCCGCTCCACGTCCTGCGGCGAGAAGTGGTCGTAGTGGCCGTGGGTGATCAGGATCAGGTCGGCCGGCGGCGCGTCCTCCGGGACGCGGTACGGATCGATGTACACGACCGAGCGCCCAACCGAGATGCGAAAACCGGAGTGGCCGAGCCAGTCGACGCTGTCGAGGAGCATGGGGCCCGAAGAGTAGGCGGCGTCTCGAACGACGAGCATTAAAGGGGGACCTCCGTCACTTAACCGCGTATATCGCGGCTAACTGACGACACACCCCCTTCACTGCTGCTGTTTCGGCCCGCCGGGGCGCTCAGGCCTCGGCCGGCACTCGGTCGGGGGCCAGCGAGCGCGCCATCCGCACCGCCGTCCCCGCTCCGTTGCCGTACGTGAGCTCCACCGAGTCCATCAGGGCCTCCATCAACGGCAGCCCGTTGCCGCGGTAGGGCAGGTTGCCGTTCGGGCGCTCCACCCAGCCGCCGTCGTCGCGGATCGTGAGGATCACGCGGCCGTCGTCGAGCTCGGCGTCCACGCTGAGGCTGCCCTTGCCGAACGAGTAGCCGTGCTCGATCGAGTTGGAGCAGGCCTCGTGGCACGCCATCTGGACGACCTCGACCACCTCGCCGCTTGCGCCCGCGGCGCGCAGCCAGTCGCCGAGCTCGCGGCGCATGCCGCCGAGCTCGCCGGGGTCCGAGGGGAGGTCGAGGTGGAGCGGCGGCGGCGCGGTGGGCAGCGCCCGCAGCGCCAGCACGGCGATGTCGTCGTTCGCCGGGTGGATCGCCAGCATCGCGTCCACCAGCCGCGTGCAGAGCTCGTCGGGGTGGCAGAGCCCCTGTGTGGCCGCGAGCCGCAGCGCGTCGAGGCCCTGGTCGATCGAGACGCCGCGCTCCTCCACCAGCCCGTCGGTGTAGAGGACGATCGTGGAGCCGGGCGCGAGCTGGGCCGTGAGCTCGGTGTGTCCCTCGGTCTCGAACACGCCGAGCGGCGGGTTGGGGGCGCTCGCGAGGTACTCGGCCTCGCCGTCCGGACCGATCGCCAGCGGCGGCACGTGGCCGGCGCTCGCGTAATGGATCGTCCCGTGGTCGGGCTCCACGACCAGGTACAGCAGCGTGGCCATCTGGCCGCCGTCGAGGCTGCGGACCAAGCGGTCCAGCCTGTCGAGCACGCCCGCCGGCGAGTGGCCCTCGAGCGCATACGCGCGCGTGGCGTGGCGCAGCTGGCCCATCAGCGAGGCCGCTCCGATCCCGTGGCCCACCACGTCGCCCATCGCCACGCCCACTCGGCCGCCCTCGAGCGGGATCGCGTCGTACCAGTCCCCGCCCACGTCGGCGCCACCCGGCTTGTAGCGGGCGCCGATCTGGATTCCCTCGATGTCGGGCAGCCGCTGGGGCAGCAGGCTGCGCTGGAGCATCTCCACGTTCGAGACCTCGCGCTCGTAGGCGCGCGCGTGCTCTATGGCGAGTCCCGCCCGGTCCGCCATCAGGATCAACAGGCTCTCCTCCTCGAGCGTGAAGGGCCGCGGCGAGCGCATCGCCACCTCCACCACTCCGCCCAGCCGCCCCTTGATCACGAGCGGCGAGGCCATCAGCGAGCCCACGCCGGCCGCGGCCATCATCGGGTCGAGGCCCGCGCCCCCGGGCAGGTCCTGGAGCGTCACGGGGCGGTTGGTCGACACCACCTCGTCCAGCAGGTCGCCGAACTCGACCAGGGCCCCGGGCTCCGCGTCGTCCAGCCCCGCGGCGGCGCCCACCACGTAGATCTCCTCGTCCTCGCGGTCCTCGAGCAGGATGCGCACGATGTCCGCCCCGAAGACCTCGCAGAGCCGCTCCACCAGCACGTCCAGCAGGTCGCGCAACTCGAGGTGCTCGAGCGCTGCCTCCGTGACCTGCTGAAGCTTCCCGATCGTGGCCGCCACAGCCTCGGCCTCGGCGCGCGCGGCCCGCTCCGCCTCCGCACGGCGCTGCTCGGTCACGTCAACGAGCTGCCAGATGTAGCCCTGCGGGCGGTCGTGCCCGTCCGCGGTCAGCGACACGCTCACGATGGCGTGCACCACGTCGCCGTTCGGGCGCACGAAGCGCTTCTCGGACTGGTCGAAGAGCGGGCGGTCGCGCAGCAGGCGCCTGAGCTCGTTGCGCTCCTGCGCGCGCTCGGCGGGGTGCGCGAGCTCCCAGAGCGGCTGCTCGAGCAGCTGCGTCGGGGTGCGGCCGAGCAGCTCGCAGAGGGCGTCGTTCACCTCGAGCCAGTGCCCGTCGACGGTGCTGAGACCCATGCCGATCGGCGCGCCCTCGAAGGCGGCGCGGAAGCGCTCCTCCGAGGCCCGCAGCTCCGCGTTCTTCTCCTGGAGCTGGAGCAGCATCGCCACCTTCGAGCGCAGCACGTCCGCGTCGACGGGCTTCAGGATGTAGTCGACGGCGCCGGCCGAGTAGCCGCGCGTGATCTGCTCGGCGTCGGCATCGCCGGCCGTGAGGAAGATCACCGCGGTGTCCTCGTGGCGGTCGCGGCGCTTGATCAGCTCGACGGTCTCGAAGCCGTCGAGCCCCGGCATGCGCACATCCATCACGATCACCGCGAAGTCGTCCGTCAGGAGCTGCTTGAGGGCCTCCTCGCCGGACGGGGCGGTGATCACCTCACGCCCGAGCGGCTCGAGCACAGTTCGCAGCGCCACCAGGCTCTCGGGCTGGTCGTCGACGACCAGGATCGCGCCGGGGCCGCTCATCCCGCCCGCTTCCTGTAGAGCTGCTGGCCCTCCACCAGGGTCCCGAAGCGCGCGGCCTGCCTCGTGCCCGCGAGCGACTCCTGGCGGCCCAGCCCGAGCATGCCCAGCGCCGTGCAGGCTGTCGTCGAAGAGGTCAAGGGCTCGCATCTGGAGCTCCTTGCCGAAGTAAATCAGCACGTTGCGGCACACGATCAGGTCGAACTCGTTGAACGGGCCGTCCGTGGCCAGATTGTGGCGCGCGAACACGAACCGTGCGCCAAGTCCCGGGTCGAAGCGCGCCCGGTCCCCGTCGACACGGTAGTACGTCGAGAACTCGCGCTGCCCGCCGGACTCGATGTAGGCGGCGGTGTACTCCTGCATCTTCGCCAGCGGGAAGACCCCCTCGCTGGCGCGCTGGAGCGACTCCTCGCTCAGGTCGGTGGCGTAGACGCGCGCCCGCTCGAGCAGCCCGGCCTCGTGGAGCAGGATCGCGAGCGACCACGGCTCCTCTCCGCGCGCGCAGCCGGCGTTCCAGATGCGGACGTACGGATACGTGCGCAGGCGCGGCAGCACCGCCTCGCGGATGCCAGCGAAGAAGGCCGGGTCGCGGAACATGGAGCTGACGCTGATCGTCAGGTCGTCGAGCAGCCGCGACATCACGTGCGGGTCGCGCAGGATGCGGCCCTGGAGCTGCGACAGCGTGACCACGCTCTCGCCGCGGGCGCGGTGCCTGAGGCGGCGGTCCAGTGACGCCCGCGCGTAGCCGCGGAAGTCGTAGCCGTAGCGCTTGTGGATCGCCTCCAGCAGGAGGCCGGTCTCGATGTCGTCGAGCTCGGCCGCCGCGCCGTTCACTTGTATAGCCACACCCGCATCAGCGACAGCAGCTGGTCCACGTCGACGGGCTTCGTGATGTAGTCGGATGCGCCCGAGGCGATGCTCTTCTCGCGGTCGCCCTTCATCGCCTTCGCGGTCAGAGCCACGATCGGGAGGCGCTGGAACTCGGGGATCTCCCGCACCGCGCGGGTGGCCTCGTACCCGTCCATCTCGGGCATCATGATGTCCATCAGGACGAGCGAGACGTCCGGGTTCGACTTCAGCGCCTCGACCCCCTCGCGGCCGTTCTCCGCGAAGACGACCTCCATGCCGCGCCGCTCGAACACGCTGGTCAGCGCGAACACGTTGCGCACGTCGTCGTCCACGATCAGCACCTTCTTGCCCTCGAAGACGGCGTCCGCCATGTGCAGTCGCTCCAGCATCTGGCGCTTCTCCGCGGGCAGCCGGGCCTCGACCCGGTGCAGGTAGAGCGAGGTCTCGTCGAGCAGTCGCTCGGGCGAGCGCGCGTCCTTCACGACGATCGTCTCCGCGTAGCGCTTGAGGCGGGTCTCCTCGCGCGGCGTCAGCTCCTTGCCCGTGTGCACGATCACCGGCAGGTTGCGGAAGCGCTTGGCCCGCTTGATGCGCTCCAGCAGCTGGAAGCCGTTGCCGTCCTCGAGACCGAGGTCGAGCACCATGCAGTCGAAGCGGCCGCCGTCGAGCTCGGCGAGCGCCTGCTCGCGTGAGGCCACGCCCACCACCTCCACGTCCGCGCCGCCGATCAGGTCGATCAGCGCGTCGCGCTCCCGCTCGTCGTCCTCCACCACCAGCACCGAGCGCGTGCGGCGCTCGAGGAACTGGGTCAGCTCGTCGAACACGCCGCCGAGCAGCTCGGGCGTGACCGCCTTCGTCAGGCATCCGAGCGCGCCGGCCTGGCGCAGGTCGAGCGCCGCGTCCTCCTCCGCGAGCACGTACACGGGCAGGTGCCGCGTCTCGGGGTGGCGCTTCAGGTGGTCGAGCACGGCCTCGCCGTTCAGCTGGGGCAGCTCCCTGCTCACGATCACGGCCTCGGGCATGAACTCGTGCACGAGCGCAAGCCCGGCGTCGCCGCGCAGCGCGAGCAGGCAGCGGAAGCCGTGCTCGTGGGCCACGTCGACTGCGCTCCTCGCCAGGTCGCGGTCCTCCGTCATCAGGAGCGCCACGCGCTCGCCCGCCGGAAGGTCGGAGCGGTCGTCCGTGAGCGGATCCGGGAGCGCGATCGCATCGGCCCGCTGGCGTGATTTCGTAGCGGCCACCTGGAGCGGGCTCGGCGGCTCTGCCGGCTCCCTCGGCGCCGCCGGCGGCGGCGCAACGCTGGGCAGGTAGAGCGTGAACGTGGCGCCCGCGCCCTCCTCGCTCTCCACGCGGATCTCGCCGCCGAGCAGGCGGGCGATCTCGCGGCTGATCGAGAGCCCGAGGCCGGTGCCGCCGAAGCGCCTCGAGATCGAGCCCTCGGCCTGCTGGAAGGCCTCGAAGATCAGGCGCAGCTTGTCCGGCGGGATGCCGATGCCGGTGTCTGAGACGGAGAACCCGACCACGCTGTCCGCGCGCGAGAGCACCTCGCCGGCGAACTGCATGTCCGGAGGCGCCGGGGCGATCGTCAGCCGGACCGAGCCGGTCTCCGTGAACTTGAACGAGTTCGAGAGCAGGTTCTTCAGCACCTGCTGGAGGCGCTGCTCGTCGGTCGAGATCTGCTCGGGCGCCCCGGGCGCCAGCTCGATCGCGAACTCGAGCCCTTTCTCCTCCGCGACCGGCCTGAACGAGCGCTCCACGAAGTCGCGCACGGCCTCGAGCTCGGTGCGGCCGGCGTGCACGTCCATCTTCCCCGCCTCGACCTTGGACAGGTCGAGGATGTCGTTGATCAGCGCCAGCAGGTCCGAGCCCGCGTTGTGGATCGTGGACGCCGCGTCGACCTGCTTCGCGGTCAGGTTGCCGACCTCGTTCGACGCCAGCACCTTGGACAGGATCAGCAGCGAGTTGAGCGGCGTGCGCAGCTCGTGCGACATGTTCGCCAGGAACTCGGACTTGTACTTCGAGCTGAGCGCGAGCTGCTCCGCCTTCTCCTCCAGCGAGCTGCGCGCCATCTCGATCTCGCGGTTCTTGATCTCGATGTCGCGGTTCTGGCGCTCGAGCTGCTCGGCCTTCTCCTGGAGCTCCTCGTTCGTGGCCTGCAGCTCCTCCTGCTGGGACTGGAGCGCCTGCGACTGCTCCTGGAGCTCCTGAGACTGGGACTGCGACTGCTGGAGCAGCTGCTCCGTGCGGACGTTGGCGATGATCGTGGAGAGCACCACGCCGATCGTCTCGGTGAGCTGGTCCAGGAACTGGAGGATGATCTCGCTGAACGGCGTGAACGAGGCCAGCTCGATCACGGCGAGCACCTGCTCCTCGAACAGCACCGGGATCACGATGATGTTCGTGGGCCTGCCCTTGCCCAGCCCGGACGCGATCTGGACGTAGTCCTCGGGCGGGTCCGTGATCAGGATCGGCTTCTTCTCGAGCGCCGCCTGGCCGACGAGCCCGTCGCCCGGGCGGAAGCGGTTCGCCACCTGCTTGCGGCGCGTGTAGCCGAAGCTGGCCAGCAGGCGCAGCTCGTAGTCGGGGCCCTCCTCCTCGTGGTCCGAGAGGAAGAAGGCGCCGTGCTGCGCGCTCACCGCGGGCGCGAGCTCGGACATGATCAGCTGGGTGACCGTCTCGAGGTCGCGCTGCCCCTGCATCAGGCTGGAGATGCGCGCCAGGTTCGTCTTGAGCCAGTCCTGCTCCTCGTTCTGGCGAGTGGTCTCGCGCAGGTTGGCGATCATCTGGTTGATGTTGTCCGAGAGGTCCGCGACCTCTCCGCTGGCCTCCACGGCGATCGAGCGAGTGAGGTCGCCCTGGGTCACGGCGGTGGACACGTCGGCGATCGCGCGCACCTGGGTCGTGAGGTTCGAGGCCAGCTGGTTCACGTTCTCCGTGAGCCCGCGCCACGTGCCGGACACGCCCTCGACCTGCGCCTGGCCGCCGAGCTTGCCCTCGGTGCCGACCTCCTTGGCCACTCGCGTGACCTCGTCCGCGAACGAGGAGAGCTGGTCGACCATCGTGTTGAGGGTCTCCTTCAGCTCGAGGATCTCGCCCTTGGCGTCGACCGTGATCTTCTGAGTCAGGTCGCCGCGGGCCACCGCCTGGGCGACCTGCGAGATGTTGCGGACCTGGTCGGTCAGGTTGGTGGCCATCGAGTTCACCGACTCGGTGAGCCCGCGCCAGGTGCCGGACACGCCGGCCACCTCGGCCTGGCCGCCGAGCTCGCCCTCGGTGCCGACCTCCTTGGCCACTCGCGTGACCTCGGCGGCGAACGAGTTGAGCTGGTCGACCATCGTGTTGATGGTCTCCTTCAGCTCCTCGATCTCGCCCTTCGCGTCGACCGTGATCTTCTTGGAGAGGTCGCCGTTGGCCACCGCGGTCGTGACCAGGGCGATCGAGCGCACCTGGTCGGTCAGGTTCGACGCCATGAAGTTCACCGACTCGGTGAGGCCGCGCCAGGTGCCCGACACGTCCTCGACCTCGGCCTGGCCGCCGAGCTTGCCCTCGGTGCCGACCTCCTTGGAGACGCGCGTGACCTCCGCGGCGAACGAGTTGAGCTGGTCGACCATGGTGTTCACGGTCTCCTTCAGCTCGAGGATCTCGCCCTTGGCGTCGACCGTGATCTTCTTGGAGAGGTCGCCGTTGGCGACCGCCGTGGTCACCTCGGCGATGTTGCGGACCTGGTCGGTCAGGTTCGAGGCCATGGAGTTCACGTTCTCGGTGAGCCCGCGCCAGGTGCCCGACACGTCCTCCACCTCGGCCTGACCGCCGAGCTTGCCCTCGGTGCCCACCTCGCGCGCCACGCGCGTGACCTCCGCCGCGAACGAGCGCAGACGGTCGACCATCTTGTTGATCGTGTCCGCGAGCGCGGCCACCTCGCCCTTGGCCTCCACGCTGATCTTCTGCGAGAGGTCGCCGTCGGCCACCGCCGTGGACACCTGGGCGATCGAGCGCACCTGGTCGGTGAGGTTCGAGGCCATGAAGTTCACGGACTCCGTGAGGTCGCGCCAGGTGCCCGACACGCCCTTGACCTCCGCCTGGCCGCCGAGGATTCCCTCGGTGCCCACCTCGCGCGCCACGCGCGTGACCTCGTCCGCGAACGAGGAGAGCTGGTCGACCATGGTGTTCACGGTCCCCTTCAGCTCGGCGATCTCGCCCTTCACGTCCACCGTGACCTTCTGGGACAGGTCGCCCTCGGCCACCGCGGTGGTCACCTGGGCGATGTTCCGCACCTGGCTCGTGAGGTTCGAGGCCATCAGGTTCACCGAGTCGGTGAGGTCCTTCCACGTGCCGGCCACGTTCGGCACGGCCGCCTGGCCGCCGAGCTTGCCCTCGGTACCGACCTCGCGCGCCACGCGCGTGACCTCGTCCGCGAAGGACGAGAGCTGGTCGACCATGGTGTTGGTGGTGATCTTCAGCTCGAGGATCTCGCCCTTCACGTCCACGGTGATGCGCTGGGTCAGGTCGCCGCCGGCGACCGCCGTCATGACCTGGGCGATGTTGCGCACCTGGCTCGTGAGGTTGGACGCCATGCCGTTCACGGATTCCGTGAGGTCCTTCCACGTGCCCGACACGTTCGGCACCTCGGCCTGGCCGCCGAGCTTGCCGTCGGTACCCACCTCGCGCGCGACGCTCGTGACCTGCTCGGCGAAGATCGCGAGCGTGTCGGTCATCTCGTTCATCGTGTCCGCCAGCTCGGCGACCTCGCCCTTGGCCTCGACGGTGATCTTCTGCGTGAGGTCGCCGCGGGCCACGGCCTGCGCCACCTGCGAGATGTTGCGGACCTGATCCGTGAGGTTCGAGGCCATTCCGTTCACCGACTCGGTGAGGTCGCGCCACGTGCCCGACACGCCCTTGACCTCCGCCTGGCCGCCGAGCTTGCCCTCGGTACCCACCTCGCGCGCCACGCGCGTGACCTCGTCCGCGAACGACGAGAGCTGGTCGACCATCGTGTTCACGGTCGTGCCGATCCGCAGGAACTCGCCCTTGACCGGCTGGCCCTCGATCGTGAGGGCCATCTTGCGGTCGAGATCGCCGTCCGCGACGGCGTCGAGCACGCTCGCCACCTCGGTGGTCGGGCGGACGAGGTCGTCGATGAGGGCGTTGAGCGACTCGACGCTCGACTCCCAGCCCCCGCCGGCCGAGCCGAGCGATGCGCGCTGGTCCATCCGGCCCTCGCGTCCGATCACGCGCCGCATGCGAGCCATCTCCTTCTCCATGCGGGCATTCATGGTCACGAGCTCGTTGTAGGCCGAGCCGATCTCGCCGAGCAGCCCGCGGCGCCGGCGCGACAGGCGCTTGGAGAAGTCGCCGTCGCGCGCCGCGACGAGTGCGTCGAGGATCTCCTCGAGCACGGCAGGCTCGACGCCGGAGCCGTTCGCGGCGGAGGGCTGTCGGGTGGCGGTTCGGCCGGCTCCGCTCGCCTTGGACGGCTTCGCCCGCCTCGCGGGCGCCTTAGCGGTCTGGGTAGCGGCCAACGTTCCTCCTGGGACCAGTCATTCGGCAGTAGGTCCGGGGGCCAGTCCAGACCGGGGATTTTCGGCCTCGGAAGGTTCCCACTGCGTGCGCAAACGCGCAAGCGCTGCAAACGAATGAACGACGGGCACCGCCGCCGTTTAGGCTCCGGTCATGGCTTACGAACATGTGGTGTGGGATGTCGAGGACGGCGTCGGGCGGGTCACGCTGAACCGGCCGGATTCGCTCAATGCTTGGCACGAGGACTTCGGGCGCGAGCTGAAGCAGGTGATCACCGGCGACGCTGCGGACGAGGCCGTGCGCGCGGTGCTGATCACCGGCGCGGGGCGCGGGTTCTCGTCGGGCGCGGACCTGAAGGCGGGCTTCGATCCGCATCCGGACGACGGCATGCCCGATATCCGCAAGGAGCTCCACGAGCTCTACCACCCGATCATCGCGGGCGTGCGGCGGCTCGAGAAGCCGGTGGTGGCCGCGGTGAACGGGCCCGCCGTGGGCATCGGCGCCTCGCTCGCGTTCGCGTGCGACCTCGTGCTCGCCGCCGAGTCGGCGTACTTCGGCCTCGCCTTCGTGAACATCGGCCTGATGCCGGATGGCGGCTCGACCCTGTTCGTGCCCACCGCCGTCGGAAAGGCGCGGGCGTTCCAGATGGCTCTGCTGGGCGAGCGCGTGCCCGCGGAGCGGGCGCTCGAGTGGGGGCTCGTGAACTACGTGTACCCCGACGACCGCCTGATGGACGAGGCGAACTCGCTCGCGGCCCGGCTCGCAGGCGGCCCCACCCGCTCCTACGCCGGCTCGAAGCAGGCGCTCAACCGCATGCTCTACCCGGACCTCGACGGCCAGCTCGACCTCGAGGCGGAGCTCCAGCACGCCCTCGCGCGCACGCGTGACTTCCAGGAGGGCGTGACCGCGTTCGTGGAGAAGCGCGAGCCGGCGTTCGAGGGCGCGTGACGGGGCTCGCGCGCGCCGTCGGCGCTCTGGCCGTGGGCGCCGCCGCCTTCGGCGCGGTGGCCATCGGCCGGCTCGCCATCCGCCGGGCGGTGATCGAGCAGCTCCGCATCGAGGAGCTCGACGTGGGCCGGCTGCGCGTGCGCGAGCTCGAGGTGGCCTCCGGTGCGAGCCCGGCGGCGCCCGCTGGCGGCGGGCCCGCCGAGCCCCCGCTGGGCCCGCCGGACTGAGGCGCGCGACTCCCCGGCCGGCGCGCGGGAGCCCCGCTCGGGGCAACTGGCACGAAGTGGATGGCCTGTCGGAAGCGGAGATATGATGCCGCGGCCTTGCCCCACGGCATGCCCAGACGCCTGCTTCTTGCCGCCTTCTCGCTGGCCGCTGTCGCGATCCTGATCGGCGCGCCGTCCGCGTTCGCGGACGCGATCACGCCCGAGTCGGGCGGGTCGCCGAACGCGGACGACATCGACACGCTCTACAAGCTCACGCTCTACATCGGGATCGTGATCTTCCTGCTGGTGGAGGGCACGCTGATCTGGTCGCTGGTGAAGTACCGCGCCCGTCGCGGCGGCGTGGCGGACCAGATCCGCGGCAACACGCCGCTGGAGATCGGCTGGACGGTCGGCGCCGCGACCATCCTCGTGGTCCTCACCGTGGTCGTGTTCCTCTACCTGGACGACATCGAGAGCCCGCCCGCCTCGGGCCCCGACGGCCTGAGCGCGAGCCAGGCTCAGTTCGCCTCCGTCGACCAGCCGGAGCCGCCCAAGAGCGGCGGGCCCATCCTGCGCATCACGGTGAACGGGCAGCAGTACCTCTGGCGCTACGACTACCCCGGCGACGGCCAGCTCTTCTCCTACGAGGAGATGGTGGTGCCCACGGACACGACCGTGGTGCTGGAGCTCGAGGCCTCGGACGTGATCCACTCGTGGTGGATCCCGAAGTTCGGCCCGAAGGCGGACGCCGTGCCGGGCTACGTGAACGAGACCTGGTTCAAGGTGCCGAAGGAAGGCGTCTACCGCGGCCAGTGCGCCGAGCTCTGCGGCTCCGGGCACGCGGACATGCGGGCGAAGGTGGTGGCCGTGTCGCCGGACGAGTTCCAGCAGTGGGCCGAGCAGAAACGTGAGGAGATCCAGGCCGCCGGCGAGGCGCTGGCCGAGCAGCGCAAGCAGCGGGAAGAGAGCGAAGGGGACTAGTGGAAGCCGGTTCCGCAACAGGCGAGAGGCGCGTCGCGCGGCCCGAGATCGCGCTCCACGGGCTGCGCCAAGAGCAGCGCGGCTGGCTGCGCTGGCTGACCACCACCGATCACAAGAGGATCGGGATCCTCTACCTGTTCGCCACCTTCATCTTCTTCATCCTCGGAGGAGTGGAGGCGCTGCTCATGCGCCTCCAGCTGTCGCAGCCGGACAACACGCTGCTCAACCCGGAGACCTACAACGGGCTCGTGACGATGCACGGGACGACGATGGTCTTCCTGTTCGTCGTCCCGGTGCTCGCCGGCTTCGGCAACTACTTCGTGCCGCTCATGATCGGGGCGCGCGACATGGCGTTCCCCAGGCTGAACGCGCTCTCGTTCTGGCTGCTCCTGTTCGGCGGGATCGCGTTCTACGCGAGCGTGTTCTTCGAGCCGCCGCAGGCCGGCTGGACGATGTACCCGCCGCTCTCCGACGACGCCTTTTCCGCGAGCGGCGGCGTGGACGCGTGGATCTTCCTGATCCACCTCACCGGCATCTCCTCGATCATCGGCGCGATCAACTTCATCGCCACGATCCACAACATGAGGGCCCGTGGCATGGGCTGGGGACGCATGCCGCTGTTCGTGTGGTCGATCCTGGTCTACAGCTACCTGCTCGTGGTGGCGCTGCCGTCGATCGCCGCGGGCGTGACGATGCTGCTCACCGACCGCCACTTCGGGACCGGGTTCTTCGACCCGACCGCGGGCGGGGACCCGCTCCTGTGGCAGCACCTCTTCTGGTTCTTCGGCCACCCCGAGGTCTACATCATGATCCTGCCGGTCTTCGGGATGATCTCGGAGATCCTGCCCGTGTTCGCGCGCAAGCCGATCTTCGGCTACAAGGCGATCGCGGCGTCCACGGTGGCGATCGCGTTCCTCGGCCTCCTGGTCTGGGCGCACCACATGTTCACCACGCCCACGCCGACCGTGGTTCTGGCCTTCTTCATGCTCGCGTCGTTCACGATCGCGGTGCCCACCGGGATCAAGATCTTCAACTGGATCGCCACGCTCTGGCGCGGCCAGATCGTGATGAAGACGCCGCTCTACTTCGCCGCCGCCCTCCCCGGGCTGTTCGTGATCGGCGGCATCTCGGGCGTGATCCTCGCCATCTTCCCGGTCGACTGGTACCTCCACGACACCTACTTCGTGGTGGCCCACTTCCACTACGTGCTCTTCGGCGGCTCGGTGTTCGGCCTCTTCGGCGGGCTCTACTACTGGTTCCCGAAGATGACCGGCCGCCTGATGTCGGAGGCGCTCGGAAAGCTGTCGTTCTGGCTCATGTTCGTGGGCTTCAACGTGACCTTCCTGGTCCAGCACTCGATCGGGCTCGAGGGCATGCCGCGCCGCGTGTACGACTACGACGAGTCGCTCGGCGTGGGCACCTACAATCTGATCTCCACCATCGGCGCCTTCATCCTCGGGATCGGCGTGCTGGTGACCGTGGTGAACGTGCTGGTCAGCATCAAGAAGGGACAGCGGGCCGGCAACGACCCGTGGCAGGGCAACACGCTCGAGTGGTTCACGAGCTCTCCCCCGCCGCCCAACAACTTCGACGTGGTCCCGCGCGTGCGCAGCGTTGAGCCGATGAAGGACATCCGCCGGGAGGCGGCCGCCGCGGCACCGCCCGCGGAGACGGTTTCACAGCCGGTCGCTCCGCGCAGCCTCTGATGCGCCGGCTCGTCCTCGCCACCGGCATCGCCACCTTCGTCCTGATCATCGTGGGCGGAGTGGTCCGGGTGTCCGACTCCGGGCTCGGATGCGGCCCCGCAGGCTCCGGCTTCCACGGCTGGCCGTTCTGCAACGGCGACGTGGTGCCCGGCGTGGACCTCAACTCGATCGTGGAGTACACCCACCGCGTGGTGGCGATCGTGGTCGGCTTCATGATCCTGTCGATCTTCGTGCTGGCCTGGCGGCGCCAGCGCGAGCTCCTCGCGCCCGCGGCGGCGCTGCTCGTGCTCGTGATCGCGCAGGGCGCACTCGGCGGCGCCACGGTCGAGGAGAACCTCGAGGAGGCCTACGTCGCGGCGCACCTGGGCCTGGCGATGCTGCTGCTCGGCCTGCTGCTCTACCTCTGGCGCGCCGTGAACGCGTCGCCGCAGGTGACCGGTGGACGAGGTCTGCGCGTGCTGTCGATCGCGGCGAGCGTGGCCGTGCTGTGCACGATCGTGGCGGGCGGCTACATGGCCGGCACGCAGAACTACGGGCGCGCCGACTACCAGCTCGGCCAGGGCGCCCACCACGCGTGCGGCAAGCAGTTCCCCACCTGCAACGGCGAGTTCATGCCGTTCGGGAAGGCCGAGCTGGTGGACATCCACCTCACGCACCGCGCGTTCATGTACCTGGCGTCGCTGCTCGTGATCGCGCTCGTGGTCGTGGCGATCCGGCGCGGCGTGCTCACGCGTCACGCGTGGGCGCTGGCTGGGCTGCTCGCGGTCCAGGTACTCGTGGGCGCCCTGAACGTGTGGCTCGACGAGTACGAGCTGCTGATCCTGCTGCACCTGGCGCTCGGCACGCTCCTTTGGGCCACGACCCTCGGCATGACGCTCCAGCTCGCGCCCGCGCGCGAGCGCGCGCCACGCCGCGCGGAGGCGGTGACAGCCTGATGGAGGCGGTGGTCGCACGCAGCGCCTGGCGCACGGCGGTCTCGGACTACTTCGAGATGACCAAGCCGAGGGTGCAGTCGCTGCTGCTCTTCACCACCGTCACGACGATGTACGTGGCGGGCGACCCGTCGCTCGGCCTGGTGGCTCTCACCTGCCTGGGCGGCGCGCTGTCGGCGGGCGGAGCCGGGGCGATCAACCACGTGATCGACCGCGACATCGACCGCGCGATGCACCGCACCGCGAACCGGCCCGTGGCGAGCGGCCGCGTGTCGCCAGTCGCCGGGCTGGCCTTCGGCGTGGTCCTGGGCGTGGCGGCGTTCGTGCTGCTCGCGACCACGGTGAACCTGCTCGCGGCGGCACTGTCGCTGTCAGGGCTGCTCGGCTACGTGTTCGTCTACACGCTCTGGCTGAAGCGCTCGACGCCGCAGAACATCGTGATCGGCGGCGCCGCCGGCGCCGTCCCGCCGCTGGTGGCGTGGGCGGCGGTCACGGGCGGGCTCACGGGCACGCCGCTCTACCTGTTCGCGATCATCTTCTTCTGGACCCCGCCGCACTTCTGGGCGCTCTCACTCCTAATGAAGGACGAATACGCGCGCGCGGGCGTTCCGATGCTGCCGGTGGTGCGCGGCGAGCGCGAGACCCGCCGCCAGATCCTGCTCTACACCGTGCTGCTCTACGCGGTCAGCCAGCTGCCCTTCTGCGCGGGCGCGTTCGGCGTGACCTACCTGGTCGCCTCGGTCCTGCTCGGCGCGGCCTTCATCTACGGCTCGTGGCGCCTGATGCGCCATCCTGAGCGCCGCAACGCGCTGCGCCTCTACCTCTTCTCGCTGGGCTACCTGGCGGCGCTGTTCGCCGCGATGGTGGCCGACGTGCGGCTGTAG
>CAVYUQ010000023.1:0-203997 GCA_963771715.1 uncultured Thermoleophilaceae bacterium
CGCACCCGCCTCAGGACGAGCCGTCGGTCACGGCAGGCTCAGCCGCCTTCGCGGTTGCTTCGGCCATCGTCACGACCTCCCTGAGGCGGGTCGTGACCGGGTCACCGCCATTTCCCGCAGCGGGCCCGACCTTCGCCTCGAGGGCCTGCTCGGCCTTGACCTGGATCAGGCCTACCTCCTTCTGGATGATCTCCAGGCGTGAGTTGCCCACGGCCCCGCGAGCCGCGATGAACTGCTCGATCAGCGTCCACACCGCGGGAGCGGCGAAGCCCGCCGCGACTCCCCATGCGAGGGTGTCTGGGCGGGTCGCCAGCGACTCGAGGTACTTCGGCAGATCGCTCTGCTGCGACTCGCTCGCGTCCAGCACGCTGATGATTGCGATGAACGTGGGGGCGGCCACCGCGCCGGTGAGCATACGGCCGAGAAAAGCGATATCCGTAAGCGGTCCGAGCGGCGCAAAGGTGGGTTCGGCGGACCTGCGGCCCGCCTTGGCGCCCGATGGCATCTCCAGTCGCCAGCGGTTGCGGATCAGCTCGAAGCAGAGGCCTCCGACGGCCCCGGCGATGTACACGCGCGCCCAGACCGAGACATTCGTGGGTGCGACGAGCTCGAGGAGAAGATACGGGCCGAATAGAACGAGGAGGCCGATCGCCCAGCTCCCGCCGGGCTTGGTCTTGCGGTTATTGGCCATGTGACCGCTCCTGTCTGCGAGTCCGCGACCGGTCGCTCAGCGGCCGATCGCCTTACCGGTCACGCTAGCCCAGACTGCTGTTCATTTCCACCAACTGGGTAAGTGTCGCGTGGAGAGCCCGCGCCGTGGGAGGATGGTGCCGTGGCGGTGGGAGGCCTCCTGAGCACCGAACTGCGCGACGGCTATGCCGAGCTGAGCGACGTGCGGCTCCACTACGTCGAGGCCGGCGATGGGCCGCTCGTCGTGCTGCTGCACGGCTTCCCTGAGTTCTGGTTCAGCTGGCGCCTCCAGATCCCCGCGCTCGTGGCGGCCGGCTTTCGGGTTGTGGCGCCCGACATGCGCGGCTACAACCTGTCGTCGCGCCCGTCGAAGGTCGCCGCCTACGACATCGACCGGCTGGCGGCCGACGTGCGTGACCTGATCCGCGAGCGCGGCGCCGAGCGTGCGCTGCTCGCCGGTCACGACTGGGGCGGGGCTGTGGCTTGGCTGACCGCGATGAACCACCCGGAGGCCGTGGAGCGCCTGGCTACCCTGAACGGGCCGCATCCGCGCCAGATGCTCCAGGGCCTGCAGAACTCCGCGCCAGCTCGCGAAGTCCTGGTACATGTTCTTCTTCCAGCTCCCATGGCTGCCCGAGCTCTCAGCGCGCGCCCGAGGCTGGTGGGGCTGGCGCCAACTGTTCCTGAACGAGGCCAGTCCCGGCGCGTACACACCGAAGGACATCGAGCGCTACGTGGAGGCGTGGTCCCAGCCCGGCGCGCCGACCGGGATGATCAACTTCTACCGGGCGGCGATGCGCCAGTCACCCCGCCGCGCGGAGGCGCGCATCCGCCCTGTAGTGGCGCCGACGCTCGTGATCTGGGGCGAGCGCGACCGCCACCTCGGCGCCGAGCTGGCCGAGCCAGAGCCCGCCGACGTGCCGAACCTCGAGCGCGTCGTCCGGCTACCCGAGGCGTCGCACTGGGTGCATCAGGACGAGCCCGAGCGGGTCTCCCGGCTGCTCGTGGATTTCTTCAGCTGATCGCGGCGGCCTACGCCTGAGACGAGCGCTGGCGCGTGAGCTCGCGGCCCAGCGGCAGGTGTCCGATCTCGAGCCCCTGGTCCGCGCGGATCACGTGCATCACCGCGTTGATCAGGGCCAGGTGCGTGAACGCCTGCGGGAAGTTGCCGAGGTGCCGGCCCGAGCGCGGGTCGATCTCCTCGGCGTAGAGGCCGAGCGGGCTGGCGTAGGAGAGCAGCTTGTCGCAGAGGTCGCGCGCGCGGCGCACCTCGCCGATCTCGACCAGCGCCGACACGAGCCAGAACGAGCAGATCGCGAAGCTGCCCTCCTCGCCCTCGAGGCCGTCGTCGGTCTCGTCGGTGCGGTAGCGGAGGACCATCCCGTCCACGGTCAGCTCGTCCGCGATCGCGAGCACCGTCTTGACCACGCGCTCGTCGTCGGCCGGCAGGAAGCGCGTGAGCACGGTCAGGAGTACGGAGGCGTCCAGCGCGTCTGTGTCGTAGTGCTGCGTGAACACGCCACGCTCGTCGACGCCGTTCTCGAGGATGTCGGCCTTGATCTCCTCCGCGGCCGACTGCCAGCGCGCGGCGTACTCGAGCTCGCCGCGTATCTCCGCGAGCCGCGCGCCGCGGTCCGCGGCCACCCAGCACATCATCTTCGACGACGTGAAGTGCCTCGGCTCGCCGCGGATCTCCCAGATGCCGCGATCCGGCTCGCGCCACTTCTCGAGCGCCCGCTCCACCTGTGTCCTTGACGATCGGCCAGATGCGGTCCGGGAGGTAGTTGCGCGACTTCGTGTGCAGGTAGATCGAGTCGAGCAGCGCGCCCCAGACGTCGTGCTGCTCCTGCTTGTAGGCGCCGTTGCCCGACCCGGACCGGCCGCGCGTCCTCGTAGCCCGACAGGTAGTCGAGCGTGAACTCCGGAATCTCGCCCTCACCGTCGATCCGGTACATGATCTGGAGGTCGTCCTCCTCCTGCTCCGCGATGTCCGCGATGAAGTAGAAGAAGTCGTTGGCCTCCCAGTCGAAGCCGAGCGTGTAGAGGCCCCAGAGCATGAAGGTGGAGTCGCGGATCCAGCTGAAGCGGTAGTCCCAGTTGCGCTCGCCCCCGGGAGTCTCCGGCAGCGAGGTGGTCGGCGCCGCCACGAGCGCGCCGGTGGGCGCGTACGACAGCCCCTTGAGCGTGAGCGCGGAGCGCTGGAGATAGGTGCGCCAGGGGTGGTCGGGGAAGGTTCCCGTGGTCGAGCCAGTGCTGCCAGTGGTGCGCGGTCCAGACGAGCCGGTCGTACGCGTCCTCGTAGGTCGCGGGCGCCGGGTGCTCGGACCAGGAGAGCGCCACGTACAGCGTGTCGCCCTCCTTCATGAGCGTGCGCGCGGTGGCCCGCGGGCCCTCGAAGCCCATGTTCAGGTCGCTCGTGAGCCGCAGCTCCACGTCGGAGCCCTCGACGACGCAGCGCGCCTCGTGGTAGCCGGGGCCGGTGAACTCCCACTCGCCCTGCTTGCGCGCGTAGTCGAAGCGCGGGTCGCAGTCCATCGTCACCTGGAGCTCGCCGTTCACGCAGCGGATCAGCCGCAGCAGCACGTGGTCGGCGTCGTAGTCGGTGGGAGCGCGACGGTGGGTGTGCGAGCGGTCGTGCTCGTGGTGCCAGGGGCCGATCAGCAGCACGTCGCGCACGATGATCCAGCCGCCGCTGGTGCCCCAGCTCGTCTCGAGCACGTTGGTCCCCGGCAGGTAGCGGCGCGCCGCCGGCACGTCCACGTCGGCCGGCCCCAGCCGGAAGCCGCCGGCGTCGCGGTCGAGGATCGCGCCGAACACGCTCGGCGAGTCGAAGCGCGGCAGGCACAGCCACTCGACGTTCCCGTTCGGGGCCACGAGCGCGCAGGTCTCGCAGTCGGACAGGAAGCCGTACTCGGCGATCGGCGGGAACGGGCTCGCGGTGATGCCCCGGTCGGGGGCCCACTCGGTCACAGCCGCGCCGCCGCGGCCGGGTCGAGCAGCGCCACGACCGGACCCTCGACGAGCGAACCCGGCGCGCGCGGATCCGGCGGGCCGCGGAACGCGCGCTCGACCGCCTCCGCCTTGTCCTCGCCCGTGACGAGGAACACGATCTGCCGGCTCGAGTTCACCACCGGAAGAGTAAGCGTGATGCGCGGCACGAGCGGGGCCATTCCGGGCGTCTCGACGCCCACGACTCGCCGCTCGCGCTCGGCCAGGGCGTCGTCGCCCGGGAACAGCGAGCAGATGTGCGCGTCCGGCCCAAGGCCGAGCAGGATCAGGTCGAGCTCCTCGGGCCCGAACTCGGCGAACTCGCTCTCGTACGCGGCGGCGCCCTCGTCCGGGCCCAGCTCGCCTCGCATGCGGTGCACGCTGGCCCCCTCGACCTTCGACAGCAGCGCCTGCTCGGTCATGCGGAAGTTGGAGTGCTCGTGGTCGGGCGGGACGCAGCGCTCGTCGGTGAACCAGATCTCCACGCCGGACCAGTCCGGCCGCACGGCGGCCACCCGCTCGTAGGCCGCGCGCGGCGTCGAGCCGCCGGTGAGCGCCACGTGGCCGTTCGCGGCCGCCAGCAGCTCGGCCGCGGCGCCGGCGGGGTCCTCCGAGATGCGGATGTCGGCGTTCAGCGCAGCATCGCTTCCGCGCAGTCCAGCGCGCCGCTGTACGCCGGGTCGCGCAGCAGCGCCTGGCGGATGCCCTCCCCCAGGATCCCGCCCTCGCCGCGCGAGGCGCCCAGGATCGTCCACCGCATCTCGCGCCCCTTGGGGTCGCGCCGGCGCGCGCTCAGCCCGCCGGGGCCGCGGTCGAGCGAGATCGTCACGCCCGACGCCGTGCCGATCTCGATCCCGGCCAGACCGGGCACGGCCTGCTGCGGGTCCGGCTCGAGCTTGAGCACCACGTCCTGGCGCCGGCCGCTCGCGTGGCCCCGAACCGCGCCGTTGGCGGGCATCAGCGTGCCGGACCCCCAGCCGAGGCGCGAGCCGAGCCAGCCGAAGAAGAGCACGCCCGCCACGCCGGAATCAGGGCGATGCCGGACCGTCACGGCGTCGATGCGGTAGAGCTCGGGGCGCCAGCGCGGCGGGTCGAAGGTGGCGGCCACGCGCTCGCGCCACGGCGTCGTGCGCAGCCACGCCAGGTCGACCACATACGCCTCCGCGGCCAGCTCGTCGGCCCGCCTGAGCGCACTCACCGGGTCGGGCTCGTTCACGGAGTCGATCAGCACCACCTGCGACAGGTGGAGGAGCGCGTCGACGGCCTCGGGGTGGCCGTGCGGCGACCACACCACGGTCGGAAGGTCGGTGACCACCAGCGGGTCGACGATCGTGTCGAGCTTCGCGAGGTGCTTCTCCCCCACCTCCACGATCACGCGCTCGCGCGTGAGCGCGAGGTCCCCGGGCTTGCGCTCGCCCTCGATCGTCATCACCACCGACGCGTCGAGCGTCGTGCGGCCCGGCTCGACGGCGCAGAGGATCGTGCGCGACGCGTGGTAGCGCCCCACCTGCTCGAGCCGGTTCATGATCTCGCCGCGCCACTCGCGGTCCACGACCACCACGAGGTTCAGGACCCGCGCCGGCGCGTGGGCGTCGTCGCGCGCGTACTGCTGCTGCAGCAGCGTCCGCAGGGCCTCGTCGATGTCGCCCGGGGTCGTGTCCTGGGCGGACCAGACGGCGCCCTCGTCGGGAACCTCCGGCACCACCTTCGCCGCCATGGCTAGATGGCCCGCCAGCGCTGGCCGGGGGCGAGGATCGAGTTCGCCTCCTCGGGGCCGTGCGAGCCCGCGGGGTAGGTGGGCAGCGGGCCGATCGTCCTTCTCCCACGCCTCGAGGATCGGGTCGATGATGCGCCACTGCGCCTCCACCTCGTCGTCGCGGGTGAAGAGCGTGGCGTCGCCGCGCATCGCGTCGAGGATCAGCCGCTCGTACGCCTCGGGCGACTGCGAGAGGAACGACGTGCCGTACAGGAACTCCATGTTCACCGGCCTGATGCGCATGCTCGTGCCGGGGATCTTCGCGCCGAGCGAGATCGAGACGCCCTCGTTCGGCTGCATGGCGAGGATGATCTGGTTCGGCTGGACGCCGACGGAGCCCTCCGCCTGGAACGCCAGGTGCGGCACCGGCTTCAGCGTCACGGCGATCTCCGTGAGCTTGCGCGCGAGGCGCTTGCCGGTGCGCAGGTAGATCGGCACGCCGGCCCAGCGCCAGTTGTCCACCTCGAGCCGCAGCGCCACGTAGGTCTCGGTCATCGAGTCGTCCGGCACCCCCTCCTCCTCGAGATAGCCGACGGCGTCCTTGCCCTCGGCCATGCCGGCCGTGTACCTGGCGCGCACCACGGCATCCGGCGGAGGCGGCTCGACCGCGTGAAGGACCTTCACCTTCTCGTCGCGCACCTCGTCGGCGTCGAAGGTCACCGGCGGCTCCATGCACAGCAGGCTCAGGAGCTGGAGCATGTGGTTCTGGACGAGGTCCCGCAGCGCGCCGGACTCGTCGTAGTACCCCGCACGCCGGCCGATGCCGAGGTCCTCGCCGGCGGTGATCTGCACGTAGTCGATGAAGTTGCGGTTCCAGATCGGCTCGAACAGCCCGTTCGCGAAGCGAAACGCGAGCATGTTCTGGACCGTCTCCTTGCCCAGGTAGTGGTCGATGCGGAAGATCTGGGACTCGTGGAGGACCGAGAGCAGCTCGCGGTTCAGGTCGAGCGCCTCGGCGAGCCGCGTGCCGAACGGCTTCTCGATCACCACCCGGACGTCCGACTCCGGGTGCTTGTGGAGCTTGTGCTCGCCGAGCTTCTTGACGATCAGTGCGAAGAAGTTCGGAGCGGTCGATAGGTAGAAGATGCGGTTGAACGCGATCCCCGCCTCCTCGTCGAACTCGCCGAGCTCCTGCTTGAGCCGCTCGAATACGGAGTCCACGTCGAACGTTCCCGCCACGTAGCGGACGCGCTCGAGCAGCTTCTCGAGCACCTGGGGGTCCGGCGGGCGGCGCGAGTGCTGCTCGATCGACTCGCGCGCCACGGTGCGGTAGTCCTCGTCCGACATCTCCGAGCGCGAGACCCCGATCAGGTTGAAGCCCTCCGGGAGCGCGCCCTCGTGCGCGAGGTTGTAGATCGCGGGCAGGAGCTTGCGGTGCGCGAGGTCTCCGGTGCCGCCGAAGATCACGAGCGTCGTCGGGTGGACCGGCAGGCGCTCGAGTCCCTGGACGAGCGGGTTCTCCTCCTGGACGACCGCCATGCGCCTACTCCGCGTGCGGCTGCTGCTGCGCCGCCGGGTCGGCGGCGACCACAGCGTGGCCGCCGAACTGGTTGCGCAGCGCGGCGTTCACCTTGGCCGCGAAGGCGCCGCGGCCGCGCGACGAGAAGCGCTCGTACAGCGACGCGGTGATCACCGGCGTCGGCACGCGGCGCTCGATGGCGTCCTCGATCGTCCAGCGGCCCTCGCCGGAGTCCTCGACGTAGGGAGCGATGTCAGCGAGGTCATTGCCCTCCTGCTCGAAGGCGCGCGCGGCGAGCTCGCACAGCCACGAGCGCACCACCGAGCCCTGCATCCACAGGTGCGCGATCTTGGCGTTGTCGAGCTCGTACTCGCAGGCGTCGAAGAGGCCGAAGCCCTCGGCGTATGCCTGCATCATCCCGTACTCGATCCCGTTGTGGACCATCTTCACGTAGTGGCCCGCGCCGGTCGGCCCGAAGTGGCCCCAGCCCGGCCCGTGCTCGTCGGTCGGCGGCGGGGCGAGCACGTCGAGGATCGGGCTGAGCCGCTCCACGGGCTCGTCGTCGCCGCCGACCATCATGCAGTAGCCCACGCTGATGCCCCACACGCCGCCGCTCGTCCCGACGTCCACGTAGTGGATGCCCTTCGGCCTGAGCAGCTCCTGGCGGCGCTTGTCGTCGGTCCAGCGCGAGTTGCCGCCGTCGACGATCGTGTCGCCCTCGTCGAGCAGCTCGCCGAGCGTCTCGACCGTGCTCTCGGTGGGGTCGCCGGCGGGGACCATGATCCAGACCGTGCGCGGCGGGTCGAGCTTCGATACCAGGTCCTCCAGCGACGACGCACCGCTGGCCCCGTGGCCTTCGGCGGTCGAGATCGCCTCCTCGTGGTGGTCGAACACCACGCACTCGTGGTCGGAGTCGCGCTGGATGCGGTGCACCATGTTGGCGCCCATCTTTCCGAGGCCGACGAAGCCCAGTTGCATCAGATCAACCCCCTGACCGACTCCGGCCCGTCGACCTCGATCCGCACCACCGGCAGCCCGTGCTCGCGCAGGGTCTGCATGTCACCGAGAGCCTGGGCGTTCTTCAGGTGCTCGAACGAGTAGCCGGCCTCGGGTATCTCGATGTCCTCCTCGGCGGGCTGGTAGAGCTGGATGAAGAGCCCGTTCGGCGGGCCGCCCTTGTGGTACTGCCCCGTGGAGTGGAGGTAGCGCGGGCCGTATCCGAACGTGGTGGTGCACTTCGTCCGCTCGCGCAGGGCCACCCGCAGGTCCGCGACCGCGGCGTCGAAGTCCTCCGACGGCGTCACGTATCCGAGGATCGCGATGTAGTTCGGCGGCGCCGCGCCCGCGAGCAGCTCGTCGAGCGAGCCCGCGTCGAGCTCCGGCAGGCCCTGCTCGAGGATGCGCGCGGTGTTGTCCTTCGCCTCCTGCACGTTCGGCTGGTCGAACGGGTTGATCCCGAGCGCCCAGCCGGCCACGGCGGTGGCGAACTCCGAGTGGAAGAAGATCCGCCCGAGGTCCGCGGCGCCGCTCAGGATCCGCCCGGTGGTGGTGGGGTGGCCCGCACGGCCGAGTGCCTCGATCGCGGCGTCCAGCTCGGCGTCGGGCTCGTCCTCGTTGCGCAGGTAGGCGAAGACGCGGTCGTCGCCGTACACCTCCGGTGGCCCGATCGGCTCGTCGGCCACGGGGAGGATGCCCTTGCCGTGCTTCCCGGTGGACTCGGCCACCAGCTGCTCGACCCAGAGCCCGAAGCTCGAGATCGGGTCCGAGACCACATAGGTGAGCTTGTCGCGGCCGTGCTGGGCGAGCTCGCCCATCACGCAACCGAGCCAGAGGCCCGAGTTCGACTGCGGGGAGTCGAACTGCGCGCAGTTCTGCTCGGCCACCTGCGCCTGGTGGAGCATGGCCTCGATGTTCACGCCGGCGAGCGCCGCCGGCACGAGGCCGAAGTACGAGAGCACCGAGTAGCGGCCGCCGATGTCGGGGTCGTTCTCGAACACGTGCCGGAAGCCGCGCTCGCGGGCCAGCTCGCCCAGCGGGCTGCCCGGGTCGGTGACCGCGCAGAAGCGCGAGCCGTCGCCGCCGGTGCGCTCGTAGAAGTAGCGCATGTGCGAGAGCGTCTCGACGGTGCCGCCCGACTTCGAGGAGACGATGAACAGGGTCTTGTCGAGGTCCACCTGGCGCTCCACGTCACGCACCGCGCCCGGGTCGGTCGAGTCGAGCACGTGCAGCCGCATGCCATCCGGGCACCTCGCCGTACGAGCGCCGGATCACCTCAGGCCCGAGGCTCGACCCGCCCATGCCGAGCAGCACGGCGGACTCGAGCCCGTCGGCCTTGGCCGACTCCGCGAACTCGTGCAGCTCGCCGGCGTGCTCCATCATCTTCTCGCTGATCGCGAGCCAGCCGAGCCGGTTCCCGATCTCCGGCACGCCCGGGCCGCCCCAGAGCGACTCGTCGTGCGCCCAGATGCGCTTGGCCACGTTCTCGCGCTGAGCCGTCTCCACCCGCTCGATCACGGGCGGCTCGAGCTCGTCCGGGAGCGTCGCCTTGATCGTCTTCGGCCTGTTCGTGACGATTCCCTCGCGCGTCAGCTCGATGCCGCCGATCAGCGCGTCGAAGGGCTCCATGAACTTCTCGATCCCCTCGCGCAGCAGCTTGGCGGTCACGTCCTCCATGTCGATTCCGGCGGCGGCGAGCTTCTCGAGGTCCGCGGTCGGGTCCTGGTCCGCCGTGGCGCCGCTCACCTCGAGCTCCTCGGCACAGGCGTTCATGGTCGGCATCGGCATCGTGTTCACGGTGTCCGGCGCCACGAGCGAGTCCACGTACTTGGTCTCGGGGTAGAGCGGGTCCTTCACGCCGGTCGAGGCCCACAGCGGCCGCTGCACCGGCGCGCCGGCGTCGCGCAGCGCCGCGAAGCGCTCGCCGCGGAACATCTCCTTGAAGCGCTGGTAGGCGGCGCGGGCGTTTGCGATCGCGGCGAGGCCGCGCAGCTCCTCGTGGCCGGATTCGGCGAGGCGCTTGTCCACCTCGGTGTCCACGCGCGAGACGAAGAAGCTTGCGACCGAGTGCACGTCGAGCGACTCGCCGGCCTCGAGGCGGCGCTCCATGCCGCGGACGAAGGCCTCGGCGATGGCGCTGTACGACTCGACCGAGAACAGCAGCGTCACGTTCACGTTGATCCCGGCCGCGATCGCGTCCTCGATGGCCGGCACGCCGGCCTCGGTGCCCGGGATCTTGATCATCAGGTTGGGGCGGTCCACCCGCTCCCAGTACTCGTGCGCCTGCTTGAGGGTGGCGTCCGTGTCGTGCGCGAATGCGGGCTCGACCTCGAGGGAGACGAAGCCGTCGGCGTGGTCGGCCTGGTCCCAGACGACGCGGAGCACGTCGCATGCGAGCTGGACGTCGAGGATCGCTATCTCGTCGTAGATCTCGCGCGCGGACAGGCCCTTGGCGGCCAGCTCGGCTATCTGCTCGTCGTAGTCGGTCGAGCCGAGGATCGCCTTCTCGAAGATGGCCGGGTTCGAGGTGACCCCGCGCAGGGACAGCTCGCGCTCCAGCCGCTCCAGCTCCCCGCTCGTGATGAGGCTGCGGCGGATCTGGTCGAGCCAGACACTCGTGCCGGCCGCGGTCAGCGCCGCGAGCCTCTCGTTCACTCCTGCGCCGACGCTCATCCTTGCTCCTTTCAGGTGCGGGCCGCGACCCGCTCCAGCACGCCGCGCGCACGCTCGGCGACCTTCTCGGGGGTGAAGCCGAAGTGCTCGTACAGATCGGGTTGTGGCGCTGAGGATCCGAAGCTGGTCATCCCAATCGCCTCGCCATCCTCTCCGATCCAGGTGCTCCAGCCAAGGGGAGATGCCGCTTCGACTGAGACGCGCGCCCGGACCGACGGCGGCAGCACGCTGTCGCGGTAGTCGTCGTCCTGCTCCGCGAAGCGGTCGAGGCAGGGCGCGGACACCACGCGCGTGGCGATGCCGCCCTCCTCGAGCAGCTCCGCGGCCTGCGCGCAGATGTACAGCTCGGAGCCGGTGCCGATCAGGATCAGGTCCGCCACGTCCTTGGAGGACTCGCGCAGCACGTACGCGCCGCGGTCGATGGCGTCCTCTGGGATCGTGTCGGGGTCCTGGATCGGCAGCCCCTGGCGGCTCAGCACGAGCGCCGTGGGCGTCTCGCTCTGGCCGACCGCGAATTGCCAGGCGAGCGCCGTCTCGTTGGCGTCGCCGGGGCGCACGCAGTACATGTTCGGCTGCGCGCGCAGGGTCGCCAGCTGCTCGACCGGCTGGTGGGTCGGCCCGTCCTCGCCGAGCCCGATCGAGTCGTGCGTGTAGACGAAGATCGACGGGATCTCCATCAGCGAGGCCAGCCTGACGGCGGGCTTCATGTAGTCGAGGAAGTTGAAGAACGTGGAGCCGAAGGCGCGCAGGCGGTGCAGCACGAGCCCGTTCACGATCGCGCCCATCGCGTGCTCTCGCACCCCGTAGTGCACGTTGCGCCCGCTGTAGTCAGCGGGCGCCACCGAGCCGCCGTCGTCGATCACGGTGAGCGTGGAGGGCTCGAGGTCCGCCGAGCCGCTCACCAGCTGCGGAACCTCCGCGGCGACCCACTGGATCACCTGCTGGGAGGCCTTGCGCGTGGCCACGTTGCCGTCGTCGGGGCTGAACCTCGGGACGTCGGCATCCCAGCCGTGCGGCAGCCGGCCGTCGATGATCTGCTCGAGCTCCGCGGCGGCCTCGGGCTGGGCGTCCCGGAACGACGCCAGGCGCTGCTCCCAGTCCGCCACCAGCTGCTGCCCGCGCTCGCCCGCCTCCTCGAACGGCTGGCGCGCCTCGTCCGGCACGTAGAAGGTCTTGTCGTCCGGCCAGCCGTAGACCTCCTTCGTCAGCTTCACCTCGTCCTCGCCGAGCGGCGAGCCGTGTGCCGAGTGGGTGTCCTGCTTGTTCGGCGAGCCGTATCCGATGTGCGAGCGGACGATCACGAGCGAGGGGCGGTCGCTCTCCGCCTTCGCCTCCTCGGCGGCGCGCTCCAGCGTCTCGACGGAGAGGTCCTCCCCCACGTCCTGCACGTGCCAGCCGTAGGCCTCGTAGCGCTTGCCGACGTCCTCGCTGAACGACATCGCCGTCTCGCCGGCGAGCTGGATGTGGTTGTTGTCGTAGAAGACGATCAGCTTGCCGAGGCGGAGGTGGCCGGCGAGTGAGGACGCCTCGGCGCCAACCCCCTCCTGGATGTCGCCGTCGCTCGCGATCACGTAGGTGTTGTGGTCGATCAGCTCGTGGCCGTCGCGGTTGAAGCGCGCGGCCAGCATGGCCTCGGCCAGCGCGAACCCGACCGACATGGCGAGCCCCTGGCCGAGCGGGCCGGTGGTGGCCTCGATGCCGGGGGCGTCGCCGTACTCGGGGTGGCCGGCGGTCGGGCTGCCGAGCTGGCGGAAGTTCTTGAGGTCGTCGAGCGTGAGCCCGTAGCCGGAGAGGTAGAGCGTCGAGTAGAGCAGCATCGACGCGTGCCCGGCCGAGAGGATGAAGCGGTCGCGGTCGAACCATTCCGGGTGCTTCGGGTCGTGCTTCATCACCCGCGTGTAGAGCGTGTAGGCCAGCGGCGCCAGCGCCATGGGCGCGCCCGGGTGACCCGATTTCGCCTTCTCCACCGCGTCCATGGACAGCGTGCGGATGGTGTTGATCGAGAGCTCCACGAGCCCGTCACTGCTGGTCGTCATTCGATTCCCTTGGTCGTGGTGACGTGCGACTTCTCAGTATCCCGATCCCGCGCTATCTCAAGGGCTGCGAGCACGCCCGCCCCGATCACTCCGGCGTCCGCGCCTCCCTCGGCGAGCGCGATGGTCACGCGCTTCCAAAGCGCCGGGAGCGCGCGCGCGCCGGCCTCGTTGACCGCGCGATCGAGGAACAGGTGCGAGACGCGCGAGACCCCGCCGCCGATCGCGAGGCGCTCGGGCTCGAAGACGTTCACGCAGGTGGCCATGCCAACCCCCAGGATGCGCGCGAAGTTGTCCATCAGGCGCAGGGCGTCGGGATCGCCGTCCTCCGCCGCGGCCACCAGCTCGCGGCCGGACACCCGGCCGTCGGGACCCGCGCGCCGCGCGAGGCGGCTGTCCGGCTGGTCGCTCGCAAGCTCGGTCGCGTCGCGCTCGAGGGCCTGTCCGGAGCAGTAGGCCTCGAGGCAGCCGTGGTTCGGGCAGTTGCCCGGGCAGGAGGGCCCGTCCGGGTTGATCGTCATGTGGCCGAGCTCGGCCCCGAGGCCGTGCGCTCCGCGGAACGTGAGGCCGTCGATCACCACGCCGCCGCCCACGCCCGTGCCGAGCGTGAGCATCACGAGGTTGCGCGCGCCGACGATGTGCGCCTCCGCCAGCGCGGCGCAGTTGGCGTCGTTGTCCACGAACACCGGCACGCCGAAGCGGCGGCCGAGCTCCTCGCGCAGCGGCACTCCCGTGAGCGGGATGTTCACGCTGCTCTCGACGGTGCCCGTCTCGTAGTCGATCTGCGACGGCACGCCCACGCCGATCGCCTCCGGCTGGCCGGCGTCCCTGATCACGTCGCGCACGGCGTGCTCGAGTCCGTCGAGCAGGGCGTCGGTGCTGACGAGGACCGTGGGGTGCTCAACCGCGTGCGTGGCGGTCACGCCGTCGACTGCCGCGACGGCGACTTTCGTACCTCCTACGTCCACTCCCAATACCACGCGGGCTTCCTATCTCCGGGAACGCACCCCGCAAGCTTCGCCGATCCGGCCATTGGGCGGTGGATCGGCCGCCGCGGCCCGCCGGGCGCTGTCCGTCAGTACAGGATCGACGGGAGGTAGGGGCTCCTCGGCTCGTTGTAGAGGCCCCTCGTCATCAGCGTCATCGTCTGCACCACGCGCAGGCCGCTGTCGAGTGCCCAGCGGAACAGCTCGCCGTTCCTGACGGGCAGGTTGAAGCCCGGCCCGCCGAACTCGGGCGCGGCCGCGATCAGCGCCCGCAGGGCGTCGTTGGACGTGGCAACCGCGTGTCCGAAGTAGCCGATCCCGGTCGTGTAGCCCACGATGCGGCCGCCCGTCTCGACCACCTGGACGCCCCCCTGCGCCAAGGCCGCGCTGACCTCGCCGGCGCGGTCGTGACCGTGTGCGTCCAGGCTGAGCTCGTTGATGGCATCGAGGTCGTCCTCGGCGGCGGGTCTCACCTCGTAGCCGCTGATGCGCTCCTGAATCGGCGGGCCCTGGAGCGTGGCGAGCTCCTCGCGGGCGTCGAAGCCAAGCTTCGTGTAGAGCGCGAGCGAGCGGCTGTGGTAGGCCGCCTGGAGGAGCCGGACTCCGTGGAAGCCCTGTGCCTCCGCGCGCCGGAGCACGGCGTCCATGAGCAGCCGGCCGGCGCCGCCGTCCTGAAGGGCCGGGTCGACGGTGATCGGTCCCACGCCCGCGATCGTCGACCGCTCGTCGAGGAAGTTGGAGCCGATCACGCGGCCGTCGCGCTCGGCGACCACGCCGTGGATGCCGGGTGTACCGATGAAGTAGGAGATCGCGGCCACGCCCGACTCGAGCGTGGGGAAGTCGCTCGCGAAGCCGTGCCGCTCGGCGATCGCAGTGAAGGCCTCATGGACGATGCGCCCCAGCTCCGGGGCATCCTCCGGGCGCGGCTCGCGCAGGGTTGTGGTGGCGGCGTCGATGGTTGTGATCATGCCGCTGAGCCTGCCCGCTCGGCGCCCGCGTGGCAATGGGGACGACCCCGAAATCGTCCCTGATATTTGTCCGTACAACTATGTGAGAAATCGTCCGCGTCGCCCCTACGATGTCGGCGAGATGCGCGACGCTGGCCCAGCCGACCTGCTCCTCGAGCGCGACCGCGAGCTCGACTCGCTGCGCGGTGTGCTTCAGGAAGCCGCCGGCGGCGGCGGCCGGCTCGCCCTCGTGGAGGGCCCGGCCGGGATCGGGAAGAGCCGGCTGCTCGCCGAGCTCCGGACGGCGGCGCAGGAGGACGACGTGCGCGTGCTCACGGCGCGCGGCAGCGAGCTGGAGCGCGAGTTCCCGTTCGGCGTGGTGAGGCAGCTGTTCGAGCCGCCGCTCACGGACGGCGAGGCCCGCGAGCGCTGGCTGGCCGGCGCCGCGGCGCCCGCGCGCGCGATCTTCGAGGCCGCGGACTCACAGGCAAACGGGATGGCCACCGACGCCACCTTCGCGGCGCTTCACGGCCTCTACTGGCTGACCGCGAACGTCGCGGCGGACGGGCCGGTGCTGCTGTCGGTGGACGACCTGCACTGGTGCGACCGGCCCTCGCTGCGCTTCCTCGCATACCTCACGCGCCGGCTCGAGGACATGCCGGCGCTCGTGGGCGCCACGCTGCGCAGCACCGACCCCGGTACGGATCCCGCCCTGATCGCCGAGATCGGACAGGACCCGGTCACGCGCGCCGTCCGCCCCGGGCCCCTCAGCGCCGCCGGCGTGACGAAGCTGGTGCGCGCGCGGCTCGGCGAGGACGCGGACGAGCGCTTCTGCGCCGCCTGCGCGCGCGTGACCGGCGGCAACCCGCTGCTGCTGCGCCAGCTGCTCTCCTCGCTCGAGGCAGACGGCGTGAAGCCCGACGCCGCCCACGTGGACGTGGTGGCGGACATCGGCCCGCGGGCGGTGTCGCGCACCGTACTGCTGCGGCTCGCGCGCCTGGACGACGCCGCCGTGAGCGTGGCCCGCGCCGTGGCGGTGCTCGGTGAGAGCGCGGACCTGCCGGCGGTCGCGGCGCTGGCCGATCTCCCCGAGCAGCGGGTGGCGGACGCGAGTGGCGCGCTGGCGCGGGCGGAGATCCTCGGGCCGGGCTCGCCGCTCGGGTTCGTGCACCCGCTGGTGCGCGAGGCGATCTACCACGAGCTCTCGGCCGGCCAGCGCGAGCTGATGCACGCGCGCGCGGCCACCGTCCTGCGCGACGCGGGCGCCCAGCCGGACCAGGTGGCGTCCCACCTGCTCTCCATGGCGCGGCGCGGGCAGGAATGGGTCGTGGACCTGCTGGCGGAGGCGGCGCACTCCGCGGTCCGGCGCAGCGCTCCCGACAGCGCGGTGGCGTACCTCACGCGCGCGCTCGAGGAGCCGCCCTCGCCCGCTCGCCGCGGCGAGATCCTGCTGGACCTCGGCATCTCGGGCACGAACACCTACGCGCCACTCGCCATCGAGCACCTGCGCGAGGCCTACGAGCTTCTGGACGACCCGCGCAAGCGCGCCACCGCCGCCTGGCTGCTGGCCCGCACGCTGATCTTCGCCGGCAGCCCCGAGCGCGGCGGCGGCGTTCGCGCAGCGCGCGATCGCCGAGCTGCCGCCGGACCTGGACGACGAGCGCAAGGCGCTGGAGGCCGTCGAGCTGATCTCGGTCCATTTCGGCGCGCCGGTCGAGGACGCTCCCGAGCGGCAGCAGCGGCTGCGCGAGCGAGCCGGTGGGCGACGGTCCCGGGGCCAAGATGCTCGCCGCGACGCTGGCCTTCGGCTTGATGGCGGACGCCGGCGACGCCGAGGAGGCGGCGGAGCTCGCGCTCAAGGCGATGGAGGGCGGAACGCTCCTCGAGGCCGACAACGGCCTGTTCTGGATGGGCGCGATGCTCACGCTCGTGGTGGCCGACCGCCCCGAGGCGGACCCGCTGTGGGAGCAGACGCTCGCGCAGGCGCACCGCAACGGCTCGCTGTTCTCGCGCCTGTCGGTGAGCCTCTGGGACGGCTGCTTCAAGCTCGTGCAGGGCGAGCTCGCGGTGGCGGAGGAGTCGCTGCGGAGCAACCTCGCAATGATCGACGTCTACGGCATCAACGTCCCTCAGGCGGCGTCCTACACCAACGGCTTCCTCGGCGGGGTCCGACTCGAGGCCGGCGACGTGGAGGGGGCACGGAAGGTGATGGAGGGCGTGGTGATCGGCGACGGCGACATGGCCGATGGCACCAACTTCGCGCGCCGCACGCTGATCGGCATCCACCTCGCGGAGGGGAACGGGGACGCGGCGCTCGTGGCCGCCGAGGACCTCGAGCGCCATTCCGCTCGCACGAAGAACCCGCGCTGGGTGCCCTGGCGCTCGCTGAAGGCGCAGGCGCTCGCCCTGCTCGGGAGGCGCGACGAGGCGATCGCGCTGGCCGAGGAGGAGGTCGAGCTCGCCCGCCGCTGGGGTGCTCCGAGCGGACTCGGCCACTCCCTGCGCGTGCTCGGTGAGCTTTGCGGGCCGGAGGGCATCGAGCAACTCGAGGAGGCCGCCGTCCTGCTCGAGCGCAGCAATCAGCGCATCGAGCGCGCCCGCGCCTTCGCCGCGCTCGGCGCCGAGATCAGGCGGGCACGCCGCCCAACGGAGGCGCGCGAGCCCCTGCGGCGTGCGCTCGAGCTGGCCGAGCAGTCAGGCGCGCACGGACTCGCCGAACACGTGCGCTCGGAGCTCTACGCAACCGGGGCGAGGCCCCGCACCACCGCCCTCGACGGGGTCGAGTCGCTCACCGAGCGCGAGCTGCGCGTGGCCACTCTCGCGGCCGAGGGCCAGACCAACCGCGACATAGCCCAGATCCTCTATGTGACGCCGAAAACGGTCGAGGTCCACCTCTCCAACTCGTACCGCAAGCTGGGCATCGCCTCGCGCCGCGAGCTCCCTGCCGCGCTCAGCCCATAGGGGTCGTCCCCCCAAAAGTTAGGGGGTAGGTGTAGGGGTCGCCTCGATGCCGGGCGGCTCGCCAGCGCCGATGCTTGCGGGGATGCAGCGCAGGAACCTGAACCTGAGCCTCGAGCTCGAGCTCCTCGACGGGGAGCTCCACGGCCGCTGCCACGACGGAAACGGCGGCGACCGCCGCTTCTCCGGCTGGCTCGGCCTGATCGGGGCCCTTGACTCTTTCGTCTCCGACCCAGGGAGTAACTCAGTGCTTATTTCGCAGAGCAGCCGCTTCGCCGAGCTCGAGTCGCGCATCGACGGGCGCGTACTGACGGCGGGCGACGACGCGTGGGACAGCTCACGCCAGACCTTCAACCTGACCCACGACCAGCAGCCTGCAGCGATCGTCCGCGTGGCCTCCGCGCAGGACGTAGCCGAAGCCGTCAGCTACGCCGCGCAGCACGGCCTGCGCATCGCCCCGCAGTCCACCGGACACAACGCCGGCCCGATCGAGGGGCTCGAGGACGCGCTGCTCGTGCGCACGGACGACCTCCAGGAGGTCAGCATCGACGTCGGCGCGCGCCGCGCCCGCGTCGGCTCGGGCGTCCGCTGGGCGGCAGTGTCCGACCCCGCCTCCGAGGCCGGGCTCGCTCCGCTCTCCGGCTCCTCTCGTGACGTGGGCGTGACCGGCTACTCGCTCGGCGGCGGCATGGGCTGGCTCGGCCGCAAGCACGGCCTCCAGACCAACGCCCTCACGGCCGTCGAGCTCGTGACCGCCGACGGCGAGCTGCGCCGCATCGACCACGACAACGAGACCGACCTGTTCTGGGCGGTGCGCGGCGGCGGCGGCAACTACGGCGTGGTCACCGCGCTCGAGTTCGAGCTCTTCCCCGTGCCCGAGCTGTACGCGGGCGCGCTCTTCTTCCCCTACGAGCGCGCCTCCGAGGTCATGCACGCCTGGCACGAGTTCGTGTCGGCGGACCTGCCGGACGAGATCACGACGGTCGGCCGGGTCGTGCAGGTCCCGCCGCTCCCGGAGATCCCGGAGATCCTGCGCGGCAAGTCGTTCACGATTCTCCAGGCCGCGTACCTCGGCAACGAGGCCGACGGCGCGGACCTGATCCGCCCGCTCGTGGAGCTGGGCCCCGAGATGAACACCTTCGCGATGGTCCCGCCGAGCGCCCTCGGCTACCTCGCGATGGACCCCGACGCGCCGCTTCCGTACGTGGGCTCGTCGCGCATGATCAGCGACGTCAGTGCCGCCGGGATCGACGCCTTCGTCGAGACCGCCGGCCCCGGCTCGGGCTCCCAGCTCGCCAACGTCGAGCTGCGCTCGCTCGGCGGCGCCATGAGCCGCAAGGCTCCCGGGCACGGCGCACGAGCGACGCTCGACGGCGACTACCTGATGTTCGCGGTGGGCGGGGTGTTCTCGCCGGAGCAGTACGGCGAGGTGCACGGCCAGGCGGAGGCAGTGGCCGATGCGCTCGCGCCGTGGGACTCCGGGACGCGCTACCTCAACTTCGAGGAGGGCAAGGTCGACGCCCAGACGTTCTTCGACGCCGACACCTGGCGGCTGCTGCGCGCGCTGCGCACGGAGTGGGACCCGAACGGCCTCTTCCTCGCGAACCACCAGATCAAGGAGTCGTAGCCGTGAGGCGGCTCCTCCCCTGCTGCCACCTGCTCTCGGTCGCCGCGGCGCTTGCGCCCGCGGCGACCAGGGGCAGGCCCTAGGAGCGGTTGCGGAAGTCCAGCGGCGCCTCGCCGCGCTGGCGCTTGAAGGCCTTGCTGAACGCGAACTGGTCCGCGAAGCCGAGCCGCGCGGCGATCTCCTTCACGGACAGGTCGCTGAAGCGCAGCAGGCGCGCGGCCTCGAGCAGCACGCGGTCGAGGATCAGCTGCTTCGTCGTGCGGCCGGAGAGACGCATCAGGGTCCGCGACAGCGTGCCGGTCGTGACCCCGAGCTCGGACGCGTAGTGCCCCACGTCGTGGCAGTTTGCGAAATCGCGCTCCAGCGTCTCGAGGAACCGCTGCTGAAGCTGCACGTCAGCCCTCGTGGCGCCGCCGCCCTCCAGCTGGGCCTCGCGCCAGCGCTGAGCCCATAGGAGCGCGGCCGACAGGAGGTGCCGGCGCAGCTCGGCGGACTCCGGGCCGGCGGGCTGCTCGACCTCCTCGCGCAGGAGCTCGAGCAGGGCGTCGAAGCGCGGCGCGTCCTCCTCCGGCACGTGCAGCGCGGTGCATGAGCCGCCCGAGAACAGCCAGCGCCGCGAGCCCATGAGCCACTGGTCGTCGAAGCGCACGACCACGCCGCTCACCCGGTCGGCGCGCTCGAACTGGTGCACCTGTCCCCTCCCGATCAGCGTGAGCATGCGGGGCCCGAACTCCACCGGCTCGCCGTCGATCAGGTGCCGGCCGGAGCCCTCGCGGACCCAGATCAGCTCGTGGTACGCGTGCCGGTGCGGCTCGCGAACGTCGTCCCCCTCGATGCTCTCGAGCGACAGCGAACGCACCTGGAGCGCATCCGCCTCGGCGGGTAGATCGTCGACCGTGGGCTCAGCCATTTCCGACATTGTCGAGAATCCGCGCATGAACCTCGACGCCTTCCCCCGCGAACCGCTTCTGTTCGGTCCTTCTCCGGTGCATCCGCTCGACCGTCTCACGGCGCACCTGGGCGGCGCCAGCATGTGGGCGAAGCGCGACGACTGCAACAGCGGCCTCGCCTACGGAGGCAACAAGACGCGCAAGCTCGAGTACCTGGTGGCGGACGCGCTCGCGAAGGATTGCGACACGCTGGTCTCGATCGGCGGCGTCCAGTCGAACCACACGCGCCAGGTGGCGGCGGTCGCGGCGCGCATGGGGCTCGGCTGCGTGCTCGTGCAGGAGAGCTGGGTGGACTGGCCGGACGTGGTCTACGACCGGGTCGGCAACATCCAGCTCTCGCGCATCATGGGCGCCGACGTGAGGCTGGTCGAGGCCGGCTTCGGGATCGGCTTCAAGGAGAGCTGGGAGCAGGCGCTTGCCGACGTGGAGGCGGCGGGTGGCACGCCGTACGCGATCCCCGCGGGGGCCTCCGACCACGAGCTCGGCGGGCTCGGCTTCGCGCGCTGGGCGCAGGAGCTCGCCGAGCAGGAGCGCGAGCTCGGGGTCTTCTTCGACACCGTCGTGGTCTGCTCGGTCACCGGGAGCACCCAGGCGGGGATGATCGCCGGATTCGCGGCTCAGGACACCGAGCGGCGCGTGATCGGGATCGACGGTTCGGCGCGGCCGGCCGAGACGCGCGATCAGGTGGCCCGCATCGCACGGCGCACCGCGGAGCTGATCGAGCTGGGGCGCGAGCTGCGCGAGGACGAGATCGTGCTCGACGACCGCTACCACGCCGGCACCTACGGCATCCCCGACGAGCAGACGCTCGAGGCGATCCGGACCGCCGGGCGGCTCGAGGGCATGATCACCGACCCGGTGTACGAGGGGAAGTCGATGGCGGGGATGATCGACCTGGTGAGCCGGGGCGAGATCGAGAAGGGCTCGAACGTGCTGTACGCGCACCTCGGCGGCCAGCCGGCCCTGAGCGCGTACGCAGGGGTCGTCCGCTGATGTCCGAGGAGGTGGTGCAGCGCGCCGTGGACGCCTTCATGCGGCGCGACCTCGGCGGCATTCTCGCCGTGGCGGACGCTCGGATCGAGCTGCGCTCGCTGCTCACCGAGGCGGAGCGGCCGCTCTACCACGGGCACGAGGGGGTGAGGGACTGGTTCGACGCGGTCTTCGGCGTATTCCCCGACTGGCGGCCGCAGCCGCGATCCGCGTCGCACGACGAGGACGGTGCCGTGGTGATCGGCCTCGACGTGACGGCCACGGGTGCCGGAAGCGGCGTGCCGATCGACCAGACCTATTGGCTGGGCGCGCGAGTGGAAGCTGGGAAGATCACCTTCTTCGGCTTCTTCAGAACGGAGCCCGACGCACTCGAGGCGGTGACATGATCCCCCCGGACACCTCCATCGGAAAGGTTCGCCTGCGCGTGGCGGACCTCGACGACCTCACGGCCTTCTACGAGCGCGTGATCGGCCTCAGGGCGGCCGAGCGGGAGGGCCACGTGGTGCGCCTGGGCGCCGAGGGCGGCGAGCCCCTGATCGAGCTGGTCGGGGCACCGGACGCCCCGCCGCCGCCGAGCTTCAGCACGGGCCTCTTCCACCTCGCGGTCCTGGTGCCCGATCGGGCAGAACTGGCGCGGTCGCTTCAGCGTGCGGCGGGCGCGGGCTGGCGGCTCACCGGCGCCTCCGACCACCTGGTGAGCGAGGCGCTCTACCTCCAGGACCCCGAGGGCAACGGGATCGAGATCTACCGCGACAGGCCGCGCGAGGAATGGCGCCGCAACGACGGCGAGCTCGCGATGGCCACGCTCCCGCTCGACCTGGAGAGCGTGCTCGGCGAGCTCGACCCCGGCGAGCGGGAGGCGAACGGCATGCCCTCGGGCACGACCATGGGCCACGTGCATCTCCAGGTCGCGGACATCGCGGCGGCGGAGGGCTTCTACAACGGCGCGCTCGGCCTCGACGTGATGGTGCGCTCCTATCCCGGCGCGCTCTTCCTGGCGGCCGGCGGGTACCACCACCACCTCGGGCTGAACACCTGGCAGAGCCAGGGTGCGCCGCCGCCGCCGGAGGGCGCGCTCGGGCTCGATCGCTACGAGCTCGTGCTGCCGAACACGGCGGAGCGCGACAGCGCGGCCGACCGGCTGGCGCAGGCCGGCGCCGACACGGAGCGGCTCGACGAGGGCATCGTGGCCACGGACCCGTCGGGCAACCGCGTGCTGCTGACCGCGCGCGACGCCTAGCGCGCCGCCAGCAGGAAGCGCACCAGCGAGTCGAGCTCGCGCGCGTTCATGCGGTTGCCGAAGTCCGCGGGCATCACGTCGAAGCCCTCCGCGTCGGGTGGCGGATCCGTGATCTGCGCGATCAGCGACGCGCGCGTGTGCCCCCCGAGGCGCTCGTCGAGGTTCGGGCCGATGCTGCCCGCTGAGCCTGCCGCGGCGAGCGTGTGGCAGCTGCCGCAGCCCATGCGCAGGAAGACGGCGCGGCCGGACTCGTGGTCCGTCGGCGCGCCGGCGGTCGCCGGCGCGGCCGAGCCATCCCGGATCCCCACGCCCAGCGCCACCACCGCGAACGCCAGCGCGGCCGCTCCGAGACCCGAGGCGAGCGCCTCCTTCATCCCTCCGCTGGCTTCGGCTCGCCCCGCCGCCGGAGCACCGTCGTGACGGCCGCTGCGATCAGCCCGGCTCCGAAGGCGATCCCGAGCGCCCCGGCCAGCGTGACGCCGTCGCCCTGGTCGGGCGGCCGCGGCGTCCGCGCCGTCGCCGCGGCGGGCGTGGCGCCCGCGCCTGCGGCTCCGATCCGCACGCTGCCCAGCTCGTGCACCTGCGAGAAGTCGTCGTCCACCGAGTAGGCCCACTCGCCCGCGGCCGGGAACACAACCCGCGCCCGGTACACGCCGGGGCGCTCGGTGGGCCTCGCCACGAAGGCCTGCTGCGTCCCGCCGCTCGCCGCCTCGACCAGGACCTTCGGCTCGACGCCCTCCAGCGGGGTGCGCCCGTGCTGGAGCACGGTGAGGTCGACGACCCATTCCTCGCCGGGGCGCACGCCGTCCGGCAGCGAGCTGAGTCCGACGGTGGCCCACCCGCCCGCGAGGCTGGTGGCCGGCGCTATTAGTGCAGCCGCGAGCGCCGCCGCGGCGACCAGCGTGAATCGGCTCATGCCCTCTCTACACCCGTCAGCGAGGCGAGGTTCCCGCAATGGACCCGGTTGCGGCGCGGCCTCGTAGTCCGGAATGACGTGCAGCTCGCCACCCAAATCGCGCTCGGGCTAGCGATGGCCGCGTCGGGACTCCAGGTGCACTGGCACCACTCGACCGCGCTCGGCACGCACACGGCCGGGCGGCTCGAGCACGGCGTGCGCCTTCCAGCCGAGGGCCGCACGTTCTTCACATGGGACCCGGTGCTGCGGCGCTCGCCCAACCGCGACTGGCGGCGCTGGGGCACCGACCGACTCGTGCGCGTGGTGCTCGACGTGGCGCGCGCCTACCACGCGGCCCACCCCCGCGCGCCGCGGATGGCGATCGGCGACCTGAGCCGTCCTCACGGCGGCGACTTCGGGCCCCGGTTCGGCTACATCGGGCACGCGAGCCACCAGAACGGGCTGGACGTGGACGTCTACTACCCCCGCGCGGACGAGCGCGAGCTCGCGCCCCGGGACGCGAGCGAGATCGACCGGCGCCTCTCGCAGGAGCTCGTGGACCGCTTTCTCGCCGCGGGCGCGGAGGTGATCTTCGTGGGGCCGAACACCGGCCTCGGCGGTCCGCCCGGGCGCGTGCAGCCGCTCACGCACCACGACAACCACCTGCACGTGCGGCTAGGTCAGGAGTGAGTAGAGCCCGAAGCGCAGCGTGGGCAGGAAGGCCAGCGCCAGGTTCAAGACGGCGAGCGCGATAAAGAGGTTGCGCTGGCCGATCTGCCCGTTCCGGTGCCGGTCCTGGGCGCCGATCGCCGCCATGATCAGGGCGAGGAACGGACTCAGGAGGGTGGCCAGCAGCACGAGGGCCACCAGCGCGAAGTGAGCGTCGAGGCCCAGAGGCAACCGTCGAGCCGGGCGCGGCACATGCGGCAAGTCGATGCGCCGCTCGTCGAGCTGGCGGCGGTGCTGCTCGAGATCGGTGCCGCAGATCGCGCAGCCCGCAGCGAAGACGCTGACCGGCTCACCGCAACCAGGACACTTCGTCGCCCGCTTCACGGGCAGCAGGGTAGCCGCAGGACGCACGCGCTCATCCGCGCGCGAGCCGCGGCCTCGGCGGCTGCGCGAACAGGCGCCAGAGGCCGGCCTCCGGGATGCGCTCGACCGCCAGCCCGGCGGCGAGGCAGTCCGCCTCCAGCATCGAGACGAGCCGCGGCTCCGGCGGGAAGCGGCTGATCGCCACGACGGTGCGGACGCGCACGGCCACGGGGCGTTCCTCGATCCAGAGCACCACCAGCGGCGGCACGAGCACGGGCGTGCCCGAGCGTGGGTCGCTGGTCTGGGCCGCCTCCCGCAGCTCCACCTCGAGCGGACCACGGCTCAGGGGCCTTGCCTGCAGGAATGCCTGCACCGCCCGCCGTTCGCCGATCACGCTCTCTCCAGTCCCTTTCCGTAGCCGCCGCGCACCCTCCATAGCGCACGAACCCGCCAGTCGAAGGTAGGTGCGATTGCTGACCCGCGCCACTCCACAATCCGTCCATGGACGTGCCCCCGAGCACGTAGGGTGACGTCCATGAACCCGCACGGGATCAGGGCTTTCGCGCCTGGACGCGTGAACCTGATCGGCGAGCACACCGACTACAACGACGGCCTCTGCCTGCCCTTCGCAATCGATCGAGGGGTCACGGTGACGGCGGAATTGCACGACGGCGGCGAGCTGCTGGCGCCGGACCTCGCGGGCGACGACCGCTTCCTGCGGGGCGCCGTCGCGGAGCTGGGCCGCAGCGGCGTGGAGGTGCCCGGCTGCACGCTCGGGATCACGAGCGACCTTCCCCAGGGCGCGGGGCTCGCCTCGTCGGCGGCGCTGTGCGTGGCGCTGTCGCTGGCGCTCTGCGGGGTCGCCGGGGCGGAGCCGCCGCGGCCGGTGCGGCTCGCGCGGCTGTGCTCGAGGATCGAGAGCGAGTGGGCGGGCCAGGAGACCGGCCTGCTCGACCAGCTCGCCTCGCTGCTCGGCGAGAAGGGGCGCGCCGTGCGCCTGGACATGCGCACGCTCGAGGCACGTGCCGTCGAGCTGGACCTCCACGGCCACACGCTGGCCACGCTCGACTCCGGCGCGTCACGGAGCCTGGCCGAGTCGGGATACAACGAGCGCCGCGACGAGTGCCGGCGTGCCGTCGAGCTGCTCGGCCTCGAGTCGCTGCGCGACGCCGACGACGGCGCGGACCTGCCCGCGCCGCTCGACCGCCGCGTGCGCCACGTGATCGGCGAGAACGAGCGGGTGGACGCCGCGGTGGCGGCGCTCGCCGCCGGTGACCTTCACGCGCTCGGCGAGCTGCTGAACGCCTCGCACGCGAGCCTGCGCGACGACTACGAGGTGTCCGTCCCGGAGGTCGAGCGCGCGGTCGAGGCGTGCAGGGACGCGGGCGCGCTCGGGGTGCGCATCATGGGCGGCGGCTTCGGCGGCTCAGTGCTCGCTCTGTTCCCGCCAGGCGCCGCGCTGCCGGAGCGAGCGATCGCTGTGCGCCCGGGTCCTGGCGCCCGATTTCTCTAGCTGCTAAAACCACCACCCGTGGATCGAGGCCTCGCCTACAAGAACCTGCGCACCGGGCTGATCGCCGGCGCTATCGCCGTGATCGTCTTCGCACTCGCCTGGGTAGTGGGCCTGATCTACTGATGGCCGAGGAGGTCCACGTCACCGACCCGTCGGCCGACGAGCCCGGCGAGATCGTCCACCTCCCCGGCCCCTCCTACCTCCCCGTGGCCACCGCTTTCGGCCTGACGATCGCGATCATCGGCGTGGTCCTCTCCTGGATCATCGTGGCGATCGGCGTAGTGATCGCATTGGTGGCGATCGTCCGCTGGATCGGCGAGACGCGCGAGGAGATCTCGGAGCTACCGCTGGAGCATTAGGGGGCGCTGCCGCGGCGCTCCGCTCACGCCGGATGGGTGCCCGCCGCGCCTACGACAGCAGCGGTGAAGGGGTCGATTTCCGTCGACCGTCCTGTTCTGGGGTTGGTATCCAAGCCCTAGGCAGGACGGTCGATTTCCTCGGTGCTCTACGCCTCGCTGCCCGCGGCGTCGCGCGGCGACCGTCCTGTTCTGGGGTTGGTATCCAACCCCTAGGCAGGACGGTCGATCTTCTTCGGTGCTCTACGCCTCGCTGCCGGCGGCGTCTCGCGGCAGTGAGGAGGTGGCGCCGTCCTCGACCCAGCAGCGCACGATGTCGCGCATCGAGAGCACGCCGACCATCTCGCCGCCGTCCACCACTACGAGGTGGCGGAAGCCGCCGGCGACCATCGCCTCGGCCGCTCGCTCGAGTGACCAGTCGGGCGCGGCGAAGGTGATCCTCGGGGACAGGTGGTCGCGCACCAGCTCCGTGTTCGGGTCCTGGCCGCTGCCGACCGACTGGAGCACGTCGCGCTCCGTGATGATCCCGGGGCCGGGCTGCTCGGGGTCGATCACGACCGCCGCGCCGACCTTCCGCTCGGCCATCGATCGCGCGGCGTCGTGCAGCGTGACACCGGGGCTCACGGTCACCACCATGCTGCTCATCCCGGTCCGGACCTGCATGCAGCTTCCTCCTGAGCTAGTGACAATCGGCTCAAGTCAGCGTACCCGATGATCCGAAAAGGGGCCGTCGCCGTATTTCGTCTTAGTGCGGGCCTCGACCGTGCAACGACGACGTGACCTGTACCGGGATGCGCTGGTGGTGATCGCGCGTCGCTACGGCGACGACGACCTCTCGCTCGCAAGCGTGGCGCGCGAGATCGCGACCTCGCGCCGCCAGCTCCAGCGCGCCTTCGCCGAGGCCGGCGGCACGAGCTTCAGTCGCGAGCTTCAGCGGGTGCGGATGGCGCGCGCGGCCCAGCTCTTGCTGGACGGGTCGCTGGCCGTTCAGGACGTGGCCGCCGCGGTGGGCTACCGCCAGGCCGCGCAGTTCGCCAAGGTCTTCAGGCGCCACCAGGGCGTCCCTCCGTCGAGCTTTCGGCGGGGGGCGGGCCAGCTAGCCGCCTGAGCCGCCGCGCGCAGCCATGCCCTTGTCTTGACTAGCCAATAAACTCGCGCGCCGTGACGGAGAGGGACCGCGTGGAGTCGGACGAGGCCAAGGGCCCGCCCGAGACTGATCCGAGGCTCGAGGGCGAGAAGCACCCGGTCGCCCGCATGATCGGGATCGGGGTGTTCGCGTCGCTGATCGGCATCGCGATCACGCTCTGGATCGACTGGTTCCCCGAGAACGCCGCGGGCGAGGCGGGCACCATCGACACGCTCTACGACGTCCTCCTGATCTGCTCGGTGCCGGTCTTCGTGCTCGTCATGACGATCGCGATCTACTCGGTGGTCCGCTTCCGCGCCAAGCCGGGCGACATGGGTGACGGCGCGCCGATCCACGGCAACACCAGGCTCGAGATCATCTGGGTCACGATCCCGTTCATCATGGTCACGGCGCTCGCGATCTACGGCTGGGTCGTGCTCGACGACCTCGAGGCCAAGCAGAGGAACGAGATGGTCGTGAACGTGACCGGCCAGCAGTTCACCTGGACCTTCGAGTACCCCTCGCAGAAGGTGAACAGCCCCGAGCTGGTCCTGCCGGTGGACCGCCCGATCGAGTTCAAGATCAAGACCAAGGACGTGATCCACTCGTTCTGGGTGCCGCAGTTCCGGCTGAAGTCGGACGCCGTCCCGGGCCTGACCACGACCATCCGCGTGACGCCCGACAAGCCCGGCCGCTACGAGGTCGTCTGCGCCGAGCTGTGCGGCATCGGGCACTCCACCATGCGCCAGTTCGTGCGCGTGCTGCCCGCCTCGGAGTTCGACAGCTGGGTGAGCAAGCAGCGCGAGGCCGCGGGCGGAGGCGGCGGTGGCGGAGGCGGCGAGCAGGCCGCCGCGCCTGACGGCGAGGCGCTGTTCACGGCGAACGGCTGTGAGGGCTGCCATACGCTGAAGGCGGCCGGTGCAACTGCAAAGGTCGGCCCCGACCTGGGCAAGCTCGGGGATGTGAAGGCGAACTTCCTCCGCACCTCGATCGTGGACCCGAATGCCGACGTGACCAAGGGCTACAAGCCCGACATCATGCCGCAGGACTTCGGCACCAAGCTCTCCAAGGAGGAGATCGACGCACTCGTGAAGTACCTTCTGGAGTCGCAGGAATGACGCTCACGCAGAGGCTTCTCGCACCCGGCTGGTACCGCGCCTTCCTAGGCATGGCGCTGGGCTTCGGCCTCGGCATGGGCATCGTCGTCGCGGTCCGGGCGCTCTACGGCTGGGACCCGATCCTCAACTGGGACGCGATCATCACGGTCGGCGCGCTGATCGCCGCGCCGCTCGGCTACCTGATCGGGATCGGCTGCTTCGACTACTGGTTCCGCTGGGCCTCGGGCGCCCCGACCGTCCCCGAGGACCACTCGGGCCACGGCGCGTACAGCTGGCGCGACTACTTCCGCGTGAACACCGATCACAAGGTGATCGGCATCCAGTACATCTGCACGACCTTCTTCTTCTTCATCGCCGGCGGCCTGATGGCGATGCTGATGCGCGCGGAGCTCGCCCAGCCCGGCACGCAGTTCGTGGACCCGAACACGTTCAACGGGCTGTTCTCGGTCCACGCCTCGCTGATGATCTTCCTGTTCATCATCCCGGTCTTCGCCGGCATCGCGAACTACGTGATCCCGCTGATGATCGGCGCGCCGGACATGGCGTTCCCGCGCCTGAACGCGCTCTCGTACTGGATGCTGCCGGCGGCCGGCGTGATGATGCTGGCGTCCTACTTCGCCGAGGGCGGCGCGTTCGCCACCGGCTGGACCGCATACGCGCCGCTGTCGACCGAGACGCCGCTTGGCCAGCAGTTCTTCACGCTCGGCGTGCAGTTCGCGGGCGCCTCGTCGATCGCGACCGCGCTCAACTTCCTGGTCACGATCATCACGATGCGCGCGCCGGGCCTGACCTTCTGGCGCATGCCGCTGCTCGTGTGGGCGAACTTCACCACCTCCCTGCTGGTGGTGATCGCCACCCCGTTCATCGCCGGCTCACAGTTCTTCGTGCTGCTCGACCGCACGCATCGGCACGCACTTCTTCGACCCGGCCGCGGGCGGCGACGTGCTGATGTACCAGCACGTCTTCTGGTTCTACTCGCACCCGGCGGTCTACATCATGATGCTGCCGGGCTTCGGGATCATCAGCGAGGTCATCTCGACCCACGCGCGCAAGCCGGTGTTCGGCTACCGCATGATGGCGTTCTCGCTGGTGGCCATCGTGATCCTCGGGTTCACGGTCTGGGCGCACCACATGTTCGTGTCCGGCATGCAGAGCTGGATCCGCGTCCCGATGATGATCACCACGATGCTGATCGCGGTGCCGACCGGCATCAAGATCTTCTCCTGGCTCGCCACGCTCTGGAGAGGCGTGATCCATCTCCGAACGCCGATGCTGTTCGCGCTCGGCTTCCTCACGATGTTCACGCTGGGCGGGATCAGCGGCATCATGCTCGCCGTCGTGCCGTTCGACATCCACGTGTCGGACACGTACTTCATCGTCGCCCACATCCACTACGTGCTGTTCGGCGGCTCCGTCTTCACGATCTTCGCCGGGATCTACCACTGGTTCCCGAAGATGACCGGCCGGATGTACGACGAGTCGCTGGGCCGGATCCACTTCTGGCTGTCGTTCATCTTCTTCAACCTCACCTTCGGCCCGATGCACTTCGTGGGCATCGACGGGATGCCGAGGCGGGTGGCCGACTACGCCGACCAGTACGCCACCTGGAACGTGATCATCTCGATCTCGGCGTTCATCTTCGGCGCGTCGTTCCTGATCTTCCTCTACAACATGATCGCCTCGTGGCGGCACGGCCCCGCCGCGGAGGGCAACCCCTGGCGAGCCCACTCGATCGAGTGGCAGGTGTCCTCGCCGCCGCCCGTGTTCAACTTCGACGAGATCCCGACCGTGGTCGGCGGCCCGTACGAGTACGGCGTGCCGGGAGCGGTGCACGCGGTGTTCAAGGAGAAGCAGCCGGCGGCCGTGCCCACGCCGGCCGGTGGAGGCGGGGCTCCTCCGCCGACTGAGCCATGAAGCGCATCCTCGTAGTGGCGAACGAGACGGTGGCCGGCAAGCCGCTGATCGACGCGGTCAAGCGCCGCGCCGGCGGCGAAGAGGTCCAGGTCCACGTGGTCAGCCCGCAGAACCAGCCGAAGCACGGCTACGTGGTCTACGACGAGCACGTGCGCGACGCCGCGCAGAACCGCCTCGAGATCACGCTCGCGCTGCTGCACGAGGAAGGGGTCAAGGCGGACGGCGAGGTGATGGACCCGGACCCCTACTCCGCCGTGATGGACGCTCTCGGCGAGGAGGACTACGACGAGATCATCGTCTCGACCCACCCGGAGACCCGCTCCGGCTGGCTGCGCCAGGGACTGGTGGACCGCCTCAAGCGCGCAACGCGGCGCCCCGTCGAGCACGTCGTCGTGGACCTCGACTCGGAGCGCGACGACGTGAAGCGCACCCTCGTGGTCGCAAACCAGACCGTGAGCTCGCGGCCGCTGCTGGACGCCCTGAAGCGCAAGGCCGAGGAGGAGCCGCGACGCTTCATCGTGATCGCGCCCCAATCGGGGGAGAACGGCGAGGGGGATGCCAACGAGCGCCTGGCTCACACGCTGAAGGAGCTCGAGGACGCCGGGCTGCAAGCCATCGGCCAGGTCACCGACCCGGACCCCTTCACCGCAATCCAGAACGCGCTCCAGTTCTACGCGCCCGACGACATCGTCATCTCGACGTTCCCCGAGACGCGCTCGGGGTGGCTGCGGGGCGACCTCGTGGGACGCGTTCAGGCCAGCACCGGGAAGCCCGTCGAGCACGTGGTGAGCGAGGAGAGCTGATGGAGGCCGCCTCTCACGCGGAGCACCATCACGGCCCGCCCCCGGCGAACGTCTCGTCGCGCGTGGAGGCGCAGTTCCTCGGGATGCTGCTTTTCATCATCTCCGAGGTGATGCTCTTCGGAGCGTTCTTCACGGCCTACTTCTTCGTCAGGGTCGTGGCGGACTCGGGCTGGTTCCCGATCGAGGGCGTCGACCTGCCGAAGGCGATCGCCGGCGTGAACACCGCCATCCTGGTCTCGTCGAGCTTCACCATGCACTGGGCGCTCGAGGGCGCGCGCAACGAGAACCGCAACGCGCTGAGGGTGGGCCTCCTCACCACCTCCCTGCTCGGCCTCACCTTCCTCACGATCCAGGTGAACGAGTACGTGCACATCGGCTTCGCGCCGCACGACCACGCGCAGGGCACGATCTTCTACGGCCTGACCGGCCTGCACGGAGCCCACGTCGCCGTGGGCCTCACGCTGCTCACGTTCGCCACGATCCGCGCCTTCCGCGGCCACTTCACGGCCAAGGAGCACCGCGGGGTCGAGGTGCCGGGGATCTACTGGCACTTCGTCGACGTGATGTGGATCGTCGTGTACTCGTCGGTCTACCTCCTCTAGGCATGCTGAATCCGCTCAGGTCCGAGCAGGAGGCGTTCCGCTTCCTGCTCTACGTCCTGGTCGTGGCGGCGGTCGTACTCGGCATCGTCTTCGCCGTGCGCGCGATCACGTGAGCTCGGACCTCGAGCTGGCTGAGCGCGCCGCGCGCGCCGCCGGAGAGGTGCTGATCTCGTACTACGGGCGGGCGCCCGAGGGTCTCGCTTCGAAGAGCTCCGCCACGGATCCGGTGTCGGACGCGGACCGCGAGGCCGAGCGGATGATCCGCGAGCTGCTGGAGGCCGAGCGGCCCGACGACGGCCTCGTGGGCGAGGAGGGCTCCCGCAGCACGGCCGAGAGCGGCCGCCGCTGGATCGTCGACCCGCTCGACGGCACCGTCAACTTCCTCTACGGCCTGCGGGCGTGGGGCGTGAGCATCGCCCTGGAGGACGAGGAGGGGCTCGCGGTGGGCGTGGTGTTCAACCCCGTGAGCGGGGAGTGCTTCGAGGCCGAGCGCGGGAAGGGAGCCACCGTGAACGGGCGCCCGATCCACGTGACCGAGTGCCGCTCGCTCGACCGCGCGATGGTGGCCACGGGCTTCTCGTACGAGTCCGAGCGGCGCGCCCAGCAGGCCCAGATCCTGCTGGGACTGCTGCCGCGCATCCGCGACCTGCGCCGGGCGGGCGCCGCCGCGCTCGACCTCGCCTACGTGGCGGCCGGGCGCGTGGACGCGTTCTACGAGCGCGGCCTGCAGCGCTGGGACGAGGCCGCCGGGCGCCTCCTGGTGCAAGAAGCGGGCGGCGTGACCGCCGACCTGGACGGCGAGCCCCACGGCGTGGTGGCGGCCGCAACGCCGGAGCTCCTTGAAGAGCTGCTGCCGCTGGTCGGATAGAGCCGGACGGGGCGGCTCGAGGGCCGCCCCGCCGGATCTGGCTCTAGCCCTGCGCCCGCGACGAGGCGTCCGCCACGCAGGCGGCTGAATCGTCGGTGAGCAGCTCGACGAGCACGGCGACGTTCAGATCGCAGACGTTTGCTGCGACTGAGACCGGGACCTGAACGGTGACGTCCTCGATGATGACGTTGACCAGGCCCTCCTGCGGCCCGGCCCCGCCGCCGCCACCGGCGGCCGGTGTGATCGCGTCGGCATCGCCGGTCGCATTGCACATCGCGGCGTCATCCCGCAGGTCGCTCACGAGAACTGCGACGTTGACGTCGCAGATGTTCGCGGCGACAGCGACCGGAACTTGGACGGTGACGTCGGAGAGGTCTACGTTGACCAGTCCCTGCTGCTGTTGTGCACCAGCGGGTGCAGCGGCGATACAGAACGAGGCCGCGATTGCGGCGGCCAAAATCGATGCGCGAACGCGCATGGGCTTAAACATCACTCTTCCTCCTTGATGAGTGAATAGAGGGGGTGCGAGTCCTGGGGGATGGAACGACCCGACACCTTGAACAAGGAGGGTGCTACCCGAGCAGGTATCACCTAAACGGCGTTACATACCCTCAGATTTGGGTACGCCTAGCCGCCGCCGTTCTTCAGCAGGTAGTCCACCAGCGCCTGGATCTGCTTGTCGGTGAGGCGGCCCTCGAAGGAGGGCATCGTGTTCCCGAAGCCCTGCACCAGGAAGGCCTCGGGCTTGGTGAGCGACTCGCGGACGTACTCCTCGGCGGACTTGCCGGGCTCGCGCGTGCCCGCGGCCTGGGCGAGCTCGTTCAGGTTCGGGCCGATGGTGCCGTTAGAGCCGGCCGGCGCGAAGGTGTGGCAGCCGGCGCAGCCGGCAGCGGTGAAGATCTGCTCGCCGGTCGTGGCCTGGGCGAGGCCGGCCGAGGCGAGCGCTCCCTCATCCTGTCCCGACCTGTCCGCCGCGTAGCCCACGTACGCCGCAACGTCGCGGGCGTCGTCGCCCTTGACGAGCCCCGCGGGCATGATGCTGTTCCTGCGCGGGTGCAGGATCTGCTTGTGCACGATGCCCTCCACGGTGTCGCGGTCGATCCCGTCGGCCAGGGCCGTCTGGAAGGCGGCGTCGAGGCTCGGCCCCTGTGTCCCGGCCGTGCCGGCGCGGCCGAGCGCGTGGCAGGAACCGCACTTCTCGACGAACTGAGCCTTGCCGTTCGAGAGGTCGGGCTCGTCGCGCCCGCACGCCGCGAGCGGCAGCGCGAGTGCCGCAGCGCAGAGCGCCGCGAGCAGGGGCCTGACCGTGTTGCGGGCGAGGCTCACGGGGCGGGAACACTACCCACTGGAGGGGCTGGACGCAGCCTCGATCACGCCCTCCGCCACGCTCTCCCACGAGTACCGGCGGGCGGCCTCGGCGGCCAGCGCGGTGCGCGCCCGCTCGCGCTCCGCCGCGTCGAGCGTGAGCCACGTGACGAGCTTCTCGGCGATCTCCCCGACGGCGCCCGGGCCGACCTCGAAGGACATCAGCGGTCGTAGCTCCTCGGGCAGCGCCGGGGCCAGCGTGGCCGTGACCTCGGCCATTCCGGAGTGGTTGGCGGACAGCGGCAGCGCGCCGCAGGCGGCGGCCTCCGCGGCCACCATCCCGAACGACTCCGGGAACGTGGACGGCATCACCTGCGCCTCGACCGCGGGCAGCAGGTCGGGCAGGTCGTCATGCTCGAGCCGGCCGGTGAAGTGGATGCGCTCGGCGGCCGCGGGCGCCGCGCGCAGCCAGTCCTCGCCGACGGTGTCGAGGAACGCGTTCAGGTGGCGGAGCTCGCCCGGCGGGCCGCCCTCCAGCTCGCGCCCGCGCGCAGCGATCTCCCTCAATGCCTCGACATCGGCGCCGCGCAGCGCGTCGACGAAGCGCTCGAGCGCCTCGCGGTAGGTGCCGAACCCCACCACGAGCAGCCGCGCGTCGGGCACCCGATCCACCACCAGCGGCCACGCCGCCAGCAACAGGTCCACGCCCTTCGACACGATCAGCTTGCCCACGAAGCTGACGATCCGGTCGCGGGAGAGGTCGAGCGTGCGCAGCACATCGGCGGTTCCCTGCTCGCCACCCCAGCCGGCCGCCGGCAGCGACGCCACCCGCTCCAGATCCGGCTCGCGGCGGCGAAAGCTGTGCACGTCCACGCCGGGCGGGCCCAGGCGCGTTCGCTCGCGCAGAGACGGCTCGTCGGACAGCACCTCGAAGAGCGACTCGCCGGTGTGGTGCGAGCCCACGAGCACCCCATTCGCCCCGCGGATCCCCTCGAGCGCGTACGGGAGGAAGCGCTCGCGGTGCGGGCGCACGGTGTACTCGAGCGCGCTGCCGTGGATCTTGACCGCGTACGGAGCCGCTCCCGCAAGCGCACGGGCCAGGATCACCGGCCCCATCACCAGATGGTTCGCGAGCGCCACGTCGGGCGTGGGGACGGCGCGCACGGCCTCCACGTTGGCGCCGATGTAGTGCTCGAGCTCGGCGTCGCTGAGCTCCTGGAACGGCTTCGCGTCGAAGCCCTCGTATGCGTCGGCCACGTAGACGGGCAGCACGCGCCCGATGTCCGGCAGGTGCACGGTCACGCCCTCGGGCGGCTCGTAGTGGCGGTCCTGGCAGAGCAGGTGGACCTCGTGGCCGAGCTCGGCCAGCGTCCGGACCAGGTTGGCGTTGTAGATGTTGCTGCCGGTCCCCCGGAGCAGGTAGCCGTGGAAGATCAGGATCCGCATGCCTCGCCGCTATTCTTCCGCGCCGATGCCCGCCCGCCAGAAGTACCGCCTGCGTGCCCGCTCGGACCGCGAGATCATCCGCGAGGTCGAGCCGGGGGTGACCTACGTGGACGCCGAGACCGGCGAGGAGTTCCAGGTGGTGGGGGCGATGCTCCCGCTCGCCCCGTCGCCCAGCAACCTTCCCTACGCGGTCGAGAACCTGAGGCTGTGCGGATGCTCCCTCGAGCAGCTCGTCCAGAACGACCTGAACGACTGCCCACACTGCGGCCGGCGGCTCCCGGCCGTCGAGCGCTGAGCCTCAGAGCCCGGCTGCTGCCGCTGCTGCTTGTCGCGGCACTCGCGGGCTGCGGCGACGACGACGAGCCGGCCGAGACCACGCGCGAGCTGCCCGAGCTGTCGCTTCCGAGCACCGAGGCGGCCCCGACCGTCGAGCAGACCGAGACCTCCTCAACGACGGTCGACCCGGCCACGGAGACGCTCCCGCTCGAGGGACCGCCACCGTCCGACACCGCCCCCGCCGACTCGCCGGAGAGCGACACCGCGCCGCCCCAGGACAGCCCCGCCGAGCGCTTCGAGGAGTACTGCAACGAGAATCCTGGCGCCTGCGGCTGACCTCAGACGAGGCAGCCGAGCGCCTTCTCGCGCGAGTCGACGATCGTTAGGTGGCCCACGAGGCCGGTGACCTGGAACGGCCGCAGCACGCGCTCGGTCGGGCACACGAGCACCATCTGCATGTGACGCGCCGTGTAGTGGCGCAGGGCGTTCAGCAGGACGCCGATTCCCGTGGAGTCCATGAAGCTCACCTCTGCGAGGTCCACGACCACCGCCCGCTTGCCCTCGTCGGCCAATCCGAAGAGACGGCTCCCCAGCCTAGGCGCCGTCATCGCATCGATCTCCCCCCGGAGCGACACGACGTGGGTTGTCTCGCCGACGTCCTCGTCGACCAACCCGAAGTCGATCACGGAGCGCAAGCTATCAGGCGCGACGCTGCCGATGCGCCGGGACGGGCGAGCTCGGGCGTCTCACACGTGCGGGCGACGGCACCAGCGGCTCGTGGTCGCGGCGGCGCGCCGGGCCGGGCCGGCGCGAGTGGTCGCGCACCCGGCCGCGGCCGAGGCTCCACGCGCCCAGCGGCAGCTTGATGCCGCCGCCGCCGGGACCGTCGCGGCTCGGGCGCGGACCCGGGCCCTCGCCCCCGCCGCCGTCGTCGCCGCGCGAATCGTCGTCGTCGTCGCGGAGCCGGAAGAACCAGATCAGCCAGACGACGAGCAACCCGACGTCGAAGACGCGGAACCCGACCATGAAGATCCACCCCTCGGTGGTCATCGGGTCGATGCTACCGCGATGGCGCGGCTGGTTGAAGGGCTTTTTCTAGCCGGCTGCTTCGTTCGTGACGCGGTTGCTCGGCACGTAAGTGACGGTGTAGAGCAGCCGCGCCCCGTGATAGGTGCAGCCGAACTGGGCGACCTCGCGCAGGTCCTCCAGCGCGAACTGCCGTAGGCTCCTCGGCGGCTCGCAGTTGTTCCGGGGCCGTGAGGAGCGCCACCAGTTCGTGCGCGCGAGATTCGTGGACAGCAGCGGCGCCCAGGTGGGCACCGTGATGGCGATCCAGTTGCCCTTCTTGACCGGGATCGGGCGGTCGAACACGAACGTGGGCTTGGACCCGAAGTACGCGTCGAGCTCGAAGCGGTCCGACTGCTTGATCAGGCGGTGGTCCAGCCGCGTCTTGAACGTGGTGCCTCGCCTCAGGACCGAGATGCGTGCCACGGACGGGGTGCCGAAGTTGTCGTTGAAGAAGCCGATCTCCTCGGCCGTCGGCTTGGCGAGCTGGACCGTGAACGCGATGAGGTGGCCGTCCCGGCGGATGTAGTACGGGTTCTTGGGTCCGCCCGAGGCACGGCCCTGGTATCCCGTCATGCGCACGGCCGCCACGCACGGCGCCTCGGTCGTGCCGGGGCAGTTCAGCGAGGCGGCGTCGGCGGTGGCGCCCAGCTCAATGATGCGGGCGGATGCGCTCGAGGGCAGCGCGAGCGCCGCCGCGAGCACGAATGTCAGCAGGAGGATTCGCTTCATGACCGGGGTACAAACACCGCCTTCGGCCTGGTGTTGCGGCGCGCGGGCGGGCCTCACTTATACCGGTAGGTGATTCGGCCGCGGTCCAGGTCGTACGGCGACAGCTCGATCTTGACCCTGTCGCCCGGCAGGATGCGGATGTAGTGGCGCCGCATCTTGCCCGAGATGTGACCCAGCACCTCGTGCCCGTTGTCGAGCTGGACCTTGAACATGGTGTTCGGGAGGGCCTCGAGGATCTCGCCCTCCATCTCGATCTTCTCTTCCTTGGGCACGGCGTTGCGGCGCCTAGATGGCGCGGACGTTCACCGCCTTGGGACCCTTGTCGCCGGTCTCCTCCTCGTACTCGACCTTCGAGTTCTCGGCGAGCGACTTGAAGCCCTGCCCGTCGATGCCGGTGTAGTGGACGAACAGGTCACGGTCGCCGTCGTCCGGCGTGATGAACCCGTAGCCCTTCTCGTCGTTGAACCACTTGACCGTTCCGGTAGGCACGTGGATTGCCCCTTCCTGCGTGTGCCCGGTCGGCCTTGCTGCTGCGAATCCGTACCGGCACTTGCATGTTTCAACTACGCCGGCTCACGCCAGCCCTGACGGCACCACGCTACCAGGGGTTGGCGGCGGAAAGCCATCAAACCCCGTCGAACTTCGCCTTGCCAGGGCCCTCTTCGAGGAAGGTGTCGACCGCCCCACGCAGGTCGCTCGTCTCGAACAGCGGCGCGGCGATCGCGGCGGTCGCGTCGTCGGCGCCGCGCACTCCGTGTTCGAGGAACGCCCGCACGATCCGCTTAGTGGCGTGGTGCGCCCTCGTGGGCCCCGCGGCCAGCCGCCGCGCGAAGCGCAGGGACTTCTCGGCGAGCTCGGCGTCGGGCAGCACGCGGTTCACGACGTTCCAGCGCTCGAGCGCCGCGGCGTCGTACAGGCCGCCGCTCATCACGAGCTCGCGTGCCCGCGCGGGGCCGGCGCGCTCGGCGATCCGCTGCGTGCCGCCCATCAGCGGTGTGAGCCCGATCACCGCCTCCACCAGGCCGAACTGGGCCGACTCGGCAGCCCAGATCATGTCGCAGGCCAGCGACAGCTCCAGGCCGGCGGTGAGGCAGAGCCCCTGCACGGATGCCAGCGTCGGGAACGGCAGCTCCTCGATCCTGTGCGTGATCGCGAGCAGGTCGGCGGTGAGCTGCTCGGCGCCCGCCTGCGAGAGCCCCTGGAAGGCGTTCACGTCCACGCCGCCGGTGAAGTACTTCCCCTCCGCCCTCACGAGCAGCGCACGGCAGCCGTCGGCCTGGTCGAGACCGGCCAGGATGTCGCGCACCATCTCGGCGTCGAACAGGTTGAGCGGCTGGCTGTCGATCACGAGGACGCCCACGTCCCCGTCGCGCTCCAGCCGGGCGCGCTCAGCCACCGCGGAGCTCTGACGCCACCTGGGCCAGCTCGTTCGGCTCGACCTGCTGCGGCTGGCCGGGGAGCTGGAGCGGATCGTCGTCGTAGCGCGGGATCACGTGCAGGTGCAGGTGGAACACCGTCTGCCAGGCGGCCGGCTCGCAGCAGTTGAGCACGTTCACGCCGTCACAGGCGAGGGCGTCGCGCATGCGCAGCGCCAGCCGCTTCGCGGCGGCCATCGACTGCGCCAGGTCCTCCTCCGGCGCCTCGTAGAGGTTGCGGGAGTGGTTGCGCGGGATCACCAGCGCGTGCCCGCGCGTCCACGGGTTGATGTCCATGAACGCGAGCGTGTGCTCGTCCTCCTGGACGATCTCGGACGGCAGCTCGCCCGCCACGATCTTGCAGAAGATGCAGTCGTCGTCGCGCATGGCCGGGCAGCCTACAGCCAGCCCGCGCGCCGGAAGCCGCGGTACAGCATCGTGCAGATGGCCAACATCAAAAACACCGCGGCGGGGTAGCCGAGCTCCCATTTCAGCTCCGGCATGTGCTCGAAGTTCATGCCGTAGATGCCCGCGATCGCCGTCGGCACCGCGATGATCGCGACCCAGGCGGAGATCCGCCGCACGTCGTCGTTCTGGCGCACCGCGACCTGAGCCAGGTTGGCCTGGAGCGAGCCGGCGAGGAGGTCGCGCATCGCGTCGAGCTGGTCGCGCGTGCGGATCAGGTGATCGTTCACGTCGCGGAAGTACTCCCGAATCTCCGGGTGGATCTGCGAGTACTGCCCGTGAGCCAGCCGCTCCATCGGCTCGACCAGCGGCGCGGTGGCCTTGCGGAACTGGAGCACCTCCCGTTGGAGGCGGTAGATGCGCTCGGCCGGGTTCGTGCGCTCCCCGGAGAAGAGCTGGTCCTCCACCTCGTCGATGTCCGTCTCGAGCCCCTGGATCGCGGGGCTGTAGTCGTCCACGACCCGGTCGAGGATCGCGTGAAGCACCGCGCCCGGGCCGTGGCGGAGGTGGCCGGGGTCTTCCTCCAACGCCTCCCGCACCGGCTTCAGCGAGCTGGCCTCGCCGTGGCGCACCGTGATGATGTAGTCGTCGCCGAGGAACACCAGCAGCTCTCCCAGCTCGATTACCTCGGTGGGATCGACGTAGCGGGCCGTCTTGAGAACGAGGAAGACCATGTCCTCGTACACCTCGACCTTTGGGCGCTGGTGGGCGTGGATGGCGTCCTCCACGGCGAGGGGATGCAGGTTGAACTCGCGCCGTAGTGAGGCGAACTCCTCCTCGGTGGGCTCGTACAGCCCAATCCAGACGAACTTCCCGGGTTCGTGACGGACGTCGTACGCGTGCTCGAGGCCCACCTGGCCGTCGCGCCGCTTGCCCTCCTCGTAGATGGCGCAGTCGACGATCATCGCTCGTGATTGTGGCGGAGCGTCCGGGCGAGAGCGATCGCCTGCTCGCGATCGGTGGCCTCGCCGGCGTAGGCGGCCTCCGCGAGCTGGTCGAGCAGGCGCCCCAGCTCGGGCCCGTGGTCGATGCCGAGCTCGGCCGCGAGCTCGTCGCCGCGGACCGGCACGCGCGGCGGGCCGCTGCGCCGCCACTCGAGCGCGGCGGGCATCAGCTCCTCGGCCAGCTCCAGGTGGGCGTCGATGGCGCGCTCGGCGTTCTTGCCGCGCGTGGCGAGCCGGTCCGCGACGGAGAGGAGCGTGACCTCCACCTCCACCGGCGAGGTGCGCTCGAGGTAGCGGTAGACGGCGTGGCGGTCGAGCGGGCGCTCGTGCACCAGGAAGCCGACCACCAGGTGGTGGCGGGTCACGCCCTCGAGGAAGCGGCAGAGGCGCTCGCTGGTCCGCAGCCGCCGGCAGATCGTGCGCACCATCTCCTCCCCGAGCCGGTCGTGGCCCATGAAGGTCACGCGGCCGTCCTCGCGCACGTGGTGGGTGGCGGGCTTGCCGATGTCGTGCAGGAGCGCCGCGAAGCGCAGCGCCTCCGCGCGCGTGAGCTCGTCCGCGAGCGGCTCGTCGAGCACCTCGCGCAGCTCGCCCGTGGCGTCGCGCTCGAGCTCGACCAGGTGCTCGAACACCTCGATCGTGTGGCCGTAGACGTCGAGGTGGTGGTAGTGGCTCTGCTCCACCTCGTGCAGGTCCGCGAGCTCCGGCAGCACCGCGCGCAGCAGGCCGAGCCGGTCCGCAAGGTCGAGGCCGTCCACTGCCCCCGGCGCGAGCACGAGCCGGCGCAGCTCGGCGAAGACGCGCTCGCCGGACGCCTCGGCCACGTGCGGAGCGGCCTCCGCCGTGAGCCGCTCTGTCTCGGCGTCGGGCGTGAAGCCGAGCTCGGCGGCGAAGCGCGCGAGCCGCAGTGGCCGCAGCGGGTCGTTCTCGTACGCGGCCGGGCCGAGCACGCGCAGCGTGCGGGCCTCGAGGTCGGCGCGGCCGCCGAGCGGGTCGATCAGCTCGCCGCCGTCCCTCGGGCGCGCCATCGCGTTCACGCTGAAGTCGCGCTTCGCGAGGTCCTCCTCGATCGTGGCGCCCTGGAGCGGGGCGAAGTCGTAGATGCGACCCTCGCGCCTGTCGACCACCCGCCATGCGCCGAAGGCCTCGGAGAGCTGGAACACCGGCCCGCGCAGCTCGGCCGCCAGCTCGCGCGCGGCCTGCTCGGGATCGCCCTCGACCACGATGTCGATGTCGGTGACCTCGCGGCCGAGCAGCTCATCCCGCAGGGCGCCGCCGACTATCCAGGACCTGCTCACCGGAAATGCTCGCGGCGGACCCTCGGCAGGAGGCCTGTCGTGACCTCGTAGTTGATCGTGCCCATCCGCCGCGCCACCTCCTCGGCAAGTATCCGCTCCTCCCCCTGGGAGCCGATCAGGACCACCTCGTCGCCGACCTCCGCGTGCGGGTCCGGTCCGAGGTCCACGGTCACGTTGTCCATGCTCACGGTGCCCGCGAGCGGATGGCGCCGGCCGCCGATCAGCACGTCGCAGTCGTTCGTGAGCGCGCGCCGCCAGCCGTCGCCGTAGCCCACCGGCACCGTGCCGACCCAGGTCGGCTCCCTCGCTCGCCAGCGACGCCCGTAGCCCACGCTCTCCCCGGGCTCGATGCGCCGGACGGAGGCGAGCCAGGAGTGCAGCGACAGCGCCGGCTCCAATCCGTGCGCGCCAGGGTCGGCCTGGAAGGGGTCGAGGCCGTAGATCGCGATGCCGCAGCGCACCATGTCGAAGTGCGCAGCAGGCTCGCGCAGCGCCGCCGCGCTGTTCGCGGCGTGCACGATCACGTCGTCGCGAGCCACCTCGTCGACGAAACGCCCAAACTGTTCCAACTGCGCGGGAAAGAGGTCATCGTCCAGCTCGTCGGCGGTTGCGAAGTGCGTCATCAGGCCCACGGTGTTCGGGCCGGCGGCGAGCCGCAGCGCGAGCTCGCGATCGCGCGTCCCAAGCCGGCCCATGCCGGTGTCGAGCTTCACGTGCACGCGCGGAGCGGCCTCGGCCACCTCCTCCGACCACGCCACCAGGTCCGCCCCCGCGTCGATAGCAAGCTGGAGCTCCTCGCGCGTAACGGCGCCCATCACGAGAATCGGCACGTCCACGGCGAGCCTGCGCAGCTCAGCGGCCTCGCCGGCCGTGGCCACGGCGAGCCAGCTGGCCCCGCCGGCGAGCACGGCCTCCACCACGGGCCCCAGGCCGTGGCCGTACGCGTCTGCCTTCACCACGGCGCAGAGCGGCTGCGGAAGCCGCGCGCAGTTGCGCTCGATTGCGCCTACGTCGATGCGAGCGACGGCACGGCCGGTCACGCCGCCAGGGCGCCGAGCACGTCGAGGCGCGTGACCACTCCCACGAGGCGCCCGTCCTCCACCACGGGCAGGCGGTTGTGCCCGCTCTCGTGGATCAGCCGCGCGGCTTCGCGCACGCTCGTGTCCGGGCCGACCGTGTCGGGGTCGCGGGTCATCATGTCCTCGGCGGTGGCCGCGAACGCCTTGCGCAGGCGGTCCTCGAAGCGGTGGAGCGACTCGAGGAAGACCGTGCCGCCGAACAGGTTCACGTAGTGAGGGATGTGGAGGTCGCCCTGGTCGTCCGGGAGCACCAGGTCGGCCTCGGTCACGATCCCGACCAGCTGCCCGTCCGCGTCCACGACCGGGATACCCGGCAGCTCGTTCTCACGCAGCGCGGCCACGACGTCCTCGACCGAGGCGTCGGGCGCCACGGTCACCGGGCTCGAGTCCATGATCTCGCTGATCCGATCCGCCATGACGGCGCGACCTTACCGGAGGTTCTGGCGCCGCCGCCGTCGGTCCCGGATCAGCGGCGCGTCAGGCCGTTGGGCAGCGCCTCGATCACGTCGCCGGCCATCACGTGGTCGGGGCCGAGGCGCTCCGCCGCCGCGCGTGCCGCCAGCACGTGGGCGAGCGTGCCGAGCGCCGCCGCCTCGAAGGCGTCCATGCCCTTGGCGAGCAGGGCGCCGATCAGCCCGGACAGCACGTCGCCGGTGCCTGCCGTGGCGAGCGCCGGGGTCCCGCCGGGGCTGATCGCCACCGGCCCGCCGGGCCGGGCGACGATCGTGTCGTCCCCCTTCAGGAGCACCACCGCCCCGCTCAGCTCGGCTGCCTCGCGGACGTGCGCCAACCGATGGGCTGCCACCTCCTCAGTGCTGACGTCGAGCAGCCGTCCCAGTTCGGCCTCATGCGGCGTGAGGACGGTAATGGCCTCCCGCTCGCGGAACAGCTCGAGCCGGCCCGCGTGCGCGTTGAGGCCGTCGGCGTCCACCAGCAGCGGCGCCTCCACCGCGAGCGCGACACCCCGTGCGAACTCCTGGGCGCCCTCCTCTCGGCCGAGGCCCGGGCCGAGGACGACCGCACCGGCGCGCTCGGCCATCTCCTCCACGTCCGGGACGCCGGCCGGTGTGTGGAAGCCGTCGTCGTCCGGGAGCCCGCGGCTCATCTGCTCGAGCAGGCGCAGGTCCACGGCCGGCTGGACCGGACCGGGCACCGCCACCTGGACGTACCCGGCTCCCGCGCGCGCGGCCGAGCGCGCGGCCATCGTGGGTGCTCCGGTGAGGCCCATCGAGCCGCCCACCACGACCACGACGCCCGACTCGAACTTCGAGCCGGTGCGGGAGCGGCGCGGATATAGGTCGAGCACGGCCTCGCCGATCAGCCCGGCGGCGGACGGGGCCGGGGCCCCGCGCGGTATCCCGATCTCGATCACCTCCACGCGCCCCGCGTGCTCCTTGCCGGGGTTCACGTGCAGGCCGACCTTCGACCCGTGGAAGGTCGCGGTCACGGCCGCCCGCACCGCCTCGGCCTCGATCTCCCCGGTCGAGGCGTTCACCCCCGACGGCACGTCGCAGGCCACGACCGGGGCGTCCTGCTCGTTGATCGCCCAGATGGCGGACGCCACGGGCTCGCGCGGCGCTCCCTCGAAGCCCGTGCCGAGCAGGGCGTCCACCACCACGCCGGAGCCCTCGAGACGGTCGCGCTCGAAGGGCTGCGTGCCGTCCAGGACCTCGACCTCGTAGCCGTCCTCGCGCAGGAGCCGCGCTGCCACGAGGCCGTCCCCGCCGTTGTTGCCCTTCCCGACCACGATCCGCACCGGGCCGCTGGCCGCGACCGCGGCGGTCATGCGCGCGAGCCCGAGGCCCGCTCGCTCCATCAGGTCCGCCTCCGGCACGCCCTGCTCCTCGATCGCCCAGGCGTCGGCAGCGCGCATCTCGGCGGCCTCGTAGACCGCTTCTGCCCAGTCTGGGAGCGGGCTCACCGCAGGACCGCGACGGCGCCCGCCACGTCGTCGGTGTGCGTGAGCGAGATCGCCAGCTCGCCGCCGAGCTCGGCCGCGCGGGCGGCGACGCTCCCGCTGAGGCGGACCTCCGGCGCCGCGCCGGTGGCCACCACCTCCACGTCCCGGAAGCTCCAGCCGGTGAGGCCCAGCGCCTTGGCCACGGCCTCCTTCGCGCAGAAGCGCGCCGCCAGGTGCATCGCGGGCCGCGCGCGTGCGGCCGCGTACTCGCGCTCGGCGTCCGTGAAGACGCGCTCGGCCAGACGCGGCCGCCGTTCGAGCGCGCGCTCGAAGCGCCCGACGTCGAGGAGGTCGATGCCCACGCCGGCCATGGGCGGCGAAGCTACTCCACCGTGACGGTCTTGGCGAGGTTGCGCGGCTGGTCCACGTTCAGGCCGCGCGCGCGGGCGATGTAGTACGCCAAGAGCTGGAGCGGAATCACCGCCAGCAGCGGCTGGAGCAGCCAGTCGGTGCGCGGCACCTCCACGATCTCCTCGGCGTGCTCCGCGACCTGGCCGCTGCCCTCGGTGGCCACGGCGATCACGTGCGCGCCGCGCGCCCGCACCTCGGCGATGTTGGAGAGCACCTTGTCGAGCACCGGCGAGTCGGTGGCCACGCAGACCACGGGCGTCCGCTCGTCGAGCAGCGCGATCGGCCCGTGCTTCATCTCGCCGGCCGCGTAGGCGTCGGTCGGGATGTAGGAGACCTCCTTCAGCTTCAGCGCGCCCTCGAGGCAGATCGGCAGCCCCACGTGGCGGCCGAGGTAGAGGAAGAAGCCCGCGTCCTTCCAGTGCTCGGCGATCGCCTTGATCCGGTCGTCCACGCTCTCCACGCACGCGGCGATCGCGTGCGGCATCGCGCGCAGCTCGGCGGTGAGGTTGTCGATCACGTCCTGCTCGAGCCGCCCGCGCAGCTGCGCCAGCTTCAGCGCGAACAGGTACATCGCCGCCACCTGGGCCACGAAGGTCTTGGTGGCGGCCACGCCGATCTCGAGGCCCGCGCGCGTGAACAGGACGCCGTCCGAGTCGCGCGTGGCCTGGCTCCCCTGGATGTTCGTGATGGCGAGCACCTTCGCGCCGCGCTCGCGCGCCAGCCGCATCGCCGCCAGCGTGTCGGCGGTCTCGCCGGACTGCGAGATGCCGATCACGAGGTCGCGCTCGTCGAGCACCGGGTTGCGGTAGCGGAACTCCGACGCGATGTCCATCTCCACCGGCATCCGCGCCCACCACTCGAGCGCGTAGCGGCCCACCAGGCCGGCGTGGTACGAGGTGCCGCAGGCCACGATCACCACGCGGCGCACGTCCTTGAGGAAGTCGTCGGAGATGCCGATGTCCGGCAGCTCCACCCCGGCCTCGCCGAGGCGGCCGGCCACGGTCTCGGCCACGGCGTCGGCCTGCTCGTGGATCTCCTTGAGCATGAAGGTCTCGTAGCCGCCCTTCTCGGCCTCCTCGTCGTTCCATTCGACCCGGTCGACCTCGCGCTCGATCTCGGTGCCGTCCGGGGAGATGAAGCGCGAGCCCTGCGGCGTGACCGCCACGATCTCGCCGTCGTGCACGAGCTGGACGTTGCGCGTCTCCGACATGAACGCCGGGATCGCCGACGCGATGAAGCTCTCGCCCTCGCCCACGCCCACGACCAGCGGGCATTCCTTGCGGGCGCCGACGAGCACGTCGGGCTGCTCCGCCGACATGGCGACGAACGCGTAGTGGCCGCGCAGCTCGTTGTAGGCGAGGCGGACGGCCTCGACGAGGTCTCCGTCGAAGTGACGAGGCGATCAGGTGCGCCACGACCTCGGCGTCGGTCTCGGAGGTGAACTCGGCGCCCTCGGCGATCAGGCGCTGGCGCAGCTCGGTCCAGTTCTCGACGATCCCGTTGAGGACGATGTGGAAGCGCTCGGAGGTGTCCCAGTGCGGGTGGGCGTTCGCCTGGGTCACCCGGCCGTGGGTGGCCCAGCGCGTGTGGCCGATGCCGGTCGAGCCCCTCAGGTCACCGTTCGACTCGGCCACGGCGTCGCGCAGGTGCTGGAGGTTGCCGACCGCGTGCACGCTGTCGATCGCTCCGTTCGTGACGAGCGACAGCCCGGCGGAGTCGTAGCCGCGGTACTCCAGGCGCTGAAGGCCCTGGAGCAGGAGGTCGCGGCATTCGCGCGACCCGACGTATCCGATGATGCCGCACATGACTGGCTCAGCCTAGCTCTGTCTCGACGAGATTCGCCAAGCGGTCCACGATCTCCTGGCACTCGTCCTCCTGCGGGGCCTCCACCATCACCCTCACGAGCGGCTCGGTGCCCGACGGGCGCACCAGCACCCGGCCGCGCCCCTCGAGCGCCTGGGCCTCGCGCTCCACGGCCGCCCAGACGCTGTCGGCGCCTTCGAGCGCAGTGCGGTCGCGCACGCGCACGTTCACGAGCCGCTGGGGCAGCTTCTCCATCGCGTGGCGGTCGGCGAGGTCGGCGCCCTCGAGCGCCTCGAGCGCGAGCAGCGCGGCGGCCGTGCCGTCGCCTGAGGGGGCGAAGCCCGTGTCGATGATGTGGCCCGACTGCTCGCCGCCGAGCGCCCAGCCACGGCGGATGAGCTCGGCGAGCACGTGACGGTCGCCCACGCTCGTGGTGGCCACCTCGATGCCCGCGGCGGCCATCGCGCGGTGGAAGCCGTAGTTCGTCATCACGGTCACGGCCACGCCGTCGCCGGCCAGGCGGCCGCTGCCGCGCAGGTGGACGCGCGGCGAGCGCCATCAGCTCGTCGCCGTCGACGACCGTGCCGTTGCGGTCCAGGGCGAGCACGCGGTCGCCGTCGCCGTCGAACGCGAACGCCACGTCGTGGCCGTCCATGTGCTCGGCGAGCGCCTCGATGTGGGTGGAGCCCACGCCGTGGTTGATGTTGCGGCCGTCGGGCTCCACGGCGATCGCGTCCACCTCGGCGCCCAGGCGGCGGAAGATCTCCGGCGCGACGCGGTAGGTCGCGCCGTTCGCGCAGTCGAGCAGCACGCGCATGCCGCTCAGGTCGAGCTCCGAGAAGCGCAGCTCGAGCTCGCGCAGGTAGTCGCCGCCCGCGCCGTGCAGCTCGCGCAGCCGCCCAACCCTCAATGGGGTCAGACCCCCTTGAGGGTGGTCGAGGGTTTGCTCGATCTCGGCCTCCTGGTCGTCGCCGATCTTCATGCCCTCGGGGCCGAAGAACTTGATGCCGTTGTCCTGGTAGGGGTTGTGCGACGCCGAGACGACCGCCGCCAGGTCGAAGCCGTAGCGCCGGACCAGCACGGAGGCACCCGGCGTGGGGAGCACGCCGCCCAGCAGCGCGTGGCCGCCGCCCCCGGCGATGCCGGCAGCGAGCGCCGCCTCCAGCATCTCGCCCGACTCGCGCGTGTCGCGGACGATCAGGACCTGCGGGTGGTCGACCGGCGCGGTGAGCGCGGCCGCGCGGCCGAGCCTGAGCGCCAGGTCGGCAGTCAGGAACTCTCCCGCGACCCCGCGGACCCCGTCCGTCCCGAACAACCGCATGAGGCGAACTAGCGCTTCGAGAACTGCGGCCGCTTGCGGGCCTTCTTGAGCCCGGCCTTCTTGCGCTCCTTCTCGCGCGGGTCGCGAGTGAGGTAGCCGCGGCGCTTGAGCTCGGTGCGCAGCGCCGGGTCGGCCTCCACGAGGGCGCGGGCGATGCCGTGGCGCAGCGCGTTCGCCTGCGCGGACACGCCGCCGCCGTGGATGCGGGCCACCACGTCCATGCGGGTGGCATAGCCGGCGGCCTCGAGCGGCTGGCTCGCCATGCGCTGGAGCCGGACGCGCGGGAAGTACTCGTCGAGGTGGCGGCCGTTCACCGTGTAGGTGCCCTCGCCCGGCTTGAGGATCACGCGCGCGATCGCGCTCTTGCGCTTGCCGGTGGCGTTGTAGCGAGCGTCGGCGGCCAGCTCGAGCGGCGTATGGGCCACGGGCGCCGGCTCGGCGCCCTCCTCGCCGGGCTCGCCCTCCTCGGCTGCGCCCGCCTCGGCCTCGACGTACTCGCCGTACTCGTCGTACTCGCCGCCCTCGGTGCGCTGCTCCTCGAGCACGAGGTCGGGCTCGAGATGCGCACCCGGGATGACCTCCTCCTGGCCGCCGCCCTCCTTCTCCTTGCCGGCGCGGGGGCGCGCGCGGGCTTCCTCGGCCGATTCCTCGGCAGCGGGCTCGGCAGCGGGCTCCTCGCCGCCCTCGGCGGTCGTGGCCTGGCCGAGCTCCTCGAGGCCCTCGATCTCCGGCCCGGGCGCCTCTGCGTCGGCCGGCTGCTCGTCGGCTGCGTCGGCCGGCTGCTCGTCGGCAGCGTCGGCCGGCGCCTGGTCGGGCTCGGGCGCGGTCTCCGACGGGGTGCCCTCGCCGGGCTCGCCGGGAGCGCCCTCCGGAGCCTCGTCCTCGGGCTCCTCGCCCTCGGGCTGCTGCGGCTCTTCGGTCATCAGGCGTCTACCTCCATCGGCTCGGGCTTCTGCGCGGCGTGGGGATGATCGGGCCCGGCGTAGACCTTGAGCTTGCGGAGCTGCGCGCGCCCCAGGCGCGTGCGGGGCAGCATGCCCTTCACGGCGAGGCGCAGGACCTCCTCGGGCCGGCGCTCGAGCATCTCGTCGAGCGTACGGCTGCGGAGTCCGCCGGGATAGCCGGAATGCCGGTAGTAGAGCTTCTCGGCGCGCTTGTTGCCGGTCACCGAGACCTTCTCGGCGTTCACTACGACCACGAAGTCGCCCACGTCGATGTGCGGCGTGTACTGGGGCTTGCGCTTGCCGCGCAGGGCGTCCGCGATCTGGGTCGCGAGCCTGCCCAGCGTCTTGCCGGTAGCGTCGACCACGAGCCAATTCCGCTCGCGGGTAGCCGGTGTAGCCACGTAAGTCTTCATCACAAAGGAGCCGCCAGGAGGCGGCCGGGCTCGAAGTGTAGCCATGTAGACGCCGTCCGGCCCGTGGGTATACTGCCCGCCGAATAAGTGCCTGCCGAATCTCCGGTCCTGCCGTGGCCCGGGGAACGGGGGAACCGTTCGAGGGGCGTCGAAACACGTCCTTCGAGGGGGCGAATCAACCGGATCATCCCGGTCGTAGCGCTGCTCTTCAGGCGCGAGCCCGTCAGCTAACCCCGTAGGCCCCAAACCGAAGAGAGGCCGTAGGAGTTTGCGAGACACCCGTCTTCCCGCGAAGCGTGGCGCCTGTGCACTGATTTTGTGCGCGCTGGCCGCGGCACCCGCGGCATCGGGACAGTCATCGGGAGGCGGGACCGTCTACGTGGCCACCCCGAAGGTCTCGAAGGTCACCTGCCTGCGCAAGTGCGCGAGCAAGCAGCGCGCCCGCGGCGGCTCGGTGCTCAAGATCGTCGGGACCGAACTGGCCGGGGTGAAATCGGTGACCTACCTCGGCAGCTACGGCAGCGGTGACGACACCACCGTGAAGGTGCGCGCCGGCAGCAACCAGCGCATCAACGCGCGCGTGCCGATCGGCGCGGTGACCGGGCCGCTCGCGCTCGCCACGTCGGGCGGCGCACGCTCGGCGCCCACCAAGCCCGTGCTCATCCTCCCGCCCCTTCCGCCCGAGCCGAACGCCGAGCTGTCGCCGGTGCCGGGACCGGGCGTGAGCGGCGCGCCGAATCTCGAGACCGGCACCAGCCGGACGAAGGCGTTCGTGGGCGCGCGGCCGGGCGTGACGTTCTCGTTCCGGCTCTCGGGGGCGTCGGCCACCGCGCTCAAGGTGGAGCTGGTGAGCGCGGCCGACGGGACCGCAGTGAAGACCTGGACCCCGCAGCAGGTGGCGCCCGACCAGGTCCAGAGCATCTCCTGGAGCGGGCGCCTGGGCCGGGCGGCCGCGAAGCCGGGCCGCTACTCGTTCCGCCTCACCGCGGCGAGCGCCACCGGCGCCGAGGCGCGCAACTCGCAGACCGGCGACATCGGGCGCGACTCCTTCGACCTCTACGACAACATCTTCCCGGTCCGCGGCCGCCACGACTTCGGCGGCGCGGGCGCGCAGTTCGGCGCCGGCCGCGCGGGACACATGCACCAGGGCCACGACGTGTTCGCCAAGTGCGGCACGCGCATGGTCGCCGCCCGCGGCGGGCGCGTGCAGTTCAAGCAGTACCACGCCGCCGCCGGCCACTACCTCGTGATCGACGGCGACGGCACCGAGATCGACTACGTCTACATGCACCTCGACCAGCCCTCCCCCTTCGCCGAGGGCGACCGCGTGTACACGGGCCAGACGATCGGCGCCGTCGGCGACAGCGGCAACGCCCGCGGCTGCCACCTCCACTTCGAGCTCTGGAGCGGGCCCGGCTGGTACGACGGCGGCAAGCCGTTCGACCCGCTGCCGTCGCTCACCGCCTGGGACAGCTGGTCCTAGCCTCCGGCGGGGGTGCCCGCTTAGTGTCTGCGCGTGAGCGCGAAGGCTGTCGCCGAACTGCTCCGAGCCGGCATCGAGACCGGCGACTTCGCGCCGCTGGCGGAGGCCTACGCGCCCGAGGCCGTCCTCGATGCCTCGGTGCCCGGCAGCCGCCGGCGACTGGGCGGGCCGGCCGAGGCGGTCGGTGCGCTGGGCGCCTGCTTTCCCGGCCCGGGCCGGATCGTCGAGTGGAATGCCGCGATCGACCCGGCGGGCATCGCCGTCTGGCTCGAGCGCATAGGGGACGACGGCGGCGCCGTACGCCAGCGCCACTACCTCCACATCGACACCGACGGATGCATCGCCCGGCACTGGATATACGCCGCCCGTCCCCATACCGCACCCGCCTCAGAGCCGGTCCCGGGAGCCGCGGAGCAGCTCTTCGCCGGCCTCGGCGAGATCGCGGAGCGCGTGACGCTCGCGTCGAGCGGCTGGTCCGGGAACCGCATCGACCGCCTCGTGCTCGCCGACGGGCGCGCGCTGATCGCCAAGCGCATCGTGCCCGGCTCCGACTGGCTCGGCCGCGCCACGAGGGACCCCGGTCGCGAGGCGCTCCTCTTTGCCGACGGCGTCTTCGAACGCATGCCCGCCGCGGTCGACCCGGCGATCGTGGCCGCGGAGCGCGACGGCGAGGCGTGGTGGGTCGTGATGCGCGACGTGAGCGCCGAGCTCCTCGACGCGGCCACCCCGCTCACCCGTGAGCAGAACCGCTTCGTGCTCGCATCCGCGGCGGCGATGTGGGCGGAGTTCTGGGATGACGGCGTTCAACACCTCTCGACCCTGGGCGACCGGCTCGCGTTCGCGGTCCCCGCCATCTCCGAGCGCGAGCGCGAGACCGTGGACATCCTGCCGAAGCAGTTCGAGGCGGCGTGGGAGGCCTTCGGCGAGGCGGTCGATCCCGACGTGGGCAGCGCCGTGCTCGAGCTCGTCGACGATGTGACCCCGCTGGCCGCGGCCCTCGGCGCCCACGGCACGACGCTCATCCACGGCGACCTGCGCGACGAGAACATCGCGCTGCCGGACGGCCGGCTCGTGCTGCTCGACTGGGGGCTCGCCACGCAGGGCCACCCGGCGGTCGACCTGGCCTGGTACATGGTTCACGACGTATGGCGGATAGCCGCGACGCACGACGAAGTGGTCGAGGACTTCCGGCGCGCGCTCGGCGAACGGGACGATCCCGCGGCGCTCGAGCTCGGCATGATCAGCGGCCTCGTCCAGTACGGCTGGATCTTCGGCCACAGCGCAGTTGTGCATACGGACCCCGCCGAACGAGAATGGGCACGCGCGGAACTCGCATGGTGGGTCCCGCGCGTGCGGCACGCCCTTGAACAGTGGAGGTGAGATGGCCGACTACACGATCAGAGCGCTCGAGGAGATCCCGGACGTCCTCGGCGACTACCCGGGAGAGATGCGCATGAGCGCGGCGAGCGACCTGGGCTGCGAGCAGGTGGGCTTCACCTGGCGCCGCATGCCGCCGCTCACCGGCGGCAAGGGCAGCTACGGGCACCGCCACAAGACGCAGGAGGAGGTCTACTTCGTCGCGTCCGGGACGCTTCAGTTCAAGCTCGAGGACGAGGTGATCGACGTGGCGGCCGGCACCGTCGTGCGCGTGGCGCCCGAGGTGGCGCGCTCGGTTTGGAACCAGGGCCCGGGCGACGCGGTGGTGGTGATCGTCTCCAAGAAGTCCGAGGACCCGCGCGCGGACACCGAGAGCGTCGAGGACTTCTGGCCGGAGGACGAGGAGCCCGCGGCGAGCGCCTGAGGGCGGCCGCCTACTGGCGGTGCTCGCGGAGGCCGTCGCCGTTCGGCAGCGCCTCCGCGGCCGCCTGGCAGACGAACGCGAACACCAGGAGCATCAGCACGGCCGCCGCCGCGCCGTGGGTGTGCGCCGACGCGTACCCCGCCACCGCGGCCGCAGCCACCCAGCGCCAGATGCGCCAGTTCGGCTCCCACGGGGCACGGCGCTCCTCAGGAGGATCGGAGTCGTGAGCGTGGACGTAGGCGAGAAACGGCACTGAGACTCTCCTGCCAGGGTACCCCCATGGACCTGCCGCCCGGCCCGCGTGCCCCCGCCGCCTGGCAGACGGTCGCGTGGACGACCCGGCCCGCGGCGTTCCTGCGGCGGGTGCACGAGCGCTTCGGCGAGCCGGTCACGATCCGCACCTACTGGACCGACGAGCCGATGGTGCTGTTCTCGAGCCCCGACGCGGTGCGCGAGCTGTTCCGGCTCGATCCCGCGATCGCGCCCGCCGGCCAGAGCTGGGAGTTCCTGCGCCCCTTCGCCGGGCCGCACTCGATCCTGGTGCTCGACGGAGAGGAGCACCTGCGCGAGCGGCGGCTGATCCAGACGCCGTTCCACGGCGAGCGAATGCATGCCTTCCAGCCGATGGTGGCCGAGCTCGCGCGCGAGGAGCTGAGCGCGTGGAGCGGCCGCGTGACCACGCTCGAGCGCATGAAGCGGCTCACGCTCGAGACGATCCTGCGCGTGGTGTTCGGCGCCCGCGACGAGGAGGCGGCGCAGCTTCGCGACGCGGTCCACGGCACGCTCGACACCGTCCGCTCGATGCCGCGCATGCTGGCGATGTCGCTCGTGCAGCGCGACCTCGGTCCGCGCAGCCCGTGGGGCCGCTTCCGCCTCGCGGTCGAGCGCTTCGACGAGCTGCTGCTCGACCTCGTGGCACGCCGGCGCGCCGAGCCGGCCGGCGACTCGATGCTCGCCCTGCTGCTCGAGCAGCGCGACGAGGAGGGCAACCCGCCGACGGACCGGCACCTGCGCGACCAGCTCGTGGCTCTGCTCGCGGCGGGCCACGACACCTCCGCGGCGTCGCTGGCCTGGGCCTTCGAGCGGCTCGCGCGCCACCCGGGGGTGCAGGCGCGCCTGCGCGACGGCGACCCCGCCTATCTCGACGCGGTCGTGAAGGAGGTGCTGCGCGTGCGCCCGGCGCTGACGATCGCGCCGCGGCGGCTGCTCGAGCCGGTGGAGATCGCCGGGCGCACGCTGCCCGCCGGCGTGCACGTGGCCGCCTGCCTGTGGCTGGCGCTTCGCCGCGAGGACCTGTGGCCGGCAGGCCGGCGCCTTCCGGCCGGAGCGCTGGCTCGACGGCGAGCCGCCGCCGAACCCGATGTCGTGGATCCCGTTCGGCGGAGGGGTGCGCCGCTGCGCCGGAGCGCCGTTCGCGGAGATGGAGATGCGCGAGGTGCTGCGCGCGGCAGCCGGCCTGACGCTCCGCCCGGTGCGCCCCGAACCCGAGCGGGCCCGTCGCAGCGCGCTAGTCGTGACGCCCCATCGCGGCGGCGAGGTGCTGGTCGGCTGAGCTTCCCGGCTGGGCTAGGCTTGCGCCCCGCGATGCCCGAGACGGTCGTATCCGCGGACGGGACTCCCTCGCCGTGTGGAAGAGCGGCGAGGGCCCGCCGCTCGTGCTGGTGCACGGCGCGACCGCCGACCACAGCCGCTGGGCGCCCGCGCTGCCCGCGCTCGAGGAGCATTTCACCGTCTTCAACTACGACCGCCGCGGCCGGGGCGAGAGCGGGGACGCGGCCGACTACGCGCTCGAGCGTGAGTTCGAGGACGTGGTGGCGGTGGTCGAGTCGGCGGGCACCGAGGTGAACCTGCTCGGGCACTCGCACGGAGCCGTCTGCGCGCTCGAGGCGGCCCTGCTCACCGACCGGATCAGCAAGCTCGTCCTCTACGAGCCGCCGATGGGCTTCCTCGCAACACCTGCCCACGTCGTGCAGGAGCTCGAGGCGCTGCTCCAGGCCGGAGAAGCGCGACGAGCTCGTGGCCGTGTTCATGCGCGAGGTGGCCGGGCTTCCGCCGGACCAGATCGAGATGCTGCGCTCGCTCCCGGCGTGGGAGGCGCGCATCGCCGCGGCGGACACGATTCCGAGGGAGGAGCGCGCAAACCGGGAGTACGCCTGGGATCCGGACCGCTTTCGCGGAGCTCACGGTGCCGACCATGTATCTCCTCGGTGGAGACAGCCCCGAGCTGTTCAGCCGCGCAGGCGAGGCTGTGGAGGCGGCGCTGCCCGAACTGCCGCATCGTCGTCATGCCCGGCCAGACGCATGCCGCGATCGACGCCGCCACGGAGCTGTTCGTCAGCGAGGTGCTGGGCTTCCTCGACTGAGCACCACGGACGTCTCGATCTGGCGCTCCGGAATCGTCCAGTAGGTCCTGAGCAGCTCCGCCGTGCGCTCGGGTCCGACATGCTCGAAGCCGTGGCGGCGATAGAAGTTGATGGCCCAGTCGGCAGCGGCCCAGGTGCCGACCAGGATGGGGCGCGTGAGCGAGCTGGTGAGCTGCTCGAGCAGCACGCCACCGATGCCGCGCCGCTGACTCGCCGGCGCCACGTAGGCATGCCGGATCAGCTCAACATCTCCGACGTGCTGCGTCCCCATGATGCCGAGCAGCTCGCCGTCCGCCTCATAGCCCCAGAACTCGACCCCCGCAGCGATCTCGCGGTCGAGCTCGTCCCGCGGCATGTACGGGTCGTGCCAGCGGTCGGCCGGAATCACGTCGCGATATGCCTCGGCCGCGGCGTTCACGATCGCCACGATCGCCGCACGCTCGTCATCTCGGCACCTGCGTATCTCGGTCACGCGCTAGCTGGCCGGGCGGAAACCCGAGCAGACCACGCGCATCCACTCGATCTGCCCGTCGGGAGCGGAGAGGTACGCCTGCTGCTCGACCAGGAAGCGGCCGTCCGGATTGGTCACTCTGAACCGGTAGCCCACCCGCTGACGATCGGCGAAGCTGTCGCTCTCCACCTCTTCGACTCCTTCGATCTCGTCCTTGTCCTCGAACCACCGGCCGAGGAGGATCGCCATGACCGTGTCGCGGTCCCTCGCCTCCCAGTTTCGGTTCGGCGTCAGTCCGCGGAAGTCGATCTCGGGGTGCATGAGCTCGAGCAGCCGGACCGTGTCCTTCGCGGCCAGCGCGTGCGCGAACTCCGCGCCGAGCGTGTGGCTCACCTGCCCGCCTCGGCCTGCGCGATGAGCTGCCCGAGTCCCTCCAGGGCCTCGCGATGCGGGGCCTCCTCCTCGCCCACCCCGGCGAGCAGCTCGATCTCGATCCCCTGGAACACGTTCGCGACCAAGGATGCCAGCACCCGTGGCGACAGGGGAAGCTCGACCTCCAGCTCGCCGGCCCAGGCCTCGAAGACGGACTCCAGGAGGTCGCGCCAGCCACCCATCGTCACGCGCCAGCGCTCGGCGAGCTCGTCATCCGCGAGCCCGGCTCAGGACGGCCTCGACGTGCGGGCGTAGGTCCACGGCCTGTCGCGGCACCTCGCGGCCTGCGACGTCGCCGTCGTTCAGGGCGGCCTGACCACCGGCATGGAGCTGATAGCCGCGAAGCGGCCCTTCCTCTGCTTCCCGCTGAAGCGCCACTTCGAGCAGAACGTGCACGTCCGGCACCGGCTCGAGCGCTACGGAGGCGGCCGCGCGATGGACTTCGACACGGAGACGCCGGACACGATCGGCGCGGCGATAGCCGACGCCCTGGTCGAGACCCCCGCCCCGGCCGAGGTCGAGCGCGACGGCGCGAGGCGCGCCGCTGAGCTGATGGCCGCGCTGGTCTGAGGAAACCTAGGGTTCGCCGGACATGCTGCGCACGAGGCGTGGCCACCGCAGGCGGCCGTCGCGGACGCCGCAGACGATCACGCCCGCCATGTCGAGCGGCGTCCCGTCGGAGTGCGTCCCCCGCCAGCGCCACTCGCTCCGATGCGCATCATGGCCGTCGTTGAGCCGCTCCGCCGCCTCCGACCTGAGTAGTAGGCGAAATCATCGCGCTGTTACGAGCCCGAAGTCCGGCCTGGCGACGACGCGATCGCGCCCACGCGGCCATAGCGTCGCAGCATGGACTCGATCGGCACGGAACAGCAGATGGAAACCACGACAGCGGTGCGCCGCGTGGCGATCATCGGCACCCCGCCGGGCCTCGGCCTGCGCCCCACGCTGATCGCGTCGTCGCCGCACTTCCACGCGGAGCCACGGCCGAAGCCGGCAGAGCAGCCGCACCCGCGCACCTCCAGGCGCAGCACGGCAAGCGTGAGCACCCTCGCCGAACCCACGCGCGTGAGCAGGCGGGGTCGCGCGCGGATCCGTAGACGTCCGAAGCCTCGCCGCCCGGCTGGAACATCAGCAGCGCCGCCCACGCAGCGGCAGCCCGATCTAGGAACGCGAGAGCCTCGGGGGATCCGTGGCGAGCCTGCGATCCTCCGCCGGGGCGCTCCACCGTATCAGTCGCGTGGACCCTGCGGAGAGGAGAGCACCATGGCTCAGACGGGCGCGACACAGCGCGAGGAACTCGACCAGGCCTGGGTGGAGGACTTCGCCAGGCGCTGGGAGACAGCGTGGAACTCGCACGAGCAAGACCGCCTGCTCGCCCTGATGACCGAGGACATCGTCTACGACGACTCCGCGTGGCCGACGACGATGCATGGCCACGGCGATGTGCGGACCTTCCTCGACTACGCCTGGGGCGCCTTCCCGGACCTCCGGTTCCTGATGACCGAGGGCCCGTACATCGTGCCGGGGCAACCAAAGGCCGCCTTCGAGTGGAAGGGAGCCGGCACGCACACCGGGCCGCTGGACCCGCCCGGACTCGCCCCGACCGGCAGGGCCATCGAGTTCGAGGGTGCCGACTTCCACGAGTACCGAGACGGACGCGTCTGCCGGCTCAGTAATCCTGTTCGACATGGCGGACGTGAGCCGCCAGCTCGGGATGCTTCCAAAGCCGGGCTCAGCAGCCGAGAAGGCAGGCGCGGCAGCCCAGCGACTCACGATGAGGGTGCGCGAGCGACTGAACCGCTGATACTCCATGAGGGTCCGCCGCCACGACCGCCTGCTCGAGCTCGACGAGGTCGAGCGGCGACTGCAGCCGTTCGGGCGCCGGTACCTGGGCGTCCGCGAGATCCCACTCGATGCGCTGGTCGGCACAGACGGCCGCGCCAGCTCGTTCACTCGCGACTTCCGCCCACTTCACGCCTTCAGCCGCGACCGACTGCGCTCGCTCGAGGGCGCGTTCGCTGACGGCGCCTTCCCGCCGATCGTCACGGCCAAGCTCGGTGATGCGTACTTCGTGATCGACGGTCACCACCGCGCCGCCCTCGCCCGGCGCGGAGGCGCAGAGATGATCGACGCCGACGTGACCGAGCTCATCGCGCTCGTGCCTCTCCCGGCTGGGGCGGACATGCTCGAGGTCGTCCTCCGGGAGCTCGAGCGGATCTTCCTCGAGGACAGCGGGCTTGCCGAGGGGCGCCCCGGCGTGCGCGTCTCCGTAAGCCGGCCCGCGCACTACCTCGAGCTGCTGGAGAACATCCAGATCCACGGCTACCACATGATGCGGGCACGCGGACGCGTGACTGAGAACGCGGAGATCGCGGCGAACTGGTACGACGCGATCTACACGCCGACGCTCGCCGCGATCGAGCGCCTGCGCCTCGGCCGCCTATACCGGGACACGCCGCCCGGGGACCTGTTCCTCGTGCTCCACCGGCACCGGCGGGATGCGTTCCCCTCGACCGGCTGCCCGCACCTCGCGCAGACCGTCGTCTCGGTGATCGGCGACGGCGGGCGGCGCCGCAGGCTGCGGTTGCCGGGCCGCGGGGGCCGTTCGCCGGCCTAGCGGTACGGTCCGCTTGCGGAATTCGCGCAAAGCGACACTCCCGGTTCCACGCTCGTGATCGTCGCTAACAGGCGGAAGCAGCAGCGTGTCGGACGACCGCCGCGGCCGACGTTCGGCTGCCGCGTTGCTTTCTACGCCACCGCGACGGCACTGGCGCCGGGCGGACGATCCGGAGATGATGGCGGCACCACCAACGGAAAGGACTCGATCACATGAGCACGACGCTGGACGACGGCCGGGTCGGTGAGCTCTCGGGGCAGGTCTCCGGGCTCGTCGTCTCCCCGCGCGACGCGGGCTACGACGAGGCCCGTGCCATCCACAACGGTCTCGTCGACCGCCGCCCGGCGCTGATCGTCCGCTGCCGCACGACCGCTGACGTGGTCGCCGCGCTCGAGTTCGCGCGCAGCGCGGGGCTCGAGGTGTCGGTCCGGGGCGGCGGCCACAACGTCGCCGGCCGCGCCGTGACGGACGGCGGCGTGATGATCAGCCTCGCCGACATGACGGAGGTCGCCGTCGACCCCGCGAGCGCGACGGCCGTCGCGCAGGGAGGCGCGACCTGGGCCGAGCTGAACACCGCCACCGGCGAGCACGGCCTGGCCGTGACCGGGGGCGTCATCTCGACGACCGGGATCGCGGGCCTGACTCTCGGCGGCGGCCTCGGCTGGCTGATGGGCAAGCACGGGCTCGCGGCGGACAACCTGCTCGCGGTCGAGCTCGTGACCGCGGCCGGCGAGGTGCTCGAGGTCGACGCCGGCTCGCACCCGGACCTTTTCTGGGCGCTGCGCGGCGGCGGCGGCAACTTCGGCGTCGTCACGTCGTTCACGTACCGCCTGCACCCGGTCGGCATGGTCACCGGTGGCCTGATCGCCCACCCGTTCGAGGCGGCCCCCGAGCTCCTTCGCTTCTACCGCGACGCGGTGGCCGACGTCTCGGACGAGCTGACCGTGTTCGCCGGCCTGGTGCACGCACCGGACGGCTCCGGCGCAAAGCTCGCGGCCCTCGTCGTCTGTCACGCCGGCGAGCCGGACGCGGCCGAGCGCGAGCTGGCGCCGTTCATGGCCTTCGGATCGCCGCTGATGACCCAGGTCGGCCCGCTCCCTTACCCGGTGATGAACACGCTGCTCGACGCCGGGTATCCCAAGGGCGCGCTCAATTACTGGCTCTCGAGCTTCACCCATGGCCTGCCGGACGCGCTGATCGACACGGCCGTCGAGCGGTTCGCCGCCGTCCCGTCTCCGATGTCGGCGATCCTGCTCGAGCACTTCCACGGCGCGGTGACCCGCGTGGGGCCGAACGAGACCGCCGTCCCGCACCGCGAGGCCGGCTGGAACCTCCTCATCCCGTCCGTCTGGACCGACCCGGCCGGCACCGACGCCAACATCCACTGGACTCGCGAGACGTTCGCCGACCTGCAGCCCCACCTCGAGACCCGCCGCTGGCTCAACTACCTCGGCGACGATCAGGGCCTCGACGCCATCCGCGCCGCCTACGGCCCCAACTACGACCGGCTCCGCGACGTCAAGCGCCGCTACGACCCCGACAACATCTTCCACCTCAACCACAACATCGCGCCCTGACGGATCGCAGACGGTCCGCCTCGTCCGCAACCAATCCTCTGCGTGGTGCTCGTCGGCGCTCTCACGGCGCCGGCGGGCCGTCGACACGTCCCGCCCTGACCGTGGGTCGGCACCGGCACGCCGGTAGCGCGGTCGAGTTGGCGCCGGCTATCGCCACTCGCGCATAGCGATAGCGAGGCGACCCTGCCAATCCGCGCTCGCTGTTCGTCCACAGCGGCCGTGTGCGGAGTGACGTCTGACGCGCCTGCTCTTGCGCGCGAAACGCCAGCGAGCCGGTTTCGAGCGGGTGGCCTCGTCGCCAAGCACAGACGCGGCTTCAACGACTACGGGCTTCTGGCACTGCCACGAGGAGCAGGCTCGCCGGCGGGAGAACCCGGCGCCGTCGAATGCTGCGGCAGTAAAGGTCAGGATCTGCGAGGCCACCAGCTCCGGGTCGTCGAACATGGCGGTGTGCCCGCAGTCCGGCAACTCGCGGAGCTCCGCGTGCGGCAGTTCCGCGAGGAAGCGCTTCGGCATGCTCCCGCGAGAGCACGCGATCGCCGGCGGGGATACAGAATCAGGACAGGACAGCTCACACTTTCCAACCCCTCAAGCCGCGCGAACGTCCCATCCGGGAGCGTGTTAGCGGCCAGGTGGGCGGGCGTGTCGCAGTACGCGAACTCGACGACGAGCCGTTCAGCCTCCTCGGCGGGAATGCGCCCGGGATCTGCAGGCGTCCGCGAGCAGCAGCCGTCTTCCCCGGCGTGTGCGGACGACGCGACGCGCCAGCGGCAGAGGATTCGCACTGTCCGGTGATCGCGCCGGAACTTCTTGGCGAAGGCGCGCCCTTCGTCGCGCGTGAACAACCCTGCCGGAGCAACACCCACGACGGAGCGCACCCTTCCCCGCTTCGCCAGCTCCAGTGCGAGCCAGCCCCCGAGCGAGTTTCCGGCAATGTCGGGCTGGTCGAACCCCGCGGCGTCGAATCGCCTCGACAGCGTCGACCCAGGCCTGGATCGTGGGCGCCTCCCCAGCCGTGAAAGGCTCGGATCCCAGATGGCCACGGAGCGTAAGTGCCAGCACGTCGCGCTCCGCAGACAGCCGCTCGAGCACCGCCGACCAGCTATGCCAGCTCTCCCAAATGCCGTGAAGCAGAACAAGCGGCTTCCCACTCTCTTCTCGGTAACGGTGGAGGCTCCACGCGCCGACCTTATCCCACCCCGCACATCGCGTACCAATCAGCCCCCCGCCAGACTCCCGCAACGAGCCATGAGTGACCTAAAATACGCGCGTGGATTGAGACCGCCTTGGACGAGCAACAGGCGTCCCGGGTCCTGCGCAGGTAGCTTGCGGAACTCGCGCGAAGCAAGGCACTTACTAGCCGGCGGCTCGCTCGGCCCAATCAAGCGATCAGTAAAGGACCGACGAAACTCAGGAGCAAAGCGGTTCTAGGGCGTCCCCCACTCCACCACGTTCATCGGCTTCCACCAGCCGTAGCCCCTGTTCGAGAGACCACCGGAAGAGCTCGGAGCGCAGTGGGACCAAGACGCGGTGGGTCGTCGATCGACGCTGCTGCACCAACCAACAGCGCCTGCATGTCAGTCTGCAGTCTCGCCGACCCCGTGATTCATCGGCCAGAAGATGACGCGGAGGCAAAGGCGAGGAAGCGGCCGTCCCGAAGAGCTACGAACGGCGCAAATGCCTGCTTCGCGTCGCGAAGCTCGTTCGTGCGCTCATAGCCGTGAACCGTGCTGGCAGAGCTCTCCAGCGGGCTCGAGAGCCTCGGCTTCGAGCGAACGGACCTCATGGTCTGAGGCATCGCCGCCGCGGGGATCCCGGTGAGACGGCCACGGGTTCCTTCACAGTGAACCCAAGGACCTCGTAGAGCGCGAGTGAGCGCATGTGAAAAGCGTCTTGAAGGAGGCGGATACCCGGGGCTTCCTTGCCACGCTCGAGCACTGCCTCCTTGAGCCGGCGCCCCACGCCGGAGTCTTGCCCCTCAGGAGCCACCGTGATCGGCCCGACCCCACGGATAGGGCCGCGCTGATCGAGGAAATGCGAGCCGACGATCTGCCCGTCGACCTCCACGAGAACGCCCCAGATCTGCGGGTGGGGATCCACGGGCCCAGCAGCCCAGCCGCCGCCTCGAGCGCGGGGAAATCACGCTGGAAACGGTGATGGTCATGGATGGCGCCGAAAGCTTCGAAAACGATCTCGGCGCACCTCGCAGCGTCAGCGGGTTCGGCCTCTCGCAAGGTGACCTTGTCAGCCGACGCTATCGCCATTCCAACCCTCCCTACGGGTGCCTTGAGGGGCGAACCTACGCCCACTATCCGCTCTGGTCAAGCGACGCTCGGCTGTAGCGCTTTGAGGCACACGCGACAGTGCCGGCGGGATCCGCGTTGACCGCCGCTCCGTCTTGGAAGCGTTAGCGCGGCACCTTCTGCGACCCGGCCGGTCGGTCGCATCGGCCGCCGCTCATCGCGCAAAGCAACTGTAACCGATTACGGTCATGGCTGCCGGACGCCGATGCACAGCCTCGCGCTGTGGGGAAGGACGAAGACGATGGAAACGCTGCTTGTGTTCCACGAGGTCGACGACGTCGATCACTGGCTCGCTTCACCGAAGCGCGAGGAGCTCTTCGGGCCGCTCGGAATCACGGTGCGCACCTTCCGGGACCCGGCGGGCTCGAATCGGGTCGGGGGGATCGTTGAGGTCCCCGACATCTCTACGTTCGAGGAGGCACTCCAGAGCGACGCCGCGGCGGAGGGGATAAAGTCGACGGTGTCCGCCCAGAAACGATCCTGGTACTCGCCGAGGCGTAGGCGCAACGACCGGCGGGCGCGCGGTCGCCGCCACGCAAGAGCCGCTGCTCGCGCAAGGCAGCAGCGCGCTCAGGTCGCCGGCATCAGTCCGAGCTGGCCGAGCAGCTCGGCCTGATCGAAGAGAGATGTTCCGAGGCCAGTTCGTCGCCGCGAACCTGGTAAGCTCGACATCCAGCGGAGGTCGACCTGCCGTCCCGTGGCCGCGACATCCCCTGCCGGCGTGCGCATGACACCGGTGTGCGTGCCGATGAACCGGCCCTCGGCGGCGACGACGGATCCTTCGGCGAGAAGGCCCGAGCGCCTCAAGACGCCCGTCAGGAAACGCGTCCCAGAACACACCGAGGAAGCCCAGAACCTCCTCGCGACCGTGCACCGACGCGTTCGGCGCGACGACCTCGGCGTCGTCGCTCCACGGAGCGGCGTCCACGTCCTGTGCGTTGAACGCCTCGACATGTCGTTCGACGACGCGCTTGGGATCACCCATCAGCCGTACCTCCTATCGGTTGGCGTGCGCGGATACTCGCACTCTGCGACGGGCTCTTGACAATCGGTGGCGAACGCCGCCCCGGACTTGCGCTTCCGCGTGAAGGCAATAGCTATGGCACGCGCGCCGGAGATGGTCAGAGAGAACAAAGAAAGCCCGCTTTCGCGGGCCTTCTCTTCCTTCAGCGAACTGCTCAGGCGGGTTAGGCCTGGACGAGCTCGCCTGACTTCTCCACCACGACCTCGCCGGTGGTGATCTTCGGCGGGTTCGGAAGTGCGGTCTCGAACTACTGCTCGCGCACCCAGTCGGTTGCGACGCGGGTGGACTCGTCGGCGTGCTCGGCCGTGTCGTAGAAGCCGACGGAGGTAATGATGCCGTTGCCGGCCTCGATGAGGTAATAGCCGTGGAAGCCGGGAAGCTCCTTGAGACTCGGCACGAGGGTCTCGTCGGCCTTCTTGACGACTCGCTGGCATGTCCTGGTCGACCGCGTCGTAGCGTCGAATCGTGGCGAACATGTGGGGTCCAACTCTCTTCTCTGGGGTGGAGGATTCGATTGAGTCCTCCTGTGGCGCTCAGGCCCGAGGTGATGAGTCGAAGGGAGCTTCGTTAGCTCGACGACTCAGGCAAAGGGTTTGAGGCGCGTTACCCACTGTACCACATTCGGGGACGGCAATGTTGCCGTTTTGGGGTACAGGAGCTCTACTCCCACTCGATCGTCCCGGGTGGCTTGGACGTGATGTCCAGCGTCACCCGGTTCACCTGCGCGATCTCGTTGATCATGCGCGAGGCGACCTTCTCGAGCAGGTCATAGGGCAGTCGGGCCCAGTCGGCGGTCATCGCGTCGTCGCTCGTCACGGCGCGGATCACGACCACGTAGCCGTAGGTGCGCTCGTCGCCCTGCACGCCCACGCTGCGCAGGTCGGCCGGGAGCACGCAGAACGACTGCCACAGCTCGCGGTAGAGGCCGGCGGCGCGGATCTCGTCCTGGAGGATCGAGTCGGCGTCGCGCAGGATCTCGAGGCGCTCCTTCGTGACCTCGCCGCTCACCACGCGGATGGCCAGCCCGGGCCCCGGGAAGGGCTGGCGCCATACCAGCTTGTCCGGCATCCCGAGCTCGGCGCCCACCTGGCGCACCTCGTCCTTGAACAGCATCCGCAGCGGCTCGACCAGCTCGAACTCGAGGTCCTCGGGCAGGCCGCCCACGTTGTGGTGCGACTTGATCGTGGCCGCCCCCGTGCCGCCGCCGGACTCGATCACGTCCGAGTAGAGCGTTCCCTGAACCAGATAGGCGGGGTCGCCCAGCTTGCCGGCCTGCTCCTCGAAGACGCGGATGAACTCCTCGCCGATGATCTTGCGCTTGCGCTCCGGCTCGGTGACGCCCGCGAGCCGGTCGAGGAAGCGCTGCTCGGCGTCGACCGCGATCAGCGGCACCTTGAACTGGTCGCGGAACGCGGCCACCACCTGGTTGCCCTCGTTCTTGCGCATCAGCCCGTGGTCGACGAAGACGCAGGTGAGCTGGTCGCCGATCGCCTTGTAGGTCAACAGGGCGGCGACCGACGAGTCGACCCCGCCGGAGAGGCCGCAGATCACCTTGCCCTGGCCCACCTGCTCGCGGATGCGCGCCACCTGCTCGTCGATCACCGAGGCGGCGCTCCAGCCCATGTCGCAGCCGGCGATGTCGCGCAGGAAGGTCTCGAGGATCGTGGTGCCGTAGGGCGTGTGGACGACCTCCGGGTGGAACTGGATCCCGTAGAGGCCGCGCTCGGTCTCCTCGATCGCCGCGACGGGCGACTCCGTGGACGACGCCAGCGCCGTAAACCCGGGTGGCGGGTCGAAGACCGTGTCGCGGTGGCTCATCCAGCACGACTGCTCGGCCGGCGTGTCCGCGAGCAGGCGCCCGTGCTCCGCCACGGTCAGGTGCGAGCGGCCGAACTCGCCCACCTCCGCGCCCTCCACGCGGCCGCCCAGCTCCAGCACCATCGCCTGCATGCCGTAACAGATGCCGAGCACCGGGATGCCGAGCTCCAGCAGCTCGCGGCGCAGCTTCGGCGCGCCGTCGGCGTACACCGACGCGGGCCCGCCCGAGAGGATCAGCGCCTTGGGCCGGCGCCGCTCGACCTCCTCGACCGGCACGTGGTGCGGCAGCAGCTCGGCGAACACGCCGCACTCGCGCACCCGCCGCGCGATCAGCTGCGAGTACTGGCCTCCGAAGTCCAGAACGAGCACCTCGTCCGTGGCCGCCGGTCGCGGCTCGACGGCCGCCTCACGGGTGGCCGCCTCGGTGCTCATGGCGGAGCCATGATGCCGAGCGAAAACCGAGTCCGGCAAGGACGCAGGACGCGACGCGTGCTACGCACGCGAGCGTCCGAGGACGCCGCCGGGCGAAGGTTTGCAGCCGGCATCACTCGCCGACGAGCGCCGGGTCGGCCGCCGACACGCCGTTGGTCTCGGGATGGGGAACCGCGGCCGCGGTGGCCCCCATGCCGATGCCCTGCTCCTGCTGGAGCTGCTTGCCCTCAGACTGGAGCGCCGGCGCCACCATCACCTCGGCCTTGTGGAAGGCCGGGATGTCCTCGTAGCCGCAGGTGGCCATCGAGGTGCGGAGGCTGCCCATCAGGTTGAAGGTGCCGTCGTTCTCGTGGGCCGGGCCCAGCAGGATCTGCTCGAGCGTGCCGTTCTGCGTGGTCTTCACCCGCGCGCCGCGCGGGAGCGACGGGTGGAAGGTGGCCATGCCCCAGTGGTAGCCGCGCCCCGGTGCCTCGTAGGCGCGGGCGAGCGGGGAGCCGATCATCACGGCGTCGGCGCCGCAGGCGAACGCCTTCGAGACGTCGCCGCCGTTGCGCATGCCGCCGTCGGCGATCACCTTCACGTACTCGCCGGTCTCGAGCATGTGCTGCGAGCGAGCGGCCGCCACGTCCGCGATCGCCGTGGCCTGCGGGACGCCGATCCCGAGCACGCCGCGCGTGGTGCACGCCGCGCCGGGGCCCACGCCCACGAGCACGCCCTCGGCCCCGGTGCGCATCAGGTGCAGCCCCGTGGCGTAGGAGGCGCAGCCGCCGACGAGCACCGGAACCGGCACCTCGCGGATGAACTCCTTCAGGTTGAGCGGCTCGGTGTTGGTAGACACGTGCTCCGCCGACACCACCGTGCCCTGGATCACGAGGACGTCGAGCCCCGCATCGAGGGCGGCCTCGTAGTACTTGCGGACGCGCTGCGGGGTGAGCGACGCCGCCGCGACGACGCCGTGCTCCTTGATCTCCCGGATGCGCTGGCCGATCAGCTCCTCCTTGATCGGCTCGGCGTAGATGCGCTGCATCTCCGAGGTGGCGAGCTCCTTGGGCTGCTCCGCGATCCGCTCGAGCTCCGAGTCCGCGTCCTCGTAGCGGGTCCAGATGCCCTCGAGGTTCAGCACGCCGAGGCCGCCGAGCTTGCCGAGGATCCCCGCGGTCTCCGGCGACATCACGCCGTCCATGGCCGAGGCGAGCAGCGGCAGCTCCAGCCGGTACGGACCGACCATCGAGGTGATGTCGATGTCATCGGGATCCCTCGTGCGCCTGGAGGGCACGATCGCGATGTCATCGAAGCCGTATGCGCGGCGACCCTTCTTGCCGCGGCCAATCTCAACTTCCATTGCAGGATCCTAGGTTCGCGGGCGGACGAAACCCGAGCCTACCAACGTCAGCTGACCGTCAGAGCAGGGGTCTCGAGCTGCTCCACGCGCACGTCCGGCGCCAGCCGCTCGACCTCGCGCTGCTCCACTACGCCGGCGCCGAAATGCTGGGTCGACTCCGCCCCGCAGGCGACCGCGAAGCGCAGGCAGTCCTCCACGTCGCGGCCCCCGTAGCGCGCGGCCACGAAGCCCGCCAGGAACGCGTCCCCGGATCCCACCGAGGAGACCGGCTCCAGGGGCTCGAGCGTGGCCCTGTAGAGGGAGCGCTCGCCGCCCTCGTTCAGCATCGCCAGGCAGCCGTCGGGCATCGTCATGATCGCCTCGCGGGCGCCCAGCTCGACCATCTCGCCCACGGCCGTGCGCCGGTCCTCCTCGTCCGAGAACTCGTGGCCCACGAGGCCCTCGGCCTCGAGCTCGTTCGGGCTCACGATGTCCGGGCCCTTGCGTGTGGCGATGCTCATCGGCTCGCCCTCGGAGTCGAGGACGGTTAGGACGTCGAGGCGCTTCATCTCGTCGATCAGCCGGCCGTAGAGGTCGGCGCCGACCCCGCGCGGCAGGCTGCCGGACACCACGCAGACCGCGGCGCCCTTCGCGAGGTAGAGCAGCTTGTCCACGAACAGCTCGAGCTCGACCTCAGTCACGTGCGGGCCGTGCTCGTTGATCTCGGTCTGCTCGCCGCTCGTGGGGTCCACCACCGCGGTCGAGGTGCGCGACTCCTCGCGGATGCGCACGAAGTCGTTGAGGATGCCCTCCTCGGTCAGGTGCTCCACGATCCGCGTGCCGGTCGGCCCGCCCGCCACTCCCGTGGCGATCACCGGCTGGCCGAGCGCGCGCAGCGCCCGCGCCACGTTCACGCCCTTGCCGCCGGCCATCGCGGTCTGCTCGACGGCACGGTGGCGGTGGCCGAGCCGGAAGTTCGGCACGGCGAGCGTCTTGTCGATGGCGGCGTTGAGTGTGACGGTGATGATCATCGGACGATCCGTATCCGAACGCTCAGCTTGAGCACGGCGAGCACGGCGGCGACGAGGATGGCGACGACGAGAATCAAGGTCAAGGGGAGCCCCAGCCACGATAGGAGCACCCGCAATGTCCCCGCTCCGGGAACCTCCTCGGCCGTGACCAGCGCCACGCGCCGTGCCGGCCTCCCATCGATCAGCACCGTCACGGTACCGACTCTCACCCCAGCGTCGAGCGGCCCCTCCACTTCGTCGGGCGCGTTCACGCGCCGCCGGATGTGCTCGCCGTCGCGAATCGTGAGCACCGCGGCACGCCGCGCCACGAGGCGGGCGGTGCTGTCGCGGTACCTGATGTCGGCCTGGGCGAGCATCCGCCGGGGGTCGAGCACCCGGACGCGGTGGAAGCGCGCGAGGCCCCAGCGCAGCAGGGAGAGCGTGTCCTGGTCGCGCGCGCCCTCGGTGGGCTCGCCGAGCACCACGCTGATCACTCGCACGCCGCCGGGTCCGTTCGCCGCGCCCACGAGCACGTTCCCCGCGTCGGCCGTGTAGCCGGTCTTCACCCCGCTCACCCAGGGATAGGTGGCCACGAGGTCGTTGCGGTTCTCGACCACGCGCGGGTGCACGCCCGAATCGAGCTCGGCCTCGGGCATGTCGACGATCCGGGCGAAGCGCGGGCGGCGCAGCAGGACCCGCGTCAGCGTGGCCAGGTCGCCCGCCGAGGAGTGGTTGCCGGGCTCGTCCAGGCCGATCGGGTTCGCGTAGCTCGTGTGCTCGAGCCCCAGCTCGGCGGCGCGGGCGTTCATGTCCTCGACGAAGGCCGCGCGTGAGCCGGAGACGCCCTCGGCGAGCGTCACGGCCGCGTCGTTCGCGCTCTCGAGCAGCAGCGCCTCGAGCAGGTCGTGGACGGTCATCTGCTCGCCCGGGCGCAGGTTGATGCGCGACTCCGCGGGCATCGCGTTGTAGGCCGGGGCCGTGAAGACGTCGTCCGGCTTGGCCCGCTCGAGGGCCAGCAGCGCGGTCATCAGCTTTGTGGTGCTGGCGATCGAGCGCTCCGCGTCGGGCCGCTTGGCGAACATCACCGTGCCGTCGCGGGCGTCGACCACGATCGCGGCCTGCGCGTTCGGGACCCTCGGAGGACTCTCCGCAGCACTGGCGGGGGCCGCGGCCGCAGCCAGGACGGCTGCCACGGCGACCGTGAGACGGCAGGCCCTCACTCGCGCAGCTTGATCTTCTGGCCGGCGACCAGCCCCTGCGGATCGAGGTCGGGGTTCAGTGTCTCGAGCCGATCGACGGTGATGCCGTGCTCGGCCGCGATTCCGCTGAGGGTGTCGTTCGCCTTGATGGTGTAGGTCCTCGGCAGGCGCTTCGCCGGCCTCCCGCTCGTGGTCGTCCGCTCCTTCGCGGCCGGGAGGTTGCTCGAGGTCGCGCTGTCGCCCGACTCGTCGTCCCCCACGACACCCGAGCCGAGCACCATCACGGCCACGACCACCGAGAAGGTGATCAGTGCCAGAGGCGCCAGCAGGCGGGCCAAGCTTGGTCTTCCGTGATCGTGCATCTGTGCCGTACCCCTCATGCGGCACAGCTGAGAATACGAGGGATAGCGGCTCCTGGGGAGCGGCGGGCGGATCCGCCCGTGTCGTCTGGACGCTCCGCCGCGCTCGGCTAGAGCGTCCAGGCCGCGGCGCGCAGCTCCTCCGCAGCCGCCGCGGCGCGCGCTGGCGGGCTCCCCTCCGCGCTCGGCGTGCGCGTTCACGATCGAACGCGAGGCGGTCACGAGCCCGGCCGCGGGGTGTGGTGCGAATGCCGGGCCGAGGTCCTCCACGCGCCCGCCCTGGGCGCCCACCCCGGGCAGCAGGAAGACGGCGTGCGGCATCAGCTCGCGCAGCCGGCCGAGGTGCTCCGGCCGCGTGGCGCCCGTGACCGCGCCGACGGCCGACAGCCCGCAGTCCCCGAGCAGCTCGCCACCGAGCTCGTCCACGAGCGCCGCCAGGCGCTCGTAGAGCGGCGGATCGCCCTCGTCCTGGATCTCGGCCGCCCCGGGATTCGAGGTCCGGACCAGGACGAAGCAGCCGGCGCCGGCGTGCGCGGCGGCCTCGACCAGGGGCTCCAGCGCATCACGCCCGAGCAGCGGGTTGGCGGTGAAGGCGTCGGCCCCCAGCCCGGCGACGGCGCCGAACGGGCCGGGCGTCTCGCCCACGAGCGCCTGCGCGTAGGCCCGCGCCGTGACCGGGACATCGCCGCGCTTGCCGTCGGCCAGCACCATCAGGCCGTGGTCGTGCGCGATCGCGACGACCTGCTCCAGCGCCTCCCACCCGGGGGCGCCGAGCCGCTCGAAGCAGGCGAGCTGCGGCTTTACGGCCACGCAGGCGGGGCCGGCCGCGACGATCGCGGCCCGGCAGTGCTCCGTGACGGCCTCTGCCGTGAGCGCCCGCGCGAGATGCGGAGCGCCGGGATCGCCCCCGACCCGCTCCACGGCCTCCGGCCACAGCGCTGACGGGTCGGGGTCAAGCCCGAGGACGACGCGACTGCGGCGCTCTTCCACGAGCGCCGCTAGCCGGTCGGCGAAATGCGGCGTCGAGCCCCCGGCAGTCAAGGACTCAGCCGCCGGCGGCGATCTCTACGCGCCGCTCTTTACCGCGCTCTTCAGCGAGGAGCCGGCGCTGAAGCGCGGCACCCTGCTGGCGGCGATCTGGATCTTCTCTCCGGTCTGCGGGTTCACGCCCTGACGGGCGCTGCGGTCTGCCACGGTGAACTTCCCGAAACCGGTGAAGTTGACCTCTCCGCCGCGGGACAGGACTTCCTGCAGCGAGTCGAGAACGGCGTCCACGGCCTTGGCCGCCTCGCCCTTCCCAAGCCCGCTCTTCTCCGCTACGCGGTCAACGAACTCATTCTTGGTCACGACTTTCCTCCTTGCCGGGGGCAACTGACCGGGCGCAACGTAACAATGCACCCGGACGAAAGCAGCCCGGATTCCGCTCCACGAGCGGAAAGGGCCGCTTCTTCCGAGCCTTTCCGGTGCTCAGGAGCCTGAAACGGCCATGTCTGCGACCAGGATCGGGGCCGCCTTTACGCTGCCGCCGAAGGGCACCCAGCGCAGCTCGGAACCCACGGCGCGCACCGCTTTCAGCATGGAAACGAGGTCGCTGGCGATGGTGAGCTCGCGCACCGGCGTCCCCAGCTCACCCCCCTCGATGAGCCTTCCGGAGGCCCCTACGGAGAAGGTGCCGGACACCGGATTGACCCCCGAATGCAGCCCGGCCACGTCCGTGACGTACAGCCCGTCGCCGGCCAGCCTCGCCAGCCCGGCGAGCTCCTCCTCCCCCGGCTCGAGCACCAGGTTCGTGGTGCCCACCGACGGCGGCGAGCGGTAGGAGCCGCGGCTCGCGTTGCCCGTGCTCGCGCGGCCGTCCTTGCGCGCCGTGCGCGAGTCGTAGAGGAAGCCGAGCAGCCGGCCGTCCTCGATCAGGGCGGTGCGGCGCGTGGGCACTCCCTCGCCGTCGAAGGGGGCGCTTGCCGGTCCCTCGGCGTCGGTGCCGTCGTCGGCGAAGCGAAGCGCGGGGTCCGCCACCTCCTCGCCCTCGCGGCCGGCGAACAGCGAGCGGCCGCGCTGGACCGCCTCCGCGGACAGCATCGAGCCGATGAAGCCGATGAAGGAGGCGGCCACGAACGCGTCCAGCACCACCGGGCAGCGGCGGCTCTCCGGCTGGCGCGCGCCCACGAGCGCCAGCGCCCGCTCGGCGGCCTCGGCGCCGATCGCCTCGGGGTCGAGGGCCGAGGGAGCACGCCCCATGCCCACGCCGAGCCCCGTCATCAGATCGGCGCCCTCGCCCGCGAACGCCGAGGCGTAGGCCCAGGCCTGCGTCGCCCGGTACGAGGCCGCGAAGCCGCGCGAGTTGGCGAGCGCGACCGAGCCGTCCGCGTCCGAGTAGACCGCGTTCTCGACCTGGGTCACTCCCTCGCGCGCCCGGGCTGCGCGCTCCACCTCGAGCGCGAGCTCGACCACGCGCTCGGTGGGCCAGTCGGCCAGCTCGGGCGAGGCGAGGCCGTCGACGTCGGAGGTGCCGAGCTCGTCGGGCAGGCCCTCGTATTCGTCCTCGTCGGCCACCTCGGCGGCCTCGAGGGCGGCCTGGGCGAGCTCGGTCACGCCGGCGTCCGAGAGGTCGGTGCCGTAGGCGTAGCCGGAGCGGCTGCCCGCGAACGCGCGCACGCCCACGCCGCGGCCGCCAGCGTCGCTGAGGCTCTCCACCTCGCCCTCGTACACGCGCACGCGGCGGCTGGTGGACTCCTCGGCCCAGGCCTCGGCGTCGCTGGCCCCGGCGGAGAGCGCGGCCTCCACCGCGCGCGCGGCTGCGTGGTCGAGGTTCACGCGGCGGTACCGCCCACGGTGAGCTCGCGGATCCGCACGTGCGGCTGCCCGACGCCCGCCGGGACCGTCTGGCCGCCCTTGCCGCAGTAGCCGGTGGCGATGTCGAGGTCGTCCGCGATCCCGTCGATGGCCCGCAGCGTCTCCAGCCCGTTGCCCACCAGCGTGGCTCCACGAACCGGCGACGTGACCTTGCCGTTCTCGATCAGGTAGCCCTCCGAGACGCCGAACACGAAGTCGCCGGTGGCCGGCTCCACCTGGCCTCCGCCGAACGAGACGGCGTAGAGGCCGCGCTCCACGCCCGAGATCAGATCCTCCGGCGTGGCTTCGCCGGGCGCGAAGAAGGTGTTCGTCATGCGCGGGATCGGGAGCTGGCGGAACGACTCCCTGCGGCCGTTGCCGGTGGATTCCACGCCGTCCTTGCGCGCTCGCAACAGGTCGTAGAGATAGGACGTGAGCCGACCGTCCTCGATCACGGTCGTCCGGCGTGTGGGCGTACCCTCGTCGTCGATCCCCTCGCTGCCCCAGGCGTTCTGCCGGCTGCCGTCGTCGTAGGCGGTCACGAACGACTCCGCGAGCTGCTCGCCGAGCCGGCCCGCGTAGATGCTCGCCTGCTTCTGGACGGCGTCGGCCTCGAGGCCGTGGCCGACGGCCTCGTGGAGCAGCACGCCGCCGAAGCCGTTGCCCACCACCACGGGCAGGCGGCCGGTGGGCGCGTCGACGGCGTCCAGCAGCGTGAGCGCCCGCCGCGCGGCCCGCTCCGCCACCGCCTCGGGATCCTCCTCGAGCAGCTCCCAGCCGGCGTGGCCGCCGCGAGTGTCGCTGCCGGTCTCCACGCGCCCGTCGCGACGCGCCACCACCTGGGCGCCCAGGCGGATACGGGTGCGGTCGTCCACCGCCGCGCGGCCGTCGGAGCCGAAGACCTCGACCTGGCGCTGGGACTCCGCGTACGCGATCCGCACCTGCGCGACCTCGGCGCCGGCCGCACGCGCGCGCTCGTTGCAGGAGCGCAGGAGGTCGGCCTTGCGGGCGGCCTCCACCTCCTCGGGGCGGGTGACCACGGGGTGGCGCGACCCCCGCTGCGCCGCGCTGAGCGCCGCCGGGTGCCGGGCGTCGCCGCGCACGGCCTCCGACACCGAGCCCGCCACCCGCAGCAGGTCCTCCTCGGCGAGGCCGTCCACGTAGCCGTAGTAGGTGGAGTCGCCCTGCACCACGCGCACGCACGCGCCGCGCTCGCGGCCGCCCTGGGGGCGCTCGACGCGACCGTCGTCGAGCGAGAGCGCGAAGCCGCGGCGCGCCTCGGCGTAGAGCTCGGCCATGTCACCGCCTCGGGCGAGCGCGCGCTCGAGCACGCGCCCCGCGAGCTCAGGGTCGACGAGCGTCAACCCTCGCGTCCCTCGACCTGCGAGACCATCTGCTCGGCGAGCTCCATTATGCGCTCGTGCCCGCGGGCCTCCGGCTGCACGAGGCGCGCATACCCCGCGGGGTCGTACACGAGCACCCGCGGCTCGCGCTCGCGCTGCATGCGCCGAACCGTGGCCGCGACGCCCTCGGCCAGGCCGGCCGCGCGCGAGATCGGGCCCTTGCGCTTCTCCTTCATGCGGGCGCCCCATCGTCGGGGGCAGCGTCTCCGCCGAGCTCGGGCATCGGCAGCTCCTCGGCCGCGAACTCCTCGGTGGCCGGGCCCGCCGCGCGCTCCTCGGCCGAGCGCGAGCGCCGGATCGGCGGTCCGCCCTCGAGCTCCCGGAGCAGCGCCCTGAGGTCGTAGAGCATCAGCGACGAGAGCGCGCCGCGCTTCGCCACAGCCGCGAGCGTCCAGCGCGGCGTGCGCGACGCGAAGACCACGCCGCCCGGCACCTGGACCTCGACCTGCTCGGGCGGCTCGGTGTCCCAGTCCCGCGTCGCGCGGTCCACCTCCTCGAAGAGCCGGCGAGCGAGCTCGCCGAGCTCGCGGGCGTCGTCGCTCGCGGCGGCGAGCGAGCCCGCCGCGTCGAGCAGAACGGCGGCCCGCACGTCTGCCGACAGCTCGCAGAACCGCTCCGCGGCGCGCTCCGGGGTCAGCGTGTCGGCCATCGTCGTCAGAATAGTCGCGTGCCCCTCGCCCGAATCTCCTGGCTCGTCACCGTAGGCATCTGCCTGATCGCCGCCCTGCTGCTGCTGCTGAACGGCTACTTCGGATACGCCGGCGTGCTGCTGGCGGTCGGAGCGGCGGCCGCGGTGAACCTGATCTGAGCGTCGGCGCTACGGCGCCTCGGCCCCCATCGGCTCGGTGTGCACGATCACGTCGGCCAGCGCGGGGCAGCGCTCGCGCACCGCCTCCTCGATTGCTCCCGCGTGTCGGTGTGCGGACGGGAGCGGCTGGTCTCCCGGGAGGCTCACCGTGACGAGCGCCACGCGGCCCTGCTCGCCGTCCCGGAAGCTCACCGCCAGCGGCGACGAGCCGGTGAAGCGGCGCACAGCCGACTCGATCGCCTCGCGCTCGACCGCGGTCTCGCCGGTGTCGGGGGCGCTCGCCCAGTCGGTGGGCGCGAGCGGCTCGATGTGCGTGTGCACGTACTCGAGCTCCGGCACCTCCTCGCGCACCCGCTGCTCCAGGCGCTCGACCGCGTTGTGCGCCTCCTCGAGCGAGAGCTCGCGCGGCAGCTTCACGTGCAGCGACAGCTCGTAGCCCTTGGGGAGCCGCATCACGCGCACGTTGTGCACCTCGCGCACCTCCGGGATCGCGCTCGCTGCCGCGGTCGCACGCTCGCGCACGGTGCCCTCCGCCTCGGCGGGCTCGACGTGCACCACCACGTCCGCGCCGCCGAGTGCTCGCTCGATCAGGTCCTCGATGAGGTCGGCCAGCGCGTGGGCCTGGCTCACGCCGGTGTCGAGCGGCACGCCGACGACGATGTCCACGAAGTGGCGCCCGGCGGCGTGACGGACGCGCACGCGGCGGACCTCCACCTGCTCGTCGAGCTGGGAAAGGGCGTCGCGGATGCGCTCGTCCGCGTCCGCGGCGGTGCGGTCCATCAACACGTCCACGGACTGCTTCGCAAGCCGGAGGGCGGCCAGCACTACGAGCACCGCCACGAACAACGCGGCCACGGAGTCACCCCAGTGCTCGCCGGCCGACACGAGCACGAGGCCGACGACCACGGCGATCGAACCGGCCAGGTCTGAGGCGAAATGCAGCGCGTTCGCCGCGAGGGCTGGGGAGTTGTAGCGCTTCGACCCGCGGTAGCTGATGGTGGCCCGCGAGGCGTCTACGGCGATCACAACGGCGAGGACCGTGAACGCCCACCAGGTCACGTCGATGTCGTGGCCGCCGCCGTCGATCAGCCGCCGCACGGACGCGTACGCGATCCCGAGCGACACCAGCATCAGGAACGCGCTCTCCCCCAGTGCGGCGAGCTGCTCCGCCTTGCCGTGCCCGAACTGGTGGTCGCGGTCGGGTGGACGCACGGCCACCTGGACCGCGAACAGCGTGAGCAGCGCGGCGACGAAGTCGGTGCCCGAGTGGGCGGCCTCGGCAATGAACGCCAGCGAGCCGGTCACCAGGCCCGTGACGAGCTTCACCGCCACCAGGAAGACCGCCGCCGCCACGCTCACCGTCGCGGTGCGGCGCCGCGCGCGGGCGTCCGCCAGCTCGCCCGCTGCCCGGTCCGCCACGGCGTTCACCACGTGCCTCCGCGCCGGCGGCGCTCACCCAGGCCACCCAGCAGCGAGCGCAGCGGGCCAGCCGGGCGCGCGGCCTCGTCCTCCTGGAGCAGCCTCAGGACCAGCGCGCGCGCGGCGCGGCCGCGGTGGCTGATCGTGTCCTTCTCCTCCGGGGTCAGCTCCGCCATGGTGCGCTCGTCACCCGGGTAGTCGTCCGGCACGAAGGCCGGGTCGTAGCCGAAGCCGCCCTCGCCGCGCGGCTCGTGCGCCAGCTGCCCCTCGCAGCGGCCGTGCACGATCTCCTCGCGGCCGCCCGGCTCGACGTACGCCAGCGCGCACACGTAGGCCACCCGGCGGTCGCCGTCGGCCGGCACCTCGCTGAGCAGCTTCGCCAGGTTCTCCTCATCGCTCGCCTTTTCCCCCGCGTAGCGGGCCGACCATACCCCCGGGGCGCCGCGGAGGGCCGCCGCCTCGATGCCCGAGTCGTCCGCCACCGCCGCGCGGCCCGTGGCGCCGGCCGCGGCGCGCGCCTTGCCCAGGGCGTTGTCGGCGAACGTGGTGCCGGTCTCCGGGGGCAGCGTCACGTCATCCGGGAGAGGGTCGAGCTCGTACGGGCGCATGAGCTCGGCGAGCTCGCGCAGCTTGTGGTCGTTGCGGGTGGCGAGGACGAGCCGCACGGCTCAGCCGGAGGCTGCCGCCGCCACCGCCTCCTCCTGGGCGACGCGCAGCTCCGCGATCCCGTCGGCGGCGAGCGCGAGCAGCTCGTCGAGCGACGCGCGCGAGAGCGGTGTGCGCTCGGCCGTGGCCTGCACCTCGACCAGGCCGCCGTCGCCGGTCATCACCACGTTGGCGTCCACCTCGGCGGTGGAGTCCTCCGAGTAGTCGAGGTCGAGCAGCGCGCGGCCGTCGACAATCCCGGCCGAGACCGCCGCGACCGACTGGTTGAGCGGCAGGCTCTCGAGCTTGCCCTCGGCCATCACGCGGCGCAATGCGAGCTCGAGCGCCACGTACCCGCCGGTGATCGACAGGCAGCGCGTGCCGCCGTCGGCCTCGAGCACGTCGCAGTCCACCCACACCGTCCGCTCGCCCAGCGCTTCGAAGTCGACGATGCCGCGCAGCGAGCGCCCGATCAGCCTCTGGATCTCGACCGTGCGGCCGTCGAGGCGACCCTTGGAGATGTCGCGCCTCTTCCGCTCGCCGGTGGAGGCGGGCAGCATCGAGTACTCGGCGGTGAGCCAGCCGCGGCCCTTGCCGGCCATCCAGCGCGGCACCTCCTCGTCCACGCTGGCCGTGCAGATCACGCGCGTGCCGCCGGCCTCGATCAGGGCGGAGCCGGTGGCGCTGCGCACGAAGCCGGGCGTGATCGCCACCCCGCGGAGGTCGGCGGGCCCGCGGCCGTCGTTGCGCGCGGCGCTCACGCCGCGTTCCTCTCGGCCAGCCCCACGTCCACGTGCTCCACTGCGTCGATGGGGAGCTGGAGGAAGCGCGTGCCGAGCCGGCGGAAGTCCTCGGGGTCGCCGCTCGCGAGGAAGCGGTAGGAGCCGCGGCGCTCGTCGTCGTTCGCGAGGCCGGCGTCCCGCAAGCGAGTCTCGACCTCGGACGCGATCGCCTCGCCGGAGCTCACGATGGACACGCCGCGGCCGAGCGCGCGCTGGAGCACGGGCCGCACCAGCGGGTAGTGCGTGCACCCGAGGATCACGGTGTCGACGCCGGCCTGTCGCAGCGGGCGGCAGAGGCCGTCGACGCAGCTCACCACGCGCGCATCCACCTCGCCGCCCTCCTGGATCAGAGGCGCCAACTCGGCGGACGCCACCGCGTGCAGCTCCGCCTCCGGCGCGGCCTCGGCGAGCGCGCGGGCGTAGGCGCCGCTCTCGACCGTGGCCGGCGTGGCGATCAGACCGACTCGCCCGCTCTTCGTCGCCGCTGCCGCGAGCCGCGACTCCGGCGTGACCACTCCCACCACCGGGACGCGGCCCTCCAGCTCCTCGCGCAGCGCCGGCAGCGCTGCCGCGGTGGCGGAGTTGCAGGCCACGACGAGCAGCTTCGCCCCCCGCTCGAGCAGGATCCCGGCGAGCTCGCGCGAGAAGCCGAGCAGCTCGTCGGCGCCGCGATCGCCGTAGGGAAAGCGAGCGGTGTCCCCGAGGTAGAGGAAGTCCTCGTGCGGAAGCGACACGAGGCACTCGTGCAGAACGGTGAGGCCGCCGACTCCGGAGTCGAAGACGGCGACGGGAAGCGAACGGTCAAGGGCCGCCATGGGCGCCTATGGTGGCACGCGAGGCGGGCAGCCCCTGCCGGGCCTATCTCTGGCGCCTCGCGAGCTCCTCGAAGTTCTCGAACAGCTCCGGCGCGCCCGCCTGCTCCCGCGCCTTCAGCGCCGCGGGGCCGACTCGGGCCCACGAGCCGGCGACCCACAGCCAGTCGTATACGAGGTCGCGGTCCAGGAGGTGGTTCTTGACCAGCGTCCCGATCGTCTCGTGCCAGACGAGCACCGTCTGGACCTCGGCGTCGAGCGGGTGGGCGGCGTCCGGGTCGAAGTCGTCGGCGTAGATCTTCCTGCTGGCGTCCTGAAGCCCGATCATCGCTCCCCACTTCGCCAGCTCGAGGATCAGCGTGGCGTCCTCACGCGTGCCCGCCATGGGCCGACGATCTCAGCGCGAGGACGCGCATGTCAAGGGCGCCCGCGCCCGCGGGCGGGCCCCGCCCGGCCTCAGAACTGCACCTTGCGCACCGCCTCCTTGATCTTGCCGATGATCACGTCGCCGAGCTCCTTGCCCTCGTCGGTGCGGAAGCCCTTCATGGCGGCGACGACGCCGGCCATGACGAGCGCGACGAGCAGGATCAGCGCGACGTACTCGACGGTGCCCTGCCCGCGAGCGTTGAGGAGCGCGACGTGGATGCGGCCGAAGAAGCTGTGCATGGGTCCTCCCGGTTGGTTGGACCGGGATGCTCCGGAGGGGCGGCGCACGGCTCCAGACGCGAGTGTGAAAAGAGGCTGACGGGCGGCCCTGACATCATCAGCGCCGCATGTGCGGGATCGGAGCAATCCTCGATCCGGCCGGCACGTCGGGCCAGGACGCGGCGGAGCGGATGGTCGAGGCGCTGCGCCATCGCGGTCCGGATGGCGACGCGCTGAGGCGCATCGGGCCGCTCGCGCTGGCCCACACGCGGCTGGCCATCATCGACGTCGCCGGCGGCGACCAGCCGCTCGACTCCGAGGACGGTCGCGTGACCGTGGTCGTGAACGGCGAGATCTACAACCACCGCGAGCTGCGCAAGGGGCTCGAGGCGCGCGGCCACCGCTGGGCCACGAACTCGGACAGCGAGGTGATCGTGCACGCCTACGAGGAGTACGGCCTCGACTGCGTGCGCCACCTCAACGGCATCTTCGCCTTCGCGCTCTGGGACGACCGCGAGCGCCGGCTCGTCGCGGCCCGCGACGCGTTCGGCGTGAAGCCGCTCTACTGGTGGAGCGACGGCCGCCGCGTGGCTCTCGCCTCCGAGATCGGGGCGCTGCTGGCGGCCGGGCTCGCGCAGCCCCGAGGTGGACCGGATCGCTCTCGACCACTACGTGGCCTGCCGCTTCGTGCCCTCCCCACGAACGCTGTTCGAGGGCATCAGCAAGCTGCCACCGGCCTCCACGCTTGTCGTCGAGGAGGAGGGCAGCCCGCGAGTGACGAGCTGGCGCGAGGCGCCCGCCTCGCCGCTGAGCGCCTCAAGCGACGAGCTCGCCGGCCAGCTCACCGAGCGCTTCACCGACGCCGTCGAGCGCCAGATGATGTCGGACGTTCCCTACGGCGCCTTCCTGTCCGGCGGCGTTGACAGCGCGGGCGTGGTGGCCGCGATGAAGCTGCGCGCTCCCGCCCCGCCGACCACTTTCACGATCGGCTTCCCCGGCCACGGCGACGTGCTCGACGAGCGCCGGCTCGCCGCGGAGACGGCCCGCGTGATCGGCAGCGACCACCACGAGACCGTGATGCACGAGACCGACTTCCTCACCGAGCTCGCGCGCACGATGCCGCGGCTCGAGGAGCCGTGCGGCATCCCAAGCGCCCCGGCGCTGCTCCAGCTCTCGCGCTTCGCCGCCGAGCACGTGAAGGTGGTGCTCGCCGGACAGGGCGCGGACGAGCCCCACGGCGGCTATGGCCGCCACCAGGCCGCCGCACTGCTGCGTCCGCTGAAGCTCGTGCCCACCGCCGCGGCCTCCCCCGCCGCCCGGCTCGCGCGCGCGCTCCCGCGCGCGGCAAGCGCGCGAAGGGTCGCCCATGTGCTCGGCGGAGGCGGAGACGAGGAGCGGATGCTGCGCCTGATGGAGATCACGGACGCGGAGGCCCGCACCGCGCTCGTCGGGCGGTCGGCCGGAGCCCCCGGCGAGGCCGAGCAGGAGCGCCTCACTAGCGCCCGCGCGATCCTCGGTGACGTGCCCGATCGCGGCCTGCTCGAGCAGGCGCTCTACCTCGACACGCACATGTTCCTGCCGGACGGGATCCTGCTCTGCAACGACAAGATGTCGATGGCGGCCGGCCTCGAGCTGCGCGTGCCGTTCCTCGACCTCGAGCTGATGCGCTTCGTGGAGCGCATCCCGGCCACGCGGCGCGTGCGCCCGCGCCAGCCGAAGCGCCTGCACAAGCAGGCGATGTCGAGGCTGCTGCCGCCCGAGATCGTGAACCGCCGCAAGCACGGCTTCGCCACGCCGTACGACGACTGGCTGCGCGCGTCGCTCGGCCGCGAGGTGGAGAGCCGCTACTCGCAGCGCTCGCCGCTCGCCGAGCTGATCGACCCGGCGGCGGCGTCGCGCCTCGTGGACGAGCACCGGCGCGGCCGCGCCGACCACAAGGCGATCCTCTACTGCCTGCTCGAGCTCTCCGAGTGGCACGCGGCGTTCGTCGAGGCGCGCGAGCCCGCGCCGGCCTGATGAAGCGCCTCCTGTACGTGCACAGCCGCAAGGCCAGCTTCGTCGCGATCGACCGCGAGATCCTCGCCGAGCGCTACGAGGTCGAGGACCTCTACCAGCCCGGGCGCCTGCCCAACCCGGTCAGGGTGCTGCGCGGCGTCCTGCGCGCCGACGTGGTCTTCGGCTGGTTCGCCTCCTGGCACACGTTCTTCCCGATCACGCTCGCGTGGCTCCTGCGCAAGCCCTCGGTCCTGGTGATCGGCGGCTTCGACACGGCGAACATGCCCGACATCGGCTACGGCTACCAGCAGGGGGGCCTGCGCCGGCTCGCGAGCCGCTGGGTCATGCGCCGCGCTCGCCGGCTCATCACGAACTCCGAGTACAGCCTCAGCGAGATCGAGCGCAACACGCCGATCCCGCCCGCGCGCGTGACCGTGATTCCACCATGGCGTGCCCGACCCCTTCGGCGAGCCGCCGGCGACCAAGGAGCGCGAGGCGCTGACCGTGGGCGCGATCGACCACACGACGCTCGTGCAGAAGGGCCAGCTTCCGTTCGTGGAGGCGGCGAGGGCGCTGCCGGAGGTGCGCTTCACGTTCGCCGGGAAGTGGCTCGACGACGCCGTCGAGGAGCTGCGCGCCCGGGCGGGCGAGAACGTGGAGTTCACCGGCTGGCTCTCCGACGAGGACCTGCACGCGGCCTACCGGCGCGCCGCCGTGTACGTGCAGGCCTCCCGCCACGAGGGCTTCGGGCTCGCGGTGGCTGAGGCGATGCTCGCGGGCTGCGTGCCGGTGGTGATGAACGTGACCGCGATGCCGGAGGTCGTCGGCGACGCCGGCGTGCTGATCGAGTCGCAGGAGCCCGAGGCGGTCGCGGCCGGGGTGCGCCGCGCGCTCGAGCTCGGCCCCGGCGCCGCGCGGCGCGCGCGCGAGCGCATCCTCACCGCGTTCCCCATGGAGCGCCGTCACGACGGCATCCTGCGAGTGGTGCAAGATGCGCTCGATGGCTGACTTGCGCACTTGGCGCGACCTGCGCCGGAAGCGCCGCGAGCGCGACGCGATGCTGCTCGACCTCGGCGCGCTCGTCTACGAGCTCCACCGCCAGGGCGAGCGCGCGCCGGAGCTGCTTCAGGACAAGGCGGTCGAGCTGGGCAGGGTCGACCGCGAGGTGCGCGCGCTCGAGGACGCGCTCGAGGGGCAGTGAGCGAGGAGTCCTGCCCGAACTGCGGCGAGCCCGTCGAGCGCCGCCAGCTCGTGTGCCTCAACTGCGGCGCACGCGTGGCGCTCAAGGAGCGCACCTCCTGGGCGCGCGAGCCGGTCACCGCGCTGGCAACTGCGCTCGTCGTCGTGATCGTGATCGGCGCCGGCCTCTTCGGCTTCGCGATCTCCGAGCTCACGAGCGGCGACGATGACGGCGGTGGCGAGATCTCGGCCCGGCGGGCGGCGACCGAGGGGCCGGCCGTCGTGTCGGGCCGCGAGCAGCCGGCCCGTACGGCGGAAGAGACGGAGACCGTGCCCCAGCAACCGCGACGCGCCGACGGCGTGCCCGGCTGGCCCGAGGGCGTGACCGCTCACACCGTCGTGCTCGTGACCTCCAGCGACCGCGCCGCGGCCCTCAACGTGGCGAAGGAAGCGCGCAGCACCGGACTCGAGGCAGGCATGCTGCGCTCCGACCCGTACGACCTCGGCAGCGGGCTCTGGATCGTGTTCTCGGGCCGCTTCACCACGCCCGAGGGCGCGCAGGCACAGGCCGCGCAGCTGGCCGAGCGCTACCCGGGCGCGTACCCGCAGCTCGTTCAGAGGTCCCAGTAGCGGCCGAGCATGTCGGCCGCATCGTCGGCGAGCGGGTGGCGCGCGACCTCCGGAGGAAGCGCCCCGCCGGCGAGCGCCGCCATCGTCTCCGCCACCGAGTCGGCAAGCGCGGCCAGGTCGTAGCCGCCCTCCAGCACCGCTCCCACCGGCGCGCCCAGCTCCTCCCCCAGCCCGCGCATGCGGCTCGACATGCCGGCGAACGAAGCCGTTTCGAGCGCGAGGCCGCCGAGCGGGTCGTGGCGATGCGCGTCGTAGCCCGCCGAGATCAGGATCAGGTCCGGGCGGTACTGGCGCGCGACGGGCATCACCACGTGCTCGATCAGCGACAGGAAGGCCGCCTCGCCCGTGCCCGCCGGCACCGGCAGGTTGATCGAGTAGCCCTCGCCCTCCCCCTCTCCCACGTCGTCGAGCGCCCCTGTCCCGGGCCAGAAGGGGTACTGGTGGATGCTCACGAACAGCAGCTCGCGCGAGTCGTGGAAGATCGTGTTGGTCCCGTTGCCGTGGTGCACGTCCCAGTCGAGCACGAGCACGCGCTCGGCCCCCAGCGAGTCGAGCGCGTGGCGCGCGGCGATGGCCACGTTCGCGAACAGGCAGAAGCCCATCGCCGTGGCCCACTCGGCGTGGTGGCCGGGGGGACGAAGGGCTGAGAAGCCGGTGCGCTCTCCCCCGCTGAGCAGCGACTCGACCAGCGCGCACGCCCCACCCGCGGCCCGCAGCGCCGCCTCGTAGCTTCCCGGGCTGGTGGGCGTGTCCATGTCGAAGGCCGCGCCGCGCTCGCTCATCTCGCGGACCTTTTCGACGTACTCGGGCGGGTGCACGCGCAGGAGCTGCTCCTCGCTCGCCGCCGGCGCCTCGCGCGGCTCCCAGCCGAGCAGCCAGTCGCGGCTCTCGAGCTCGGCCTCGATGGCTCGGATGCGATCGGCCCGCTCGGGGTGGCCGTGGCCGGTGTCGTGCTCGAGCGACGCCGGATGGCGGAAGAACGGCGGCATGAGCGCCGGTACGGTACCTGCGCGCCGTGGACGAGCCCCTCCGCACCGACGTCGCAGTGGTTGGAGCCGGCGCAGCCGGCCTCTACGCCGCGCTCGTGGCCGCGGACCAGGGCGCGAGCGTGGCGCTCGTGAGCCGCTCGCCGCTGGCGCAGACCGCGAGCTTCTGGGCGCAGGGTGGGATCGCGGCGGCGCTTGCGGAGGGCGATTCGCCCTCTCAGCACGCCGACGACACGCTCGCCGCCGGCCGCGACGCGGCGCGTGCCAGCGCCGTGCGGGTGCTGTGCGAGGAGTCGCCCGAGCGGGTGCGCGACCTCCAGCGGCTGGGCGTGCAGTTCGACGCCGACCGCGCCGGCAACCTCGCCCTCGGCCTCGAGGGCGGTCACTCTCGGCGCAGGGTCGTGCACGCCGGCGGCGCCGCCACCGGGCGGCGCATCACGCGCGCGCTGTCCGCCCTGGCGGCCACGCACGAGCGGATTCGGGTGCTGGAGCCGCTCGCCGCCACCCAGGTCGCGTGCCACGACGGCCGCGCCGCCGGGCTCAGCGTGCGGCCCCGCGAGGGGGACCCGCTCGCGCTTTCCGCGCGCGCCGTGATTCTCGCCACCGGCGGCACCGCGGCGCTCTGGGAGCGCACCACCAACCCGCGCGGCGCGGTGGGCTCGGGCCTCAGCCTCGCGAGCGACGCCGGCGCCGTGCTCGCCGACCTCGAGTTCATGCAGTTCCACCCGACCGCGCTGCGGCTCGACGGCCCGCGCGACGGCTTCCTCGTGACGGAGGCGGTGCGCGGCGAGGGCGCGACGCTGCTGAACGCGGACGGCGAGCGCTTCGTGGACGAGCTGGCGCCGCGAGACGAGGTGGCCCTCGCCATCGAGGCCGAGCTGGGGCGCAGCGGCGAGAGTGCGGTGCGGCTCGACATGCGCGCCGTGGACGTGGAGCGCTTTCCCAACATCGCGGCCGCGCTCGCGGAGGTCGGCCTCGACCCGACCCGCGACCTGCTGCCGGTGGCCCCGGCCGCGCACTACACGATGGGCGGGATCGCCACCGACCTCGACGGGCGCTCGTCGCTGCCCGGGCTGTACGCCGTGGGCGAGTGCGCGTGCACCGGCCTCCACGGCGCCAACCGGCTGGCCTCGAACTCGCTGGCCGAGTGCCTGGTGTTCGGGCGCCGGGCCGCGCTCGCGGCCACGGCCGAGGCCGCCCTCACCGCCGCCCGGGTCAGCCCGGTCGCAGACGCGCCCGCCCCGCCGAGCGCGGCCACGCGCGCGGCGCTCTGGCGCCACGCCGGCCTGCGCCGCGACGCCGCCGGGCTGCGCGAGCTGCTCGACGACCCCTATCCGCTCGCGCGCCTGATCGGCGCCGGGTGCCTCGCGCGCGAGGAGAGCCGCGGAGCGCACCAGCGCACCGACCACCCCGACACGGACCGCTCGCTCGACCTGACGCATACGCTGGTGGGCAGGGACGCCGCACCCAGCTTCGAGCGATGGCAGTAACCACGGACACCCTCTTCCGCGAGGCCATGACGCACCTGGCCTCGGGCGTGGCCGTGATCACCGCTCGCCGCGCCGACGGCGGCCCGTGCGGCATCGCCGCCACCTCGCTCACCTCCTACAGCGCGCACCCACCGTCGCTGCTGGTGTCCGTCTGGCACGGCTCGCGCTGCCACGACGCCCTGGCCGGCAGCGATCACTTCGGCGTGCACCTCCTGAAGAGCGACGAGCTGTCCCTGGCGCAGCGCTTCGCCGACCGCGAGATGGACCCGGTCGACAAGTTCTCCGGGCTCGACTGGAGCTGGGACGACGACGTGCCCGAGCTGGCCGGGACGCTCGCCTACCTCCGCTGCGAGCGCGCGGACAACTTCGTCAGGTACGACCACACGGTCCTGATCGGCGACCTCGAGGGCGGTCGCCTCGAGCGGGGAGAGCCGCTGATCTACGCGCGGCGCAGGATGGACTGGCTCATGCAGCCGATGCAGTAGGCAGGGCGATGCCGATGACCTTCAGCCGCCGGGTCAGCGCGCTGTAGGCGAACTCGGCCTGCTCCTGGGCGGTGTAGCCGAAGAACTCGTAGTCGTCACCGAGCACGTAACCCTTGGGCACCAGCACGCCGGCCGCGAGCGGCAGAAGCTCGTTGAGGGTCTGCTGCACCCGCGCGCGGTAGCGCTCCTCCCCGCACTTCTGCTGGAGGAACCAGGTGCCGTAGGCCACGTGCCTGTGCTCGTCGCGGGCGATGTTCGCGAAGCCCTCCGCGAAGCCCGGCAGCAGGTCGTTGGTCTCGTAGTAGTCGAGCATGAAGTGCTGGCCGGTGAGCGCCAGCGTCCCCTCGATGACCATGTGGTAGGCGGTCACGAAGTCGACCTTTAGGTCCATGTTCCTGGGGTCGGCGATCAGCTCCTGGCCCATCTTCACGAGCCGCTCGTCGAACAGCTCCACGAACGCGTCGGTCACGTCCGCGCGCGACGCCGCGAGCCGTTCGTGGATTCCCCCGTCAATGCCGGCGACCTCGCGGAACCAGCGGTCGAAGAACTGCATGTGGCGCGCCTCGTCGACCTGCTGTGTCGCGAGGAACGCCTCCTCCTGCTCGTCCTCGTAGGCCATCACGAGGCCCGAGAACTCGGTCGTCACGCGCTCCTCACCGACGAAGAAGGAGCTCAGCCCCCAGAGGTGTTCCTCCCTGTCCTCGTCCGAGAGCTCCGCCCACTGCTCCTTGTCGCGCTCGAGGTCGATCGCCTGCGACTGCCACTGCTGGCGCTCCCAGAGCTCGTACAGCTGCTGCGGGTTCATCAGCTGAAGCGTGCGGTTGAGGTACGCGTCGTCCGTGATCGTCGCCACGTCGCCCTGGCTGGTCAGATCGAGGAGGGAGGCCATGCGGCGATCCTAACCTGGGGTTTGCGCCCTTCGCCAGCGGGGGAAACGGCGAATAGCTGACCGGGCGTTCAGCGGCTTAACACCAAGTTAATACATCGCACGTTGCGGGGTTCGAGGGAGTTTTCCAGTGCGGCAAGGCCGCTTGCACAGGGGGTAAAACGGAGGATGTACCAGTTCAGTCGCTCGATCTATCGAGAGCTGGCGCCCGAGGTGGTTCCCGGTCTGGGAGAGGACGTGGCAGAGACGCGCATGCGCTTTCTCCGCGCCTGCGAGACGTCGATGGAGCGGCTCGCCATGGATCGCCATTACTTCGCGAAGCCGGTTCGTACGCTCTTCAACGACGTGCGCCACTTCTTCCCGATCGAGGAGCAGCTGCGCGTCTATCGCGTCTGCGAACGGGAGATGACGGTCGCGACCGAGTTCGTCGACAGCCAGCTGCGCACGGGCATGACGTTCGACGGCAGCCCGGTCTGCTGCCACGCGAGCACGCGCCGGGGAACGGCGTGCGCGCGCGTGCCACTGCCGGGGAGCAAGTACTGCCCGTCGCACAAGCACCTGGACGAAGAGTTCGAGGTCGCTGCGGCCTGACGCGCTGAACGCTTAGCGTCCACCCCGTGATCCTCGGGGTGGACGTCGGCGGCACCTTCACCGACGCCGCGCTGCTGACGGGCGACCGGCTCGTCACCGGCAAGTCGCCCACCACCCCTGGCGATCAGTCCGAGGGCGTGATGAATGCCGTCCAGGAGGCGCTCTCCGCCGCCGGCGCCGCGCCGGGCGACGTGGAGCGCTTCGTGCACGGCATGACCGTCGGCACGAACGCCCTGCTCGAGGGCCGGGTGGCGCGCACGGCGCTGCTCGCCACCGAGGGCTTCACGGACCTCGAGGAGCTCGGCCGTCAGGCGCGCCCGGAGCTGTACCGGCTGTGCGCCGGCCACCCTCCCCCTCTCGTGCCGGCGGAGCTGCGCGTGCCGGTGCCCGAGCGCGCCGGCCCGGACGGCGTGCTGCGCCCCCTCGACGAGGACGCGCTGCGCGCGCGGCTCGACGGAACCGAGGCGGAGGCGGCGGCCGTGTGCCTGCTCTGGGGCTTTCGCCACCCCGAGCACGAGCGGCGCGCCGCCGAGCTGCTCGAGGAGGCGCTGCCGGGGATCCACGTGTCCACCTCGCACGAGACCGCGGGCGTGTTCCGCGAATACGAACGCTGCGCGTCCACGATCGTGGACGCTGCGCTGTCGCCGCTCCTGCGCGGCTACCTCGAGCGACTGACGGAGCGCGCGCGGGAAGCCGGGCTCCCGGAGCCGGAGGTGATGCTCTCGAGCGGCGGCAGCGCGGATGCGGGCACGGCCGCGCGGCACGCGTCCTGGACGGTGCTCTCGGGACCGGCGGGAGGCGCGGTGGGAGCCGCGGCGATGGCGGGCGGCGATGCGGTCGGGCTGGACATGGGCGGTACCTCCTGCGACGTGTCGCTGATCGTGGGCGGCGCTGCCGCCGTTGGCACCGGCTGCGAGGTGGGCGGCCGCGCCCTCGCGCTGCCGATGGTGGACGTGCACACCGTGGGCGCGGGCGGCGGCTCGATCGCGTGGCGCGACGCCGGCGGCGCCCTCCGTGTGGGGCCGCGCTCGGCGGGTGCCGACCCCGGTCCGGCCGCGTACGGACGCGGCGGCGAGGAGCCCACGGTGACCGACGCGAACCTGCTGCTGGGCCACCTGGACGAGGACTCGCCGCTCGCCGGCGGCGTGCGGCTCGACCGAGCCGCGGCCGAGCGCGCGGTCGCGCGTCTGGCGGAGGAGCTCGGGCTCGGGCTCGAGGACACGGCCGCCGGCATCGCCCGCGTGGCCAGCGCCGCGATGGCCCAGGCGGTGCGGGTCGTGACGGTGGAGCGCGGGATCGACCCGCGCGAGCTGGCGCTCGTGCCGTTCGGCGGCGCCGGGCCGCTGCACGCCGCGCAGATCGCCGACGAGCTCGGGATGCGGCGCGTGCTGGTGCCCGTGGCGAGCGGCGTGCTGTCCGCGTTCGGACTCGTGGTGGCCGAGCGGCGGCGTGACCTCGTGGAGAGCGTTCTGCTCAAGGGCGCCGACGCGACCAGCGGGCAGGTGGCCGCCGTGGTGGAGCGGCTGGCGCGCCAGGGCCGGGAGGAGCTCGGCGCCCCGGACGCGGAGCTGCGCGCGACCTACGACCTCCGCTACGAGGGCCAGGCCTTCGAGCTGCAGGTGCCGGGCGACCCCGAGCCGGACCTGGACGAGCTGCGTCAGGCATTCGACCGCGCGCACGAGGAGCGCTACGGCTACGTGGATCGGGATGCAGGCCTCGAGCTCGTGAGCGTTCGGGTGGCCGTGGCGATGCCGGGCGCGGAGCCGCGGCCGGCGGCCTGGGATGGCCTGCCCGGCGGCGCGGCCGAGGGCCCGGCGGTGGTGCCGCTGCCCGGATCCACGCTGGTTGTTCCGCAGGGCTGGCGCGCGCGGGCGCAGGACGACATGGTGGTGATGGAGCGAAAGAAAGGCAATCCTCCGTCGCCGGCCAGCCGGCGACCTCGGACACGGCCGCTCGACCCGATCACGCTCCAGGTGATGCTGGGCAGCCTGCGCGCCGCCTGCGACGAGATGGGCGCCGTGCTCGTGCGCTCGGCCCACTCGGCCAACATCAAGGAGCGCCGCGACGCCTCCACGGCGCTGTTCGACGCCGACGGCCAGATGGTGATGCAGGCGGAGCACATCCCGGTGCACCTCGGCGCGATGCCGTCCGCGGTGGCGGCGGTGCTCGACGAGGAACAGCGGCCCGGCGAGTCCTGGATCCTCAACGACCCCTACCGGGGCGGCACGCACCTGCCCGACATCACGGTGATCTCACCGCTCTTCCACGACGGCGAGCTGGCCGGCTTCGCCGCGAGCCGCGCGCACCACGCCGACGTGGGCGCCGAGGAGCCCGGCAGCATGCCGGCGCTGTCGCGCACGCTTGCCGACGAGGGCGTCGTGATCCCTCCCACCCGGCTCACCGACGAGGTCCTCCACGGGCTCGCCGGGCGCATGCGCAACCCGCGCCAGCGCGAGGCCGACCTTCGCGCTCAGCTCGCCGCCGGTCGCGCCGGCGGCGAGCGCGTGGCCGCGCTGATCGAGCGCTTCGGGATCGATACCGTCAGGGCCGGGATGCGCGAGACGCTCGACTACGCGGAGCGGCGCACGCGCGCGCGCATCGCGGAGCTGGAGGACGGGGTGCGCGAGGCGCGCGATCTGCTCGAGGCCGCGGATGGCGACCTGCAGCTGCAGCTCCACGCCCGCGTTCGGGGGGACGCGATGGAGCTCGACTTCACGGGTTCGGCACCACAGCACGACGGCAACCTGAACTGTCCGCTGGCGGTGACGCTCTCGGCCTGCTACTTCGCGCTGCGCGTGCTCACCGATCCGGACGTGCCGCCCTGTGCGGGCGCCTACCGGCCGCTCACCGTGACCGCCCCCGAGGGCTCGCTGCTGAACGCCCGGCCTCCGGCTGCCGTGGCGGCGGGGAACGTGGAGACGTCGTCGCGGGTGGCCGACCTCGTGCTGAGCGCCTTCGGGCACGCCCTCGGTCAGGGCACGATGAACAACGTGACGCTCGGGAACGAGCGCTTCACCTACTACGAGACGCTCGGCGGCGGCCAGGGTGCGTGCGCGGATGCCGACGGGCCGAGCGCCGTGCACGTGGCGATGTCGAACACGCTCAACACGCCGATCGAGGCGCTCGAGCTCGAGTTCCCGCTGCGCGCGGTCGAGTACTCGCTGCGGCGCGGGTCCGGCGGGGCCGGGCGCCATCGCGGCGGCGACGGCGTGGTGCGCGAGCTGGAGGCGCTCGACGAGATGCGCTACTCGCTCATCACCGAGCGGCGCCGCCACCCGCCGCCGGGCGCGGACGGCGGCGAGCCGGGCCGGCCTGGTAGGAACCTGCTGAACGGGGACGAGCTACCGCCCAAGACGTCGGGAACGCTCAGCCCCGGAGACAGGCTGCGAATCGAGACCCCCGGAGGTGGCGGACATGGCGAGCAATGAGGTCGGGCGAGTCGCCTTCTGCGGCCTCGGGATCATGGGCGGCCCGATGGCCGCGAACCTCGCGCGGGCGGGCTTCGAGCTGTCCGTCTACACGCGCACGCGCGAGAAGGCCGAGCGCTTCGCGGCGGAGCACGGCGCCACGGCCGCGGCCACCCCGCGGGAGGCCGCCGAGGGCGCCTCCGTGGTGATCACGATGGTCCCGGACGCGCCGGAGGTCGAGGAGGTGCTGCTCGGCGAACAGGGCGCCGTCCACGGGCTCGGCGAGGGCGCGCTCGCGGTCGACATGTCCACGATCGCCCCAACCGCAGCCCGCGCCATCGGCGAGCGCCTGGCGGACGACGGCGTGGCCTTCCTCGAGGCGCCGGTGTCCGGCTCCCGCCCGAAGGCGGAGGACGGCACGCTCACGATCATGGTGGGCGGCGAGCGCGAGGCCTTCGAGCGCGCCCTCCCGCTGTTCGAGGCGATGGGCGAGCGGATCGTGCACGTGGGGCCCCAGGGCCACGCCCAGCTCGCGAAGCTGCTCACCAACACGATGGGCGCGGTGCACGCGGTGGCGCTCGCGGAGTCCGTGCTCGCGGCGGAGCGCGCCGGCCTCGACCCGGACGCCTTCCTCGAGGTGGCCGCGGGCAGCGCTGGGAACTCCACGGTGCTCGGCCTGAAGGGCCGTCCGATGTTCGATCGCGAGTTCAAGCCGCTCTTCAAGCTCGAGCACATGCTGAAGGACGTGCGCCACTGCCTCGACGAGGCGAAGGCGCTCGGCGTGGAGCTGCGCCTTGGCTCGCTGGTGGAGCCGCTCTATGCCCGCGCCGCGGACACGGGCCACGCCGAGGAGGACTTCGCCGCGGTGATCACAGCGCTCGAGCAGCGCTGAACGCCTCCACCGCCTTCTCCCAGGCACGCCCCAGCTCGGCGTCGGGCGGGAAGCGGTCGGCCAGCTCGAGCACCACCATGCCGTGCGCGAAGGCCCAGACGGCGCGCGCGAGGTCGGGGTCTCCGGCCGCGCGCAGCACCGGCGCGGCGGCGCGCGCCTCGAGGCCCTCGGGCAGAAGGTCCCGCGGCAGCGGCCGGTCCGTCATCAGCCGGTAGAGCTCCGGGTTCTCGCGCGCGAAGCGGCGGTACGCGACGGCGATGTCCGCGAGCGTCGGGATCGGCGCCCTCCATCGCCTCGGCCCACATCCGCATTCCCTCCGCGATCAGCACGGCCTCGAGCGCGCGCTTGCTGGGGAAGTGCTTGTAGAGCGACGGCGGCTTGATGGCGAGCGCCTGCGCCACGCGCCCGAGCGTGAGCGCCTCCACGCCCTCGCGCGTGAGCAGCGTGCGGGCCACGCCCACGATCTCCTCCTGGCGCGGGCTGAGCGCGCCGGCCGCCGCCGTGCTCACGCGGCGGCCCTGGCCGACCCGGCCTCGGCGCGCGCCTTGAGGGCCGCGTTCATCTGCTCGAAGGCGGGCAGGGTGCGCGCGCGCAGCCCCTTCGCCAGCAGTGGCACGAGCACGCCCGTGAAGCGCTCCTCCTGCACCAGCCGGCTGCCGCCGGCGGTGGGCTCGATCGCGAAGCGATGCTCGCCGTCGAACACGCCCGGAGCCACCAGACGGCCGCGCCAGCGGAGCTCGCGGCCAGGCTCGGCCTCCAGCACGGTGGGTCGGAAGCGCATGGCCCGCCCGCCCTCGGGATGCATCTTCACGTCGAGCCGCTCGCCGGTCGCGAGCTCCCCGTGCGCCTCGCGGATGAACGGGTTCCAGCTCGGATAGGCGGACAGGTCGCTGAGGACCGCCCAGACCGCTTCCGGTGTGGCGTCGATGTGGATGCTGGTCTTGAGCTGGAGGGCCATTGAGAGCTCCTTCGTTACGGTGGCTAATGGTATTAGCAAGAGTAGGCTAATGGTATTAGCTTGTCAAGGGAACTTCCAAATGACCTCGCAATTTCCCTTGCAACCTGAGCCCTCGTTCGTAACAATGGCCGCCCGCGTCCCGCCCCACGTTGTTGCCAGATGCCTCGACGCGGCGTTTTGGAGGTTTCTCTCGTCTATGCCAGTTGCTTTCAAGGAATGGGCCGTAACCGTGCGTGCGCTCGCCGAGGGCGAGCAGCTCCTCACCCTGCGTAAAGGCGGGATTCGCGAGGAGAACAAGCACTTCGAGATCGAGCACGACCGCTTCTTCCTCTACCCCACGTTCGACCACCAGCGAAACGACCTGATCCGCCAGTCGCACCTGCCTGAGCTCGCCCGCGCGCTCGAGGAGGGCGTCTGGCCCGACGACGAGCCGCCCGCCAGGGCGCTGCTCCAGGACGGCGGCATCGCGCAGCCGGAGCGGGTGCGAATCCGCGCCTGGGCCGAGGTCGCGGCCAGCTACCTGATCACGGACCCGCGCGCCATCGACGCGCTGTCGCCGTACTACATCTGGACCACCGACTACGCGGAGAAGCGCCTGCACTGGAAGCGGCGCCACCCGCTGCACGTGATGGTGCTGCGCACCTACCGCATCCCTCGGCCGGTGACCGTGAAGGTCCGGCCCGAGTACCACGGCTGCCGCTCGTGGCTCGAGCTCTACCGCGACCTCCCCTTCGAGGGCACGCCCGTGCTCTCGGACGAGGAGTTCGAGCGTGCCTCCGAGGAGATCGAAGCGATCGCCTCGGACGCGGTGCCGGTCCTGGCGTAGCGCGCGCCCCCACCGATGTGCCGTGCCCGGACGCCGCCCGGACGCCGCCCGGACGCCGCCCGGCCGCGGGCTGGGCGCTTTCCATTGCGAAATGGAAATGAAAAGCGCCCAACCCTTAGGCGCGCCCCGCCGCGACGCGCCCACCGGCGCGCGTGGCCGGGAACGCCGCCCGCCTAACCGGCGCACAGCGCGCACCGGGCGCGTATTTTGCTGCGCCATGCGAGGCCTCGGGAGGCAGGGCACGCTGGCGCTTGCGGCCGCGTGCGCAATTGCGATCGGCGCTGCGGGCACGGCCCATGCTCAGCTGCCCGGGCTGCCTCAGCTGCCCGGGCTGCCGGGCCTGCCTGCCGACACCCCCGTCCAGCCGTACGGGACGAACGACGGCGGCGGCTTCTGGAACATCCTGCCTCCGGGCCAGAACGGCCACGCGAACGCCGTCGACATCGCGACCTTCCTCGCCGCCTGCCCGCCGCCCAAGAGCAACTGCCCGGGCGCGCCGCGGCCGAAGCACTCCTCCAAGGAGCTTCAGATGTACGGCGACCTCGTCTACGCCTCCCCCGGGCTGAGCGCCGCCGACATCCCCAAGTACTACAAGGACGCCACCTTCGGCGTGAAGCAGGACGAGGCGGAGCGCATCTACTCGCCGCCGGGCCGCGACGACGTGACGATCGTGCGCGACGGCAACTTCGGCGTCCCGCACATCTACGGCAAGACGCGGGCGGGCACGATGTTCGGGCTCGGCTACGTCGGCGCCGAGGACCGCCTCTTCGTGATGGACGCGCTCCGCAACGCCGGGCGGGCACAGCTGTCGGCGTTCGCCGGCGGCGCGGCCGGCAACCGCGGGCAGGACCACACGCAGTGGGAGCTGGCGCCCTACACCGAAGCCGATCTCCAGCGCCAGTTCGACCTCGGCGACGAGGTGTACGGCGCCGCCGGCGCGGCCCTCCAGGAGGACGTGACCAACTACGTGGCGGGCATCAACCGCTACATCACCGAGGCGCGCGTGAACCCGCTCAAGATGCCGGGCGAGTACGCCGCGATCGGAAAGCCCGGGCCGCAGGACTGGAAGGTCACGGACGTGATCGCCACCGCCAGCCTGATCGGCGGCATCTTCGGCAAGGGCGGCGGCCGCGAGCTGGACTCCGCGCTGCTGCTGCAGGACACGCAGACGCGCTTCGGTCGCAGGCGCGGCAAGCGCGTGTGGAAGGACCTCCGCACGGCCGAGGACCCCGAGGCGCCGGTCACGGTGAACCCCACGAAGCGCTTCCGCTACCGCGCCGAGCCGCGCAGGCTGCGGCGAGGCGGCGCTGCGCTGCCGGACCGCGGCAGCGTGCGAAAGCTGGACGTCGTGAAGGGCGGCGGCGCGAGCAGCGCCAGCCGCGAGGACACCGGCCTCGGCGGGCTGCTCTCGTTCCCGCGGCAGGGCTCGAACGCGCTGCTCGTCTCGGCGCGCGAGTCGCAGTCCGGCAAGCCGATCGCCGTCATGGGTCCGCAGACGGCCTACTTCGCCCCTCAGCTGCTGCTCGACGTGGACGTGCACGGCCCGGGCATCGACGCCCGCGGGGCCACATTCGCGGGGGTGAGCCTCTACGTGCTGCTGGGCCACGGGCGCGACTACGCCTGGAGCGCCACCTCGGCGGGCCAGGACATCATCGACACCTTCGCGCTCCCGCTCTGCGAGCCGAACGGCTCCGCGCCCACGCTCGACTCGATGCACTACGTCTTCCGCGGCGAGTGCACTCCGATCGAGGTGCTCGAGAAGACCAACAGCTGGACCCCGAGCCCGGCCGACGACACGGCGCCCGGATCGGAGACGCTGCACGCCGAGCGCACGAAGCTCGGCCTGGTCACCGCCCGGGCGAACGTGAAGGGCAAGCCGGTGGTGTACACGAAGCTGCGCTCCACCTACTTCCACGAGGCCGACTCGGCGCTCGGCTTCGTCGAGCTGAACGACCCGAACAAGATCCGCGGGCCGCAGGACTTCCAGCGAGCGGCCTCCAAGATCGGCTTCACGTTCAACTGGCTCTACATCGACCACTCGCACATCGGCTACTTCAACTCGGGGAACAACCCGGTCCGCACGTCGCGCACGAGCTCGCACTTCCCGGTGAACGGGCGCTTCGCGTGGCGCAACTGGAACCCGGACATGTGGAGCGCGAGCTACACGCCGTTCGCGGCCCACCCGCAGACGATCGACCAGTCGTACATCGTGAGCTGGAACAACAAGCAGGCACGCGGGTATCGCGCCTCGGACGACAACTTCTCGTACGGCTCGACGTACCGCTCGCAGTCGCTGTCCGACCGCATCCGGAAGGGCACCCGTGGCGCGAGAAAGATGTCGCTCGTGCAGCTGATCGACGCGATGGAGGGCGCCGGGACGGTGGACCTGCGCGCGACCAAGGTGCTGCCCTGGGCGCTCAGGGTGGTCGGCAGGCCGCGCGACGCGAAGCTGCGCAACGCGGTCGCCGTGCTGAAGGCGTGGGTGCGCGCCGGCGGGCACCGGCTCGACCGCGACCGCAACGGCGTCTACGAGCACGCGGAGGCGGTCTCGATCCTCGACCGCTGGTGGTCGCGCTGGCTGCGGGTGGAGTTCAGGCCGGTGCTCGGGGCTGCGGCGTACAAGCGGCTCGGCACGATCCTGCGACCCGACGACGACCCAAACCTGGACGGCGAGCACCACGGCTCGGCGTACAACGGCGGCTGGTACCACTACGCGCAGAAGGACCTGCGCCGCGTGCTCGGCCGCAGGGTGCGCGGGCCGCTCTCACGGATCTACTGCGGCGGCTCCGCGCGGCGCCAGGGCAACCTGCGCCGCTGCCGCGCGCGCCTGCGCTCCTCCCTGAAGCGGGCCGTGGCGGCCGACCCGGCGGTCTTCTACAAGGACGAGATCTGCGAGGACTACGAGATGCCGTCGAACCAGTGGTGCTACGACGCGGTCCGCCAGCGCCCGGTCGGAGCGATCAACCAGCCGCTGATCCACTGGATCAACCGCCCGACGTTCCAGCAGGTGATCGAGATCCAGAAGCAGGCCCCACGCTGAAGCGGCGTGGGTCGAACGGCGCAGGGTCCAGGTCGGGCTGCTCGCCGCAAATCAGCTGAGCGAGCAGCCGGCCGGAGATCGGCCCGAGGCAGACGCCCGCGCCCTCGTGGCCGGTGCTGGTCCAGACGCCGGGCCGGAGCTGGCCGACGGCCGGGAGGCCGTCGGGGAGCCAGGGCCGGAAGCCGCACCAGCTGCGGGTGACCGGTAACGCGCTCAGCGCGGGGACGAAGCGGGCCGCCCGCTCGAGCATCGCCTGGGTCACGGCCTCCCGCACCGTGGGCTCGAAGCCCACACGCTCGCGGCTCGAGCCCACCAGCACCTCGTCGCCGTCGAGCGTCTGCTCCACGACCACGGCGATCGCCAGGGCCTCGTCGCCAGCCGCGACCGCATCCACGTAGGCCGCCTCGATCAGCTTGTGGCGGATCAGCCCGGGCGGAGCGGCCAGCGCCACGAGCTGCCCCTTGCGCGGCTCCACCGGCAGGCCGGTGAGCGCGCCGGCCCAGGGCCCGGTGGCCACGACCACGTGCTCGCACGCGAGCCGCTCGCCGCCTTCGAGCGTCACGCCGCCCCGCTCCACCGAGGCCACCGCGGCGCCCTCCCGCACGCGCAGCTCGGCGGCGAGCGCGCGCGTGAGGCCGCCCGGATCCACCTGGAGGTCGTCCGGCTCGTGCAGCACGCGCAAGCCGGGCACGAGCGCCGGCTCGAGCTCCGCGCCGTCCGAGCCCTCGGGGTGGTCCACCAGCAGAGCACCCTTGCGCGTGACCCGGGCGGCCGGGAAGCGCTCGCCCAGCTCGAGCCAGAGGTCGCGTCCCAGCAGAGCGAGCTCGCGCTCCGGGCCGGGCGGCTTGTCGCAAACCAGCACGTTGCCCTCGCCGACGCCGGTGGTGCCTCCGGAGACCGCGCCACGCTCGAGCAGCAGCACGTCCACGCCGCGCTCCCGGAGGTAGAAGGCCGCCGCCGCGCCGCAGATCCCGGCGCCGACGACGATTACGTCAGCCGACACGGAAGCCGTGCGGGAACGGATCCTCGGGATCGAGCAGGTACTGCCCCATGCCCGTGATCCACGCGCGGCCGGTGATCTCCGGCACCGCCGCGGGCCGCCCGCCGACGCTCGTCTCCTCGAGCAGCCGACCCGTGAAGCGGGTCCCGATGATCGACTCGTTCACGAACGGGGCGCCGAGCGCGAGCTCCCCGCGCGACCAGAGCTGCGCCATGCGCGCGCTCGTGCCGGTGCCGCACGGCGAGCGGTCGACCCAGCCGGGATGGATCGCCGTGGCCGAGCGGCTGTCGGCTCCATCGCCGCCGGGCGCGGTCCAGACCACGTGGCGGCAGCCGCGGATGTCCGGGTCTTCCGGATGGACCGGCTCCTCCACCGCCGCCATCAGCGCGAGGCCGGCCTCGATCAGCTCATCCGCCTGCTCGGGCCTCACGGTCAGTCCGACGGAGGCGGCGTCCGCGATCGCGTAGAAGTTGCCGCCGTAGGCCATGTCGTAGCGCACCCCTCCGGCCTCGGCGTCCGTGGCGTGCAGGAATGAGGGCACGTTCTTCAGCGTCACGGACTTCGCGCGGCCGTCCTCCACGCGCACCCTCGCCTCGACCAGGCCGGCGGGCACGTCGAGGCGCACGATCGTCTCGGGCTCCTGCACCTCGACCATGCCGGTCTCCACGAGCACCGTGGCCACGCCGATCGTCCCGTGGCCGCACATCGGGAGGCAGCCGCTGACCTCGATGTAGACGACCCCCCAGTCGGCGTCGTCGCGGCACGGCGGCTGGAGGATCGCGCCCGACATCGCTCCGTGGCCGCGCGGCTCGTGCATCAGCAGCGTGCGCACCCAGTCGCGCTCGCGCTCGAAGCGCAGCTTGCGCTCGAGCATCGTGTCGCCGGGGAGCACCCCCACGCCTCCGGTGATCACGCGCGTGGGCATGCCCTCGGTGTGGGAGTCGACGGCGTGGAAGACGCGGCCCGCGCGCATCAGCGCCGGATCGCCGCGGGCTCCAGGGCGGCAACCGCGGCGCGTGCAGTCTCCTGCTCGGCTTCGGTGAGCGGGAGGCGGGGCGGGCGCGTTGGCCCGCCGTGGCTGCCCGTGAGGTCGAGCGCGGCCTTGAAGTACTGGACCAGCTTCGGCGTCATGTCGAGGCGCGCGAGCGGAAGCAGCCGCAGGTGGCAGGCGCGGGCAGCCTCCAGATCGCCGTCGGCCACGAGCGACTCGAGCTCGAGGCACAGCTCCGGAGCCACGTTCGCCACCCCCGACACCCAGCCGACCGCTCCGGCGGCGTAGCCCTCGAGCGCCCAGTCGTCACCGCCCACGAGCACCTCGAGGCGATCGCCCGCCAGCTCTACGAGGTGAGCGATCCGGCGCGCGTCGCCCGAGCACTCCTTCACCGCGACGATGCGCTCGTGGCGGTCGGCGAGGCGCACGATCGTCTCCACGGGCAGGTCCTGGCGCGCGGCCTCCGGGTTGTTGTAGAGCATCACGGGGAGCTCGGTGGCCGCCGTCACGGCGGCGAAGTGCGCATCCAGCTCGCGCTCGTCCGCCACGTAGGTCGTCGGCGGCAGGCACATCACGCCGTAGGCCCCGAGCGCCCGGGCCTCCTCTGCGCGGCGCGCCGCGCCCGGGCCGTCCGGCGAAGAGATCCCGACCGTGACCCGCGCGCCGCTCGCGACAGCTGTCTCGGTGACCACGCGGCGCTCGTCGTCGGAGAGCGCGCCGGCCTCGCCCATCGTCCCGCACACCACCACGTCCTCGATGCCGCGCTCCACCAGCTTCCGTGCGTTGGCCTCGAGACGGTCGGCCGCGAGCGACAGGTCGTCGTTGAACGGGGTCAGCAGGGCGGGGATCACGGACCGAAACGTCACGCCCGCGAGATTAACCCCCTAGCCGGGGCAGCACCAGCCGGCCACGCGCGGGAAGCCGCCCGCCGAGCCGAGCTCCGCGCTCACGCCGTGGAGCGCGCGGCGCACATGCCCGTCCCGCCCGAGCACGAGCCACTGGTCGGCGTCGCGCCATGCGAGCAGCAGCCGGCGGCCGTCGCGCGACCACGCAAGGCCGGCCACGTCGCCCTGGAAGAGCCGCCGCGGGGCGCCCGCGCCGCTGAGCGGGACGTCCAGCACGCGGGTGCCGCCGGCACCGCCCACGACCACCGCCGCTCGCCGGCCCGACGGGTGGAGCGCGAGCTGCCGGGCGGGACCGGGCACGGCCGCGGTACGCAGCACGCTGCCGCTCGCACTCAGGACCGTCACCGAGCGTGACGACAGTGCGACAAGCCGCCGAGCGTTGCGCGACCATGCGAGCGAGTGCGCCGCGGCGATTCGCGTCCGCCAGACCGTGCCGCCGGTCGTCACATCCACGGTCTCAATCGCTCCGTCCGCTGTCGCGTAGGCAAGGACGCGGTCGCTCCGTGGCCGCCATGCGGGTGTGACCGCGGCCGCCCGGCGGCGGACCAAGCGGTCGGTGGCAGGATCGCCCGTGCCCTCGACCACGCGCAGCGTCGGACCCTCGAGGTAGGCGACCGCAAAGCCGGGCCCCATGCTCCAGGCCGGGTGGTGCACACGGCGCGGCCGCACGAGCGTCCACTTCACAATCCCGGTCGGCTTAACGGCTGTGAGCCGGCGACCGCGGACGCCCACGACGTGGAGGCCACGCGGCGACCACCCCGCGTCCGAGAACGAGCCCAACCACTGCGAGCCGCCTTTCGAGTCGATCGCGTACGCGCCGGTGCGCGAGATCGTCAGTACCGGCCCGCCCGGGAGGCAGGCCGGCGAACGCGGGCCGGGCGGAGTCGTCGCGATCCGCGAAGCGGTCTCCGATCCAGTCGCCCACCTCGGCACCCGCGGGCGTGAGCGCGGCCACCAGGCCGGCGCAGAGCAGCGCCATCACGAGCGCTAGCCGAAGCAGGGGCCGCCTCGGCCGCCTGGCCGGGGCGCGCTCGGCGAGCGCGGCCTCCAGGACGGGCCAGCTGCGCGCCGCGGCCTCGCCCTCACCGGGCAGCGGCTGCTCGCGGAGCCGGCTGCGAAGGCGCTCCTCGGTCGCCGGGCTCACGCCTCCGCCTCCTCAAGCAGCTCGCCGAGCCGGTCGAGCGCCCGGCGCAGGCGCGAGTTCACGGTGCCGCGCGGCATGTCGAGCGCACGGGCGATCTCTCCCGGCGTGTAATCGAACAGGAAGCGCAGCGCGACGACGGCGCGGTGCTCTGGGGCTGAGCTCCCGCATGGCCGCCACCACGTCGTTCGAGAGCGGGGTGGCCGGAGGGTCCGGCGGGGCCTCCGCGGAGTCGGCGGCCGCGGCGTCCACCTCGCGTCGCAGCGATCGCGCGCGCGTGACGTCGATTGCGCGGTTCACCACGATCCGGTGCATCCAGGGCCCGAACGGGCGGCGGCGGTCGAAGCGGTCGATGGCGCGCACCGCGGCCAGGAATGCCTCCTGGGCGATGTCCTCGGCCGCGGCCGCGTCGTGGACCACGAGGTACGCCGCCCGGTACGCATGCGGCCACTCGCGCCGGAAGAGCTCCTCGAGCGCCTCCGCCGAGCCGCGCTGAACGTCGCGGACGAGCCGCCGCTCACGCAGGCGCTCCGCCGCGTCGCTCCGCGCGGCGCGCGCGAGCAGGCTCGCCTTCCCGGGCGTGACGGGCACGAAGGCCGCTGGCCGGTCGCCGGTCATCGCTGCCGCAGAGCTTCTCACGCGATCCACCCGTCTTGATACGCCGGAGCGCACGCAAGAGGTCCCAACCCTCAACCACCCTCAAGGGGGTCTGACCCCTTATGTTCGGCGGGTGTCCTGGGAGGAGTCGCACTCGCCCACGTTCTCGGCTCGCCACGACTCGTCGCAGCGGGCGGAGGCCGCCGCCGTGCTCCAGTCGCTGGAGGCATTCCGCGAGGAGGTGGATGGGCTCTTCGGGCACGCGCCGAGCGACATCGCCGTGGTGCTCCACCCCCGCGCGGCCGCGCTCGCGCTGGCGCACCCATGGCTCCCGCTCGCACGAACCGTCGCCGCGCCGGCGAGCCGCCGCTACTTCGCGGGCTGGTTCAGCGAGAGGGACATCCACGTGCTCTCGTCCCCCGCGCTCGAGCGCCGCGCCTCGAAGGTGCCCGGCTCGCGCGAGGCCCTGCTGCTCTCTCCGCTCCACGAGTACTCGCACCTCGTGATTGGCGCGAACAACCCGGACCTGCCGCCGCCGTTCTCGCCCGCCGCGTTCCGGCGCTACGTGCGCTGGGCGTGGCTCTGCGAGGGCGGAGCCGTGTGGCTGTCCGGCCAGACCCCGTACCTGCGCGCGGCGATCGTGCGCCGGCTGCGCGAGGGCGGCCGGCCCGAATTCCCGCCCTCGGCCCGCGACGCCATGCTGCTCGGCGGCACCATCTTCAGCATGCTCGAGCGCGAGGGCGGCCCGGCCGCGGCGGTCGCGCTCGCCACCAGCCCGCTCGACGAGCACGGTGCGCGCGCGGTCCTCGTGGACGCCTTTGGGCGCCCGCTTGCGGCGGTCGAGCGCGACTGGCGCGCCGAGCTCGACTCGCTTTCAGCCTCGTAGCGACGACGCGCGGAGCGGGGTTCCGCGCGGCCCCTCGTGCTTGCCGTGCAGCAGCGCCTCGTCGGCGCGGGCGATGAGCATCGTCGGCGAGTCGCCCTCGCGCCACTCCGCCACGCCCGCGGTGGCCAGCGTCTCCTCGCCCCCAAAGCCGAGCTGGCCGAGCCTGCCCCGGATCTCGCCTAGACCGCGGGCCACGACATCCACCGCCACGTCCTCGCTGGCGTCGAGGGCGATGATCGCGAACTCGTCGCCGCCGTAGCGCGCGACGACGTCGTACGCCCTCACGCTGTCGCGCAACGCGGCAGCCACGTGCTTCAGCACCGCGTCGCCCGCCTGGTGCCCGTGCTGCTCGTTCACCAGCTTGAAGTCGTCCAGGTCCACGATCGCGAGCGAGAGACCGTGGCCCGTCCGGCGGCAGCGCTCGATCTCGCGCCGCAGCGTGTCCTGCATCGCCGCGTGGTTGAGGCAGCCGGTGAGGCCATCCGTGCGGGCGGCGAGCGCCAGCTCGGCGTGCGTCAGGGCGTTGCGGTACGCGCCCGCCGACAGGTCGGCGAAATGTTCGAGCAGCTCGAGGACTCCGTCCTCGACGCGGCGCGCTCGCGAACTCCACGACGAGGGCCCCGCGCAGCTCCCCGTCCCAGCTCATCGGCACGGCCAGCGAGGTCTCGGCGGTCACAGGCTCGCCCCGCTCCGCGACCGCCGCGACGATGCCCTCCCCGGCCGCTCCGATGGCCTCCCCCGGGCGGCCGTAGGTGGCCTCCAGCCGAAGCGCTTCCCCGCTGCCGCGCAGGAAGACGTCCGCCCGCTCGGCGCCGGCGACTCGCCTCGCCTGTTCGCACACCCTCACGAGGAGCCTGCTCGGGTCGAGCGTCTGGTTCAGGCTGCGCGCGGCGTCCAGCAGACGGGACACGCCCTCCTGCACGGCTACAGCCCGAGCGTCTTCGCGATGATGTTCTTCTGGATCTCGGAGGTGCCGCCGTAGATGGTGGTCACGACCGCGCTCCGGAGGTGCCGTTCCATGGGGTACTCCTTCGCGTAGCCGTAGCCGCCCATGATCTGAACGCCCTCGAGCGCCACGCGCTTGGCGAGCTCCGTGGCCGCGAGCTTCGCCATCGAGGCCTCCTGGGGAAGCATCCGGCTCGGGTCGTCGTCGGTTAGCGACGCCACCCAGCGCACGAGCAGCCGCACCTGCGCGATGTCGGTCGCCATCTCCGCGAACTTGTGCGAGAGCGCCTGGAACGAGCCGATCGGGCGCCCGAACTGGCGCCGCTCCTTCGCGTACGCGAGAGCGTCCTCGAACGCGCGCTGTGCGAGCCCGAGCGACGTGGCCGCGAGGATCGTCCGCTCGTAGTTGAGGCCGGCCATCAGCTGGGTCCAGCCGCCGCCCTCGGTGCCGAGCAGGGCGTCCTCCGGCACGCGCACGCCGTCGAGGTGGATCTCGTTCGTCTCCTCGCCGCCCAGCGTCGCGATCGGAGTGATCGTCATCCCGGGCGCGTCGCGCGGCACCAGGATCATCGACATGTCCTCGTGGCGCTCGCCCTCGCCGGTGCGGCAGACGATCAGGGTGTGGCTCGCCTTGTGGGCGTACGAGCACCACATCTTCGCCCCGTCGAGCACCCACTCGCCGTCCTCCAGCCGCGCCCGCGTCTTCAGGGCCGCGACGTCTGAGCCCGCGTCCGGCTCGGACATCGCGATGGCCAGCGTCCCGCCCTTCACCACGCGCCCGAACATGTCGCGCTTCTGCTCCTCGGTCCCGAAGCGGTTCAGCGCCCCGACCACGATCAGCGTGACCCCGTAGCCCGCCACCGGGATCTGGCCGCGCGTGAACTCCTCGAGGAACAGCGTGGCGTCGAGGAACGAGCCGCCCGAGCCGCCGTACTCCTCGGGGATCTGAAGCCCGTACCAGCCGAGCTCGCCCATCCGCGCGGCCACCTCGTCCGAGTGGCCGTCGTGCTCGGGCCGGTCGAACTTCTCGCGCGCGGCGAAGTCGCGGATCGCCTCGACGAACGCGCGCTGCTCCTCGGTGAGGCCGCGGTCGGCGGTGGCGGTGAGGGTGGCGGCGCTCGTGCTCAAGCTTCCACGGTCTCCCGCGGCTTGAAGCGGTTCAGCTCGCGCATCGCGATCACCATCTTGTGCACCTCGTCCGGCCCGTCGGCGATGCGGAGCCAGCGGCCCTGGCGCCACGCTGCCGCGAGCGGCGTGTCGTCCGACATGCCGAGCGCGCCGTGTACCTGCATGGCCCTGTCGAGCACGCGCTGGTGCATCTGCGCGGCGATCACCTTGATCATCGAGATGTCCTGGCGCGCCGCGCGCTTGCCCTCGGTGTCCATCCTCCAGGCCGCGTGCAGGACCATCAGGCGCGCGGAGTCGATCTCCATGCGCGACTTCGCGATGAAGTCCTGGACGAACTGCTTCTCGGCCAGCGGCCCGCCGAAGGCCTGGCGGTCGTGCGCGCGCCGGCACATCAGCTCGAAGGCGCGCTCGGCCGAGCCGATCGCGCGCATGCAGTGGTGGATGCGGCCGGGGCCGAGCCGGTCCTGCGCGATCGCGAAGCCGCCGCCGCGCTCGCCGAGCAGGTTGTGTGCCGGCACGCGACAGTCCTCGTAGCGCACCTCCCAGTGGCCGGGGCCCTCGTCGTGGCCCATCACGGGCACGGGCCGGATCCCCTCGAAGCCGGGCGTGTCCACCGGCACGAGGATCATGCTCGCGCGCTTGTGGGGCGGCGCGTCGGGGTCGGTCACGACCATGGCGATGGCCAGCGAGGCGCCGTTGTAGCCGGAGGTGAACCACTTGTGGCCGTTGATCACCCACTCCTCGCCGTCGAGCTCCGCGCGTGAGATCAATCCGGTGGGATCGGAACCGGCGCTCTCGGGCTCGGTCATCGAGAAGCAGGAGCGGATCTCGCCGTCGAGCAGCGGCTGGAGCCAGCGCTCCTGCTGCTCGTCCGTGCCGTGCTCGGCGAGGATCTCCATGTTGCCCGTGTCGGGCGCCGCGCAGTTGAAGACCATCGGCGCGACGCCGCTCCTGCCCATCAGCTCGCACAGCATCCCGTACTCCCAGTTGGTGAGCCCGGGGCCGAAGCGGTCGTCCGGCAGGAACAGGTTCCAGAGGCCCTCGCCCTTGGCGCGCTCGCGCAGCTCGACCAGGATCTCGGGGTACGCGACTCCCGGGCGCACCTCCCTGTCGAGCGCCTCGACCGCCTCCCGCTCGACGGGGTCGACGTGCTCCTCCATGAAGTCCCGAATGCGGTCCAGGAGCGAGGCAACTCGGTCGGATGGTGCGAAATCCATGGCCCGCGGAGCCTACCGAGCGTCAGACGCCCTGGAACGCCAGCCACGCCACCAGCGCGGTCGCGCCGCCGCCGAGCGCTATCGCCGCCGCGAGCAGAAGCGGTCGGGGGCCGCGGCGCTCGCCGGTCGTGGGGGCCATGTCGGCCTGGAGCAGCACCTCGTGAGCCGTCTGGGCACCGGCTGACGGGACCAGCACGTCGCGCGGCCCCGCGGCGAGGAAGTCAGGCACGTCGAAGCCGGCGCTGCGGCGCAGGATGCTCGGCACGCCCCACTCGAGCAGCAGTCCCTGGATCAGCTCGGCCTCGGCCTGGTTGCGCCCGCCGGCCACGCGCACGAGCTCGCCCTCGGTGAAGGCTGGATCGATCTTGCGGGCACGACCGTGCGCGTCGCTCAGCGGCGCGTCGAGCTGCTCGGCGCCCGGCCGCACCAGCGGCATGCCGCAGGCCGGGCAGAAGCTCGCGCCGGAGTCGTCCTCGCGGCCGCAGCCGGGGCAGGCGAGCGGCTGGTCAGCCGTCGACATCGAGCTGCTCCTCCTCCACGCGGCCGTCCGCGATCCGCCATACCCGCACCACCGGCTCGTTCTCCAGCGAGATGATCAGGTAGCGCCAGTGCGGGTAGGTGGCCAGGTTGATGTCGGTCTGCGACGGCTCGGCAGGGCTGCGCGGGTGCGAGTGGTAGATCCCGACCTCGAAGCCCTCGTCGTCCAGCTCGTTCGCGGCGAACAGGCTCTTGTGGTCGAGCTCGTATCCGTAGGGCGACCTGCGCGGGTTCTCCGCGCGGAAGACGGCCTCCACGACACCGTCCCTCCCGCTCAGGTATCCGCAGCACTCGTTGGGCGCATCCTCGCGCGCGTGCATGATCAGCTCGTCCCAGTGCGCCCGCGAGATCCTCACGAGGTGAAGGCTAGTCTGCGGCCGATGGCGCCCTTCCTCACGCGCCGCGAGGCGCTCGGCGGCGCCGCGGCAACGCTCGTCCTCGCCTCCTGCGGCGGGGGCGACCCGCCCCCGTCGACCGGGCCGCGGCCCGGCTCCGGCGCTGCGCTGCTCGGCTCCCTGCTCGCACTCGAGCACGCGGTGGTGGCGGCGTACGCGACCTGCGAGGAGGTGCTGAGCGGCGACGCGCTTCGCAACACCCGCGCGATCGCCGCTCAGGAGCGCGAGCACGTGACCCGGCTCCAAGACCTGATCCGCGACCTCGGCGGCGACCCGCCGGCCGGCCGCAGCGCCGCCGAGTACGCGCGGACGTTCCCGCGGCTGCGAGAGCCCGGGGACGCGCTCGCATTTGCCGAGGACCTGGAGCAGCGCCAGGTGCGCGCCTACCTCGAGGCGCTCACCGAACTGCCCGACCTGGGGCTGCGCAGCGCCGCCGCCGAGATCGGGGCCGACGAGGGCGCGCAGCTGGCGGCCGTGCGCGTGCTCCAGGGGCTGCCGGCGGCCCAGGGCCCGTTCGTGACGGGGGCGCTCTGATGGCCGAGCGATCTGACGTGGACATCCTCGAGGACCTGCTGGCGCTCGAGAACCGGCTGATCTCGGCTTACGAGGCCGCGCTGCGGCGCGAGGCGATCGACGTGGCGCTCGGCGAGACGCTGCGCGACCACGAGCAGGAGCACGCGCGGGCGATCGAGGCGGCCCTTCGGCACGCGGGCCGGCGCTCGCCGCGGGCTAGCGTGCCGGCGCCGGATCTGACCGCGGCGCTCCGCAGCCGAGCGTCGTTCGCGCGCTACGCGCTGGAGCTCGAGGCGCGGGCGCTCGACGCCTACTCCGAGGCCGCCGCCGCGATCCGGAACTCGCGGCTGCGCCAGCCGATCGGGTCGATCATGGCCTGCGAGGCCGCCCACCGGGTCGCGCTCCGCGAGGCCGTGGGCGAGCGCACGCTGGTCGATTAGCCCAGCGCCCGTCCGTGCCCTAACCTTGGAGAGGCATGGGCTTCATCTCCGCACCCGGCCCGCTCGAGCTGATGGTGATCCTGGTGGTCGCGCTGATCGTGCTCGGGCCGCAGAAGCTGCCGGAGGCGGCCCGCTCGATCGGCAGGGGAATGCGTGAGCTGAAGGAGTCGCTCACCGCCGACGACGACGAGCGCGACGCGTACGACTACGAGACGCCGAGCGAGACCAAGAGCTAGCTCGCCGGGCTCAGTCGAGTGTCGACTTACTGGCCCTACGCGGGAGTTAATCGACACTCGAGTTCTTGGCGCGGCCGCTACCAGAACGAGCCGCGCTCGAGCACGCCCTCTTCCTCGAGCTGCTCGACTGACTTGTTGTAGACGCCCGAGCTGAGGTACTTCCAGCCGTCGTCCGGCGCGACGAACACGACGTTGCCCTCGTCGAGCTGGTTCGCCACCCGCACGCAGATCGAGGCGATCGCGCCGGTGGAGACGCCCACGAAGATGCCCTCCTCGTCGAGAAGCTTCTTGGTCCACACGACGGCGTCGCGGTTCGAGACGAAGATCTTTCTGTCGAGCAGGGAGAGGTCGATGATCGGCGGGATGTAGCCGTCCTCGAGCGAGCGCAGGCCCTGGACGAGCTCGCCCTGGAGCGGCTCGGCCGCCACGATCAGCGTGTCCGGGTCCTCCTCCTTGAAGCGGCGCGCGTTGCCCATCAGCGTGCCGCCGGTGCCGAGGCCGGCCACGAACGCGGCCACGGTGTCGAGCTCCTCGAGGATCTCGACCGCGGTGCCGTGGTAGTGCGCGTCCGGGTTCGCCTGGTTGCCGTACTGGTAGGGCATGTAGTAGCTCGAGTCGGCCGCGGCCATCTCGAGGGCCATCGCCACGGCGCCGTTCGAGCCCTGCTCGCCGGGCGAATAGACGATCTCCGCGCCGTACATCTTGAGCAGCTGGGTGCGCTCGGCGGTCACGTTGTCCGGCATGACCACCTTGAGCGGGTAGCCCTTGCGGCGGCAGATCATGCCGAGCGAGATGCCGGTGTTGCCGGAGGTCGGCTCGAGGATCGTCTGGCCAGGCGCGATCTGGCCCTCCTCCTCGGCGCGCTCGATCATCGAGCGGGCCACGCGGTCCTTCACCGAGCCGGTCGGGTTGTAGCTCTCCAGCTTGGCGTAGATGCGCACGCCCGGCTTCGGGCTGAGCCGCCGAAGCTCGACGAGCGGCGTGTTGCCGATCGCCTGGACGATGTCGCCGTACTTCCCACCGCACGGCCTGTTGTCGAGGCGCGGATCCAGCACTTCAGAAAGTGTAGTACCAGGGTCCCCCCGGGGCGCGTGACTTCGCCGGTCAACGGGAACTTCCTCAAGATGAGGCCAGCCGTCCATCTAGTCCTGCTCGCCCTTGTCGCGCTCCTGGTTCCCCTAAGCATCGGCTTCGTCGTCTGGACGGGCGACGACAACTGCGGCGATGTCGGCACGGAGCCGTCATTCCATTGCAGCGAGTTTGCCGAGACGCTCGGTTTGGTCCTCCTGTACGGATCGTTGCTCTTGGGCGCGGCCCTGCTGATCTACGGGGTCTTTCGGCTGGTCCGCTGGACCGCGCAGCTGCCGCGAAAGACTCCCGACTCGAGCTGACCGACGTCACCCGGTCAGGACCGTGTCCTCGTGCGAGTACGGCGGGGCGCAGCAGCAGAGCAGCTTGAGCGGCTCGCTGCCGGTGTTCCAGAGCTTGTGGCGGGTGCCCGGCGGGATCACGACCGTGTCGCCGGCGGCGACCTCGGTCTCCTCGTCGCCCAGCCGCACGCGGCCGCTTCCGTGCGTGAAGAAGTAGATCTCCTCGGAGGCGCAGTGGTAGTGCTCCTCGGTCTCGGCGCCGGGCGGCACCGTGGCCTCGGCGAGGCTCTGGTTCTGGGAGTTGCCGGTCGGGATGCCCGCGAGCTCGCGGATCTCGGAGCCGTCCTTGGTCACGAACGCCGCGACGCTCTGAAGCTTCTCGATCCGCATCGGTCAGAGGCTACGGCGGTAGCGCACCTCGAGCAGGCCCGCCCAGGCCTCCTCGGTCTTCTCCGCTCCGTCGCGCGTGAAGCCGGCGCTCTCGTAGAAGGCGTTGGCGCGCTCGTTCGCCGCGAACGACCAGACCGTGGCCTCGGTGCAGCCGCGCTCTCGAAGCGAGTCGAGCGCGGCGGCCATCAGCATGCGCCCGACACCCATCCGCCAGCGGCCGGCGGCCACGAACAGACTGCGGACCTCGCCCACCGAGGCTTCGGCGTCCTCGTCGCGGCTCTCGCCGCAGGCGCTGAACCCGACCAGCTCGCCATCGTCGTCCGCCATCAGGATCGAGACCGCGCCATCCTCGATCAGCGCGTACCAGCGCTCGGGGTCGGGCTCGGGGAACTGGTGTCCCGGCGGGAGCAGCTCGGCAAACGCCGCGCGGGCCGACTCGTCCCACACGCGCGCCCAGGCCGCCTCGTCGCGCCGCTCGGCGCGCCGGACGATCAGCGGCTGCCGCCGGCCATCGCCGGCAGGATCACGATCGTGTCGCTGTCCGAGACGCTCGTGTCGAGGCCGTGGAGCACCCGGACGTCCTCGTCGTTCAAATAGACGTTCACGTAGCGGTTCAGCTCGCCGTCCTCGGAGAAGAGCTGCGACTCGGTCGCGGGATGCTGCGAGGCCAGCGAGCGCAGGACCTCGCCCACGTCCTCTCCCGAGGCCTCGACCTCCTTGGCGCCGCCGACTGAGCCCCGGAGCACCGGGGGGATCTTGATCGTGCTCATGAAAGCTTCAGCAGACTAGCCAGCGCCCGCGCAGAACGCCTCGTAGTCCGGGAACACGCCCATCTCCTCGTCGGAGATCGCATCCGGCTCGCGGGAGCAGATCGGGCAGTCCGGGTCGCGGCGGACCTTCAGCTCGGTGAAGGTCGTGCCGAGCGCGTCGTAGAGCAGCAGGCGGCCGGCCATCGTGTCGCCGGCGCCCGTGATCAGCTTGATCACCTCGACCGACTGGAGCAGCCCCATCACGCCCGGCAGCACGCCGAGCACGCCCGCGGCGCCGCACGAAGGCGCAAGCTCGGCCGGCGGCGGCGTCGGGTAGAGGCAGCGGTAGCACGGGCCCTCGTACGGATGGAAGACCGACAGCTGGCCCTCGAAGCCGAGGATCGAGGCCGACACCACGGGCGTCTGCGTGCGGACGCTCGCGTCGTTCAGGAGGTAGCGGGTGGGGAAGTTGTCGAGGCCGTCGACGATCACGTCGTAGCCGTCGATGATCTCCATGATGTTGTCGGCGCCGAGCCGCACGGGGTACTTATCGACGTTCACGTCCGGGTTGATCTCGTGGATCGCGATCTCCGCCGAATCGACCTTCGGCACGCCGATGCGCTCGTTCGAGTGCGCCACCTGGCGCTGGAGGTTCGACAGGTCAACCACGTCGTTGTCCACGACGCCGAGAGTGCCCACGCCCGCGGCGGCCAGGTAGAGCGCGGCCGGCGAGCCGAGCCCGCCGGCGCCGAGCAGCAGCACCTTGGCGTCGAGCAGCTTCATCTGGCCCTCGAGGCCGATCTCCGGCACGAGCAGGTGGCGCGAGTAGCGCTCGCGCTGCTCCGCGGTGAGCGCGCGCGGGACCTCGACCTCGTAGCCGCGGTCCTTCCAGAGCGTGATGCCGCCGCGCATGGAGGCCACGTCGTCGTAGCCGAGCAGCTCCTGCATCGTGTGGGCCGCGAGCGCGGAGCGCTGGCCGGAGGCGCAGTAGAGGATCACGCGCTTGGAGCGGTCGGAGACGGCTCCCTCGATGCGCGACTCGAGGTGCCCGCGCGGCACGTGGACGGCGCCCGGGACGTGGGCCTCCTCGAACTCGTGCTGCTCGCGGACGTCGACGATCACGGCACCGTTGCCGTTCTGCTGGAGCTCGAGGACGTCCTTCGGATCGACCTCCTCGATCTGCTCCTTCACCTTGCGAATCAGCTCTGGGCCGGACGCCATCTGCGATTTACCTCAAAACCCGGTCGGGATTCAACACTTCAGAAAGTGTAGCGCCGTGGAAAAGCAACCGGGGCGCCATTTGGCGCCCCGGCGGAAGACCCAGACCTAGATTGTGCGGAAGCCCCTGGCAGCACCTCCTGCTTGAAGCCTCACCAGGAGTTTCGTCTTTCGAGCACCGTGCCGATATGGGGTGGAGACCCCATTTGTCAATTCGGGGCCGCTTCCGATCCATGACAAGACCCTCAATGACGCGTCGCGACGATTCTCTGATCGGCCAGGTCGTGGCCGCGAACGTGGTTCTCGTCGCCCTCACGCTCTTCGCGGCGAGCCTCGCCGCCGGCCTGGACCTGAGCATCGACGACCAGCGCTGGTCCTTCCTCATCCTCGCCCTCGCGATCGTGCTCACGCTGTGCGTGAACCTCTGGATGCTCCAGCGCCGCTTCGCGCCCCTCGAGCGGCTGATCAAGCGCATCGAGAGCATCGACCCCGCCGAGCCCTCGAGCCACCAGCTGGCCGACGCCGATCCGGTCGAGGAGATCGACCGCCTGTCGCGGTCCTTCAACGGCCTGCTCGAGCGCATCGAGGACGAGCGGCGCCGCTCCGGCACGCTGGCCATGCGCGCGCAGGAGGAGGAGCGCCGCCGGCTCGCCCGAGACCTCCACGACGAGGTGAACCAGGCGCTCACCGCGATCCTGCTGCGACTCGAGGCCCTCTCGCAGGACAGCCCGCCCGACCGCGTGGACGAGGTGGCCGAGCTGAAGCGGCTCGTGAACCAGGCGATGGAGGAGCTCCTGAACCTGGCGCGCCAGCTGCGCCCGACCGCGCTCGACGACCACGGCCTGATGCCGGCGATCGAGACGCAGCTCAAGCGCTTCTCGGCACGCACCGGGACCGAGGTACGGGTCTCGACCGATGGTGAGCCGGAAACGCTGCCCGAGGATGTCCAGACCGCCGTCTACCGGATCCTTCAGGAGGCGCTCGCAAACGTGGGCAGGCACGCGGGGGCGACCGCCGTGGCGGTGGAGATGGAGGTCGGCGACGAGCGCCTCGAGCTGCGCATCCGCGACGATGGCGCCGGCTTCGATCCCGCGTCGGTGGTGCGCGACGCGAGCGAGGGCCCCGGCGCTGGGCTCGGCCTGAGCGGCATGGCGGAGCGCGCGCGCTTGGCCGGCGGCGAGCTCGACATCCGCTCGGCGCCCGGCGGCGGCACCACCGTCACTCTGCGGATCGGGCGCCTCGAGCGGGTGGCGTCTTGATCAGCGTCCTGATCGCCGACGATCACGGCATCGTGCGCTCCGGCCTGCGCATGCTGATCGACCGGCAGTCGGACATGGAGGTCGTGGCCGAGGCGGAGGACGGAGTTGCCGCGCTCGAGTCGACGCAGGAGCATCGCCCCACCGTGGCGGTGCTCGACGTGTCGATGCCGCGCATGACCGGGCTCCAGGCCGCGCGCGAGATCCGCGCGCACGTGCCCGACACGCGCGTGGTGATGCTGTCGATGCACGACGACGAGCGCTACTTCCTCGAGGGCCTCGAGGCCGGCGCGGCCGGCTACGTGCTCAAGCGCGCGGCCGACACCGACCTGATCGACGCCGTCCGCACCGTCGCCGAGGGGCGCACATTCCTCTCCGACGAGGCCCAGCGCACGCTGATGGACGAGTGGCTCGGCGGTGCCACCGAGGTCGAGGAGCCGCTCACGCCGCGCGAGCTCGAGATCGTGAAGCTGATCGCCGAGGCGTACACGAACAAGCAGATCGCCGAGACGCTGAAGCTCTCCGAGAAGACGGTCGAGTCGCACCGAACCAACGTCTTCGGAAAGCTCGGCATGCGCGACCGCGTGGAGATCGTGCGCTACGCGATCCGCCGCGGGCTCGTCGAGCCGTAGGCCTCCTCGGCCTCGGCGAGATCGTGGTCCTCCGCCGAGCGCCAGAAGAAGAACGCCACTGCCGCCATGACGATGATCACGTCCAGGGTGAGCATCAGGCCGCCTGCGATCTGCTGGTCCTCGAGCGGCCGTAGGCCGTGCTCGGGCGCGCGCTCGACGTACCAGTCATAGGCCGGCGAGCGCATCGCGATGAACGCCACGCCGAGGAACATCCCGACCATCCGCGCGCCGAAGATGTGCGCGGCCTTCCAGAGCTCGCCCCGCAGCCGGCGGCGGGTGGGCTCGAGCGCGGGGATCCAGACCAGGATGCTGATGAAGAAGAAGGACTGGTGCTGGAGGGCGTGCACGAGCGGGTGGTGGAGCGCGGCCTCGAACGCGGGCGCGAAGTGCCAGCCGTAGAGGACGATCGCGTAGGTGGCGATCGCCCCGAGCGGAGTGGTGAGCTTGCGCATCACCCTGCGGAGCGTCTTGCGGCGCGCGAGCGCCACCATCGCCGGCCGCGGCAGGAAGAAGAAGATCACCGGCGCCCGCAGGCCGACGAGGATGAGCGGCCCGCCGAGCTCGGCGAGCAGCAGGTGCTGGGCCATGTGGGCCGAGAGCAGGTCCTCGGCGAGGTTGTCGAGCGGAGAGATCAGCGCCACGGTCCAGAGCGCGACGCCGCCGTAGAAGGCGGCCTGCTGGAAGCGGCTCACCTCGAGGCCGCGCCCGCGCGCCACGCGCACCGCGCGCACGTAGAGCGCGACGCCCACGCCCAGGAAGGCGAGCACTCCGGGGTCGAGGGTGATCGACACGCCCTCGATTGTGACGCTCAGCGATGCTTTCGCCCATGGAGGTGCAGATCCGCGCGGGGGGCAGTGCAAAGGACGTGAACACAGTCGTGCGGCTGCACGCCGAGGTCTACGAGGCCGAGTACGGGCTCGAGCCGAGCTTCGCCGCGGAGATCGCCGTCCAGCTCGCCGAGCTGCGCCGGAGCGGCTGGCCCGGGCCTCCGGGAGGGCTGTGGGTGGCCGAGGTCGACGGCCGGCCGGTCGGGACGATCACGCTGTACGGCGTGGGCGGCGGCGTCGGACGGCTCGGCCACCTCGTGCTGGCGCCAGAGGCGCGCGGCTCGGGCACCGGGCGCCGGCTCGTGGAGCGCGTTCTGGAGGCCGCGCGCGCCGCCGGCTACAAGCGCCTGGAGCTCGCCACGTTCAGCGACCTGAGCGCCGCCCGCAGCCTCTACCTGAGCGTGGGCTTCAAGAAGGTGAGCGGCGAGCCCACCGTCCGCTGGGGACGCCCGATGGAGTGGGAGCGCTACGAGCTCGCGCTGTGAGCGGCGCGCCCCTCTAGCCTCCGCTCGGTGAACCCCCGGATCGTCGTCGCGCTCTTCCTCGTCGGCGTCTTCGCGCTCGGGGCGATCGTGCTGGCGGCGCGCGGGCGCGACTCCGAGGAGGGCTCGCCCAACACCTTCGAGGGCTCGCTGCTGCCGCGCGGGCTGCGCGCGCCGGACTTCGAGCTCCGCAACCAGGACGGCGAGGCCGTGTCCATGCGCTCGCTGCGCGGCCGGCCCGTGGTGGTCACGTTCCTCTACACCACCTGCCAGGACAGCTGCCCGGTCCAGGCGCAGACCGTGCGCGGCGCCCTCGACGAGCTCGGCCACGACGTGCCCGCGCTGGCGATCGCGGTGGACCCGCCCCGCGACACGCCGGAGCGAGCGCAGGCGTTCCTCTCGAAGCAGCGAGCCACCGGGCGCATCGACTTCGTGCTCGGATCGCGCGCCGAGCTGCGCCCGATCTGGAAGGGGTTCGCGATCCGCCCCCAGTCCGTGACCGCGGAGCACCAGGCGCGGTTCACGCTGGTCGACTCGCGCGGCTTCCAGCGCGTGGGCTACCCCGGCGCCGAGGCCACGCCCGGAGCGGCTGGCGCACGACCTGCGGCTGCTGGAGCAAGAGGCCGGAGGCTGAGTTCTCCTACCACCTAGGTAGGATTTGAACGGATGATGTTCTCGACCAAAGCCGAGTACGGCGTCCGCGTGATGGCGCACCTCGCGAAGCACGACGGCGAGCGGCCGATCTCGCTCGCCACCATCGCCGACTCCGAGGGCCTTCCGCTCGCCTACCTCGAGCACCTGGTTCAGCGCCTGCGCAAGGCGGGGCTCGTGGAGTCGCGCCGCGGTGCGCACGGCGGCTACACGCTCGCGCGCGAGGCCGGGGACATCTCGATGGCCGAGGTCGTGAGGGCGCTCGAGGGCGAGATTGCGCCGATCGAGTGCATCAGCGCGGACGCCGACGGCGGCGCTCGTCTGCTCCGCGAGCACCGCGAGAACGGCGAGCCCTGCCCCACAAAGCTCCTCTGGACCCGCGTCCAGGGGTCGATCGTCCGAACCCTGAATGAGATGACGCTGGACGACCTCGTCCAGCCCCTGACAGCAGGAAGAAGGCCACCACCGTATGACCCTTGAAGTCCAGAACCTGCACGTGCGCACGGAGGACCGGGAGATCCTCCACGGCGTCGACCTCGTCGTGAAGAAGGGCGAGACCCACGCGCTGATGGGGCCGAACGGCTCCGGCAAGTCCACGCTCGCCAACACGCTGATGGGCAACCCCAACTACGAGGTCACCGAGGGTCGCATCCTCCTGAACGGCGAGGACCTGACTGAGGCGGACCCCGACGAGCGCGCCCGCGCCGGCCTCTTCATGGCCTTCCAGTACCCGGCCACGATCCCGGGCGTCTCGGTGGCGAACTTCCTGCGCATGGCGATGAACGCCGGGCGCGAGGAGCCGATCAAGGTCAAGGAGTTCGGAGCCCTGCTCGGCAAGAACATGGAGCTCCTGAAGATCGACCGCGCCTTCACAAGCCGCTATCTCAACGAGGGATTCTCCGGCGGCGAGAAGAAGCGCGCCGAGATCCTCCAGCTCGCGATGCTCCAGCCGGCCTTCGCGGTGCTCGACGAGACCGACTCGGGGCTCGACATCGACGCCCTGCGCATCGTGGCCGAGGGCGTGAACGCCATGCGCGGCGCCGAGCGCGGCTTCCTGATCATCACGCACTACACGCGCATCCTCGAGTACGTGGAGCCCGACTTCGTGCACATCCTGCTGGACGGCCGGATCGTCCGCGAGGGCGGCTCGGAGCTCGCGGACGAGCTCGAGGAGAAGGGCTACGAGTTCGTGCGCGAGGGGGTGGCCGCGAGTGGCGCCTGAGTTCGTGGAGGACCGCCGCCGCGCCGCGCTCGAGGTCTACGAGTCGCTGGACGTGCCGACCTGGCGCCGCTCCGGCTTCTGGACCACCTCCCTGCGCGGCCTCGACCTCGACGCGCTCGAGCCACGCCGCTACGACAGCCTGGACTCGGCCCTGGTCCGCGACCACCTCGGCGACGAGGAGCACGCGGCGCTGATCGTGCAGCAGGGCGCGAACATCGTTCACTGCGACGTCGCCGACGAGCGCATCATCGTGATGCCGCTCGAAGAGGCTGTGGAGAAGCACCCGGACCTCGTCGAGGAGTGGTTCGCGAAGCGGCTGCCGTACGACGAGGGCAAGTTCCCGGCCGGCACCGCCGCCTTCTGGACCGGCGGCGTGTTCGTGTACGTGCCCGACAACGTCCGGATCGAGAAGCCGATCCAGGCCGTCTGGCTGATCGAGGAGCCCGGCACGGTCCAGTGGGCGCACTCACTGGTGGTGGTCGGTGAGAACGCCGAATGCAAGGTGCGCGAGTACTTCCTCGCTCCCGACTTCGAGGGCCAGGCTCTGCACGCGGGCGCCTTCGAGCTGTACGCGCGACCCGGCGCTCAGGTGCACCTGGCCCACTACCAGGACTGGGGCTCGGGCGAGGTGCACGACCTCTCGGTGAGGAGGGTCGAGGTTCAGCGCGATGCCCACGTGAAGTGGGTGCCGATCCACCTCGGCGGCCACCTCACCAAGCAGACGCTCGACATCATCACTGCCGAGCCCGGCTCGGACATGCGTCACACCGGCATGTACTTCACCGAGCGCGACGAGCACCTCGACCTGTTCACCTCGGACAAGCACGAGGCCGGCCACACGACTGGCGACACCGTCTGGAAGGGCGCGCTCACCGGCGAGTCGAGGGCCTCGTACGAGGGGCTCATCCACATCGTGCCGAAGGCGCCCGAGGTGGACACCTACCTCCAGACCCACCAGATGCTGCTCTCGCCGAAGGCGAAGGGCGACGCGATCCCCTCGCTGATCGTCGAGGTGGACAACGTGAAGGCATCGCACGGCGGGACCGTCGGCGAGCTCGACCCCGAGCAGATCTTCTACATGATGACCCGCGGCATCCCGCGCGCCGAGGCCGTTCGCGTGCTGGTCGAGGGGTACTTCGAGGAGGTCGTGATGCGGCTCGACGACCCAGGTCTCGAGGACCTCGTCCGCCGGCGCATCAGCGAGAAGCTGGCCAACGCCGAGGATCAGGTCAGGGAGTTCATCGGGGAGCGCGCCGAGGCGAGCTGATGGGCGCCGTGGCGGACAAGCCTCTGGTGGACGTCCGAGCCGACTTCCCCGTGCTCGCCCGCGAGTTCGCCGGCAAGCGCGTGGCGTACCTCGACTCGGCGGCCACGTCGCAGCGCCCGGAGCAGGTGATCCAGGCGATGGACCGCTTCCAGCGCGAGTCTTACGCTCCGATCCACCGCGGCGTGTACGAGCTGGCGCGCGAGTCGACCGAGGCGTTCGAGTCGGCCCGCAGGCGCATCGCCGAGTTCGTGGGCTGGGACCCGGCCTGCTCGATCTTCACTCGCAACGCCACCGAGGCGATCAACCTGGTGGCCTACTCGTGGGGGCGCGCGAACGTCGGCGAGGGCGACGAGCTCCTCATCACCGAGATGGAACACCACTCGAACATCGTCCCCTGGCAGATCCTGTGCGAGGAGACGGGCGCGAAGCTGCGCTACCTCACGCTCACGGACAGCGCCGAGCTGTCGCTCGACGAGCTCGACTCCATCCTCGCCGAGGGCCGCGTGAAGCTCGTGGCCGTGGCGCATGTGTCGAACGTGCTCGGCACCATCAACCCGGTGGCCGAGATCGCGCGGCGCGCCCGTGCCGCCGGCGCGGTCACGCTCGTGGACGGCTCGCAGGCCGTGCCGCAGATGCCCGTGGACCTGCGCGAGATCGACGCCGACTTCTACGCCTGGACCGGCCACAAGGCGCTCGGGCCGACGATCGGGCTCCTGCACGGGCGGCGCGAGCTGCTGCAGAGCATGCGGCCTTTCCTCGGCGGCGGGCACATGATCTCGCGCGTGGAGCGCGAGCACTCCACCTGGAACGAGCTGCCCTACAAGTTCGAGGCCGGCACCTCGGCGGCCACCGAGGCCGTCGGGCTCGGCGCCGCGATCGAGTACCTGGACGCGATCGGCATGGATCGCATCCGGGCGCACGAGCGCGACCTCACCGGCTATGCCCTGGAGCGGCTGCCCGAGGTGGAGGGGATCCACCTCTACGGGCCGTCGGACCTGGACCGCCGCGGCGGCGTGGTGGCGTTCGCCATCGAAGGGATCCACCCGCACGACATCGCCGAGCTGTGCGACCGCGAGGCGGTCTGCGTGCGAGCGGGCCACCACTGCGCCCAGCCGCTGATGCGCTGCCTCGGCGTGGGCGCCACCGCCCGCGCCTCGTTCCACGTGTACAACGCGCGGGACGAGGTGGACCGGCTGGTGGACGCGCTCGTGAAGGCGCGAGAGGTATTCGAGCTCTGATGGACGCCCTCTATCGGGACTTCATCCTCGAGCACTACAAGAGTCCGCGGAACTTCGGCGAGCTCGAGCCGCACGACCTCCAGTGGCACGACCACAACCCGCTCTGCGGCGACGAGCTGGGCGTGCACATCGTGGTCGAGGACGGCCGCGTCAAGGACCTCCGCTTCCACGGCCAGGGCTGCGCGATCTCGCAGGCGGCCGCCTCGATCTCGTCGGAGGAGCTGATCGGGATGCCGATCGACGAGATCGGGGACCTCGGCGCCGACTGGGTGATCGAGCAGCTCGGCATCGACATCTCCCCCACCCGCCGCAAGTGCGCGCTGCTGTCGCTGAAGGTGATGCGCGGCGCCACGACCGGCGACGCCAGCTGGCCTGAGTAGGGCGAGCCCCGCTCGGACAGGGCTCAGGCTCCGTCCAGCGCCGCCTTGAGGCCGTCGAGGTCCGGCGCGCCGAAGACCACGCGGTTCCGGGTGGCCACGTAGACGAGGTCGAGGTCCACTCCGGCTTTGGCGATCTTTCGAGTCAGGTCCGCGAGCACGCCGGGGCGGTCCTCGACGTCGACCACGACGACCTGGCGCTCGCGCGTGACCGCGAGGTGCGAGATCCCCAGCGCATGCCTCGCTGCCTCGGCGTGCGGGACGAGGATGTGGAGCTCGGCCTGCTTGCCTCCGCCGATGCAGGTGGCCGCGGCGATGTTCACGCCCGCGTCGCTGATCGCGGCCGCGACCTGCGCCAGCGCTCCGGGCGTGTTCTCGATCTCGATGACCAGGTCGACCGGCATGCGTCCCTGCGGCGTGAGCCTATGGCAGCGAGGCGCTACCCGTCCAGGGCGGCGGCCGCGTCGCGGATCGCCGCCAGGAGCGCCTGTGTTGACGGCCGCGCGGCGTCCGAGCTCCGCGTGACAGCGAAGATCGCCCGCTCCACGGGCGCCTCGGCGATCCTTCGCAGCGCGATACCGGGATGGCGGGCCGGCAGGGCGAGGTCCGGCAGCAGCGTCACAGCGAGCCCGCGGGCCACGAGCGCGAGGCTCACGATGGCGTCGTTGGTGCGGTGGCGGATGTCGGGGTCGAAGCCGCCGTGCTGGCGGCAGATGCGCTGGGTCAGCTCCTCCCAGGCCATGCCCACGTGTCCGGTCGTCCAGGCCTCGCCGGCCAGCTCGGCGAGCGGCACCGCGTCCTTGTGCCGGCGCGCGGCCGGGTGCCGGGCGGGCAGGAGCAGGTTGACCGGGTCCCGGAGCAGCTCGTGGCGATCGAGGCCGACGGGCAGCCGCCACGGCTGGTGCTGCCACTCGTCGCCGAGCACGAGGTCCACGTCGCCCAAGGCCAGCGCGGGGAGCGCCTGCTCGGGCTCGGCCTCGAGCAGCTCGCAGCGCAGGCGCGGTGCGTCGCGCGCGAGCGCCTCCATCGCCGGCGCGGCGAGACGCAGCGACACCGACTGGAAGGCCGCGATCCGGCCGCGGCCGGTCACGGTGCCGGCTGCCGCGGCGAGGTCGGCCTCGGCGAGCGCCGCGCGCTCGAGCAGCGCGTCGGCGTGCTCCACCAGCACGAGCGCCGCATCGGTGAGGCGAACGCCGCGCCCGGCGCGCTCGAGCAGCGGCACCCCGACCTCCCGCTCGAGGATCGCGAGCTGCTGCGAGACGGCCGATGGCGTGAACTGAAGGGCGTCGGCAACCGCGGCAATCGTGCCGCGCTCGCTCAGCTCGCGCAGCAGGCGCAGACGTCGGAGCTCGAGCATCGTGAAGAAAGACTACTGGGTTTGCCTTAGAAATCGGAATTGCTCCTGTTGGATGGGCGCGGCAGGATGAGCGGCGTGAACTCCACCGGAACACTCCTCTGCCTCGGCTCCGCCACCGCCTTCGGCGCGATGGCCGTCCTCGGCAAGCTCGCCTACGACGACGGCGCGACCGTCGGAACCCTGCTCGCGGTGCGCTTCCTGCTGGCGGCGGCCCTGTTCTGGGCGCTCGTCCTCGCGGGCGGTGCGGCGCGCGAGCTGAGGGAGCTCGGCGGCCGCGATCTCGGCACCGGGCTCGCCCTCGGGGCGTGCGGCTACGCGATCCAGGCCGGCTGCTACTTCGCCGCGCTCGAGCGCATCGACGCGTCGCTGCTCTCGCTGCTGCTCTACACGTTCCCGGCGATGGTGGCCGTGGCCGCGTTCGCCCTCGGCCGCGAGCGGCTCGACCGCCGGCGTCTCGCCGCCCTGGTGGTGGCATCCGGCGGCCTCGCGCTGGTGGTGGCCGGGGCCGGGGCGGGCACACTCGATCCCCTCGGCGCCGGCCTCGGCCTCGGCGCCGCGGTCGTCTACACCACGTACATCCTGGTCAGCGAGGGCATCGTGGCGCGCATGGGCCCGCGCGTGCTCTCGGCGCTGGTCTGCACGGGCGCGGCCGCGTCGCTCACGGTCGGCTCGGTGGCGCTCGGCGAGTTCCGCCCGGGCGAGCTCACGGCCGCCGGATGGGGGTGGCTCGCCTGCCTCGCCGTCGTGTCGACCGTCGCCGCGGTGAGCCTGTTCTTCGCCGGCCTGCGGCGCGTGGGGCCCACGACCGCCTCGATCCTCTCAACCGCGGAGCCGGTCGTGACCGTGCTGCTCGCCTTCCTCGTCTTCGGCGAGCTCCTGGGTGCGGTCCAGCTGCTCGGGGGCGCCCTGGTGCTCGCTGCCGTGCTGATGCTCGCGAGCTACCGTCCCCGTCAGGTGATCGAGGGGGCGGCGGCATGAGTGGACCACTGGCGGGCAAGGTCGCCCTGGTGGCCGGCGCCACGCGCGGCGCGGGCCGTGGCATCGCGGTCGGGCTGGGCGAGGCCGGCGCGACCGTGTACGCAACGGGCCGCACCACGCGCGAGCGGCGCTCCGAGGTGGACCGGCCGGAGACGATCGAGGAGACCGCCGAGCTGGTGACCGCCGCGGGCGGCGAGGGAATCGCCGTCGCGGTGGACCACCTCGACCCCGGACAGGTGGCCGGCCTGGTCGAGCGCATCGACTCCGAGCAGGGCCGCCTCGACGTGCTCGTGAACGACATCTGGGGCAGCGAGCACCTCTTCGAGTGGAACAAGCCGGTCTGGGAGCACGACCTCGACCGCGGCCTGCGGCTGCTGCGCCTCGCGATCGACACCCACCTGGTCACGAGCCACCACGCGCTGCCGCTGCTGATCCGCCGTCCCGGAGGGCTGGTGGTGGAGGTGACCGACGGTACCGCGGAGTACAACGCCGACCACTACAGGGTCAACGCGTTCTACGACCTCGCCAAGACGTCGGTGATCCGGCTCGCCTGGGCGCAGGCGCAGGAGCTGCGCGACCACGGGGGCACTGCGGTGGTGCTGACGCCCGGATGGATGCGGTCCGAGGCGATGCTCGAGCACCACAGCGTCAGCGAGTCGAACTGGCGCGACGCGACCGAGCGCACGCCGCACTTCTGCATCTCGGAGAGCCCGCTGTACGTGGGCCGCGCCGTGGCCGCGCTCGCCGGCGATCCCGAGCTGGCGCGCTGGAACGGGCAGTCGCTGTCGAGCGGGGGCCTCGCGCAGGAATATGGCTTCACCGACACCGACGGAACGAGGCCCGACTGTTGGCGCTACATGGTCGAGGTCGTGGAGGCCGACGGCATTCCGGCGGATGACAAGGGCTACCGCTGAGCGTTACGGTCCCCGTTTCAAGCCAAGGAAGGGATGAAACCGTGACATCGAGCAGTGCCGATACCGAGCTGAAGGCCCGCCATCGCAAGATGTGGGCGTCGGGCGACTACCCGTCGATGGTCGAGACGTTCCTGCTTCCGCTCGGCCCACGGCTCGTCGACGCGTGTGGGATCGGCGAGGGCATGCGTGTCCTCGACGTGGCTGCCGGGACCGGCAACTCCTCGATCGTGGCCGCTCAGCGCGGCGCGCAGGTGACCGCCAGCGACCTGACGCCCGAGCTGTTCGACGCGGGCCGCGCCCGCGCGGAGTCGGAGGGGGTCGAGCTCGAGTGGGTCGAGGCCGACGCGGAAAACCTGCCCTTTGAGGACGCCTCGTATGACGTCGTGATGTCGTCGATCGGCGCGATGTTCGCGCCGCACCACCAGGACGTGGCCGACGAGCTCGTGCGCGTCTGCCGGCCGGGAGGCACGATCGGACTGCTGAGCTGGACGCCCGAGGGGATGATCGGCGCGCTGTTCCGCACGATGGGCCCATTCGCCCCGCCGCCCCCGCCCGGCGCGCAGCCGCCGCCGCTGTGGGGCAGCGAAGACCACCTGGACGAGCTGTTCGGGGACCGCGTCGAGTGGGGCACGCTCGAGCGCGACAACCTCGCGATCGATCAGTTCGAGCACCCCCGCGACTGGGGCGAGCACTTCAAGGAGCGCTACGGCCCCACGATCGTCACCTACGCGAACGCGGCGAAGAACGGCCAGGAGGCCGAGCTCGACGCGGCGCTGATGGCCTTCTGCGAGGAGTGGAACCTCGGCACGGACGACGACGCCCGCTTCGAGCAGGAGTACCTGGTCTCGGTCGGCACCCGGGCCTGATCAGGCGCGGTCCGCGCCGCTCGCCGGGTTGTCGCGGGCCCAGCTCACGATCTTCTGGGAGCCGCTGATCACCTCGCCGTCGTCGGTCTCGAGGACCGGGACCATCCCCTGCCCGGTGAGGCTGCGGACCTTGCCGCGCTTCGGGTTCATGAAGTCGGGCAGAACGCCCCAGCCGTAGACCTTCTCGACGTCGGGCTTCCAGCCGGCGTCGGTGAGCGCCTCGTAGGCGTTCGCGCACGGGTGGCCGCCTGGGCGCGGCGTCTTGAACGTTCCCCAGCAGACGTAGAGCTTCATCGCCCGGACCCTAATCGACCAGGGCGGGCACGGCGGAGGGAGCCGGCCGCACGAACACGCTGTCGCCCACCTCGTGCAGCTCGAGCGACGGCAGCTGCACCAGCAGCGTCTTGCCGCCCTCGTGGCGCAGGCGGTAGAGCACGTCGTGGCCCCGGAACTCGCGCGCGACCACCTCGGCGTTGCCGTTCGCGTCCGCGCGCAGCTCGAGCTGCTCGGGCCGAACGGCCACGTGCACGGAACCGCGGGCCGGCGCGCGCAGGTCGAAGACGCCGAGCTCGGTCTCGACGCCGCCACCGCGCGCCACACCGGAGAGCACGTTCACCTCGCCCACGAACTGCGCCGCCCAGCGGGTGGCCGGCTCGCCGTAGACCTCGACCGGCGGCCCCACCTGCACGATCTCGCCGTCGCGCATCACCGCGAGGCGGTCGGCGAGCGAGAGCGCCTCCTCCTGGTCGTGGGTCACGAGCAGGGCCGTGGCCTCGGCGTCGCGCAGGATCAGCTCCACCTCGCGGCGCAACCCGGCGCGCAGGGTGGCGTCGAGGTTCGAGAACGGCTCGTCGAGCAGCACCAGCTCCGGCTCGGGCGCGAGCGCGCGGGCGAGCGCCACGCGCTGGCGCTCGCCGCCCGACAGCTCGTGCACGCCGGTGCGCGCCTTGTGCTGGAGGCCGACGAGCTCGAGCGTTCGCCGGGTGAGGGCGTCGCGCTCCTCGCGCGGGCGGTTCGAGAGCCCGAACGCCACGTTCCCCTCCACGCTCAGGTGCGGGAAGAGCGCGTAGTCCTGGAACACCATTCCGACGCGCCGCTTCTCGGGCGGCACGATCCGGCCGGGTCCGGCCACCACGTCGTCGGAGACGACCACGCAGCCCGAGTCGGGCCGCTCGAAACCGGCGATCACCCGCAGCAGCGTGGTCTTGCCGCATCCCGACGGCCCCAGCACCGCCATCAGCTCGCCGCGCTCGATCTCGAGGTTGAGCTCGCGCACGGCCTGGACCGCGCCGAACGACTTCGACAGCCCGCGCACGCGCACGTGGCTCACGCCGGCACCGCCTCGGGCTCCTCGACCCACGCGCCCACGGCCGGAGAGGCCTCGACCTCGACGCCGCGGCCCGACAGCCTGATCATCAGCGCCACCGGCAGCAGCCCCACGAGCACGATCAAGAGCGCCGGCAGCGCGGCCGTCTTGAAGAGCGACTCGGTCGTGGCCTGCCAGACGGCGATGGCGAGCGTGTCGCCGCCCAGCGGCCGCAGCAGCAGCGTGGCGGGCAGCTCCTTCATCACCTCCACGAAGACCAGCAGGGCCGCCGTGACGAGGCCGGTGCGGAGCAGCGGCACGTGCACGCGCGCGAGCACGTCGAGGCGGTCGGCCCCGAGCCCGCGCGCGGCGTCGTCGAGCTGGCGCGGTATGCGCATCAGGCTCGCCTCGATCGCGCCCCAGGCGAGGGCGAGGAAGCGGACGACGTAGGCGTAGAAGAGTCCGATCACTGTGCCCGTGAGCAGTAGTCCCGTGCCGGCCACCCCGTCGATGCGCCGCTCGAGCCAGCCGAGCGGCACGATCACCGCCACGGCGACGACGGAGCCCGGCAGGCCGTATCCGATCGTAGCGGTGCGCGCCGCCACCGCGGCGGTCCTGGAACGGCTCGCCCGCACGCCGTAGGCGAGCAGGAGCGCCACCACCGGCACGAGGATCGCGCTCATCCCGGCGAGCAGCACGCTGTTGCGCGCCGCGGTGGCGAACTCCGGCGCAAGCAGCCCCTCGTTGATCGACTGAACCGACCACGCGCCGAGCTGCGCGAGCGGGGCGAGCACCACCAGCCCGACCAGCGCGAGCGGCAGGATCGCGGCCGCCAGGGCGGCCACGCCGCGCAGCCGCACCGGCGGCACCACGTCGCCGCGCGCGGCGAGCTGCGCGTGGCGAGCTCGCCCGCGCGCCAGGCGCTCGAGCACGAGCAGCGTGAGCGTCACGGACACCAGCAGCATCGCGAACTGCATCGCGGCGTCGCGGTCGAAGGCGATGAACCAGACGCGGTAGATCACGTCGGTGAAGGTCCTCACGCCCAGCAGGTTCACGGTGCCGAAGTCGGCGAGCGCCTCCATCAGCGCGAGCGCCACGCCGCCGAGGATCGCCGGCCGCGCGAGCGGCAGGCCCACGCGCAGGATCGCCCGCGGGCGCGAGAGGCCCAGCCCGCGCGCCGCCTCGATCAGCGTGCGCGACTGGCTCAGGAAGGCGGCCCGGGCGAGCAGGTAGACGTACGGGTACAGCACCAGCGTGAACACGCAGACCGCACCGAGCGTGGAGCGGATGCCCGGCAGGTCGAGGCCGAGCGCGAAGAGCGTGAAGACGTAGCCCGGCATGGCGAGCGGCAGCACGAGCGCCCACTCGATCCAGCGCCGGCCGGGGAACTCGAAGAACGAGACGAGCGCGGCGAGGGCGGTGCCGAGCAGGAACGTGCCGGCGCCCACGCCCACCAGCAGGATGGCCGTGGCCTCCACGGCCTCCGGCACGAAGCCGGAGAACCGGGACAGCCCGCCGGGCGCGACGAGGAAGGAGAGCGGCAGGCCGATCAGCGGCCCGGCCACGAGCAGTGCGCAGAGGACCGTGCCGATGGCGAAGCCATCCGGGCGCCGCCTCAGTCCCACCCGACCTCGTCCATCAGGTTGAGCGCCTCGTCGAGGTGCGCGCCCGCGCCTTCCACGTCGATCGGGTCGCGCTTGAAGTCGCCGAACTTGGCGATCTGGGGCGACGGCCGCGCGCCCTCCACCACCGGGAACTCGTGGTTGTTCTGAGCGAACACCTCCTGCTGGCGCGGCTCGAGCAGGAACTCGATCAGCCTGCGCGCCGTGTCCTTCTGGTCCGAGCCGCGCACCACGCCCAGCCCGGACAGGTTCACGTGCGTGCCCCTGCCCTGCTGGTCGGCCCACTCGAGCGTGACCGGGAAGTCCGGGTCCTCCTCGAGCTCACGGCCGAGGTAGTAGGAGTTCGTGAGGCCCACGTCGCAGTCGCCGTCCGCGATCGCGTTCAGCACGTCGGTGTCCGAGCCGAGGATGTCGGGGTCGTTCGCCATCCAGCGCCGCAGCATGCGCTCGGTGGCGGCGTGGCCGTCCTTCGCGAGCCGGTCGGCCACGAACGAGACGTTGTACTCGCTCGTCCCCGAGCGCAGGCAGAGGCGGCCCTTCCAGCGCGGGTCGCCGAGGCCCTCGTAGGTGGTCACCTCGCCGGCCTTCACGCGCTCCGTCGAGCGCATGATCGTCCGCGCCCTGAGCGTGAGGCCGTACCAGGTGCCGTCGGGGTCGCTCACCGCGGGCGCGGCGTCCCCGATCTCGACGGGCTCCAGCAGTCCCGCCTCCTTGGCGCGCCAGAGGTTCGCGGCGTCGACGGTGATCAGGACGTCCGCGGGCGTGTCCTTGCCCTCGGCTTTCAGCCGCTCGTACAGCTCCGACGCCGAGCCTCCGCGCAGGCGCAGGTCCTCGCCGGTCTCCTTGGCGAAGCGCTCGAAGGGCTCCTCCTCGCCGTAGTGCGAGCGCGCCGAGTAGATCACCAGCTCGTCGGAGGAGGTGCCGGAGGTGGCCACGATCACGCCGGCGAACCCCACCACCACGAGCGTGGCGGAGCCGATCAACAGCGCGAGCAGCCTGCGGCGGGACATCGGCTACGGGGTTGTCTCGGTGGGCGTCGTCTCGGCCAGCGGTGGCGCTGGTCGTCGTGCCCGGTCTCAGGCCGGTGGCGGCCGTCTCGGTGCCGGTCCCGTCCTCGAACTGGACATCGCCCTCGCGGTCCTCGCCACACGCCGCCACGCCAATGGCAGCGCCGATTCCGAGGGCAGCCGCGACCGCGAGCGTGGCCATCTTTCTCAACATTGGCATTAGGGTAGCCTAACTCCGACCTGTGGAGTCTGGAAAGCTGCCCGGCGCGCTATCCTCGGGGACGTATGGCAGCCACTGACAAGACACGCGTCCAGAAGCCCAGCCCATCAAGGAGGACGAGCAGGGACAGCTCGTCGCTAAGAAGGGGATCTCCCGCGAGGTGATCGCCGAGCTCTCCAAGATCAAGGGCGAGCCGGAATGGATGCGCGAGAAGCGGATCAAGTCCTACGAGATCTTCGAGCGCAAGCCGATCCCGACCTGGGGCGTGGACCTCTCGGACCTCGACCTCTCCGAGCTCGTGCTCTACTCGCCGCCCGAGGCGGGGCGCTACGACAGCTGGGACGACGTTCCGCAGGAGCAGAAGGACACGTTCGAGAAGCTCGGCATCCCCCAGGCCGAGCGCGAGCACCTCGCCGGCGTCGTGGGCGTGTGGCGCCAGGAGCCCTTCTACGAGGGGCTCAAGCAGGAGTACGCGGACCAGGGAATCATCTTCTGCGCCATGGACACGGCCGTCACCGAGCACGAGGACATCGTGCGCGAGTACTTCATGAACAAGTGCGTGCCGCCGCAGGACAACAAGTTCTCGGCGCTGCACGGCGCGGTCTGGTCAGGCGGCTCGTTCCTGTACGTCCCGAAGGACGTGAAGGTCGACCTTCCGCTCCAGGCCTACTTCCGCATGGAGGGCGCCAACGAGGGCACCTTCGAGCACACGCTGATCATCGCCGACGAGGGCTCCGAGGTGAACTACATCGAGGGGTGCACTGCACAGACGTACAGCGTCAATTCAATGCACTCAGCGGTGGTGGAGATCTTCGTCAAGGAGGGCGCGAAGGCCCGCTACACGACCGTGCAGAACTGGTCGAAGGACGTGTTCAACCTGAACACGAAGCGGGCGATCGTCGAGGCCCACGGGACGGTCGAGTGGGTCGGCGGCTCCATGGGCGCCAAGAAGGTCATGCTCTACCCCGGCTCGTTCCTCATGGGCGAGGGCGCGCGCGCCGACCACCTCAACGTGGGCGTGGCGTCCGGCGACGTCTGGAAGGACACCGGCGCGAAGGTCGTGCACCTGGCGCCCAACACCACCTCCAACATCCTCGCCAAGTCGATCTCCAAGGACGGCGGGATCATGGGCTACCGCGGCCTCGTCCGCATGGGCCACAACTCGCAGGGCTCCAAGGCCCACGTGCAGTGCGACGGCCTGATGATGGACGACCGCTCACGCTCCGACACCTGGCCCGACATCCAGATCCAGAACCCGCACGTGACCGTGGCCCACGAGGCCGTGGTCGGCAAGATCTCCGACGAGCAGCTCTTCTACCTCCAGTCGCGCGGCCTCACCGAGGAAGAGGCGGCCGCGATGATCGTGAACGGCTTCATCGAGCCGGTCACGAAGGAGCTGCCGATGGAGTACGCCGTCGAGCTGAACCGCCTGATCCAGCTCGAAATGGTCGACTCGATCGGCTGACCCGCCTGCGGAGCATCGCCAGACCGCGTCATCGGGCCTCGCCTTGCTCAGCAAGGCTTCGGCCCTGCTTCCTTGGCTGGCGGGCTCCTCGCCGAGCTCAGTGCGATCGAACGCATCGGCTAGCACGCCGCGCACGGCTCAACCCCGTCGGCCTCCGTGCCGATGCCCAGTGGGATGAACGTGAACGACCTCGTGCTCGTGCAGGGGATGCGCGACACGAAGCTCGCGCTCGCGCGCTGGAACGACGCGCCGGGCACCGTGCTGCGGCCGTGGCTCGGCCTCAGCGCGCTGATCTCCGTGACGCTGCTGTTCGCGGTCTACGTGGTCGCCAAGCTGACGCCGGAGGACCTCACGGTCTACGAGATCGCCGGCGTCACGCGCGATGCGAACTTCGGCGACTACGGGCACGTGCTGTTCCGGAACTCGCTCGTCCTCGCGCTCCACGCGCTTGCGTGCGTGGCGGGGTTCATGGCCGGCAGCGCGTTGCCGCTGTCGGCGTCGCACCGCAGCGGGCTGTCGAGGTGGGTGCACGAGAAGGCCGGGCCGCTCGCGATCGGCTTCGTGGTCTGCGCCACGCTCTTCTCGCTCGGCACGCAGGCGTTCGTGATCGGCGGCACGGCGGCCTCGATGGCCACCCAGCTGCACACGAGCCCGGGAATCCTGCTGCTCGCGCTCACGCCGCACGCGCTGCCCGAGCTGATCGCGCTGTTCCTGCCGCTCGCGGCATGGATGATCGCGAGCAGGCGAGACGACTGGCACGAGCTGCTCGCGGCCACGGTCGTGACGGTGGCGATCGCGGTGCCTGTGCTGCTGGCCGCTGCGGCGGTGGAGACCTGGGTCTCGCCGCGCCTCCTGCTCGCGATCGGGTCCTGAAAGCAAACGGGGCGGCCCGAAGGCCGCCCCGAGTGCATACGCAACTAGGCGCTGACTAGCACCTCGACTGCTTCGTCGCGGTGAACGTCCGCGCGGGCTCGGTCGACGTGGCTTCCGTCGTGAACTTCGCGCGCACCGTGCGCTTGCTGCCCTTGCATCCGACCTTGTCGTAGAAGCCGTGGCGCTTGCCAGTTGAACCGCTTCGACGAGGCGGAAGATGCTGCTGTCCGAGCGACGGATGGAGTTGTCGATCTGCGGGAGCCCAGGGTGCTTCAGCTCCGGCGGAACGGTGAACACCAGGTCGCTCGCGGGCTTGCCGGCGATCGTCCTCTTCACGAACTTCGCGTTGATCGCCGTGCCGATCGGGAGCAGGCACCCGATCTGATTCGACTCGAAGCTCGGAGGCGGCGGCGCTCCGTTGCTGTCGAGGCGCAGCGTCATGCCGTCGCCGTCGTTGTACAGCCGTAGCTGCAGGTTGCAGGGGCTGCTGCTCGACAGCGAGCGGTCGGTGTTCGACCCGGCCGCGTTCTTCACGAGGCCCCGCCCGACGAGCGCCTTGTTGCACCTGCTCGGCACGCCGCTCTGATCGTCGAGGTCGGTGAAGGCGCACTTCGGGAACCGCTTCGGGTTGGTCACGAGGCCCTCGGCCCCGATCGCGTACTTCTCGATCACCGTTCCGCGCATGCTCGGGTCGGTGTCCGTGACGCTGAAGCCGAACTTGAAACCGGTCGGGATCGGGTTCGTGGGCGTGCCCTTGCCCCGCACCGTCGTCGAAGCGCTGGTGACCTTGTAGACGTTGACCGCCATGGCCACGCTGGCCACGACGAGTACGAGGGCGACCGCCAGCCCGGCGATCAAAAGCTTTCGCATTCCTCCTCCTAGAGGGTGAAACTTTTACGGGGGCTACTACAGGGCCCCGCCGAGAGCACCGGCGAGCCAGGCGAGAGGGGGGCCGATCCCACCCTACAACAGGAGCGGGGGCCGGATGTTGCGGCATTCTGTTGTTCGTGCGTCCCCCCGCCGAAGCCGAGCTGTACGCGCCGGAGTTCCCGGAGGGCCTCGAGTGGCTGAACGTGGCCTTCCTGCGCATGAACACCGAAGTCGGACGCAGCGCGCCCGGCCGAGCCGGGCGCTCGCGCAAGGCGGGTCGAGGCGCCGTGCTCGTGGAGTTCTGGGACTTCGCGCGCATCAACTCGCTGCGCACGCTCCCCTACCTGAAGGAGTGGCACGCGCGCTACCGCGACGCCGGCCTGCGCGTGATCGGCGTGCACACGCCGGGGTACTCGTTCGGGCGCGACCGCGACACCGTCGCGCGCGCCGTCGAGCGGCTCGAGATCGAGTACCCGGTGCTGCTCGATCCCGACTACGAGACCTGGCGCAAGTACGGGAACAGGGGCTGGCCGGGGCGCTACCTGTTCGACCGCACCGGCAAGCTGGCGCACATCCACTACGGCGAGGGCGAGTACGAGGACACCGAGCGCGCCATCGGTGAGTGCGTGGGCGTGGACGTGGAGCCGATGGCGCCCGTGCGCCCCGAGGACGCGCCCGGGGTCATGCTGGAGCCGCAGACCGCGGACATCGCGCTTCCGGCCGACCGCGACCGGCTCGAGCTGGTGCGCGACTGGACGGAGGGCGACGACTGGATCGCCGCGGCGGACGCCGGAGCCGCGGCCCACTTCGAGTACAGCGCCGGCGGCGCCTACGCGGCCCTGTCCGGGGCGGGCGTCGAGCCCGGGCTCTACGAGGTGGAGGGAACGGTCGAGGCGGAGTCGCCGGGACTCCGCCTGCACGGCGTCCAGTTCACGCCCGTGCCGCCAGCGCCGTCCTGATGTCCTTCGGGAGCATGAATCGGACGTCCTCCTGGACGACCTCGAACTCCGAGACGTCCGTGGTGCCGCGCTCGCGGAAGAAGGCGACCAGGCGCTGCACGAGCTCCTCGGGCGCGCTCGCGCCCGACGAGATGCCGACGATGCGCTTGCCCTCCAGCCACTCCTCCTGCACCTGGGTCTCGTTGTCGATCAGGTGCGACTCGGCGCCGTGGTCGCGCGCGACCTCCACGAGCCGGTTCGAGTTCGACGAGTTGCGCGAGCCGATCACGAGCACGAGATCGCACTCGCGCGCCATCTGGCGCACGGCCAGCTGGCGGTTCGTGGTGGCGTAACAGATGTCGTCGGACTTGGGCCCCGTGATGTTGGGGAAGCGCTCGCGCAGCCGGCGGATGATGCGGTCGGTCTCGTCCACGCTGAGCGTGGTCTGCGTGAGGAAGGCCACGCGGTCGGGGTCGTCGAGCTCGAGGTTGTCCACGTCCTCCTCGGTCTCCACGAGCACGAAGTGGTCGGGCGCCTCGCCCATCGTCCCCTCGACCTCCTCGTGGCCCTCGTGGCCGATCAGGACGATCGTGTAGCCCTCGGCGGCGAACTTCTTGGCCTCCACGTGCACCTTGGTCACGAGCGGGCAGGTCGCGTCGATGGTTGTCAGGCGGCGCGACTCCGCGTTCGCGTGCACCGCTGGGGAGACGCCATGGGCCGAGAACACCACGGTCTCGCCCTCCGGCACCTCGGTCTCCTCCTCCACGAACACGGCGCCGCGCTCGCGCAGCTGCTCGACCACGTGCTTGTTGTGCACGATCTCCTTGCGCACGTACACCGGCGGCCCGTAGAGCTCGAGCGCGCGCTCGACCGTCTGGACCGCGCGGTCCACGCCGGCGCAGTAGCCGCGCGGCGCGGCGAGCAGCAGCTTTTCAGGGGCAGCGGCCATCGACGGGGAGGCTAGCGATCAGAGCTCGCGCAGCAGCTCGTACACGGTCTCCCCCACCGCGTCCACGCTGCGCTGGGAGACCGCGGACATGTCGTCGCACCTGCGGTGCCAGCAGGGGAACTCGAAGTCGATCAGGTCGATCGACGGCACGCCCTCTCTCAGGAACGGGATGTGGTCGTCGAGAACGCCGCCCTGGAGCGTGGACGGGAAGGCGCGCGCCGCCCCCACCCGCTTGGCGGCCGCCCGCAGGCGCCTCCAGAGCCCCGCCTTCGAGTACTGCTCGCGCCTGATGGCAAGGTCCCTGTCGCCCACGAAGTCGAGCAGCACCATCGCGCGCGCATCGCTGAACGCGGGCGCGGCCACCTTGCTGCCGCGCAGGCCGAAGCGCTCGAACTGGCTGTCCGGTACCCCGCGCGGCGACTCCTCGCCGTCGAAGAAGACGAACTGGATCGTGTGCCGCGGCCGCCGGATCGACCGGGCGAGCTCTGCCACCACGGCGGTGCCCGAGGCGCCGTCGTTTGCCCCGACGAAGCCGGGGATGTCCTTCGTGTCGTAGTGCGCGCCGACCACCACGTAGCCGGGCTCCCGGCCGCGCACGGTCCCGATCACGTTGCGCAGGCCGCCCGGCACCTCCTGGTAGCGCCCGCGCGGGACGATCCGCTTCAGGAGCCGCGCGAGCCGGCGCGACTCCGGGGACCCGGCGGGGCGCGGGCCGAGCTCCACCTGGCGGCGCAGGAGGCGGAACGCCGCGGCGCCGTCGAAGCGATTCACCTTCGCCGCCGCCGTCGTGCGCGCCGGACGCCCGTCCGCCTCGCCGTCGTCCACGAACGGGAAGTTGTCCGTGGCCACCAGGGCCACGAGGGTGAGGCCGATCGCCACCTGTACCGCCAGCACTATGCCCAGCAGCTTCACAGAGCCGATTGTGGCGATGTAGGCTCCCCGCGTGGCGCAGCAGGGACACAAGGACCGTTTGAGCGCGGTCGACGCCTCGTTCCTGCACCAGGAGAAGCAGGCGTCGCACATGCACGTGGGCGCCCTGGCGATCTTCGAGGGGCCGCCGCCGGCGCGCGAGGAGTTCTGCGCCCATCTCGAGGCGCGGCTCGGACTGGTGCCGCGCTACCGCCAGAAGCTGGCGTTCCCGCCGCTCGACGCCGGGCGGCCGTTCTGGGTCGACGACCCCACCTTCAACCTCGACTACCACGTGCGCCACACCGCGCTGCCGAAGCCCGGCAGCGACGATCAGCTGCGCCAGCTCGTGGGGCGGATCTTCTCGCAGCGGCTCGACCGCTCGAAGCCGCTCTGGGAGACCTGGATCGTGCAGGGGCTCGAGGGCGGCCGCTTCGCGCTGATCTCGAAGACTCACCACGCGCTCGTGGACGGCGTCTCCGGTGTGGACATCGCGACGGTCCTGTTCGACCTCTCGCCCGTGCCGGCGGAGCCCCCGGCGCAGGAACGCTGGACCCCGGCACCGGAGCCCTCCGACGCGGAGCTCGTGGTCGACGGCGTCAAGGGGCTGATCCGCACGCCCTTCAGCCTCGCCGGGCGCGCGCTCGACGCGATCCAGCGGCCGGGGCACACGGTCGAGCGCGTGCGCGAGGCGGCCGAGGGGATCGGCGAGGTGGTCTGGGCGGGCCTCAACCCCGCGCCCGACGTGCCGCTGAACGTCCCGATCGGGCCGCACCGGCGCGTGCGCTGGCTCCAGAACCGGCTGGCCGACTTCAAGGAGATCAAGAACGCCCTCGGCGGAACCGTGAACGACGCGGTGCTCGCCGTCGTGGCGGGCGCGCTCCGCCAGTGGCTGCGCGACCGCGGCGTGCGCACGGAGGGCACCGAGCTGCGCGCGCTGGTGCCGGTGTCGATCCGCGCCGAGGACGAGCGCGGCGCGCTCGGCAACCGGATCGCCGCCATGCGCGGGCCGCTGCCGGTGTACGTGGACGACCCGGTCGAGCGCCTGCGGGTGGTGCAGCAGGGGATGGGCGAGCTGAAGGATTCGAAGCAGGCGCTCGGCGCCGAGGTGATCGCGGGGCTCCAGGACTTCGCCCCGCCCACGCTGCTCGCCCAGGCCTCGCGCCTCAACTTCTCGACGAGGCTCTTCAACCTGATCGTGACCAACGTCCCGGGGCCGCAGTTCCCGCTCTACCTGCTCGGCCGGGAGATGCAGGAGATCGTCCCGATCGCCTTCCTGCCCGAGAACCACGCGCTCGCGGTGGCGATCATGAGCTACAACGGCAAGGTCGACTTCGGGCTGCTCGCCGACTACGACGCGATGCCCGACCTCGACGCGTTCGCCGACCACCTGGAGGAGTCGCTCGCCGAGCTGCTCGCCGCGGCGCGCAAGGCCGGCAAGGCGAGCGCGCGCTCGAACGGCACCAAGAAGGACGGGACGCCCGGCACGGCTAGGAAGAAGACGCCGACCTCCTGATGCGGCGTCGGCTCGGCTTCCTCCTGGCCCTCGCGGTCGCGAGCCTCGTGCCGGCGTCCGCACACGCTGCTCCGCCGAACCCGTTCGGCCACGCGTGCGCCGCCCAGGAGGGGGTGCTCTTCTGCCCGACGAGGAGCGATTCCGAGCGCGTGCCGAGCTTCGACGGCGTTCCGCTCGACGTGGACGTGACCCTGCCCGCGAGCGGCGACGGCCCGTTCCCGACGATCGTGATGCTGCACGGCTTCGCCGAGAACAAGACGAGGTTCGAGGGCAGCGGCGTCGCGAACGGCTACAACAACGTGACCTACGCCCGGCTCGGCTACGCGGTCGTGAACTACTCGGCGCGCGGGTTCGGCCGCTCCTGCGGCCGGCCGGACTCGCGCACCAGTCCGGCATGCGACGCCGGCTGGCTCCACCTCGCCGACCAGCGCTACGAGGTGCGCGACACCCAGCACCTGCTCGGCCTGCTGGTGGACCAGGGCGTCGCGAAGGCGGGCGCGCTCGGCGTGACGGGCGTGTCCTACGGCGGCATCCAGTCCCTCGAGCTCGCGGGCTTGCGCAACCGCGTCAGGTTGCGCGGCGGCTCCTTCCGGCGCTGGACGACCCCGAACGGGACGCCGCTCCGAATCGCCGCCGCCTACGCGCGCTGGGCAGGCTCCGATCTCACCTACTCGCTCCAGCCGAACGGGCGCTTCCTCGACTTCAGGACCCCGAGGCCCGGCCAGAGCATCACGCCCGGCGGGGTGATGAAGAAGAGCTACACCGACGTGCTCTACCTCGGCGGCAGCCTGAACGGATTCTTCGCGCCGAAGGGCGGGGCCTTCGGCAGCGACCTCACGACCTGGAAGGAGCTCGCCGACCGTGGTGAGCCCGCGCGTCCGGACGCGCTCGCGGTCGGCGAAGAGCTCACGAGCTTCCACAGCTGGGCCGGGCTCACCGGCCCGAGCCCGCCACTGCTCGTGCAGAACGGCTGGACTGATGACCTGTTTCCCGCTTCGGAGGCGCTGCGCGTGTACCGCACGTTCCATGCGGCGCCGGGAGCGCGCATCTCGCTCCAGCTCGGCGACCTCGGGCACACGCGCGGCACGAACATCGCCGCCGTCGACAGCGCCATGCTGCGACAGGCGCGCAGGTTCTTCGCCGCCTACCTGAAGGGCGAGGGCAGGCCGCCCGCGCACGGCAGCGTCCTGGCGTACACGCAGACCTGCCCCGCCGTCGCGGCGGGCGGCGAGCGCTTCAGGGCGGAGAACTGGGAGCGTCTGCACCCGAAGACGGTGATGATGCGCCGCCGCACGCCACAGCGCATCACCTCGGGCGGTGGGAATCCGGCCACCGCGAAGGCGATCGATCCGATCGGCAGCTCAGGTGCGTGCGCGTCCGTAGGCGCCGAGCGGGCGGACGGCACCGCCGTCCTGCGCCGGCGCTTCCGGACGCCGTTCACGCTGCTCGGACTGCCGATCGTGGAGAGCGCGGTTAGGACCCGCGGCCGCGGCGGCTTCATCGCGGCGCGGCTGTGGGACGTGTATCGCGGGCGCCAGACGCTCGTCTCGCGCGGCGTCTACCGCCTGCGCGACAACCAGCGCGGCGAGATCCTCTTCCAACTCTTCGGCAACGGCTGGCGCTTCGCCAGAGGCCACATGGCGAAGCTCGAGCTGCTCGGAAACGACCCCAACTTCCTGCGCACCAGCAACTTCCAGTTCTCGGCGCGGGTCTCGAAGCTGCGAGTGCTGCTCCCCGGCCGATGACCGAGCAGCGCGCGAACCTCGGAGATGTGGAGCTCGTCTACGAGTCGATCGGCGACCCGGCCGACCCGGCGCTGCTGCTCGTGATGGGACTCGGGATGCAGCTGATCAACTGGGACCCCGAGTTCTGCGAGGGCCTGGCCGAGCGCGGCTTCCACGTGATCCGCTTCGACAACCGCGACGCGGGCCTCTCCACGAAGATCGATGCCCCCGTGCCCAACGTGGTGCGCGCCATGGCCCGCCTCCCGATTCGCGCGCCCTACCTGCTGGACGACATGGCCGCGCGACAGCTTCGGCCTGCTCGACCAGCTCGGGATCGAGCGCGCGCACGTGACCGGCGTGTCGATGGGCGGGATGATCGCCCAGACGATGGCCATCCGGCACCCCGAGCGGGTGCTCTCGCTCGGCTCGATGATGTCCACGACGGGCGACCGGCGCGTGGGCACGCCGAAGCTGCGCGTGTGGAGCGTCCTGATGCGGCGCGCCCCGCAGCGCCGCGACGCATACATCGACTACTTCGTGCGCGTGTTCCGGATGATCGGCTCGCCCGCGTATCCGGTCGAGGAGGCCCGCATTCGCGAGCAGGCCGCGGCCACCTACGACCGCGGCCACGACCCCGCCGGCACGGCGCGGCAGCTCGCCGCAATCTTCTCCTCTGGCTCGCGCACGGCCGCGCTGCGGCGGCTCGAGGTGCCGACCGTGGTGATCCACGGCAAGAAGGACCCGCTCGTGCCGTTCCGTGGGGGCGTGGCGACGGCGAGGGCGATTCCCGGCGCTGAGCTGGTCGCGTTCCCGGGGATGGGCCACGACCTGCCGCGGGAGCTGTGGCCGCGCTTCACGGATGCTCTCGTCGCGAACGCCGAGCGCGCGGCCGCCCGCGTCTAGGCGCGGTGCTCGGGCGCCAGCTCGCGTGCGAGCGTGAGCGTCGCGTCGTCCAGCTGGCCCTCCACCAGCTCGTAGTCGCGCGCGTACTCGGCGAGCAGCGCCTCTCGTACCGCCTCCCAGCCGGCGCCCGGGCTCTCGGCCACCACCGATCCCGTCACCTGCGGCTCCCAGGGGAGGCCGAGCGCGTCGTAGACAGGCGTGAGAACGTCGTTGATCCGCTGCTCTCCGCTCACCACCAGCACCACGCCGGTGTGGGAGCCGCCGGCCACGATCCGCTGCCCGATCCCTGCCAGCTTCACCACCCCGCGGGCGTTCACGCTGTAGCGGCCGGGGCAGTACTCGCCCGCCACCTCCCCCACGCGGGCGTCCACCCCGAGCTGCCGTAGGGCCGCGCGCGAGGCGCGTCGCGGTGCGCTCGAAGCGCTCGTGGATGCCCGTGCGCGGTTCGTGCTCGGGCACCGCGTGTCCGATCTCCATCGTCCCGTCGTGGAACACCGCGGCGCGCCCTCCGGCGAGCCGGAGCGTGGCGTCGAAGCCGTGCGCGCGGGCCGCGCGCACCGCCTCTTCGTAGCCGTCCGTGACGGCGTCCCGCTTCGCGAACGCCACCGTCGTGCCCGGCCGGACGATCCGCAGTGTTTCCGGCAGCTCGCCCCCGGCCACGCGCAGCATCAGGGCGCGCGAGACGCCGGCGTCGAGTGCCGGGTCGTCTTCGAACGAGTCGTGGAGGACGCGCAGCCGCCGCACGCGGCGAACTATGCCGCGACGTCCGGAGCCCAGTCGAGCGCCGAGAGCGCCCGGTCCTTGCCCGTGAGCTTCGCGCCGCGCAGGCAGAAGTCGGCAGCCGCGATCAGCTCGTCCACCGACGGGGCGTCGTCCGGGTAGATCACCCAGCCGACGCTGGCGGTGAGGGACACGTCCTCGTAGCGGAGGTCTCGAAGCGAGCGCAGGGTGCGCTCGGCCAGCAGGCGCATCGCGTGCGACGTCGCCGCGGGCGCCAGCACGGCGAACTCGTCACCGCCGAGCCGCGCGACCACGTCGTCGGTCCGCACGCAGCGCCGCAGGCGGGCGGCGGCATCGCGCAGCACGGCGTCGCCGGCGGGGTACCCGTGGGCGGTGTTCACGTCCTTGAACCCGTCGAGGTCCACGATCATCAACCCGGTCGGCCCGCCGCCCTCGGTCTCGACGCTGAGCCACTCGAGCATCGCGCGCCGGTTGGGGAGCTCCGTTAGCGGGTCGAGCAACGCGAGCGCCTCGGCGTGCTCGCGCAGCCCCACGAGCAGCTCCTTGCCCTTGATGATCAGGAGGCCGAGCAGCACGTAGGCCGGGCACACGATGATCAGCTCGCCGATGTACCCCTGGTCGACGGCGCCGCGGTCGTAGGCGAGCGGCACGAGCGCCACGGCCACGCAGCCGAGCACGTACGGGACCGCGTCGTGGCGCCGGTAGAAGTACGTCGCGTAGAAGAGCAGGAAGAAGAGGTAGAAGCGAGCCGGGGAGTCCGCGCCGCCGGTGGAGGCGATCACGCCGGTCACGATGAAGAGCGAGCCGATCGCAGGCGCGTGCCAGAACCAGGCACCGTGCCGCTCGGGCTTGGCGAGCGTCACGCAGAAGAGGCCCCATCCCAGGCAGACCGCCGCGAGCGCCACGTCCCAGTTGCGGTGCTCGGTCTCGACCCCGGGCAGGATCAGGAGGGCCAGCGCGGTGACTCCGGCCGTGAGAAACAGCACACCGGCCAGCCTCCCGGCGAGGTCCCGCTCCTCCTCGACATTGTGGGTCCGAGCTGCCAAGCCGTCCGCCTCCCGTGCGTGAACGCTGGAGGTCTTATCGGCAGTTCAGAAGGGCGTCAGTAGCCCAGGGCGAACTTGGCCTCTTCGCTCATCATGTCCGGGGTCCAGGCGGGTGTGAAGGTCATCTTCGGGTGCACCGCCCCAACCCCGTCGAGCTCGCCCACGAACTCCTCGATCTGCTCCGCCACCTGCGGGCCGATCGGGCAGCCGGGCGAGGTGAGGGTGAAGTTCACGAAGACGTCGCTGTCCTCGACCTCGACGCTGTAGATCAAGCCGAGCTCGACGAAATCGAGCCCCAGCTCGGGGTCGATCACGTTCGTGAGCGCCTCCTGGACGTCGTCCACGGTCACAGTTGCCATGGGACGAGGATAGTAGGGTCAGGCCGTGCCTCTCTGGGCGCTGGCTCTCCTCTTCCTGCTGGTCCCGATCGCGGAGCTGTACGTCATCTACCAGGTCGGTGACGCGATCGGGGTCGTCTGGACCTTCCTGCTGCTCGCGGCGGATTCGCTGCTGGGCACGCTGCTGCTCCGGTCTCAGGGACGCGCAGTCTGGCGCCGCTTCAACGACCACCTTGAGCAGGGCAGGATGCCCCACCGCGAGGTCCTCGATGGGGTGCTCGTGATCTTCGGCGGAGCGTTCTTGATCACGCCCGGGTTCCTCACGGACATCGTGGGGCTAACGCTGCTGCTTCCGCCCACGCGCTCGATCATCAGGCGCTTCCTCGTGCGGCGGCTGGGCCGGCGCGTTGCGGTCGGCGGTGGCCGGCGGGACTACGACGTAGAGGGCAGCGCGCGCGAGTACGACGAGCCGCGGCGGCCGGGGCTCGAGCCGTGAGCGCTCCGGCGCTCGCGCTGTCCTTCTTCGACGCGGCCCACGACATTCACGGGACGTCGCGGGCGGGCGCGACGATCCTGTTCGAGGGCCGCAAGCCGCTCGCGCTCCCCGAGGGGCCATCCATCGAGCAGAGCGGCGAGGGCTGGCGCGCGGAGCTGCCGGAGCGGCTCTCGCTCGAGCTCGAGCCCGTGGCGCCCGAGGTCGATCTCGGTGGGGTGCGCGCGCGGGTCGTGCGCGTGCGCGGCGAGGCGGCCGGCCGGCGGGTTGACGCCCTCGGCACGCTGTCCGAGACCGACGTGCCGCCGCGCTGGGAGGAGCTCGACGCGATACGCAGCATCTCCGCCCTCGTCGACGAGCAGCACGCCCTGCTGGCGATCGCGCGGCGCCCGCGCGACGCCGTGGGGCACGGCGACGAGGTCGTGACCGCGCGGCTGGTCGAGGACGACGCCGTCCTGAGTGTGGAGGACGCCCGCATCTCAACCGTCTACGACGGCAGCGGGCACCAGCGCAGCGCGGGCCTCGAGCTGTGGGTGCCCGGCGAGGACTACCCGCGCCGCGGCTCGGGCCAGGTGATCGCCGGCTCCTCGCTCGACCTCGAGGGCCTCCAGGTGCACATCGCGGTCTTCCGCTGGCGCCTCGACGGCCGCGAGGGCATCGGCGCCTACGAGCTGATGTCGCGCACCGAGCCACCCGCCGCCGCATGAGGAACGTGCTGATCAGCGACTTCGGCGGCGTGCTCACCACCCCGCTGCAGGAGGGCTTCCTCGCTTACCAGGAGGAGTCCGGTGTCTCGCTCGAGGAGCTCGGCAAGGCGATGGGGCTCGCCGCTGAGGAGCACGGTGACCACCCGCTGTTCGTGCTCGAGCGCGGCGAGATCACCGAGGCAGAGTTCCGCGACCGGATCGAGCCGCACCTGGAGAACGGCTTCGACCTGGCCCGCCTGCGCGCTCTCTACTTCGAGCGCCTGGATCCGAACCGGGACATGATCGAGTTCATCCGCGAGCTGCGCGGCCGCGGCGTGCGTGCCGCGCTGCTCACGAACAACGTGCGCGAGTGGGAACCGCTCTGGCGCGCGAAGCTGCCGGAGATCGACGAGCTCTTCGAACTGGTGGTGGACTCCGCCTTCGTCGGCCTCCGCAAGCCCGACCCGGCGATCTACGCGCTCACGCTCGAGCGCCTCGGCGGCATTAGCCCGGAGCGGTGCGTGTTCGTGGACGACCTGGACGTGAACTGCGACGCCGCGCGGGCCCTGGGCATGGCCGCGGTGCGCTTCGAGAGCGCCGCGCAGGCGATTCCGGAGATCGAGTCAGCGCTCAGCGGCGAGTAGGCGGCGGGCTTTTCCTCGCAACGAGCGGGCTCTTGCGGATCGCCCACTTGACGGAACAGCGGCTCTCGTGTTCTACTGCTCGGCAGAGACGCGGACCCAAGCGCAAAGAGCGAAGCCACGAGGATGTGAGGCTCGCCGCGCCGCTCCGGAGACTTCGGTCACCGGTAGCGCGCTCCTCAAGCGCTTAGTTCGCGTCTCGTTTTTTTTGCGGTGCGCCAGAAGCGCATCATCTTGCGCGCATTCAACCGATAGAGCTGGAGCTTCGACACCGGAGGCAGCTCCAGGCCCCCCACCAATCGGTGCGGCACCAGCACCCAGCCGCCGTCCTCTTCCACGAGGTCGCCGCGCACCTGGAAGTTGCGCTGCCACGAGAAGTCAGGCGCATGGTCGTGCGCGGTCACGCAGGCGAGGCCGGGGTGCACGGGTATGCCGAGCACGTCGGCGGCGAGCCGGACCCGGCGCGCGGCGGAGTCCACGGCGATCGGGACGCGGACCGAGAACGGGAAGCCGTCCGGGGCCACCAGCGAAAGCACCGCGTCCGGATACTGCCCGCCCAGCTCGTCCATGCGCTCATCCCACACCGGGGTCCCGCCCTCGGTGCCGGCGAGCGGCGCGGCGGGTTCCTCGTCGTGCCCCGAGCGGACCTCCTCCATATGGGCGTCGAAGAGCTGTGGCTCGCGCGTGGGATCGCCGCCCGGCCACACGTACACCCGCTCGGGGCGGACGTGGATGTACAGACGGGTGAAGTAGAAGCTGAACAGCCGCTGGAGCGGCTTCGGCGGGAGTAGGTCCTTGGCGCCGGGGAGCTTCTCGACTGACTCGCGGGTGTAGCGCACGCGGTTGGCCTCGAGGTCGCGGGCGTCCACGTCCGCGATCCCCTGCACCAGCACCTGCGGCGGCGCCTCCATGCCGCTGCCCGTCGGGTCCGAGAACAGGAGCGAGACCTTCGGGTTCTCGCGCGCGTCCTCCGCCTTCTTCGGGTAACCGAGCGCGGTGGTCACGTCGATGCAGGGATCGCCCTGCCGGTAGTACGGCGTGAGCGGCCAGCAGATCGGGCGCCCGCGCGCGTCCACGGTCGTGAACTCGGTCGTGACGAACCTGTCGAAGACCTGCTGGACGTCGGGCGGCAGCGACGCGGTCACGGGAGGCAGATTACGGCAGCGGTGAAGGGGTCGGCTTTCGGGCGACCGTCCTGCTTTAGGGTTGCCCTGCAACACCTAGGCAGGACAGTCGGCGCCCCAGAGGCCGCGGGCCGCCTCGCGCGCGCGCCGGGCCACCCTCACGAAGAGGTCCTCGTACTCGACGTTCGGCGGCACCGTCAGCGGCGTGGCGTATCCGCGGGCCACCAGCAGCCGGTTGAGGAAGCGGCCGTCGCGCAGCCAGACGTACGCGAGCGCCCGGCCGTAGCGGTCGCGCTCGTCGACGCCGAGCGCGTAGCTCACCTCGCTCCCGAGCGGGACTGTGCGTTCGACAAAGGCGGACGCCTCGCGCCCGTAGCACTCGACGCCGCCGTAGATCTCGGGCGTGTCGACCCCGATCAGCCTGACCTTGCCGATGCCCGACAGCCACAGGGTGTCGCCGTCGGTGTGCTTGGTGACCCGCGCGGCGGTTCGCTGCCCGGGCTCGGCGGGGTCCGCGTCCGGCTCGGCGCAGCCGGCGAGCGCGACGGCCGCGAGGAGGGCGGTTAGTTGTCGCTGCCGAGCCGGTCCCAGCAATACAGCTCAACCGCCTCGGCGGCGAGCTCCATCAGGCGCTCGTCGGAGAGCCAAGGCAGCACGGTGCTGAGGGCCTGCTCCTCGCTCACGCCGGCCTCGAAGGCGTCGTCGCCCTTGAACCCGGCGGCGATCCGGAGCGCCTCGCGCCGGTGGTCGCCCAGGCGGGAGAACGCTCCGAGCAGGAACTCCTTGTTCGCGATCGGCTGGCCGACCTCGAGCGACGCGTGCCATGCCGCGAGCATCGACAGGTCGTCGTCGTCGAGCTCGTCCACCGCCTTGGCGTAGTGGACCTGGAGCTCGTCCTCCGGGATCTCGTCGACCCAAGCGCGCACGACCTCGCCGAGCAGCTGCCGCCGGGCCTCACGCCCGACGCTCTCCGCTACGACCCTGATCGCTTCCTGCGGCTCGATGAAGCACAGTGGCATGGCCGCCACATTAGGACGGGGTCCCGACGGAAAGGCGCAATGTGAGGTCGGATTCGTGCACGCACAGCGCCGCCCGCCCGGGACAGTCCGCACAGAGCGCGAAATGCGGCTCCGGGGAGGGCTCGAAGCGACCCTCGACGACGCCGCGGGCGAGCCCCAGCAGCTCGTGCTCGAGCGCCTCCGAGTCGGAGGCCTCGTAGAGCGCAACCGCCGGCACGTCCGGGCGCTCCAAGTAGCAGTGGACGACCTCGACACGCTCCGCGCCCGCCTTCAGGGCGGCGAGAGCGTAGACGAGCCGCTGAGTCGAGTACGACTGCGCCGTGAGGGTCTCCGGGTCGAGCTCGCCGAGAGGATTGCTCTTCCAGTCGACTACCAGCGTCTTCGCGCCTTCGTCCGCGTGAACGTCCACTACGCCGTTGATGAGCAGGCTGCGGTTCCCGATGTCGAGCGTGAAGGCGAACGGCAGCTCGGTGCGCACGCGCCGCGCAGCGGCGATGCGCTGGCGCAGCTCTGAGCTGGCGAGCCGCTGGACCATGTCGCGGACGTCGTCGACATCGGCGGGCACAGCGTCCACGCCGTGCATCTCGATCGCGGCAGCCACGTCTGCGTCGCTCGGAACGAGCGGGCGCTCGAAGTCGAGCCGCTCGAGCAGCCCGTGGACGATGGTTCCGCGTAGCATGGCGCTGATGCCGGGCTCGGCCGCCGGCTCGCCCCCGGGCGGCCGCTCGACCGGGGCGAGGCGGAGCGCGCGCTGCAGGTAGAAGCGGTACCCGCAGCGCCGGTAGTCCTCGAGCCCGGAGTAGCTCAGGCGGCTCACCGGCAGCGCGCGCGGCGCCGGCAGCATGCCGAGCTCGAGCAGCGGCTGGTCGTAGCCGAGCGCCTCCTCGGGCTCGGGCGCGCGTGGCGCGCGGTCCGCGGCCGGCAGCACCTCGTCGATCGTTGCCGGCGTGCAGAGCGTCCAGCGAACCGGCACGTCGCGGTCCTCGCGGCGGTCCACGTGGACGCCGTGCGCCCCCTCGGTCGGCAGGCCGGCGCAGACGCCGCGCCAGATCCAGCGCATCGGCTCGGCGAGCTCCGTGGGCTCGGGTCGCTTCGCGAGGTCGGTGGCGCCGCTCAGCACGAGGTGCTCCTGCGCGCGCGTGGCCGCCACGTAGAAGATCCGGCGCTCCTCCTCCTCGGCCGCAACCTTGCCCTCGGCCTTGATGCGCTCGAGTCGCGCGCTGTCCACCGCGCCGCTACCGAGCCCGGCCAGCCGCAGGCCCACGCTGCCGTCCTCCGAGATGCGCAGCGAGCCGTCGTCGTCGCGGCCGTCCTTGCCGAGATCGGCCAGGCAGACCACCGGGAACTCGAGCCCCTTGGCCCGGTGCACGGTCATCATCCGGACGGCGTCGAGCGCCTCGGCCTCCAGCGGAGCCTCGCCCTCGCGGGTCTGGATGGCGTCCCGCTCCGCCAGCGCGTCGATGAAGCCGCGCAGGTTGCGGCCCTCGTCGGCCTCGTACTCGCGGGCCATCCGCATCAGCTTGCGGACGTTCGCCATGCGGCGCGTGCCGCCGGGCAGCGACAGCAGGTGGCGGTCGTACCCGGTGAGCGTGACCGCGCGGTCGATCAAGGTCTCGAGCGAGACCTGCCCGGCGCTCCGGCGTTCGGCCTCGAAGCGGTCCGCAAACGCCGCGAGCCGGCGCCGATCCTCGGCGGGCAGCTGCTCGAGCAGCTCGGGGTCCGCCTCGCCGCCGTCGCGCCCGAGCGCCGCGCTCAGCGCCCACCACGGGTCGCGCCCGGAGCTCCGCGCTCGCAGCGCGATCAGCGCCACCGCGTCCAGTGACAGCCCCGCCAGCGGCGAGGCCAGGATGGAGTAGACGGCAAGCCCGTCGAGCGGGTTCGCCAGCGCCCCGAGCCAGTGGCGCAGGTCCATCACCTGCTGCTGCCCCCAGTATCCGCGCCCGCCGACCACGTGCACCGGTATCCCGCGCTCGTCGAGCGCGCGCTCGAACAGCCCCATCGCGGTGGTGGCGCGGAAGAGCATCACCACGTCGCCGTACGACCACGGCCCCTCGCGCGTGAGCTCGTCCACCCGCTTCGCGAGCAGCCGGGCCTCGGCGACGCGCCACGGGGGCGCCGCGTGCATCGGCTCCCCGAACGGGTCCGGCTGGCTCGCCAGCAGGTCGTCCCAGCAGCCCCTCGTCCTGTCCACCACGAGCAGCTCCACGCACGGGGAGGTGCGCGGCTCGGGCTCGCGCGCAGCGGGCGCCTCGCGCAGCGGCTCGAAGCGCTCGCCCCACGTGCGCTCGAAGGCGAGGTCGATGGCGTCGAGGATCTCCCCGCGGGAGCGGAAGTTCACGGTGATGCTCTCCGCCCGGCCGTCCGCCTCCGCGCGCTCCCAGTGCTTGCGGAACACGCCCACGTCGGCGTGCCTGAAGCGGTAGATCGACTGGTTCTCGTCGCCGACCCTGAACAGGTTGCCGCGCGCGAGGAGCTCGAGCAGCTCGTTCTGGAGCTCGTTGGTGTCCTGGAACTCGTCGACGAGCACGTGCTCGAAGCGCGACGAGTACGCCTCGCGCAAACCCTCGTGGCCGGCGAGCAGGTCGCGCGAGATCAGCTCCAGGTCCTCGAAGTCGAGGCCGGAGCGATCGCGCTTGAGCCGCTCGTAGCGGTCGCCGTAGAGCTCGAGCAGCGCCCGCAGCATCGTGTGGTCGCGGTGCTCGCGTTCGGCCACCTCGAAGGTCCGGTGTGCGGCGAAGGCTTCGCGGTACTCGTCGCAGGCCGGCGTGGCGAGCGCCTTCGCCTTGCCGCCCTTGAGTGCCGCGCGGCTCTCGATGCAGTCGATCGCCTTCGCGACCGTGGCGGACGGCGCCGCCACGGCCAGCTCGGCCAGGGCGGTCTGCGCAGCCGCCTCGAGCCGCTCGTGCTCGCCCGCCGGGTGCGGCGGAAGCGTCTCCTCGAGGCGAGGGTGGCGCTGGCCGCGGCTGCGCAGGTGCGAGTAGGCGGTGCGCAGCATGTCGCGCAGCGGATCCGGCCGGTAGGCGGCCACCATCTCGATCCGCTCGGGCTCGGAGCCGTCGCCCATGAACTCCTCGAGCGCGCCGTCGAACGCGTCCGCCGCGAGCCGCTCAGACTCGAGCTCGTCGAGCACGCGGAAGTCGGGGTCGATCCCCGCGCTCAGGGCATGCGCGCGCAGCACCCGCGAGCAGAACCCGTGGATCGTCGAGATCCACGCGCTCTCCGACGCGCGCGCCTCCTCCCGGCGTCCGAGCTCGAGGAAGCGGCGCCGCACGCGGGTCCGCATCTCCGCGGCGGCCTTCTCGGTGAAGGTGATCGCGAGTATCGACTCGACCCCCACCTCGTCCTCCGTCACCGCCCTCACGAAGCGTTCCACCAGCACGGTCGTCTTGCCGGTGCCCGCTCCGGCGCGCACGAGCAGCGAGCCGTCGCGGCGCTCCACGGCGCGCTGCTGCTCCGGGGTCAGCTGCGTCACCGGTCGCTCCTGCAGATCGAGGGGTACTTGCAGCCCCCGTTCCAGTCGCAGCTGTCGGGACGCGAGCAGATCTCCCCGCTGCGCATGCGCGCGTCCGTCTCGCGGATGCGCTCGAGCGCCCAGTCCAGCTTGGCGCGGAAGTCCTCGGAGCTGAGCCGGTCGTTGTCGAAGTAGCCGCTGCCCAGCTCGTCCACGTCGGCGGCCACCATCCCGCGCGGGCGCGGGTCGTCGCTGGCCAGCGCCACGTACACGCCGCCGGCGGCGCGCAGGCCGAGCAGTCGCTCCACCACGAGCATGTAGAGCGCGGCCTGGAAGCGGTTCTCGGGCTCCCAGCTCGCCACCTTGTAGCGATCGACGCTGCGACCGGTCTTGTAGTCGATCACGAGCGCCATGCCGTCGTTCACGTCGACACGGTCGATGCGCCCCCGGAGGCGCAGGCCTCCCTCGATCTCGACCGGCTCGCCGCCCTCGCCGAATCCGAACTCGAGCTCGAGCTCCGCCGGTTCGAAGCCGTGTGTCCGAGTCGGCCTCCGAGCGCAGGTAGCGCAGCAGGTCGAACTCGAGCCGGCGCGCGGCGGCGCGCACGCGTGTCTGCTTCGGGGACAGCCTGAACTCGGAGCGGCGATCGCGCAGCTCCTCGAGCAGGATGCGCTCGGCATCCGCGAGGTTGGCGTGCGTCACGCGCCGCGTGCCGGTCTCCTCGCCCAGCCGGCGGTAGGTGTGCTGAAGCACCTCGTGCGCGTACGACCCACGCACCATGGCCTCAGGGTCGGGTGCCAGCTCGTCCGGCCGCAGCAGGTCCTCCACCAGCCACTTCACCGGGCAGTCGGCGAAGTGCTCGAGCGCACTGGCGGAGACGGCCTCCCGAGCGCCCAGATGTTCGAGCAGCGGCTCGGCCGTGAGCGGGCCGGGCGCCGGCTCCGGGCGCCGCGGGCCCGCGGCGGCGTGGGCGCGGTCGAGCTCGGCCGCGGTGGGAGCGTCCTCGGCCGTCCAGGTGACCTCCGAGAGCGAGCGGGTGCGCAGCTCCGGCCCTTCGCCGAGCAGGTCGCGGACGTCGTCCACGAAGTACGACTCGGACTGGGGGTTGCCCTCCTCGTCGCTCGAGCGCGAGCTGATCACCAGCAGGCGCTCGGCGCGCGAGGCGCACACGTAGAAGAGGTAGCGCTCGCGGTCGAGCCGGTCCTCACGAATGGGCAGAACGAGGCCGCTCGCGGTGGCGATCGCGCTGCGGTCATCGTCCGAGAGGAACGGCTCCGGCGAGGCGCCGCGCGGGAACTCCCCCTCCTGGAGCCCGCACGTGAAGACGACCTCGAAGCGGCGGGCGCGGATGGCCTCCGGAGTGGCCACCTGCACGCGATCGGGCTGCGGCCGCTCGCCGACGTTCACCTCCAGCTGGTCGAGCACCCGTAGCACCCGGGCGGGGTCCACGCGCTGGCGCCCGAGCACCGCGCGCAGCTCGGCGAGCGCCTTCTGCGCCTCTCTGAGCGCACGCGCCTCGTCGAGCTGCGGCCCGCTCAGCACGGCGGCGCTGCGCTCGTATGGTGCTGCGAACAGCCGAACGAGCCGCGCCTCCAGCTCCGCCACGAACGCCGCGGTGTCGCGGGCCCGCGCGAGCCTGTCGAGCTCCTCGAGCTTCCAGTGCGCGCGCTCCCACAGGGCGCGTGCCTGCTCGGCCCGGTAGGCACCCTCCTTGCGCACGTCCGCCTCGAGCCGGTCCGCGAGGCCGGGCACGTGCAGGAGCCCCGGGGTGCGGAGGTAGGTGAGCAGGTCGTCGGCCGTGCCCGCCGGCGTGGAGCTGCGGATCAGCGCCAGCAGCCCGCGTCCGAGTGCGCTGTGGCCGAACGGCAGCTTGCGGTCGATCGAGTACGGGATGCCGTAGGCGCCGAAGACCTGTTCGAGCAGCGACGAGTAGCGCGCGGGCTCCCGGAAGACCACCGCCACGTCGCCCGGCTCGACGCCCGCGCGCAGGAGCTGGAGGATCCGCGCCGCCGCGAGCTCCACCTCGGCGCGCTGCCCTCCGGCCGAGTGGAACGAGATCGCTCCGCCCGGGTCGACCCGAGCGTCCGGCTCGTCCTCGAACAGCAGTCGTTCGACGTGGTGGAGCGCGGCGCGCGACTCCGGTGCGTAGTGCGCGTCGACCGGCGCGAGCTCATGCTCCTCCGCGCCGAGCGAGAGCAGGTCCTGGTGCAGCGTCGCGACCGCCTTGAACGCGCGGCGTCCGGGCTCGAACGGGAGCGACACCGTGACGTCGGCCCCGGAGAGGTTCGCGATCGTGTCCAGCGCGTCGAGCTGGAGCGCGTCGAAGTCGTCGAAGCCGTAGGCGAAAACGGGAGTGCTCCCCCAGGCCTCGCGCGCGCCCCGCAGAGCGTCCAGCGCCCGCCAGCCGAACAGCTCCTCGTCCGCGAGTCCGGCCGCCTCGAGCCCGTCGCGGTACGCGCGGTAGACCGCAGCCACCTCGTCCGCGTAGGCGCGCCGCGGACCGTCGCCGGCCCACCTGCGCAGGGCCGCTGTGAGGCGAGGCGGGTCCACATGCGCTCGCCCGAGCTCGGTCACGAAGCGCGCGGCAGCGCGCGTGAAGCCCGGCTGGGACGCGGACTCCGCGAGCACGCTGAGGTCCGCGCGCCGCCCCGCCTCTTCCACGATCAGCTCGCGCTGGAAGTCCGAGGCCACCGGCTGGCCGTAACCCGCTCTTGCCGCGATCTCCTCGAACAGCCACTTGAAGCGCAGCACCCGTGCGCCGAACACCGCGCCGCGCTCCGCCAGCTCGCGCTGGGCGTGCTCCACGTCGCCGAGGGTCGGCACCACCAGGATCGGCTCGTCGTCGAGGCGGGCGCGCAGCCCGCCCAGCACCTCGCCCGCCTTGGCGGCGTTCGCGGGGCCGGTTACGAGTCGGAGTGGCACACGGAGATAGTCGCTACTCGACCGGATCGCCTGCGAGCACGCCGTTCGCGGCAGCCGCCTCGAGCGCCCCCAGGAAGCGCTCGGCCGGCAGCAGCACGGGCGTCTCCTGCAGCTCCCAGCCCCGGTTCGGGCGCATGATCCAGCGGGCGATGCGCAGGCGCTCGTCGTCGAGGCGCTCGACCCGCAGCTCGTCGCGCAGCTCGCCCGAGCGCCCCGGGCTGGCGCCGTGCCCGCCCACCGCGGGCTCGCCGCGCCAGTCCAGCTCGGGGCGGGCGAGCAACCCCTGCTCGGCCGCGGAGCTGAGGAGCGCGGGCAAATCGTCGAGTGTCACGATAGGAGCGTCCTTCACGAGCTGGCCGGCGTGCCAGACGGCGAGCCGCAGGCCGCCGGGCACCTTCTCCAGGCGCACCTCGCGACCGTCGTCGTACGGGCCGGCGGCGGCGAACGGGCCGCTCGAGACGCGCGACGCTCCGGCGGCCTGCACGCGGCCCTTGGGGCGGGAGCGGCTGCCGGGGCGGGCGCTCGGCCGCGGCCGCCGCTCCGGCTTGCGGTTCGGATCGAGGACGGTGCCCTTGGAGCAGATCGGACACTCGGAGACGAATCGGTTGTGGCGGCAGAACAGCGACACTCGGCAACTCTGAATCTAGCGGCCTGACACCATGCCCCCGATGCGGACCGCTGTTGTCTCGGACCTGCACCTCGGCGGCCTGGCCGGGCACGACGTCGCGCGCGAGGGGGCGGAGCGCGAGGCGCTCGTGGCCGCGGTGAGCGAGGCAGACAGGGTCGTCCTGCTGGGCGACGTCGTGGAGCTGCGGGAGCGCCCGCTCGCCGACTCGCTCGAGGTCGCCCGCCCGGTGTTCGAGCAGCTCGGCCGCGCGCTTGCGGGCCGCCCAGTGGTGCTGGTGCCCGGCAACCACGACCATGCGCTCGCCGAGCCGTGGCTCGCGGGCATGCGCCTCGACGCCCGCGGCCTGCCGACGGAGACCGAGTGGCCGGTCCGGCCGGAGGACGGCGCCGCGGGCCGGCTCGCCGAGTGGATGCCCGACGTGGACCTCAGCCTCGCGTACCCCGGGCTGCACCTGCGCGAGGACGTCTACGCGACCCACGGCCACTACCTCGACCTCCACCTCACGGTCCCGCGGCCCGAGTCGCTCGCGGCGTCGGCGATGGCACGTCTGACCGGCCGCGGCAAGTCGTCCCGCTCTGCGGCCGAGTATGAGGCGATCCTGGGGCCGCTCTACGCCTTCTACGCCGGCCTGGCGCAGGCCGCCTCGCCGGCGTCGCTGTCGCGCGGCAGCAGCATCTCGCGCAACGTCTGGAAGCTGGCGAGCAGCAACGGTCGCCCCGCGCTCGCCCGCTTCCTGCTCGGCCGGGTCACGATCCCGGGAGCGGTGGCCGCGCTCAATGGCCTGGGGTTCGGCCCCTTCCGCGCCACGCTCACCGGCGAGGAGCTGCGCCGGGCGGGCCTGCTCGCCATGGCGCGAGTGTCGGAGGTGCTGGCGCCGGGCGCCGAGCACGTGATCTTCGGCCACACCCACCGCCCCGGCCCCCTGCCGGGCGACGAGCAGGCCGAGTGGACGACTCTCTCCGGCACCCGGCTATGGAACACCGGCAGCTGGCTCTACGAGGGCGCCTTCATAACGGCAGGGAGCGAGAGCCCGTATTGGCCCGGAACGGTGCTGACTCTGGAGGAGTCCGGGCCGCCGCGGATCGAGAACGCGCTGCGCGCGGTCGACGCACAACAGCACTGAAGGCGCCCCCCGGCCGAAGCTCAACACATTTGCGACGCATGTGGTCGCTTTCGTGTTGAGCCTGGCGCTCAGGCGGCCACCGGCTCGCGCTGTCGCGCGCCCAGCGCATACGCAGCGGCGTCGAACTCGCGGGTGCGCTGCCGGAACGGCCAGGTGTACGTGGGCCACAGCGCCGAGTTGTGGCCGTTGCGGTCGATGTAGTAGCTCGTGCACCCGCCGCTGACCCACACCGTGTCCTCCGTCATTCGGTCGAGCTCGGCGTTGTAGGCGCTCTGCGCCTCCTCGCGCACCTCCAAGGTCCGCGCGCCTCGCCGGCGCATCGTCCGGAGCGCGTCCAGCACGTAGGCGATCTGCGACTCGATGATGAACACGATCGAGGTATGCCCGAGGCCGGTGTTCGGCCCGACCAGGAAGAACAGGTTCGGGTAGCCGGCCACGGTCGTGCCCTTGTAGGCCTGCATGCTGCCGTTCCAGGTCTCCGTGAGCGTCCGCCCGTCGCGGCCGGTCACGCGGTCGGCGATCGGCACGTCGGTCACGTGGAAGCCGGTGCCGAAGATGATCGTGTCGACCTCGCGCTCGGTGCCGTCCTCGGCCACCACCGAGTGCGGCCGCACCTCGCTCAGGCCACCCGTGATGACCTCGACATTCGGCTGCGCGAGCGCCGGATACCACTCGTTGGTCGGCAGGATTCGCTTGCACCCGATGCTGTAGTCCGGCGTGAGCTTCCTCCGCAGCTCCGGGTCCTTGATCTGCTTCTGCATGTGCATCATCGGGATGCGCTCGAGCAGCTTCCCGATGGCGCGGTGGCGGAACTGGAGCACGAACGACTCCCGCGCCCAGTAGATGCCCGCCCGCATGGCGAGCTGGGCCGGGGGGAAGAGCCGGTAGAGCGCCCGCTCCCAGCGCTTCATCGGACGGTTGCGGTGCGGGATGACCCAGGGCGCGGTGCGCTGGAGAATGTGCAGCGAGGCGACCTTCGGCTGGATCTCCGGCACGAACTGGATCGCCGAGGCGCCGGTGCCGATCACGGCCACGCGCTCGCCGTCGAGCTTGATGGTCGTGGTCCCACTGGGCCGAGTGGAACGCCTTGCCCTCGAAGCTCTCGATGCCCGGCACGTCCGGCATTGAAGGGTCACTGAGCGGGCCCTGCGCGGCGATGAGGATGTCCGCGCTCATCGCGCCCGCGGATGTCTCGATGCTCCAGTGCTGCTCGTCGTCATCCCACTCGGCCGCCTCCAGCTCGGTGTGGAAGCGCACGTGCGGCGAGCACGCCGTGCTTGGTCGCGGTGTCCTCGAGGTAGTCGAGGATCTCGCGCTGCGGCGAGAACGTGCTCGACCAGTTCGGGTTGGGCGCGAACGAGAACGAGTACAGGTGCGAGGGCACGTCGCAGCGGCAGCCGGGGTAGGTGTTGTCCCGCCAGGTGCCGCCGATGTCGCCGGCGCGCTCGAGCAGCACGAAGTCGTGCTCGCCCTCCTGCTTCAGCCTGATTGCCATGCCCAGCCCCGAGAAGCCGGTGCCGACGATCGCGACCCGGTGATGCTGCGTCACGTGAACCTCCGTAGTCCTGGCAGGAGCAGCTCGACGGTCCAGTCCGCCAGCTGCTCGAGGGGAACGTCGGGGTGGTCCCACATCCAGTGGGCAACACCCTCGTAGGCCGAGTTGACGGCGTGCGCCGCCAGCTCGAGCTCGCGCGAGTCCACACCTGCGGGCGCCAGCTCCCTCATCAACTCGAGGATCAGCGCCGCCTGGCGCCTCCGGACGCTCACTATCGCGTCCGAGAAACGGCCCTCGTAGAGGAGCTCGTAGGCCATTCGGTTGTCGGAGGCGAAGCGCAGGAACGCGAGCCCGCCGGCGCGCAGCCGCGTCTCGGGGCTCTCCTCGGCCCGAGCGGCGTCCGCGATCTGCTCCGCGAGCCGCAGCGCCAGACCCTCGAGACAGGCCCTGAAGAGGCCCTCCTTGGAGCCGAACAGCTCATAGATGACCGGCTTCGTAACGCCCGCCCGACGCGCAAGCTCGTCCATCGACACCCTCGCGAAGCCACGCTCGGCGAACAGTTCCTCACCGAGCGCGACGAGTTGGCGCTCGCGCACAACGCGCGGCACACGACCGTGACGAAAGTCCTCTATGCGACCGGCAGCCTCCACTTACCGCCGGTAGGTTACCGCGAGTAACTCCGCCCGTCAAGGAGGGTTGGGCGCCTTCCATTGCGAGATGGAAATGAAAAGCGCCCAACCCTGGTGGCGGGGGCGCGGCGGGGCGGAGGGCGCGGCGGGGCGGAGGGCCAGAGGCGGCCGCGGGCCGCCCTCAGTGCTGCGGTTAAGCGGCCGGCGCTGCGCGCTCGGGCTCGGCGTCCGCCGGGTCGGGCTCGTCAGAGCGGCCCTCGCCCGCGCGCTCCGCCGCGTCGCGCTCGGCGCGCTCCTCCTCCGACTCGCCCTTGGGGGGCTCCTTCGCCCACTCCTCGTCGAACTCCACGCGCCACTTGCCCTCGTCGGTCTGCTCCAGCCGGAGCTTCGCCCTGAAAGTGCGCCCGGCACGCGACCGGAAGCCAGTGACAGCCTTTTCAGTGCGTCCTACGCCCGGATCCTCGCCCGCCTCACGAGAGGCCCGCAGCGACTCGATCAGCTCCTTCGCCACCGACACCGGCAGCGACTTGCCGGCCTTCTTCTTCCAGATCACGAAGCCGCAGCCGGGGTCCTCGCGCGACCAGCACGAGTAGCCCTTGCGGTTCTCGGTGATCTCGCGGCCGCAGATCGGGCAGGGGCCGAGCTTGGCCCGCTCGATCTGGACGCCCTTGAGCTTGTCGAGCTCCTGGACCGTCTCGGTGGTGAACTTCTTGATGTCCTCCATGAACGCCGGGCGCGTGTCCTCGGCGTGCTCGATCAGCCGCAGGCGCCGCTCCCAGCTGCCCGTGAGCTCCGGCGAGGTGAGCTTGTGCTCGCCCAGCAGGCGGATCACCTGGATGCCCTTCTCCGTGGCCACCAGGGCGCGGCCGTCGCGCTCGATGTAGCCCACGTCCACGAGCCGCTCGATGATCGACGCCCGTGTGGCCGGCGTGCCGATGCCCGAGTCCTTCATGGCCTCGCGCAGCTCGGCGTCCTCGACCTCCTTGCCGGCGGTCTCCATGGCGCCCAGCAGCGAGGCATCGGAGAAGCGGCGCGGCGGCTGCGTCTCCTTGCGCATGAACTCGACCTCGCGCGTCTGCACGTCCTCGCCCTGCTCCAGCTTCGGAAGCAGCTGATCCCCGCCTGAATCGTCCTCGCTGCGGTCCTGCTCTGAAAGCTCGCCGTAAACGCTTCGCCAACCAGCCTCGATCAGCCGCCGCCCACTCGTGCGGAATACGTTCTCACTGACTGTCGTCTCCACGCGGGTCCGCTCGAACACTGCCTCCGGGTGGAAGATCGCCAGGAAGCGCTTCGTCACGAGGTCATAGACCTTCAGCTCGTCCTGGCCCATCTTCGAGAGATCGTGCTCGGAGCGCGTCGGGATGATCGCGTGGTGGTCGGTGACCTTTGCGTCGTTGACGACCCGGCCCAGCGGGAGCGAGTCGAGGGAGGCCACGTACTTCGCGGCTGCCGTGTAGCTCGGGTTATGCCCCACCAGCTCGGCCGTCGGCTTGATCTCCGGCACCATGTCGCCGGTCAGGAAGCGCGAGTTGGTACGCGGGTAGGTGAGCGCCTTGTGCTCCTCGTACAGGCGCTGCGCAGCCGAGAGCGTGCGGCGGGCGGAGAACCCGTACAGGCTGTTCGCGTGGCGCTGGAGGCTCGTGAGGTCGTAGAGGAGCTGCGGCAGCTCCCGCTCCTCCTTCTTCTCGAGCTTCGTGATCTCGCCGGCCTGGTCCCGTGACCGCCTCGACGATCGCCTTCGCCTCGTCCTCGCTCCGCAGCCGCTTCCCGCCAAGGTATCTGCCCGCGTAGCGGCGCTCGCCCTCGGCCTCGAAGCGCCCCTCGACGAGCCAGTACGGCTCGGGCACGAAGTTGCGGATCTCCTCCTCGCGGCGAGCCACCAGCGCGAGCGTGGGCGTCTGCACGCGGCCGAGCGAGACGGCACCGTCGAACGCGGCCCGCAGGCGCACCGAGGCGGCGCGCGTGGCGTTCATGCCCACGAGCCAGTCGGCCTCCGAGCGTGAGCGGGCGGCCTCCTCGAGCGACTTCATCTCCTCACCCGGACGCAGGTGCTCGAACGCCTCCGAGATCGCCCGCTTGGTCATCGAGGACAGCCACAGCCGCTTGACGGGCTTGTGCACCGGAGCGAGGTCGTACAGGTACGCGAAGATCAGCTCGCCCTCGCGGCCGGCGTCGCAGGCGTTGACGATCGTCTCGACGTCCTCGTCGGCCATCAGCCTGTGGATCGCCCGCAGCTGCTTCGCCGAGCGCTCGTCGTTGGGGATCAGCTTGAACTGGTCGGGCAGGATCGGCAGGTCCGCGAAGCGCCACTTCTTCAGCTTCGGGTCGTACTCGTCCGGGGGCGCCAGGCCCACCAGGTGCCCGACCGCCCAGGTCACGATGTAGCCGTCGCCGTTGGCCGAGCCGTCCTGGGTCTCCAGGTGCGTCTTGTCCTTCGCCTGCTTGAAGGATCCAGGCAGCGTGGACGCCAAATCGCGGGCGACCGAGGGCTTCTCAGCTACTACAAGGGTCTTCGCCATCAGCAGTCACGATACGCACATCGCTGGTCAACACCGGCTCAGTAGTAGCGGTTCGGATCGAAGCTCCGCCCGCGGTCACGGCCGCGGCAGCCCATACGGGGGCGGTCGGACCGGTAGGGAAGGCGGATGATCGCCTGGGCCTCGTTGTTGTCCTCGTTGGATTCGTAGATGCCGTTCTCGGGGTCGGCGATGTGCACGTACGCGAAGCATCCGCGCAGCCCGGTCACGTCGATCCACTGCTCCGGATACGCCGGCGGATAGATGTCCGCCCAGCCCGGGCGAGGTGCCGAGCGTGACCCGCTCGGCATCGGGGTTGGTGCTGCACGCCGGGTAGTGCGGCCGCCGCGGTGAGCGCGGGATCATCGGCCGCGTGTGGGTCAGGTCGCGCAGGCAGTAGGCCACCTTGGGCCCTGTGCGCACCAGGCGCGTGCGCCTGCCCTGCGCGTCCACGCGCCAGAGCTCGAAGCGAGCGGCGTTGAAGAACTTCCACCAGTAGCGGCTCTGGTGGGCGAACTTGAACTGGAGGCGGGCGTTCGTGGCCACCCCGATGCGGCTGCCGTCGCGCCTGTAGATGCGCTGCCGCCCGCGCATGAAGCGCGGGCCGATGCGGTTGCCGTGCAGCTCCGCCGGTCCGGCGCCGACGCTGTCGATCACGTTTCCGGCCCTCAGGACCGTGTGGCCGGCCTTGGTGAGGCGGTCCGTGTAGAGGCCGTACGGGCGCCGCATCACCAGGTCGGGGCAGCGCAGCTGCTTGGCGTCCGGGCCGATGCAGGGGTTCTCGTCCACCTGCGCCGGCTCAACGGCCGCGGCGGGCCCGACGAGCGCCACGGCGGCGCAGCACAGCATGGTGAGGAGGGCGGCACGCACCCCCGGAGTTGTAGCGGCTACGTTGAACGGCATGCGTGTACTAGCCATAGACGGGGGCGGCATCCGCGGCCTCATCCCGGCGATCGTGCTGACCGAGATGGAGCGGCGCTCGGGGCGCCGGATCTTCGAGATGTTCGACCTGATCGCCGGCACATCCACGGGCGGCATCCTGGCCTGCGCCCTGTGCGCGCCCGACCCACTGCCGGCCTCCGAGCTCGTCGCGCTGTACGAGGACGAGGGGCCGAAGATCTTCGATCGCTCGCTGTTCCAGCGCATCAAGAGCGCCGACGGCGTGCTGGACGAGAAGTACGACGACAGCGCGCTCGACCGCGCTCTCGAGCGCTTCCTGGAGCACAAGGGCCTCGCCGAGACGCGCCCCGACCTGATCGTGCCGGCCTACGACACGGCGCTCCCGGGCCCGTACTTCTTCAAGAGCACCAAGGCGCGCGCGACCCCCGAGACCGACGACTTCCCGCTCTCGGTGGTGGCGCGAGCCACCTCGGCGGCTCCCACCTACTTCGAGGCGCTCGAGGCCGGCGACCGCGCGCTCGTGGACGGCGGCGTGTTCGCGGGCAATCCCGCGATGTGCGCCTTCGCGGAGGTGCTGAACCAGGTGGACGCCCGCGAGGTGGTCCTGCTCTCGCTCGGAACGGGCCAGCGCACCAGCAAGCGCTCGTTCGACGAGATCAAGGACTGGGGCATCGCGAAGTGGGCCCGTCCGATCCTGGACGTTGTCTTCGACGGGGTCTCGGACGCCGTTCACTACCAGCTCGACCACGTGCTGGGCGGCGACCGCTACTGGCGCCTCCAGACCGAGCTGACGCTCGCGAGCGACGACCTCGACGACGCCTCCGAGGACAACCTCGCAAAGCTACGCGGGCACGCCGACGACCTCATCCGCGAGCAGTCGGCCGTGCTGGACGCCGCTCTGGCGCGGCTCTAGGCGCAGGGCCCGGTGTCGACCCGTCCGCGCGCGCGCCGGAGCGCGTCGCGCACCACGGAGTCCGGTATCCCGTAGCCCGTGCGCCTGCGGCTCGTGGCCGCGGCGAAGATCGTGGTGACCACGCGCCCGGAGGCGTCGACGGCCGGGCCACCGGAGTTGCCCGGCCGCACCAGCCCGCGCAGCGAGGTGAGCATGCGCTGCACCGGCCCGCGCCCGTACGCGTCCTGGGTGACCACCGTGACCGTCTGGCCGAGGCGGGCCGGCTCCACGTCGAGGGATCCGTTCTCGGGGAAGCCGAGCACCGCCGCGCGCGCGCCGGCCTCGGCGTTCTGGTTCATCCGCAACCGGGGCGCCCCGGAGAGGCCGGGCACGCGCAGGATCGAGAGGTCGTTCCGGGCGTCGTACCAGATCGCATCCGCGTCCAGGGCCGGCCCCTCTCCGCGCGACTGCACTGTCGTGTCGTCCTGGCCCGCGACCACGTGGGCGTTCGTGACCACGATCCCCCTGCCGGCCACCCAGCCGCTCCCCTGCACCCCGAGGCCGCAGGCGGTGCCGAGCACGCGCACGACGCCGCGTGTGGCGGCCCGCACGTCGCGGTCGCGCGCGATCCTCGCGTCCGGCGGCGCGACGTTCGCCGACGGTCCGGTGACAGACGGGAACGGGTCGAAGCGCGCCAGCGCGTTGAGGATCGCGCCCGACGGCGGCAGCACCTCGTTCAGCTCCTTGAGGATCTCCGAGCGCTGGATCGGCTCGCGAAGATCGCGCGCGCCGGGTGTCTGGAGGGCCACCGTGCCGCCGATCCAGACGAGGAACAGCCCGAGGCAGGCCACCAGTATCGAGCCGCCGACCCCGTCGATCACCCCGAGGCGCTCGCCCAGCCGGCGGCGTAGGTGGAAGCCGAGCAGCTCGAGCCCGGAGGCGAACACGCCTCCGATCATCAGCGCGCCCAGCAGCGCGAACAGCGGCGAGTACGGCGAATGGGAGCCGTCCTCGAGCAGCAGCGGGCCGAGGCGCGAGCCGATGAACGCCCCCGCCGCGAATCCGGCGAGCGAGAGGGCGCCCGCGATCAGACCCTGCTGGTAGCCCCAGACGGCCATCAGGAGGGTGAACGCGATGATGATCCAGTCGAGGGTCGTCAAGGCCGGATTGAGGCTATTCGCCGCGGGTACCATCGAGCCCCGTCCCCCAGCGCTGTCCCCTCCCTTGAAGAGCATCCCCCCCGAGCGCCGACGGCGCCTAACCCACCGCGCTTTCCCAGCGTTGGGCGGGCTCGCCGCGGTCTCGATGGTGGCCGGCGCAATGGTCGGGTCGACCGCCAAGTCGACCTCCGAGCGGGTGGCCGGGGACTTCGCCGAGGCGTGGGAGCGCGGCGACCTGCGCGAGATGCATGACCTGCTGAGCGAGTCCGCGAGCGAGCGTGTTCCGATCGCGCGATTCCGGCGCGCCTACCGGCGGGCGGCCGCCACGGCCACCATGACCGCCCTCGAGGCAGGCGAGACCGAGGGTGTGCGCGACGGTGAGGTGACGGTGCCGGTGGTGGTCGACACTCGCGTGTTCGGACAGCTGCGCGGCGACCTGCGCGTGCCGGTCTCGGGCGAGTCGGTGGACTGGACTCCGCGGCTCGTGTTCCCGGAGCTGCGACGGGGCGAGCGCTTCAGGCGCATCAGCATGCCGCCGGTCCGGGCGACGCTGCGCTCGCGCGACGGCAAGGTCCTGGCCGAGGGCCCCGCGGACGAGCGCACCTCACCGCTCGTGGGGATCGCCGACTCGATCGCCGGGCAGATGGAGCCGCAGGAGAGCGCGGAGGAGCGCAGGGCCCTCTATGCCCGCGGCTTCCCGCTCGACTGGCCGGTGGGGCAGACCGGCCTCGAGGAGGTCTTCGAGAAGCGCCTGCGCGGCCGCCCGGGTGGCGAGCTCGTGGCGGGCAACCGGGTGCTGGCCCGAGCCCGTCCGCGTGCCGCCCCGGCGATCCAGACCACGATCCACACGGGCCTCCAGGAGGCCGCCGTGGTCGGGCTCGCCGGCAGGCTGGGCGGCGTCGCGGCCCTCGATCCGCGCAACGGCGAGATCCGCGCCCTCGCCGGCATCGCCTTCTCGGCGCCGCAGCCGCCCGGCTCGACGTTCAAGCTCGTGACCACCGCCGCCGCGCTCGAGCGGGGACTGGTGAAGCCCTCGACCGAGTTCCCCGTCGAGACGCACGCGATCATCGACGGCGTCGAGCTCGAGAACGCCAACGGCGAGTTCTGCGGCGGCAGCTTCCGCAACTCGTTCGCGCACTCGTGCAACTCGGTGTTCGCCCCGCTCGGGCTGAAGATCGGCGCGCCCGAGCTGGTGGAGGTGGCCGAGCGCTTCGGCTGGAACGCGCCGGCCACGATCCCGGGCGAGGTGCCGAGCACGCTCCCGCCGGCCGCCGAGATCGATACGCCGCTCGAGCTGGCCTCCACGGCGATCGGGCAGTTCGAGACGCTCGCCACTCCGCTTCAGATGGCGTCGGTGGCCCAGACGATCGCCAGCCGCGGCGTGCGCCACCCGCCCACGCTGAGCGCCCGCCGGCGCCCGCAGGGCGGGCGCGTGATCTCGCGCCGCATCGCCCGCACGATCGGCTCCCTGATGGTGGACGTCGTGGCCTACGGCACGGGCACCGCGGCGGCCATCCCGGGCGTGCGCGTGGCCGGCAAGACCGGCACGGCCGAGCTCGAGGACACGCGCGACCCCGAGACCGGCGAGACGCTTCCGCCCGATCCCACCAACACCGACGCCTGGTTCACCGCCTACGCGCCCGCGCAGCGGCCACGGATCGTGGTGGCGGTGATGCTGGTGCGAGCGGGCGCCGGCGGCGCGACCGCCGCGCCGGCCGCGCGTGTGGTGCTCGACGCCGCGCTCTAGATGTCCAGCTCGACGGTGAGGTGGTCCTCGCCCTCGCCGTGGATCTCCAGCTCGAGCGGCCGGTACTCGGTGTTCTGGAGGGGGAGCCTGAACAGCAGCATCGAGCCGGCGCTCGGCCCGAGCTGGGCGACGCTGCCGGTCTCAGGGATGCACTCCTTCGGCAGCAGCTCGCCCGCGTGGTACGCGAACTGGTTGTCCTCCGGCAGCTCCTCGGGCTCGAACTCGTTGCCCTGGGCGTCCATGATGCTGAAGCGGTCGACCGTCTGCTGCGTGTCCTTCGAGTGGTTGCACACCTGGATGAACACGCCGTAGAGCGTCTCGTCCTTCTTGGCCTCGGGGCCGTCGAAGTAGGCGTCGTCCGGCGGCACCTTGGTGTTGAGCTGCCGGGTGATGAAGACGTTGTAGTCCACGCCGTCGAGCTCCAGCGCGAGGCCCTCGCGCGCCGGCTCGTCGACCCCCTGCTCCTCGTCCTTGTTGCCGCAGGCGGCGGGGCCGCCCGCGAGCGCGGCGAGACAGAGCAGCATCAGGAGGCGACGCGGCATGCGGGCGGGCATATTAGCTCCGGCCTTCAGTGCTCCGGCTGGCGGGCCGGGTCCATGCCGTGGTGGGCGCCGAACCTCGGTGCCTTCTCGGGTTCGTAGCCCGCGATCGAGACCCGCTTGAGCGGCTTCTTCTGCGGCTCCTCGAAGATCGCGCGCAGGCGGTCAAGCGACTTGCGCGTCTTGCGGCGAACCCAGCCCGCGGCGCCGATCTCCCTGAAGCGGTCGACCATCGTCGCCGGTTCGCCGAAGGTCGTGAGCTCCACGCGCGTGACCCCCGCCGACTCGCGCGTGAAGTCGTAGACCGCCACCGAGCGGTTGCGGCCGCGGCGCCCGACGCGGACCTCCTCGATGATGCGCCGCGGGCGATCCGCCTCGGTGATCGTGAGCTCCGCGTACTGATTCGACATCGGGGCATTGAGCCGGAAGCGGGCCGCGGCACCGACCCCGACAGGGTCCACCCGGGCGAGCCGGTAGTCGTCCATGAAGTGGTCGGTGTACGCGGGCCGGGCGGCGAGATCGTTCACGAAGTCGAATACGTCCTCGCGCGGCGCCGAGATGGTGATCGAGACGGTGACCTCGCGCATGCGCGCGCCATCGTACCTGCCGGGCTAAGGACCTAGGCGGCGCGGCGCACGACCGCGAGCCGGCGCTCGCTCGCGTGCACGCGCTCGCTGCGCACCGCGCGCCGCCGATCCTCGGGAAGGCCGGCGAAGCAGAGGTCGCAGAGCATGCGCCCGCCGTCGAGCTCGTGCATGCGCTCCCCGGCGAGCGGAGTGCGGCGGCACTGGCCACACGAGGCGTCCGCCTGGGCGAGCGTTCCGATGCTGCTGCGGACGAGCATGGCGGCAAGGTCGGGCATGGAAATTTGTTCGGATTCCGGCGCAGAAATCCTGCAATGGCGAAAAAAGCCCGCTATTAGCGTCTGTTTCACTTGGCGAGCTCGTATCTACCGATACCATCCAGTGCCCCCACCCCCCTGAGGAGAGAAACGAAATGGAAGCCTTCAACGCCGGCACGCTTGCTGGTGCCGGGTCCTTTCGATGTGACTCCTGCGGTTTCGGCATCGCGCTTCAAGAACGTGACCAGGTCCCTTCCTGCCCCGAGTGCGGGGGTGTGAGCTTCCGCCGCTCGTCCCTGTTCGGAGACGAGATCCGGCGGCCTCTGCGTCACGACGTGGAGGGGGTGCCCGACTGGCTCGAAGAGGCTCGCGACGCGCTGGTCCGCGAGGGCGACTACCTGGCCTTCGAGGACGACGAGCGGGTGCGCGTGTTCCCGCTCCAGGACGGGTGGACACGGATAGGCCGAAGCCTGTCGGCACACGTGCGCTTCGACGACCCGACCGTCTCCCGCCGGCACGCGCTCCTCTACCGCGACGGCAGCGGGGCACGCATCCTCGACGACCGCAGCCTGAACGGCGTCTTCCGCAACGGGGATCGCGTCGAGCTTGCGGAGCTCGAGGACGGCGACGAGATCTCGATCGGCCGCTTCAGCCTCTACTTCGTGAGCCTGGTGGGCTCGAAGTCAGCTCCCGCAAGCCCTCTTCACGCGTCTTGACGGGCACATAGCCGAGCTCGCGCCGCGCGCGCGAGATGTCGAGTGTGCATTCCTGCGACGACACCCAGACGGTGAAGCGCGTGAGCGGGGGCGACCCGGGGCGCTTGAGGAGCCGCCAAATCCGCTCGCCCGCCGCGGCCGCCGCGCGGACGACGCCCGCCGGTACGGACTTGTCGGGGATCGTCACGCCCTGCGTGCCCACCCACCGGGTGATGAAGTCGCGGAACTCGATCGGCTCGCCGTCCGTGACGAAGTAGACGCCGCCGGCGGGCGCCTTCGTGGCCGCCAGCCATAGGCCCTCGACCGTGTTGTCGATGTGGGTGGTGGCCGTAAGCTGGCGGCCGCCGCCGATCCAGCGGAAGCGGCCCGAGCGGATCATCTCGATGATCTGGGGCAGCAGCGTGGTGTCGCCGCGGCCCCAGACGAAGCGCGGCCGGACGACGACCGTCTCGAGCCCGTCCCCGTTCGCGGCGCGCACGAGTCGCTCGGCCTTGGCCTTCGACGAGGAGTAGAGAGCCACGGAGTCGGGGCGCAGCGGCGCCTCCTCGTCCACGTTCACGAGCGGCTGGCCGGCCATCAGAGCCGCCTCGGTGCCCACGTGCACGAGGCGGCGCACGCCGGCGTCGCGGCAGGCATCGATCACGTTCTTCGTCCCGCGCACGTTGAGCCGCTCGAAGTCCGCGGGGTCTCCCCAGTCCTCCACCTTCGCGGCGGCGTGGAACGCCAGCTCGCAGCCCTCGGCACCTGCTCGCAGCGAGTCGCGGTCGTCGAGGTCGCCGCTCACCGGCTCGGCGCCGAGCTCGCGCACGCGCTCGGCCGCCGCGCTCGGAGCGAGCGAGCGCGCGCACCTCCCAACCCTCGGAGCGGAGGCGCTCGATCAGGGCGCCTCCGATGAAGCCCGATCCTCCTGTGACGAACGCCCGAGTCACGGCGCCGACGCTAGCGAGTCAGCGCTCGTCGCGGGGGCCGGTCCAGAAGGCGTCGCCCACCGTGACGGTGCGCGCTATCTCAGCCTGGTGGCGGAGCGAGTGCGGGTCGCCGTCCTCGTAGGCGAACATCGCCTCGGCGGAGATGCGCCGCACCTCGCCCGAGCCGCCGAGGTACTGGTCCACGACGCGGGCGCAGCGGCGCCCCTCGGCGATCGCGGTGACCACGAGCGACTGGCCCGTGCGGGCATCGCCGCATGCGAACACGCCCTCCACCTTGGTGCCGTAGACGGCGGCCTTCACGTTTCCGCGCCGGTCGAGGTCGAGCCGCAGTTCCTCCACCGCGCCCTCGTGCTCCGGGTGGTCGAAGCCGATCGCTATCAGCACGAGGTCGGCGCGCTCCTCGAAGTCGCTGCCGGCGATGGCGTGCAGGTCGCGCGACGATGTGCCCTCCACGCGCCTGCCGATAACGCCGCTCACGCGCCCGTCGACGCCGCGAAGCCCGGTCACCTGCGTGCCGAAGCGGCGGTCGCCGCCCTCGTCGAGCGCGTAGGTGGTGGTGGTGCGCTTGGGCGGCAGCGGCCAGGGCGTGCCGGGCGGCCGGCCGCTCGCGGGGAGCTGCGGGTAGACGTCGAGCAGCAGCACGTCCTCGGCGCCCTCGCGCAGCGCGTTCGATATGCAGTCCATCCCGGTGTCGCCGCCGCCCACCACGACCACGCGCTTGCCCTCCGCGCTGATCACCCGGCCGGGCGGCGTCTGGCGGAACGGGCGCCCCTCCCCGGCGGCCACCGCGCGGTTGCGCTGGTAGAGGTACTCCATGGCGTAGTGCACGCCGGTGAGCTCGCGGCCCGGCACCTCGAGGTCGCGATGCACGCGCGAGCCGATCGCCACCACCACGGCGTCGTGGTCGCGGCGAAGCTCGTCGGCGCTCACGTCGCGGCCCACGTCCACGTCGTAGCGGAACTCGATTCCCTCCTCCGCGAGCAGGTTCACGCGCCTGTCGATGATCCACTTCTCCAGCTTGGCGTCGGGTACGCCGAAGCGCAGCAGCCCGCCGGGCCCCTCGTCGCGCTCGTAGACCGTGACGCTGTGCCCGAGCTTGTTGAGCTCGTCGGCCACGGCGAGCCCCGCGGGCCCGGAGCCGATCACGGCGACGGTGCGGTCCGTGCGGACCTCCGGCGGGTCCGGGACGATCCAGCCCTCCTCGAAGCCGCGCGTGACGATCGCGAGCTCGATCTGCTCGATTGTGACCGCGTCGTCGTTGATGTCGAGCACGCAGGCCGACTCGCACGGCGCCGGGCAGATCAGCCCGGTGAACTCGGGGAAGTTGTTCGTGGCGTGCAGCTTCGTGAGCGCGTCGCGCCAGTGGTCGCGATAGACGAGGTCGTTCCAGTCCGGGATCAGGTTCCCGAGCGGGCAGCCCTCGTGGCAGAACGGCACGCCGCAGTCCATGCAGCGTGCGCCCTGGTCGCGCAGGGTGCGGTCGTCCGGAAGCGAGAAGTACTGCCGGTAGTCGCCGATCCGCTCAGCGGGATCGCGCTTCTCGAAACCGACCCGCTCGAGGCGGAGGAAGGCGCCCAGCTCGCCCATATTTAGATCGCGCCTCCGGCGGCGTAGCCGGGCGTTGCGGCGGGCCCGGCCGCGGCGGCGGCCACCTCGGCCTCGCCCTCCGCGGCGAGCTGCTCGGCCAGCGCGCGCTTGTAGTCGTGCGGCATCACCTTGACGATCTTGTTGAGCGCCGTGTGCCAGTCGTCGAGCAGGCGGGCGGCCACCGGCGACCCGGTGCGCTCGCGGTGCTCCTCGACCCAGCCGCGCAGCTCGTCGCTCTCGTCCGGGGAGATGGCGTCGAAGCCCACCAGCTCGGTGTTGCAGCGCGCGCGGAAGCCGCCGTCGGCGTCGTGGACGTAGGCGATGCCGCCGCTCATCCCGGCGGCGAAGTTGAGCCCCGTGGGGCCGAGCACCAACACGCGGCCGCCGGTCATGTACTCGCAGCCGTGGTCGCCGACGCCCTCGACGACGGTGATGGCGCCGGAGTTGCGGACCGCGAAGCGCTCGCCGGCCAGGCCGCGGAAGAAGGCGCGGCCCGAGGTGGCGCCGTAGAGGACGGTGTTGCCGACGATCACGTTGTGCTCGGCCGCGAAGGTGGCGTCGGCAGGCGGGCGGACCACGATCGTGCCGCCGGAGAGCCCCTTGCCGCAGTAGTCGTTCGCGTCGCCGTGAAGCACAAGCTCGACACCGCGCGCGAGCCAGGCCCCGAAGCTCTGGCCCGCCGAGCCCGTGAGGCGAACCTCGACGCTGCCGTCGGGCAGGCCGTTCTCGCCGTGCACGCGTGCGATCTCGCCCGAGAGCAGGCCGCCCACGGCGCGGTTCTTGTTCTCGATCCGGCGCTCCAGGCGAACGGGCCGGCCGTCCTCGATGGCCGGGCGGCAGAGCTGGAGCAGGTCCACGTCGATCGAGTCGTAGAGCACCGGGTCGGGACGCCGCACGCAGCGGCGCGGCGCGTCGGGCTCCACGTTGTCGGGCACGGACAGCAGCGGCGACAGGTCGATCCCCTGGGCCTTCCAGTGCTCGACCGCGTCGTTCGTCTGGAGCAGCTCGGTGCGCCCGATCAGCTCCTCGATGCTGCGCACGCCGAGCCGGGCCATGATGCGGCGCGCCTCCTCGGCCACCATGAACAGGTAGTTCACGACGTGCTCCGGCTGGCCGTCGAAGCGCGCCCGCAGCTCCGGGTCCTGGGTGGCCACGCCCACCGGGCAGGTGTTGAGGTGGCAGACGCGCATCATCACGCAGCCGAGCGCGATCAGCGGAGCGGTGGAGAAGCCGTACTCGTCGGCGCCGAGGATGGCGGCCACCACCACGTCGCGGCCGGTGCGCATCTGGCCGTCGGCCTCCACCAGGATGCGCGAGCGCAGGTCGTTGCGCAGCAGCGTCTGCTGGGTCTCGGCGATGCCGATCTCCCACGGGATGCCGGCGTGCTGGATCGAGGCCTGGGGCGAGGCGCCGGTGCCGCCGTCGTGGCCGGCGATCACCACGTGGTCGGCGTTCGCCTTGGCCACGCCGGCCGCCACGGTGCCGACGCCGACCTCGGAGACGAGCTTCACGGATATGCGAGCGCGCGGGTTGGCGCAGCGCAGGTCGTAGATCAGCTGCTTGAGGTCCTCGATCGAGTAGATGTCGTGGTGGGGCGGCGGCGAGATCAGGCCAACCCCTGGCGTGGAGTGGCGCAGGCGCGCGATGTAGCGGTCGACCTTGTGGCCGGGCAGCTGGCCGCCCTCGCCCGGCTTCGCGCCCTGGGCGACCTTGATCTGGAGCTCGTCAGCGTTCACGAGGTAGTGCACGGTCACGCCGAAGCGGCCCGATGCCACCTGCTTGATCGAGGAGCGGCGGTCGTCGCCGAAGCGCGCCGGGTCCTCCCCGCCCTCGCCGGTGTTCGACTTGCCGCCGAGGCGGTTCATCCCCGCGGCGAGCGTCTCGTGCGCCTCCGGTGAAAGCGCGCCGAGCGACATGCCGCCCGACTTGAAGCGCTTCACGATCTCGACGGCGGGCTGCACCTCGTCGAGCGGCACGGGCTCCGGCGCCTCCCTGAAGCGCAGCAGGCCGCGCAGCGACGACTTCGGCACGGCCACCTCGTTCACGTAGGTGGCGAAGCGCTCGTAGGCATCGGCGCCGCCCTCCTCGCGGGCGGCCTGCTGGAGCGTGGCGATCGTCTCGGGGTTCCAGCCGTGGAACTCGCCGTCGCGGCGCCAGGCGTAGATCCCGCCGGGCGGCAGCAGCTCGGAGCTGGCCGCCGGGTACGCGCGCGCGTGACGGTCGAGGCACTCCCAGGCGAGCACGTTGATCCCGACCCCGCCGACCCGCGACGCCGTGCCGGTGAAGTGGCGGTCCACGAGCTCCCGCTCGAGCCCGACCGCCTCGAAGATCTGGGCGCCGGTATAGGAGCGGACGGTGGAGATCCCCATCTTCGAGAGGATCTTCAGCAGGCCCTTGCCGACGGCCTTGATGGTGCGGCTCACGGCCTCGTCGGGCGGCATGCCCTCCGGCAGGCGCCCCTCGCGGTGGAGCGCGTACAGCGACTCGAACATCACGTACGGGTTCACCGCCGCGGCGCCGTAGCCGATCAGGCAGGCCACGTGGTGGATCTCTTTCGCCTGGCCGGTCTCCACGATCAGACCGCTCTGGAGGCGCGTGCCCTCGCGGACCAGGTGGTTGTGCACCGCCGCGGTGGCGAGCATGGCCGGCATCGGGACGCGCTCGGCGCCGAGGTTCCGGTCCGAGAGCACGATGATGTTCACGCCGCGCTCGATCAGCTCGGAGGCCTCGTCGCAGATCTCCTCGAGCCGCTGTTCCATCCCAAGCGCGCCCTGCGCGGCGGGCCAGGTCATGTCGATCGTGCGCGCCTCGAACACGCTGTGGTCCACCTGGCGGAGCTTCTCGAGCTCGGTGCTGCGCAGCAGCGGCTGCGGCATCACGAGCTGGTGGCAGTGGTCGGGCGTCTCGCCGAGCAGGTTGATCTCCGGGCCGATCACGGCCTCGAGGCTCATCACGATCGACTCGCGGATTGGGTCGATCGCCGGGTTCGTGACCTGCGCGAACAGCTGCTTGAAGTAGGAGAACAGCGGCGGGCGCATGTCGGAGAGGACCGCCAGGGCCGTGTCGTTGCCCATCGAGCCGGTCGGCTCGATCGCGTCCCGCGCCATCGGGACCAGCGTCACCCGCAGGTCCTCCTCGCTCCAGCCGAAGGCGAGCTGCTTTGCGCGAAGCGGCTCCACGCGCGGCACGCGCGGTGTCTTCTCGGGCAGGTCCTCGATGTGCACCACGCGCTCGGCGAGCCAGCGCCCGTATGGCCGCCTCTGGGCGAGCTCGAGCTTGATCTCGCCGTCCGGCACTACCTGGTCGCTCTCGAGGTCGACGAGGAAGAGCTTGCCGGGCAGCAGGCGGCCCTTGGACGCGATCTCCTCGGCCGGCACCTCGAGCACGCCCGTCTCGGATGCGAAGACCACCCAGCCGTCCCGGGTCACGAGCCAGCGGCCGGGGCGCAGGCCGTTGCGGTCGAGCGTGGCGCCGATCACGCGGCCGTCGCTGAAGGCCACGGCCGCTGGGCCGTCCCACGGCTCCACGAGCGAGGAGTGGTACGCGTAGAAGTCGCGCACCTCCTGCGGCAGCTCGGGCCGGCCGCGGTGCGCCTCGGGGATCAGCATCGAGATCGCGTGCTCGGGCGAGCGGCCGCCGAGCACGAGCAGCTCCATCAGGCCGTCGAGTGAGGCCGAGTCGGAGATGTCGTCGCGCAGCAGCGGGTGGATCTTGTCGATGTCGTCCCCGAACAGCGGCGAGGCGAGCTGGAGCTCGCGGGCGCGCATCCAGTTGCGGTTGCCGCGCAGCGTGTTGATCTCGCCGTTGTGGGCGAGCATGCGGTACGGGTGGGCGAGCTCCCAGCTCGGGAAGGTGTTCGTGGAGAAGCGCGAGTGCACGAGCGCCAGGCGGCTCACGACGCGCTCGTCGCGCAGGTCCGGGAAGTAGCGCGGCAGCTGCGGCGCGGTGAGCATCCCCTTGAGGACCATGGTGCGGCTGGAGAAGCTCGGGATCGCGAGATCGTCGAGGTCCTCGTGCTCGACGGCCCGGCGGATCACGTAGAGCTTGCGCTCGAAGGCGTCCTGGTCGGGCAGGTCGTCGGCTGCACCCACGAACAGCTGCGCGATCCGCGGGGCCACCGCGCGTGACGCCGCGCCGCACGCACCCTCGTGGACGGGCACCTCGCGCCAGCCCAGGACGTGCTGCCCCTCGGCCTCGACGCGGTCCTCGAGAAGGCGCATCGCCTCGGTCGGGTTACCGGATGGCATGAAACAGAGCGCAACTCCATAGCCACCCGGCTCCGGAAGCTCGAAGCCGGCCTCGGCCCGGAAGAAGGCATCGGGGAGCTGGAACAGGATGCCCGCGCCGTCCCCGGTGTCGGGGTCGGCGCCCTCGGCTCCGCGGTGCTCGAGGCGCTCGAGCGCGTGCAGCGCCCGGGCCACCACCTCGTGCGAAGCGGGCGCGCGCAGCCGCGCCACGAACGCGACGCCGCATGCGTCGTGCTCGTAGCTCGGGTCGTACAGGCCACGCGATGCCTGCAGTGGGTTACCTCCTGTTTGCGTGGCCTGCTCGGCTCAGGCGCACGACGCGGGAACGAACGCGAAACTATAGAGCTATGGCGATGCTCCCAACGGCCCAAACGATCACCGTGCTGTCCCAAAAGGGCGGGACCGGCAAGACCACGACGGTCCGCACCCTGGCGGACACCTTCCGCCGCCTGGGCCTCGAGGTCCTGGTCGCCGATCTGGACCCTCAGGGAAACCTCTCCGACTACTACGACGTGCCCGCCGACGCATCACCGACGGTGGCCGAGGTGCTCACCGGATCCGCGAAGGCGGCGGACGCAATCCACGACGGCGTCCTTCCGGCGAACCTCGGGCTGGCCGAGGCGGAGCTGATCCTCGCGGGCAAGATGGGCCGCGAGCTCACGCTCAAGCGCGCGCTGCGCGACCTGCGCCGCCGCTACGACCTGATCGTGATCGACTGCCCGCCCGCGCTCGGCCTGCTCACGGTCAACGCGCTCGTGGCCGCCGACTACGCGCTGATCTCCACTGAGGCGGAGTACTTCTCGCTTCAGGGAGTGGAGCAGGCGCTCGAGGTGATCGAGCTGGCGAAGGAATCGCTGCACCCGGACCTGGAGTGGATCGGGGTGGTGCTGAACATCGCCGACATGCGGCTGGTGCACGCGCGCGAGGCACAAACCCAGCTGAAGGAGCGCTTCGGCGAGAAGGTCTTCGACACGGTGGTGCGGCGCAGCGTGCGCTACGCGGAGTCGGCCGAGCGCGGCGTATCGATCCTCGACTACGCCCCCGACCTAGGCAACGACTACCTGACGCTGGCCGGCGAGGTTCTCGAGCGCCTCGGCGGCTTCGAGGATGCGCGCGAGCGGCTCGGCACGTTGACGCCTGCGTGAGCGAGGTCGTCGAGCACGGCGTGCTCGTCGTCCAGCGCGTCATCGGTGAGGCGCATCGTCCGAAAACCCGCCTTCCATAGGCGCCGGTCCCGCAGGCGATCGGCGTTGAAGGTGGAGCGCGTCTTGTGCGCAGCAAAGCCGTCGAGTTCTACGACGAGGCCCGCGGGCGTCCATACGAAGTCGGCCTCGTAGCCCTCGATCCAGACGCCGCTCTGTGGCTCTTCGACGCCGTGCCGCTCCAAGAACCTCAAGAACCGCTGTTCCAGCACCGACCGCGTCCGGTGCCTGCGCGCCCCCACCGCCGCCATCAGCTTCGCGCTTCTGCGGCCCGGGTTGTTGTCAACGACGGCATCAAGGGCGGTCAGGTCGAAGCGGTTCAGGTACTCCGCCTCCGAGATCACTCTCCTCAATGCCTGTCTTTCGAGGACGTCGGCGAGGTCGAGGAGGGTCCGGGCCACCGTGGTCACCGGGATGCCGTCTCTCGCGGTGACCTCGTCCGGCTGCAGCCGGCTCGATCTGTGAACGCGGATCCCGGCCCGCTTGCGCCCGTTCTGGGACGGAACGATCACGTCGATGTACGCCGAATTGCTCTGACGAAGATCCCACAGAGCGGCGGCGTTTCGATGCGACAGCGCCGCCCCCGGGCCACACGCCATCACGGCCGCCAACCAGCGCCCCTCCCGCCTCAACCGATCGTGGCCAAGTGCGTAAACGCCGCGATGCAACCGAATCAATCGACCCGCACGAACCCACTGCGCGATCCCGTTTGCCCCGAGCCCCAGCGTGGCCAGCTGATCGCGCGTTACCACACCCCATTGCCGCGCGGCGAGGCCTCGAAGCTCGGGTAAGTCGATTTGTGTACCCACGTCGGTACATAAATCGACTAGCCCTCGGAATTCGCCCCCCTTCACCGCTGCTGTAAGCGGCGAAACCGCCACAACGGTTAGGCTCGCCACCCGTGTCGGAGCTTCTTTTCAAGCCCGCGACCGAGCTGGCCACGCTCATCCATACGGGTCAGATCAGCTCGGCCGAGCTGGTCGGCGCTGCGCTCGAGCGGATCGAGGCGCTTCAGCCGACCATCAACGCCTTCACCCACGTCGACGCCGAGGGCGCCATCGCGGCCGCGGAGGGCATCAGCGCCGACGATCCGCGCCCGTTCGCCGGCGTTCCGATCGCGATCAAGGACACCGCGCCGGTCGCGGGGATGCCCTACACGATGGCCTCGGACATCTTCGGCGACTTCGTTCCCGGTCACGACGCCTTCTTCGTGCGGCGGATTCGCGAGGCCGGCTTCGTGATCGTCGGCAAGACCAGCATGTCTGAGTTCGGGATCCTTCCGGTCTCGGAGCCGCGGCGCTTCGGGCCGGTCCGGAACCCGTGGGACACCGGCCACACCCCGGGCGGCTCGAGCGGCGGGGCCGGCGCCGCCGTGGCGGCCGGCATGCTGCCGCTCGCCCACGCCGCCGACGGCGGCGGCTCGATCCGGATCCCGGCGTCGTGCTGCGGGCTCGTGGGGCTGAAGGCCACCCGCGGGCGCATCTCACGCGGCCCCGACCTCGGCGATGACTTCCTCGTCCAGGACGGGGTCCTGACCAGAACCGTCGCGGACACTGCCTCGATGCTCGACATCCTCGCCGGCTACGAGGTCGGCGACGCGACCTGGGCCCCACCCCCTTCAGAGCCATTCGCCTCGGCGGCCGCACGCGACCCCGGCCGGCTGCGCATCGGCTACACCACCGCGGCGCCGATCGAGGCCCCGCTCGACCCACTCTGCGAGCAAGCCGTCCACGACGCAGCGCAGCTGCTCACCGAGCTCGGCCACGACGTCGAGGAGGTGGCGGCCCCCTGGGGCCCCGAGCAGGACCTGTTCCACGTCTTCACGATCGCCTTCGGAACGCCGATCTCGATGGGCATCCACTTCGGCGGCCTCCTCACCGGCCGCGAGCCGGCGCCGGAGCTCGTGGAGCCGCTCACGTGGCTGTTCTGGGAGGGCGTCCGCGATCGCAGCGCCCTCGACTACCTGCTCGCGCGCACACAGCTCACCGCGATCTCCCGCGGGATCATCGCCCTCTGGGAGAGCTACGACGTGGTCCTCACCCCCGGCCTCGCCGAGCGCCCGGTCCCGATCGGCGAGATCGACGCGTGCAGTGACGATCCGTGGGAGGACTTCGGGCGCTCCGGGCGCTTCACCCCGTACACCGCGCTCTTCAACGTGAGCGGCCAGCCCGCGATCTCGGTGCCGCTCTTCCACGGCGACGACGGGCTGCCGACCTCGATCCAGCTCGCGGGCCGGCCCGCCGACGAGGCCACGCTGCTCTCGCTCGCGGCGCAACTCGAGGCCGCCCGCCCCTGGGCCGATCGCCGGCCCGAGCTGGCGACCGCCTAGCGCCCGGAACCGGCGCGCCGACCTGGTCTGCTCCTCTATGGTGGCCGCCGATGCGGTGGGGAGCGGTCGTTGGAATGATCCTTGCGGCAGCGCTGGCTGCCGCGCCGGCGCAGGCGCGTGTCGTGCGCCCGATCGTGTATGCGGTCGTGATCGACGGCCTCGACGGCGACCGCGTGGACGAGGGGAAGGCGCCCTTCATCACCTCCCTGCTCGCGGAGCGCGCGACCTACTACCGCGAGTCGCGCTCGGTGATGATCGCCGAGACCAACCCCAACCACCTGGCGATGATGACCGGCGCATATGGCGACGCCTCGGGCATCCCGGGCAACAAGTTCGCACTCTACGCGCCGCTCGAGAACGAGGACTCCTGCCAGGCGACCGGTCCCGTCGACGAGACCAAGCCCCCGAGCGTGACCAGCGGGGAGAACGCCAACTGCCCGCTCGCCGAGACGGTCTTCGAGGCCATCAAGCGCCAGGGCAACCCCGACGGCCTCCTCACGGCTGGGATATTCGGCAAGCCGAAGCTCGGGCGCATCTTTGCCGACGGAACCGTCGACCACCTGTGGGCACCGTGCTCGTCAGGGGCCGACGACGACTCCTACTGCGGGCAGGTGCCGATCAACCCCGCAACCGGCTACGCGATCGACGACAAGACCGTGATGGACGAGGTCGTCCGCACGATCCGGGAGGGCGTGGGCCCGGCGGCGCGCCGGCCCGACTTCACGTTCGTGAACCTGCACCAGGTCGATAGCGCCGGGCACGGCTTCGGCACCGGACCGGCCTACGACGCCGCCATCGCACAGGCCGACGACCAGATCGAGCGCCTCGTCGGCGAGCTGCGCGCGCGTGGCGAATGGGAGCGGACGGTGCTGGTGCTGCTGTCCGACCACTCGATGGACACGACGCTCAAGAAGACCAACCTGACCAGCGCTTTCGAGAGCGCCGGGGTGGCGAGCGACGACTTCGTGGTCGTGCAGGACGGGAGCGTCGACACGGTCTACCTGGCGAACCGCCGCTCCGAGGGGCGCTTCGAGCTGCTGCGGCGGATGCGCGAGCGCGCGCTCGCCACCGACGGCGTGAGCGAGGCCCTCTACCGCGAGCCGAACCCGGCCGATGGCGGAACCGCGTTCACGCTGGCTGGAGCGCACCCCGGTTGGCGCCTGGCGGGGCCGCGAAGCGGCGATCTCGTCGTGACCCACGACCCGGGTGGCGCCTTCTCCGATCCCGGCGTATTCGACAACCCGATCGTCGGCAACCACGGCGGTCCGCAGACGCGCGACAACTTCTTCGCAGTGATCGGCGGCGGCAAGCTCGTCCGGTCGCAGTCGCTAGCGGGGAGCAGGGACGCCATGTTCGACGACACGCTCGCGAACCCCGGCCAGGCGGAGAACGTGGACGTCGCTCCGACGGTGATGGGCCTCTTCGGCCTCCAACCCCCGCGCGACAACTCGGGCCGCTTCCTCTCCGAGGCGTTTCACCTGGGCAGCGTTCCCGGCGGGGGCCGCCCGCGCCGCTAGCGCATGAACTGCGGCCCCAAGGACCTCATGACGTCCCGGTCCCGGTCATATGTGAGCAGCCGCAGCGCCTCGCCGGGCGTGACCCAGCGCAGCTGGTCCGTCTCGTCGTTGGGCACGAACGAACCCTCGTGCTCGACGTCCATCAGCCAGTAGCGCACGACCTTCTGGCGGCCGGCCACGTTGTAGGTCGTCGCGGGTAGCTCGCGGACAAGGACGCCGCGCACACCGGTCTCCTCCTCCACCTCGCGCACGGCCGCCTGCTCGAAGGACTCGCCCGAGTCGAGCTTGCCCTTGGGGAGCGTCCAGTCGTCGTAGCGGGGCCGGTGGACGACCGCGACCTGACCGTCACGCATCACGACCCCGCCGGCCGCCTCGATCCGATCGCTCACGGAGGTCACGCTATCGACGGCTCAGAGCTCGCGCACGTCGGCGCCGCCTGGCGAGAAGGTCACGCGGCGGACCTCGCAGTCGGGCGCCTCCGTCCTCAGGCGCTCGACCAGGCCGCCGGTCTGCTGCCAGTGGCACCAGAACAGCACGGTGGGGCCCGCGCCGGAGATCGTCGCTCCCACCGCGCCGAGCTCCTCCGCGCGCTCCAGCAGCTCCATCGAGCGCGGGTAGAGCGAGCGGCGGCGGGGCTGGTGCACGATGGTCGCGCAGGCCGCGGCCGATCAGGCTGAAGTCGTCCTTCGCGAGGCCGAGCACCAGCAGCGCCGCGTGTCCGACGTTGTGCACGGCTTCGGGCAGCGGGACCTCGGCCGGCATCGCCGCGCGCGCCTCGGCGGTCGGCACCTCGTGGTCGGGGATCGCCACCACGGCCTCGAGGCCGGGCGGCGGGTCGAAACGCACCGGCTCCTCGCCCGGACCGGGGCAGATCACGAAGCCGCCGTGGAGCGCCGCGGCCACGTTGTCCGGGTGGCCCTCCAGCTCCACGGCGAGCTCGAAGAGCGCCGCGTCGAGCTCGTACATGTGGTCGGCCGCGGTGAGCCCCGCCACGATCGCCGCCGCGCTCGAGCCGAGCCCGGCGGCGGCCGGGATCTCCGAGCGGATCTGGAAGGTCACGCCGTCCGCGGAGTGCAGACGCTCGAACGCCTGCACGCAGAGGTTGCTGCGGTCGGTCGGGACGCCGGGAACGTCGGAGTGCACGAAGAACTCGCCGGTCTCCTCCACCTCGAGCTCCAGGTTGAGCGACAGCGCCGCCGCCAGAACGTCGTACCCGGGGCCGAGGTTCGCCGACGACGCCGGCGCGCGAACGAGGCGGCGCCGCTTCACCGCGCGCGCCTCATCCCAGTACCGCGCGCTCGACGCTCTCGATGTCCGGCTCGCACGGGACCACGCTCGCCGCGCGGTTCATCGCGGTCTGCGGGTCCTTGAGGCCGTGCCCCGTGAGCACGCACACCACCCGGCCCTCGGCGCCGTACTTGAGCAGCCCGGCCACCGACGCCGCGGAGGCCGGCTCGCAGAACACGCCCTCGCGCGCGCCGAGCAGCGTGTACGCCTCCAGGATCTCCGCGTCCGACACCGCCCGCACCTCGCCGCGCGACGCCGTGAACGCGTTCATCGCGTCCTCCCAGCGCGCCGGGTTCCCGATCCGGATCGCCGAGGCCACCGTCTCCGGGTTCTCCACCGGGGCCCCGTGCACGAGCGGCGCCGCGCCCTCGGCCTGGTAGCCGTGCATGCTCGGCGCGGTCCCGTACTCCTGGAAGCCCTTCCACCACGAGGTCACGTTGCCGGCGTTGCCGACCGGGATGCAGAGCACGTCCGGGGCCTCGCCGAGCTCGTCGCAGACCTCGAACGCGCCCGTCTTCTGCCCCTCGATGCGGAACTCGTTCACCGAGTTCACGAGCGCGATCGGGTGCCGGTCCGCCAGCTCGCGCACGAGCGCGAGCGCCTCGTCGAAGTTCCCGCGCAGCGCGATCACGCGCGCGCCGTGCATCAGCGCCTGGGCGAGCTTGCCGGTGGCGATCTTGCCCTCCGGCACGATCACGGCCCCTCGCAGCCCGGCGCGCGCCGCGTACGCGGCCGCGCTCGCGGCGGTGTTGCCCGTGGAGGCGCAGATCACCGCCTCCGCCCCCTCGCCGATGGCGGCGCTCACCGCCACGGTCATGCCGCGGTCCTTGAACGAGCCGGTCGGGTTCGCGCCCTCGAGCTTCAGGAACACGTCCGCGCCGGTCAGCGACGAGAGCTGCGGGGCCGGGATCAGCGGGGTGTCGCCCTCGCCCATCGTGACCAGCGGCTCGACGGGCAGGCGCTCGCGGTAGCGCCAGAGACTCAGAACGTCTCCTCGATCACGCGGATCACGCGCGGCGCCTCGCGCACGAAGTCGAGCCGCGAGAGCAGGTCCACCGCCGCCCGGAACTTCGACTCGAGCACCGGGTGCATGACCATCACGAGCCGCGCCTCGTCGCCTAGCCCCTTCTGCACCACCGACTTGATCGAGACGTCCTGCATGCCGAGGATCTCCGCCACCTGGGCGAGCACGCCCGGGCGGTCCGCCACCTCGAGATGCAGGTAGAAGGAGAACTCCGTGTCCGTCACGAGCGGCACGTCCTCGGCTGGAGGCACGAGCGACGGCGGCGGGATCATCGCCGAGACCACGTCGCCCAGCACGGCGCTCGCGGTCTGGATCCCGCCGGCGCCCGGCCCCGAGAGGGTGATCTCGGTGATCGCCGGCGACTCGATCGTGACCGCGTTGAACGCGCCGTTCACCGAGGCCAGCGGGTGGTCGGCGTAGAGGAAGGCCGGGTAGACGTGCACCGCGATGCCGCTGTCGATCCGCTCGGCCGAGCCGATCAGCTTCAGCGACAGCCCCAGCTCCTTCGCGTAGGCGATGTCGTCCGCGGTCAGGCGCTCGATGCCCTCGTAGCTCACCTCGTCGAGCCGCACGGCCGCGTTGAACGCCAGCCGCGCGAGGATCGCCATCTTCGCCGCGGCGTCCTTGCCGGTCACGTCCTCGGTCGGGTCGGCCTCCGCGTAGCCGAGCCGCTGCGCGTCCGCCAGCGCCTCCTCGTAGGTGGCGCCGGTGCGCGCCATCTCGCTGAGGATGTAGTTCGTGGTGCCGTTCACGATCCCGTGGACGCGCTCGATGTGCGCGGCGGCGAGGGTCTCGGACATCACCCGGATCGCCGGCACCACGCCCGGCGACCGCGCCCTCGAAGCGCACCTGGACGCCGCCCTTGCGCGCGGCGTCGAACACCTCCTCGCCGTGCTGCGAGAGCAGCTGCTTGTTGGCGGTCACGACATGGCGGCCGGCCTCGAGCGCGCGCAGCACGTAGTCGCGCGTGGGATCGATGCCGCCCATCAGCTCGACGATCAGGTCGCTGCGCTCGAGGATGTCCTCGAAGTCGCCGCGGCTGCGGGTGAGCACGCCGGAGATCTCCGGGCGCAGGCCCACCTCGGCCTCGATGGCGTCCGCGCGCTCCTCGAGCAGGCCGGCGAAGGCGGAGCCCACGGTGCCGTGTCCCAGCACGCCGATGCGGAATGGTTCAGCGGTCACGCAGTGTCAGATCGTCGTAGGTCTCCCGGCGGACGACAACGCGGGCGTCGCCGTCGCGACAGAAGATCACCGGCGGCCGCGGCACGGCGTTGTAGTTGTTCGCCATCGCGTGCCCGTAGGCGCCGGTGGCCGGGATCACGAGGATGTCGCCCACGCGCGGGTCGTTCAGCGGCACGTCGCGAACCAGGACGTCGCCGGACTCGCAGTGCATGCCGGCGATCGTGCAGACGTCGGTGCCGCCAAAGCGGTCGGCGATCTCGGCCTCGTAGCGCGCGCCGTAGAGCATCGGGCGCAGGTTGTCGGACATCCCGCCGTCCACGGCCACGTACGTGCGCACGTCCGGGATACGCTTCACGGTGCCGACGGTGTACACCGTCACACCCGCGTTCCCCACGAGCGCGCGGCCGGGCTCGCAGAGCACCGTCACACCCTCGGGCGCGTGCCGCAGCAGCGCCTCCACGTATTCCTCGATCGAGGGCGCGCTCTCGTCGGCCGTGTACGCGATCCCCAGGCCGCCGCCGAGGTTCAAGAGCGGGTAGTCGCCCATGGCGGCCAGCACCTCCGCCAGCTTCTCGAACACCTCCACGTCGAGGATCTGCGAGCCGATGTGCGCGTGCAGCCCGCACAGCTCGAGCCCCGCCGCCTCGCAGGCCTCGACGGCGCGCGGCACGTCGCTCATCGGGAATCCGAACTTGGAGTCGACCTGCCCGGTCTGGATGTACGAGTGCGTGCTCGGCTTGATGCCGGGCGTCACGCGCACCATCACCCGCTGCGGCGCGCCCGCGCAGCCGCTCGATCTCGTCGAACGAGTCGACCACGATCTGGCCGATGCCGCTCTCGAGCGCGTAGTCGAGCTCGGCCGGCGACTTGTTGTTGCCGTGCAGGTAGAGCCGCTTCGGATCCATGCCCGCGGCGAGCGCCAGATGCAGCTCGCCTCCCGAGGCCACGTCGGCGGACAGCCCCTCCTCCGAGAACAGCCGGTAGACCGCCGTGCAGGGGAACGCCTTGCTCGCGTAGATCACCTCGAAGCGCTCCGTGCGCGCCCGGAATGCCTCCACGAACGCCCGCGCGCGGGCGCGCATGTCGTCCTCCGCGTAGACGTACGCGGGGGTGCCGAACTCCGCCGCGAGCTCGACCACATCGCAGCCCCCGACCTCGAGCCGGCCGCGCTCGTTCAGGCGCGAGCCAAGGGGATAGACATGCGAGACCGCGAGCGCCGACATCGTCGAGCGGCGATTATGAAGCAGCGATGCGCCACCCCACGCCCACACCGCCCGAGCTCGGCACCCACGACGGCCTCTCGTACGCGCTGTTCGTCCCGGACGACGAGCCGGTCGTCGGCGTGGTGATCCTGCACGGCGCCGGCTCTGCCAAGGAGAGCCACTTCGACTTCGCACGCGGCTGCCGGGAGGACGGGATCGCGGCACTCGCGTACGACGCACGGGGCCACGGCAGGACCGGCGGGCGGCTTCGGCCCGGGCGCGTTCGAGGACGCGCTCGCGATGGTCGAGCTGCTGCGCGAGCACGCTCCGCGCGTGGCGCTGCGCGGGAGCAGCATGGGCGGCTTCCAGGCGATCCACGCGGGAGCCCTCGCCTCGGGCGCGGGGTCGCGCGGAGTGTGCGCCGTGGTCGCGATCTGCCCGGCGCCGGGGGACGGGCTCCTGCGCTTCCTGCGCTCGAGCCAGCCGATCGAGTTCGAGTGCGACGCCGAGGCCTGCGGACCGTGGCTCGAGTCGCTCGACCTGTACGAGGCGGCGGCGAGCCTGGGTCCCGAGACGTCGCTCCTGCTGATGCACGCGCGCGGCGACGAGCAGGTGCCGTACACGGTCAGCGAGCGGCTGTACGAGGCCGCGCGCGAGCCGAAGCGACTGTTGCTCGTCCCGGGCGGGCACCACCGATCGGTGCAGCACGACCTGGAGCTCCAGGCCGCGTCGCGCAAGTTCATCCGCGACGCGGCCCGGCGCTCCGTGGCGCCTCCCGCTACCTGAGCGCCGCGTCGAGGCCCGGCACACCGAGGCCCGGCACGACACCTTCCACCGCGCCGACCGTGTCGCCGAGCGGCGCGGGCAAGGGCAGTCCGCCCCCGTTGTTGGCCCCTCCCGGCGCGCCGTGACCCGCGTCGCGGCCGGCCTTGCCCGGCCCGTCCCCGCCGGGCGTGCCGCCCCCTGAGCCCGTGCCAGGCGCACCGTCGCCCGAGCCCGCGCCCGGGGAGCCGCCGTCGGTGCCGCCGTCCAGCGTGCCACCCCCAGTGCCCCCGTCCGCGAGACCGCCTCCCGCGAGGTCGTCTCCGGCGCCCTCGCCGGCGCCTGGCACGCGCCCGAGGACGGGACCGCCGCCGGCGACCTCCCGCAGGCCGCGCGTGCCGCCTCCGCCGAGCGCCGAGCGCACTCGGTCGGCGCGGCCCCCGCGCCGTGCGATCGGCCCACCACGCGTCCTCCTCGACGACGATCCGCTCCAGCGGGCTCGCAGCTCCGTCGGCATCGGCCGGTCCTTCGAGTGCCGCGGCCCCGCTTCCCACGAGCAGCAGAATCACGACCGAGGCCGTCAACAGCCCCGTGGTCCCGAGCACACCGAGATAACCCTTCGCCGCCTTCATCGCGTCAGCGGGAGATACCCCTGCGGCGATCAGCCCCAACGCACGCTGGACGAAGATTCGACGCGCAACGCCGCTCTGCCTGGACGGATGTCGCCGTCCCCTAACTGAGAATCATTCTCGTTAGACTCGCCCGGGTGCCATCGCCGCTCGACCTGGCGGATCTCCCGTTCCTGCGCGAGGCGCTCCTCGAGCTGCTGCTGCTGGCGGTGACCGGCGGCGTGCTCGGTGCCTGGATCGTGCTGCGGCGGCTCGCCTTCTTCTCGCACGCGGCCGGCTCGGCCACCTTCCCCGGCCTCGTGGCGGCAGACGCCTCGGGCGTGAGCCCCACGATCGCCGGCCTCGCCGTCGCGCTCGGCTACGCGGGCGGAGTGCAGCGCACGAGCCGCGCCGGGGGCAAGAGCGCCCGCGACCACGGCGAGGCCACCGCGCTGCTGCTCGTTGCGGCGCTCGCCACCGGCGTGATCCTCGCCAGCGACGTGTTCGAGTCCGGCGCCGCGGTGGATCGGCTCCTGTTCGGCACCCTGCTCGGCCTCGACACGGCCGACCTGGTGCTCTCCGCGGTGGTGGCCGTGGTGGCGGCAGCGGGCGCCCTCGCACTCGGCCGAACGTGGTCGGCGGTCGGCTTCGACCCCGACGGCGCCGACGCCCTCGGGCTCCCGGCGGCGCGCGCGGACATGCTGCTGCTCGCCCTGGTGGCCGTGGCGGCCGTCGCGGCGATCCCCGCGGTCGGGGCGCTGCTCGTGACGGCGATCTACGTGCTGCCGGCGGCGGCCGCCCGCATGTTCACCACGAGCATCCGCGGGCTGGTGGCCTGTGCGCTCGGCGTCGCGCTGGCCGAGGGCGTCCTCGGGCTCTACCTCGCGTACTGGCTGGACGTGCCGGCGGGCCCGCCGGTGGCGGTGCTCGGAGCGCTGGTGTGCCTGGTCCTGGCGGCGGTCACCGGACGGTCGGCGGCGTGAACGCCACGGCCGTCCGGGTCGAGCAGCTCGCCGCGGGCTACGGCGGCGAGCCGGTGCTCGAGCACGTGACCATGGAGGCGCAGGCCGGCCAGTCGGTGTGCGTGCTCGGCCCGAACGGCGGCGGCAAGACGACCCTGTTCCGCGTGCTCCTCGGCGAGCTCGAGCCGACCGCGGGCAGCGTCGAGCTCAGCGGCCGCCCCGCCTACATGGCGCAGACCGAGCGCACCCGCCTCGACTTCCCGGTCACGGCACTGGACGTGGCGGTGATGGGCACGCTCGCGGCCGGGCGCTGGTGGCTGCCGCCGCGCCGCCGCGACCGCGACGCCGCGGCGGTTGCGCTCGAGCGGGTCGGCCTCGCCGACGTGGCGCGGCGTTCGCTTCGGCGAGCTCTCGGGCGGCCAGCGCCAGCGCGCCCTGCTCGCCCGCGCGCTCGTGCAGGACGCCCGCGTGCTGCTGCTCGACGAGCCGCTGTCCGGCGTGGACCCGGCCAGCGCCAGGCTGATCAGCGGCGTCTTCGACGAGCTGCGCTCCGAGGGCCGCGTGCTGCTCGTGGCTAGCCACGACGTGGAGAGCGCCCGCTCCTTCGACCTCGTCCTCTGCCTCAACGGCCACCAGGTGGCCTTCGGGGCGCCGGCCGAGACCCTCAACCGCGCGGCGCTCCAGGCCACCTACGGACGCGAGCTGATCGTGCTCGAGGACGGCGGCGGCACGCGCGCGGTCACGGTCCAGCACCACGAGCACGGCCACTGACATGGACGTGCTCGACTTCCTGGTCGACCCCCTGCGCTCCGGCATCGACCGGCGCGCGCTGCTCGAGCTGGCACTGGTGGGAGGGTTCTGCGGCGCGCTCGGCTTCTGGGTGGTCACGGAGCGGCTCGCGTACAGCGCCGAGTCGCTCTCGCACGGCCTCCTCCCCGGCCTCGTGCTCGCGGCGCTCGCGGGCGCGCCGCTCCTGCTCGGCGCCGGCGGCGGAGCGCTCGTGGCCGCTGCGCTGATCGCCTTCGCGGCGCGCGACCCGCGCATCGGCCCGGACACCGGCACCGCCGTGGCGGTCACCGGCCTGGTGGGGCTCGGCGCGCTGCTGGCGCTCGCGCCCGACTCCCCGCAGCGGCTCGAGGAGCTGCTGTTCGGGGACCCGCTCGGGGTCACCGACGGCGACCTGGCCGCGGCGGCGGTGCTGCTCGTGCTGGGCGGCGCCGCGCTCGTGGCCCTTCATCGCCCGCTCTCGGCGGTGGCCTTCGACGCGGGCGGCGCGGCCGCGCGTGGGCGTTCGGCCGGCACTGCTGCGGCTCGTGCTGCTCGTGCTGCTCGCCGCCGCCGTGGCGGTGGCGGTCCAGGGGCTCGGCACCCTGCTCGTGCTGGCCGTGCTGATCGGGCCGCCGCTGGCCGTGAGGCATCACGCGCGCAGCCCGGCGCGGGCGATGCTCGCCGGCGCCGCCGTGGCGGTGGTGGCCGGCGTCGTCGGCATCGAGGTCTCGTTCCACGCGCACAGCGCGGCCGGCGCGTCGGTGGCCCTGGCGCTCTGCGCGGCGGCCGCGCTCGGAAGCGCGCTCAGGCGGTCGCCGGGCGCGGGCGCGGCGCGGCGCGTGGCCACGATCCCGGCGCCGAGCGCAAGCATTGCCAGGGCGATGAGCTGCGGCTGGGTGAGGCCGACCACCACGTCCTCGTTGCGGCGGATGAACTCGACCAGGAAGCGCTCGATGCCGGCGAAGATCAGGTAGAGGCCGAACAGCATCCCGGGTGCCACGCGGTCGCGGAGCCGCCACAGGACCAGCGCCGGCCAGGCCCATCGCCAGCGTCTCGTAGACGGGAGTCGGGTGGACCTCGTCGGTGGTGGGCACGGTGCCGTCGGGGTACGCCATCGCCCAGGGCAGGTCGGATTGGGTGCCGTAGTCGCCGTCGCCGGAGAGCTGGCAGCCCACGCGCCCGACGGCGTAGCCGATGGCGAGCGGCACCGCCGCGGTGTCGAACAGCTCCCAGCCGAGCCAGCGCCGCCAGCGCGCCCACAGGATCACGCCCAGCGCTCCGCCCACGAGCCCGCCGAACCAGACGAGCCCGGACCCCGAGAAGATGTTGCCGAGCAGGTCGTCGGACACCTTGTCCCAGTTCTGGAGCACGTAGTCCACGCGCGAGCCGACGAGGCCTCCGACCAGCGCGGCGAAGGTCATCTCGTACGCCCAGTCGGGCGGGCGGCCGAGCTCCGCCAGGCGCCGGTTCACCAGCAGGCCCGAGGCCAGGAAGGCGAAGGCGAAGCAGATGCCGAACGTCTTCAGCTCGAGCGGGCCGATGTGAATCTCTGGCTGCACCGGGGGGCGAAAGCTAGCGGGGAGCCGGACCCGCGCTTACCATGGCCGTGTGCGGAGAGGCGTCCTCGCCACATTCCTCTGTGCGGCGCCGCTTCTCGCTGCGCCTGCGCAGGCCTCCACAGGCATGCTGGAGCGCGAGGCGCTGCGCGAATTGCTCCGCCACAACAGCGCCGCGCGCCGCCAGCAGCGGCGTGGTCCCGCTGCCGCTCCCCGAGCCAGCGCGCGCGTCCGCGGCCTCGGCTTCGAGCGAGCTCGCGGCGGTGGCACGCTCGACCGGCTCGGAGCGCGTGCTGATCGGCGCCCGCACCCACGCGGACCTGGACGGCCTGGCAGCGAAGGTCCGCGGCCTGGGCGCCGAGCCGGAGCTGTTCGAGACGATCGGCGCCCTGGCGGCCACCGTCCCGTCCGGGGCGGACGCGGTCGCGGCGCTGCGCGACGACCCGCGCGTGGCCTACATCGAGCGCGACCGCACCCTGCGGCTTTCGGCCGACCCCTTCGACACCCTCGACCTCACCAGCGGCCCGCCGCCGATCAAGTTCACGTGGGCATACGACGCCGTTCGCGCCGGGGAGGCGCTCGCGACCGTGAACTTCGGCTCGGCCCGCACCGTGTCGGTGATCGACACCGGCCTCGACGTGAACCACCCCGAGTTCGTAGGCCAGATCGCGCGGGTGTTCGACACGCTCTCCGGCGGCGCCGACGTGACGGACGCCGTCGGTCACGGCACCTTCGTGAGCGGCCTGATCGCGGCGCTCGACGGAAACGGCCGCGGCGGCAAGGGCGTGGCCGGCACCACCAAGCTGGTGGCGGTGCGCGCCTCGATCGACGGCAGCTTCACCGTGGCGGACCTGATCGGCGGCATCGAGTTCTCGATCCGCCGCGGCGTGGACGTGATCAACCTGAGCCTCGCCGGCCCGGGCTTCACCCTGACCCAGGCGCGCGCATTCGAGGCCGCCTTCTTCAACGACGTGCTGGCCGTGGCGGCCGCGGGCAACAACGCCGAGAACGGGAATCCCCTCGAGTTCCCCGCCGCCGCGATCGGCGGCCGCCGGGGCGGGCGCGGGATCGGTCTGTCCGTGGCGGCCACGAAGCCCGACGGCAGCGTGGGCTCGTTCTCCAATCACAACGACTTCGTGAGCCTCGCCGCGCCGGGGGCGAGCGGCGGCAACTGCAGGTACGGCGTGTTCTCGACGCTGCCCGCGAACCTGGGGACGGAGTGGGACGACCCGAAGAACTTCTGCAACAACGTCTTCCTGGAGGGCACGGTCCGCTACGCCTACGGCGAGGGCACGAGCTTCGCGGCACCGATCGTGTCCGGGCTCGCCGCGCTCGCCTGGCAGGCCGAGCGCCGGCTCGCCTCCGAGCAGGTGGCCGACGTGATGGTGCGCTCCGCCAACGGCAGCGGCTGGAACGAGTTCACGGGCGCGGGCGTCGCGGACGGCAAGAACGCGGTCGACGTGGCGTCGAAGTACGACGTGATCGACCCGCCCGCCCGCGGCCGGGCACGGCGGCGCGGCAACCGCGTGAGGGCCAGGGTCCTGCGCACGCGCGACCGCACGGATCCCGGCGACGAGCTGGCGGGCCGCCTGAGGTACGGGCTGCTCGTGTCGCGCAACGGCGGCCGCAGCTTCGGATTCATCGTCAGGCCGCGCCGGAGGCCCTTCGTCAAGGACGTGCGCATCCGCGGCCGCAGGCGGAACGTGATCGTGGCCACCGCCTGCGACGGCAACGGCAACTGCGGCGTGAAGATCCTCGGGCGCTTCAGGCGCCGCTAGCCGCCGAACGCCCGGGCGATCGCCTCGTCCGTCTCGACCACGTCCGCGAATTCCTCGTGGAGGCTGGCGAGCGCGGTGCGGTGCATCGTCTCGGCCGGGATCCGCTCGCCATCGGGGGTGCTGCGTTCGAAGGTGGCGGTCGCATCCTCGAGCAGCCAGGTCTCGAAGCCGAGGTTCCCGGCCATGCGCACCGTCGTCGAGACGCAGTGGTCGGTGGTCAGCCCCACGATCGCCACGGTCTCCACGCCGTCGGCTCGCAGCCGCTGCTCCAGGTCGGTCCCGATGAACGCGCTGTTCACGTTCTTCGTCAGCACCGGCTCCTCGCCGCGCGGCTCGGCCTCGGGCTTGAACCCCGCGCTATCGCTCCCCGGGGCGAAGAGGCCCTCGCTCTCGTGACGCACGTGGATCACCGGGGCGCCCCGCTCGCGCCAGGTCTCGATGGCCCTCGCAACGTTGCGCTCGGCGTCGGGGTTGTTGCGCTCACCCCAGCTGGGGTCGTCGAAGGCTCGCTGGACGTCAATGACTATGAGCGTGGGCGCCGTCATCGGCGTCGAGCCTACCCGGGTCCTCGCGCACGGCGAGAAGCGCCGCCAGCCCGGTCGTGACCGGCACGGCGGAGATCAGCCCGATCGAGCCCACCAGCGTCGCCACGATCTCCTTCGCGACCACCTCGAGGTTTGCCGCGTCCGCCACGCCGAGGTCCGCGGCGCTGAACAGCAGCAGGATCGGCAGCGCAGCGCCCACGTAGGCGAGCACGAGCGTGTTCACGGTCGCGCTCACGTGGTCGCGGCCCACCTCGAGCGCGAGGCTGAACAGCCGCCGGAACGGCAGAGCCGGGTTGGCCCGCCGCAGCGCCAGCACGGTCGACGCTTGGCTGATCGTCACGTCGTCGAGCACGCCGAGCGCCCCGATCACCATTCCGGCGATCAGCAGGCCCTGGAGCGACACGTCGGCGTTCCCGATCTGGAGGAAGATCGCCTCCTCGCTGGAGAGCCCGGTGAGGTGGGTCAGGTCCGTGAACAGCACGGCAAGCAGCGCAGTGAGGATCAGACTGGCGGCGCTGCCGAGCAGGGCGGCGAGGCTCTTCGCCCCCCACCCGTGGGCGAGCGGGATCGTCGTGAGCGCCACCGCCATCGCCCCGACCACCGCCACGAGCAGCGCCGACTTGCCGTCCAGGATCGCCGGCACCACGAACAGCAGCACGATCACGAGGCTGATGCCGAGGCCCACGAGCGACAGCGCGCCGCGCAGGCGAGCGAAGGCGAGCACCACGAGCACGAACAGCCCCGCGAGGATCAGCATCGGGCCGCGCCGCTCGAAGTCCTGGAGCGTGTAGCCCGTGCCCGCCACCGCCTCCGATCCGGGCGGGGGCTCGGGCGCCTTCGCCACGCGGATCTTGTCCCCCGGGTCCACGTCCGGGTCGAAGCCGCCGGCGTCGAGCTGGATCTGGATCCGCTTGCCCGTCTCGGGCCCGCTCTCGATGCGGGCCGTGGCGAGCTGGCACTGCTGGCCGCTGAGGCCGGTGCAGAGCCCCTCCTCGACCTTCTCGACGGTCGCCTTCTCGCTCTCCACCGCTACGCCCTGGGCGATCTGGGACTCCACGTCGCCCGGCCAGAGCACAATCAGGCCGACGACCGTCGCGACCGCGAGGCCCGCGGCCACCAGCGTGAAGAGACGGATCACACCCCTATTTCTAGAGATAGCCCATCGGGTCAACCGGCGACCCGTTCACGCGCGTCTCGAAGTGCAGGTGGTCGCCGAAGCAGTGGCCGGTGCAGCCCACGTAGCCGATCACCTGGCCCTGGCTCACCGACGCCCCGTTGGAGGTGGCGAAGCTCGACTGGTGGGCGTAGCAGCTGGACAGGCTGCCGGTGTGCTGGACGCAGGTGTAGTTGCCGTAGCCACCCACCCAGCCCATGAGGATCACGCGGCCGCCGTCGGCGGCATGGATGGGCGTGCCGCTCGGCACCGCGATGTCGATGCCGGCGTGCAGGCGGCCCCAGCGCATGCCGAAGGGCGACACGACCGGTCCGTTCACCGGCCAGCCGAGCTGCCCGCTGCCCTGCTTGAAGCTGCCGCCCGAGTTGCCCTGAATGGCGGCCTGCACGCGCGCCTGCTCGGCCACGAGCGCGCTCAGGTCGCCCTCGAGCCGGACGCGGCTGTCGTGCACAGTCGCGAGAGCCCCGCGCTTGTCGGCGCGGGCGGAGGCGAGCTGGTCGCGCGCGCCGACGAGTTGGTTCTCCACGGCGGCGATCTCGTCGCGCTCGCGCAGGATCCGCTCGGCGGCGAGCTGCTCCTGCTCCTCGAGGCCGGCGAGCTCTACCGCCTGGTTGTGCGCCCGGTCGCGCAGGCCGCGCACCCGGTCGGTGATCTCGCGGTCCTGGTCGGAGATGCGGTCGAGGAACTCGGCGCGCTCGAGCAGGTCGCCGAAGCCGTCTGAGGAAAGGATCACGGTGAGGGCGTCGGGCGAATCGGCCTTGTAGATCTCCACGAGCCGCGCCGCCAGCACCCGGCGCGCGGTCACGAGCTCGCTGCGGAGCCGCTCGAGCCGGTCGCGCGCGGCCTCCAGCCGGTCGCGCACCGCGAGCAGCCGCGCCTTCTGGCGGTCGAGGCTGCCCTGCACGCGCGCCAGGCGACGCTCGGTGGCGCTGATCTCGCCCTGGACCGCGTCGATGCGGGTGTTGAAGCGCTCGATCGTGGTGCTGAGCACGCCCTCCTTCGCCTTGTGCTGCTGGATCTGGTCGCGCTTCTGCTCGATGCGCGAGGACAGCGGCGCGGAGAGGCCGGGCATCGGCAACAGGAGGAAGGCCAAGATGGCCAGCGCTATGGGAAGCAGAAGGGTCTTCTTCATCACGGCAGGAGCGCCGCCGGGTTCCCCCCGTTTCCATGCGTTATGCAGGGGAATTCAGCGCTCGCGACGGCGCCACTCTAGCAAGGCGACTCGTCCCGGCACGCTGATCTCCTGCCCCTGCAAGAACGCACCCAGCCTCCACTAATCTTCCTGTCATGGCCAGGCAGAGAGCAGTTTTCCCCCGGGACCCAGGGCTTCAGGGCCGCATACTGTTGACGTTGTTCCTCCTGGGGCTGCTGTACGTGGCGTTCTTCGTCGTGCTCGTCCAGGCGGGTGCGGGCGTCCTCACGCTGGTAGTCGTCCTGGGTGGGCTTTCGCTCGCCCAGCTGCTCTTCTCCGACAAGCTCGCGCTGTCCGCGATGGGCGCCAAGGAGGTCTCGCCGCAGGAGGCTCCCGGTCTTCACGCGATGATCGAGAAGCTCTGCATTCAGGCCGACCTGCCGAAGCCGCGCATCGCCGTGGCCGACACCAACCTTCCGAACGCCTTCGCCTGCGGGCGCAGCCAGAAGAGCGCCACAGTATGCGCGACCACGGGAATCATGCGCACGCTCTCGCCCACCGAGCTCGAGGGCGTGATGGCGCACGAACTCGCGCACGTGAAGCACCGCGACGTGCTGATCATGACCATCGCCAGCTTCTTCGCGAGCCTCGCCGCGATCATCCTCCAGTTCGGCTTCTTCTTCGGCGGCGGGCAGAGCGACGACGACAACCCGAGCTTCTTCGTGATCCTGCTCGTCTCGTTCGTGGTCTACGTGGTCTCGTTCTTCCTGATGATGGCCCTGTCGCGCTACCGCGAGTTCGCGGCCGACCGCGGCGCCGCGATCGTGACCGGGCGGCCGAGCGCGCTGTCGGCGGCGCTCGTGAAGATCTCGAACCAGGTGCAGCAGCTGCCCCAGCGCGACCTGCGCGAGGCCGAGCGGCTCGAGCGCATGAACGCGTTCTTCATCGTCCCGGTGCGGGTCAAGAGCGTGCTCCAGAGTCTCTTCTCCACGCACCCGCCGATGGAGAAGCGGATCGAGCGCCTCCAGGAGCTCGAGCGCTCGCTGCAGGGCACGGCGGCGGCCGCCTAGTATCGGCCGCACATGGGTTTCCTCGACGCGCTTCTGGGCGGCGGCCGCAAGCTGAAGGCGCCCGCGCCCGACCGCCTGTTCGCGATGACTACCGCGAACATCACGCTCGACACCGGGCTCGGCCTGAAGCACCGCGGCCGCGCCGGGATCGTCTTCCAGCCGCTCGGGACCGCGGACTTCCAGCAGATCGTGAAGGAGACCGAGGAGCTGCTCGCCGGCACGGCGGCGGACACCGGCACCAAGATCAAGACGCACGACGACGAGTACGGCTACCGCTGGCTGATCCTCGAGGACCCGGACTTCGACGACCTCGTGGTCGCGATCAACACGGTCTCGAGCCAGCTCGAGAGCGCCGGCTACGGCGACCGCGTACTGGCCGCCGTTTTCGGCTTCGAGGAGAACGGCAAGCCGATCTACTTCATCTACAACTTCAAGCGCGGCGCCTACTACCCGTTCGTGCCGGCGAAGGGCGAGCAGGCCCGCGACACGGAGCGCGAGCTGCGCATCCAGTCCCAGCTCGGAGCCGAGCTGCCATGGGAACAGGACATGGCCCGCTGGTTCCCCTTGTGGGACATCCCGCTCTGAACGAGGCCTAGCCGCGGCCGCGGGCTCCGCGGCGCAGCCTCACGACGGGGCTAGTCGATTTATGTACCGAACTCGGTACATAAAACGCCTCACCACGCGGGTCGGCCCTCGGCGCTTCGGCCTGGAACATCCCGCTCTAGGGCCGCGGCTGCCAGTCGGGTGAGTTGACCTGGCCGCCGCGGACGAGGCGGCGCTTGACCGAGCCATCCAGGTGCATCACCCACAGGTCCTCGAACTCGAGACTCGGGTCGCCGGCGAACCTGGCCTCGCTGAAGGCGAGCCGGCTTCCGTCGGGCGACCAGATCGGGAACACGCTGCCCCGTGGCGCTCGGGAGAGGACCGTTCCGTCCGGCCGTACGATCCAGATCTCGGCTTCCCCTCCGCCCTGCGGTGTGTGCATGACCATCAGCCGGCGGCCGTCGGGCGACCAGCTGGGGTCCGACACGGAGGCGTCGGCAAAGCCGATGCAGCGCCGAGCGGCCGCGGGGTCGGGACGCGTGACGCAGACCTGGTTGAGCTGTCCCCCGGCGGGGGTGGTCGTGTACGCGATCAGGCCGCGTCTGGACCAGGTGGCGCCGAAGGCCGGGCGCGCCAGCGTGGCGATCTGGCCGGCGCGGAAGATGCGCACCAGCGTCCGCCCCGTGACGCTGGTCTGGTCGTAGACGATCGCCTTCCCGTTTGGAGACCACGCCCCGTCAGAGAGGTCGCCCAGCGGTGCTTTCAGCAGGCGCTGGAGCCCCGTTCCGTCGGGCATGACGGTGTAGAGCGCCGACCCGCCGCTGTTCACGAAGTTGCGTTCGAAGGCGATACGGGTCCCCCCGGGCGACCATGTGTGCTCTCCCACCCGCCACTCGCGCGGCGTCACGGGGCGAGCGCGCTCGCCATCCGCCCGCGCTACCCAGAGGCGATGCTGCGAGCGCAGGAACGCGATCCGGCGTCCGTCGGGCGAGTACGAGGGCTGGGTGCCCCCGCGTGCCACGAGCCGCCTGCCCAGGCCGTCGCGACGAACGCTGACGATGCCGACGAGCCGCGGCGTTGGACCAGCCTCGAAGGCCTCGCCGCCGAGGCTCCAGGTATACGCGATGCGGCCGTTGCCGCCGGGGAAGGTCGCCTGGGCCGGCGCCGCGATCCCGATCGCAGCCGTCAGAAGTCCCATTCCCACGAGAACGCCGCGGTGCCGAGCGATGAGGGTCATGCGGGCCAGCCTCCTGGTTGCTCAAGCGTACAACCCCGATCCTGACGGGAAGTAGCGCCGCGCTCAGCTGCCCGATCGCTCAACGCTGCGCCGCCGACAGGCGCTCGGCGATCATGATGGTCGGGAGGTGGGTGAAGCCCGAGGGGACGTCGGGCATGATCGACGCGTCCACCACGCTGAGCCCCTCGGTCCCTTGGACCTGTCCCGATGGATCGACGACCGCGCCTTGCTCCGGCCGCGGGCCCATGGCACAGGTGCCAACGACGTGCGGTAGCGAGTAGCTCTCCGCGCGCACGAGTTCGAGCAGCTCCTCGCCGCGTGGCGCTGGCGTGGGTGGGTGGACACCGTGGCGGCGGATCGCCTCGCTGTTCGCCAGCTCGAACCCCCGCTGGTAGCCCTCGGCCAAGCGCTCGACGTTCAAGGGATCGCTCAGGGCAGGGAGCTCGATGTGAGGCGCTTGCTTGGGATCGGCCGAGCGCAGGCGAACCCGACCCCGCGAACGGGGCCTGAGCAGCACGACGTCGATGTCGAGGCTCGCCGGGCCTTCGGCGGGCTCCTCCGGATCGCACACCCAAAGCATGAGGTCCGGCGCCGAGTGGCTATCCATCGTTGCGCTGTGGAACGTGGCGATGAGGTGCAGAATCGGCTGCTTCCGCGTCGCCCCGCGGTAGCCACACTCGATCGACACGGCCGGATGGTCGGCCAGGTTGGCGCCTACTCCCGGCAAGTCCACCCGCACCGGGACCTCGACCGAGCGCAGATGATCGGCCGGCCCGATGCCGGAGCGCATCAGGATCGCGGGGCTGCCGAAGACCCCCGCGCAGAGAATCACCCGGCTCGCCTCAACGACGCCGCCGTCGAGCAGCCGAACCCGTTGGCACGGTCTCCCTCGAAGCAGACCTCGGCGACGTGCGTCTCCGGACGGATCGTCAGATTCGGGGGCGTGCCGCCCACCGGGAGATAGGCATCCGCGGTGGTCACGCGCCGGCCATCCTGTGAAGTCATCGGCATACGGCCGGCCCCAACGGCGCCCGGTCGGTTGTGGTCCTCCACTGGGGGGAAGCCGAGCTCATGGAGCGCCAGCAGCGCGGCCGCTCCGACCTCCGTGTAGCCGAGGTCGAGATACCGGCGGACCGGCATCGGCCCACTGTCACCGTGCCAGGGCGCGTCGCCGAACTCGGCGTCGGCCTCGAGCCGCCGGAAGTAGGGGAGCAGGTCGTCGAAGCTCCAGCCGGCGTTCCCGAGCGCGGCCCACTCGTCGTAATCCGCCGGGGAGCCGCGCGGAGCGAAACGCGTGACCCACGATGTGCCGCCGATCAGCTTGTTTCTCCACACGTTCTCGACCTTCCCGCGCGGGTTTGGCTCAGAGCTGTAGCCCCAGTCGAAGTGGCGGGTGATGTGCCACGCGTCGCGGATCTCATCGGGCGCTTCGGCCCGGAGGTCGGGACCGGCTTCGAGCAGCAGGACCGACCGCGACCCCGACTCTGCAAGCCGAGCGGCAACCACGCACCCAGCGGCCCCGGCACCGACGACCACCGCGTCGAAAGCCTCCCCTACGGCCATGAAAGCGACCCTAATCGCTTCGACGCCTCAGGTGGCTCGGTGCGGGTCGACTGCGGGCGCGCTTGCGGCGATCGCCAGCGCCAGCAGGACCACCAGGCCCAGCGAAGCTCGCAGGCTCGTCGCCTCCGCCAGCCAGCCGATCATGATCGGGCCGGCCACCGAGCCGACGTAGCCGAGCGTCGCCACCCTGCCCACCAGTCGGCCCGTGGCTCGCGGGTCGAGGTCGCCCGCGGCGCTGAATGCGATCGGCACGACCGGCGCCAGGCCCAGGCCGAGGAGGGCGAAGCCGGCGATCGCGGCCGCCGGCTCGTGGACCAGGAGGCCGAGGCCGAGGCCGGCCGCGGCGATCAGCGAGCCGCCGCGCACGAGCAGGACGTTGCCGAGGCGGGCGCGCAGAGGGTCGGCTGCGAAGCGGGCGATCGCCATCGTGACCGCGAAGGCCGCGAATGCCACTGCGCCCAGCGCGTCGGAGGCCGACAGCTCCTGGGTCATGTAGACCGCGCTCCAGTCGGATGCGGAGCCCTCTCCCACGAAGGAGCAGAACGCGATCACGCCGAGCAGGACGAGGGCCGGCGTCCAGCGCACCATCACGTGCTCCTCCGCGGGCTCGCCCGGCGTCGGGCGGTGGGCCGCGAGCAGTCCGCGCAGGAACACCAGCGAGGCGACGGCCAGGACCGCGGCGACGACCGCGAAATGCTCCAAGGGCTCCGCGTCGATCGCAGCGGCGAGCGCCGCCAGGCCCGCGCCGATCCCGAGGCCGATGCTCCAGAGCCCGTGGAGGCCCGACAGGATCGGCCGCCCCAGGTGGCGCTCGACCTCGATGCCCTGTGCGTTCATCGCCACGTCGAGCGCGCCGCTCGCAAGTCCCAGCACGAACAGCGACAGGAACAGCGTGACGATGCTGTCCGCCAGCCCGGGCAGCACGAGCGTGGCCGCCATCAGCGGAAAGCCGACCAGCATCACCGGCCGGCTCCCGAAGCGGTCCACCGGCGCCCCCGCGACCCGGGTCCCGATCAGGAGGCCGATCGCCAGCCCGACGAGCGCGGTGCCCAGCTCGCCGTCCGAGAGCTCGAGCGACTCCTTGATCGCCGGCAGCCGCGGGGCCCAGGTTCCCGAGACGGTGGAGTGGATCAGGAAGGCCGCGGAGACGGCGACCCGCGGCGAGCGCTCCATCAGCCCGATGCTGTCACGCCTAAACGACGAAGGCCGGCCCGCGTCGCGCGGGCCGGCCTCCGTTTGCGGGGCGCTATTCGGGACTGGGTCCTACGAGGTCGCGCCCACGCCCTTCACCAGGGACTCGCCCTCGATATCCACGTCCGGAACGATCCGCTCGAGACGCTTGGGCATCCACCAGGCGCGCTTCCCGAGCAGGACCATCACGGCCGGGACGAGGGTCATCCGGACGATGAAGGCATCCGCCAGCACTCCGAATGCGAGTGACAGGCCGATGGACTTGACAACGGGATCCGTGTCCGTGACGAACGCTCCGAAGACGGAGATCATGATGATCGCCGCCGCGGTGACGACGCGTCCGCTCTGGCCGTAGCCCTTGATGACGGACTCGCGTGCCCGGCCCGAGCGCACGAAGTTCTCGCGCATCCGGGACACGAGGAACACCTCGTAGTCCATCGCCAGCCCGAACAGGATTCCCACCAGGAGCACCGGCAGGAAGCTCGTGATCGGTCCGGCCTTGGCCACGTCGAACAGCCCGTTCAGGTTGCCGTCCTGGAACACCCAGACCACGAGGCCCAGGGACGCGGCGATGCTGAGCAGGAAGCCCGCGACCGCCTTGATCGGCACCAGGATCGAACGGAACACCACCGTCAGCAGGATGAGGGCGAGCCCCACCACGACCGCGATGTACTTCGGAAGCGCGGCCGCGAGCTTGTCGTTGGTGTCGATGTTCATCGCCGTCGTTCCCGTGACGTACGCCTCGATGCCGTACGACTCGGGGATCTGCGCCGCCTCGTCACGCATGTACGAGACCAGGTCCTTCGTCTCGTCTGAGGCGGGGCCGCTCGTCGGGGTCACCGACACGACGGTCACGTCGCCGGCGTCGTTCTGAGCCGGGTCGGACACGGTCGCGACGCCCGGGAACGTCTTGATCTCGTCCGCGATGCCCTGGGCCAGCTCCTTCTGCTTGTCCTTGGGCACCTCAGGCGCGTAGACCACAGCGGTCAGCGGCCCGTTGAAGCCGGGGCCGAAGCCCTCCGTGAGGAGGTCGTACGCGCGACGCTCCGTGCTTGTCGTCGGGCTCGCGCCGTCATCCGGCAGCCCGAGCTTCATGTGCGTAGCCGGGATCGCGATCGATCCGAGCAGGACCAGGCCCAGCAGCACGACGGCCAGCGGCCGGCGGGTGATGAGCTTGACGTACCGGGTGCTGAGCGTCGGGGCTCCCTCCGCGCGGCGCCTCGGCCGCTTGGTGAGGAACCTGTTGAGACGCGCGAAGCGCTTGCCGCCGAATCCGAGCATGGCGGGAAGCAGGGTCACCGCGATCACCACGGCCAGCGACACGGTCGCCGCCGCGGCCACGCCCATGACCGTCAGGAACGGGATTTGCACCACGGCGAGGCCCACGAGTGCGATCACCACGGTCGCGCCCGCGAAGACCACGGCGCTTCCGGCCGTAGCGGTCGCCTGGGCCGCCGCCTCACGCGGCTCGAGGCCGTCGTCGAGGTTCTGGCGGTGCCGCGACAGGATGAACAGCGCGTAGTCGATGCCGACCGCCAGGCCGAGCATCGTCGCCAGGATCGGAGCGGTCTCGGAGATCTCGATCGCGCCGGACATCGCGGTGATGCCGAACATGCCGAGCGTGACGCCGATCAGCGCGGTGAACAGGGGCAGCCCGGCCGCCAGCAGCGACCCGAGCGTGATCGCGAGCACGAGGAAGCCGACCAACATGCCGACCATCTCCGCCTTGCTCTCGCTCTCCTCGGTGACGACGCCGCCGCCGAACTCGACCTGCATGCCGGCCTTGGTCGCCGGCTCCGTCGACGCCTCCAGGGCGTCGGCCGAGCTCTTCTCGACCTCCTCGGCCTTGACCGGGTAGTACACGTCCGCGAAGCCGATGCGGCCGTCCTTCGAGATCGCGCCCATCGAGTACGGGATCCTGGACCGCGGTTACCTCAGGAGCCTTGGACGCGTTCTCGACGCTCTCCATCACCGCCGCCTTGTTGTCGGCGTCGGTGAGCTTTTCGCCCTTGGGAGCCGCGAACACCACTCGAGCGGAGCCGCCACCGGCCTCGGGGAACTTCTCCTCGAGCAGGTCCTGAGCCACCTGCGACTCGGTGCCCGGCACCGAGAACTCGTTGCTGGTCTTGCCGCTGAACGCGGAAGCGCTCGCGATAACACCCGCGAGCACGATCAGCCAGGCGACGAGCACGGTGCGACGGTGCTCGAAGGCCCAGCCACCAATTCGATAAAGACGCGTTGCCATGGGGATGCCCTTGGGTCGGGGGTATTTGACCCAGCGAGCTTCCCGCCGAACGCCGCCCCGAACATCGGGACGACTCCCTGATCCCACACCCTTATTTGCCCTGAGTCAGGGTTTTCGCTCCGAGATCAGGGCGCGAATCCGGGGTATGCCCCGATGTCCCGCCGCGAGCGCGGAGAGAAGCTCGCGGCATGAAGCCCTGGATCCGCGAATTGGCCCTTTTTGCCGGTGCCTATCTGCTCTACAGCGCCGGCCGCTTCGTCGCGATCGGCGATCTCGACGTGGCAACCGAGAACGCCGAGAGCATCGTGAGACTCGAGCAGTCGCTGTCCGTGGACGTGGAGGCCGGCGTTCAGGGCGCGCTTGACGGCTCTTGGCTCCTGTGGGTCCTCAACCACCTCTACCTCGCCGCGCAGATGGTCGTGGTGCCCGGGGCGCTCGTGTGGCTCTACCGCGGTTCGCGCACGCACTACGAGCTGCTGCGCAACACCATTCTCGCCACGTGGCTGATCTCGCTTCCGATCTATGCGCTGTTCCCGGTGGCGCCGCCGCGGCTGGCGGATGTCGGGCTGGTGGACACGATCACCACGCAGACCGGGGTGGCGCTCGACTCGAAGCTCACCACGTCCTTCTACAACGAGCTCGCCGCCGTGCCGAGCCTGCACGCCGGATTTGCGCTGGCCGTGAGCGCCGCGCTCGCCGCGGCGGCTCGGCGGCGCGTGACGCGCGCGCTCGCGTGGCTCTGGGCGCCCACCGTCGGACTGGCCGTGGTGGCCACGGGCAACCACTTCGTGGCCGACATCGTCGCGGGCGTGGCGGTCACGGCGCTCGGCTTTGCGCTCGGCCGCGCCGTCAGCGGTCTAGCGCGTGCTGAGCTGCCCGGCCTCGCGGTCCGCCCGCTCCACCACGCGAGCGACCTCCACGCGTGAGGACACCTCGAGCTTCTGGAACAGGTGCCGGATGTGGGTTTCCACGGTCTTCGGGCTGAGGAAGAGCTCCGCTGCGATCTGAGCGTTCGTCTTGCGGTCCACAACGAGGCGCGCCACCTCGAGCTCGCGCTCGGTGAGCGTCTCGATGCCGCTCCCGTCCGCCTTGCCGGCGCGCGTCCGGCGGTGCACGCGGCGTCCGAGCTTGCCGAGCTCGCGGTCGGCCGCGTCGCGGCGCGGTAGGGCGCCGCACGCCTCGAACGAGCTCCCCGCGCTCGTGAACTCCGCGGTCGCGCGCTCGCGCTCCCCCGCCCGCGCCAGCGCCTGCCCGGCCAGCATGCGCGACAGCGCCGCCTCCACGGGCGCGCCCACCTCCGCGAACGCGGCCGCCGATGCGAGCGCGCGCTCGGCCGCGGCCTCTGTGTCGCCGGCGTTGAGCGCAACGGCGGCGGTGGCGCGATCCGCAGCGCGCGGGCACTCATGGAACTCTCATCTCCGGCCTGTCATCGTGGGCTCGGATGCGCCTCCTGGTCGTCGAGGATGACGTGAAGATGGCGGCGCTGGTGCGCCGCGGCCTCACCGAGGAGGGCGCCGCCGTGGACGTGGCGCGCAGCGGCGAGGACGCGCTCTGGATGGCGGCCGCCGCGCCCTACGACGCGCTGGTGCTGGACGTGATGCTCCCCGGCATCGACGGCTTCGAGACCTGCCGGCGGCTCCGCGACGACGGCGTCTGGACGCCGGTGCTGCTGCTCACCGCGCGCGACTCGGTCGAGGACCGCGTGGCCGGCCTCGACGGCGGGGCCGACGACTACCTCACGAAGCCGTTCTCCTTCGCCGAGCTGTCGGCTCGGCTGCGGGCGCTGGTGCGGCGCGGCCAGAAGGAGCGGCCCGCGGTGCTCGAGGTGGGCGAGCTGCGGCTCGACCCGGCCACCCGCCAGGCCTGGCGCGGCGAGCGGGGCGTCGACCTGTCCACGAAGGAGTTCGCGCTGCTGGAGGCGTTCATGCGCCGCCCGGGCGACGTGCTGAGCCGCCTCGAGCTGCTGGAGCACGCCTGGGACTTCGGCTACGAGAACCGCTCGAACGTGATCGACGTGTACGTGCGCTACCTGCGCGAGAAGATCGACCGCCCGTTCGGCGTGAAGAGCATCGAGACCGTGCGCGGGGCGGGCTACCGGCTGCGCGCGGACGGAGGTGCGAGCTGAGCCGCGTGCCCGTGCGCATCCGCCTCACGCTGGCCTTCACGGCCGTGATGGCCGTGGTCCTGCTCGCCGTGGGCCTGTTCGTCTACTCGCGGGTCGGCTCGGACCTGGAGGCGGCGCTCGACAACTCGCTGCGCTCACGCGCCGACGACCTCGCCGCCGTGGCGGGCGACCCGGGGTTCGGCGCCCCGGACCAGGACCGGCTCGTGGCTCGGGACGAGAGCCTGGCTCAGGTGATCGGCCGCGACGGCAGCGTCGTGTACGCGAGCCCGGGCTTCCGCGAGCGCCCGCTCCTGAGCGCCGGCGAGCTTGCCCGCGCGAGCCGCGGGCCCGTCTTCGTGAACCGCGACTCGGTGGCGGGGTTCGACGAGCGCGTCCGGCTGCTCGCGCGGCCCACGGACAGCCGGGTGGTGGTCGTGGGCGCCACCCGCGAGGACCGCGACGAGGCGCTGGCGTCACTGGGGACGGTGCTGCTCACGGGCGGCCCGATCGCCCTCCTGCTCGCGGCGCTCGCCGGCTACTGGCTCGCCTCGGCCGCGCTGCGGCCGGTGGGCGCGATGCGCGGCGAGGCTGCCGAGATCTCGCGCCTGGGAAGCGGCAGGCGGCTGCCCGTGCCGCCCGCGGGCGACGAGCTCTCGAAGCTCGGCGGGACGCTCAACGAGATGCTGGAGCGGCTGGAGCGCTCGGCCGAGCGCGAGCGCGGCTTCGTGGCGAGCGCGAGCCACGAGCTGCGCACGCCGCTGGCGCTGCTAAAGGCGGAGCTCGAGCTCGCGCTGCGGGAGGGCCGGAGCGCCGAGGAGCTGCGCGCGGCCGTGGCGTCCGCCGCGAGCGAGAGCGACCGCCTCGTCCAGCTCGCCGAGGACCTGCTGGTGCTGGCTCGCGCCGACGAGGGGAAGCTGCCGGTGCGCCCCGAGCGGCTCGACGCCGGCGAGCTCCTGCACACCACCGCGCGCCGCTTCGAGGCACGGGCCGGCGAGGCGGGGCGCGAGCTGCGGGTGGAGCCCACCGACGGCCTGGCGCTGCACGCCGACCGCCTGCGCGCCGAGCAGGCGCTCGCCAACCTCGTGGACAACGCCCTGCGCCACGGCGAGGGCGCCATCGAGCTGGCCGCCGAGCCCGGCGAGGGCGGCGTGCGGCTGCACGTGCGCGACCGCGGGCCGGGGTTCGACTCCTCGCTCGACGGACACGCCTTCGAGCGCTTCACCCGCGGCGACCGCGCGCGCTCACGCGGCGGCACGGGGCTCGGGCTGGCGATCGTCGAGGCGATCGCGAGGTCGCACGGCGGCCGCGCCGGCGGGGACCCCCGCGAGGGCGGTGGCCTGGACGCCTGGGTCGAGCTGCCGGACTCTCACGTCCATCTCATGGCCCGCGGTTAGAACTGCCCGCATGAAGATCACTCGCAAGCACATTGCAGTAGGTGGACTGGTAGTGGCGCTCAGCGCCGGAGGCGTCGGCGCGGCCATGGCGGCCGGCGGAGGCGAGGATGCAGGCGAGCAGGTGAGCGGTCCCGGGGCAGACCGGGCCCGCGAGGCCGCGCTCGCCGCGCACCCCGGCACCGCCAACTCGGTCGAGCGCGACGGCGAGAACGGCGCCACCTGGGAGGTCGAGATCACCGGCACCGACGGCAAGACCGTGGACGTCCGGCTCGACGAGAACTACAAGGTCGTCGTCATCGAGGGCGACGGCGGCGACTCACACGAGGGCGAGGGCGCGGGCCAGTAACCCGCGCTACTTCGGAGAGCCGCTCGGCTCGCCGGCGAGCGCGATCTCGCCGGTCACCACGATCTCACGCTCGAGGCCATCGACGGTAACGACCGCGCGGGCCTCGAGCGTCTCGCTCCCGCTCAGCTTGCCGGCGTCGAGCAGCTCGCGCACACCCAGCTCGATCTCGCGCTGAGAGGTCACCCCCAGCTTCTTCAGGAAGCGACGCACCGACAGGTTGAAGGCCTCTTCGTCCATCAGTCGGGGATCAGCCCGTCACCGTTGAACTCGCCCTTGGCCTCGTTGAAAGAGATGTCGCGCGGGGGCAGGATCACGTCGGACTCCACCAGCTCGTCCTCGGGCAGGGCGTTGCCGTCGCTCGCCACGATCTCGAGCATCTGGCTCCAGAGCTCCTTGAAGCCGGTCTCGTCGCCCTGCTCGACCGCCGCGACGGCCCTGTTGTCGAGCTCGTTGAGGCGCCCCGCGTCCTCGTCGGGCAGCTTGAACTGCCCCTCACCCGAGATACGGACGATCACGCCTTCTCCTCCCCCTGCTCGAGGGCGGGCGACTCGCCGCCCCCGGACCCGAGCTCGGCCTTCATCTTCGCGAGCTCGTCGTCCACCTGGACTCCGCTGGTGAGCTCCGAGAGCTGGCGGTCGAGGTCGTCCTCGCCCGAGCCGAGCGTGGTGATGTCGTCGAACGCACCGGCCTTCTCCAGCTCCTCGACCGCCGACGCGCGGGCGCGCATCGTCTCGGTCTTGTCCTCGGCGCGCTGCATCGCGAGCCCGAGGTCGGCCATCTCCTCGCCGACTCCGTTGGCGGCCTCGGAGATCCGCACCTGGGCCTCGGCGGCCGAGTACTGCGCCTTGATGACCTCCTTCTTGGTGCGGAACTGCTCGATCTTCTGGCGCAGCCGCTGCTCGTTCGCGATCAGCTGCTCCTGCTGCGCCTCGAGCTCCTTGACCTGCTGGTCGAGCGACTGCATCTCGGTCTGCGCGAGCGTCTTGCGCTCGAGCGCCGTGCGCGCGAGGTCCTCACGCCCCTGGGCGAGCGCCTGGCGCGCCTGGGTGTCGAGCTTCACCACCTGCTGCTCGAGCTTCTGCGTCTGCATCTGAAGGCGCTTCTTCGACGTGACCACGTCGGCGATGCCCTTCTTCACGTTCTGAAGCAGCTCGACCTGCTTCTGGTAGCCGTAGTCGAGCGTCTCGCCCGGATCCTCGGCCCGGTCGAGCATTCTCGAGATCTTCGCCTTCACCACAGTGGACATGCGACCGGCAAGCCCTGGCATGTCTTCTCCTCATCTCCGACGCCTTCAGTTGGGCCAAGAGTAGTCTGCGCGCCCGAGTGGAGCCACGTCCCCCGTCAGCATCGAGTTCAATCCTCAGCCGCTGGATGGGCCCCACCGACGCGAACAACGCCGGCAACGTGCACGGCGGGGTGATCATGCACCTCTGCGACGAGGTGGCCGGCATCGCCGCCGTTCGGCACTCGGGCGCGCGCGTCGTGACGGCCGCGATGGACCGCATGAACTTCCGCCATCCGGTGTTCGTCGGCCAGCTCGTGACGGTGAAGGCCACGGTGAACGCGGCGTGGCGCAGCTCCATGGAGGTCGGCGTGCGGGTGGAGTCCGAGAACGTGCGCAGCGGCGAGGTGCTGCATACCTCGACCGCCTACCTCACGATGGTCGCCCTTGACGACGAGGGCAATCCCACCGAGGTCCCGCCGGTCGCTCCGGAGACGCCGGACGAGATCCGGCGGGCGCGCGAGGCCCAGCTGCGCCGGGACACCCGCCTTGCGGAGCGGCAGCGGATTGAGCAGGAACGCGCTCGCGCCTGATGTTCGGGAGCTGGCGCCACTCGGTGAACTTGCCCTTGCGGATCGTGTAGCGGACCTTGACGAGACCGCTGCACGGCCCGCCCGGACCAGCGCGTATCCGGAAGGTCGCGAGCACGTGGGCTCCGCTCCCCTTCAACCGGATCAGGTCGGCCCGGCAGGGGAGGCTGGCGTTGAAGTTCCGCGCCTGCTTCGGGGTGCGCAGCCGGAACGGCCGGCCCTGGTCGATGATCGCGCCGGGCGCGAAGTAGTAGGCGGCCTGCTCGTAGTCCTGCCGCTCGAGGGCGAGTAGCCAGCCGCGGATCACGCGGCCGTCGTAGGAGTGCAACGGGTCGGGCTTGTCGAGAGGACTCCGAGTCGCAGCCCGCGAGCACGGCGAGCGCGAGCAGGACCGCCGCTGGCCGGGCCGGGCGCACGCCCGCAAGCGTACGCTCGGCAGGCCGGCGGTCTTAGCGCGCTCGCGCCTAAAGCGGCTAGCCCGTGGCCGCGACCGCGTCAGCGACCGCGGAGCCCGTCGGCTTGTCCGCCGCCTGAGCGAGCTCGCCGTAATGGGTGGCCTGCATGCGGGCGATCACGAGCCGCTGGACCTGGGCCGTGCCCTCGAAGATCTGGTAGATCTTCGCGTCCCGGAACCACTTCTCCAGCGGGCAGTCCGTGGTCTGGGCGAACGGGCCGACGAGGTCCATCAGCGTGGTGGTCGACCACATCGCCACGTCGCCCGCCTTGAGCTTCGACATCGAGCCCTGGCCGGCTGTCATCGGGACGCCGTTGCGGCCCATCCAGGCCGCGCGCCAGACGAGCAGGCGGGCCGACTCGATCTCGGTGGCCACGTCGGCGAGCGTCTGCTGGATGCGCTGCTGCTTGAGCAGCGGCTGGCCGTCCTCCACCTTGTCGGCGAGGTACTCGAGCGTCCACTCGTAGGCGGCCTGCGCGATTCCGAGCGCCGAGGCGCCCACCAGCGGGCGGGTCAGCTCGAAGGTCGCGAGCGCGTTCGAGGAGCGGCCGGTCGAGGCGCCCGAGCGCGCGCGCTCGAGCTTCTTCTGAAGCTTCTCGTAGCCGCCGAGCAGGTGGTCCATCGGCACGCGGCAGTCCTCGAGGATCACCTCGGTGGTCTGCGACGCGCGGATGCCGAGCTTCGACTCCTTCTTGCCCTGCGACAGGCCCGGCGTGCCCTTCGGCACGACGAACGATGCCTGTCCGCGATGCCCGAGATCAGGGTCGACGGTGGCCACGACCACGGTCACGTCGGCGATGCCGCCGTTCGTGATGAAGACCTTCGTGCCGTTCAGGATCCACTCGTCGCCGTCCTGCTTGGCGGTCGTGCGCAGCGAGCGCACGTCGGAGCCCGCGCTCGGCTCGGTGACGGCGTAGGCGCCCAGCTTGATCTCGTCCCCCATGCCGAAGCACTCGGGCACCCAGCGGCCGATCTGCTCGGGCGAGCCGGAGCTCGCGATGCCGGCCGCGGCCAGCGAGCCGCCCTGGATCGCGAGCGCGATGCCGGCGCAGCCCCAGTGCAGCTCCTCCGCGTAGATGCACGACAACAGGCCGTCGGGGTCGTTGCCCATGCGCTGGATCGTCTCGAGGCCGTGGAGCCCCCACTCGCGGGCGGCCTTGATGACCTCCCACGGCACGCTCTCGTCGCGATCGTGCTGCGCGGCGACCGGCCGGATGACCTCGGCAGCGAACCGGCGGGCGGTCTGCTGGAACTCGAGCTGTTCGTCGTTAAGCCTGAAATCCACGGTTTTCTGTGCCTCCGGCCGGTTGACTGACTAGTCAATCGTACTCATACCCG